>NZ_JBEPKK010000015.1:0-146904 GCF_040544675.1 Variovorax boronicumulans
GAGCTGATCCCGGTCGAGGTCGACGTAGACAGGCTGCTGATGCCCGTCGATGCCGACGTCGAGAGGCTGCTCACGCCAGTGGACAGCGAACTGATCCCCGTCGACGCAGAGGTCGATAGCGAACTCACCCCAGTCGATAGCGAGCTGATGCCGGTCGAGGCTGAGGTCGACAGGCTGATCACGCCCGTGGATAGAGAACTCACACCGGTCGATAGGGAGCTGATGCCTGTCGAGGTCGAGGTCGACAGGCTGCTGATGCCCGTGGACAACGAGCTGAAGCCCGTGGACAGCGAACCCACGCCAGTGGACAGGCTGCTGAGCCCCGTCGACAGCGAGCCGATGCCCGTGGAGGTCGAGGTCGAGAGCGAATCGATCGCCGTCGTCGCCGCAAAGAGTTGCGAGCCGTTGACAACATCCGTGCTGGTGCCGGTGACGCGTCCTGCCGCCACGTTCGTGATCTGGCGCTCCGCGCCCACGTCACCCACCGACACCACGTTGGCCGGTGTTGTGCCTTCGAATGCGTATGCCTTGCCGCCGATGGTCATGCCCGCGGTCGGATTGGGCGCAGCCGTTACCGAGGACGAACCCAGCGCGACGTCGCCCGCATTGACGGCGTTCGCGCCATTGCCCAGCGCCACGCTGTTCTCGCCGCGCGACACGGCATTCGGCCCGATGGCCACGCTGTTCAGGCCGATTGCCTGGCTGTCCGGCGCCGTGCTGTTGGCGTGGAAGTACTTGGTGCCGGTGTTGTAGATGTTGCTGACCGACGTACTCAGGCTGCTGATGCCCGTCGATGCCGACGTCGACAGGCTGCTCACGCCAATGGACAGCGAACTGATCCCCGTAGACGCGGAAGTCGACAGGCTGCTCACGCCAGTGGACAACGAGCTGATGCCCGTGGATGTCGAGGTAGAAAGGCTGCTCACGCCAGTGGACAGCGAACTGATGCCCGTCGACGTGGAGGTCGACAGCGAGCTCACGCCGGTCGACAACGAGCTGATTCCAGTCGAGGCCGACGTGGACAGGCTGCTGATGCTGGTGGATGCCGAGGTAGAAAGGCTGCTCACACCAGTGGACAACGAGCTGATGCCCGTGGATGTCGAGGTGGACAGCGAGCTGATACCCGTCGAGGCCGAAGTGGACAGGCTACTCACGCCGGTCGACAGTGAGCTGATCCCGGTCGAGGTCGACGTAGACAGGCTGCGGATGCCCGTGGATGCCGACGTCGAGAGGCTGCTCACGCCAGTGGACAGCGAACTGATCCCCGTCGACGTGGAAGTCGACAGCGAACTCACGCCGGTCGATAGCGAGCTGATGCCGGTCGAGGCTGACGTCGACAGGCTGCTCACGCCCGTGGATAGAGAACTCACCCCCGTCGACAGGCTGCTGATGCCGGTGGACGCGGAGGTTGAAAGGCTGCTCACACCGGTCGACAGTGAACTGATCCCGGTCGAGGTCGACGTAGACAGGCTGCTGATGCCCGTCGATGCAGAAGTCGATAGAGAACTCACGCCAGTCGATAACGAGCTGATGCCCGTGGACGTCGACGTGGACAGGCTGCTTACACCCGTGGACAGCGAGCTGATCCCGGTGGAAGTCGAAGTGGACAACGAACTCACGCCCGTCGACAGACTGGAGATGCCTGTCGAGAGGCTGGTATTGCTGGTGCTCAATTGCGCCACGGTCACCGCGTCCTGCTGTGCCGCGCCATCGGCCAGGTTGGTGATGCGTCGCGTCGGCGTGGCGCCGGACGCCCCCACCGAGACTTCCGACGCCGGAGCTGCCGTGCCGGTCATGTAACCGGTACCGGTCGGCGAAGTCGCGGCAGTAGTCGAGCCCGAACCCAGCGCCACCGAGTTGTTGGTCCGCACCAGCGCTCCAGCGCCCAGGGCCACGGCGTTCACGCCCGTGCCTTGAGCCCCCTGCCCCACCGCGATGGCACCCGACTGAGTGGCATTGGCGTTGGTGCCCAAGGCGATCGCACTGGTATTGCTCGCGTTAGCCTGGTCGCCCAGCGCAACGCTGCGCAAGCCCGACGCCTTGCTCTGGTTGCCCACAGCCACCGCGGCGAAATTCGACGCGACGTTGCCGACACCCAGCGCCAGGGAGTTGCCGCCGCTGGCATTGGCACCGTTGCCGAATGCGGAACTCGAACCGCCAGTGGCCCTGGCGGTGACGCCAATCGCCGTGTCCTGTGTTCCCGATGCCAACGCGCTGTTGCCCAGAGCCACGGTGTCGGTGTTGGCCGCATTGGCGTTGACGCCAATCGCCGTACTGGTTCCGACGCTCGCTTTCGCCCCGTTGCCGATAGCGATGATGCCGCTGCCGCTGCCGGAGGCATTCGCCCCATCACCGATGGCTATGCCATAGATGCCGTTGACGAGCGCGCCACGTCCGACCGCGACACCTGAAGAGGCCGTCGCGGCCACCGAAGACTGCCCGCCGATGGCGATCGAGTCGCCCGCTGCCGCCGAGGCCCCGCCAGTGGCGTTCGTTCCAAGCGCCGTGGCGCCAGCCCCGGAAGCATTCGTCGTGCGGCCGATGGCCGAGGAAAAGTCGCCGCTGGAAGTGGCACCAGAGCCAATGGCAAGGCTGCGATCTCCACCGGCGTTCGAGTTGGTGCCGAGTGCCAGGGCATTTGTTCCGATGGCAGTTGCGCTATAGCCGAACGCAGCAGATGTCGCTCCTTTGGCCGTTGCGATCGTGCCGAATGCAGTGGAGCCGCTTCCCGTGGCGTTGGCGCTGTTGCCGAAGGCCGTGGAGGGCGCTAGGCCAGATGCGTCACCCACGGCCAGTGCATTCGTACCGAAGGCCATGTCGTTGCCGAAAGCGGCGTTGGCGTTGTTGCCGAAAGCCGTCGCGCCGCCACCGTTGGCCTTGGCGCCAATGCCGATGGCGACCGCATTCACGCCGCCAACGGTGGCATCGGCTCCGATGGCAACGCCTGAATTCGCCGCCGCCTGGACTGTTGCCCCCTTGCCAATGGCAACGCCCGAAGCTGCCAGCGCATTGGCGAAACTGCCGATGGCCACGGTGTCCGACTGCGTCGCCTGAGCATTGATGCCGATGGCCGAGCTATTGGCACCGGATGCGCTTGTTGCGCTGTTGCCTACGCGGAAATGGTTGGCAAAGATCGTGGTGGTGGAGTTGGTATATGCCGCGTCGCCCAGCGTGACGTTCGCTGCATTGAAAATATCGGCTGAGCCAACGAAGAAATTGCGGATCGGCTGCCCCGCGTTGCCACCGCCACGCAGCACGAGGTTTTCGTTTGCCGCGTTGCTGTCTTGATTCGCCGTGAACGTAAGACCGGCTTGGGTCGGGTTCCGGCAATCGATCCCGTTGGGTCCGTTGATACAAGTCAGAGTCTGGGCATTCGCCACCCCCCCGTACAAGCCGACCGCGATCGAAACAGACAGCAGGGTCCATTGAAGAACACCGCCGGTACGCCCGCGCTTGCTAGCTTTGCCCCTGCCCTTCTCGAGCTCGCTCACGGCCACCCATGCGCCAAGGGCTTCGTTCCAGATGCTTCTATAGGATTTGTTCATTGAATTCGAGCTCGGTTCGCGGAGGGCGGAAACAGATCAAGGCCTGAAAGATGGTGGTCAAGGTCCGTCGCCGGAAGGCGTGCGCAAGAAGCGCGCATGTAAACAAGAGCCTCGGACTTTACGCAGTCGTTTACATTTCTGACGCACTGCATCAGCATGAAATCTTCGGGTGGATGATTTAGTTCACAGAATTCAACAATGGCTTACTCCATGCCGATAGCAGCGTTGCAGTCGAGAGACGACCTAAGCCACGCCACATAGAATTGCGTCCTTCTCCCGACCTTGGCCGGAGGCAGACTGATCGGGCTGCATCTCACGCAACGAACAATGACTTCCTGCACCGGTCTGCGCATCGGCATCACCATCGGCCTCCACCACGAGGCCGAGACCCTCTGGAACAACGGCATCAAGCAAAACGCCGTGTTCCTGGCCGAAGCGCTCAAGCACTGCCCGAGCGTCGCTTCGGTGGTCCTGGTCAACACCACCGCCATCCCCATCACCTCCGCCCTGCCCTGGGACCTGGCCCGCTGGCCGACCGTGACCTTCGAGACGGCCAAGGACAGCGTCGATGTGCTGATCGAGCTCGGCGGGCAGATCGATGGTGCGCAGACCGACTACCTCAAGCGCCGTGGCGCGCGGCTGGTGTCCTACTGCTGCGGCTTCGAGTACGTGCATGCCATGGAGGCCATGCTGTTCAACAAGCCGCTGTGGGGCCAGAACCTGTACATCAACCAGCGCTACGACGACATCTGGATGGTTCCGCAGGTCGCCAACATCAGCCAGCCGTACTTCGAAGTGCTGCGCCGCACCGAGGCGCGCGCCGTGCCTTTCGTCTGGAGCCCGGTGTTCCTGGACGAGCGCACCCGCGCCCTGCCCGATGCCGGCGTCTACCAGCCCCGCAGCGGGCCTCGCCGGCTCAGCGTGATGGAGCCGAACATCAATGTCGTGAAGTTCTGCCTCTATCCGATCCTGATCGCCGAGTTGTCTTATCGCGCACGGCCCGACGCGATTGCGCTGCTGCAGGTCGCCAATGCCGAGCGGATGGCCACGGAGAACATGGAGTTCATCACGCTGATGAACCAGCTCGACCTGGTTCGCGAGCACAAGGCGGTGTTCCTCGGACGTCACGAAACGCCGGTTTTCCTGGCGCAGAACACCGACATCGTGGTATCCCATCAGTGGGAGAACCCGCTCAATTACTTCTATCTGGAAACCTGTTGGCAGGGCTACCCGTTGGTGCACAACGCGCACCTCTGCGCGGACCTCGGGTACTACTACAACGGCAACGACGTGGCCGCGGGCAGCGCCCGCCTGCTCGAAGCCGTAGACAGCCACGATGCCGAGGCGCTCGCCTACCGCGCGCGCCAGCGCAGCCTGATCGACCGCTACCTCCCCGGCAACGACGCCGCCACGAAGGTCTACAACGACCTGTTGCTCGGCCTGATGCAACGCCCTGCCCGATGAACAACAAGACCCGCCATGCTTGAACCTTCCGAACTGCGGCAGTTTTTTCCGGTGGTCGTGTCCCCCAGCCACGACGGCAAGTTTTTCCAGAACTACGTGGCCTCGCTGCTGAACTTCACCATCGAAGCCGAGCGCGCGGGCATGCGCATGCAGGTGCTGTTTCATCAGGGCGAAAGCCTGGTGACGCGCGCGCGGAACAACTGCGTGGCGCAGTTCCTGGCCAATCCGGAGTGGACGCACCTCTTCTGGATCGACGCCGACATCGGCTTCTCGGCGCAGGCAGCCTTTCGGCTGCTGCTCTCGGGTTACGACATCGCAGCCGGCGTCTACCCGCTCAAGCGCGAGAACTGGCCCGCTGAAGGTGTTGTGGCCGGCACGACGCAGCAGCAGTTCGAAGCCACCTTCACCCGCTACACGGTCAACGCCAAGGCGTCCGAGACCACCTCGCAGGTCGAGCTCGAAGTGCAGCCCGACGGTTTCATGAAGATGACCGAGGCGCCGACCGGCTTCATGGTGATCAAGCGCGCCGTGTTCGAGCGCCTCATGGCGAGCTACCCCGACCTGAACTACGTGCCCGACAGCATCGGCGAAGCCGACCTGGGCCTTCACTACCGCTTCTTCGATGTGATGGTCGATCCCGAAACGCGCCGCTACCTGTCGGAAGACTACGGCTTCTGCCGCCTGTGGTCGGGGCTGGGCGAGTCGATCTACATCGACGCGAATTCCAACCTGAGCCACCAGGGCGCCAAGATGTACCGCGGCGATTTCGCCAACTCGCTGCTGACCTCGCTGCCGCACGCCGTGGGCGGCCCGGCCGGCGCGGCGATGCTGCTCAAGGGCCGGGAATATCTGAAGCCCAACGTGCCGGGATAAACCAAAGCAGCGCCCACGAAAAAGCCCCGTCGAACGGGGCTTTTTCAATTGGCGGACCCGAGGAAGATCAGGCCGCAGCCGTCTCGCTCACCTTGTAGTCGTCGATCTTGTCGAAATTCAGGTACTGGTAGATCTGCGCGCTGGAGGCATCCAGCACACCCGTTGCGGCCATGTACTCCTCGCGCGTGGGGATGCGGCCCAGGCGGGAGCAGATCGCGGCCAGCTCGGCCGAGCCGAGGTACACATTCGTGTTCTTGCCCAGGCGGTTGGGGAAGTTGCGGGTGCTGGTCGACATCACCGTCGCGCCTTCGCGCACCTGCGCCTGGTTGCCCATGCACAGCGAGCAGCCCGGCATTTCGGTGCGGGCGCCGGCATTGCCGAACACGCCGTAGTGGCCTTCTTCGGTGAGCTGCTGGGCGTCCATCTTCGTCGGCGGTGCGATCCACAGCTTGACCGGGATGTCGCGCTTGCCTTCGAGCAGCTTCGACGCGGCGCGGAAATGCCCGATGTTGGTCATGCACGAACCGATGAACACCTCGTCGATCACGGCACCAGCCACGTCGCTCAGCGTCTTCACGTCGTCCGGATCGTTCGGGCAGGCCACGATGGGTTCGTGGATCTCGGCCAGGTCGATCTCGATGACGGCGGCGTACTCCGCGTCGTCGTCACCCTTGAGCAGTTGCTGATCAGCCAGCCAGGCTTCCTGGGCGGCGATGCGGCGCGCCAGCGTGCGGGCGTCGGCATAACCTTCGGCAATCATCCACTTCATCAGCGTGATGTTGCTGTTGATGTACTCGGCGATCGGCTCCTTGTTCAGGTGCACCGTGCAGCCGGCGGCCGAGCGTTCGGCCGAGGCGTCGCTCAGTTCGAAGGCTTGTTCCACCTTCAGGTCGGGCAGGCCTTCGATTTCAAGGATGCGGCCCGAGAAGATGTTCTTCTTGCCTTGCTTGGCCACGGTCAGCAGGCCCGCCTTGATGGCGTACAGCGGAATGGCATTGACCAGGTCGCGTAGCGTGACGCCCGGCTGCATCTTGCCCTTGAAGCGCACCAGCACCGATTCGGGCATGTCCAGCGGCATGACGCCGGTGGCGGCAGCGAAAGCCACGAGGCCCGAGCCCGCGGGGAAGCTGATGCCGATGGGGAAGCGGGTGTGGCTGTCGCCGCCGGTGCCCACGGTGTCGGGCGTCAGCAGGCGGTTGAGCCAGCTGTGGATCACGCCGTCGCCCGGACGCAGCGACACGCCGCCGCGGTTGGCCATGAACTCGGGGAGCTCGTGGTGCATCTTGACGTCGACCTTCTTGGGGTACGCCGCCGTGTGGCAGAACGACTGCATCACGAGGTCGGCCGAGAAGCCCAGGCAAGCCAGGTCCTTCAGCTCGTCGCGGGTCATCGGGCCGGTGGTGTCCTGCGAGCCGACCGAGGTCATCTTGGGTTCGCAGTAGGTGCCGGGGCGCACGCCCGTGCCTTCGGGCAGGCCGCAGGCGCGGCCGACCATCTTCTGCGCGAGCGAGTAGCCCTTCTTGGTGTCGACCGGGCTGGTCGGCAGGCGGAACAGCGTGGACACCGGCAGGCCCAGCGCTTCGCGCGCCTTGGCCGTGAGGCCGCGGCCGATGATCAGCGGAATGCGGCCGCCGGCGCGCACTTCGTCGAACAGCACGTCGCTCTTGACGGTGAATTCGGCGATGACCTTGCCGTCCTTCAACGCCTTGCCTTCGTAGGGGCGCAGCTCGACCACGTCACCCATGTTCATCTGCGTCACGTCGAGCTCGATGGGCAGTGCGCCCGAGTCTTCCATCGTGTTGTAGAAGATCGGCGCGATCTTGCCGCCGAGGCAGACGCCGCCGAAGCGCTTGTTCGGCACGAAGGGAATGTCTTCGCCGGTGAACCACAGCACCGAGTTGGTGGCGCTCTTGCGCGACGAACCCGTGCCGACCACGTCGCCGGCATACGCCACGAGGTGGCCGCGCGCACGCAGGTCTTCGATGAACTTCACCGGGCCGCGCTTGCCGTCTTCTTCAGGGACGATGCCGGGGCGTGCGTTCTTGTGCATCGCCAGGGCGTGCATCGGAATGTCGGGACGCGTCGTCGCATCGGGTGCGGGCGACAGGTCGTCGGTGTTGATTTCGCCAGCCACCTTGAAGATGCTGACGGTGATGCTCTCGGGCACTTCGGGGCGGCTGGTGAACCACTCGGCATCGGCCCAGCTTTGCAGCACGCCCTTGGCATGCACGTTGCCCTTGTCGGCCTTTTCCTTGACGTCGTGGAACTGGTCGAACATCAACAGGGTTTTCTTCAGGCCCTCGGCCGCCACGGCGCCGACTTCGGCGTCGTCCAGCAGGTCGATCATCGGGCTGATGTTGTAGCCGCCGAGCATGGTGCCCAGGAGTTCGGTGGCGCGGGCGCGCGACAGGAACTCGCTCTTTTCGGTGCCATGGGCCACGGCCGCGAGGTAGCTCGCCTTGACCTTGGCCGCGTCGTCCACGCCCGCAGGCACGCGATAGGTGAGCAGGTCCAGCAGGAAGGCTCCGTCTTTCGCGTTCGCGCTCTTCAGAAGCTCGATCGCTTCAGAGGTCTGCTTCGCGCTCAGGGGCAGCGGCGGGATACCGAGCGCGGCGCGTTCGGCAACATGGTCAACGTAGGCTTGCAACATCTTTTTTTCTCCGGAAACTGGTCTGACGGGCGAGCGAGGCAGCTCCGGCGGTCAAGCAAGAGCCGCGCCGCGCCCCGTGGTGGATACGCTTACTTCGCGCCGTCCGCACCTTCGAAAAGGGCCTTCGGCGGGTTTTTCTTCATTTCGGCGGCGAACGCGATCTGCGCGTCGGTCTGGCATTCGTCGGCAATGCGCAGACCGGCCTTCTGGTTCATCAGCATCGACTTGTTGCCCAGCTGGAGCCACATCGCGCCAGCGCGCGGGTCTTCCAGGCGGATGGCGCCGGTGCGGCTTTCGACCGGGTGCATGCGGTACTTCAGGCCCTTGGTGGTGACGTTGAAGAAGCCGGGCTTCTTCTCGTCGGGCGTGACGGTCACGTCGGCGCCGAGTTCGCACTGGGCCTTGCCGATCGACACGCGTTGGGCCACAGCCAGGTCTGCGTCGGTGAGCACGATGTTGGTGTCGTCGGCAATCGGCGTGACCTCTTCCACGGCCTTGGCCGCCTTGCGGGTGACCTGGCGCTTGGGCGGCGCCTTCTTCTTGGCTTCAGTGGACTTGGCGGCCGGCTTGGCGGGCGCCGCGGTCTGTGCCATGGCACCGAACGGCAGAGCCAGGGCCACTGCGGCGATCAGGGCAATTTTTTTCATGTGAGGGTTTCCTTGAGGCTGGGTTCGAAGGTTTCGTTTCAGGAGGCCGCGACTGCAAACCAGGCTTTCGCCTCAGCGGGCAGCGCGCGCCCTGTCGCGTGGGCACGCGTCAGAACCTGCCAGAAATGGCGGTAGCTCGCGCGGTCGTGCAATGTGCCATCAATTTGTGTCGGCGCCCAATCCGCCTCCGCGGCTTTTGCAATGATTTGTGTAGCAATCTCGATCTGCGCCTCGTCGGGCGCAAAGGCCTCGAGGATGGGGCGGATCTGGTTCGGGTGGATGCTCCACATCCGCGTGTAGCCGAATTCGGTGGCCGCCTTGCGGGCTGCGACGCGCATTGCGTCGGTGTCGTTGAACTCGGTGACCACGCAGTGCGAGGGCACCTTGCCGTAGGCATGCGCCGCCGAGGCGATGGCCAGCTTGGCGCGCACCACCAGCGGGTGGGTGAACTGCCCGGCCGCGCCCATGCCGTCGGCGGGAATGGCGCCGGCATGGGCCGACACGAAGTCCATCAGGCCGAAACTGAGCGACTGCACGCGCGGATGGGCGGCGATTTCGAACGCGTTGTGCACCGCCAGGGGCGATTCGATCAGCACATGCAGCGGCAGCGCATCGGCATCGGCCGCTTCGAGCGCCGCGACCGCTTGCAACACGTCGGCCACCGATTCGACCTTGGGCACCATCAGGTGGCTCAGACGCTGGCCGGCGCGTCCGGCGATGGTGACCACGTCGCCGGCGAAGGCTGGATGGTCGACCGGATGCACGCGAACGCCGACGCGCATGCCGGGCCTGGCCGCGAGCGCCAATTCGGTGACGAGCGCGGCGTGTTCGGCTTCGCCGCCCACGGGCGCGCCGTCTTCGCAATCGAGGGTGACGTCGAACACGCAGGCGCCGAACTCCTCGGCCATCTCGGCCTGCAGCGCCAGACTCTTCTTCATGCGCGCTTCGACGCCGCTGTAGTGGTCGCACACGGGCAGCGTCACGGCGCCCGCCTGCGCACCCAGCAGCACTTCACCGGGATGTGCAGCTTGGGTCATGCTTTTTTCTGCGCCACGATGAACATGCGCGGAAAGGCCAGCAGCCGCTTGCCGTCGGTGCGCACCGGATAGGCCTCGTTCACGCGGCGTTCGTATTCGGCCAGGTAGCTCGCCTGCAAATCGGGCGGCAGCCGGTCGACGAAGGGCTTGAGGCCCGTGCCGCGCACCCATTCGACGATGGATGCGGCGTCGGCCATGCGGTGCTGGTAGATCGTGTGCCAGACATCGACGTTGGCTGCATGCGGCGCCAGCAGGTCGTAGTAGCCGCCCAGCGGCAGCAGCAATGTACGCAGCCGGTCGGCATCGCCGATGGGCTCGGCCCAGGGCGCTTCGGCCGCCAGCGCGCGCATCAGGCGGTGCGTGGGCTCCTGGCGGTTGTCGGGCATCTGGACGGCGAGCACGCCGCCCGGGGCCAGCGCGTCGAACAGGCGCGGGATCAGCGTTTCGTGATCCGGCACCCATTGCAGGGACGCATTGGCGTAAATGAGGTCGGGCGCTTGGTCTTGCGGCGCCCAGGTCGCGATGTCGCTCAACTCGAAGCGCGCATTGGGCAGGCGCTCGCGCGCGCTGACCAGCATGGCTTCGGAGTTGTCGGTCCCGAGGGCTTGCGCCTTCGGAAACCGCTGCACCAGCAGCTCGGTGGAATTGCCCGGGCCGCAACCGAGGTCGACCACGCGGTCGGCTTCGGCCAGGGGCACGCGCGCCAGGAGTTCCTGTGCGGGGCGGGTGCGCTCGTCCTCGTAGCGACGGTAGAGCGCAGGGTTCCAGTCGAGCATGCTGAGAAGTTGCCTTACAGCAGGTGAGCAACGCCGGCGCGTTCGCCTTCCAGCTCTTCCAGCGTCTTGTTGATGCGTTCCTGGCTGAAAGCGTCGATCTCCAGGCCTTCGACCAGCTTGTATTCACCGTTTTCGCAGGTGACCGGGAAGCCGAACATCACGTCCTTCGGAATGCCGTACTGGCCGTCCGAGGGGATGCCCATGGTGACCCACTTGCCGTTGGTGCCCAGGGCCCAGTCGCGCATGTGGTCGATCGCGGCGTTGGCGGCCGAGGCAGCCGACGACAGGCCGCGCGCCTCGATGATGGCCGCGCCGCGCTTGCCGACGGTCGGCAGGAAGGTGTTGGCGTTCCATTCCTGGTCGTTGATCATCTTGGCGACGCTTTCGCCGTTGATGGTGGCGAAGCGGTAGTCGGCGTACATCGTGGGCGAGTGGTTGCCCCAGACGGTGAGCTTCTCGATGTCGACCACGGCCTTGCCGGTCTTGGCGGCGATCTGGCTGGCGGCACGGTTGTGGTCCAGGCGCAGCATGGCGGTGAAGTTCTTGCGCGGCAGGTCGGGCGCGCTCTTCATGGCGATGTAGGCGTTGGTGTTGGCCGGGTTGCCGACCACCAGCACCTTGACATTGCGGCTGGCAACGGCGTTCAGGGCCTTGCCTTGCGCGGTGAAGATGGCGCCGTTGACGGCCAGCAGTTCGGCGCGTTCCATGCCGGGGCCGCGGGGACGCGAGCCGACCAGCAGCGCGTAGTCGGCGTCCTTGAAGGCGGTCATCGGGTCGCCATGGGCTTCCATGCCGGCCAGCAGCGGGAAGGCGCAGTCGTCCAGTTCCATCATCACGCCCTTGAGCGCCTTCTGGGCCTTTTCGTCGGGGATCTCGAGCAGTTGCAGGATGACCGGCTGGTCTTTTCCGAGCATTTCGCCGGAAGCGATACGGAACAACAGGGCATAACCGATTTGACCGGCGGCACCGGTGACAGCAACGCGGACGGGCTTTTTGCTCATGGGAAGACTCCAGAAGGTGATGAAACGGGGTAGGTGCCCTCGTGGGGCGCCCGGGTCCTGCGGGGTGCAATGCCGTCCCGCAGCGAGACCCGCAGGATTTTAAGCCGATTCAATGAGCCTCGTCTTATGTCTTATATAAGATATCCTCCACGGGTCCGCCAGGGCATCCCCCACCGCTGCCATGAACACGCCCACAACCCTCGACGAGCCCGCGACGCCGTCCTTCAGTCCGCTCTACCAGCAGATCAAGACATTGATCCTGCAGAGCCTGCAGGCGGGCGAGTGGAAGCCGGGCGAACCCATTCCCAGCGAGATGGACCTGGCCGCGCGCTACCGCGTGAGCCAGGGCACGGTGCGCAAGGCCATCGACGAGTTGGCGGCCGAAAACCTCGTGGTGCGGCGCCAGGGCAAGGGCACCTTCGTCGCCACGCATGCTGAGCAGCATGTGCAGTACCGCTTTCTCAAGCTGGTGCCCGACGACGGCGACCCCAACACCGAAGGCCCCGCCGATCGCACCATCGTCGACTGCAAGCGCCTGCGCGCATCGGCCGACGTGGCGCGCGCGCTGGGCCTGCGTACCGGCGACGCCGTGCTGCAGGTGCGGCGCGTGCTTGCCTACGCGGGCGTGCCCACCATCCTGGAAGACCTGTGGCTGCCCGGCGCGCCGTTCAAGGGCCTGACCGCCGAACGGCTGCGCGCCTGGCCCGGCCCGATGTATTCGCTCTTCGAAACCGAGTTCGGCGTGCGCATGGTGCGCGCCGAAGAAAAAATCCGTGCAGTGCTGCCCGATGCGGAGCAAGCTGCGCTGCTTGCGGTGACCCGCCAGATGCCGCTGCTCAGCGTGGAGCGCGTGGCCCATACGTACCACGACACGCCGATGGAGCTGCGCCGCGGGCTCTATCGCACCGACACGCACCACTACAGGAACCAGCTGGGCTGAAGTCGATGCAGATGAGCTCCAAAGCCGAAGGCGTCGCGACCCGCGTGCAACGCGCGCATTGCGCTACGAAGTCAATAGCATCCGACTGCCGCGGTGCGCTGACTCGGACGCGTCCGCTGCCCGATGGTGCATTGCAATAGAATTTTGCGTTGTTTGCATTTCCGCATAAGAAACAAAAGCGTTCGCTCTCAGAACAAGCCATTCAAGCCACGAAAGCCCTCCCCCCATGACAGAGCTTGCAACTCCCCCCCGGCCCCCGCGTCGCGAATTCAGAAACATCAATGCGTTCACCGATCTCACGACGTACCGGCTGCCGCCGGCCGGCATCGTGTCGATCCTGCACCGTGTGAGCGGCGTGATCATGTTCCTGCTGCTGCCGTTCATCATCTGGATGTTCGACACCTCGCTCTCGTCGGATTACTCGTTCGCCAAATTCAAGGCCGCGTTCAACACCGGCATCGGCTTCACTCCGGGATGGTTTTTCAAGCTCGTCGCGCTCGCACTGATCTGGGCCTACCTGCATCACTTCATCGCGGGCCTGCGCCATCTGTGGATGGACGTGAGCCACGCCGCCGTGACCAAGGAATTCGGCCACTCGTCGGCCGTCACTACGCTGGCCCTGAGCATCATCCTCACGCTGGCGCTGGGCGCCAAGCTGTTCGGCCTGTACTGAGAAGGAGCACCCCATGTCTGTGAATTACGGCTCCAAGCGCATCGTCGTCGGCGCTCATTACGGTTTGCGCGACTGGCTCAGCCAGCGCATCACGGGCGGCCTGATGGCGCTCTTCACGATCATCCTGCTCGCGCAGGTGCTCTTCACGCGCGGCCCCATCGGCTACGACCTCTGGGCCGGCATCTTCGCCGCGCAATGGATGAAGGTGCTGACCTTCTCGGTCATCGTCGCCCTGCTCTATCACGTGTGGGTCGGCATGCGCGACGTGTGGATGGACTACGTCCAGCCCGTCGGCATCCGTCTCATGCTGCAAATTTTCACCATCGTCTGGCTTGTCGGTTGTGCGGGTTGGGCCATTCAAGTGCTTTGGAAGATCTGACCTGACATCCCCACCATGACCTACACAAAAGAACAAATCACCAAGCGCAAGTTCGACGTCGTGATCGTCGGTGCCGGCGGCTCCGGCATGCGCGCCTCGCTGCAACTGGCACGCGCCGGCCTCAACGTGGCCGTGCTCTCCAAGGTGTTCCCCACCCGTTCGCACACGGTTGCCGCACAAGGCGGCGTGGGCGCATCGCTGGGCAACATGAGCGAGGACAACTGGCACTACCACTTCTACGACACGATCAAGGGCTCCGACTGGCTCGGCGACCAGGACGCGATCGAGTTCATGTGCCGCGAAGCCCCGAAGGTCGTGTACGAGCTCGAACACTTCGGCATGCCCTTCGACCGCAACCCCGACGGCACCATCTACCAGCGTCCGTTCGGCGGCCACACGGCCAACTACGGCGAGAAGCCCGTGCAGCGCGCCTGCGCCGCGGCCGACCGCACCGGCCACGCGATGCTGCACACGCTCTATCAGAAGAACGTCGAAGCCCGCACCCAGTTCTTTGTCGAATGGATGGCGCTCGATCTCATCCGCGACGACGAAGGCGACGTGGTCGGCGTGACCGCCCTCGAAATGGAAACCGGCGACCTGCACATCCTGCAGGCCAAGACCGTGCTGCTGGCCACCGGCGGCGCGGGCCGTATCTTCCAGGCCTCGACCAACGCCTTCATCAACACCGGCGACGGCCTGGGCATGGCGGCGCGCTCGGGCATTCCGCTGCAGGACATGGAGTTCTGGCAGTTCCACCCGACCGGCGTGGCCGGCGCGGGCGTGCTGCTGACCGAAGGCTGCCGCGGCGAAGGCGCGATCCTGCTCAACAGCAACGGCGAACGCTTCATGGAGCGCTATGCGCCCACGCTGAAGGACCTGGCACCGCGCGACTTCGTCTCGCGCTCGATGGACCAGGAAATCAAGGAAGGCCGAGGCTGCGGTCCCAACAAGGACTACGTGCTGCTGAAGCTGGACCACCTGGGCGCCGACACCATCCACAAGCGCCTGCCCTCGGTGTACGAAATCGGCGTCAATTTCGCCAACGTCGACATCACCAAGGAACCGATTCCCGTGGTGCCAACCATCCACTACCAGATGGGCGGCATCCCGACCAACATCAACGGCCAGGTCGTCATCCAGAAGGGCGAACAGAACAGCGTCGTGGTGAACGGCCTCTACGCCGTGGGCGAATGCTCCTGCGTGAGCGTGCACGGCGCGAACCGCCTGGGCACCAACTCGCTGCTCGACCTCTTGGTGTTCGGCCGCGCGGCCGGCAACCACATCGTCGAGTTCAACGACAAGCTGAAGGAACACAAGGACCTCCCCAAGGATGCGGCCGACCGCACGCTGGAGCGCCTGAACCGCCTCGAATCGACCACCACCGGCGAATATGCGCAGGACGTGGCCGGCGAGATCCGCGCCGTCATGCAGCAGCATGCCGCCGTGTTCCGCAAGCAGGCCTCGATGGACGAAGGCGTGGTCAAGATCGCCGCCGTGCGCGAGCGCGTCAACGCGATCGGCCTGAAGGACAAGTCCAAGGTGTTCAACACCGCCCGCATCGAGGCGCTGGAAGTCGACAACCTGATCGAAGTGGCGCAGGCCACCATGGTCTCGGCAGCCGCCCGCAAGGAATGCCGCGGCGCCCACACGGTGGAGGACTACGAGCGTCCCGCGGACGACCCGGTCGCACCGCTGGGCCGCGACGACGCCAACTGGATGAAGCACACGCTCTGGTACAGCCAGGACAACCGCCTCTCGTACAAGCCGGTCAACCTGCAGCCGCTCACCGTGGCTTCGGTTCCGCCGAAGGTCCGCACGTTCTAAGTCCCGGCTCACAGTCAGCCAAGTAAAAGCACTCACAAGGTCACCACGATGAAGCGCACATTCCAGATCTACCGCTACGACCCGGACAAGGACGCCAAGCCCTACATGCAGACCGTCGAGATCGAACTCGACGGCCACGAGCGCATGCTGCTGGACGCCCTGATGAAGCTCAAGGCGCAAGACCCGACGCTGTCGTTCCGCCGCTCCTGCCGCGAGGGCGTCTGCGGCTCCGACGCGATGAACATCAACGGCAAGAACGGCCTGGCCTGTCTCACCAACATGCTCACGCTCAAGGGCACGATCGTGTTGAAGCCGCTGCCGGGCCTGCCCGTCATCCGCGACCTGATCGTGGACATGACGCAGTTCTTCAAGCAGTACAACTCGATCAAGCCGTACCTGCAGAACGACAACGTGCCGCCCGAGAAGGAACGCCTGCAATCGCCCGAAGAGCGCGACGAGCTCAACGGCCTGTACGAGTGCATCCTGTGCGCGAGCTGCTCCACCAGCTGCCCGAGCTTCTGGTGGAACCCCGACAAGTTCGTGGGCCCGGCCGGCCTTCTGCAGGCCTACCGCTTCATCGCCGACAGCCGCGACGAAGCCACCGCCGAGCGCCTGGACAACCTGGAAGACCCCTACCGCCTGTTCCGCTGCCACACGATCATGAACTGCGTGGACGTGTGCCCGAAGAACCTGAACCCCACCAAGGCCATCGGGAAGATCAAGGAACTGATGGTGCGCCGCGCCATCTGATCCTTCCTCGAGAAATCACCCCATGCAAACCGCCGACGAACTCCAGCAGCCACTCAGCGAACGTGCGCTGAGCAAGCTGAAATGGCGTTGCCGGCGCGGCCTGCTCGAGAACGACCTGTTCATCGCCCGCTTCTTCGAGCGGCACGAATCCCACATGACCAACGGTCAGGCGGGAGCGATGGAGACATTGATGGACCTGTCGGACAACGACCTCCTCGACCTTTTGCTGCGCAGGAAGGAGCCCGAGCCCGAATGGGCCGGCGCCGAGGTGGTCGCATTGCTGCAGTTGATGCGCACCGACGGCGCCCAGCGTCCCGCAATCTCTCCTTCGTCCTGAATCCACCTCTGAAAGTAAACCGAAATGAAAGCATCCGATACCAAGGCCACGCTGTCGTTCAGCAATGGCGGCGACAGCGTCGAACTGCCGATCTACAAGGGCACCGTGGGCCCCGATGTGATCGACATCCGCAAGCTGTACGCGCAGACCGGCATGTTCACCTACGACCCGGGCTTCATGTCGACGGCGGCTTGCCAATCGGCCATCACGTACATCGACGGCGACAAGGGCGAGCTGCTGTACCGCGGCTACCCCATCGAGCAGCTCGCAACCAACTGCGACTTTCTTGAAACCTGCCACCTGCTGCTGTACGGCGAACTGCCGGACACGGCCAAGAAGAGCAACTTCACCAAGCTCGTGACCAACCACACGATGGTGAACGAGCAGATGCAGTTCTTCCTGCGTGGCTTCCGCCGTGATGCGCATCCGATGGCCATCATGACCGGCCTGGTGGGCGCGTTGTCGGCCTTCTATCACGACAGCACGGACATCAACAATCCCGAGCACCGCGAGATCGCCGCGATCCGCCTGATCGCGAAGATGCCCACGCTGGTCGCCATGGCCTACAAGTACACGATCGGCCAGCCGTACATGTACCCGAAGAACGACCTGAGCTATGCGGGCAACTTCCTGCACATGATGTTCGCGACGCCGTGCGAGGAGTACAAGGTGAACCCGGTGCTCGAGCGCGCGCTCGACCGCATCTTCATCCTGCACGCGGACCATGAGCAGAACGCATCGACCTCCACCGTGCGCCTGTGCGGCTCGTCGGGCACCAACCCCTTCGCGGCGATTGCAGCCGGCGTGGCCTGTCTCTGGGGCCCGGCCCACGGCGGCGCCAACGAAGCGGCGCTCAACATGCTGTACGACATCCAGCGTGAAGGCGGCGTGGAAAAGATCGGCGAGTTCATCAAGAAGGTCAAGGACAAGAACTCGAACGTCAAGCTCATGGGCTTCGGCCACCGCGTGTACAAGAACTACGACCCGCGCGCCAAGCTGATGCAGGAAACCTGCAACGAAGTGCTGACCGAGCTGGGCCTGGAACAAGACCCGCTCTTCAAGCTGGCCAAGGAACTCGAAAAGATCGCCCTCGAAGACGAGTACTTCGTCTCGCGCAAGCTCTACCCGAACGTCGACTTCTACTCGGGCATCGTGCAGCGCGCCATCGGTATCCCGGTGCCGCTGTTCACCGCGATCTTCGCGCTGGCCCGCACGGTCGGCTGGATCGCCCAGTTGAACGAAATGATCGGCGACCCCGAGTACAAGATCGGCCGTCCGCGCCAGCTGTTCGAAGGCTCGCCCAAGCGTGATGTGAAGCCGATCTCGGCTCGCTGAGCGTTCATTGCCGGTTCGCTGCGGGGGCTTCGGCCCTCGCCGCCGGCCAAAAAAAAAGCTGCCTCGCGAGGCAGCTTTTTTCGTTTGGGCTTCAGCAGCCCATCCCTCCCATCACCACTTCACGCGCACACCCAGCGAGCCATTGATCGAGCTCTTCACCTTGGCATTGCCGCCCGACGCCCACAGCTTGCCGACCTCGCCATAAAGGCTGGTCGATTCGCTCAAGGACAGCGTGAAGCCGCCCGCCAGTTCGGTGCTCGTGCCGCCGGTGGGCGCCGCGATGTCGGTCGTGGTCGCACCGTTGACGAAGCGTGCGATGTCCGCGCCGCTCGACGTCTTGTAGACGTTGAAACGGCCATAGGGCTGCAGCATGCCGGCGCCGGTGTCGATCTGGCCCTTCACCCGCACGCCTGCGCGCGCGATCCAGCCGTTGTCGGCCTGCGGCTGGACCACCGCGCCGAGGATGGCGGAGTTGCCCAGGTCCAGGTGCTGGTGAATCAGCTGCAGCTGAGGCTCGATGCTCCAGCCGCTGCTGCCCAGCGCAAAGGCCTGGCCCACTTCGATGGAGCCCAGCAGGCTGTTGCCCTTGCCTTCGGCGCCGAGGGTGGCGTTCGGCTGCACCGTGTAGCGATGACGGCCCGACTGCACGACCGCATCGGCGTAGAAGCCGCTGTCGCCGGTGTAGGTGCCGTAGATGCCCACGTACTGGCTGCGCAGGTCGTTGCGGCCCACGCGCAGGTTGCTCACGCCGCTGGCCAGGCCGTTGACGGTCGCGTCGCCGTCGAGCTGGCCGACATACACGCCTGCACGCCAGTTCGGCGTGGCCAGCAGGTCTGTGCCCGCCTGGAAGCCGGTCAGGCGGCCCTTGCTGGTGGGCGACACGGTGCCGCCCTGCTGGATGTCGATGTCGGTGGAGAGCACGCGTGCCCAGGCGCGGCGGCCGGAGCCGGTCGGCGTCGCCGTGACAGGGGTCGTGCCCTTCACATCGTCGTCGCCCACGCGCTTGCGCAGGTCGCCCAGCATCGCAAGGTCGCCCTGGCGCAGCTGGCTCGGCAGCGCCGCATAGAGCGCCGCTTCGACACGGTAGGCGGGCAGGCCGCGCGAGGCCGCGGTCGGTTCCGGATCGGTGCGCAGGTACCAGTTTTCACCGGCGCCACCGGTGTCCGCGGCGTACAGGCGGTACTCGTACGCACCGGCATCGACATGACCACCCGCGAGGGCGAAGGCGTCCTTGGTCGTCTGCGCCGTGGTGGTGGCGCCGTTCTGCGCAGTGATCACCTCCACCCCGTTGCCGATGGTGCGCGCACCCAGGCCGCCGAGGTTGGCGATCTGCACCGTCGTCTTGCCGCTGGCCGCGCCGCCGTTGATCACCAGGCGGTCCGAGGGTCCGGTGCCGCTGTTGAGCGCCGTGCCCAGCTTCAGCACGCCGTTGTTGCCGACGTAGTTGCCGTTCACCGTGAGCGTGGTGCCCGGCACGATGCCCACGAGCGAGACCGTGCCGCTGTTGGCGAGCGACTTGACGGTCTGGTTGAAGCCGGCGAGATCCAGCGTCGCGCCCGCCGCCACGCTGTGCGCCGACCCGGCGCTGAAGGTGTCGGCAGCGCCGGCCTTCAAGGTGCCTTGCGCCACGGCTGTGGCGCCGGTGTACGTGTTGGCGCCCGAGAGCGTCAGCGTGCCCGTGCCTTCCTTGGTGATGAAGCCGGCGCCGCTGATCGCGCCGCTCAAGGTTCCGGCAAAGGCGCCGGTGTCGATGACCGGATCGTTCTGCCCCGTGAGCTGGATCGCGTTGGCGATGTTCAGGCCGTCGGCGCTGAAGCCCAGCGTGGTGTCGTCGTCCATGGCCAGCGCGCCGGTGCCCAGCGCCTCGTTGTGGCCGACGTTCAGGCGCCCCTGGTGCAGCGCGGTGCCGCCCGTGTAGGTGTTGGCGCCCGACAGCGTGAGCGCGCCGGTGCCGACCTTCACCACCGAGCCGCCCACGCCCGAGATCACGCCCGAGACTTCGGTGTCGGTGTTGAGCCCGCCGGTGGTCAGCGCCTTGGCGCCGAGCAGCACCCGGCCCGCGCCTTCGATCGAGCCCACGGTGATGCCGTCGGCGCCCAGCTTGCTGATGCGCACCGTGCCGCCGGCGTTGTTCACCAGGGTCGCTTGGTCGGCCTTTGCCGTGTCGAAGAAGTCGATCAGGCCGCCCGTCTCGTTGACCAGGGTGGACTGGCCGGCCGAGCCGTTGTCCAGGAAGTTGGTCGAACCGCCCGCATAGTTGGTGATGCGGGCCTTGCCGGCCGTTGCGTTGAACCACACGGTGGTCTCGCCGCCGCGGTTCTCGATGGTGGCGTTGCCCGCCGTCGCGTTGTCGCGCACATCGATCGAGCCGCCCTGCTGCGTCACCAGGGCCGCATTGCCGGCCGATGCGTTGTCCTTGAACTGCACGAACCCGCCGTTGCCCAGGTTCGCGGCGGCCGCCGTGATCTGCAGGGTGCCCGCATCGGCAGCGCCGCTGAAGACCAGCCCCGCACCGCTGGCCACGTTCACCGGGCCGGTGCCCAGCGCGCCGGTGATCGCGGCGTTCACGGTGCCGGCATCGACCTGCGTGCCGCCGCCGTAGCTGTTGGCGGCTGTCAGTTGAAGCTCGCCGGCGCCGATCTTGCGCAGGCTGCCGGTGCCGCTCAGGGTGCCGGCATAGACGCCATCGACAGCTTGGTCGAAGGTGAGCTTCGCGTCGTTGACGATGTCGCCCTGCAGGCTGGTGGTGTTGCCCTGCAGCACGCCCGCCTTGACGGCGGTGCCGCCCGAGTAGGTGTTGGCGCCGCCCAGCACCAGCGTGCCCACGTCTTCCTTGGACAACCCGCCCGTGCCGGTGATGGCCGAGTTGATGGTGGCCGTCATGGCCGCGCCGCCGGCCGTGCCGTCGCCCACGCGCACCACGGTGCCGGCGCCGCTGATGTTGAGCTCGTCGCCCTGGACCACGTAGCCGTCGACCATGAACTGCGCGCCGCCGATGCTGACGGTGCCGCCCGACTTGTCGACCGCCACCGTGCCGGCCGTGCCGCCGAAGATGGCGAACTGGTCCTGCTTCCAGGCCGCGTTGATGCCGCCGTCCATGTCGGTCCAGCCGTCGCCGGGCGCGCCCACGCGCCAGGTGCCCGAGCCGCCGTTGACCTTGCTGTTGTTGTAGTCGCCGCCGTTGCTGCCGTCCCAGAAGTTCAGGCTGAAGCCGGCGCGGTTCACCAGGTTGACCTGCTGGGCCACCGAGGTCTGCACCGACAGGTCGGCCGCGACCGTGCCGCCCGGGACCGTACCCACGTTCAGCCCGTTGTCGGTCAGTGAACCGGTGTAGTTGACAAGGCGATACAGGCCGGGGCCGAAGGTGCCGCCCGCGGACTGCGCCACGTCGAGCCTGCCGTCCAACGTGAGGTTGCCCGAGACGTTGATCAGGTCGTTGAGCGCACCGCCGGGCACGCCGGCCTGGCCGAGCTCATAGCTCAGCACCGAGCCGCTGCTGAACGACAGCGCGCCGGTGTTCAACGTGCCGGGGCTGTTGCCCGCGGCCAGGATGCCGCCGTCGGCGATGTTCACCGCACCGGCGATGGTGCCCGCGCCGCCCAGCGTTGCGCCGCTGCTGACGAACACGTTGCCGCTGCCGGTCGCGCTGCCGGTGGCGTTGTTCACGCGCAGCGTGCCGGCCTCCACGAAGGTCGACCCGGTGTAGGTGCTGGCGGCGGTGAGGTTCAGCGTGCCGCTCCCGCGCTGGATCAGGTTGCCCGAGCCACCGACCACACCGCCGAAGGTCACCGCATCGGAACGGTTGAAAGCCAGCTCGCTGTTGTTGGTGATGTTGCCCGCGATGCTGCCGCTGTTGCTGCCGTTGCCGATCTGCAGCCTGCCCGCGGCGACCGTGGTGCCGCCGGTGTGGTCGGCGATGCCGGTGAGCGTCAGCGTGCCGGGGCCGGCCTGCGTGAGCGTGCCCGTGCCGCCGATGTTGCCGGCGAAGCCGACCGCGTCGCTGCGGTTGAAGCTGAGCGCGCCGTTGTCGATGACATTGCCCGCGAGCGTGCCGGTGGTGCCGCCGTTGCCGATCTGCAGCGAAGTGCCGGCCGCGATGGTGGTACTGCCGCTCGCCTGGATGCTGCCCGTGACGACCGCGCCCTTCGAGGCGTCCAGCGCGACGTTGCCCGCGGCCACGTCGCCGCTGACGGTCAATGCCAGCACGGTTCGCAGGCTCAGGTTGGCGGCGTTGAAGTTGCCCAGCACACCGATCTGGTTTGCGCCGCCCAGCGTGGCGTCGCCCGCGGCGGCGCCAGACAGGGAGGTGGCGGTGATCACACTGCCCGCGCCCTGCGTGATGGCCCCTGCCGCGTTGAGCGACACGCCCGCACCGCCAACCGTGCTGTTGATGGCCAGGTTGCCGGCGGTCGTGGCCAGTGCCACGCCCGCTGTGCTGACCAACGGGCCGGACACGGTCAACGCCTTGCCGTTGGTGAGGCTGAAGCCCTTGGCCGTGAACGCGCCGAGCGTGTCGATCTGGTTGGCGCCGGTGAGCGTCGTGCCTGCGACGGACGTGCCCGTGAGCGTGCCGGCTGTCACGACGCTGCCCGCGCCTTGCGTGATGGCGCCGCCCGAATTGAAGTTGGCGCTGCTGCCCACGGCCACATTGCCGTTGATCGCCAGCGCGGACGAGGTTGCGAGGCTGAAACCGTTGGCCGTGAAGTTGCCCAGGGCTCCGACCTGGTTCACCACGCTGTTCAGCGACACCGCGCCGGTGGCACTGCCCGTCAGCGTGGCAGCAGTGATGGTGCCTGCGGTCTGGGTGATGCTCTTGCCGCCGTTCAGGGCCAGTGCGCCCGAGGCGGTCACGTCGCTGCCCAGCGTGATGCCGTCGCGCGCGGTGAGCGACACAGCGCCGCCCGCAAGGGCGTTGTTCACCGACAGCGCGCCGCCGTTGGCAGCCAGCGTCAGCGCAGCATTGCCGGTGTTGATCGCCGCTGCAGGCAAGGTGAGCGTGCCGCCTGCGACAAGGCTCACGGCGCCGTTGGTGCCGTTGGTGAGCGATGCGACGTTCAGGTTGTTGACGTCGGTCAGGGCGATGCTGCTGCCCGACACGGTCACGGCGCCGACGAAGTCGTTGGCGCCGTTGTCGAGGGCGACCGCGCCGGTGCCCGCGGTCAGCTTGCTGGTGCCGGCGATGACCAGCGCGCCGGTCTGCGTGATGGTGCCGTTGTTGCTGGTCGCGTCCAGCGAAGCCGCGGTGCCGCTGCCCAGGCCCAGCGCGCCGTGGCTCGTGACGGTCAACGCGCCTGTGCCGAGGCTGCCGAGCGTGAGGCCGTTCACATCGTTGACCTGCGTCGCGCCGCCGGTCAGGTTCAAGATGCCGCCGAAGTCGTTGTTCGCGTTCAGCAGCGTGATGGCATTGGCGCCCGCATTGACGGTGGCCGCGCCGGCAACGGTGAGCGCGCCGGTCTGTGTGATCGCACCCGTGGCGGTGGCCGCCAGCGTGCCGGCGATCGTGCCGGTGCCCAGCACCAGTGCGGTGCCGTTCGTGAGCGACACGTTGCGGCCGTTTGTAGCGACCGCCCCGGTGAACTTGTTGGTCGCCTGGGTCAACGTGATGTCGGCGGACCCGGCGTTCAGCGTACTGGCGCCCGCGACGCTCAATGCGCCGGTCTGCGTGATGGCGCCTGCGGCAGTGGCCGCCAGCGTGCCTGTGATCGCGCTGGTGCCCAGCGCCAGGGCGCCGCCGCTCGTGATCGCAACGTTGCGGCCGTTGGCCGATACAGCGCCGCCGAACTTGTTCGTCGCCTGAGCCAACGTGATGTCGGCAGCGCCCGCGTTCAGCGTGCTGGTGCCCGTGACATTCAGTGCACCGGTCTGTTGGATCTCACCCACAGCGGTGGCCGACAGCGTGCCGGTGATCGTGCTTGCGCCCAGCGTCAATCCAACGGTGTTGGTGAGCGCCACGTTGCGGCCGTTGGCGACAACCGCGCCGGTCAATTTGTTGGTGGCCTGCGTCAACAGGATGTCGGCGTTGCCTGCGTTCAACGTGCTGGTGCCGGCAACAACCAGCGCGGCGGTCTGCGTGATGTCGCCTGCGGCAGTGGCTGCAAACGCGCCGGTCGCGGTTCCGGCACCCAGTACCAGCCCGGTGCTGTTCGTGAGGGCCACATTGCGGCCGGTAAAGCCGACTGCGCCGCCGAACTTGTTGGTGGCCTGGGTCAGCGCGATGTCGGCGCTTCCAGCCTCCAGCCTGCTGGTGCCGGTCACGTTCAGCCCGCCGGTCTGCGTGATGGCCGCGTTGGTGCTGGTGGCAGACAACGACGTCGCAGTGCCGCTGCCCAGGTTCAACGTGCCATTGCTTACAACCGTCAACGCGCCCGTGCTGATCGTGCCGAGCGTCAACAGGTTCGTATCCCTGATCGACGTCGTGCCGCCTGTCAGCGAAAGCGCGCCGACGAAGTTGTTGGCCGGGTTGTCCAGCGTGATGCTGCCGGCGCCGGCGTTGATCGAACCCGCGCCCGTGACGGTCAGCGGCCCGCCCTGACTGACATTTCCGCCGTTGCTGTTGGCGGTCAAGGATCCCACGGTGCCGGTGCCCAGGTTCAGCGCGCCGCTGCTGTTGACGGTCAGTGCGCCCGTGTTGAGCGTGCCGAGCGTCAGGGCGGTTGCGTCGGTGATTTGCGTCGTGCCACCCGTCAGGTTCACGGTGCCGCCGAAGTTGTTGGCGCCGTTGGTCATGGTGATGGCATTCGCCCCGGCGTTCACGGTCAGGCTGCCGTTACCGCCGAACACCCCGTTCATCGCCAGCGCACCGTTCGCGGTGGTGATGGAGCCGTTGCCCGTCAGCGTCACGTTGCGCGCGCTGGTCAGCCCTGCACTTGAACGCAGCGTGCCGCCGTTGTTGAACGTGAGCGAGCCGGTCGCTCCGCCCAGGTTCGCATCGGACGCCACCTGGAGGGTGCCGCCGCTGATGGTGGTGCCGCCGGTGTAGGTGTTGGCGCCGGACAGCGTCGTGGTGCCCGAACCCGATTGCGTGACCGAACCGGCGCCCGAAATGTTGTAAGCCCCCGTCAGAGAGCCGCTGCCGTTGTACACGAGACGGCCGCTGCCGTTGAGCATGATGCCGCCGGTCGCGGTCAGGCTGCCGGCGGTGATGGTCAGCGTTCCGGCGCCGCCCGTGCCTCCCGTGCCTCCGCGCCCGCTGCCGTTGCCGCCGTTCGAACCGCCCACGATGATGCGGCCGGCCGACAGGTTGCCGCCCGACAGCGTGAACTGCCCGGTGCCACCCGCCCCGCCGTTGCCGCCAGGGCCGTTGCCCGTGCCACCGGCACCGCCGCCGCCCGAGCCGCCGATCAACAACGCGCCCGCGATGCTCGTCGTGCCGCCGCTGACGTTGAGAACGCCGGCGCCACCGGCGGTCCCGTTGCCCCCGCCGTTGAAGCCGCCGCCGCCCCCGCCGCCACCGCCGCTGCCGCCCACAGCAAGAGAGCCGGTGATCGTGGTGTTGCCGTTCGCGATGGTGCGCGTGGTCGTTCCGCCGGACAAGGTGCCGTTGGCCGTTCCCACCAGCGCGGCCCCACCCACGCCGCCGGTACCGGCGCTGCCGCCGTTGTTGCCTGCGCCGGCATTGCCGTTGAAGTCCGACCCACCGTCCGCCCCGGCGCCGTTCGCAACGCCGCCCGCGCCGCCGCTGTTGGCGCCGAACGTGAACCCTGCACCACCGCCGCCGGCGCCGAACCCGCCGCCGCCGCCGCCTGCGCCGCCACCGCCGCTGCCGCCACCACCGCCCCCGCCGATGCTGCCGGCCCCGCCCGCCTTGCCGGCGTTGACGCCGGCGCCGCCCGCGCCGACGGTGCCGATGACCAGGTTCTGCGCGGAAGCGGGCACCGCGAGCCCCGCCCCAGCCATCGTCATGACCACCGCAGCCATCAGGCCGCTCAGCCGGAACGGCGTGCAGCCATCGCGCTCACCGTCCGCCGCCGTGGCGCCGCGGGACGAACGCTGGGGCTTCCCCCGCGCCGCGGCAATTTCCGAGACGGCCACCCAGGCACCGAGCGAGTTATTCCAGAGGCTGCGAAAAAAGATATTCATGGGGACTTATTGGTTACTTGGTAAACATTTGCTGTGCTCCAGATTACGTTGCGTAACAAAAATCGAACATCACCCGAATTAGCGATAAATACTTAAACGTTGCGTGATTCCCACTTCATGTCATCGCCGCCAGACAGTTCAGCCATCTCAGATAGAGATGTCTTGACATGAAAAATAGAGAGAAAATGCGTCCTCCCATCGCCACTGGCGATGCCCACCCCGATGAACACTTCAGAACGCAACTTCGCCCGCCGCATCGACCTCACGTCGTTGCAGTTGTTCGTCGCCGTGTGCGAACTGGGCAGCATCGGGCGCGCGGCGGAGCGCGAATTCATCGCGGCGTCGGCCATCAGCAAGCGGCTGTCGGACCTCGAGGCCACGCTCGGCACCACCCTCCTTTACCGCCACGCGCGCGGCGTGGACCTCACGCCCGCAGGCGAAAGCCTCTTGCACCACGCCCGCTCGGTGCTCTACAGCCTGGAGAAGATGCAGGGCGAACTCAGCGAATACGCCGACGGCGTGCGCGGCCACGTGCGGGTGCACGCCAACATCTCGGCCATCGTGCAGTTCCTGCCGGAGGACCTGGGCGTGTTCACCCAGGCGCATGAAGCCATCAAGATCGACCTCGAGGAGCACCTGAGCAGCGAGGTGATCCGCGCGGTGCAGGAAGGTGCGGCCGACCTGGGCGTGTGCCACGTGGCCGGCGGCGCGGGCGAGTTGCAAAGCCTGTCGTACCGGCACGACCACCTCGCGCTGATCGTTCCCAGGGGGCACGCGCTGGCCGCGCAGGAGTCCATCGACTTCGTCGACTCGCTGGCCTTCGACCACGTGGGCCTGCACACCAACAGCTCGATCTACGTCGCAATGCACGAGGCGGCGCTGAACGCCGGCCGCAGCGTCAAGCTGCGCATCCACGTCACCGGCCTGGACGCCATGTGCCGAATGATCGAGAACGGCCTGGGCATCGGCGTGATGCCGCAGCGCGCCTTCGAGCTCATGCAGAACGGCATCGGCCGGGGCCTTGTGAGCGTGACGCTCAGCGACGACTGGGCGGCGCGCGAAATCCGCCTGGTGGCGCGCGACTTCTCCACCCTGCCGGTGGCGGCGCGCACGCTGGTGAATCACCTGCACGCGGCGGCCGATTCGTCGGACGCCGTCGAACAACTCGCGGCCCGGGCCGCATAGACAGACAATCCATTTCCCCACGAAAGACAAGAGACCGACATGGCACGCACGCTCTACGACAAGATCTGGGACGAACACGTCGTCCACACCGAGGAAGACGGCACCGCGATCCTCTACATCGACCGCCACCTGGTGCATGAAGTCACCAGCCCGCAAGCCTTCGAGGGCCTGCGCGAAGCGGGCCGCAAGCTGTGGCGCATCAGTTCGGTGGTGGCCACGGCCGACCACAACACGCCGACCACCGGCTGGGAGCGCGGCTATGAAGGCATCGCCGACCCGACCAGCAAGGAACAGGTCACCACGCTGGACAAGAACATCGCCGAATTCGGCGCCGCCGCCTTCTTTCCGTTCCTGAGCAAGCGCCAGGGCATCGTGCATGTGATCGGCCCCGAGTCGGGCGCGACGCTGCCGGGCATGACCGTGGTCTGCGGCGACTCGCACACCTCCACGCACGGCGCGTTCGGTGCGCTGGCGCACGGCATCGGCACCAGCGAGGTCGAGCACGTCATGGCCACGCAGACGTTGCTGGGCAAGAAGGCGAAGAACATGCTCGTGAAGGTCGATGGCAAGCTGCCTTTGGGCTGCACCGCCAAGGACATCGTGCTGGCCATCATCGGCAAGATCGGCACCGCCGGCGGCACGGGCTACACCATCGAGTTCGCGGGCTCGGCGATTCGCGACCTGAGCATGGAAGGCCGCATGACGGTCTGCAACATGGCCATCGAGGCCGGCGCGCGCGCGGGGCTGGTCGCGGTCGACGAAAAGACCATCAGCTACATCAAGGGCCGCCCGCTCGCGCCCAGCGGCGTGGAATGGGACCAGGCCGCAGCCTACTGGCGCACGCTGCAGTCGGACCCCGGCGCGAACTTCGACGCCGTGGTCGAGCTCGACGCCGCGCAGATCCCGCCGCAGGTCACCTGGGGCACCTCGCCGGAGATGGTGGTCGACATCAACGGCCGCGTGCCCGATCCCGACAAGGAAAAGGACGCCAACAAGCGCGGCGCCATCGAGCGCGCGCTGGTCTACATGGGCCTGGAGCCCAACAAGGCCATGAACGACATCTTCATCGACAAGGTGTTCATCGGCTCGTGCACCAACAGCCGCATCGAGGACATGCGCGAAGCCGCCGCGGTGGTGAAGAAGCTCGGCCAGAAGGTCGCCAAGAACGTCAAGCTCGCGATGGTGGTGCCCGGCTCGGGCGTGGTGAAGGAACAGGCCGAGCGCGAAGGGCTGGATGTGATCTTCAAGGCGGCGGGCTTCGAATGGCGCGAGCCCGGCTGCTCGATGTGCCTGGCGATGAACGCCGACCGGCTGGAGCCGGGCGAGCGCTGCGCATCGACCTCGAACCGCAACTTCGAAGGCCGCCAGGGCGCGGGTGGCCGCACCCACCTCGTGAGCCCCGCAATGGCCGCCGCCGCCGCCGTGCACGGCCACTTCGTCGACGTGCGCACCTTCGCCTGATCTGGAGACATCACATGCAGAAATTCACCGTGCACAAAGGCCTCGTGGCCCCCATGGACCGCGAGAACGTCGACACCGACGCGATCATTCCCAAGCAGTTCCTCAAGTCGATCAAGAAGACCGGCTTCGGCGTGAACCTGTTCGACGAGTGGCGCTACCTGGACGCCGGCTTCCCGGGCCAGGACCCGGCCAGCCGCAAGCCCAACCCCGACTTCGTGCTGAACCAGCCGCGCTACGCGGGCGCCTCGGTGCTGCTGGCGCGCAAGAACTTCGGCTGCGGCTCGTCGCGCGAACACGCGCCGTGGGCGCTGGACCAGTACGGCTTTCGCGCAATCATCGCGCCGAGCTATGCGGACATCTTCTTCAACAACAGCTTCAAGAACGGCCTGCTGCCGATCGTGCTGAGCGAGGCGCAGGTCGCACAACTGTTCGACGAGGCTCTCGCCTTCCCGGGCTATTCGCTGACCATCGACCTGGAGCGCCAGGTGGTCGTGAAGCCGGACGGCGGCGAGCTCGCGTTCGACGTGCAGGCCTTCCGCAAGTACTGCCTGATCAACGGGCTGGACGACATCGGCCTCACGCTGCGCCACAAGGACAAGATCAAGGCCTTCGAGACCGAGCGCCTGGCGCAGAAGCCCTGGCTCGCGCACACGATGATCTCGTGATCGCCCGCATCATTTCCGTATTCAAACCTCAGACCAACTTATGAAAATCGCAGTTCTCCCGGGTGACGGCATCGGCACCGAAATCGTGGCGGAAGCCGTCAAGGTGCTCGACGTGCTCGACCTGAAGTTCGAGATGGAGTCGGCGCTGGTCGGCGGCGCGGCCTACGAGGCGCACGGCCATCCGCTGCCCGAAGCCACGCTCAAGCTCGCCAAGGAATCCGACGCGGTGCTGTTCGGCGCGGTGGGCGACTGGAAGTACGACAAGCTCGACCGTCCGCTGCGCCCCGAGCAGGCGATCCTGGGGCTGCGCAAGAACCTGGGGCTGTTCGCGAATTTCCGCCCGGCGATCTGCTACGAGCAGCTGGTGGACGCCTCGAGCCTGAAGCCCGAGCTGATCGCGGGCCTGGACATCCTCATCATTCGCGAGCTGACCGGCGACATCTACTTCGGCCAGCCGCGCGGCCGCCGCACGGCGGTGGACGGGCACTTTCCGGGCGCGGAAGAAGCTTTCGACACGATGCGCTACTCGCGCCCCGAGGTCGAGCGCATCGCCCGCGTGGCTTTCGAAGCGGCGCGCAAGCGCAGCAAGCGCGTGACCAGCGTGGACAAGGCCAACGTGCTGGAGACCTTCCAGTTCTGGAAGGACATCGTGACCGAGGTCGGCAAGGAGTACCCGGACGTCGAACTCGACCACATGTACGTCGACAACGCGGCCATGCAGCTTGTGAAGGCGCCCAAGAAGTTCGACGTGGTGGTCACCGGCAACATGTTCGGCGACATCCTCTCGGACGAGGCCGCGATGCTCACCGGCTCCATCGGCATGCTGCCCTCGGCGTCGCTCAATTCGAGCAACCAGGGCCTGTACGAGCCCAGCCACGGCAGCGCGCCAGACATTGCAGGCAAAGGGGTTGCGAATCCTTTGGCTACAATCCTGTCCGCTGCCATGATGCTCCGCTTTTCACTCAACCAACCCGAAGCTGCCGACCGTATCGAGTCGGCGGTCAAGGACGTGCTCGCCTCCGGGCTGCGCACGGGTGACATCTGGTCAGAAGGTACGAAGCGCGTCGGCACCCGCGAAATGGGCGACGCGGTCGTTGCAGCAATCACCAAAAAGACGATTACCGGCTAACCGCAGCCCGCTTCGTCACGCCCCTCCCCGGCTCGACGAGTCGGGCAAAAGAGAAACTTGATCAGTTGGGGACAGAGCAGATTGCTTCGCAATCCTGGTCTGTCCCACAAAGTTATTTATCTTTTCATAAGGGCAAACTGAAATGGCGAACGCATCTCAACCTCTGGTCGGCCTCGTAGGCTGGCGCGGCATGGTCGGCTCGGTCCTGATGGACCGCATGCAGGCCGAAGGCGACTTCGGCCTCATCGAACCGGTCTTCTTCTCGACCTCCAACGCCGGCGGCAAGGCCCCTGCGATGGCCAAGAACGAAACCGCGCTGAAGGATGCGAACGACATCGACGCCCTGAAGAAGTGCGACATCGTCATCACCTGCCAGGGCGGCGACTACACCAGCGAAGTCTTCCCCAAGCTGCGCGCTGCCGGCTGGACCGGCCACTGGATCGACGCCGCCTCCACCCTGCGCATGCAGGACGACGCGGTCATCGTGCTGGACCCGGTCAACCTCCCGGTGATCCAGAACGCGCTCACCAACGGCGGCAAGAACTGGATCGGCGGCAACTGCACCGTGAGCTGCATGCTCATGGGCGTGGGCGCCCTCTACAAGGCCGGCCTGGTCGAGTGGATGACCAGCATGACCTATCAGGCGGCCTCGGGCGGCGGCGCGCAGCACATGCGCGAACTGCTGACCCAGTTCGGCACGATCAACGCCGAAGTGCGCGCGCTGCTGGACGACCCGAAGTCGGCCATCCTCGAAATCGACCGCAAGGTGCTGCACAAGCAGCAGAACCTGAGCGCCGCCGAAACGGCCAACTTCGGCGCACCGCTGGGCGGCTCGCTGATCCCCTGGATCGACAAGGACCTGGGCGACGGGATGTCCAAGGAAGAGTGGAAGGCCGGCGCCGAAACCAACAAGATCCTCGGCCAGGGCGCGGGCTTCGGCACCGCCGCCGTGCCGGTCGACGGTTTCTGCGTGCGCATCGGCGCCATGCGCTGCCACAGCCAGGCACTGACCTTCAAGCTCAGGAAGGACGTGCCCATGGCCGACATCGAAGCGATGATCGCCGCCGACAACCCCTGGGCCAGCGTGGTGCCGAACACCCGCGAAGCCACCCTCAAGGACCTCACGCCGGTGGCCGTGACGGGCACCATGAACATCCCGGTCGGCCGCATCCGCAAGCTGGAGATGGGCCCCGAATACGTCGGCGCCTTCACCATCGGCGATCAACTGCTGTGGGGTGCCGCCGAGCCGCTGCGCCGCATGCTGCGCATCCTGCTGGAAGCCTGATGCGGATTGCTCAGGTCCCGGAAAGCGCAATTGTTGCCAATAAGCAACGAAAAGTGTGATCGTAAGTATGCGCGCACTGGGTAGAACAGGCGCATTGCCTTGTCAGTCCGGGGGGATGGTGCTAACGTCCTCTTACAAATTCTGGGCCTGAGCCGCCCCCTATCAGCATGACAAGACATCTGTTGCCCGCGGCCAGCCCATCGGCCGCTCGCCCCTCTCACCCGTCCAACGGTTGGCGCCTTTCCATCCTGGGTGCGGCGGCTGTTGTGGCCCTGGGCATCGCCGGCACCGACGCCAGCGCCTTCACGCTGGGACAACTGAAGGTGCAATCGGCGCTGGGCGAGCCGCTGCGCGCCGAGATCGACGTGACCGAACTCGCCGCCGCCGAAGCGGACGGTCTGAAGATCAACATCGCCACGGCCGAAGCCTTCAAGAACGCGGGCGTCCCGTACAACTCGGCACTGAGCGACGTCAAGGCCACGCTGCAACGCCGCGCGGGCGGCCAGTATGTCGTGCGCCTGAACGGCAGCCGGCCGCTCAACGATCCCTTCGTCGACCTGCTGCTCGAAGCCAACGGCGCCTCGGGCCGCATCGTGCGCGACTACACCGTGCTGCTGGATCCGCCGGCCACGCGCCAGGCGGCGGCAACTGCGGTGCCCATCGCTCCCCAGATCAGCACACCGGTCGAACGCCCTGCCGTGGCCGCAGCCCGCGCCCGCCGCGAGGCGGCAGCCAATGCGGCAGCGTCTGCTGCACCTGCGGCCCCCGTTGCGAGAGCGCCCGCACCGGCGGCATCTCCCGCGCCTGCGGCTGCCCCGGCGCGTGCCGCCAGCGGCGGCGGCGAACAGGTCACCGTGCAGCGCGGCGACACCGCCAGCAAGATCGCCGGCGCCTACAAGCCGGCCGATGTGTCGCTCGACCAGATGCTGGTGGCGCTGTTGCTCGCCAACCCCGACGCGTTCATTGGCGGCAACGTCAACCGCATGAAGGCCGGCGCCGTGCTCGACCTGCCGGGCTCCGCCGAAGCCAACGCCGTTCCCGCCGCGGAAGCGCGCCGCACGGTCACCGCCCAAAGCCGCGACTTCAGCAACTACCGTCGGCGACTGGCCGAGAACGCACCGACGTCGAACGTCGCCGCCGCCGGCCGCAACGCCTCGGGCAAGCTGCAAGCCAATGTCGAAGACCGCAATGCAGCCGCCAGCGCGCCCGACAAGCTCACCATTTCGCAAGGCAGCGCCTCCACCCGGGCCGCCGACGAAAAGGTCGCACAGGCCCGTCAGGCGCAGGAGAGCAGCAACCGCGTGGCGGAGCTCTCCAAGAACATCAGCGACCTGAACAAGCTCAAGTCTGGCGCCGGCACCGGTGCATCGGCGCCCGCAGCCGCGGCGCCTGCAGTGCCCGCCATTTCCGTTCCGACGCCGGCCTCGGCCACGACCTCCCCTGCGGCAGCCCCTGCCGCAGCGCCGGTTCCGGCACCGGCGCCCGCCGTTGCGGCCGCTCCGGCTGCGGCCGTCAGCCCCACGCCTGCAACCGAAGCACCGACGTCCGCACCCGTTGCGGGCACACCCGCCGCCGCAGCGCCCGCCGCAACCGATGCGCCTGCCGTTGCCGCTACAGAAGCCGCTGGCGTTCCCGCCGCAGCAGCCAGCGCTGCAGTCGCCGCGCCAGCCGTGGCACCGAAGCCGGTGGTCAAGGCCGCGCCCCCGCCGCCGCCCGAACGCAGCTTCCTGGACGAACTGCTCGACAACCCGCTGATGCTCGCCGGTGCCGCGCTGATCGCCTTGCTGATCGGTTTCCTGCTCTACCGCGTGCTTGGCCGTCGGCGCGAGGAAATGAGCGAAAGCGTGTTCCTTGAAAGCCGCATCCCGAAGGATTCGTTCTTCGGCGCCAGCGGTGGCGAATCGGTCGACACCAAGCATCGCGGCGACTCCACCGTTTCGTCGCTGTCGTACTCGCCGAGCCAGCTGGATGCAGGCGATGTCGACCCCGTGGCCGAAGCGGACGTCTACCTGGCCTACGGCCGCGACCTGCAGGCCGAGGAAATTCTGCGCGAAGCCCTGCGCCTGAACCCCGACCGCACCGCCATCCATCTCAAGCTGCTCGAGATCCACGCCAAGCGCCGCGACGTGCGGGCCTACGAAGGCCTGGCCACCGAAGTGCACAAGCTGACCGGCGGCACGGGCTCCGACTGGAGCCGCGTGGTCGACATGGGCAAGGATCTCGACCCGGGCAATCCGCTGTACGAATCCGGTTCGCCGCGCGGTGCAAGCCAGGCTGAAACGGCTGCCTTCGCTGGCGCACTGGCCGCCGCAGCCAAGCCGGTGGTCGCCGCACCCGCCCCCGTCGCACCGCCGGTTGCCGTGGCACCGCCGCCAGCCTTCGTGCCCTCGGTCGCACCGCTGGACTTCGACCTGGACCTGAGCCAGCCGGCACCGCTGAGCCATGCGCCCGTCGGCGCCAGCCTGCCCAAGTCGGCCTACGCCCCCGCGCCGGTCGCAGCACGCCCCGCCGCGCCGCTGTCCAACGCTCACCTGGCGACGCCTGTCGACCTCGAGAACGATTTCGACACCGCCCCCGGCGCACTGACCCCCGACACCCGGCCGACGAGCCTGAGCGATGCGGCGCATCACAACACGCGTCCGGCCATGCTGCGCGATCCGTTGCCTGCCGACTCGGGCTTCATCGAGTTCGACATGAGCGCGCTGGCAGGCCTTCCGACCCGCCCGGCCGGCAACGCCCCCGACACCGCACGGACCGTCTCCAGTTCGCTCGATGACGAAGGCGAAGACAGCCCGCACGCCGTCAAGCTTTCGCTCGCTCGCGAACTGCAAGCCATCGGCGACGTCGAAGGCGCCCGCTCGCTGGTCGAGGAAGTCGAAGCCGAAAGCGCCGGCGACCTCAAGTCGCAAGCCAAGCAACTGCTCGCGGAACTGCGCTGAGCTTGCCGTTGGTGTTCCTGAATTCGTGAGGCTGGCGCTCGGCATCCGCTACAACGGCCAGGCGTACGAGGGCTGGCAAAGCCAGCGCTCGGGCCGCACGGTGCAGGACAAGCTGGAGGCCGCCCTCGCAAAGTTCGCCGCGGACCCGTCTGGGCGCATCGGCACGCTGTGCGCCGGCCGCACCGATGCCGGCGTGCACGCCCTCATGCAGGTGGTGCACTTCGACACCGAAGTCGAACGCGAACCCTTCTCCTGGATGCGCGGCACCAACCGCTTCCTGCCCGACGACATCGCGGTGCAGTGGGCCCAGCCGGTGCCCGACGAATTCCATTGCCGCGCCAGTGCGCTGGCGCGCCGCTACCTCTATGTGCTGTCGCAATCGCCGGTGCGGCCGAGCCTGGATTCGGGCCGGGTCGGCTGGTCGATGCATCCGCTCGACGGCGATGCGATGCGCCAAGCCGCCGCCGTGCTCATCGGCACGCATGACTTCAGCTCGTTCCGCGCCTCGGCCTGCCAGGCCAAGTCGCCGGTGAAGAATCTGCGCCGCATCGAGATCACGCGCGTCGGCGAAGGCGAGCGCTGCCGCTGGCACTTCGAGTTCGAGGCCGACGCCTTCCTGCACCACATGATTCGCAATCTGATGGGCTGCCTCGTGCGTATCGGCCGCGGCGACGAGCGGCCCGAGTGGATCGCCGAGGTGCTCGAAGCACGCAGCCGCAAGGTCGCGGCGCCCACGTTTTCGGCGGACGGCCTGTACTTCCTCGGCCCGTTGTACGACGCCAAGTGGGGTCTGCCGGCCGAGGCCACGCTGCAGGCCGGGGGTGCTCCTTATGATGGCCCGCCATGACGTCATCGCCTCCCCGCACCCGCATCAAGATCTGTGGCCTCACGCGTGAGGCTGACGTGGATGCCGCTGTCGAAGCCGGCGTCGACGCCATCGGTTTCGTGCTCTACGCCAAAAGTCCCCGTGCCGTGACGGCCGATCGCGCCGCCGAACTTGCTTCATGCCTGCCCCCGTTCATCACGCCGGTGCTGCTGTTCGTGAACGAAGATGCTCCCAAAGTCATAGCATCGCTCGCCCGCGTGAAGGGCGCCATCGCGCAATTCCACGGGGAGGAAACACCCGAACAGTGCGAGGAAGCCACCGGCCCGGACCGCTTTCGGTACATGCGCGCCGCCCGGATTCCGCTGGGGGCTGCCGGCGCCGGCTTCGAGCTCGTAAAATACGCGTCCGATTACTCCCACGCCCAGGCCATCCTGCTCGACGCCCATGTCGAAGGTTATGGCGGTGGCGGCAAGGCTTTCGATTGGTCACTTCTTCCACCCGCCGTCGACGCTCACCTCGTCTTGAGTGGTGGGCTCACACCTGCAAACGTGAGCGATGGCATTCGCATCCTGCGGACGCGCTGCAAGACGCTGTCCGTTGATGTGAGCTCGGGCGTCGAAATCGACGGTCCCGGGAACAAGGGCCTGAAGGACGCCGGAAAGATCCGGCAGTTCGTCGCCGCAGTGAGAGCGGCAGACGCCTCGTCCTTCACCAGTTAGCCGCCGCACCCGATCGTCATTCGGGCTGCGGCCCAACGATCGAGAACCATGCAAAGCAATTTCCAGGACTACCAGCAACCCGACGCCACCGGCCACTTCGGCAACTACGGCGGCACTTTCGCGAGCGAAACGCTCACCCACGCGATCAACGAACTGCGCGACGCGTACGCCAAGTTCAAGAACGATCCGGCGTTCCTCGCCGAATTCCACTACGAGCTCAAGCACTTCGTGGGGCGCCCCTCGCCGATCTACCACGCCGCCCGCACCAGCCGCGAAATGGGCGGCGCGCAGATCTACCTCAAGCGCGAAGACCTCAACCACACCGGCGCCCACAAGATCAACAACGTGATCGGCCAAGCGATGCTCGCGCGCCGCATGGGCAAGCCCCGTGTAATCGCCGAGACCGGCGCCGGCCAGCACGGCGTGGCCACCGCCACCATCTGTGCGCGCTACGGCCTCGAATGCGTGGTCTACATGGGCAGCCAGGACGTGAAGCGCCAGAGCCCGAATGTCTACCGCATGAACCTGCTCGGCGCCACAGTGGTGCCGGTCGAATCGGGCAGCAAGACGCTGAAAGACGCACTCAATGAAGCGATGCGCGACTGGGTCACGAATGTGGAAAACACCTTCTACATCATCGGCACCGTGGCCGGTCCTCATCCCTATCCGATGATGGTGCGCGACTTCCAGAGCGTGATCGGCACCGAGTGCATCGACCAGATGCCCGCCATGCTGGCGGCCGACGGCATTACCGGCGAAGCCGAGGGCAAGCAGCCCGACGTGGTGGTCGCCTGCGTGGGCGGCGGCAGCAATGCGATCGGCATCTTCCATCCCTACATTCCGTTCGCCAACACCCGGCTCATCGGCGTGGAAGCGGCGGGCGAAGGCCTGGACAGCGGCAAGCATGCGGCCTCGATCCTGCGCGGCAGCCCTGGCGTGTTGCACGGCAACCGCACCTACCTGCTGCAGAGCGAAGACGGCCAGATCACCGAGACCCACAGCATCAGCGCCGGCCTCGACTACCCGGGCGTGGGCCCCGAGCACGCGTACCTGGCCGACATCGGACGCGCCGAGTACGTGGGCGTCACCGACGTCGAGGCGCTCGAAGCCTTTCACTACCTGTGTCGAACGGAGGGCATCATTCCCGCGCTCGAATCCAGCCACGCCGTGGCCTACGCGCTGAAGCTCGCCAAAACCATGCGCCCCGACCAGTCGATCCTGGTGAACCTCTCGGGCCGCGGCGACAAGGACATCGGCACCGTGGCCGACCTGTCGGGCGTCGATTTCTACGACCGCCCCTCGATGCGCGGGCTGAGCGTGAAGGGAGGCAAGTGATGAGCCGCACGAGCCGCATCTCGGCCACCTTCAAGACGCTTCAATCGCAGGGCCGCAAGGCACTGATTCCGTACGTCACCGCCGGCTTCCCCTTTGCCGACATCACGCCCGAGCTGATGCACGGTATGGTCGAGGCGGGCGCCGACGTGATCGAGCTGGGCGTGCCTTTTTCCGACCCAATGGCCGACGGCCCCGTGATCCAGAAAGCCGGCGAAGCCGCGCTGGCACTGGGCGTCGGCATGAAGCAGGTGCTTGCGCTCGTGGCCGACTTCCGCCAGAAGGACGCGACCACGCCCGTGGTGCTGATGGGCTACGCGAACCCGGTCGAGCGCTACGACCTCGTGCACGGCAAGCACGCCTTCATCCGCGATGCGTCGGCCGCCGGCGTCGACGGCCTGCTGGTGGTCGACTATCCGCCTGAAGAATGCGAGGCCTTCGCCGCGGACCTGAAGGCCGCGAACATCGACCTGATCTTCCTGCTGGCGCCCACGAGCACCGACGAGCGCATGGCGCAGGTCGCACGCATCGCGAGCGGTTATGTCTACTACGTGTCGCTCAAGGGCGTGACCGGCGCGGGCCACCTCGATACCGAGGCGGTCGGCCAGATGATCCCGCGCATCCGCCAGCATGTGAGCATCCCGGTGGGCGTGGGCTTCGGCATCCGCGACGCGCGCACCGCGCAGGCGGTCGGTTCGGCGGCGGATGCCGTCGTGATCGGCACCAAGATCATCCAGCTGATCGACGGGCAACCGCGCGAGAAGGTGGTGCCCGCGGTGCGCGAATTCCTCGCCGGCATCCGCGAGGCGCTGGACGCCCTGCCGGCGGCTACCCCCAAGAATGCGGCTGGCCGATAATCTGGCCTGCCCTCACCCCAACCCCTCTCCCCCAAGGAGAGGGGAGCTAATTCCGGAGTCCTATGAGCTGGCTTGAAAAACTGCTACCCGCCAAGATCGCACAAACCGACCCTGCCGAGCGCCGCCAGGTGCCCGAGGGCCTGTGGATCAAATGCCCGGCCTGCGAGACGGTGCTCTACAAGACCGATCTGGAACACAACCAGAACGTCTGCCCGAGCTGCAGCCACCACCACCGCATCGGCGCCCGCCCGCGGCTGGATGCTTTCCTCGATGCCGAGGGACGCTACGAAGTCGGCCAGGAAGTGCTCCCGGTCGACGCCCTCAAGTTCAAGGACAGCCGCAAGTACCCCGAGCGGCTCAAGGAAGCGCTGGAGAACACCGGCGAGACCGATGCACTGGTCGTCATGGGCGGTTCGGTGCACAGCATCAACGTGGTCGTGGCCTGCTTCGAGTTCGAATTCATGGGCGGCAGCATGGGCAGCGTGGTCGGCGAGCGTTTCGTGCGCGGCGTCGAGACTGCCATCGAGCAGAAAGTGCCGTTCATCTGCTTCACCGCGACCGGCGGCGCGCGCATGCAGGAGGGCCTGCTCTCGCTCATGCAAATGGCCAAGACCAACGCCGCGCTCACGCGCCTGGCGAAGAAGGGCCTGCCCTACATCAGCGTGCTGACCGACCCGACCATGGGCGGCGTGAGCGCCGGCTTCGCCTTCGTGGGCGACGTGGTCATTGCCGAACCCAAGGCGCTGATCGGCTTTGCCGGCCCCCGCGTGATCGAGTCGACCGTGCGCGTGACCCTGCCGGAAGGCTTCCAGCGCGCCGAGTTCCTGCAGACCAAGGGCGCGATCGACTTCATCAGCGACCGCCGCGAACTGCGCAAGACGATTGCGAGCACGCTGGCAATGCTGCTGCGCCAGCCGGCCGACGCAGTGAGCTGAGCAAGCCACACGCAACAAGCCGACGAAAGAAGGGCCCGGGGTGCAATGCACACCGGGCCCTTTTTCTGGCGGCGCCTCGCCTCAGAAGGTCAATCGATAGGCGAATACCAGCAGATTGCTCAGCACGATCGCGATCACTTGCAGCACCACGATGGCGGCCAGCGGCGACAGGTCCACGCCGCCGATCAGCGGAATGAAGCGGCGGAACGGGCGCACCAGCGGTTCGGCCAGCCGGGAGATCAGGTCCAGCAGCATCGGCGATGCGCTTGGAATCCATGACAGCACGGCATAGACCACCAGCAACGCGGTCAGCCCTGAAACCGCGAGCTGCAGTAAACCCACCAGCGACACCAGCGGCAGGGTGACGATGCGCCCCAGGTTGCCGATCAGCAACCACAGCAGCAGGAACTTCACCATCACCAGCAGCCAGGCGGCGATCAGACTCGACAGGTCCCAGCGCTTGACCGTCGGCACGATGCGCCGCAGCGGCAGCACGATCCAGTCGGTGACTGCGAACACGAAGCGCCCGAGCGGATTGCCGAACGGCACCCGGTGGTACTGCATGTAAAGGCGCAGCAGGCAGGCGCCGCCGAGCAGGCCGACGATCACGTCGAGGAGAAAAGAAGGAATCTGGTAGAGCATGGGGCGCGGTCGTGAGCGGAATGCGATGATAGCCATGCAAGGTTTTTTGATGACGACACAGCCCCTTCTGCATTCACTGCCATTGTTCCCGCTCGGTACGGTCCTGTTCCCGGACGGCCTGCTTCCTTTGCGCATCTTCGAGGTGCGCTACCTGGACATGATCGGCAAATGCCGCAAGGCCGACGCGCCCTTCGGCGTGGTCAGCCTCACGCACGGCAGCGAGGTACGCAAGGCCGGCGCCGACGCGGAGGGCTTCGCCGCCGTCGGCACGCTGGCCGTCATTCGCGAGTTCGAGTCGCCGCAGAGCGGCCTGCTCCAGATCGAATGCGTCGGTACGCAGCGCTTTCGCGTTCGCAGCACCGAACTGCAGAAGTACGGCCTGTGGGTCGCCGAGGTGGAAGCCGTGCTCGACGACGTCACGCTCGAGATCCCCGACGACCTGCAGCACACCGCCACTGCCTTGCGGCGCCTGGTCGAGACGCTCGAAGAACGCCGCCGCGCGCAAGGCGCGGAGACCGGGCGACTGCCCATCGGCGAGCCCTACCGCTTCAACGACTGCGGCTGGGTGGCCAACCGCTGGTGCGAGCTGGTGCCGATGCAGCTCGAGCTGCGGCAACGGATGATGGAGCTCGACAGCCCGCTGATGCGGCTCGAGCTGGTCAGCGATCTGCTGGCGCGCACGGGCATCACTGAATAGTTCGCTATATTTTCCGTAGCATATCCCACAGGATTGGCGGGCGCTGCGAGCCGCTTTCACTCGGACCTGATCGGCTAAAATGCCGGGCTCGCGCACGCTTCGTTGCGCATCACCCGCTCCTCATGTCCGATCACCTGACTCCTCCCATTCCTACGCCCGCCGTGGCGCCTGCCGCAGCCCCTGCCGTCGATGACAACAAGCTCATCGCCGAACGCCGCGAAAAGCTCAAGCTGCTGCGTGCCGCGCAGGTCGAGGGCAAGGGCGTCGCGTTCCCCAATGACTTCAAGCCGGGCCATCGCGCCGCGTCGCTCGTTGCGGCGCATGACTCGGTCGAAGCCGAAGCGCTCGAGGCACAGGCCATTCCCGTCAGCGTGGCGGGCCGGATGATGCTCAAACGCGTGATGGGCAAGGCCAGCTTCGCAACGCTGCAGGACGCCACGGGCCGCATCCAGCTCTACGTCACGCGCGATGCCGTCGGCGAAGAAGCCTATGCCGAATTCAAGCGCTGGGACCTGGGCGACATCCTGGGTGCCGAAGGCACGTTGATGAAGACCAAGACCGGCGAACTGTCGGTCAAGGTGACGAAGCTGCGCCTCCTTACCAAGAGCCTGCGCCCCCTGCCCGGCGACTTCTACGGCATGGCCGACCAGGAGCAGAAGTACCGCCAGCGCTACGTCGACCTGATCACCGACGAATCGGCCCGCGTGCGCTTCACCGCGCGCAGCAAGGCAGTGAGCGCGTTGCGCGAGTTCATGGTCGCCAACGACTTCCTCGAAGTCGAAACGCCCATGCTGCACCCCATCCCGGGTGGCGCGAACGCCAAGCCCTTCAAGACGCACCACAACGCGCTCGACCAGGAGATGTTCCTGCGCATCGCGCCCGAGCTGTACTTGAAGCGCCTGATCGTCGGCGGCTTCGAGCGCGTGTTCGAAATCAACCGGAGCTACCGCAACGAGGGCATCTCGGTGCGGCACAACCCTGAGTTCACGATGATGGAGTTCTACGCGGCCTACTGGAACTACCGCGACCTGATGGACTTCACCGAGACGCTGATCCGCACCATCGCCGACAAGGCCGTGGGCACGCAACAGCTCACCTACGGCGGCAAGTCCGTCGATCTGACCCTGCCCTTCGAGCGCCTGACGATCCGCGAAGCCATCCTCAAGCACACCGAAGCCGGCGATGGCGTGGACGACACCGCCTGGCTCATCAACGCCCTGCGCAAGCTGGGCCTGAGCGAAGAAAAAGACAAGCTCTCGCAGCGCAGCCTCGCGAGCCTGCAGGTGATGTACTTCGAAGAGACCGTGGAAGAGAAGCTCTGGCAGCCGACCTTCATCATGGAGCACCCGACCGAAATCTCGCCGCTGGCGCGCGCCAACGACGAGCGCCCCGAGGTCACCGAGCGCTTCGAGCTGTACATCACGGGCCGCGAATTCGGCAACGGCTTCAGCGAGCTGAACGACGCCGAAGACCAGGCCGCGCGCTTCAACGCGCAGGTGGCCGCCAAGGACAGCGGCGACGACGAAGCCATGTTCTACGACCACGACTTCGTGCGCGCGCTCGAATACGGCATGCCGCCCACCGGCGGCTGCGGCATCGGCATCGACCGGTTGATGATGCTGCTGACGGATTCGCCGAGCATTCGCGACGTGATTCTGTTCCCGGCCTTGCGGCGTGAAGGCTGAGCGTCGCATGCCCGCGTTGACCGTCGTCCTGCCCACCTACAACGGCGAGCGCTACCTGGCGGAAACCATCGAGGCCATCTTGGGGCAAAGCTTCGAGGACTTCGAGTTGTTGGTGCTCGACGACGGCAGCACCGACGGTTCGCTGGACATCGCGCACGGCTTCCGCGATGCGCGCGTCAAGGTCCATCGCAACGACTTGAACCTGGGCCTGCCGACCAACATGAACATCGGCGTGGCCAGGGCACGCGGCCCGTTCCTGGCTCGGGTGGACCAGGACGACCTGCCGCGTGCCGACCGGTTCGCGCAGCAGATCGAGTTCCTGCGGGCGCACGAAGACATCACGGTTGTCGGCTCGCAGGTCGAGCATTTCGGAGCGATGGAAGTCTCCGTCAGCGAGATGCCCTTGACCGACGACAAGATCAAAGCGCGCTTCGTGTCCGGGGTCAGCTATTTCGCGAACCAGGCGTCGATGGGCCGCGTGGGTTTCTACCGCCAGCACCGCCTGCAGTTCGACGCAAACCTCTACGTCATGGACGACCTGGGATTCTGGTTCGATTGCATGCTCGCCGGCGCGAAATTCGCCAACATCGCCGAGCCGCTGACCCGGTACCGTGTGCACCACGAGATGACGTCGATGAACATCGACACCGCGCGCATCGATCGGGCCAAAGACCGCCTGTACCGCCGCCTGTTGCCGATGTATTTCCCCGCCCTCGATGGCGCCTCATGCGAGCGTCTGATGACGCTCCACCACATGCATCGCCCGCGCGGCTGGCCGCTCGAAGACATGGTGGCACTCCACGCCGCGGCCGGCCTGGCCGTCTCGCACGTGAATTGCCGCTGGGGACAATGCGCGCACGAAAGCCGCGAAGCACTGCTGATGAAGCTCAATGGCGCACGCGCCCTCTCGGCCGAAGCCGGCTTCATCGAACCCGCCCAGTTCGCGGTGCTGGATGAAATTTTCCGCACCGCCAGTGCCGGCCAATCCCTCGCACAGGAGACCGACCGATGACCCCGCTTCCCGCCAACCCGCCCTCCGGGGCCGAAATCAACGCCCAACTCGAGCTCTTCCAGATCTTCAATGAGGGCACCTACCTGTCGGTCAAGCACGACTCGTACTTCCAAGTCTACGAGGAACTCCTGCGGCCCTACGTGGGCAAGCCGATCACCTTCGTCGAGGTGGGCATCTTCCACGGGGGTTCGCTCTTCATGTGGCGCAAGTTCCTCGGACCCGAAGCACGCATCATCGGGATCGATCTGAACCCCGACGCGAAGCGCTGGGAGGCGCACGGCTTCGAGATTCACATCGGCGACCAGGCAGACCCGGCATTCTGGGACCGGTTCTACGCACAGGTCGGGCCGGTCGACGTGCTGCTGGACGATGGCGGCCACATGAACCACCAGCAGATCGTGACGACGGACAAGGCGATCGACCACCTGAACGACGGGGGCCTGCTGATCGTGGAGGACGTTCACGCCAGCTACCTGAGCGAGTTCCACAACCCTTCCGAGTATTCGTTCATCAACTTCGCCAGGAAGATGGTCGACTCGATCAACGCGCGGTTTCCGGCCGTGCAATACGTCGGAAAGAACTACGGTCGGCGCGTCTACTCGACCGCGTTCTACGAGTCCATCGTGGCCTTCCGGATCGACTCGCGTCGATGCTTCAGCAGCAGTTGGAGCACCAACAACGGCATCCAGAACGATGCACGCGATTTCCGCCACGACGGCGTCGTGAAGAACGCCGTCTTTTGAGGCCCGTGCACGACCGGACAGCGTCCGCCATCGGCATCGACTTCGGTACCTCCAATTCGGCGGTCGCCTGCGTGGTCGACGGTACGGCGCGCCTGTTGCCGATTGAAGGCAGCGCGACCACCTTGCCCACGGCCGTCTTCTTCAACGCGGAAGACCGCAAGACGCACTTCGGCCGCGAGGCGATAGCGCTTTATCTTGCCGGCACCGAGGGCAGGCTCATGCGCTCGCTCAAGAGCCTGCTGGGCAGCGCGCTCATGCAGGAGCAGACAGCGATCTACGACGGCCTGGTGAGCTTCGAAGACATCATCGCGCGCTTCCTGCACGAGCTGGGCACGCGCGCCGAGCGCGAGCTCGGCCAGCGCCCGGAACGCGTGGTGATTGGCCGCCCGGTGCACTTCGTGGACGACGACAGCAAGCGCGACCAGCGCGCCGAGCAAAGCCTGCGCCACGCCGCACGCGCCGCGGGCTTTCGCGACGTCGCGTTCCAGCTCGAACCCATCGCCGCCGCCTTCGACTACGAGCAGCGCGTGACGAAAGAGTCGCTCATCCTCATCGTCGACATCGGCGGCGGCACCTCCGACTTCACGGTGGTGCGGGTTGGCCCTGAACGCGCAGCGCATGCCGAGCGCGACGACGACGTGCTCGCGACCACCGGCGTGCACATCGGCGGCACCGACTTCGACCAGCGACTCAACCTGGACCGCGTGATGCCGCTGTTCGGCTTTCGTCATACCGGTGCCCAGGGCCGCGAGGTGCCGAGCAAGGTGTTCTTCGAGCTGTCGTCCTGGCACCTGATCAACTGGCTCTATGCGCCGAAGGCAGTCCGCCAGGCGCAGGAGCTGCGCACCAACTACGGCGACACGCGCCTGCACAACCGGCTGATGCTGGTGCTGGAAGAGCGCTACGGCCACCGCCTGGCAAGCGAGGTCGAGCAGATGAAGATCGACAGCTCCGTCACCGATGCGCCGGCGTCCATCGACCTGTCGTACATCGAAGCGACGCTCGCGGCGTCGATGTCGCCGGCCGATATGGCACAGCAGCTCGCGCCGTTGCTCGACAACGTGGTGGCCTGCGCCCATGCCTGCGTGAAGCGCGCCGGGCTGCGCAGCAGCGACCTCGACGCGGTCTATCTCACAGGTGGCTCATCGGCCCTGCGCCCGTTCCAGCAGGCGCTGCGCAAGAGCTTCGCCGGCGTGCCGCTGGTCGAGGGCGACCTGTTCGGGGGCGTGGCGGCGGGCCTGGCCTGCGCGGCGAGGTTCCGTTGAGGTACCTGAGCGGCTATGCGCCGACGCTGCAGGCGCAGGTGCAACAGCTCATCGACCAAGACCGGCTGGCGCCGCTCCTGAAGGGCCGCTACCCCGACCTGCACGAGGTGCGGACCGACCGAGCGCTCTACGACTACGTGGGCGGGCTGAAGAGCGAATTCATGCGCAACGCGCCGCCGCTTGCCAAGGTGATGTTCGACAACAAGCTGCATGTGATCCGCAACGCGCTGGGCACGCACACCACGGTGTCGCGCGTGCAGGGTGGCAAGCTCAAGGCCAAGCGCGAAATGCGGGTTGCCAGCCTGTTCAAGCACGTGCCCGAGGGGTGGCTGCGCATGATCGTCGTGCACGAGCTCGCGCACATGAAAGAGCGCGACCACGACAAGGCGTTTTACGCGCTGTGCACGCACATGGAGCCGGACTACCACCGGCTCGAACTGGACCTGCGCCTCTACCTCACGCACCTGGAGAACGGCGGCGCGCCCCTGTGGAAACAGGCCTGAAAAGCCTGTCTGGCAGACGTTGGACGCTATAAATTCACTAGCGACGAGATGGCATTGCGGTAGGCAGCGGTTTTCAGCAGCGCGTCCCACGGCAGCGCTGGCGTGGCCGGAATGAGCGCCCGCCGGCGCGCCTCGCTTGCCGCCACCGGCTTCCACCGGCCACGGCGCTTCGCCTGGGCAAAGCCGCTCAGCAACTCGTCGAGCGGCGCACCCTCGCCCACGCTCTGGTTGCACAGGAGCGCGAGGTCGCAGCCCGCGTCGAGCGCCGCCAGCGCCGCGTCTGTGTAGCTCAGCGAACGGCCGTCGATGCGACGGGCAGCCTCCATGCTGAGGTCGTCGCTGAACACCGCGCCGTCGAACGCGAGCCGCGTGCGCAGCACGTCCTGCAGCCATCTTGCCGAAAAGCCCGCGGGGCGTACGTCGACCTTTGGGTAGATCACATGCGCCGGCATGACAGCGCTCAGTGTGTTGGCGAGCCACCGGAAAGGCTGCGCATCGTCGGCGAGGATCGCCTTGAGGCTGCGCCGGTCGATGGGAATGGCAACGTGCGAATCCGCCTTCACGAAGCCATGCCCCGGAAAGTGCTTGCCGCAGCAGCCCATGCCGGCGAGCAGCAAGCCGTGCATCAAGCTTTTGGCGAGAAGCGCAACGACGCGCGGGTCACGGTGGAAGCTGCGGTCGCCGATGACGCTGCTTTCGCCGTGATCGAGGTCCAGCACAGGGGTGAAGCTGAAGTCGACGCCGCAGGCGCGCAGTTCCGATGCGAGCACAAAGCCGCAGGCGGTCGCGACCTGCGTGGCGTGCAGCGGGTCGTCCATCCACAGCTCACCCAACGTACGCATCGACGGCAGCCGCGTGAAGCCATCCGTGCGAAAGCGCTGCACGCGTCCGCCCTCATGGTCGACGCTGATCAGCAAGTCGGGCCGGATCGCTTTGATCTCGGCATTCAGCGCGGTGAGCTGTGCGCTGTCTTGCCAGTTGCGCGCAAAGTGGATGACGCCACCGACGAGCGGATCGGCCAGGCGCCGGCGGTCGGCCGCGGTCAGTTCGGCGCCGGCCACATCGATGATGAGCGGGCTGTGTTCGGGACGGCTCATGCTTTCTCGACCACGACGAAGCTCGCGGCGTATTCGGTTTCGTCGGTCACGGTCACGTGGGCGGTAAGGCCTTTCGCCTCGAACCACTCCTTGAGCTCGCCGTGCAGCACGATCACCGGCTTGCCGCTACGCAGGTTGGCGATCTCGCACAGGCGCCAGGTCATCGGCATGCGCATGCCCAGGCCGATGGCCTTGCTGAAGGCCTCCTTGGCGGAAAAGCGTGTGGCGAGGTAGCTCAGGCCGCGCTTGGGCCAGCGCGCGCTGCGGGCCTGCCAGACTGCGAACTCGGCATCGCTCAATACCTTGCGCGCGAAGCGCTCGCCCTGGCGCTCGAAGGTCGCGGCGATGCGACGCAGGTCGCAGATGTCGGTGCCGATGCCGTAGATCATGCAGCCCGGGCCTGTTGCGCCTCGGTAATGCAGCGCAGGTATTCGCGCGTCGTGGCGGTGTAGCCGAGCTCGAGTGCATCGGCGACGAAGGCGTGGCCGATCGAGACCTCGTGGACGCCGCGCACGGCGCTCAGGAATGCGGTCAGGTTGTCGCGGCTCAGGTCGTGGCCGGCGTTGACGCCCAGGCCCGCAGCCTGAGCCGCCCGTGCCGATTCGACATAGCGCGCGAGCACGGCCGCCTCGTCGGCGGTGCCCCGCGATGCGGCATAGCCTTCGGTATAGAGTTCGACCCGGTCCGCGCCCACGGCCTTGACCGCGGCCATCATCTCGGGGATGGGGTCCATGAACAGGCTGACGCGCACGCCCAAGGCCTTGGCTTCGGCAATCAGCGGACGCAGGCGCTCGGCGTCGTCGGGAAAGCTCCAGCCGTGGTCGCTGGTCGACTGCGATTCGCTGTCGGGCACGAAGGTGGCCTGATGCGGCCGCAGCTCGCGCACGAAGTCCATCAGGTTGTGGAAGGGGTTGCCTTCGATGTTGAACTCGATGCCGGGCCAGTCCTTGGCGAGCAGTGCAGAAAGGTCGCTCACGTCGTGCGCGCGGATGTGGCGCGCGTCGGGACGGGGGTGCACGGTGATCCCTTGGGCACCGGCGGCTAAGCAGGCATTGGCGGCCGTCAGCACGCTCGGAATGCCCAAGTGGCGCGTGTTGCGAACCAAAGCCACCTTGTTGAGGTTGACCGAGAGCGAGGTGGTGCCGGTATTGCCTGGAGTGCTCATAGTGCTTGCAGATCTCTCATCATTTGCCGCGTGCGCAGCGTGGACACGCCGCAATGGTAGTTGAGCAAGGCGCGCAGCTGGTTGCGCAAGGCGCTGTTGCTGCCGGCGTTCATGGTGGCGATCTCGCGCAGGGTCGCGGTGAAGGGGGCGCGGTCGTCGAGCACCGATTGCAGGGCCTGCCAATCGGCGCCCGGCAGCGCGGCTTCGCCCTCCACTGCTGCCGATCGCAACCCGGCTTCGGCCGCCAGGCTGTAGCGCACTTGCGCAGCCAGCGGCTCCAGGGTCAGCGTCTGGGCATCGAGCGAGGGCAAGAGGCCGACTTCGCGCAGCAGAATCAATTCGAAGGCACGCAACGCGGCAGCCTGGGTGGCCGCCTGCGCCCCGGCGTGATCGCCGGCCAGCACCTGCACCACGCCGGCATAGGCGTCGAACAGGGCTTCGTGCGGATCGTCCCGCGCCAGCAGGCGCAGCAGCAGTTCGTTGACGTAGTAGCCCGAGAGCAGCGCTTCGCCGGTCGGCATGACGTGGCCGCCCATCCATTCGGCGCCCTTGAGCGTTCGGATCTCGGCATCGCCGCCATAGTTGAGCTGCAAGGGCTGCAGCGGCAACAGCACAGGCCGAAAGTTGGAGCTGGGCCGCTTCGCCCCCTTGGCCACCAGCGCGATGCGCCCGTGGTGCCGGGTGAAGACCTCCAGGATCAGGCTCGACTCGCTCCAGTCGTAGCGATGGAGCACGTACGCCGGTTCATGCGAAACGCGGTGGGCAGCGGCCACTTCATTCGTAGCCGAAGGAGCGCACGCGCGCCTCGTCGTCGGCCCAGCCGGAACGCACCTTGACCCACAGTTCGAGGAACACCTTGGCGTCGGCCAGCTTCTCGAGCTCGACGCGCGTTTCCATGCCGATGCGCTTGATGCGCTCGCCCTTGTCGCCGATCACCATGGCCTTGTGGCCGTCGCGCTCGACCACGATGGTGGCGGCGATGCGCAGCAGGCGCTTCTGGCCTTTTTTCTGGGGCGGCTCTTCCTCGAACTTGTCGATGATGACGGTCGAGGTGTAGGGCAGCTCGTCGCCGGTCAGGCGGAACAGCTTTTCGCGCACCAGTTCGCCGGCGAGGAATTTTTCGCTGCGGTCGGTGAGCTCATCCTCGGCATAGAACCAGGGTTGCTCGGGCAGGTATTTCTCGCAGATGCCGAAGAGGCGTTCGACGTCCTTGGCGTTCTTGGCCGACATCGGTACGAACTCGGCGAAGGCGTGCTTGGCCTGCATGGTCCGCAGCCACGGAGCGATGTCGCCTCGGCGGTGCACGTTGTCCAGCTTGTTGGCCAGCAGCACGGTCGGAATGCCCTTGCCCAGCAGCTTGAGCACCCGCTCGTCTGCGGGCGTGAAACTGCCGGCCTCGACCACGAACAGGATCAGGTCCACGTCGCCCACCGCGCCCTGCACGGTCTTGTTGAGCGACTTGTTCAGGGCATTGGCGTGCAGGGTCTGGAAGCCCGGCGTGTCGACGAACACGAACTGCGTTCCTCCGCCCTCCGGGGTGCCCAGCGTGCGCATGCCGGTGATGCGGTGCCGCGTGGTCTGCGCCTTGCGCGAGGTGATGCTGATCTTCTGGCCGACCAGCGCGTTGAGCAGCGTCGACTTGCCCACGTTGGGCTTGCCGACGATGGCGATGAGACCGCAGTGCTGCGGCCCGCTGGCGGCGTCCGCGTTGCTTGCGGCGTCCGGGGTTTCAGAGTCTGGAAGGGTAGCGTCGTTCATTGTGATTTCACGCGGCACCGCGTGCCTTGAGCCGGATCAGCATGGCGGCCGCGGCGGCCTGCTCGCCGGCGCGGCGCGAGCCGCCGATGCCGCGTTCGCGAAAGCCCAACTCGGACACCTCGCACTCGACATCGAAAGTCTGCTTGTGCGCTGCACCCAGCGTTGCCGCCACGCGGTACATCGGCAGCTTCATTTTGTGGCCCTGCAGCCATTCCTGCAATTCGGTTTTCGGGTCCTTGGCGGCCGCGTCCATGCGCGGGTTGATTTCGACCGATTCGTAGAGCCGGTGCACCAGCGCCTGTGCGGCCGCGAACCCGGCGTCCAGGTAGACCGCGCCGATCAGCGCCTCGAGCGCATCGGCCAGGATCGACGGCCGGCCGGGTCCGCCGGACCGCGCCTCGCCTTCGCCGAGCTTGAGCAACGGCGACAGTTGCAGCTCGAGCGCCAGCCGGTGCAGGGTGTCCTGCTTGACCAGGTTGGCGCGCACGCGCGACAGGTCGCCCTCGGGCAATTCCGAAAGGCGGATGTACAGCAGGTGCGAGACGGCCAGATTCAGCACCGAGTCGCCCAGAAACTCCAGGCGCTCGTTGTGGTCGGCCGAAAAACTGCGGTGCGTGAGCGCGAGTTGCAGGAGCCGCGCGTCGGCGAACGAATGCTTGAGGCGCGCCTGCAGCGCGACGAGGCTGCCGTCCACCTTTTTGAGCGCCGCGTTCAGCGGGTCTCGCCCTTGTATTTGAGCGTGAGGTAGGCCGGGCCGAACAAGGGGATCTCGCGCTCGTAGGCATACGACACGACGACCTTGTCGCCGACCTTCTTGATCTCCAGGTCCTTGCCGGAAACCGACTGGAAGTCGTCGATGGCCTGGGCGCGATCGAAGATGGCGCGCACTTCCGGCACGGTCGTGCCTTCCTTGGCCTTGTTGGCAGCCTTGTCGATGGCTTGCCATTCGATCAAGGTGGGAACGACCTGCGCAGCGACCACGCCGACGCAGCCGATCACTACTGCGAGAAAGAGCAGGCCCATGAAAGAAATGCCGCGCTGATTTGCGGCCCTGCTACGAATAGACCGGTTTGTTTTCATGCCCTCTTAACCCTCGAACGTGTTGGATTGCTTATTGAAACGGACCGATGCGACCGAAATCGCCGAAGTTCATCCAGACGAAAAATGCCCTGCCCACGATATTTTTGTCGGGCACGAAGCCCCAGAAGCGGGAGTCCGCCGAATTATCGCGGTTGTCGCCCATCATGAAATAGTTGCCAGCCGGCACCTTGCACACCACCCCTTCGACGGAGTAGCGGCAGTTCTCGCGAAAGGGAAAGTCGCTGGCGCCCGGCACGAAGGAAGGTGCGCTTTCGTCGTTCAGGATCTTGTGCTGCTTCTCGCCGAGCTTCTCGTCGAACTCCTTGAGCAGGCGCATCGACTCGCCGTCCAGGTAGTCGGGCGCCGGGTCCTTGGACACCGGCTGGCCGTTGATGGTGAGCTTCTTGTTCAGGTAGGCCACTTCGTCGCCCGGGATGCCGACCACGCGCTTGATGTAGTCCATGCTCGGCTTGGGCGGGTAGCGAAACACCACCACGTCGCCACGCGCGAGCGGCGTGCCCTCGGTGATCTTGGCGTTGATGACCGGCAGGCGCAGGCCGTAGGTGAACTTGTTGACCAGGATCAGGTCGCCGGTCAGCAGCGTGGGCATCATCGAACCCGACGGGATCTTGAAGGGCTCGTAGAGAAACGAGCGCAGCAGGAACACCACCAGGATCACGGGGAACAGGCCGGCCGTCCAGTCCAGCCACCAGGGCTGCATCAGCAGGCGCTCGCTGGCCTTGGTGTCGGCGGTGTCGACCTGCGTGATGCCCTGGTCGGCCAGCCGCGCATTGCGCTCGGCCATCGAGGCTTCGAGCCGGGCGGCAGCCGCTTCGCGTTTCGGCAGGAAATAGAAGCGCTCGGCCAGCCAGTAGAGACCGGTGACCACCGTGGCCACGAACAGTAGCAATGCGAAGTTGCCTTCGAGCGCGCCGAAATACCAGGCGCCGACATAGCTGGCAAATGCCGCAAGGACCAGGGAAGTGATGAGTGCCATTTTCTTGATCAGTCTTCGACTTGCAGAATCGCCAGGAAGGCCTCTTGCGGAACCTCGACGGAACCGATCTGCTTCATTCTTTTCTTGCCCGCTTTCTGCTTCTCGAGCAGCTTCTTCTTGCGGGTGATGTCGCCGCCATAGCACTTGGCCAGCACGTTCTTGCGGAGGGCCTTGATTGTCTCACGCGCAATGATGTTGACCCCGATGGCGGCCTGGATCGCAACGTCGAACATCTGGCGCGAAATGATCTCGCGCATCTTCGAGACCACCGCCCGGCCGCGGTACTGCGACTGAGTGCGGTGCACGATGATGGACAGCGCATCGACCTTCTCGCCGTTCAGCAGGATGTCGACCTTGACCACGTCCGAGGCGCGGTACTCCTTGAACTCGTAGTCCATGGAGGCGTAACCCCGGCTGACCGACTTGAGCTTGTCGAAGAAGTCGAGCACGATCTCGCCCAGCGGCATCTCGTAGGTCAGCATGACCTGGCGGCCGTGGTAGGCCATGTTCATCTGCACGCCGCGCTTCTGGTTGGCCAGCGTCATGACGGCGCCGACGTATTCCTGCGGCATGTAGAGATGCACGGTCACGATCGGCTCGCGGATCTCGCTCATCTTGCCGACGTCGGGCATCTTGGACGGGTTCTCGACCATGATGACTTCGCCGTCGTTGCGCACCACCTGGTAGACCACGCTGGGCGCGGTCGTGATCAGGTCCTGGTCGAACTCGCGCTCGAGGCGCTCCTGCACGATCTCCATGTGCAGGAGGCCGAGGAAACCGCATCGGAAGCCGAAGCCCAGCGCCTGGCTCACCTCGGGCTCGTAGCGCAGCGACGAATCGTTGAGCTTGAGCTTTTCGAGCGCGTCGCGCAGCGAGTCGTACTCGCTGGCTTCGGTCGGGTAGAGGCCGGCGAACACCTGCGGCTGGATTTCCTTGAAGCCCGGCAGCGCCTCGGTGGCAGTGGCGGCCGCGCCGCCGGTGCCCGGCTTGATCAGCGTCACCGTGTCGCCGACCTTGGCGGCCTGCAGCTCCTTGATGCCCGCGATGATGTAGCCCACCTCGCCGGCTTCCAGCGAGGGGCGTGGCTCATTGGCAGGCGTGAACACGCCGATGTTGTCGGCGTTGTACATGGCGCCGGACGCCATCATCTTGATGCGCTCGCCCTTCACCAACCGGCCGTCGACCACGCGCACCAGCATGACGACGCCAACGTAGGCGTCGAACCAGCTGTCCACGATCATCGCGCGCAGCGGACCGTCGGGGTTGCCGCGCGGCGCGGGCATCTTGTTGACGACGGCTTCGAGGATCTCGTCGATGCCCATGCCGGTCTTGGCGGAACATGGAATCGCATCGGTCGCATCGATGCCGATCACGTCTTCGATTTCGGTGCGCGCGTTGTCGGGATCGGCGTTCGGCAAATCCATCTTGTTGAGCACCGGCACCACCTCGACACCGAGGTCGAGCGCGGTGTAGCAGTTGGCCACCGTCTGCGCTTCGACGCCTTGCGATGCATCGACGACAAGCAGCGCGCCTTCGCATGCCGACAGCGAGCGACTCACTTCATAAGAGAAGTCGACGTGGCCCGGTGTGTCGATCAAGTTGAGGTTGTAGACCTTGCCGTCGAGTGCCTTGTAGTGCAACGCGGCGGTCTGCGCCTTGATGGTTATCCCACGCTCTTTTTCGATGTCCATCGAATCGAGTACCTGCGCTTCCATCTCGCGTTCTGCGAGGCCGCCGCAACGCTGGATCAAACGATCAGCGAGTGTCGACTTGCCGTGATCGATGTGCGCAATGATCGAAAAATTTCTGATGTGATTCATCAACGGGAACGCTTAAGTACTTGAATTGGCTCGTGCCCAGCAGAGAGCAGGCAAGAAAAAAGGGCGCGTCTTCTGGAGACGCGCCCTGAACCAACAAGCAATGGCAACTGCAGTAGTTGGAACTTCATTGTAGGCAAAAAGGGAGGCACGTACATCCGGGAACAGGGTCCAAAGGGCTCGTTGCGGGTCCACAACATCAAAGATATAAACAGGTTATCAACAAGATCGGTGGAGCAGTCTATGAACAACTTGTGGGCGATCTGTGGAGCACCGGTGGACTGCTGTCTGACATCTCGCATGGTGAAGGTCATTGCACTCCTTATGCGCTGACCGGCCGCCGCGAGCACTCTATTCTACCGAAATCCGTCCTTAGCATTTCAATAAGTTAGTGGTCGCAAACAATTTTGACGCAATTTGCTGCCCCAGATTTTTTTGAAGACGCACGTCGGAACGTCGCAAACACCTCAAAAAAACGGCCCCAAACCCGACTGCCGGGTGGGGCCACTTGACGGCAACGCCAGATCAGCGTCCGGGACGGATCAAGGCGTACTGCGCCCAATCGCCCCGGCGAAACAGCACGCTGAGCGGCTTGCCCTTGTCCGCCTTGCCGATCGCCGACTCGAATTCACGGGTGTTGGCCACCTCGACATTTCCCACGGAAAGGATGATGTCGCCTTCGCGCAGACCGGCGCGTTGGGCTGCATCGCTGGAGGCGTCGACCTTCACGCCGCCCTTGAGCTTGAGCTCCTTCTTCTGCGCGTCGTTGAGATCGCTGACCACCAAGCCGAGCGACTTTGCTGCCGCGGAGGCCGAAGGCTTGGGCGCCGGCTCGTCACGATCGGAGGCGCGCTTGGTGGGCTTGTCGGGCTCGATCTCTGCAATGGTCACGCTCAGGTCGCGCGAGTTGCCTCGGCGAAACACCGTGAGCGTGCTCTTGGTGCCGGGCTTGGTGTTGCCTACGAGGCGCGGAAGATCGCTCGGCTTCTCGATGGCCTTGCCGTCGAACTTGGTGATGACGTCGCCCGGCTCCACACCAGCCTTCTCGCCCGGCGAGCCGGCTTCGACGCCGCGCACCAGGGCGCCCTGCGCCTTGCCCAGTCCAATCGCTTCAGCCACATCCTTGGTGACCTGGTCGATCTGGACACCGATGCGGCCGCGGGACACACGTCCCGAAGTGCGCAACTGCTCGCTCACGCGGATCGCCTCGTCGATCGGGATGGAGAACGAGATGCCCATAAATCCACCCGAACGCGAGTAGATCTGGCTGTTGATGCCCACCACTTCGCCGCGCATGTTGATGAGCGGGCCGCCCGAGTTGCCGGGGTTGATGGCGACGTCGGTCTGGATGAACGGCAGGTACTCGCCCGTGTCGCGCTGCTTGGCGCTCACGATGCCGGCCGTGACGGTGTTTTCCAGGCCGAAGGGCGAGCCGATGGCCATCACCCATTCGCCGACGCGCAGCCTGGAGATATCGCCCACCTTCACCGCGGGCAAACCGGTGGCCTCGATCTTGACGACCGCGACATCGGTGCGCTTGTCGGCACCGATGATCTTGGCCTTGAACTCGCGCTTGTCGGTCAGCGTGACCAGCACCTCCGAGGCGTCTTCAACCACGTGCGCATTGGTCATGACGTACCCATCGCCCGTCAGGATGAAGCCGGAGCCGACGCCGCGCGGGCGCTGCTCTTCTTCCTGCGGCTGCTGCGGACGATTGGGGCGAGGCCCCTGGCGCGGCGTGCCCGGCGCGGGTTGGCCGAAGAAGCGACGGAAGAACTCCTGCATCTCCTCGTCCATCTCGCCGTTGCCTGTACCGCGCTGGGCGACTTTCTCGACGGTGCGGATGTTGACCACGGAGGGACCGACCTGATCGACCAGGTCGGTGAAGTCGGGCAGTGCCCGCGTCTGCGCGTGAACAGGCTCAACGGGCAGGAAGGTGGCGCCGGCTGTCAGTGCAAGCGCGAAGGCCATTGCACCAGAACGAAGCTTGTGTCCGTCGACTTTGAACATCATCGGTTTTCTTTCAAAAAGAACAGAACAGCTGAAACAACAAGGGCTATGAGTCGGGGATGCGGGCTTGGTTCAGCCCGACATGCGCCGGTGGCCGAGCCGCTCAGCGCGTGCGCGCAAGGCTCTGGGCAAATGCGTTGAGTGTCTGCGGCGGCACTTCGCCGACCGCGGTCAGCCACCAATCGCTCGCCGGCTCGGGCAGACGCCGGCGAATGGCATTGGTGGCGCCGATGGTCAGCACGCCGTCTCGCGGCGCGCGGGCGGCATCGTAGCGTTCGATGAAAAGCGATACCGAGGCGAGACCATCGGAAAAGGTCCACTGGACCGTGGCGGCGTCCTTCGATTGATCGCCGCCTGCCGTCGGCCGGCGGAAGAAGCTTCGGGGCTTGAACCCTGCCACGGGCGTGCTGAGCGTCCAGCCCTCTTCCTGCGCGGTGGTGCGTTCGAGCTTCAATTTTTCGATGCGATAGCCCGCGGTGTTGGCCATCATCTGCGCCAGCGCCTGCGCCTTCACCGGCGCGTCGAGCTGCAGCTCGGAAAACGCAGACTGCTCGACCACGCGCGACTCGCTGTCGATGGTTTGCAGCTTCACAAGGAGGCCCGAGCGTCGCTCGCTCCAGATGCGATAGCCGAAGCGCAGGTTGTCGTGCGGCACCAGTTGCACCACATCGGCATCGAAACCCGCCACGCGGTCCTTGCCGATCGCGCGCACGTCGTAGAAATCGCCGATCGACGAATCGGTCTTGTCGGGAAGATTGGGGAAGAGATCGAGGTTCTCGCGCTTCTCCACCTTGACGACCTTTGCCTCCGGCAGGAAGGTCATGACGTTTTTATTGCGTCTGAAGGTCGAGCGCTGAGGCCCCGACAAGGCCTCGATGCGTTCGATCTGGTGGTCGCCGTCGCGCACATGCCAGATCCGTGCGCTCGACAGATCACCACCTGGCGCCGACACCACGAAGGTGCCCACGTAGTTGCGCTGCCGAGCCCCCGTGTGCATGCGCTGCAGCCAATCGGCCACGCTCATCGCAGGCGGCTCGTCCGTCTGCGCCGAGGCGGCACCCTTGGCGTTCGCCGGGCCCGAGCGGTTTTGAGCGGTGGCAACCTGCACGAAGCAGAAGGCTGCGAACACGAGCACGAACGCGCGTGCGGAGATCGGCATCGGAACGGTCATTGCGGGCGGCTACGGACGCGCGATCAGCGCGTGGGTCCCTCGAAAGTCGCGTTGCGCAGGAAACTGGAGGGCATTTGCGAAGCACCGCCGGCCTGTTGGTGCGCCTCGAGCAATTGATCCAGGCGCGGATCGCGCAGCATGACTTGCGGATTGCCATTGCCCACCACCACGCGCGTCGGCGTCAGCGTGCTGCCGGCCAGCTGCGGACCGTTGACGGCCGCAGCGGCCAGAACCGAATTGGCCGCGGGCTGCTGCTGGGCCGCAATCTGCGCGCCAGAGGTGCCGTTGCCGATCAGCGTCCAGCTGATGGCGGCCACAGCGACCATCGAAGCGGCGCCCGCCACCAGCTTCCAGCGGAAAACCGGCTCGTTGGCCGCGTCCGCGCGGCGCTGAACCTCGACGGCGACCGGCGCCGCAACAGGTTTGAGCGCCGGCATCGCCATCACGGGCTCCGCGGCAAGCCGTTGCTGGAATCGCGCGAGAAATGCGGCGCTGTCGCTGCACGGCGAATGGGATCCCGACCGCAGGACGTCGCCCACCACATGGTAGGCCTGCCATGCAGCACGCGATTCGCCCTCGACGCAAACCGCGTCGATCGCCTGCGCGAACGCTTCGCCCTGCAAATGACCATCCGCAAGTGCGGACACCTGTTCCCGAACCGTCATCGTCTGATTCATTTCATTCACCTGCTTACTTACCAACGCTTGCCGGACTGGTTGTCGAGCATCGGTTTGACCCTGGCCGAAATGGCTTCGCGCGCCCGGAAAATACGCGAGCGCACTGTGCCGATAGGGCAATCCATGACCTCGGCAATCTCTTCGTAACTCATCCCTTCGATCTCGCGCAGCGTGACTGCCTGGCGCAACTCGGCTGGGAGCGCGTCCATGGCAGCCTCGACGGCATTGGCAATTTCCTTCGCCGCCAAGACCGATTCGGGGGTTTCGTCGCTGATTGGTTCGTTTCCCGGGCGGTAAGTTTCATCGTCGTCGTCAGAAGACGGCCGCAGGGCGCTTTCGGAGATGGTCGGATCGCGCTTCATGTCGACCAGCGCCTTCTTGGCGGTGTTGACCGCGATCCGGTAGAGCCAAGTGTAGAACTGTGCCTCGCCCCGGAATTGGTGCAGCGCACGATAGGCGCGAATGAAGGTTTCCTGCGCGATGTCTTCGATCAGGTCGACATCGCGGACCATGCGGCCGATCAGGCGTTCGATGCGGCGCTGGTACTTGATGACCAGCAGTTCGAAGGCTTTCTGGTCGCCCGCAACCGTGCGCTGGACCAGTTGGAAGTCGACTTCGCCCGGGCGCGGTGCCTCGTCGGGCGCGTCGGCCATGCCGGATTCCGGAGGTACAGGCGGGGGGGAAGTGGTCATCGACGGGAGCTCAGGGCGCGTCGGCGGGAGCCGTCGCACGCCAGGGATCGCCAGCCGGCTCGGCGGCCGGTGGGCGCGCATAGACAGCGCGGCGAACATCGCGCCAGCGTTCCGGCTGGGTTCTTTGCTCGAGCCAGACCCAGCGTCCGGCGCGGCCCGACTCTGCGAGCCTGACCAGCATCAGCGACTGGAAATCGAGCGCCACCTTGGCCTGCGCGGCACGAACGCCGCGGCTCCGGTCAGCGCCTGCAAGAGACCAATGGAGCCCGTCGAAGTGCAGGATTGCCGCGCCATCCCGGCGAAGGCCGAAGCTTGCAGCAACGCCCGAAAAAAGGACGCTGAGGACCAGCAGCAGCTGGCGCCATCCCGCGCTGTCGAACAGATAGCAGGACGCGCCCGCACAACAGGCGCCCAAGGCCCATAGCAGAACAAGAATCCGGGTAGCGCCGCGTGAGCGCCCCACCGGGTAGGTCACCGACGGCGCGCTGTGCATGGGAAAGCAATGCTCAAGCGCGCTTGAACACCAGCGTGCCGTTGGTGCCGCCGAAGCCGAAGTTGTTCTTGACCGCGACATCGATCTTCAGATCGCGCGCCTCGTTGGCGCAGTAGTCGAGATCGCACTCCGGGTCCTGGCTGAAGATGTTGATGGTCGGCGGGCTCTTCTGCTCGTGCAGCGCAAGCACCGTGAACACCGATTCGATACCGCCCGCGCCGCCCAGCAAGTGGCCGGTCATGGACTTGGTCGAATTGACGACGAGTTTCTTCGCGTGATCGCCAAAGGCGAGCTTGACCGCGTTGGTCTCGTTGAGGTCGCCAATCTGCGTGGAGGTGCCGTGCGCATTCAGGTACTGGACCTGGTCCGCATTCACGCCAGCATTGGCCAGCGCCATCGCCATCGAACGGCGGGGGCCGTCGACGTCGGGCGCGGTCATGTGGTACGCATCGCCGGTCAGGCCGAAGCCCGCGACTTCGGCGTAGATCTTAGCGCCGCGCGCCTTGGCGTGTTCGTACTCTTCGAGCACCAGCACGCCCGCGCCCTCGCCCAGCACGAAGCCGTCGCGGTCCTTGTCCCAGGGGCGCGAGGCCGTGGCAGGATCGTCGTTGCGGGTACTGAGTGCACGCGGCGCAGTGAAGCCACCGATGCCGAGCGGAGAAATGGTCGATTCCGCACCGCCCGCGATCATGACGTCGGCATCGCCGTACTCGATCATGCGCGCCGACGTGCCGATGGCATGCAGGCCCGTGGTGCAGGCGGTCACGACGGCGATGTTCGGGCCCTTGAAGCCGTACTTGATCGACACGTGGCCCGAGATCATGTTGATGATCGACGCCGGCACGAAGAACGGCGAGATGCGGCGCGGGCCGCGGCTCGCGTATTCGCCATGCGTCTGTTCGATCATCGGCAGACCGCCGATGCCCGAGCCGATGTTGCAGCCGATGCGCACGGCCTCTTCATAGGACAGCGCTTCGCCGGTAGGCAGTCCGCTGTCCTGCACTGCCTGGATGGCGGCAGCGAGCCCCAGATGAATGAAGCGGTCCATGTGACGCGCTTCCTTCTCCGAGATGTATTGGGTGATGTCGAAACCCTTGACCTCACCGGCAAACTTGCAGGCGAAGGCACTTGCATCGAAAGCGGTGATGTTCGCAATGCCCGACTTCCCGGCCAACAGGTTGGCCCAGGATTCGGTTGCGGTGTTTCCGACAGGAGCGATGCAACCGAGTCCGGTCACGACGACGCGGCGTTTGGTCATGCCGGCAAACCTTTCTGAAAGCACTGAAAAGCTGCGGGGTGGCGCATGCGGTTTGAAAACAAGCCGCCGGCCACCGTCGCAGCGTCAGTCGGCCGATCAGGCCTTTTGGTTCTTGGTGGCGTAGTCGACGGCGTTTTGCACCGTGGTGATCTTCTCGGCGTCTTCATCGGGGATCTCGATGCCGAACTCGTCTTCGAGTGCCATCACGAGTTCGACCGTGTCGAGCGAGTCAGCGCCGAGGTCGGCCACGAAAGCCTTTTCATTCGTCACTTGAGACTCTTCCACGCCGAGTTGTTCGGCAATGATTTTCTTGACACGTGCTTCGATATCGCTCATTTGGTTCCCTCTGAGGGTTGTGTAGGTAATCGGTGGATTTTAGCCGGGCGCATTGTGGCATTTGCCGTGCGTCCGGTACGGGAAAGATTGCGCCTTGCGGCTACATGTGCATGCCGCCGTTGACGTGCAGCTCCTGCCCCGTCACATAGGAGGCTTGGGGCGATGCGAGGTACGCCACCGCGTGCGCGATGTCGGCCGGCTTGCCCAGGTGGCCCAGCGGGATCTGCTGGAGCAGCGCCTGTTGCTGGGCTTCGGGAAGGCTGGCCGTCATGTCGGTTTCGATGAAACCCGGTGCGACGCAGTTGACTGTGATGTTCCGGCTGCCGAGCTCGCGGGCCAGAGCGCGGGTCATGCCCGCCACGCCGGCCTTGGCCGCCGCATAGTTGGCCTGGCCGGCGTTGCCGGAAGCGCCCACCACGCTCGTGATGCTGATGACGCGGCCGTAGCGCTGCTTCATCATCGGACGGATCACCGCGCGCGAGAGGCGAAACACGGCCTTGAGATTGGTGTCGAGCACCGCGTCCCAGTCATCGTCCTTCATGCGCATGGCGAGCGTGTCGCGCGTGATGCCGGCGTTATTGACCAGCACGTGGATGGCACCGTAGGCCTTGACGATCTCGTCGATCAGTGCCTCGACGGCTGCGCCGTCGTTCACATCGAGCGCACGGCCGCGGCCGTCGAATGCGCTGAGCGCCGAGGTGATCTTCGCCGCACTTTCGTCGGTGGTGCCAGTGCCGACCACCTTGAGGCCGCGCTGCGCCAGCTCGAGCGCAATCGCGGCGCCGATGCCGCGCGACGCGCCGGTGACCAGGGCGACTTGGCCTTCGAATTTGGGAATGCTCATAAAAAGTACAGGGGTCCTGCGCCGTTCAGCCGGCGAGCGATTGTCGGGTGTCCGAGAGCGTTGCCGGGTCGTACACCGACGCAGCTTCGAGATCGGGGGCGATGCGCTTGACCATCCCGGCCAGAACCTTGCCCGGCCCGCACTCGATGATGGAGGCTACGCCGCGCAGTTTCAAGGCCTGCACGCTTTCAACCCAGCGAACCGGACCGGCGGCCTGGCGCACCAAGGCATCGCGAATGCGTTCGGAATCGGCTTCGACGGCCACATCGATGTTGTTCAGCACCGGAATCTGCGGTGCGGCGAGCGTGAGAGTCGCCAGTTTTTCGCGCAGTGCTTCGGCGGCGGGCTTCATCAGGCTCGAATGGAACGGAGCAGAAACCGGCAGCAGCAAGGCACGCTTCGCACCGCCCGCCTTGAGCACTTCGCACGCTTTGTCGACAGCCGCCTTGCTGCCGGCGATCACGGTCTGCATCGGGTCGTTGAAATTCACAGCCTCGACGATCTCCGCGCTGCCCGCACCGAAGGAAGCCGTGGCTTCCGCGCAGCCGGAAACGACCTTGCCGGACTCCATGCCCAAGATGGCGGCCATGGCACCGACGCCCACAGGCACGGCCTGCTGCATCGCCTGCGCACGAAAGCGCACCAGCGGCGCAGCTTGCGCCAGCGTCAGCACGCCCGAGGCGACCAGCGCCGAATACTCGCCCAGCGAATGACCGGCCACCACAGAAGGCGTTGCCCCACCTTCGGCCAGCCAGGCGCGCCAGGCGGCCACACCCGCCACCAGCATCACGGGCTGGGTGTTGGTGGTGAGCGCAAGCTCTTCCTTCGGACCGTTCTTGATCAGCGCGGCGATGTCTTCTCCCAGCGCCTCGGAAGCTTCGCGCAGGGCTTCGGCAACAGCCGGGTGATCGCCCCAAGCGTCGAGCATGCCGACCGCCTGCGAGCCCTGGCCCGGGAAAACAAAAGCAAAAGATTTCATTGTTCTATGCGTCATGTCGCATTGCAGCTCTTCCAGAGAGCCGCAACACGCTACAGATTCAGGAGCACCGCACCCCAGGTAAAACCACCGCCCACGCCTTCGAGCATGAGGGTCTCACCCTTCTTCACCTTGCCGGAGCGCACAGCTTCGTCGAGCGCCAGCGGAATCGAAGCGGCCGATGTGTTGCCATGCTCGTTGACCGTGACCACCAGCTTTTCGCGCGGCAGTTTCAGCTTTTTGGCCGTGCCTTCCATGATGCGGATGTTGGCCTGGTGCGGAATCAACCAGTCGATGTCGGCCTCGGTCTTGCCGGCCTTGGCCAGCGTGGCACGCGCGGCTTCCTCGAGCACTCGGACCGCCAGCTTGAACACCGCCTGGCCGTCCATGTGCAGAAGCGGCGTGCCCAGCACATTGCCGCCGGACACATGGCCCGGCACACACAGAATGCCGACGTGCTTGCCGTCCGCATGCAGGTCGCTCGCCAGAATGCCGGGCTCGTCGCTGGCCTCGAGCACCACCGCGCCCGCGCCGTCGCCGAACAGCACGCAAGTGGTGCGGTCGTTGAAGTCGAGAATGCGGGAGAACACTTCGGCGCCGATCACCAATGCGCAGCGCGCGGTGCCGGTGCGGATCATGGCGTCGGCCACGGTCAGCGCATACACAAAGCCGCTGCAGACCGCCTGGACGTCGAACGCCGGGCAGCCGGCGATGCCGAGCTTGTGCTGGAGGATGGCGGCCGACGACGGAAACACCATGTCCGGCGTCGAGGTCGCGACGATGATCAGGTCGACATCGCTGGCCTTGCGGCCCGCCGCCTCCAGCGCATGCCTGGCGGCTTCGAGCGCCAGATCGCTGCTGCCGACATCCGGCGCGGCAAAGTGACGCGCATGGATGCCGGTGCGCTCGACGATCCACTGATCAGAGGTCTCGATGCCGCGCGACGCCAGTTCCTTGGCGAGATCGTCATTGGTCACGCGGCGTGGGGGCAGGTAGCTGCCGGTGCCGGTGATGCGTGAAAAAGGGGTCATCAAACGTGAAGGGCCGTCGCGTCGACCGGCGCCGCCGGTTCCTGCCGCGCAAGCAATGGCGCGGCGTGGGCGATGCGGGCCCGCACGCGATCGAGCAGGTTGTTGCGAGCGGCATCATAAGCGCGATCCAGCGCATGCCCGAAAGCCACTTCGTCAGCCGAGCCATGGCTCTTGAAAACCAGGCCGCGGAGGCCCAGGAGTGCCGCCCCGTTGTACCGACGGTGGTCAAGGCGGTTTTTAAACGCTTTTAAGACCGGATAAGCAACAATTGCCGCAGCCTTCGTGAAAATGCTTCGCGAAAACTCGACCCGGATGAACTCGCCGATCATCGAGGCGACACCTTCACTCGCCTTCAGCGCCACGTTGCCGACAAAGCCGTCACAGACCACGATGTCGGTCGTGCCCTTGAAGATATCGTTGCCTTCCACGTTGCCATAGAAATTCAGATCTTTGGAGTTGGCAGCCGTACGCAGCAGTTGACTTGCTTTTTTGATCGTTTCGCTGCCCTTGATGGCTTCTTCGCCAATGTTGAGCAAACCGACCGAGGGCGCCTCATTGCCGGTCAATGCCGAAACCAACGCCGACCCGAGCACGGCGAACTGAAGCAGATCCTCGGCATCGCAATCGACATTCGCACCCAGATCGAGCACGGTGGTCGCACCACCCTTGGCATTGGGAAGCTGCGGCGCGATCGCTGGACGATCGATGCCGTCCAGGGTCTTGAGCAGGTAGCGCGCAATGGCCATCAACGCGCCAGTGTTGCCGGCGGAAATGGCGGCCTGGGCAGCACCATCCTTGACCTGCTGGATCGCAACGCGCATCGAAGAATCCTTCTTCTTGCGCAGGGCGATTTCAATGGGGTCGTCCATGCCCACCACTTCGCTGGCGGCAACAACGCGGGCACGCGGATGGGCAGCGAACCCCGCCAGCGCGGCCGGCGCACCGACCAGCAGCAACGAGGCTTCAGAGTGCCGCTCGAGGAACGCGCGGCAGGCCGCGAGCGTGACGCGCGGCCCATGGTCGCCCCCCATGCAATCCACGGCGAGCGTGATTGCAGAAGGCGCAGCAGTGGATTCGGAGGAAGAAAGCGTAGCCATCAAAACAAAGGCCCGACGCTACGGCAAAAGTAGCTTCGGGCCTCGGCCTTGGGATGTGAAATCAGGCTTCAGACTTGTTCTTGAGCACCTGACGGCCACGGTAGAAACCGTTCGGGCTGATGTGGTGGCGCAGGTGCGTTTCGCCAGTGGTCGGTTCCACGGCGATGCCGGGCACGACCAATGCGTTGTGTGAACGGTGCATGCCGCGCTTGGAAGGCGACTTTTTGTTTTGCTGGACGGCCATGATGGCTCCTGGACTGTTAGGTGAGTGAGTGGATGCGCTCTTTTGCGGTGGCAATGCAGATAAGCGCGTGGCATGTATGGAATGCCCTTGTCTGTATTGCTGCTCACGGCGGCGCGCGCGAAGCCCATGATTATAGCCCAGGCTGCGGCAAAGGGCTACTTGCCCTCTTCCGGCTTGCGCGAACGCAACGCTCCGAGCACCGCGAAAGGGTTCGGCTTGGCTTCTTCGGCCGCCTGGAAGTCGTCGTCGCTCGACGACAGCTGAACAGGCACCGGGCAGACATCATGGACAGGCATGACGGGAATTTCCATCAGGAGCTCGTCCTCGATCAGGGCATGCAGGTCGAAGTCCCGGCTGATGACGAGCAGGTCTTCTTCGGACTCGTCGTCTTCCGCTTCCGCAGTGGCCTCGTCGGCGACGAAACGGAACCAGCGGTCCACAGCCACCGGCGTTTCGACGGCGGTCAGGCAGCGCTGGCAGGTCAGCGGCACGATCGCTTCGGCTTCCAGATGGAGCCAGGGTGTGGGCTTGCCGTCCGCACCGGGGCGCTCTTCGCCGTTCGCCTCCCAGCGAACCAAGGCATCGGTCGCCGCGTCCGCCAATTCGGCGACCAGGCGTACATAGTTGGGGACCGGGTCGGCCGCGTCCAGGGTGGCAGCCGCGGCGGCAAAGCCGGCCACGTCGAGCCGTTCGGGGGCAAATTCTCTCTTCATCCGCGCCAGTCTAGCTTGCCGGCCGTCTCCCCGACAGCTGCGGCGCGGCGGAAGGTTTTGCGCAGGTCACGCACAATCGTCCTCATGCAACGTTCCGTGATCCTCGCCTCGACCTCGCGCTACCGCCGCGAACTGCTGACCCGCCTGCGCCTGCCCTTCGAGGTGCACGCCCCGGAAGTCGATGAAACCCCGCTGACCGGCGAAACTCCGCGCGCCCTGGCCGAACGCCTCGCACTGGAAAAAGCCAACGCCGTGGCCGCACGCTTTCCGGAGGCCGTCGTCATCGGCTCCGACCAGGTCGCCGATCTTGCCGGCATTGCGCTCGGCAAGCCGGGCGACCATGCCCGCGCCACCGCCCAGTTGCGCCGGATGCGCGGCCAGACGCTCATATTCCAGACCGCCGTGGCTGTGGTGTGCCATGCCACGGGCTTCGTACAGCGCGACCTCGCACCCGTTCGCGTGGTGTTCCGCGAACTGAGTGACGCCGCCATCGAGCGCTACCTTCAGGCCGAGCAGCCCTACGACTGCGCCGGCAGCGCCAAGAGCGAAGGCCTCGGCATCGCATTGCTCAGCGCCATCGACAGCGACGACCCGACCGCCCTGGTCGGCCTGCCGCTGATCCGCACCTGCCAGATGTTGCGCGCCGCGGGGGTCGAACTCCTGTGACCCACGGCAAGCTCTACCTCGTTCCCGCGCCGCTGGACTTCGGCTGCGACGTCCAGGCCCCGCTGCAGGACGCCCTGCCCCTGGGCACCCTGCAAGTGGCCGCCGGCATCACGCACTGGATCTGCGAGAACGCAAAATCCGCCCGCGCCTATCTCAAGCGCATCGATGCAGTCGCGCCGCTGGCCGCCCCGCTGCAGGCGCAGCACATCCAGGAACTCCCGCGCGAGGTGCACAAGAAAGGCGATCACGCGGGCCAGTTCGACGCCCGCCCGCTGCTGGCCGCCGCGCTCGAAGGCCACGACATCGGCCTGCTGAGCGAAGCCGGCATGCCGGCGGTGGCCGATCCCGGCTCGTCGGTGGCGCGCGCCGCGCACGACCAGGGAATCACCGTCGTCCCGCTCACCGGCCCGGTCTCGCTGCTGCTGGCCTTGGCAGCGAGCGGCCTCAACGGCCAGAACTTCGCGTTCGTCGGCTACCTGCCGCAGGATGCGAGCGAACGCCAGGCCCGCATCCGCGAGCTCGAGGCGATCGCGCTCAAGACCGGCCAGACGCAACTCTTCATCGAAACGCCGTACCGCAACGCCGCATTGCTGCAGGCGCTGGTCCAGACGATGCACCAGAACACCCGCCTCGCGGTCGCGCGCGGACTGACCCTGGCAAACGCGCATGTGCGCAGCGAGACAGTGAAATCCTGGCGCGCCAAGCCGCAGGCCGCCACCGACGAACGCCTCCCCGCCGTGTTCGCGATCGGGCGCTGACGATGGTGGTGGTGACCCGCAGCGCGCGCTGGGCCTCGCGCACGCAATTCTTTTCTTCCGGCTTCATTTTTGCGACCTGGGGCGTGCATGTCCCGACGGTCAAGGCGCACTACGGACTCGACGAAGCCCAGCTCGGACTGGCCCTGCTCGCAGCCGGCGCCGGGGCGATGTTCGGACTGACCAGCGCCGGCCGCTGGATCGGCCGCCACGGCCCGCGCCGCATGGCCGCCATTTGCGGCTGCGTCTACGCGCTGCTGCTGGCGGGCCTGATCGCCATGCCGGACTACTTCGCGCTGCTGGGCCTGCTGGCGGTGTTCGGCCTGGTCACCAGCGTGTTCGACGTGGCCATCAACACCGAGGCGGCGCAGCTCGAACTGCACAGCGGCACGGCGCTGATGAGCGGCATGCACGGCATGTTCAGCCTGGGCGGAATGGCCGGCGCCGCGAGCGGCAGCGCGGTGCTCGCGGCCGGCCTGGGCGCGCAGGCCCATTTGCTGATCGTGGCCGCAGTGATGGTGCTGGTCGTCGCCGCATCCTCGACGCGCATGCTGCCCAAGCCGGCGGCCACCAGCACTACTGCCAATGCCGATCACAGCTTTAGCCTGCCTCGCGGCCCGCTGGCGGTGCTGGGCGTGCTCGCCGCACTGGGCCTGATTGCAGAAGGCGCGATCTACGACTGGAGCGTTCTCTATATGCAGCAGGAGCTCGGCAGCCCGCAGAAGCAGGCGGCGCTGGCCTATGCGGCCTTCTCCGCCGCCATGGCGGCCGCGCGGTTCGGCGGCGACGCGATGCGCGCCCGCTTCTCGCCCGTGACCCTGCTGCGCGGCAGCGGCCTGCTGGCAGCGGCCGCCATGACGCTGGTGCTGCTGACCGACCTGCCTTGGCTCGCCCTGGTCGGCTTCGCGGGCGTCGGAATCGGTTTTGCGAACGTGGTGCCGATTCTTTTCGGCGCATCGGCCCGCGTGCCTGGCATCGAGCCCGCGAGCGGCATTGCCGCCGTATCCGCCGTGGCCTATCTGGGATTCATGGCCGGACCGGCGGTGATCGGACTGCTGGCGCGGGCCAGTTCGCTGACCGCGGCGCTCTATGTGGTCGTGATATTCGCCGTGGCGCTGGCGGCCTCGGCTCGCCTCACACGCAGCAAGGCCCAGGCCGGGGCCTGAGCCTTTTCGAGGTCAGCGCAATGAAGGCGTTGCAGCCTGCAGGGCGCGCACGGAGGCGTCGCCCATCGCGGCACCGAACTTCTTGGCGAGCTTTTCGGCCACGTTGTCGCGGCGGGTGTAGTCGATGACCTCTTCGGCCTTGATCACCTCGCGCGCCACGAAGTCCACGTTGCCCAACTGATCGGCCAGGCCGTATTCGACCGCCTGCTCGCCGCTCCAGAACAGGCCGCTGAAGAGGCCCGGGGTATCGAGCTTCAGGCGATCGCCGCGGCCCGTTTTCACCACGTTGATGAACTGCGCGTGGATCTGGTTGAGCATCGACTGGGCATGTGCACGCTGCGTGTCGCTCATGGGGCTGAATGGATCGAGAAAGCCCTTGTTCTCGCCGGCCGTGAGCAGCCGGCGCTCGACGCCGACTTTTTCCATCACGCCGGTGAAACCGAAGCCGTCCATCAGCACGCCGATGCTGCCGACGATGCTGGCCTTGTCCACGAAGATCTTGTCCGCGCCTGCGGCGATGTAGTAAGCCGCCGAAGCGCAGGTCTCTTCGACCACCGCGTACACCGGCTTCTTGTACTTGGCCTTCAGGCGCTTGAGTTCGTCGTTGATGATGCCGGCCTGCACCGGACTGCCGCCCGGCGAATTGATCAGCAGCACCACGCCCTTGGCGCCTGCGTCCTCGAAGGCCGTCTTCATGGCCGCAATGACGAATTCGGCGCTGGCGTCGCCGCCGTTGGCGATCTCGCCCTTGATCTCCACGACGGCCGTGTGGGCCGTTGTCTTGGCGGTGCTCGGCGTGCTGCGCGAGAGCGCGAACCACGCCAGGAAGATGAAGAAGGCCAACCACGAAAGACGCAGGAAGATCTTCCAGCGGCGGGCGGCCTTCTGCTCGCCCAAGGCGGCGAAGGCGAGCTTTTCCAGCGTTGCGCGTTCCCAGCCGGGGCGCTGTGTGGGGTCTTGGGCCATGTTCTTGGGGGTGTCTTGCGGAGGCGTGAGGGGAGCTACCGGCTCGAAAGGATCGAAACCTTCAGGGTCCCTGCGAATCGGGTCGGTCATGTGTCAGAAGATGAGGGGTTGGAGGTTCCAGTCAGTATGCCAGTGCACCACGCCGTCGCGTTCGCTCAGGGCGATCTTCACGAGGCCGCCGCGGCAAGGACCGCCCGCGCATTCGCCGGTGTCGGGCTTGTAGACCGCACCGTGGGTGGCGCACAGCAGCCACTGGCCGGTGTCGTCGAAGAAGCGGTCGGGTTGGAAGTCCATTTCCATCGCCACATGGCTGCACCGGTTGAGGTACGCATGCGGCTGGCCCTCGAAGCGCACCGCGAAGGCGCGGCAGGTTTCGCCGCCATGGACCACATCGAACGGAACGGCGACGCCGCCTTCGACCAGGTCCGAGGCATTGCACAGTGGAATGGATTCCTGATTCATGACGAAGCGCTCAGGCGTTGTCCAGCAGCCACGTCTGCAGCGCCGTGACGGAGTCGGCGACGAACAGCGGCTTGAATTCATCGAAGCTCGCGGGCTCGTGCGCGCCGTAGCTCACGCCCACGCTGGCGCAGCCGGCGTTCGTGGCCAACTGCAGGTCGTGCGTGGTGTCGCCGATCATCACCGTGCGCGCGGCGGGCACATCGAGCTCTTCCATCAGCTCCAGCAGCATGCGCGGATGCGGCTTGCCGAAGGTTTCATCGGCGGTCCGCGAGGCGTCGAAGCGATCGCGCAGCGCCACCGATTTCAGCGCCTCGTTCAGCCCGCGGCGCGACTTGCCGGTGGCCACGGCCAGCTTGTGGCCGCGCGCGCGCAAGGCATCGAGCATCTGCAGCACGCCGTCGAACAACACCAGGTCGTCCTGGTGCTGCAGGTAGTGGTAGCGGTAGCGCGCGCCGAGCTCGGCGTATTTTTCCTTCGGCACATCGGGCGCCGCGCGTGCGAGCGCTTCCGCCAGGCCCAGGCCGATGACCCAGGCGGCGTCGTTCTCCGTCGGCTTGGCACCGCCGACGTCGATCACCGCGGCCTGGATGCAGCGCACGATCAGGCGCGTGGAGTCGTAGAGCGTGCCGTCCCAGTCGAAGGCGATCAGGTCGAAGCGAAGAGGTCTTGCGGAAGATTCAGTCATGGGCTGTGGGGGTGGGGTGTTGGGCCAGCGCCTGGAGCGCGGCTGGCGGCATCAGGGCGTGCAGTTCGGGCGGCAGGTCGGCCTGCAGCGCGATGCGCTCGCCGCCTGCCGGGTGGTTGAACTGCAATCGCCACGCGTGCAGGAACATGCGCTTCAAGCCCAGCTTCTGCAATGCGCGCTGGCGTTCGAAATCGCCGTATTTGTCGTCGCCCGCAATCGCATGGCCGGCCGAGGCCAGGTGCACGCGGATCTGATGGGTGCGTCCGGTCTTGATCGTCACCGCCAGCAATGACAGCGGCGTGGCGTCGCCCGGCAGCTTGAGCCGCGCGAGCACCCGCACGAGCGTGATGGCGCGCATCGCGTCCGGATGGTCCTTGGCGACCACGCGCACACGCCGCTCGCCGACGGCGGAACCATCGGGCACGAGGTATTTGGCCAGCGGCGCATCCAGCACCTTCTTGTTGGCAGGCCACTCGCCCTCGACCAGCGCCAGGTACGTTTTGCCGGTTTCGCGCTCGCGGAACTGGTCCTGCAAAGCGACCAGCGCGCTGCGCTTCTTGGCGACCAGCAGGATGCCGGAGGTTTCGCGGTCCAGCCGATGAACCAGCTCAAGGAATTTCGCCCCCGGACGCGCGGTGCGCAGTTGCTCGATCACGCCGAAGCTCACACCGCTGCCGCCGTGCACCGCCACGCCGGCCGGCTTGTCGATGGCCAGCACCGCATCGTCTTCGAGCAGCACTGGGAACTCGCGCGCCGGCGCGGGGGGCGCGGCGCCCTCCTCCGCTCGGGGCGAGATCCGCACCGGCGGCAGCCTGAGCACGTCGCCGGCCTCGATGCGAGTTTCGGCCTGGACGCGCCCCTTGTTGATTCGCACCTCGCCCGACCGGATGATCCGATAGACGTGCGTCTTGGGCACGCCTTTCAGATGGCGGAACAGGAAATTGTCGAGCCGCTGCCCCGCCGACTCGGCGTCGACGGTGATGAACCTGATGGCCGAAGGCGGCGTCCCGATGTCACCCGAAGCTTTGGGGCCTGCGGGATTTGGAGCGGTCTCGGGGCTTTGCTTCGCACCTATAATGTTTTTCACCAGCGCGGTCGTGTAAGTGCTTGATTAGACAGAAGTTTAGAGCACTGACGACCACGCTGTGAGGTCGATGCCGCTTTGGCGCCGTGCTGCAAACCCCGCGCAATTGCGCAAAGTGGCAGGCCAGGCACCCAAGTCAAGCCGACACCCACGAAACACCGATACGGAATACCCAGCCCGCAGCTTCCAAGCTGCTGGCGGATCGAAGCGAGTCCCTTGTTGTGTTGATGCTGCTGATTCAAATATGCCTTCGCTGGCCGACCTGGCTTCTGCCAGCGGCCTCCGGCATGAAGTCATCCGCAGCGCGCGCCACCCTTGCGCAACCGGCTGTCAAAAGGACAGCCACTCAACACCGAATCTGGCTCGCGCCCATCCACGCGCCCCCACCCCGGCTGTCTTCTTGAGCTGACGCTCAAGAGGCCTGCTCGCGCCTGGCGCGGCAGTCACAGCATCCGGGGCCAAGCGGCAATTCCTGGTTTCGCGGGCGTCGTCCGTGCATCGTTGGCTCATCAAGAGCCGGTAAACGATACATATAAGGACTACGCATCATGAAGCGGATGCTGATCAATGCCACGCAAGCCGAAGAGCGGCGCCTGGCCATCGTCGACGGGCAAAAGCTCCTCGACTACGAAATCGAGATCGAAGGGCGCGAACAGCGCAAGGGCAACATCTACAAGGCGGTCGTCACGCGCGTCGAACCCAGCCTCGAAGCCTGCTTCGTCGACTACGGCGAAGACCGCCACGGCTTCCTGCCGTTCAAGGAAATCTCCAAGCAGTACTTCGCCGAAGGCGTGTCGGCCAGCCAGGCCCGCATCCAGGACGCGATCCGCGAAGGCCAGGAACTCACCGTCCAGGTCGAAAAGGAAGAACGCGGCAACAAGGGCGCGGCCCTCACCACCTTCATCTCGCTGGCCGGCCGCTATGTCGTGCTGATGCCCAACAACCCCCGCGGCGGTGGCGTCTCGCGCCGCATCGAGGGCGAAGACCGCGCCGACCTCAAGGAGGCGATGGACCAGCTCGAGTACCCCAAGGGCATGAGCATCATCGCGCGCACCGCCGGCATCGGCCGCTCGGCGCCCGAATTGCAGTGGGACCTGAACTACCTGCTCAAGCTCTGGAGCGCCATCGACGGCGCGGGCAAGGGCGGCAAGGGCGCCTTCCTGATCTACCAGGAGTCCTCGCTCGTCATTCGCGCCATCCGTGACTACTTCAATCACGACATCGGCGACATCCTGATCGACACCGACGACATCTACGAACAGGCGCAGCAGTTCATGGCGCACGTCATGCCCGAGCATGCCGCCCGCGTGAAGCGCTACCGCGACGACGCAGCCCTGTTCAGCCGCTTCCAGATCGAGCACCAGATCGAATCGGCCTACGCCCGCACCGTGCAGCTGCCCTCGGGTGGCGCCATCGTCATCGACCACACCGAGGCCCTGGTCTCGGTCGACGTGAACTCGGCCCGCGCCATCAAGGGCGGCGACATCGAGGAAACCGCCACCCGCACCAACCTGGAAGCCGCCGACGAAGTGGCCCGCCAGATGCGCCTGCGCGACCTGGGCGGCCTGATCGTCATCGACTTCATCGACATGGACGAGTCCAAGAACCGCCGCGAAGTCGAAAGCCGCCTGCGCGATGCGCTGCGGCAAGACCGCGCCCGCGTGCAGTTCGGCTCGATCAGCAAGTTCGGCCTGATGGAAATGAGCCGCCAGCGCCTGAAGCCGGCGCTCTCCGAAGGTTCGTCGATCCCCTGCCCCCGTTGCGGCGGCTCGGGCCATATCCGCGACACCGAATCGAGCGCCTTGCAGATCCTGCGCATCATTCAGGAGGAGTGCCTCAAGGACAACACGGCCGCCGTGCACGTCCAGGTGCCGGTCGAAGTGGCGTCGTTCCTCTTGAACGAAAAGCGCCCCGAAATCGCCAAGATCGAGCTCAAGCAGCGCGTCACCGTGCTGATGGTGCCCAACAAGACGCTGGAAACGCCGAACTACAAGCTCGAGCGCCTCAAGCACGACGATCCGCGCCTCGATCACATCGAAGCCAGCTACAAGATGGCCGACGAGATCGAAGACCCAACGGCCGTCACCCGCCGCTCGCAGGAGCCCACCAACAAGCAGACGCCGGTCATCAAGGGCGTGCTGCCCGATGCGCCCGCGCCGGTGGTTCCGCCTAAGCCCGAAGCGGTGCGCGCGCCTGTCGCCGCACCTGCACCGGTCGCTCCGCCCGTCGTGAGCGCCCCGGTCCCGGCACAGACCGGTTTCCTCGGCTGGATCAAGAGCCTGTTCGGGGGCGCCCCGGCGCCCGCTGCAGCGCCTGCTGCGCCGGCCGTGATTCCGGTCGAGCCGCCGAAGCCCCGTCGCGATGGCCGCAATGGCCGCGACGGCGAAGCACGCGGCGGTGCTCGTGACGGCGAACAACGCCGTGGCGGTCGCGGCGGCGAAGCGCGCGCCGACGGCGGCGAACGCCGTGGTGGTCGCGACGGCGAACGCCGTGGCGGCCGCGATGGTGAACGTCGTGGTGGTGGCGGCGGCGAGCGCCGCGAAGGCGGCGGTGAACGCCGTGAAGGCCGCGGCACCGAAGTGCGCAGCGACGCCGCAGGCCAGCCGCGTGAACAACGCGAGCCGCGCGAGCAGCGCGAACCCCGCGAGGCACGCGCCCCGCGCGACGGCGAACAGCGCCGTGGCGGTCGCGGCGAGCGTCGCGAAGGCGACGGCCGCAATGCACCGGCCGATGCACTCGTCGACGGCAGCGTCAACCTCGAAGCCCAGCAAGTGGCACCCGGCGCCGACGAAGGCAACGCCGCAGAACGCGCCCCGCGCGCCCGCGGCGAGCGCCGTGAACGCGGAGGCGATCGCGGTGAACGCAGCGCTGAGCGCGGCGAACGCGGTGGTGAACGCAACGGCGACGCGCAACAACCGCGCGGCGAAGCAGCCGCAGGCGAAGGCGCCCCGCAAAGCCAGGGCGAGCGCCAGCCTCGCAACGGCCGCGACGAAGCGCGCGCCCCGCGCGGCGATCGCAACGACGGCCGCCGCGAGCGCCGCAACGACGCACCGCCCGCCGGCATCGAAGGCGAAGCACGCGTTGCCGAAATGGCAGCCGATGCGGCCGTCGGCGTCGAGCAGGTCGGCGAAGCCGGCAACAACGAGCAGCAGGCACCGCGCCGCGACGGCGAAGAGCGCCGCGGCCGTTCGCGTGACCGCTACGGCCGCGACCGCCGCGAACGCGGCCCGCGCGACGAGAGCGAAGCCAACGCAGCCGGCATGCCGGCCGCTGAAGGCGCAGCAGCAGAAGCGGAAGCAGTGGTTTCGGCCGAAGCAACCGGCGAGTCGTACGAAGCACCCGCCCGCCAGCAGCGGCCGCTGCCATCGGCATCGGCATCGGAAGCCTCGGGCGAGAGCCAGTTCGTTGCAGCGGCAGTTCCTGAGGTGCGCGAACCCGCACCGCAGCAGCAGCCCCGCTTCGAGCGCCCTGCCCCGGCACCGGTCGCAGCGCCCATCGTTGTCGAAAGCGCCAGGCCGGTTCAGGCAGCGCCCGCCGGCAACGGCCGCGCACTGCCCAAGGTGCAGGCCTTCGAACTGCCGCTGAACGAACTCGCGCAGATCGCCGAAAGCTCGGGCCTGCAGTGGGTCAACTCGGATGCCGATCGCATCGCGCAAGCGCGCGCCGCCATCGCGGCCGAGCCGAAGCCGGTGCATGTGCCGCGCGAACGCCCGCCGGTCATCGCGCTCGACGAAGGTCCGCTGGTGCTGGTTGAAACCCGCCGCGACCTCGGTTCGATGTCGCTGCCGTTCGAGCAAGCCGCTGGGGACGCGTCGCAACAGCGCACGCTCTGAGCCCAGCCCTGCTGGGCGGCAAATGAAGACGGCGCCTCTGGCGCCGTTTTTCATTGTGTCTGCGGATTGCCGATCACCGCGCCTGAACGAGCTGCACATCGGCAGCGTGTAGAGCGCGTCGGGCTTGGCCCTCGGCTTTGCTCGGGTCGGTCCGCTCGGCTCGGCCCGCTACGCTCAGTTCTTCTCGATCTGCGCCGCGCGTTTCCACGCTTCGGCCGCCTGCGCCGCGTCTTCGCGGGCCTCGGCCAACTGCGCCAGCGCGAGCCATGCGCGCCGATAAAGATCGGCGTCCTGCAGCCCGAGCCCGGCCTGCGTCAGCAGTTGTTGGGCCTTGCCCCATAGCTGGCGCTTCATGCAGGCCATGCCTGCGAGGTACTGAAGGTTCGGATCGCGGGGGTTGTTGCGTTGCGCGCTTTCGATGCGGGCGAGCCAGTCGGCATCGACCGAATCGAGCCCCGCTTCGAGCGCGCGCGCCAGCTTGACGCGCAGCGCATCGCCCAGGGCGCGCGGGTTGGCGACCATGCGCTCCCAGGCCGGAAGCAGCCAGGAGCGCGCCAGCGACAGATCGCCGCGCAGCGCAACCATGCGCTGCGCGGCGTGGATCGCGACCTCGGGCATCTCGCGCTCGCCGGCATCGAGCTCGGACCAGGCGCGCGCGAGTTGCGCCGGATCGTGCGCGCCCGAAAGCAGTTCGGTGGCCAGGCCGCGCACGATGCTCTGAGCTGCGGCGTCGGAGAAGGCGCGGTGCTTGGCCAGCAGGCGGGCGGTTTCCAGCGCCTCGAGCGTTCGCTGGTCCTGGCGCGCCGCCTTCAGCCGCAGGCGCAGGGCCAGCGTTCGCCGCTGTGCGCCTTGCGGCAATTCTTCGAGCCGCGTGAGCGCGCCGGCGGCATCGCGGTCTTCCAGCGCCCAGCGCGCGGCGCGCAGCTGCACGCCTTCGCGCGTCTCGGGGCTGGCGAGCAAGGTGCGATCCACGCTTTCGTTCAGGGCCTGCTGCAGATGGGCGTCGCGTGCGGGCTTGTCCTGCAGGGCCTGCGCGCTCTCGGCTGCCAGCAGGTGCGACAGCACGCGCACCTGCTGTGCCTGCGGCAGGTGCGCGCCCAGCGCGGCCAGCGTTTTTTCTTGCGTGAGCGCGGCCTGCGCAGCCTTGCGCGCCCGGGAGAACCGGCCCGCGATCAGTTGCACCATCGCGTCGAGCACCGCCGCATGCAGCGTGCGTTCCTTCTGCTGAAGGCGCCACTGGCGCGCCTGCGTCGGCAGCGAGAACAGGGCCGACAGCGCGCGCAGCGCAACGTGCAGCAACACGAAGGTCGTCAGCAGGATCACCAGCACAAGGTTGAGCGAAAGATCGACGCGCCAGGGCGGCCAGAACACCGTGATCGTGCCCTGGTTGTTGCCCGCGAAAAGCGCCACTGCCGCGGCGACGGCGAACAGGGCGAGGAGCCAGATTGCAGCGCGCATGTCAGCGACCGCCGCCGGGCCGCCCCAAGGCGGGTCGAGCCTCCCCCTCGGGGGGTGGCGAATTACATGGAGCGAAGCGAGTGAAAAGCCGGGGGGTCATTGTTCAGCGGCCTGCGGCTGCGGTGGCGAGCGCTGCGAGCGTGTCGTCGATGCGCGCCGGCTCGGTGGTCTTGACCTGCGCCTGCAGTTGCTGCAACAGCGTGGCCGCGGCCTGCGTGCGGCGCGATGCGGGGTCGAAGTAGCGGTTGAGCGAAGCGGTCACCTGGGCCAGTTCGGCGCGCGTCGAATCCACCTGGCGCGACAGCAAGGACAGGCGCGCATTGAGCAGCTTGAGCTTCAGGTTCTCGCGCAGGAAGTAGGTTTGCTCGGGTGCCAGCAGGATGGCCTCGGGGCTCTGGATGCGGCCGACGCGCACCAGCGAGCGGGCTTCGCCGCGCACCGTGAGCAGCGCACGGCGCCACCAGGGCGCGTCGGCCGGAATCGGTTCGGGCTGCCAGGCGTTGACGCCCGTGCCGCGCACCGCCACCGCGTTGATCGTGGGCAGGTCGTCCACGTTGCGCATCAGCTCGTCGAGCTTTTGCAGCGCCTCGGCGCTGTCCACGCTCGAGTTGCTGCGCAGGCGGTCGGCATCGCGCTGCATGGCGCGCTGCAGGGGGGCGAGCCGCGGCTGCGCGGCGCGCGAGATGCGCAGGTCGCCGGCCTTCAGCGCAGCCAGCAGGGGTTCGACGTTGCCGGTGACCTGGGCTTGCTGCAAGGCCAGGCGCACGGCCGACTCGATGTCGACCACGAGGTTTTCGTCGCGCGACCGCGAGAGGCTCTGCATCAGCTCTTCGAGCTGCGAGCGCTGCAGCGCGACTTCGGCCACGCGGGTTTCGATGAGTGCCACGCGGGCCGCGGCATCGCGCACGGTGTCGCTGGCCTGGCGCGCCAGCGTGCGCGCTTCCATCGACTGCGCGGTGGCGTCGGCGCTCTGGCGCACCAGCTGCTCCTTCATGCCGCTGACCTTGTTCCACAGCGCGATGGTCGTCACCAGCGAAGCCAGCGCCACCAGGGCGACAAGACCGAAGCCGATGCGGGACAACAGGGTGGCCGCGGCGGCCATGGCGGCGGGTGTTTGATGCGGCGCCAGCGTGGCGGGAACCGGCGCCGCGGGTGCAGCGGAGGAAGGGGGAATATCGTCTGACGGGGACGCGGCGCTCATGCCAACGATTCTATCGACGCGACCAGCGCATCCCGCAGGGGTGTGCAGACACGCAACGCACCAAAACCCGCGGCCCGCGCGGCTTCGCCGATGCGCGCATGCGTGGCCACCGCGCTGGCGGCCTGCCAGTCGGTGCCGGGCATCGCGCGCTGGAGATTGGCGATGGCTTCCGAGCTGCTGAAGAGCCAGATCGCGCGGCCCCGGGCGCCGTCGACGGCGAGCCGATGTTGTGCGACGTCGAACAACGGCGGCAGGCGGCGGTAGGCCACCACGGTGTCGCGCTCGCCGTGCGCGGCGTCGATCTCGTGGGCGAGCCAGTCACGCCCGGTGGGGCTGCCCGCCTCGTCGCCACCCCGCACGATCAGCACGCGCACGCCGGCCGACACCTGATGCTGCACACGCTCCCAGAGTGCCTCCGAATCGAAACGCGTGGCCTCGGCCGGCGGCGCGTCGATGGCCTCGGGGGGCACGCCGGCGCGCAGCAAGGCACGCGTGGTGCCGGGCCCGGTCGCCCAGAAACGGCGGCCGGCCATCGCCTGTTCGGCCGAAGCCGCGCCCCTGTTTTCGAAGAAGTGCTCGACCGCCGTCGCGCTGACGAACATCAACGCCTTGTAGTCTTCGAGCCGCCGCCAGGCCGCGCGCAGCGGCTCGGCGTCGAGGGCCGCCTCGATCACGATCAACGGAAGCGCGACCGCATCGAGCCCCGCGGCGCGCAGCTCGGCCACCCATCGCGCCGCCTCGCGTGCAGGCCGCGTGACGAGGACGGGCCGCGCAGTCATCTGACGACTGCGGATTTCAGTGGGCACCGGCGTCGCGCAGCAAGGCCGCCGCGCGCTCGCCCAGCGCCTCGGCCCGGGCGAAGTCGCCGGCTTCGGCCTGCGCCTGGACGCGCACCAGCGGCGCGTTGCCTTCGGGGTCGCCCCAGGCGGCATCGATGCGCAGGGCGCCGTCGGCCTGCCAGCGGGCGTGCGCGGCGAGCGGCATCGAGCAGCTGCCGCCCATCGCACGGCTCACCGCGCGCTCGGCGGCGGTCGAGAGCCAATCGCCCCGGTGGGCAAGCGGCGCGAGCAGTTCGATCAGATCGGTGCGGTCTTCGCGCACCTCGATGCCCAATGCGCCCTGCCCCGCGGCCGGCAGCATGTCGTCGGGTTCGAAGGCGATGCGGATGCGGTCTTCCAGCCCGAGCCGCTTCAAGCCCGCGGCCGCGAGGATGATCGCGTCGTACTGCCCTTCGTCGAGCTTGCGCAGGCGCGTGTCGAGGTTGCCGCGCAGCGGCTCGATGCGCACGTCGGGCCGCCTGGCGCGCAGCAGCACCACGCGGCGCAGGCTCGAGGTGCCGACCACCGCGCCGTGCGGCAGTTCGTCGAGCGAGGCATAGCGGGGCGAGACCAGCGCATCGCGCGGGTCCTCGCGCTCCAGCACGCAGGCCAGCACGAAGCCCGCGGGCAGGTCCATCGGCACATCTTTCAGCGAATGCACCGCGATGTCGGCGCGGCCGTCTTCGATGGCTGTTTCGAGCTCCTTGACGAAGAGGCCCTTGCCGCCGACCTTGCTGAGGCTCCTGTCGAGGATCTGGTCGCCCCGGGTCGTCATGCCCAGCAGGCTGACCGTGTGGCCCCGTTCTTGCAAAAGCTTTTGCACGTGTTCGGCCTGCCAAAGGGCCAGCCGGCTTTCGCGCGTCGCGATCACGATATTGCTCAAGACCGCTCCCAAAAAGTACATGTTTCCAGACCGCCGGAATGCTAGCATGTTGCGCCGCAGCAACGCAGGCGGCGCGTCCATTCAAGTCCCAGGAACAACATCGAATGAAAGCCAGCAAGACCCCTGCTCCCCCCAAGCGCCGCCAGGCCGAAGACCAGCCACTGATCGACGACATCCGGCTCCTGGGCCGGATCCTCGGCGACGTGATCCGGGAGCAGGAAGGAGACGAAACCTATGCGTTGGTCGAGAAGATCCGAACCCTGTCGGTGGCCTTCCGCCGCGATGCCGACCATGCGGCCGACCGTGCGCTGAAAAACCTGCTCAAGGGCCTGAGCGCCGCCGAAACGGTGCGCGTGATCCGCGCCTTCACCTACTTCAGCCACCTGGCCAACCTGGCCGAAGACCGCCACCAGATCCGCCGCCGCACCGAGGCCGACCGCGAAGGCGTGCACGCCGACGGCGACCTGCAGACCGCCCTCGCGCGCATCCGCAAAGCCGGCGTGAAGCCCGATGAAATCGTCGCCTCGCTGGCCCACAGCTACGTGTCGCCGGTGCTCACCGCGCACCCGACCGAAGTGCAGCGCAAGAGCATCCTGGATGCCGAGCGCGCCATTGCCCTCTTGCTCACCACGCGCGACGAGATCAAGCTGCGCCAGCACGCCTATGCGGGCGCCAAGGATGCGCTCTCGCCCATCGAGCTGGCCGACAACGAAACGCAGATGCGCACCCGCGTTACGCAGATCTGGCAGACGCGCCTGCTGCGCTTTTCCAAGCTCACCGTGGCCGATGAAATCGAGAACGCGCTGAGTTATTACGAAGCCACCTTCCTGCGCGAGATTCCGCGCGTCTACGCCGACCTCGAAAAAGCGCTGGCCCACGGCGGCAACACGCCCTCGGTCGCGCCGTTCCTGCGCATGGGCCAGTGGATCGGCGGGGACCGGGACGGCAACCCGAACGTCACCGCCGAAACGCTGGAGTACGCGCTCGGCCGGCAATGCGAACTGGCGCTGCGCCACTACCTCACCGAGGTGCATTACCTGGGCGGCGAACTCTCCCTCTCGGCCACGCTGGTCGATGTGTCGGTGGAAATGCAGGCCCTGGCCGAGCGTTCGCCCGACACCAGCGAGCACCGCAAGGACGAGCCCTACCGCCGCGCGCTCACCGGTGTGTACGCACGCCTGGCCGCCACGCTGCGCGAACTTACCGGCGGCGAGGCCGCGCGCCATGCCGTCGCACCGCAAAACCCGTACGCGAAGGCCGAGGAGTTCCTCGCCGACCTGCACACGGTCGAAGAGTCGCTGGCCGAAAAGCACGGCAGCGTGCTTGCGGCGCAGCGGCTGCGCCCGCTGATCCGTGCCGTGGAAGTGTTCGGTTTTCACCTTGCCACGGTCGACCTGCGCCAGAGCTCCGACAAGCACGAAGCCGTGATCGCCGAGCTGCTCGCCACCGCGCGCATCGAGCCTTCGTACGCGTCGCTCGCCGAAGAAGCCAAGCAGACGCTGCTGCTCAAGCTGCTCGACGATGCACGCCCGCTGCGCGTGCCGGACGCTGACTACTCCCCGCTCGCGAAGAGCGAGCTGGCCATCTTCGCCGCCGCGCGCACCGCGCGTGCGCGCTATGGCGCGGCGGCCATTCGCCACTACATCATCAGCCACACCGAAACGGTGAGCGACCTGCTGGAAGCGCTGCTGCTGCAGAAGGAAGTGGGCCTCCTGCGCGGCGCGATGGCGACCAACGCGGTGTGCGACCTGATCGTCGTGCCGCTCTTCGAAACCATCGAAGACCTGCGCAACGCCGCGCCCATCGTGCGTGCCTTTTACGCGCTGCCGAACATCCAGGCGCTCATCGAGCGCTCGGGCGGCGAGCAGGACGTGATGCTGGGCTACAGCGACAGCAACAAGGACGGCGGCATCTTCACCAGCAACTGGGAGCTGTACCGCGCGGGCATCGCGCTGGTGTCGCTGTTCGACGAGCTCAACAAGAAGAAGGCCAACCCAATCCGCCTGCGCATGTTCCACGGCCGCGGCGGCACGGTGGGACGTGGCGGCGGCCCGAGCTACCAGGCGATCCTTGCGCAGCCGCCGGGCACGGTGCGCGGCCAGATCCGCCTCACGGAGCAAGGCGAAGTGATCGGCTCGAAGTACGCCAACCGCGAGATCGGCCGGCGCAACCTGGAAACGCTGGTGGCCGCCACGCTCGAAGCCACGCTGCTGCCGCAGGGCAAGTCGGCGCCCGCCGCATTTCTCTCGGCCGCGGGCGAACTCTCGACCGCGAGCATGGCGGCGTACCGCAAGCTGGTGTACGAAACCCCGGGCTTCGGCGACTACTTCTTTGGCTCCACGCCGATCCGCGAAATCGCCGAACTCAACATCGGCTCGCGCCCCGCGTCGCGCAACCCCAGCCACAAGATCGACGACCTGCGCGCGGTGCCGTGGAGCTTCAGCTGGGGCCAGTGCCGGCTCACGATTCCGGGCTGGTTCGGATTCGGTTCGGGGGTGGAGCAGTTCCTCGCCGCCGCGGGCAATGCCGCCGGCAGGAAGGAACGCCAGGCACTGCTGCAACGCATGTATGAACAGTGGCCGTTCTTCCGCACGCTGCTGTCGAACATGGACATGGTGCTGGCCAAGAGCGACCTCGCATTGGCCTCGCGCTATGCCGAACTGGTGACCGACCGCAAGCTGCGCCAGAAGGTGTTCTCGATGATCGATGCCGAATGGCACCGCACCTCGGACGCGCTCACGCTCATCACCGGCGCCAAGCAAAGGCTCGAAGGCAATGCGGAAATGCAGCGTTCGGTGCGCCATCGCTTTCCGTACATCGATCCGCTGCATCACCTGCAGGTCGAGCTGATGCGGCGCTATCGCGCGGGCGACGGCGGCGAGCGCCTGCAGCGCGGCATTCACATCTCGATCAACGGAGTGGCCGCGGGCCTGCGCAACACAGGTTGATTTCTAGGCTTCGGCCACCAAAGACAGAGGGCGCCTTGTGCGCCCTCTCCTACGTGAACAGTCGGGAATGAGGAACCCGTAAGGTCAATTAAACAGGTACGGTCGGACACGTTCACAGTTCTCGCAATCGCGCGGCAGCTCGAAGTCGTTTCACAGGAGCCCGTTGCAATGTCAGTCCCGCAGTCCCTCACCCATTCGCAAGTCGATTTCGTCAACGACGATTTCGAAGCCCTCGCCTCCCACATGCGTCACTGCGCGCGTGCCCATGGCCGATGGTTCTCCGTGCGAAGCCATATGCAACGGGTGCGCGCACTCGCCGCGGGACGCATCGTGACAATGGCTTGCATGGCGACGGTCGTCGGCATCGGCGTCTTCGCGATCGCTTGAGCGCCGCAGCCGTCGTCGACCGCCTCCAGGGGCTCAGTCACTACGCCCGGACGCTTCTGCTGGGGCCGCACGATCCCCTGGCACTTCCGATACGCGCCGAACTCTTCGGCACCCAACGTTTCGAACAGCACGGCCACAGCCTCGCGCGCGCGCAAGCGGTGCAGGACGATGCGCACGCGCGCGAGAGATCGCCCTTTTTTCCGCGCGTGGACGAGAACCTCGAGTCGCTGCGCAACGCCTTCGACTACATCGCGCTGATCTCGCAGAGCGGGCGCTATGTGTCGCCGGCGGCCGAATGGCTGCTCGACAATTTCCACCTGGTCGAGGCGCAGCTCCAGCAGATCCACGACGGCGTGCCGCGCAGCTACTACGCGCGCCTGCCCAAGCTCGCCTCGGCGCCGCTGGCGGGCCTGCCGCGCGTGTACGGCATCGCCTGGGCCTATGTGGCCCACACCGACAGCGTGCTCAACAACACGCTGTTCACCGCCTTCCTCAACGCCTACCAGGACATCGACGAGCTCACGCTGGGCGAACTCTGGGCGCTGCCCACCACGCTGCGCGTCGTGCTGCTCGAAAACCTGCGTCGCGTGGCCGAGAGCATTGCCGAGAACAAGGTCGCGCGCGAGATCGCGCATGCGGCCTGGGACGCGGCGCCGAATCTTTCGGCACAGGACCTCGACGTGCTCTACCGCGCGCTGCAAAGCCACGGCCTGCAGGACAACTACCTCACGCAGCTCTGGCAGCGCCTGCCGGTGGAGCACGGCGAGAACATGCCCGCGCTGGTGCGCTGGACCGAGCAGCACTGTCCCAACGGCCCCGCGCTGATCAACGATGCGCAGAACGCGCAGGCCGCCGCCAACCTCACGGTGGGCAACATCATCACCACGCTGCGGATGATCGGCCAGGTGGAGTGGAGCGACCTCATCGAGCCGGTGAGCCGGTCGCTGCGCGTGCTGCGCGAGTTGCCCAGCTTTGCGAGCGAAAGCGAACTCACACGCCAGCAGATCACGCATGCGATGGAACAGGTGGCGCGCCACACCGGCCAGCCCGAGCGCGAAGTGGCCGAGGCCGTGGTTCGCCTGGCGGCGGGCGCGCCGCGCGATGGCATCGATGACGACACCGAAGCCGACGCGGACACCGACCGTGCCGACAGCACCGCCGGCTACTACCTGTTCGGCCAGGGCCGCCCGGCGCTGATCGCCGCGCTGCAAGCCGATGCGCCGCCGGCCCGCGATGGCCGCGTTGCGCCAAAGCGCCCGATGCGCGGCGGGGGCCGCAGCTGGCGCCTGCCGGTGTACCTGCTGTGCGTTGCCGTGGGCACCGCCTTGCTGCTGTTCGCCGTGGCGCACGGCCTGGCGCACCGCAGCGACTGGACCACCGTGCTCGCGCTGATGCTGCTGGCGTGGCCGCTCTCCGAGGCGCTGATCGCACTGGCGCAGCGGATCATGGCGGAGTCGGTGCGGGTGCAGGCCTTGCCGCGCCTGGACTTCGCCACCGGCATTCCCGAGCGGCACCGTGCGCTCGTGGTCATTCCAACCTTGCTGACTTCCACGGCGAGCAACACGCAGCTGGCCCACCGGCTCGAGCTGCACTGGCTCGCCAACCGCGAGCGGCACGCGCAGTTCGCGCTGCTGACCGACTGGGCCGATGCGCGGCAGGCCTCGCTGCCTGAAGACGCACCGCTGCTCGACGACGCCATCGCGCGCATCGCGGCGCTCAACGCAAGGTACCCCGTGCCCGACGGCGCGGCCCCGCGCTTTCTTGTGCTGCACCGCCCCCGCAGCTGGAGCGACACCGAGGAACGCTGGATGGGCTGGGAGCGCAAGCGCGGCAAGCTGGAGATGCTGATGCGCCTGCTGGCGACCGGCAACGCCGAAGGCTTCCTGCCGCTCGCGCCGGGCCAGCAACTGGCCGCGGGCCGCACGCCCTATGTGCTGACCCTGGACAGCGACACCGGCCTGCCGCCAGGCGCACTGCGCGACCTGGTGTCGATTGCGGCCCACCCGCTCAACGCCCCCGAAGTCGACCTGCAGAGCCGCTGCGTGGTCGCGGGCTTCGGCATCCTGCAGCCGCGCATCGTGACGCCGTTTCCGCTGCGCAACGAGCGCTCCTTCTTCCACTGGATATTCGCCGGCCAGTGCGGACTGGACCCCTACGGCAGCGGCGCCTCCGACTTCTACCAGGACGTGTTCGGCAGCGGCTCCTTCACCGGCAAGGGCCTCTTGAACGTGCGCGCCGTGCACGCCACCCTCGACCGCCGCCTGCCCGACAGCGCCGTGCTGAGCCACGACCTGCTCGAAGGCACGGTCGCGCGCTGCGCGATGGTGAGCGACGTGGTGCTGGTCGAAGACCATCCGCACCACGCCGGCGTGGCCGCATCGCGCGTGCACCGCTGGGTGCGCGGCGACTGGCAACTGCTGCCGCTGATGTGGCGCGCCCGGCGCTTCGGCATCGACGCGCTGGGCCTCTGGAAGATGGGCGACAACCTGCGCCGCTCGCAGGTGGTGCCCGCCTCCTTCGCGTTGCTGGTGCTGGTGATCTTCACGCAGGCCATGCCGCTCGGCTGGGCGCTCGCGGCCGTCGCTTCGGCGCTCGTGCTGGGGCCGCTGCTCGGCGCACTGGCGGGGCTGGTGCCCACGCGCCGCGCCATCGAGCTGCGTCACTTCTTCGATGTGGGCGCGGTCGAGTTGCTGCGGGCCATGGCCGGTGCCGCCTGGCAGTTCGTGCAGCTCGCGGCGCAGACGCGCCTGCTGCTCGATGCGGCCGTGCTCGCGACATGGCGGCTGGTCGTGAGCCGCAGGCACCTGCTGCAATGGACCACGGCGGCGCAGGCCCAGGCACAGTCCAGCCAGGAGCTGCTGCCGTTTCTTCGCGGCGGCGCCCTCAGCAGCGGGCTTTGCCTCGCGCTCGCGGTGCTCGCGCACTGGAGCGCCTACCCGGTCGTCGGGCCGCTGCTGTTCATCACCTGGGCGCTGGCGCCGGTCGCGGCATGGTGGAGCAGCCGCGTCGATGCCGAGCTGCCCGACCCCTTGAACGCCAAGCAGCGCGGCTACCTCGAACAGCTCGCGCAGGACACCTGGCGCTTCTTCGAGCATGTGGTCGGCCCCGAAGACAACCACCTGCCGCCCGACAACCTGCAGCTGGAGCCGCAGCCCACCGTTGCGCACCGCACCTCGCCGACCAACATCGGCATGTACCTGCTGGCCGCCTGCTGCGCGCGCGAGTTCCGATGGATCGATACGGCGGCGCTGCTCTCACGCCTGACCGCTACCCTGGACACCGTGGACCGCATGCACAAGCACCACGGCCACCTGTTCAACTGGTACGACACGCAGACGCTCAAGCCGCTGCCGCCGGACTATGTTTCCAGCGTGGACAGCGGCAACTTCGCAGGCCACCTGGTGACGGTGGCGCAGGCCTGCCGCGCCTTCGCCGCCGAGGGCTGCGAGGCCGACGAAGCGCCCGCGCTCGAAGCCCTTGCGCAGCGCTGCGATGCACTGCACCACGGCATGGATTTCAGCGGGCTCTACGACCCCAAGCGCCACCTGTTCCACATCGGCCTGCGCGTGGAGGAGAACGTGCTCGACGCGAGCTACTACGACCTGCTGGCCTCCGAGTCGCGCCTGTTGAGCTTTCTGGCGATCGCCAAGGGCGACGTGCCGCGCCGCCACTGGATGGCGCTGGGCCGGCCGTTCCTGCTGGTGGGCTTCCAGCCCAGCCTCAAGTCGTGGTCGGGCTCGATGTTCGAGTACCTGATGCCCGCGCTGGTGATGTCCGAACCCGAAGACGGCCTGCTGCAGGTGGCCAACTCGGCCGCCATCGCCGAGCAGCAGGCCTTCGGCCGCGCGCAGAACCTGCCGTGGGGCGTTTCGGAATCGGCCTACTTCGCGCAGGACCACTCGCTGGCCTACCAGTACTCGCCCTTCGGCGTGCCCCGCCTGGCGCTGCGCCGCACGCCGCCCACCGACCGCGTGGTCGCGCCGTATGCGAGCGCGATGGCGGCGGTGCTCGCACCGGCCGCGGCAGTGGCCAACCTCGAACTGCTGGAGTCGATGGGCGCGCGCGGCGAGTTCGGCTTTCACGACGCGGTGGACTTCACCGCCTCCCGCCAGGCCCAGGGCCAGAGCTTCACCGTGGTGCGCAACTTCATGGCGCACCACCAAGGCATGTCGCTGGTCGCGCTGTGCCATGTGCTGCGCGCCGAGGCGCCGCGCCGCTGGTTCGGCAGCGCCGCGCTGGTGCAGGCGCACGAGTCGCTGCTGCACGAGCGCACGCCGCGGCAGATCATCGGCAGCGCCGATCCGCGCACGCCGCCCGAGCCCAGCCAGGCCGAGCTCTCGCCGCTGTTCCAGCCGCGCGTGGTCGACCCGACGGCGGCCGGCTTCCAGCCCATGCACCTGCTCTCCAACGGCCGCTACACGGTGGCCCTGCGCCCCAACGGCGCGGGCGTGAGCCGCTGGCGTTCGTTCAACGTGACCCGCTGGCGCGACGACCCGCTGCGCGACAGCCACGGCACCTTCTTCTACCTGCGGGATGAAGGACAGGAAGGACAGCGCGACCTCGTTTCGCTCACCGCCCTGCCCGCGCCCGGCGCCGACTGGCGCTACCGCACCCGCTTCCTCGCCGACCAGGTGCAGTTCGACGCGGCCGGCCCCGGCCTTCAGGTGCGCACCACGGTGCTGATCAGCCCCGAGGACGACACCGAACTGCGCAACGTCACGCTGCACAACTCGGGCGACCGCACGCGCACGCTGGAACTCATTTCCTACTTCGAGCCGGTGCTGTCCAACCCCAAGGCCGACGAGGCGCATCCGGCCTTCGCCAACCTGTTCGTCGAATCGCGCTGGGAGCCCGCGTGGCGCGCGCTGCTGCTGTCGCGCAAGCCCCGGCTGCACGGCGACGCGGTCATGGCGGCCGCGCACTTCGTGGCCTCCATCGACGCCAACGTGCTCTCGATCGACTGCATGACCGACCGGCGCGCCTTCATCGGCCGCAACCGATCGCTCGCGAGCCCCGCGCTCGATGCGCAGCCGCTGGGCGCCAACGGCAAGCCGGTGAACGGCCTGGACCCCATCGCCTGCCTGCGCGTTCGCCTGTCGATCGCGCCGGGCGCCACCGCGCGCCTGAGCTTCGCGACCGCCGCCGACGAAAGCATCGAGGCGCTGATGCCCAGCATCGACCGCTACATGCAGCCGATGCACGTGGAGCGCGCCACACGCATGGCCGCCACGCTGGCGCAGGTGCGGCTGCGCGACCTGAGCATCGCGCCCGCGCAGAACCTGGCGCTGCAGGACCTGACGACCATCCTCACCTACACCACGCCGCGCATCATGAAAGACCGCGGGCTCATCGACCTGCGGCAGATCTGGCGCTTCGGCATCTCGGGCGACAAGCCCATCGTGCTGGTCTACATCCACTCGATGAACGGCATGGGGCTCATCAACACGCTGCTGCGCGCGCAGCCGTGGTGGGGTTTCGGCGGCGTGGCCTGCGACCTGGTGGTGCTCAACAGCGAGCCCAATTCCTACCTGATGCCGCTGCAGCGCGAAATAGAGATGCTGCGCGCACGCGTGGCACAGCAAACGCAGAACAGCTTTCCGCGCCACGACACGGCCGGCTTCTACCTGCTGCGCGACCACGAGGTGGTGCCTTCGGAAAAGGCCGCGCTCTCCAACCTCGCGCGCGTGGTGTTCACCGCCGACGGACGGGTGCTCGAAGCGCAGGTGGCGGCCTCGCACGAGGCGCGCAGCCCCACCGTCGCCGACGACAGCAGCGCGCCGGTGCCGCATCGCACGCCGCTCCTGATGCGCTCGGCCGCGCCCCGGTCCGCAGGGCCCGCGACGATGCCGTTGCCCGCGCCCGCAGGCCGCTTCGATGCGCACAGCGGCGAGTTCCGCTTCGACGTGGACCTGGACAACCGCACGCCGCGCCCCTGGGTCAACGTGATCGCCAACGCCGGCTTCGGCTTCCAGGTGTCCGAATGGGGCACCGGCTTCACCTGGGCCGGCAACAGCCGCATGCACCAGGTCACGCCGTGGTCGAACGATCCGGTGCAGGACCCGGCCTTCGAGCACTACCTGCTGCAGGACCTGTCGACGCGCGAACTGCTGCCGCTCACGCCGGCCGGCCGGGGTGCATCCGGCTCCGAGGCCGTGCGGCACCGCGTGCGGCACGGGCAGGGCTACACCGTCTTCGAATGCCGGCTGCACAACCTGACGCTCCACACCACCTTCTTCGCGGACCGCGACGACGCCGTGAAGCTGGTGCATGTGCGCGTGCACAACGAAGGCGCCGGGCAGCGGCGCCTGCGCGCGCTCGGCATGGTCGAGTGGCAGATGGGCGCCGCGCGCGGCGCACGCCGCACGGTGCATTGCTGGAAGCCCGAGGACCAGCCCGCGGTGTTCGGCCAGCAGCGCGAAGCCAGCGGCGGCTTCGGCGGCAGCGCGGCTTTCTTGCTGCTCACCGGATGGCGCGGCGGAACGGTGGGCGCCACGCAATGGACCTGCGACCGCAACGAGTTCTTCGCCGGCCACGGCATCGTGGAGGTGCCCGACACCCTGGCGCGCCGCGCCGGCAGCGGGCTCGATGCCTGCGCGGCCATCGACGGTGAATTCGTGGTCGGCGGCGGCGAGACCGTGGAATTCACCTTCGTGCTGGGCCATGCCGACTCCGCCCAGGCGGCGCTCGACCTGGCGCATCGCTGGCGGCAGCGCGACGTGCCCGAGGCGCTGGCGCAGGTGCGCGGCTTCTGGGACGAGCTGCTGGGCCGTCTTCAGGTGCGCACGCCCGACCCGCTCTTCGATGCGATGGTCAACCGCTGGCTCATCTACCAGACGCTGGCCTGCCGGCTCTGGTCGAAGGCCGGCTTCTACCAGGCGGGCGGCGCCTTCGGCTTTCGCGATCAGCTGCAGGACGCGATGGCTTTTGCGCTCACCGATCCGGCGCGGCTGCGCGAGCAGATCCTGGTGAACGCCGCGCGCCAGTTCCCCGAAGGCGACGTGCAGCACTGGTGGCACATGCCCGGCGGCGCCGGCGTGCGCACGCATTTCTCGGACGACCTGCTGTGGCTGCCGTTCGCAGCGGCGCACTACGTGGAAGTGACGGGCGATGCCGCGTTGCTCGACGAGGTGGTCGCCTTCATCGAAGGTCCCACCATCCCGGACGGCGCCGAAGACGCCTACTACGCGCCGCATAACAGCGGCCGCACGGCCACGGTGTTCGACCACGGCGCACGCGCCATCGACCGCAGCCTCGCCACCGGCGTGCACGGCCTGCCGCTGATGGGCACCGGCGACTGGAACGACGGCATGAACCGCGTGGGCCACGAAGGCCGGGGCGAATCGGTGTGGCTCGCGTGGTTCCTGTGCAGCGTGGTGGCGCACTACGCGCCCATCGCACAAGCACGCGGCGAGCACGAGCGCGCCGCGCGCTGGACCGAGGCGCGGCGCGGCTGGATCGCCGCGCTGCACGATGCCGGCTGGGACGGCGCGTGGTTCCGCCGCGCCTTCTTCGACAACGGCGCGCCGCTGGGCTCGTCGGCCAACGACGAATGCCGCATCGACCTGATCGCGCAGGCGTGGTCGGTGCTCTCGGGCGCTTCGGACGAGGCCCACACCGGCCCGGCGATGGCCGCCGTGAAGAAGCACCTGCACGACGAGCCGGCCGGCCTGCTGCGCCTGTTGACGCCGCCTTTCGCGCACTCGACCAACAACCCCGGCTACATCCAGGCCTACCCGCCGGGCGTGCGCGAGAACGGCGGCCAGTATTCGCACGGCGCCGTGTGGGCGCTGATGGCGCAGGCGATGCAGGGCGACCGTGAAGCCGCGTGGCAGAGCTTCGAGGGCCTGAGCCCCGCCCACCGCGCCGCGCACCCGGAGCGCGGGCCGGCCTACGAGCTGGAGCCCTACGTGATGGCAGGCGACATCTACGGCGCCGCGCCGTACGTCGGACGCGGCGGCTGGAGCTGGTACACCGGCTCGGCCGCATGGCTGCACCGCGCGGCCGTCGAAACGCTGCTGGGCCTGCGCGTGAAGGGAAGGCAGCTTTCACTGACGCCGCACGTGCCCGCGCACTGGCCGGGCTTCGAGATCGCGCTGCGGCTGGGCGAGCGCAGCCTCACGCTGCAGTGGGGCACGCCCGAGCTTGCCGCGACGCCCACGCACCATGCGGCGGTGGGCGAGTGGATCGATTGGCAGGCGCTGCCGGTGGATGCGGTGCTGCGCGTGGGTTGAGTGCCTTTACTGGGTTAAGGTCCGCGGGCCGATTTCTCTCGCACGCCCATGACCAAGATCCAGTTCCGCCGCCAGCTCATCGTCTTCATCCTGCTGTGCGTGGCGATCGCGGGCGCGGTGGTGCGGCACTACGCGGAGCGCGGCAGCACCACGCGCGACATCGCCACGCTGCTGATGGTGCTGTGGGTGCCGATCATCGGCAACGTGATCGCCTGGCTCATCGGCAAGCTGCCGCGCCGTGCACCGCCGCCCGAACCCGCAAGCTTCGATGGGCGGGAGTCGTTCACGCCGCATCTGCAGGTCGAGCTCACGCTGCGCCCCGCGGCGCTGCCGGTTCACGATGTGCCGCTCTCCGCCGGGGAATACCGGTGTGCGCTGGTGGTCGACAAGGAGGGCTTCTCCGCCCGCTGGATCGTGCCGCCGGGCGAGGCGCTGGAGCGCGGCAAGCCGCATGCGCTGGCTATCGAGTTCCTCACGCCCGAGCTCGCCCGCCCCCGCTTTGCGCCGGGCGCGGACTTTCGGGTGCTGGTGGACGACCTGTTCGTGGCTGACGGCCGGGTCTTGTCGCCCGCCTAGCGTCGCCGGATGGCGATAGCCGCCAAACAGCAGCAACCGCGGGCGGCCGATCGCGAAAAGGGGCGATTGTTCGTCCCTGGGAAACTGACTACTGCCGCGCGGCCCCTTTGTCACAAAGGCGCCCGCTTCCACACTCCCTGGACTCCCGCAACCAGCACCGGCACGCGCCTTGCCGCTGCGCTCCAGGATTCCTTTCATCATGATGAACACCCCCAGCAGCAACCCCTGCGCCGACGATCTCGCGCCCGGGCTGGCCAGGCCGGCGGCACGCTCCGCGTGGCTGGCCGTCGGCTCCATCGCCGTCGGCACCTTTGCGATGGTCTCCACCGAGTTCATGCCCATCGGCCTGCTCACCGACATTGCGCGCGGCCTGAACGTGTCTGATGGCACGGCCGGACTCATGATCACCATGCCCGGCGTGCTCGCCGCCCTCGCCGGGCCCGGGCTGATCGTCGCTTCGGGCAAGCTGGACCGCCGCACGGTGCTGATTGCGCTCACCACCTTGCTGATCGCCTCGAACCTGCTGGCCGCTTTTGCGCCCAACTTCGCGACCATGCTGGTGGCCCGCCTGCTGCTGGGCCTGTGCGTGGGCGGCTTCTGGACCTTTGCACCGGCCGCCGCCACGCAATTGGTGCCGGACGCCTCCAAGGCGCGGGCCATGTCGTACGTGCTGGCCGGCGTGTCGGCCGCCACCGTGCTCGGCGTGCCCGCGGGCTCGTTCCTCGGCACGCTCTTCGGCTGGCGCGCTTCGTTCGCAGTGACCGGTGCGCTGGCCGCGGTGGTGCTGCTGGTGCAGCTGTGGCTGCTGCCCGCCATGCCGCCGGCACGCGCCATCGGCGCCCGTGACCTGCTCACGCCGCTCACCCGCCGCATGGCGCAGGTCGGCCTGCTCGCGGTGCTGTTCTTCATTGCCGGCCACTTCGCCGCCTACACCTACCTGAAGCCGCTGCTGCAGCAGGTGTTCGGCCTGGCGCCCAACGAGGTCTCGATGCTGCTGCTGGTGTACGGCGCGGTGGGCTTCATCGGCACTTTCGTCGGCGGCAGCCTGGTGGCGCGCAGCGTGCGCGGCACCACCTTGCTGGCCGCGCTGATGCTGGCCGCGGCGCTGCTGCTGTCCACGCTGATCGGCAGCGGCTTCGCGCCCGGCGCCGTGGTGGTGTTCATCTGGGGCGTGGCCTTCGGCCTGATTCCGGTGGCGCTCACCGGCTGGATGATGGAAGCCGTGCCCGATGCGCCCGAAGCCGGCCAGGCGCTGCTGGTGAGCGGCTTCCAGGTGGCGATTGCCTCGGGCGCGCTGATCGGCGGCGTCACGGTCGACAACTTCGGCATTTCGAGCGCGATGGTGCTCAGCGGCGTGCTGGTGCTGATTGCCGCGCTGATCGTCGGCACGCTGGGCCGCGCGCGCGGCGGGGCGCCGCTGGCGGTTATTCCGGAGTAAGCGAAGTCTTTCGGAATTTTCGAATGGGATGGCGGCATTGATTTAAAAGAAATCGATGCCGCCATTTTTATAAATTGATTCTTTGCGCAATCAATTTTTAATAGTTGATCGATTTTTGAAGCCCAGCCCTCGCTTCAATTCGGATCTGTTAATTTTTTCACGCCGTCGCGCTCCGGAAACTCACTGAGCACGATTAAGTGTTTTAGTTTTTGAAGCGCCGGGCTGTCGCCATGCACCTGCGCACGGGCGACGATGTTCCTACGCCCACGCCGCAGCCTCCAACGCGATGCCCGCGAACGGCTTTTCTACTGGGCCAATGCAGCAGAAACGGCCGCGCCTCGCGCAAATCGGGCATTGGCCCGATATTTCCTGCGCGACAAAATTCACACAAAAATTCCAAAGCCAACAATCCATGGCGGTTGTTAATGAATCTTTGATTTGCTGAGGACTATTTAACGCGCCCAAAGCGTGGTGCACTTCTAGACTCGCGCCTCTCGAAATTCGATAACAAAAATCAGCAGGGGTGGCGCAAACCAACTCGACGCAGCATTTCATTGCCTGCGGAATCCACCGTTGCACGGTGGCCTGGCTGCGGGTTGCCTCTGTGCGTGTCATCGAACCGGGCCACGCGATGCAGATGGGGCAACCCACTCCGGCATCGACTCCAACCGTCTGGAAATCACTGGAAGAAACTTGGCATGAACAATATTTACCGCTCCATCTGGAATGAATCGCTGGGTGCCTGGGTGGCGGTCAGCGAGCGGGAAAAGAGCAGAGGCAAGGCAGGCAAGAGCGGTCGTACCGGGGGCTTCGTTCTGCGATTCACCTTGCTGTCTGCTTCGGTGGCTCTTGCCTTTGGCGGGACGATCCCGGCAGCCCATGCGCAGCAGCTCGCATGCAGCGCTGTCGACCCGCTCGTGAATTGCCAGCCAGGGGCGGGGCGCACGATCGGCTTCGGTCTCATGTTCACCGCGAATCCCGATTCGACCGGACGTGACGAATTTCTTGTCTTGCGGGGCGGTGGCACCGGGGGCGTTGTCCGCAACTACTTCGTCGGCAACTCCGACCTCGCCAACACCTCGAATGTCACGCTGGGCGACGAGGGCGCCACAAACTCCACCACGACGATCTTTGCCAACCATTTCCAGGTAGGCAACAGCGCGACCACGGCCTCCGGCGACAACAGTTCTGCCATCGGCATCGGCGCCCGAGCCATCGCTTCGGACACCGTCGCGATCGGCAGCCAGGCGAATGCCTACGGCAGCCAAGCCGTCGCGATCGGCAAGGACGCACGCGCCAACACCTTCGGCACCGCGATCGGTACCGGCGCCAACGCCGAAGGCCTCAGTTCCGCCGCGTTCGGACAGTCGGCGAGCGCAAAGGGACTGAATTCGACGGCCGTGGGTTTCCTGAGCAATGCCGCCGCTGCCTCGAGCACGGCGTTCGGCGAAAGCGCGCGTGCGGCCGGCGAGTTCGCGCTGGCCGCGGGCAACAACGCGAGTGCCCTGGGGTATGCGAGCACCGCCATCGGCGCGAGCGCGGCTGCCACACAGGACTTGGGTACTGCAATCGGCGCGGAGGCCAACGCGGACGGCCATTCGGCGACTGCGATCGGCACGATCGCGAGCGCACTTGGCGACCACAGCGTCGCCATCGGCCGGTACTCCGTCGCCAAAAGCACGGCTGGGGTCGCCATCGGCAACGACACCCAAGCCGCGGCCACCAATGCGGTGGCCGTCGGCACCGGGGCACTGGCCAGCGGCACCGACTCGCTCGCGCTGGGCACCGATGCGCACGCGGTCGCGCACGACTCGATCGCCATCGGCGGAGAGTCTTCCGTGGCCGGGACGGCCACCTTCGGGATCGCGGTCGGACGCGGCGCGATCGTCGACAGCATCTTGGGCCTCGCCATCGGTGTAGGGGCGAATGCCTCCGGCGACGGCAGCGGCATCATGGCCATCGGCAACGGGGCGAAGGCAAGCGTCGGAACCAGTACGGCGATCGGCGTGAACGCCAATGCGGCCAACACCGATGCGACGGCACTGGGCAACGGTGCGTCGGCATCGGGAACACAGGACACGGCGGTCGGCGTCACCGCCAAGGCCACTGGCGGGTCGAGTTCGGCGTTCGGCAACGGTGCCCATGCCAGCGGCGGCAATTCGCTGGCACTGGGTGTCGGCAACGTCGCCTCGAACTTCGCCGCGGTGGCGGTGGGCAACCAGAGCACGGCCTCGGGCTTGAACAGCATTGCCGTGGGCTCCCAGGCCAAGGCCACCCAGACGGATGCCATCGCGGTGGGTCAGGGGGCCCAGGCAACTGGGTCATCCGCCATCGCGGTGGGTGTGGGTGCCAAGGCGGCTTATGCCGACAGCGTTGCCATCGGTGCGGGCAGCGCGACGGGTGCCTCGGCGTCCACGGCCACGGGGTTCCTCACGGGCGCAACCGCGCCTGCATCCGAGGTGTCGGTGGGCTCGTCTCTGGCGCAGCGCCGCATCACGAACGTGGCCGACGGCGCGGCGCTGCAGGATGCCGTGACGGTGGCCCAATTGAGCACCGGGTTGAGCACGACCGCGAGCAGCATCGGCAGCCTGTCGACCTCGACCTCCTCGGGCCTGAGCACGGCGACCAGCGGCATCTCCAGCTTGTCGACGGGCCTGGCCCGCTCGGTCCAGTACGACGACGCGAGTCGCACCACAATCACGCTGGGCGGCGTGGGCGCGACGGCGCCTGTGAGGATCACCAATCTCGCTGCGGGCGCGAACCCGACCGACGCAGTGAACTACGGCCAGCTGACATCGCTCTCGACAAGCGTCTCCAGCGGCATCTCCAGCGTGTCTACCGCTTTGAGTTCGACCCACAGCAGCGTGAGCAGCCTGTCGACGTCCACGTCCTCCGGTCTGAGCACGGCCACCAGCCGCATCGACAGCCTGTCCACCTCGACGTCATCGGGCCTGAGCACCGCCGCCAGCGGCATCTCCAGCCTCTCCACGGGGCTGAGCGCGACCCACAGCAGCTTGAGCAGCCTGTCGACTTCCACGTCGAGCGGCCTGAGCACGGCGACAAGCAGCATCGACAGCTTGTCGACTTCGACGTCATCGGGTCTGAGCACGGCCACCAGCAGCATCAGCAGCCTGTCGACCTCGGTGTCGTCCGGCCTGAGCACTGCGACCAGCGGTATCTCCAGTCTCTCCACAGGCCTGAGCACGACCAACAGCAGCGTGAGCAGCCTGTCGACTTCAACCTCGTCGGGCCTGAGCACCGCGACAAGCAGCATCGACAGCCTGTCCACCGGCCTGAGCACGACCAACAGCACGGTCAGCAGCCTGTCGACAGGCATGAGCAGTTCCACCAGCGGAATCTCCAGCCTGTCCACCGGCCTGAGTTCCACGACCAGCAACATCAGCAGCCTCTCGACGTCCACGTCGGTCGGACTGAGCACAGCGACCTTGGGCATTGGCAGCCTGTCCACCGGGTTGAGTACCACCGAACTGAACGTCGGCAGCCTGAGCACGGCGGTCCACACCCTCTACAACGACGGCACAAAGTACTTCGACAACAACTCGACGGCGCCGGGCTCCAGGGCCTCCGGCCAGGACGCCGTGGCGATCGGGCCGCAGGCGCTGGCCAGCGGCGCCAATTCCTTTGCGGCGGGCAACGGCGCGAAGGCGACGGCCGACGGTGCCGTGGCGGTCGGCTTCGGCGCGCAGGCCACGGGGGCCAACGCGATCGCCATCGGCACCGGTTCATTGGCCACCAACGCGCAGGCCATCGGCACGGACTCCCGCGCCGGCCGCGGCGGTGTGGCGCTTGGCGACGACGCCGACGCCGGCGGCACGGCGCTGAGCCAGGCGCAGAACATTTCCCATGGCACGGCCATCGGCTTCGGCGCGGTGGTGACGCAGAGCGGCGGCGTGGCGCTGGGTGCGAACTCGGTCGCATCGACGGCAGCCGGCACGGCGGGGTACATCCCCGGCGGCGCGTCGGCACAACAGCAGGCCGCGATCCGGGCGACCACCAGCACGCAGGCCGCGGTGTCGGTCGGCGACGCAGCCAACGGCCAGTTCCGCCAGATCACGGGAGTGGCAGCCGGCACGGCCGACAGCGACGCTGCCAACGTGGCGCAGCTGAGGGCCAGCGCCAGCGCAGTGGCCGCGGGCAGCGTGCAGTACGCCACCAACCCCGACGGCTCGGCCAATTACAACCAGGTCACGCTGGGCAACGGCCAGGCGCCGAACGGCACGCGGGTCTCGAACGTGGCGCCGGGCATCGCGCCCGCCGACGCGGTCAACGTGGGCCAGTTGAGGGCCGCCCAGAGCCAGCTGCAGGGCCAGATCGGCGCCACGCAGCGCATTGCCTACTCCGGCATCGCGATGGCCTCCGCCATGAGCGCGCTGCCGCAGTCCATGACGCCTGGCAAGACGCTGATGTCCGTGGGCGTGGGCAACTACGCTGGCTACGGCGCGCTCGCCATCGGCTTCTCGTCGCGGTCGGACAACGGCAAGTGGGTCTACAAGGTCAACGGCGGCTACAGCGGCACCAGGCTCAACGTCGGCGTGGGCGTGGGCTACGAGTTCGATTGACGGCCGTTCGCAGCCAGAACGAAATCGCGCGGCCGGATGATGGCGAGTTTGCACAATCGTCCTGTGGCGGTGGCTCATCTGGACGACGAAGATGCGCACGGCACGGCGGTGCAGGACAGGCAGGGAAACAACGGGCCATCAGGCGTCCAAGTTCGCAAGCGCCGCCAACTTCCTCACCGCGTCGGGCTGTAGGCAGCATTTCGATCTGCTACTGCTGCTGACTTCGCAGGACGAGTTGGCGCACCGGAGCCTGCGCGCTGCTTGCGAAGTGCTGGGCGTGGCGCTTCTGGTGTTCCCGCAAGGCGGCTCCTGCAGCGGCTGCATGAAAGCCTCGGGTTCGAGTTGGGGGTGCGCTACGCAACGTCTTCTTCAAATTCGGGCATGGGTGGATACGGTGTTGATGCAGCGTGCGATGCATTGAGCCCGTCATGCCTCCTTCACCGGGTCGCGCTGCCGAGAACGGCGGACCCGCGCGGTCGACGTGCAACATCAATGAGTTGATGCAACACAGTGTCTTTTATTAACTTTGCAACTGTATTGCGTTTAAACAATGTCCGCATATTGGTGCGCGCCCCCGACTAACTCAGGCACGAGGCTTGCTGTTGCTTACTCGCTCCCCACAACGGGCCTGCCCGTGCCAATCAGGAGCAATGCATCAACACAAGATTCAGGGGGAAATCAATGGTCATTCGACTTCGTCGTCTGCTGCTCGCATTGAGCTTGTCAGCAGGCCTTGCCGGCTGCGGCGGCTCTTCTTCAAACAACGGCTTCTTGAGCATCGCGCCACCGCCCGACAGCGGCACGCCAACAAGCACCGGTCCCGTTGGCGGTACGGTGACGCCCTTCGTTCCCGAGACGCCGCCGGCCATGCCGCCTGTCACGGCGTCCCCCGAAACCTCGGCGCCACCGCCGAAGTTCTCGCCGATCACGCGGCTCGAAAAGCAGGTGCCTGCCGTTCAAGACGGTGCAATCTACGCGGCGGAAGCGGCCGACTACGACTTGGGCTCGGCCATCGTAAGCACGGCCGATTCGCGCCCCTTTGTCTTTCTTGCCCGGCTTCATGGCGGACTTTGGTATCCGGGCAAGCCCCTGGCTTCATCGGTCGCTTTGCCGGCCAAGTACCCGGTCATCGTCTTCCTGCATGGCCAGCATGACCCCAGAGTACCGAACTACCAGGGATACGACTATCTGGCCAGCGACCTCGCAGCCCACGGCTACGTGGTGCTGTCCATTGATGCGAATGACATCAACGCAGCCCGGTGCGCGTCGGCGAGCAACTGTTCGGGTGGCGACTTCACCTCGCAATCCCGCGGCCAGCTCGTCCTTGCCACGCTCGACAAGCTCAAGAAGGTCAATGATGGAATACAGACCACGAACGGCATCTCGTTGAAATCCCTCGTGGGCAAGATCGACTTCGACCGGGTCGGCATCATGGGGCATTCACGGGGCGGCCAGGGCATCAACGATGCGATCCAGCTCAACGACCAACGTCTTGGCGTCACACTCCAAGAGCTGCGAGCGGCCACGACAGAGCTGCAGAACCAGCGGAACAATTGGGTCAGCAACATATGGTTCTCCTCGGCGGGTGCAACCCGCACGACAGGCACCAGAGAGGCCTTCTTCGCGACCCTGGACGCCTTGATTGCGGCCCTGAAAACCTCGGGCATCTCCGACGCCGATCTATCGGCAGCCCTCGAAAACAACAACGTCACGCTGGCCGCAGGCGCTGCGACGGGGCCGAGCGCTCCCCCCAAGTATGTATTCAAGGCGGCCTTGTCGCTCGCACCAACCGATGGCCGCCGATTTCTGAAGATCGCCAACGTTCCGTTCGCAGCGATGGTCCCGTCCTGCGACGGGGATGTCCGCAATCTGAATGGCGCCCATGTTTTCGACCGCAACCGCTTCGGTCGTAGTGCAACGGATACGGCGCCACGATTCCAGATCGTCGTAAGAGGCGCCAACCACAACTACTTCAACTCCGTATGGACGAAGGACGACTACCCGGAGAATGCGGCCGACTACTGCTATTTGAGTTCGATGACCAAGAGTGGGATACGGCTCACTCCGACAGACCAGACGGCCGTGGGATTGTTCCTGATCAACAGCTTCATGCGTCACTTCGCCGGCAACGAAATCGCGTTCGCCCCCTATTGGAATGGCTCGGCGCCGCTGCCCGCGCAGGCATGTCCTGCCAACGGCTGGCCTTGCGACAACCGCGTTGCGCTGACGCTTCAAACCAATGGCCAGACGAACGGCGTGAGCAACCACAAGGTGATCGCACCCTTCGACGACGCGTATGGCATTAACCAACCCTACGATAGTGCGACGTCGATGCTGCGTGCCGGCAACCCACTCGATCTGATCGATGCCTCGGCCTTCGCAGGCAATCTCCACACGTGTACCACGGACCCGACGCTGCATGACCATTCCATTCCCGCACAATGCGCGCCGCTCATGCAGCCCAACGCATTTTTCAGGCCGTCCCGCAGCACATATTCGGGTGGTCTCCTGTCGGCCCCCAACCAATTGCTGCTCGGTCTGACCAAGCCCGACATGCCATTGACGATCACACTGAAGGAGCCTGTCGTTGGCAGCGCCACATTGAACGTCAGCCCAGACGACCTATCGACCGTTGGCTACGACACGCTGAGCTTTCGTATCGCCATGATCCGACCCGATCCTGCGAAAGAAGGGCCGCTCCCGACGCAGGAAGTCACCGTGATGCTCACCGACAGCAACGGCGCGACCTCCCCCGTCGTCAAGGTCAGCAACTTCTCGGACGCGCTGGACAGCAGCATGGGCCTGACCGTACCGGCCGGCAGTCGCGCGGCCGAATTGCTGAACATGGTTGCGATCCCGATTGCAGCGTTCAAACACGATCCGGCCAGCCCTCGTGCCTTCGATCCGGCGCGCCTCAAGACGCTGACGCTGACGTTCGCCAACGCACCGAACGACGGCACCAAGGTCGCGTTGACTGACGTGCAGTTGCAGATCTTCGGACGCGCACTGCACTGACGACGCCAGCCCTTCGAGCCCCGGGCTGCCAAAGCGTCCGGGCTCGAATGCATGCCCGATGGCGCGCTCGCTCGACATCGTCGACGACCAGTGGTCGCTGCTTAACATCCGCGGTGCGTTCGACGGCATGAAGTGCTTCGGCGAATTCCAGAAGAGCCTGTGCGTGGCGAAGAGCATCATCGCGGACCGGCTAAAAAACTTCGCGCAGTACAGCGTGGGGGCGCTGGCAAGACGCCGCCTCATTGAGTGCCCTACTCGCCCAGCAGCTCGCCGATGGGCTGAAGGTCTTCGACCCGGTCGCAGATGGCCTTGATCACCATGGTGATCGGAATCCCCAGCAGCAGCCCCCAGATGCCCCAGAGCCAGCCCCAGAAGATCACGCCCACGAACACCGCCACCGGGTTCATGCGGCTGGTGCGGCTGGTGAGCCAGGGCATCAGCAGATTGCCGACGACGGTGTGGATGGCCAGCGACACGCCCCCCACCAGGATGCCCATCTCCAGGCTGTTGAACTGCAAAAAGGCAACCAGCCCGGCGGCCACCAGCACGATCACCGAGCCGATGTAGGGAATGAGGTTGGTCACCGCCGCAATGATTCCCCACACGGCCGCGTTCTCCACGCCGATGACCCAGAACGACAGGCCGGTGGCCACCCCCACCACCACGCTGGTGAGGATTTGCACCAGCAGGTAGCGCTCGATGTTGCGCGTGATGTCGTCCAGCACATGCACCGTGACCTTTTTCTTCTGCAGGCTGGAGCCGGTGATCTTGATCAGCTTGCGCCTGAAGGTGTCGCCCGAGCACAGCGCAAAGTAGGTGAGAAAGGCCACCAGCGTGAACTGCCCCAGCGCGCTCAGCAGGCCGACGGTGCCGGTCAGCAGGTAGTCGCGCACGTTGAAGCCGGGCCGCTCGATGATGACGCGGGCCACGCCGCGCCTGGAGGCCACGCGCGCTGAATTTTCTTCGGCCGCCTTCTCCAGCTGCGCGGCAGCCTGCTGCACGGACTCGAGCGGCGTGGCGCTGGCGCCCTTGTCGCGTCGCATGGCCTGGCCCAGCTTCTGCGCGGCCACCGGCAGCGAATCGATGAGTTGCGACGCGTTGCCCGAGAGCGAATAGCCGGTCCACCCGATACCCCCGAACAGCCCCCCCAGGATGAGCGCCGCACCGAGCCAGCGCGGCAGCTTCCAGCGGTGCAGCATCTCGACCAGCGGCGACAGCGCGTAGGTCAGCAAGAGGCTCATCATCAGCGGAATGAACACCGCCTGGCCCCACTGCAGCGCGAAGACGCTGGCCAGCACCGCGAGCACCACCAGCGAGGCGCTGCGCACGTCCACCGGCATGTGCAGCATCAGGCGCCGGCGGGCGGAGGCCGCGGGGGTTTCCTGCGGATCGGCGTCGGGCTCGGGCTTGGGCGTGGGAGAAGGAGGCGTGGACGCTGGCAGTGCTTGCGGTACTTGAACGGCCGGAGGCTCGGGCGCGGGCTGCGGCGCATCCGGCGCCGGCGGCTTGTTCTGGGCAGGAGGGTTGTGTTCGCCGGTCATCGCGTGTCCTTCAGCACCTCGCGCACGGCGGCGAGTTGTCGTCGCGACACCGCGACGGGTTCGGGAATTGCATCGAGCCTCAAGGCCCAGCCTTCGGCGTCTTCGCCGTCGTCGTATTTTTCGAGCGCGCGAATGGCCGAACGGGCCACCAGCGCATTGCGGTGCACCCGCAGGAAACGGTGGGGATAGCGCTCCTCGAACTCATTGAGCGAGCCGTCCAGGATGTGGCTGCGCGTGGCGGTGCGCACGGTGAGGTATTTGTATTCGGACTTGAGGTAAAGCACCTCCGACAGCGGCACCCGCTCGGCGCGGCCGCGGTCCTGGATCAGCACGGTCTCGGGCGCGGCAGGCACGGCGGGCGAGGCCTGCTGCAGCGCGCGGCGTTCCTTCAGGAAGCGCTCGGCCTTCTGCAGCGCCTGCTGCAACCGCTCGGCGCGCACCGGCTTGGTCAGGTAGTCCACCGCATCGAGCTCGAAGGCCGTCACTGCATGCGTCGCATGCGCGGTCACGAACACCACGGCCGGCGCGTCGGTGCGGCTGCGCAGCGCGCGCGCCACCTCGATGCCGTCGACGCCGGGCATGTGCACGTCCAGCAGCACCAGGTCGAGGTCCATCGCGGCCAGGTGCGCCAGCGCCTCCTCGCCCTGCGAGGCCTCGGCCACCACCTCGGCGGCGGGCGAGGTGCAATCGCGCAGCAGCGTGCGCATGCGGGAACGCGCCAGGGCTTCGTCGTCGACGATCAGGGTCTTGAGGCTCATGATGATTCGGCGGGGATCGCAATGCGTACCCGGTAGTTTTTCTGATCCATGCCGGCGCTGAACTGCATCTGCATGTCGTGCAACAGGCGCAACCGGTCTCGCACATTGGCCAGCGCAATGCCGTGGCCGCGCGGCAGCGGCTCGTCAGCCCAGCGCAGCGGCGGCAGGCTGTTGACCACCTCGATCACCACCATGCTGCCGCGACGCTCGGTGCGGATGCGCAGCCTGGCGCCCTCGGGGCTGGGCTCCACGCCGTGCTTGATGGCGTTCTCGACCAGCGGCTGCAAGAGCAGCGGCGGCAGGCGCGCATTGCTGGCGGCGGCGTCCAGGTCCCATCGGATGCGCAGCCGGTCGCCGAAGCGCACCTGCTCGATGGCCAGGTAGCGCTCGGCCAGCGCGATCTCGTCGGCCAGCGTGCCCGATTCGCCGGGGTCGGCCAGCGCCTGGCGGAACAGCTCGGCCAGGTCTTCGAGCATGGCCTCGGCCTTGGCGGGCTCCTCGCGCACCAGGGCGATGGCGCTGTTGAGCGTGTTGAACAGAAAGTGGGGACGGATGCGCGACTGCAATTCTTCGAGCCGGGCCGTGGTGGCAGCGGGCGTCTGGCCGCGCGCGCGCAGCGCCATGGCGGTCATCACCAGCCCCGCGAACAGGGCGCCGGCCAGCGCACTGGCCAGCCACGGGGCGCTGGCGAGCACGCCCGTCAGCCGCAGAAGGCCGCAGCCGTAGAGCGCGGCCAGCGCGCCGAGCACGGCACCCGCGCCGTACTGCCATGGCCGCGGCAGCCGCCGCAACTGCTTCTTGAGCCCGCAGGCGGCTACCAGCCACAGCAGCGTTGCGGGCAAGGCGCCGCCGGTGACCGTGGCGGTCTGCACCAGCCATTCGCCGGGCGTGGCCACCACGAAAAGCGCGGCAATGGCCACCACCGCCTCGACGAACACCACGGTGCGCAGTACGACGCCGATCTGGCAGGCGTCGAACAGCGAAGGCTCCCCGCGCAGAGAAGCGCGAGCCCTTTCCGACGCAGTCGGGGACGTGGTGGCAGAGGGGGCCGATAAAATCGCCGGGTTGCGCATCGCAGACATCACAGTTACATCGGGTGACCAACCCATTATTGCCTCCTGGACGGCTCCCATGACCCAAAACCAACTCGACAAGAAATCCGAAGCCTGGTCGGCCCTGTTCTCCGAACCGATGAGCGACCTGGTGAAGCGCTACACCTCCAGCGTCTTCTTCGACAAGCGCCTGTGGCAGGCCGACATCGAAGGCTCCCTGGCCCATGCCGGCATGCTCGCCGCCCAGGGCATCATCCAAAAGCAGGACCACGCCGAAATCGAACGTGGGATGGCGCAGATTCGCAGCGAGATCGAATCCGGCGCCTTCGAGTGGAAGCTGGACCTCGAAGACGTGCACCTGAACATCGAAGCCCGCCTCACCCAGCTGGTGGGCGATGCCGGCAAACGCCTGCACACCGGCCGCAGCCGCAACGACCAGGTGGCCACCGACGTGCGCCTGTGGCTGCGCGGCGAGATCGACCTGATCGGCGACCTGCTCACCGAACTGCAGAAGGCGCTGGTGGACATCGCCGAGAAGAACGTCGAGGTGATCCTCCCCGGTTTCACCCACCTGCAGGTGGCCCAGCCGGTGAGCTTCGGCCATCACATGCTGGCCTATGTGGAAATGTTCAGCCGCGACGCCGAGCGCATGGGCGAGGTTCGCCGCCGCGTCAATCGCTTGCCGTTGGGCGCCGCCGCCCTCGCCGGCACCAGCTACCCGCTGGACCGCGAACTGGTCGCCAGGACACTGAACATGGATGGCGTGTGCCAGAACAGCCTGGACGCCGTGAGCGACCGCGACTTCGCGATCGAGTTCACCGCCGCGGCCAGCCTGTGCATGGTGCACATCAGCCGCATGAGCGAAGAGCTCATTCTGTGGATGAGCCAGAACTTCGGCTTCATCCAGATCGCTGACCGCTTCACGACTGGCTCGTCGATCATGCCGCAGAAGAAGAACCCCGACGTGCCCGAGCTGGCGCGCGGCAAGACCGGCCGCGTGGTCGGCCACCTGATGGCGCTCATCACCCTCATGAAGGGCCAGCCGCTCGCCTACAACAAGGACAACCAGGAAGACAAGGAGCCGCTGTTCGACACCGTCGACACGCTCAAGGACACCCTGCGCATCTTTGCCGAGATGATCGGCGGCATCACCGTGAAGCCCGAAGCCATGGAAGCCGCGGCGCTGCGCGGCTACGCCACCGCCACCGACCTGGCCGACTACCTCGTGAAGAAGGGCCTGCCCTTCCGCGATGCGCACGAAACCGTGGCCCATGCCGTGAAGGCCGCCACCTCGCACAAGGTCGACCTGGCCGAGCTGCCGCTGGCGGTGCTGCAGCAGTTCAACCCGAACATCGAGAAGGACGTGTACGACGTGCTGAGCCTGCGCGGCTCGCTCAATGCACGCAACATCCTGGGCGGCACGGCGCCGGCGCAGGTCAAGGCGCAGATCGCACGCCACCGCAAGCGGCTCGGCTGAACGTGTTGGCCCCCCGGCTTTTCACTCGCTGCGCTCGTGTAACTCCACCCCCCGAGGGGGAGGCGCGGCTCGCCTTGGGGCGGCCCGGCGGCGGCCGCCCGCTGCCGCCAACCTCGGCGCGCTGAAGGCATCGGGTGTTCTACGCCATCCCGCTCGAGAACAAGCCGAGCTGGCGCAACCCGCCGTGGCTCACGGTGCTGCTGATTCTGGTGAACATGATCGTGTGGTGGGGGCCGCAGCGCAGCGAAGAGAAAGCGCGCGACCGCGCAGCCCACTACTACGCGCGCAGCGTGCTGCCCGAGCTGGAGTTGCCGCCTTTCGTCGACTGGCTGAAGACAACCGATGCCAAGCGCGGCGCGCTGGGCCAGCGCATGCTGCAGGCCAAGGCCTATGAGCCGCTGCTCGAAGCCATGCAGAGCGACAGGGCCTTCGTCAGGAAACTGAAGGCCGAAGAAGTCGTCACGCCCGCCGACCCGCACTATGCCGAGTGGCAACGCGACCGCCGGCAGTACGAGGCCATGCTGCCGCCGCCCTTCACCGAGCGCTGGGCGCAGGACTACAACAAGGACGCCGAATCGAAGCCCTGGACCCTGCTCACCGCCGCCTTCCTGCACGGCAGCACCGGCCACCTGCTGGGCAACATGCTGTTCCTCTTCCTGTTCGGTGCCTCGGTCGAGCTGGCGCTGGGGCGCAGCACCTACCTCACGTTCTACCTGCTGGGCGCCGTCGGCGCCTCGGCGCTGGCCGCCTGGGCCTATGCAGGCAAGGGCAGCTACGGGCTGGGCGCCTCGGGCGCGATCTCCGCGCTGATGGGCATGTACGCGGTGATGTACAGGCTGCGGCGCATCCGTTTTTTCTACCAGCTGTTCTTCTATTTCAACTACGTCACGGCGCCCGCCCTGCTGCTGCTGCCGGCGTGGATCGTCAACGAGCTCATGCAGCACTGGCTGGGCGGCCAGGGCGTTGCCTACATGGCCCACCTGGGCGGCCTGCTCACCGGCGCCGCGCTGATGGGCGGCGCCATGCTGCTGGGCCGCGTGAAGACGCCCGAGACCGTGAAATCGGAAATGGCGACCGACCACGACCGCTTCGACGCGCACGTCGCCGCCGCGCGCCGCCTGGGCGCCGCGATGAAGTTCGAGGCCGCCTCGGCCGAATGGCGCGCCGCCGCCGCACTGCGCCCCACCGACGCCGACACCGTGCGCGCATGGTTCAACACCGCGCGCCTGCAGCCCGCGAGCGACGACTTTCACCGCGCCGCGCGCCTGGTGTTCCGCCTGCCCGCCACCGACCCCGACACGCTCGCCCTGCAGCACGCCAGCTACCGCACCTACCTGGACCAGGCCAAACCCGGGCTGCGCCTGAAACCCGACGACATGGCCCGGCTCGCGCGCCGCTTCGTGCGCATCCGCGAGTTCGCCGACGCCGACATGCTCTGCCGCATCCTGCTGAAGACCGCGCCCGACCATCCGCAGCTGGCCGACACCCTCTCGGTGTGCGCCAACGGCCTGCTGCATGCGGGCGAACGGGACAAGGCGGTGGGCCTGCTGCCGCACCTGCTGCGGCTCGCGCCCAACGACATGGTCACGCGCGCCCTGCAACGGGCCTGAAACCGTCCCGCGCACCCTGGCGCGTGTCATGCGCCTGCAGGGCAGCCATGCCAGCATGTGGCACTGCAATTGCATCCAGCGTGTAAAGCCGCCCTCTCACGCCCCGCCTCGTTGAACTTGAGGCCGCCCGCCGGTTCTATTTGGGGCTTTTTGTAACTACCTCCCGCCCATGCCCGCTCAACGCCCGTCCCGTTTCGCCCTGCTCCTCACGGCCCTTGCCATCGCCGCGCTCGCAGGCTGTTCCCGCACCAGCGGGGAAGCGCCCGGAACCGCCAAGGGGACCGCCGCACCGGAAAAGGAAGTCGGCGCCATCACCCTGAAGCACGAAAGGCTGGCCCAGAGCACCGAGCTCCCCGGCCGCACCGCGGCGCCGGTCATCGCCGAGATCCGCCCGCAGGTCGGCGGGATCCTGAAGGAGCGGCTCTTCACCGAAGGCTCGCAAGTGAAGGCCGGACAGGTGCTCTACCAGCTCGACCCGGCCTCGCTGCAGGCGGCATACGCCAGCGCCCAGGCCGGCGCGCGCAAGGCCCAATCGGCCCTGGCCACCTCGCGCACCGTGGCCAGGCGCAATGCCGAGCTGGTGAAGATCGACGCCATCAGCCGCCAGGTGTTCGATGAGAGCCAGGCCGCCGAGCAGCAGGCCGAGGCCGACCTGGGCGTGGCGCGCGCCGCCGAGCAGACCGCGCGCATCCAGCTGGGCTACGCCCGCATCACCTCGCCGATCACCGGCTGGGCCGAACTCTCGACCGTGACACCGGGCGCGCTGGTCACGGCCAACCAGGCGGCGGCCATGACCACCGTGCAGCAGCTCGATCCGATCCATGTGCACGTCACCCAGTCGAGCAGCGAGCTGCTGCGCCTGAAGCGCGAGCTGGCCAACGGCCGGCTGCAGCGCGCGAGCGACGCCGAGGCGCGCATCCAGCTGCTGCTGGAAGACGGCAGCGAGTACCCGCATGCCGGCCGCCTCACCTTCAGCGGCGTGACCGTCGATGCCGGCACCGGCAGCGTCACGCTGCGCGCGGTGGTGCCCAACCCCGACAGGCTCCTGATGCCCGGCATGTACGTGCGGGCCGTGCTGCAGGAGGGCGTGAACGAGGCCGCGCTGCTGGTGCCGCAGCAGGCCGTGACCCGCGCGCCCGACGGCAGCGCCTCCACGCTGGTGATCGGCACCGACAACAAGGTCGCCAAGCGGCCGATCAGCGTGGGCCGCGCGGTCGGCGCGCACTGGCAGGTGATCGACGGCCTGGCCCCGGGCGACCGCGTGATGACCGAAGGCTCCCAGCGGGTGAAGGTGGGCGACACCGTCAAGGTGGTCGACCTCGGCGCCAGGCCGGCGAGTGCTTCGCCCGGCCCGGTGGCCAGCGCCAGGCCCGGCACCCCCGCCACCGTCGCACGCTGAGGCCGGGACATGGCCCAGTTCTTCATCGACCGCCCCATCTTCGCGTGGGTGCTCTCCATCGTCGTCATGCTCGCCGGCCTCATGGCGATCCGCACGCTGCCGCTGGAGCAATACCCCGACATCGCGCCGCCGCGCGTGTCCATCAACGCCACCTACACCGGCGCCTCGGCCAAGACGGTCGAAGACTCGGTCACCCAGGTCATCGAGCAGCAGATGAAGGGGCTGGACAACCTGCTCTACATGCAGGCGACCAGCAATTCGTCGGGCATCGCGCGCTTGTCGCTCACCTTCAACGCGGGCACCAACATCGACGTGGCCCAGATGCAGGTGCAGAACAAGCTGCAGCAGGCCATGTCGCGCCTGCCGCAGCAGGTGCAAAGCCGCGGCGTCACCGTCACCAAGGGCGGCAACGACTTCCTGATGATCGTCTCGATGTACTCGGCCGACGGCAGCGCTTCGGCGGTGGACGTGGGCGACTACATCAGCAGCAACCTGGTGGATGTGATCAGCCGCATCGACGGCGTGGGCGAAGTCCAGACGCTGGGCACCGGCTACGCCATGCGCCTGTGGCTGGACCCCGACAAGCTGCGCAAGTACGCGCTGATGCCCTCGGACGTCGGCAGCGCCATCACCGCGCAGAACGCGCAGGTCTCGGCCGGCCAGCTGGGGGCGCTGCCCGCCGGCGCGCAGCAGCAGCTCAACGCCACCATCACCGCGCGCAGCAAGCTGCAGACGGTCGAGCAGTTCGAGAACGTGGTGCTGCGCGCCACGCCCGACGGCGCCGTGGTGCGCCTGCGCGACGTGGCCCGCGTGGAGCTGGGCGCGGAGAACCTCACGGTGCGCTCGCAACTGAGCGGCCGGCCCGGCGCAGGCCTGGGCGTGGTGCTGGCCGACGGGGCCAACGCGGTGCAGGTGGCCCAGGCGGTCAAGGCCAAGATCGACGAGATGCAGCCGCTCTTTCCGAACCAGCTGCAGACCTTCGTGAGCTACGACACCACGCCCTTCGTGAGCGCGTCCATCGACGAGGTGGTCAAGGCGCTGGCCGAAGCGATGCTGCTGGTCGTGCTGGTGATGTACGTCTTCCTGCAGAACTTCCGCGCCACGCTGATTCCCGCCATTGCGGTGCCGGTGGTGCTGCTGGGCACCTTCGGCGTGCTCTCCATTGCCGGCTACTCGATCAACACGCTCACCATGTTCGGCATGGTGCTGGCCATCGGCCTGCTGGTGGACGATGCCATCGTGGTGGTGGAAAACGTCGAGCGGGTGATGCACGAGGAGGGCCTGTCGCCCAAGGAGGCCACGCGCAAGTCCATGGCCGAGATCACGCCCGCGCTGGTCGGCATTGCGCTGGTGCTGTCGGCGGTGTTCATCCCGATGGCCTTCTTCGGCGGCTCCACCGGCGTGATCTACCGGCAGTTCTCGATCACCATCGTCTCGGCCATGGCGCTGTCGGTGTTCGTGGCGCTCACGCTCACGCCGGCGCTGTGCGCCACGCTCCTGAAGCCAGTCGCCAAGGGCCAGCATGCCGCGCCGCGCAAGGGCGCCATGGGGCTGGTCGACCGCTTCTTCGCGGGCTTCAACCGCAACTTCGACAAGGGTGCCGACCGCTACCAGGGCATCGTGGGCGGCATCGTGCGGCGCGGCAAGCGCAGCCTCGTGGTGTACCTGCTCATCGCCGCCGTGATGGCGGTGCTGTTCATGCGCCTGCCCACCTCCTTCCTGCCCGATGAGGACCAGGCCTTCCTGCAGGTGCAGATCACGCTGCCGCCGGGCGCCTCGGACGCGCGGCTGCAGCCGGTGGCCAAGCAGATGCAGGAATATTTCAGCAAGCAGCCCGAGGTGGTGAGCGTCAACGTCATCACCGGGCAGAACGGCGACCAGAGCTCGGCACGCGCCTTCGTCAAGCTCAAGGACTGGGCCGAGCGCGAAGGCGACGGGCAATCGGCCGCGGCGCTCGCGCGCCGCGCCAACAAGGAGCTGTCGACCATCCGCGATGCGCGCGTGTTCGTGCTGCTGCCGCCGGCGGTGCGCGGGCTGGGTGCCAACGCGGGCTTCAACTTTCACCTCAAGGACATCAACGGCCTGGGCCACGACGCGCTGGTGAAGGCCCGCGACCAGCTCATCGAGCTGCTCGGCAAACGCTCGGACGTGGTCATGAACGTGCGCAGCAACAACCTGGACGACACGCCCCAGTTCGCGGTGGACATCGACGACGCGCGCGCCGGCGCCGCGAGCCTGGCGACGGCCGACATCGACAGCACGCTCTCCAGCGCCATGGGCGGCACCTACATCAACGACTTCTTGGACAACGGCCGCGTCAAGCGCGTGTACATGCAGGGCGACACCGCGTTCCGCATGCTGCCGGCCGACATCGACCGCTGGAGCGTGCGCAACAGCCTGGGGCAGATGGTGTCGTTCCCGGCGTTCTCGAGTTCGCGCTGGACCTACGGTTCGCCGCAGCTGCAGCGCTACAACGGCAGCCCGAGCTACGAGTTCGTGGGCGACGCCGCGCCGGGCGTGAGCTCGGGCGACGCCATGGCCGCGGTGGACGAGGTGATGAAGCAGATGCCTCCGGGCATCGGCTACGAATGGACCGGCGCGTCGTTCCAGGAGCGGCTGTCGGGGGCGCAGGCGCCCTTGCTCTACGCGATTTCGATCCTGTTCGTGTTCCTGTGCCTGGCGGCGCTCTACGAGAGCTGGTCGGTGCCGTTCTCGGTGATCCTGGTGGTGCCGCTGGGCATCGTGGGCGCGCTGCTGTTCACCAGCCTCCGGGGGCTGAGCAACGACGTGTACTTCCAGGTCGGCTTGCTGACCACCGTGGGGCTGTCGTCGAAGAACGCGATCCTGATCGTGGAGTTCGCCAAGCAGTTGCAGGAGCAGGGCAAGGGCGTGGTCGAGGCCACCCTCGAAGCCGTGCGCCTGCGCCTGCGGCCCATCCTGATGACCTCGCTGGCCTTCGGCTTCGGCGTGCTGCCGCTGGCCATCGGCACGGGCGCGGGCGCGGGCGGACGCCAGTCGATCGGTACGGCGGTGCTGGGCGGCATGGTGGTCGGCACCGCGCTGGGCATCTTCTTCGTGCCGCTGTTCTTCGCACTGATCCGCGGATGGCTGGAGGGCCGGCGCAAGCCCGCCCAGGCCGAAGCGAACACAGCGGCCGCAGAACAAGGAGGCCACTGATGCAACGCAACGTCCACCCCCGCCTTGCGCTGCGCGCACTGGCCTGCGCCGCCGCGGCTTGTGCCCTGCTCTCGGGTTGCATCAACCTCGCGCCGGCCTACGAAACGCCCGCCTCGCCGGTGCCTCAGGCGCTGCCTTCGGCCGGTGCGGCCACGGCCGCGCCGCTGAACGCAACGGACCTGAGCTGGCGCGACTTCTTCGTCGATCCGCGCCTCCAGGGCGTGGTCGAGCTTGCGCTGGCCAACAACCGCGACCTGCGCGTGGCCGCGCTCAACATCGAGCGGGCGCGCGCCCAGTACGGCATCGCACGCGCGGGCCTGTTCCCGACGCTGGATGCCGGCGCGGGCGGCAGCCGCTCGCGCACCCCCGGCGGCGTGTCCACCAGCGGCGAGGCGCGCTACGCCACGCAGTACAGCGCCGACCTGGGCCTGACAGCCTACGAGCTCGACCTGTTCGGCCGCGTGCGCAACCTCGGCGAGGCCGCGCTGCAGAGCTACTTCGAAACGGAAGAAAACCGGCGCAGCACGCAGATCAGCCTGGTGGCCTCGGTGGCCACCGCCTGGCTGCAACTGGCCGCCGACGAACAGCGCCTGGAACTGGCGCGCAGCACGCTGGACAGCCAGCGCAAATCCTTCGACCTCATCCAGCGCAGCCACGCGCTGGGCTCGCAGTCGGGGCTGGCGCTGGCGCAGTCGCAAAGCACCGTCGATGCCGCGCGCGCCGATGCCGCGGCATTCGACAGCCTGGTGGAGCAGGACCGCAACGCACTGGCGCTGCTGGTGGGCGCCACCCCGCCGGCCGAACTGCTGCCGACCACGGCAACGGCCGATGCCGCGCAGCTGCTGGTGCCGCCGGCCGGCCTCTCGTCGAACGTGCTGCAGCAGCGGCCCGACGTGCGCGCCGCCGAGCACGCCCTGCGCGCGAGCAATGCCGACATCGGCGCGGCGCGCGCGGCCTTCTTTCCGCGCATCGCGCTCACCGCCTCGGCCGGCACGGCGAGCAGCACGCTGTCGGGCCTGTTCGCCAGCGGCAGCAAGGCCTGGAGCTTCGCGCCGTCGATCAGCGTGCCGATCTTCGACGGCGGCGCCAACCGGTCGAACCTGCAGGTGGCCGAGGCGCAGCAGAAGATCCAGCTGGCGACCTACGAGAAGACCGTGCAGACGGCGTTCCGTGAAGTGGCCGACGCGCTGGCCGAGCGCCGCACGCTGGCCGAGCGGCTCGATGCGCAGCGCTCGCTGCTGGGTGCGACCTCGCGCAGCTTCGAGCTGTCGCAGGCGCTGTTCAAGAGCGGCGCAAGCAGTTTTCTCGATGTGCTGGATGCGCAGCGCGCCTACTACGCGGCGCAGCAGACGCTCATCGGCCTGCAGCTCACCGAGCAGACCAACCGGCTGACCATCTACAAGTCGCTGGGCGGCGGCTGGAGCGAAGGCGCCGAAAAGAACGGTTAGGCCGCCGGCGCCGGCCGCATCAGCCAGCGCACTTCCTGCGTCTGCTCGCTCTCGGGGTAGCGCGACTCCAGCGTGCGCAGGATGGGCCGGGCCATGTCGGCGCGGCCCAGGCCCTGCACCAGCGCGCGGGCGGCCAGTTCGTAGGCCTGCGGAATCGCCTCATGCCCGCGAAACCGGCGGTCGAAGCCCGACAGCAACGCCAGCGTGGCGTGCGCATCGCCGTTGCGCCATTCGGCCCGCGCCATCGCGATCACCATGGCGGCGTCGTCCAGCGCGAAGGCCTTGTCCTTCTCGCGGCAGGCCTTGAAGACCTTGAGCGCCTCCGACGACAGGTCGCGACGCATCAGGAGCGCAATGAAGCGCCTCGCGTGATCGAGCATCGCGTCCTGCTTGTCCGGGACCATGGCCAGCACGCGGTGGTAGCGGCGCTGCGCGGCCAGGTCGTCGATGGCGGCGGTGCGCTGCGCCTCGTAGGCGGTGCCCAGCGCGGCGGCCAGATCGCCCTCGGTGATCAGTTGCGCCACCTCGGCGTCGATGCGCTGCGCGGCGATCTGCTCGGGCGTTCGGCGGTCGGCCGCAGCGCCGTCGTCCAGGCCCGCGCCCGGCACGGCATCGATGCCGAAGGCGTCGTGGTGCTGGTACATCACATAGCCCAGCAGGCTCGCCGTCACCCAGCCGAAGTAGATGAACGCGAAGTTGACGATCGGCAGCATGATGCGGCCGTCGACCATCGGCAGCACGATCCCGATGGCGATCTGCGCTCCCGAGCTCAGCAGAAACAGAAAGAAGCACAGCAGCGCATACGGCCAGCCGATGATGCGCATGGCATCGATCACATGGCCCGGGTTCATCGCCTGGAAAAAGCTGCCCGACTGCACCAGCACGATCACCGCCGCCGGAAAGCTGAAGGACATGACGAACAGCGCCACGATGCCCGCCAGCGGGTGGTACCAGGAGAGCCAGGCGGCCACGCTGCCCTGCACCAGCGAGATGGCGAAGAGCTTCCACGGCAGGTAGGTCCACTCGTCGCTGGAATCGCGCCCGAAGTCGGACGACTGCCGGATGCCGCGCGCACCCAGAGCGGTGATCTTGAAGCCGTAGCGGCTGGCCGCCAGGACGATGCCGACCTCGATGAGCACAAGGGCCAGCAGATCGGGCAGGAAAAAGATCGCGTCGAACAGCAGGCTGCAGAACGACAGCACCAGCGCATAGGCCAGCGGCCGCAGTTGCAGGGGAAAGGCAAAAAAACTGTTGAGGCGGTGCCAGAACGGCGGGGGCGGCGGCGGAAGGTCTTCGATGATCACGGCGGCGACTTGTCTTTGTTGTTGGCTGGTTTGCGGAAGAAAGTCGCTCTCGCAGGTGGCTTTTGCCTTGGGGCAGGTCATCGCGGCCTTGCAACTGGCTTGATCCCCGCCGCTCCGAAATTTGCGGGGCAGTATACGTTGCCGAATGTTTCCGGCACACCCGGGCCGCCTGTAGGACAAGTTGAATCCGCCGGCCTTCCGGGGCCGTATCTTCTGCATGCGCATCGATGCCCCACAATCCTCGGATGACAGCACCCAGCCCCGACGCCGAATTGATGGCGCTGATCGACAGGATCGGCCATCGCGACGAAGCCGCACTCAAACAGCTGTACGACCGCACCGCGCCCAAGCTCATGGGCCTGGCGATGCGCGTCGTGCGGCAGCGCGAATGGGCCGAAGATGTGCTCCAGGAGGCCTTTCTGACCGTCTGGCGCGTGGCCGGCGACTACCGCTCCACCCTCAGTCCGCCGCTGGCCTGGCTGGGTTTGATCGTGCGCAGCCGGGCGCTCGACCTGCTGCGCCGCCGCACCGCCGACCGCGCCCAGCTCACCCAGGAATTCGACGAGCTCATGGCCGACACCCTCGAATCGGACGCGCCCAACCCGGCCGACACGGCCGATGCCAGCGAACAGGCCTGGGCGCTGCACCAGTGCCTGGCCCAGCTGGAAGGCCGGCAGCGCGAGGTGGTCAGCCTGGCCTACCTGCGCGAGATGAGCCACGGGGAGCTGGCCCAACAGCTCAAGCTGCCGCTCGGCACGGTCAAGACATGGATCCGGCGCGGGCTGGAAAAACTGCGCGTCTGCATGGGGCGCTTCGCATGAAAGCGACGGCCAGGAAGGCGGTCTCCTTATGAATCTCATCGCTCACCCCGAATTGCTCGAACTTCTGGCGGCCAGCTACGCGCTGGGCACCCTGCGCGGCGGCGCCCGCCGCCGCTTCGAGGCGCTCGCGCGCGAACAGGCGCCGGTGCGCGCCGCGGCCCTGGTCTGGCAGAGCCGGCTGGCCAGCATGACCGAGCTGCAAAGCCCGATCGTTCCCGAAGCGGCCGTCTGGACCCGCATCCGCAACATCATCGACGCCGAACAGGCGCAGCACGCCATCGAGCGGCAGCGCGACGACGCCAATGCCCGCGCCGCGGCCGCCAAGCCGCAGGGCGGATGGCTTCGCAGCCTGGCGCTCTGGCGCGGCGCCACCGCGGCCGGCGCGCTGGCCACCGTGCTGGCGGTGACCGTGGGCCTGAACCTTCGCGAACAACTGAACAACGCCCCGGCCGTGCAGTACGTGGCCGTGCTGACCGACGACCAGTCCGCCGCTTCCATGCTGGTGACCTTCGACCCCAAGAACAAGCAGCTGGTGATGCAGCGCGTGGGCAGCTACCGCGAAAGCAGCGACAAGTCGCTGCAGCTCTGGGCGGTGCAGCCCGGCACGGCGCCGCGTTCGCTCGGCGTGCTGGACGGCGAACCGGGGCTCAAGCTCCCGGCCTCCGAATCCGATGTGCGCCAGGTGCCCATCCTGGCCGTGACACTGGAAGCCAAGGGCGGCGTGCCGCCCGGCACCGGCGCGAAGGGACCAGTGGTGTTCAAGGGCGCGCTGATCGAAAAAACCATCTGACCCGTTTTCCGTCTTCTTGCCTTTTGTCTTTCCGATGCCTTCGATGAAATCCGCGCTGGCCGCGGTCGCGCTGCTTGCGGCGGCGCTCGCCTCCCATGCCCAGACGGCGTCGGCCGCCTTCCCCTACGAGGCGGACGGCGCCACCGCCGCGGACGCCTCTTCCGAGTACCTGGCCGCCAAGGCCCGCTGGCACAACGAGCTCGCGGCTTTCGCCCGGGCCGACCAGGAGCGCTTTCCGGCCCCGGGCGGCGTGGTGTTCGTGGGCAGCTCCACGGTGCGCATGTGGACCCGCCTTTCGCAAGACTTCCCCGGCGTGCCCGGTGGCGTGGTCAACCGAGGCTTCGGCGGCTCCACGCTGGCCGACTGCAGCCTGTTCGCCCGCGAACTGGTGGTGCGCTACAGGCCCCGGCAAGTGATGGTGTATGCGGGCGACAACGATCTGGCCGAGGGCCGCACGCCGCTGCAGGTGCTCGAGAGCTTCGCGCGGCTGGCCAACACGGTGCGCGCGGAGCTGCCGGATGCGCGCATCAGCTTCATCTCGGTCAAGCCCAGCCCGTCGCGCGAACACCTGATGCCGCGGGTCCGCGAGACCAACCACATCATCGCGGCCTACCTCAACCGGCTGCCCAACAGCGAGTTCATCGACATCTACACGCCGATGCTGGGCGCCGACGGACGGCCGCGGATGGAGCTGTTTCGCGGCGACAGGCTGCACATGACCGACGAGGGCTACCGGCTCTGGCAGTCGGTGATCGCCTCGCACCTGCCGGCGGCACCCGCGCCGGCGCCGGCGCCAGCACCCACGCCGGCCTCCGGCCCGCTCGCCCTGCCGCCCTGAACGGCACAGGCCCTGATCAGGCCCGGGACGGCTCGGTCGGCAGGTCGTCCGCCGGCGGCGGCACATCGGCGCCGCGCGTGAATCGCGCCACCAGGTACATCGCCGCGAACACGGCCGCCAGCAAGAGCCCGTCGCCCCACCAGGGCCGCGCGGTCTGGCTGTCGCCGTAGAAGGCCAGCACCAGCAGCACCGCCACCAGGTGCGCGCAGAACACCGGAAGCGACGCCGAGCCCATGGCTTCCAGCCAGTGCAGCCGAGGAATGCGGCGCATCAGCCAGGGCCCGAAGCGCACCGCCAGGATGCCCAGCGCCAGCAGGTTGACCAGCCGCAGCGGCCCCAGCTGCCATTTGTCGAACAGCAGGTTCAGTTCCACATCGCCGCCGAAGGGCGCCTGGCCGTTGATGCCGGTGTGGCGCCAGTAGATGCCGTAGACCGCAATGCCCGCCGCCAGCACCAGCAGCCATGTCGGAAAGCGCAGCGGCCGCGCCTCGGGTCCGTTGCGGGTGGCGCCGATGCACAGGCCCGCGAACCACAGGAACTGCCAGGCGTAGGTGTTGAAGGCGCCCATCTCGTGAAACGGCACCGGCACGCCCAGGTAGTGCACCGCCAGTCCGTAGATCCACTCGCTGATGCCGAACTGCGCCATGGCCCACACGGTGGCGCTCGCCGCCATCACCAGCGACCAGCCGTGGCGCATGGCGAAGGCCAGCACCCAGGGGCTCATCAGCATGAAGAAGATGTACATCGGCAGGATGTCCAGCAGCGCCGGCTCGTAGACCAGCAGCAGCCCGTACAGGAAACCGTCGCGCGGCTCGGCCAGGTAGTACGACACCAGGTTCTTCACCGCCGGCTGGTCGATGTGCAGGCCCAGCGCCGCGATCACGGTGAAGAGAAACAGCAGGATCGCCGCCTGGCACAGGTAGACCTTGAGCACGCGGCGCCAGAAGGCGGTGCGCATCGAGTCCACCCCGCGCACGTAGCCGATGCGGCTGTAGACCAGTCCGGCCACGAAAGCCGACAGCAGCACGAAGCCCTCGGCGGCCGAAACGAAGCCAAAGGGCTGGCCCAACGGATCGGTCAGCCGCGTGGGAAGGTGGGTGACGGTCATCAGCACGAGCATCAGCCCGCGCAAGGCGTCTATTTCCCAGTAGCGTTTCATCGGTCGGCGGCGAGGTCTTGGTGGCGGTCTGCGCGGCGCACGCACGACGGGGTGGATTGTAAGAAGACTGGTGTAACCCTCGTGCGAACCGCCGCGAAGGGCCACGGGCCGCGCGAACGACCTATGACCCTTGGCACTGTCGAACTGACGCCCAAATCGGCTACGCTGCGCGCTGCCCCAAGGAGGAGATCCCGTGACCCGTTTCGTTCCCACATTGCTGCTGGCAGCAAGCGCGCTGCTGGCCGGCCCCAGCCACGCCCTTCAGATCACCAGCCTGACCCCCCAGGGCGAGGTGGCACGCGTGCGCCAGATCGTCGCCAAGTTCGACCAGGCGGCCGTCAATTTCGGCGATCCGAAGGCGCCCGCGCCGCTCTCGGTGAGCTGCTCCGACGCACAGGCCGGCAAGGGCACCGGGCGCTGGACCGACGCCAAGGCATGGGTCTACGACTTCGAGAACGACCTTCCCCCGGGCGTGCGCTGCACCGTCACCCGCATTCCCACCTTCAAGCCCAGCGCGGGCGGCGAGCTGACCGGACCCGAGCGCTACCAGTTCAACAGCGGCGGCCCGTTCGTGCGCAGCTACATGCCGGGCACCTATGCGCGCATCGACGAGCAGCAGATGTTCGTGCTCGAACTCAACGGCGCGGCCACGCTGGAGAGCGTGCGCCAGAACGTCTGGTGCACGGCCGACGGCGTGGGCGAACGCATTCCGGTCAAGCTGCTCGACGGCGAACAGCGCACCGGCCTGCTCAAGGCCTTCAGCCGCGACAAGGCCGCCGAGAAGGAGCCGCTGCGCTTCATCACGATGCAGTGCAACCGCACGCTCACGCCCGGCGCCAAGGTGCAGGTGGTCTACGGCAAGGGCGTGGCAACGCCCTCGGGCGTTGCCAACAACGTGGAGCGCCGGCTGGAGTACCGGGTGCGCGAGCCCTTTGCCGTGTCGTTCAGCTGCGAGCGCGAAAACGCGCAGGCCGCCTGCCTGCCGCTGCGCCCGATGCAGTTGCAGTTCAACGCACCGGTCACGCGCAAGCTGGCCTCGCAGATCGAGCTCAAGGGCGACGGCAAGACGATCAAGGCCAAGCTGGACAACGACGGCGGCACCCAGAGCGACGACGACGTGGTCAACGGCGCCAGCTTCGGCCCGCCGCTGGCCGAAAGCACCCAGTACAGCATCGAGCTGCCCGCCAAGTTCGAGGACGCCTCGGGCCGCCCGCTGGCCACGCCCGACAGCTTTCCATTGAAGGTGGCGACCGGCGCGATGCCACCGCTGGCCAAGTTCGCGGCCTCGCCCTTCGGCGTGATCGAGCGGCTGGCCGAACCCGACACCCCGGCCATGATGCCGGTGACCGTGCGCCGCGTGGAGCCGCAACTCATGGTGCAGGCGCTCACCCCGGGCAAGGTGAGCGACATCAACCCGAAGACCGACGCGGAAATCATCGCGTGGTTCCGCAAGGTGCGCCGCTACGACAACAACTACGTCGTCAGCCGCGAGATCGCGCGCAGGGACGTCAAGGGCGCCATCCCGCCCGTCATCGACAAAGACGACCGCAACAGCGTGCAGACCCGCATGGTGTCGCTGCTGGCGGGCCAGCCGGGCGTGAAGTCGCTGGACATGCCCAAGTCGGACGCGGGAGACCCGCGCCCCTTCGAGGTCGTCGGCATTCCGCTGACACCCGGCTTCCATGTGCTGGAAATCGCCTCGCAAAAGCTCGGCGAAGCGCTGCTGGACGAGCGCTACCCCGCCGGCCGCACGATGTACGTGCGCACCACCGCGCTGGCCACCAACCTGGCGGTGCACTTCAAGCTGGGCCGCGAGAACTCGGTGGCCTGGGTCACCACGCTGGACAAGGGCAAGGTGGTGGCGGGCGCCCAGGTGCGCGTGTCCGGCTGCGACGGCAAGGCCGTGGCCACCGGCACCACCGACGCCAACGGCATCGTCACGCTGCAGGGCGTGTCGCCCGAGACGCCCAGCTGCAACGGCCCCGGCGAATACGACAGCGGCGCCTGGTTCGTGAGCGCCCGCGCCACGGACGACAAGGGCGTCGAAGACCTGGCCTTCACCTTCAGCGACTGGCAGCGCGGCATCGAGCCCTGGCGCTTCAACGTGCCCACCAGCCTGCAGCCCGAGGCCGACCGGGTGGCCCACACCATCTTCGACCGCACGCTGCTGCGCGCCGGCGAAACGGTGTCGATGAAGAGCCTCTTGCGCACGCAGACCAGCAAGGGCTTCGGCCTCCCCGAGGACCGGCCGAACACGCTGGTCATCACCCATGTGGGCAGCGGCCAGCGCTTCACGCAGCCGCTCAATTGGCGCAAGACCGCCACCGGCGGCCTGAGCGCGGAAAACAGCTTCGCCATTCCGCCCGCCGCCAAGCTCGGCGTGTACCAGGTCATGCTGCGCTCCGGCGCCGGCAAGGACGCGAACGGCGACAACGAGGGTGAAGGCGACGGCGACGAAGGCGGCTATGGCCGCAGCTTCGGCACCGGCACCTTCCGCGTCGAGGAGTTCCGGCTCCCCGTGCTCGAAGGCCGTATCTCGCCCACCGAAAAGAAACCGCTGGTCGCGGCCACCACGGTGCCCACCGATGTGCAGATCAACTACGTGGCCGGCGGCGGCGCCGCCAACCTGCCGGTGCGCGTGTCGGCGATGGTGCGCGGCAAAGCCTTAAGCTTTTCCGACTACGACGCCTTCAGCTTCAACCCGCCGCGCGCCGACCAGGGCGAAGGCACGCAGGCTGCGGCCGCGTCCGACACCGCGGGCAGCGAGGAAGACATCAACAGCGCCAGCGACACCCGCGTGATCGCCGACAAGCTGCCGCTCACGCTGAACAAGGACGGCGCGGGCAAGGTCACCATCGACAAGGTGCCCAAGGTCAAGGCCGCGCGCGAGTTGCTGCTCGAAGCCACCTACGCCGACCCCAACGGCGAGGTGCAGACCATCCGCAGCACGCAGACGCTGTGGCCCGCGTCGGTCATCGCCGGCATCAAGACAGAGGGCTGGGTCTCCACCAGCCAGAAGCTCAAGTTCCAGGCGCTCGCGCTCGACCTCACGGGCAAGCCCCAGGCCGGCGTGACGCTCAACGTGCGCGCCGTGGCCCGCATCACCACCACCAGCCGCAAGCGCATGGTGGGCGGCTTCTACACCTACGACAACAAGACCGAGACCAAGGACATCGGCACCGTCTGCAGCGGCAAGAGCGATGCACGCGGCCTGCTGCTGTGTGAGTCGGAGCTGAAGGAAGCCGGCGAAGTCGAACTCATCGCCAGCGCCACCGACAGCGACGGCCGCGACAGCAAGGCCGTGAGCTCCGTCTACGTGACCAAGCAGGGCGAACTCTGGTTCGGCGGCGAGGACAACGACCGTATCGACGTGCTGCCCGAGAAGAAGAGCTACCAGCCCGGCGAGATCGCCAAGTTCCAGGTGCGCAGCCCCTTCCGCTTCGCGACCGCGCTGGTCTCGGTGGAGCGCGAAGGCATCATCGAAACCCACGTCGTGCAGCTCGACGGCAAGGACCCGACGGTCACCCTGGAGGTCAAGCCCGAATGGGGCCCGAATGCCTACGTGAGCGTGCTGGCCCTGCGCGGGCGCCTGCGCGAAGTGCCGTGGTACAGCTTCTTCACCTGGGGCTTCAAGGCGCCGCGCGAGTGGTGGACCGCCTTCTGGTACGAGGGCAAGGAATACGTCGCGCCCACCGCGATGGTCGACCTGAGCAAGCCCGCCTACCGCCTCGGCATGGCCGAGATCCGCATCGGCACGCGCGCCCACCAGCTGGACGTGACCGTCACCAGCGACAAGCCCAGCTACCCGATCCGCAGCAAGGCGCAGGTCACCATCACCGCCAAGCTGCCCGACGGCAAGCCGGCCGCCGGCGCCGAAGTGGCGCTGGCCGCGGTCGACCAGGCCCTGCTGGAACTGATGCCCAACGACAGCTGGAACCTGCTCAATGCGATGCTGCAACGCCGCAGCTGGGGCGTGAGCACCTCCACCGCACAGATGGAAATCGTCGGCCGGCGCCACTACGGGCGCAAGGCCGTGCCCGCGGGCGGCGGCGGCGGCAAGGGCCAGACGCGCGAACTGCTGGACACCCTGCTGCTGTGGAACCCCAACGTGGTGCTCGACGCCAACGGCCAGGCCGTGGTGACGGTGCCGCTCAACGATGCGCTCACCACCTTCAAGATCGTGGCCGTGGCCGATTCGGGCACCAGCCTGTTCGGCACCGGCCAGGCGAGCATCCAGGCCACGCAGGATCTGCAGATCATCAGCGGCCTGCCGCCGCTGGTGCGCGAGGACGACCAGTTCCGCGCCCAGATCACGCTGCGCAACACCACGCAGAAGCCGATGAAGGTCGAGGCCACGCCGCGCGCCACCCTGCTCACGCTGGAAACGCAAACCGTGGACATCCCCGCCGGCGAAGCGCGCGAGGTCGCGTGGACCGTGACCGCGCCCGCACAGCTGGCGCAGACGCGCGCCGAAGCCATCCTGTGGGAGATCGAAGCCAAGGACACCCTCGGCGGTGCGCGCGACGCGCTCAAGGTGCGCCAGCGCATCGTGCCTTCGGTGCCGCTCACGGTGCAGCAGGCGACGTTGGTGCAGGTCGACGGTCCGTTCACGCTCGACGTGGCACCGCCCGCCGACGCCCTGCCCGGCCGCGGCGGACTGAAGCTGTCTCTGCAGCCCAAGCTGGCCGAAGGCCTGCCGGGCGTGCGGGACTGGTTCGCGAACTACCCCTTCATCTGCCTGGAACAAAAGACCAGCAAGTCGGTCGGCCTGCGCGACGCGAAGATGTGGCAGGGCGTGCTGGCCACGCTGCCAACCTACCTGGACGGCGACGGCCTGGCCAACTACTTCCCGCCGCGCGACGGCGAAGCCAACCGCGGCAGCGACATCCTCACCTCGTACCTGCTCGCAGCGACCCACGAGGCCGCGCAGCTCAACCCGGCCTTCGCGCTCGCCGACGACCTGCGCGCGCCGATGGAGTCGGGCCTGATCGCTTTTGTCGAAGGCCGCATCACGCGCGAGTTCTGGAGCCCGCGCAAGGACCTGGACGTGCGCAAGCTCGCCGCGCTCGAGGCGCTCTCGCGCTACGGCAAGGCCAAGGGCAGCATGGTCGGCAGCATCACCATCGCGCCGAACCAGTGGCCCACCAGCGCGGTGATCGACTGGCTCAACATCCTCAAGCGCGTGAACGATGTGCCGCAGCGCCAGCAGCGGCTGGACGAGGCCAACAACGTGCTGAAGGCGCGCCTGTCTTACCAGGGCACCAAGCTGATCTTCAGCACCGAGCAGGACGACTACTGGTGGTGGCTCATGACCAACGGCGACGTCAACACCGCGCGCCTGTTGCTCAGCGTGATGGACGACCCGGCCTGGAAGGACGACATCGGCAAGCTCGCCAACGGCTTCATCGGTCGCCAGCAGAACGGCGCCTGGCACACCACCACCGCCAACCTGTGGGGCGGCCTGGCGCTGGAGAAATTCAGCAAGGTGTTCGAGAGCACGCCGGTGGCCGGGGTCACGGCCGCCACGCTGGGCGCGGTGAAGGCGCAGGTCGACTGGAGCCGTGTCGAGCGCGTGAAGACCAGCGACGCGGCAGGCGCACCGAACCAGACCACCTTCTTCGGCGCGCCCGCATCGCCGGGCAACCTGAAGAACAACACGATGTTCCTGCCGTGGGCCACATCGCCATCGGGTGCACCGGTGCGCGACACGCTGCTGGTGACGCAGCAAGGCACCGGCAAGCCGTGGCTCACGCTGCAGTCGATTGCCGCCGTGCAGCTGAAGGCGCCGTTCGCGGCCGGCTATGCGCTCAAGAAGACCATCACCCCGGTCGAGCAGGCCACCGCGGGCAAGTACACCCGCGGCGACGTGCTGCGCGTGACCATCGAGGTGAACGCCAGCGCCGACATGACCTGGGTGGTGATCAGCGACCCGATCCCGGGCGGCGCCACCATCCTGGGCGGGGGCCTGGGCCGCGACTCGCAGATCGCCACGCAGGGCGAAAAGAAGTCGGGCGCGGGCTGGCCGGCCTTCGAGGAACGCAGCTTCGAGGCCTTCCGCAGCTACTACGAATACCTGCCCAAGGGCGTGGTGAAGATGGAATACACGGTGCGCCTGAACAACGTCGGCGACTTCGCGCTGCCGCCGAGCCGCGTCGAGGCGATGTATGCGCCGGAGATGTTCGGCGAGACGCCGAATGCGCGGGTGAAGGTGGAGGCGGCGAAGTAAGCCGCCGCCCAAGAGCGAGTCATCGACAGCACGACGGAGGAATACACATGGGACTGGCCATCAGCGTCGGCACGCTTGCCGACTTTCTGGAAAACGACCCCGAAGGTGCCGAGTGGTTCGAGGGCGACTTCGAGATCGTGAACACCGTGCTGGCGGCGGCGGGCCTGCCCGCGCACGTCGAGCCGCGCGAGCTGCCGCCGCTGGATTCGCGGGCCTCGCTCGACGGGTTTCCGTACTCGTTCATCCACTACCTGCGCCGCGCCTATGCGCATTGCGTGGTGTCGCCCGGCTGGACGGCAACGCCTGTCGAAGAAGGCGCGGATCCGTCGGAAGACCCGGCCGTGCAGGAAGCGCTGGACATCACCGAAAGCCATCTCATCTGCCACTCGGATGCGGAAGGCTTCTATGTGCCGGTCGATTTCGAGGAAGTGCTGTTTTCGGAATCGGAGTCGGAAGACGAGGCGCTGACGGGCGGCATGCTCGGCTCCTCGTACCGGCTGCGCGACGAACTGGTGCAGGTCGCGCCCGCGCTCGGCATCGCACTGGTCGACGGGCAACTGTCGGACGAGGAAGCGGCACGCATCGACGCGCTGAGCGAAAACGACGAAGGGCTGTACCGCGAGTACGCCTCCTGGCTGCTTCTGTATGAAATGGCGCGGCTGAGCATCGCGCACAAGACGGCCATTGTTTTTTCCTGAGTGCGGCCCACGCGATCGGGTGAAAAGACGCAAGGATGAAAAAACGTGTCCGCATCGGTCGTGCGCCGGCCATTCCTGGCGAAGTTGAAAGAGCCGACGGCCAGGCATCGCTCTCCTGCCCCAAGCCCTGGGACGCCCTCGAGGAAAGCTCCACCCCCGGCGTTCGCTACTGCGCCGACTGCCGCAAGAACGTGTTCGAAGTCGACAACGTCGAGCAGATGCATGAAGCGGCTGAACAAGACCGCTGCGTCGCCATCGCAAGCGACAGCAGCTATTTCAAGGATCGCTCCGGCGCCATGACCTCTACGCCCCACGCACGCCGATTGGCCACCGTCACTTTGCTCGTGCGCGACTACGACGAAGCCATCCGCTTCTTCACCGAGGCGCTGCGCTTCGAGCTCCTCGAAGACACGCCGCGCGGCCCGGGCAAGCGCTGGGTGGTGGTCGCGCCTTCACGCGGCGCCGGTGCTGCACTGCTGCTTGCCAAGGCAGCGGACGACGAGCAGCAGGCGGCGGTCGGCAACCAGGCCGGTGGCCGCGTCTTCCTGTTCCTGCACACGCAGGACTTCGCCGCCGACCACGCGCACATGAAGGCCCACGGCGTTCGCTTCCTCGAAGAACCGAGGCACGAGCCGCACGGCACGGTCGCGGTCTTTCAGGACCTCTGCAGCAACAAGTGGGACCTGCTCCAACCCGCATAGGCCCGTCGAATGCGCCCGAATGCATGTCGGGGCAACACCTGAGGCGGGCACGGGCCTACACTCCCGCCTCCGGTCATCACCCCGCGGTCATACCTAGGAGAACCCATGAACACCCTGGAAATCGCCAACAAGCTCGTGGCGCTGTGCAAGGAAGGGAAATTCGACGAAGCCCAGGTGCTGTATGCACCCGAGGCCGTGAGCGTCGAGGCCGGCGGCCCGCCCGGCCAGTCGCGCGAAGCGGTGGGCCTGGCCGCCATCAAGGCCAAGGGCGAATGGTGGGTCGCCAACCACGAGGTGCATTCCATGCAGGTCGCGGGCCCCTGGCCGCACGACGACCGCTTCATCGTCGGCTTCAGGATCGACGTGACCATGAAGCCCACCAGGCACCGCTTCACGATGGAAGAAATGGCGCTCTACACCGTCAAGGACGGCAAGATCGTGCGCGAGGAATTCTTCTACACGATGGACTGAAGAAGATGGACGGAGGGAATGCTGCGGTGCCCCTCGAATGGCGCCACACGCTCGAAGCACTCGACTGGCACGCGCTCTCCCACCTCTACGAGATCGCCCCGCTGGGCCACAAGAAACCGGCCGACCTGCAGGTCGTGTTCTCCAACAGCCTGTTCAAGTGCCTGGTCTATGAAAACGGCCGGCTGGTGGCCGCCGGCCGCGCGATGGCGGACGGCCTCGATTGCTCCTACATCTGCGACGTGGCGGTGCACCCGGACCACCAGGGCATGGGCCTGGGCAAGGCAATCGTCGCGAAGCTTGTCGAGCTCTCGCGCGGGCACCGCAAGATCATCCTGTACGCGGTGGCGGGCAAGGAGCCCTTCTACAAGAAGCTGGGCTTCAAGCGCATGCGCACCGCGATGGCGATTTTCGGCAACGAGCAGCAGGCCATCGACCGCGGGCTGATCGACGAAGGCTGATAAAGAAACGCGCGACGGTTACGGCCGTTACGCGGGTGACGAAGCGCACGGGCGTGTGCGTTGTGGGCGACGGCCATGCGCCGGACGATCCGGCACACCTCTTCATCACTCGCCGCACCCGCCATGCCTCGCATTCCAGCCCCGTTCGCCACCCGCGCGCTCCACCCCCGTCGCACCTTTCTCGCCCAGAGCGGCTGCGGCCTGCTCGCCGCCCTCGGCGCCACACGCTTCGCCGACGCAGCCGCACCCGTCGCCCACGTACAGGAACGCCCGGACCTCGCCAGGCACTTCAAGGAAGCCGGCGTGCGCGGCACCTGGGTCGTGTTCGACAGCGCCACGTCGAAGCTCAGCGTGGTCGACCGCCGGCGCGCCGAGAAACGCTACAGCCCGGCCTCGACCTTCAAGATCCCCAACAGCCTGATCGCGCTGGAGACCGGCGCGGTGAAAGACATCGAGGAAATCCTCCCCTACGGCGGCGGCACCTACAAGCGCAAGGAGTGGGAGCGCGACATGAACCTGCACGATGCGATGCGCGTGTCGCACCTGCCCATCTACCGCGAAGTGGCACGCCGCATCGGCATGGCGCGCATGAACGAATGGATCGCCAGGCTGCACTACGGCAACGAAACGCTGGGCCCCGAGGTCGACCAGTTCTGGGTCAACGACAAGCTCAAGATCTCGGCGGTCGAGCAGGTGCGCTTTTTGATGCGGCTCGCGCAGCACAGCCTGCCGATGTCGATGCGCAGCCAGGACATGGTTCGCGAGATCACGCAGATCGAAAAGACGCCCACGCACGCCCTGCACGGCAAGACCGGCTGGCACGAAACGCCGACGCGGTCGCTGGGCTGGTGGGTCGGCTGGATCGCGCAGGCAAACGGCAGCGTGCAGAGCTTTGCGCTGAACATCGACATGGACGGCGAAGCCGATGTGGCCAAGCGCATCCCGCTGGGCCGCACGCTGCTGGCGCAGATGAACCTGCTTGCGGCGTGAGGCCCCCCGCCCCCTTCAAACGCTGCTTCGCTAGACTTTGCGCCTTCGCTGCCGAACGGAGTCCATCATGTGCCGGAGCATCAAGACCCTCTACAACTTCGAGCCTCCCGCCACCGAGCAGGAGATACGCGCCGCTGCGCTGCAGTTCGTGTGCAAGCTCAGCGGGTTCAGCGTGCCTTCGAAGGCCAACGAAGAAGCCTTCGAGCGGGCGGTCGACGAGGTGGCCGCGACCGCCGCACGATTGATCGACTCGATGGTGACCACGGCCGAGCCGAAAGACCGTGCTGTCGAGGCGGAACGCGCGAAGGCCAGGTCGGCCGCGCGCTTCGGCACCGCGCCTGCCTGAAAAAAAGGCCGCGAAGCGCAATGCTTCGCGGCCTTTCTGTAATGGCTTTGCGCCGCCGGATCAGCGGTTCGGATTGTTCGGCGCGCGGTCGTAGCGGTTGGGCACACCGTCGCCGTCGCGGTCGCGGTCCACGCGGTTGGGCACGCCGTCGCGATCACGGTCGCGCTGGGCGCGCGGCGGCGGGTTGTTGTCATACGGAGCGACGACGCAGCCGCCCAGAACGGCCGATGCGGCCAGAACGATTGCCAATGTCTTCTTCATGATGCGTTTCTCCTTGGAGTGGTTGTGAATCCGGGTGTCGCCTCCAGCGAGCCGGTACTGCATTGAAGGCCTTGCCGGTACGCGTCGGGTTTCTGCAATGAAGCCCTTGCGTGAAGTTCGTTACCGGTTGTGGACTCTGCCAAGCACTCTGGCCCACGGCGCCCTCGCTGCGATGCGGAGAGCCGCCCGTCTCCAAGTAGGCGCGATTCCCGTGGTGCATCGCCGAGAATGCGCCTTCTTTCTTCCAGCCACCCGAATCCTTCGAGATGCCCTTGCCCGCGCCCTCCGCGCCCTTCATGCCCCTCCGCAGGGCCTTCGCCCTGGCCCTGCTGGCAACGGCCTGCGCGCAGCCGGCCTGGGCGCTCGTGAGCTTCGAGCAGGTCAAGCGCGAATTCAAGTCGTCGGACACGGCCGTGCTGGACCGCAACGGCGAGCTGCTGCAACGCGTGCGCACCGACGCCACCGTGCGGCGCGGCCAGTGGACCGCGCTGGCCGATGTGTCGCCGGCGCTGCGCACGGCCATGGTGCTGAGCGAGGACCGGCGCTTTTTCGAGCACAGCGGCGTCGACTGGCGCGCGGTGTCGTCGGCTGCCTGGGGCAACCTCTGGAACACGCGCACCCGCGGCGCATCGACCATCACGATGCAGCTGTCGGGCCTGCTGGACGAGGACCTGCGCCGCGGCGCCGGCGGCCGCAGCTTCACCCAGAAGATCGGCCAGACAGTGGCGGCCGCGCAGCTGGAGCGCAACTGGCGCAAGGACCAGATCCTGGAGGCCTACCTCAACACCGTGCCCTTCCGCGGGGAGATCGTGGGCATCGACGCGCTCTCGCGCACGCTGTTCAGCAAGGCGCCCAGCGGCCTCGATGCGCGCGAGGCCGCCGTGGCGGCAGCGCTGGTGCGCGCGCCCAATGCCAGGCCCGCGCTCGTCGCGCAACGCGCCTGCGAGGTGCTGCGCGCGATGGAGCCGGAGCAGAAGGTCGATTGCAGCGCGATCGACATGTTCACCAGCGCGGCGGTGCAGCGGCGGGCCTTCGATGCCAATGAAGGAATTGCGCCGCACGCGGCGCGGCGGGTGCTGCGGGAAATCCGGGATGCGAACGCCGGCGCCGCTCCCACCCCGGCTCTCCCCCAGAGGGCGAGGGAGAAAGACAAAGATACCGGGGTGCGAACCACGCTGCGCGCGCCGTTGCAGCGCTTTGCGCTCGACACGCTGCACCGCCATCTGCGCGAGTTGCGCGAGCGGCATGTGGAAGACGGCGCGCTCGTGGTGCTCGACAACGCGACGGGCGAGGTGCTGGCCTGGGTCGGCTCCTCCGGCCCCTTGAGCCAGGCGGCCGAGGTCGACGGCGTGACGGCGCTGCGCCAGCCCGGCTCCACGCTCAAGCCGCTGCTCTACGCCCAGGCGATTGCCGAGAAGCGGATCACCGCGGCCTCGCTGATCGAGGACTCGTCGGCGCAGATCAGCACCGCCAGCGGGCTCTACATTCCGCAGAACTACGACCGCCGCTTCAAGGGCCCGGTTTCAGCGCGCACCGCGCTGGCGGCATCGCTCAATGTGCCGGCCGTGCGCACGCTGGTGATGGTGTCGCCCGAGGCCTTTGCGCGCGAGCTGCGCGCCGCCGGGCTGCCGCTGCGCGAGAGCGGCGACTACTACGGCTACAGCCTCGCACTGGGCAGCGCCGAGGTGTCGCTGCTGTCGCTCACCAACGCCTACCGCATGCTGGCCAACGGCGGACGCCATGGCGCCACGACGATGACCGTGCGCCCGCAGGCCTCGCCGGCTGAAAAGGCCAAGGCCGCCGCGGCGCCACCGCTCATGGACCCGCGCGCCGCCTTCATCGTGGGCGACATCCTCTCGGACCCCAACGCGCGCACGCGCACCTTCGGCCTGGACAGCATCCTCTCGACCCGCTTCTGGACGGCCGTGAAAACCGGCACAAGCAAGGACATGCGCGACAACTGGGCCGTGGGCTGGTCGCAGCGCTACACCGTGGGCGTGTGGGTCGGCAATGCGAGCGGCGCGTCGATGTGGGACGTGAGCGGCACCAGCGGCGCCGCGCCGATCTGGGCCGAGGTCATGCGTTTCCTGCACGCCCGCGAACCCAGCCGCGCACCCGCGCCACCGGCCGGCCTGGTCGAGGCGCGCGTGGCATTCGGCCCCGCCGCCGACGGCAACGCCATCGAGGCCGCGCGCAGCGAGTGGTTCCTGCAGGGCACCGAGCAGCCGCTGTTCGCGCTCGACACCCGCATGGCGACCGATGCCACGGCCGCGCGCATCACCGCGCCCGCGGACGGCACCATCATCGCGCTGGACCCCGACATTCCGCCGCTGCGCCAGCGCGTGCGTTTCGAATCGGAAGGGCGCGGCGTGCAGTGGCGCATCGACGGCAAGCACTTTGCGCGCGGCAACAGCGCGCAGTGGCTGCCGTGGCCCGGTCGCCATGTGATCGAGCTGGTCGATGCCACCGGCAAGGTGGTGGACCAGCGCAAGCTCGAAGTGCGCGGCGCGGGCGTGCTGACCAGGAGCGCGCGCCGATGAGGGCATTGCGTTTTTCCCCGCCTTCCCGGCCCAGCCTTCTTTTTCTCTGGCTGGCATTCGCCGCCCTCCTGGCCTTGGCCTGGTTGCCGGATGCGCAGGCCAAGCCGGTACCCGTGCCGCCGATGCAGATGCGCGTGGCGGACCAGACGAACACGCTGACGCCTTCGCAGGCCGAAGACCTTCGGCAACAGATCGCCACGCTCGAGAGCGACACCGGGGCGCAGCTCGCGGTGCTGATCGTGACCACCACCGGCGAGGAATCGATCGAGCAGTACGCCACGCGCGTGTTCAGGCGCTGGAAGCTGGGCCGCGAGGACGAAGACGACGGGCTGCTGCTGTTGGTGGCGCTCAAGGACCGCCGCATGCGCATCGAAGTGGGCACAGGCCTCGAAGGCCGGATCACCGATGTCCAGGCGGCCCGCATCATCGACCGGCAGATGACACCGCGCTTTCGAAGCGGCGACTTCGCCGGCGGCATCGAGGCGGCCGTGGAGGCGCTGGCGCAGCTGATCGGCGGTGGACAGACGGCGGTGCCGCCGCCGCGGGTCGAATCGCTGTCCTTGCCCTTTGAAGATCCGCAGGTGCAGGAAGAAAGCCCGGCCGAACCCGAGCCGGGCGGCATGCAGGTCACGCCCGCGGGCTGGGGGCTGTTGGGCGCGGCGCTGTGGTGCCTGTTGGTGGGCATCTGGTACGGGCGCGGCATCGCCGCCAACGCACAGGGGCGGGAGGCCAAGCAGAAGACCCCCCGCCCACGCAAGGGCGCCCGCCACGGCAAGCCGCGGCGGCCCGAACCCTGGGCCGATGCCGTCGCCGAGATGGCGCCGGGCCCCATCGTCGTGCCGCCGCGCAAGCCCGACGGGCGCGTGGCGCTCGTGCTGCTCGGCGGCGGCCTGGTGGGGGCAGGCTTGACGCTGCAGAACCCCGCAATGGCCGTCTTCCTGGCAATGCCCGCCGCCGTCGCATATGGCATCGGCTACGCCTGCGGCCGCTCGCGCGCGGTGAGCCTGGTGCTGGGCGGCATCGCGCTGGTGATCGCGGCGCTGGTCGCCGTCGCCTTCGTGGTCGGCGAACAAACCTTCTGGTGGGGGCTGCTGTGGGCCTTGGGCCTGGGCGGGGCCGGGCTGGCCGCCGTGGTCATCGCGGTGTGCATGCACAAGGCCTGGCAGCGAAGCCTGCCGGGATTCATGCTGCGCCTGCTGGTGGTGCTGGCGGTCTTCGCCTTCATGGTGACCACCACCCAGCCGGGCCCGGTGCCGGACGAGCGCTGGATACCGGTGGTGCTGGCGACCTTCCTCGCCCTGCTGTTCGCGTTCTTCCCCTATGGAAGCGGTGAGGGCGGAGACAGCGATGACAGTGACAGCGACAGCGGATGGAGCAGCGGTTCGTCGTCCTCCTCATCGTCCTCTTCGTCATCTTCTTCCGACTCCTCCTCCTCGGGCGGCGGGTCCAGCAGCGGCGGCGGGGCCTCGGGAAGCTGGTAGCAAGCCGATCCGCAGGGCGGCCCGAGGGTGGCCGGCGGCCGTGAGTGCTTTAGGATGTGGCCGCCCTCCACTTCCACGGCGGCCCTATGGATTCCCTGCCCGCGCTCTGGGGTGACTTCCTCGTCTTCACGGGTGTCATCTTCGGCATCCTGCGAAAAGTGCCCGACGTCGTCTGGGCCGGGGTGTTCGCGTCGTTTCTCACGCTCTCGGGCGTGAAGCTGTCCAACCGGCACCACAGCCGCAACCTCATGCTGCAGCTGCGGCACGAAAAAGACGAAAAGGCGGCCCAGCGGCTGTCGGACCTGCGCCGGGACATCTACCTGCACGCCATCGAGCAGTTCGTGCATGCCAGCTCCTACCTGAGCTCGCTGCCCGCCACCGACCTGAACAAGGCCGAATCCGCGCAACCCCTGCAGAGCTTTTTTGCGGCGGCCGCCAAGCTGCAGATGGTGTCGGAGAACAAGACCTCCGCGCTGGTGTCCGACCTGATCGGCACCTTCAGCGTGCTGCACCTTCGGCTGATCGGCGCGGCCCAGCCGATGCAGCAGTTGCTGAGCGAGATCGACTTCTACACCACCCTCTGCGAAGGCGCATTGGCCGAGCAGCAGCGCGCCCTGGCGGCCAGCGCACAGTTCGTGGAATCCGGCGACAGGGAGCTGGACGACACCCGGCGCAAGGCGCTCGAACACACACTGGACACCCAGACCAAGCTGCTGCGCGACCACACCGAGACGCGCCAGGCACTGCATGTGGAGCGCAATGCGCTGCACGGCGAGTTCATCAAGAACCTGATGGTGGAACTGCAGGCCATCAACACGAAGCTGCAGCCGATCATGGTGGCGATACGGCGCGAGCTGCGGGTGGACAACCAGATCGATGCCTATGCCAGCGCGGTGTCCGAGCAGCAGGACCGCGTGACCCATGCCGTGGCCGAGCTGATGGCGCAACTGGACGCCCCGAGAAGCCGCTGATCGGGCGCTTCCCGGTCTTTCGAGGGCGCAGGCCATCGCAGCCTCAAGCCCCTGCCGCCGACTGCGACTTTGCGCCAGCGGCAAAATTCATCCAATGATTCAATGAATAGGCACGACCGAGACATGCTGGCCCACGCCCCAAGAACATCCCTCGCCGACGCGGCCGCCAACAGCATCCGCACCGAAATCGCTGCCGGCCGCTGGGCCATCGGCGCCCGCATTCCCATCGAGCCGCAACTGGCGCAACTGCTGGGCGTGAGCCGCGGCACGGTGCGCGAAGCCGTCAAGACGCTGGTGTCGCGCGGCCTGCTCGAAGTGCGCCAGGGCTCGGGCACCTATGTGCGCTCGGGCTACGACCCCTCCGCCAGCCTGGAGAAGATGCGCCTGGCCAGCCTGCGCGACCAGTTCGAGGTGCGCCGCGCGCTCGAAGTCGAGGCCGCGCGCCTGGCCGCGGTGCGCCACACCGCCCGCGACCTGCGCCGCCTGCACAGCCTGCTGGACAAGCGCGGCCTGCCAGACGCGGAGGACGGCGGCGCCGGCTTCATCGAGCGCGACCTGGCGTTTCACCTGGCCATCGTCGACATCTCGGGCAACCTCGCGCTGGCAGAAACCTGCCGCTTCATCACCGGCTACATCAAGGAAACCATCGCGAGCAGCATGGGCACCAGCCTGCCCGAGCCCGACGAGGCCGCGCACCGCGCCGTTGTCGAAGCCATTGCGAGCCGCGACCCTGATCGCGCGGCGGCGGCGGTGCGGGACTTCATGGCGCCGATGCTCAATACGCTGGCGCTGGGCACGGCATGAGCGCGGTGCCGCTTTCTCCGTCCATGCCCTTGGGCAACACCGCCAAAGATCTGCTGATCGACGCCGAGGTCGACAGCCAGCCCGCGCCGCGCCCCACGCCCGCCCGCAGCCTGGCCCGCCGCATCCTGCTGGGCGCGAGCGTGGTGCTGATCGCCTTCAACCTGCGGCCGGTGTTCGCCAGCCTGTCGGTGGTGCTGCCCGAGATCATCCAGGCCACCGGCCTCTCGGCCACCGCCGCCAGCTTGCTCACCACGCTGCCGATCGTCTGCCTGGGCGTGTTCGCGCCGCTCGCGCCCTGGCTGGGCCGGCGCTTCGGCACCGAGCGCACGCTGCTGGGCTGCATGGTGCTGATCCTGGTGGGCACGGTGCTGCGCGGCCGCGGCAACATCCCGCTCCTGTTCGTGGCTTCGGCCGTGGCGGGCAGCGGCATCGCGGTGTCGAACGTGCTGCTGTCGGGCCTGGTCAAGCGCGACTTCGCGAAGCAGGCGGCGCTGATGATGGGGCTCTACACCATGGCGGTGTGCGGCGGCGCCGCGAGCGCGGCGGGCCTGACCGTGCCGCTGGAACACGCGCTGGGCGGCGGCTGGACCTACGCCCTGGCGATGTGGGCGGTACCGGCCCTGCTGGTCACGCTGATCTGGGCGCCGCAGGCGTTGCCGGTCAAGCCCGTGGCCAGCGAATCGGGTTTTACCGTGCGCGGCCTCTGGCGCGACCGGCTGGCCTGGCAGGTCACGCTCTTCATGGGGCTGCAGTCCGCCCTCGCCTACATCGTGATGGGCTGGCTCGCGCCCATCCTGCGCGAACGCGGGCTGGACGGCCAGACGGCGGGCTACGTGGTGTCGCTCTCGGTCATGACGCAGGTGGTGACCTGCCTGGTGGTGCCGGCGCTGGCCGTGAAGCTGCGCAACCAGCGCGGGCTGGGCGTGGCGATGGCCGTGCTCACGGTCACGGCGATGCTCGCCATGCTGTTCGCGCCGCTGGACCGCGCGGGCGGCGTGTGGCTCTGGGCCGTGATGCTGGGCATTGCGCAGGGCGGCACCTTTGCGCTGGCGCTCACGATGATCGTGCTGCGCTCGCGCGATTCGCACATCGCCGCGCACCTCTCGGGCATGGCGCAGGGCGTGGGCTACATGGTGGCCGCCTGCGGGCCGCTGCTGGCAGGGCTGCTGCACGGGTGGACGGGGAGCTTTCGCGCGTCGGCCTGGCTCTTCGTCGGGCTGGGCATTGCGCTGGTGATCGCCGGGCTGGGCGCCGGGCGCACGCTGTACGTGGGGGCGGTGACGGTGCCGAAGCACTGACCGGGGGACTGCGCCCGATGAGGTACAACCTCGCCTCGTGAACACCACCCCCTCGCACTCCCCCATCCTCCGTCTCGAGGACATAGGCTTCGCCTATCCCGACCAGCCGGCCATCGCCGCCGGCTGGAACGCATCCGTCGGCCCCGGCGTCACGCTGCTGTATGGCGACACGGGCGCCGGCAAATCGGCGCTGCTGCAGGTGATCGCGGGCGTGCTGCCCGCCACGAAAGGCCGGCTGACGGTCGAGGGCGCGAGCCTCCAGGCCTCGCCCGAGGCCTACCGCCGCAACGTGTTCTTCGTCGACCCGGCCACGGACCGCCTCGACCAGGTCACCGCGCGCGCCTGCACCGAGATGCTGCGCGAGGGCGATGCCCGCTTCGACGACGCCCTCTGGCACACCCTGGTCGAGGGCTTTTCGCTGCCTCCGCACATCGACAAGCCGATGTACATGCTTTCCACGGGCTCCAGGCGCAAGGTGTGGCTGGCGGCCGCCCTCGCCTCGGGCCGCCCGCTGGTGCTGCTCGACGAGCCGACCGCCGCGCTGGACGCCGGCTCGGTGCGCCGCCTCTGGAGCGCCCTGGCCGACCTGGCGCGGCGGCCCGGCCGCGCCTTTGTGGTCGCCAGTGCCGCGCGCATCGACGAGCTCCCGCTGGCCGGCACCATCGAGCTCCCGCTGCATTGACAGAGCCTGCCGGGGGGAGATAACCCGCGCGGTTGTCAGGGCGGGTCGCGGCCCGGCGACAATCGCGGATTCCGGCGAACGGGCAGACCCCGGCCCATCCTGCCGGGAGCCCCCGCCATCCCGACCCCTCAGCTTTACGGAAGCAAGCGCATGAGCACGAAGCAACCCACCATCGTCTACACCCTGACCGACGAGGCGCCCCTTTTGGCGACCTACGCGTTCCTGCCCATCGTGCGCGCCTTCACGGCCCCGGCCGGCATCGACGTGACCACGAGCGACATCTCGGTGGCCGCCCGCATCCTGGGCGAGTTCCCCGAGTTCCTCGGCGACGACCAGAAGGTGCCCGACAACCTGGCCGAACTGGGCAAGCTCACGCTCAAGCCCGAAGCCAACATCATCAAGCTGCCCAACATCAGCGCCTCGGTGTCGCAGCTCAAGTCGGCCATCAAGGAACTGCAGGGCAAGGGCTACAAGATCCCCGACTACCCCGAGAACCCGACCACGGACGAGGACAAGGACATCCGCGTTCGCTACAACAAGTGCACCGGCAGCGCGGTGAACCCGGTGCTGCGCGAGGGCAACTCCGACCGCCGCGCCCCCAAGGCGGTGAAGGAATACGCGCGCAAGAACCCGCACAGCATGGCCGAGTGGAGCCAGGCCTCGCGCTCGCACGTCTCGCACATGCACGGCGGCGACTTCTATCACGGCGAAAAGTCCATGACCCTGGACCGCGCGCGCAACGTCAAGATGGAGCTGATCACCAAGAGCGGCAAGACCGTCGTGCTCAAGTCCAAGGTGGCGCTGCTGGACCGCGAGGTCATCGACTCCATGTTCATGAGCAAGAAGGCGCTCCTGGCCTTCTATGAAAAGGAAATCGAGGACGCGCACAAGACCGGCGTCATGTTCTCGCTGCACGTCAAGGCCACCATGATGAAGGTCTCGCACCCCATCGTGTTCGGCCACTGCGTGAAGATCTTCTACAAGGAAGCCTTCGAGAAGCACGGCAAGCTGTTCGACGAACTGGGCATCAACGTCAACAACGGCATGGTCGATCTCTACACCAAGATCGCCGCGCTGCCCCAGAGCACGCAGGACGAGATCAAGCGCGACCTGCACGCCTGCCACGAAGGCCGCCCCGAGTTGGCCATGGTCGACTCGGCCAAGGGCATCACCAACTTCCATTCGCCCAACGACGTGATCGTGGACGCGTCCATGCCCGCGATGATCCGCAACGGCGGCAAGATGTGGGGCGCCGACGGCCGCCTGAAGGACGTCAAGGCCGTGATGCCCGAATCGACCTTCGCCCGCATCTACCAGGAGATCATCAACTTCTGCAAATGGCACGGCGCCTTCGACCCCAAGACCATGGGCACCGTGCCCAACGTGGGCCTCATGGCGCAGAAGGCCGAGGAGTACGGCTCGCACGACAAGACCTTCGAGATCCCGGAAGACGGCGTCGCCAACATCACCGACCTGGACACCGGCGAAGTGCTGATGAGCGAAGACGTGGAGCAAGGCGACATCTGGCGCATGTGCCAGGTCAAGGACGCCGCGATCCGCGACTGGGTGAAACTGGCCGTCACGCGTGCGCGCAACTCCGGCATGCCGGTGGTGTTCTGGCTGGACGCCTACCGCCCGCACGAGGCGCAGCTGATCACCAAGGTCAAGATGTACCTTCACGAGCACAACACCTCGGGCCTGGACATCCAGATCATGAGCCAGGTGCGCGCCATGCGCTACACGCTGGAGCGCGTCGTGCGCGGCCTGGACACCATCAGCGCCACCGGCAACATCCTGCGCGACTACCTCACCGACCTGTTCCCCATCATGGAACTGGGCACCTCGGCCAAGATGCTGTCGATCGTGCCGCTGATGGCCGGCGGCGGACTGTACGAAACCGGCGCGGGCGGCTCGGCCCCCAAGCACGTGCAGCAGCTGGTCGAAGAGAACCACCTGCGCTGGGACTCGCTGGGTGAGTTCCTCGCACTGGCCGTGAGCCTGGAAGACCTGGGCCTGAAGACCGGCAACGCGCAGGCCAAGATCCTGGCCAAGACGCTCGACGCCGCCACCGGCAAGCTCCTGGACAACAACAAGAACCCCTCGCCCAAGACCGGCCAGCTCGACAACCGCGGCAGCCAGTTCTACCTGGCGATGTACTGGGCACAGGAGCTCGCCGCGCAGACCGAAGACACGGCGCTGCAATCCAAGTTCAAGAAGCTGGCCGAGACGCTGACCGCCAACGAAAAGAAGATCGTCGACGAACTCGCGGCCGTGCAGGGCAAGCCCGTGGACATCGGCGGCTACTACCTCGCCGACCCGGTCAAGTTCGAAGCGGTGATGCGCCCGAGCGCGACGCTGAACGCGGTGCTGGCATCGGCGCAAGCCTGACGATGAAACCGGCAGCGTCCTTGCTTCGTTGAAGCACCACCGAAACGCATGCGTTGCCAACGGCCTGCCGCACACGCGGCAGGCCGTTGGCGCATGTGGGGCATGTGGGGCATGGCAGATTCCCCGGGGCTAGACTCTTTGACCGTCAACCACGCTGCGAAAGGCAGGCGATCCATGAAACCCTGGTTGATTTCCATTGCGTGGGCCGCCGCAGCCGGCGCAGCCCACGGGGCCGAGAGCTGCGAAGCCCTGCGCTCGCAGATCGAGGCGAAGATCGGCGCGGCCGGTGTCACGCGCTTCGCCGTGATCACCGTCGATGTCAATGCGACCGCAGCCGGGCAGGTGGTGGGCAGTTGCGAGCTCGGCACCAGGAAGATCGTCTATCAGCGTGAAGGCGGGGCGGCGCAGGCAGTGGCTGTTCCGACGGCCGTGCCCGGTCTGGCCGGGGACGACGACATCCTGACCGAATGCAAGGACGGCACGGTGTCCGTCGGCGGGGACTGCAAGCGCTGACCAAGGTCGGCCGGAGCCCGGCGCCCACATGAACCACTCTCTGCTCTTTGCCCTTCGATCGTTCTTCAGCCTGGTCACGCTGGTGGCCATCGGCTGGCAGTTGTCGATCCACGTGCGCATGGGTTTCGATGTCGTCAACTTCTTCAGCTACTTCACCAACCTGTCGAATCTGTTCGCGGCCTTCGTGCTGCTGCTGACGGCGTTCCGGTATTTCTCGGGTCGCGCGACCGCTGGGTCGAGCGACCGGCTGCGCGCCGTCGGCATTGCGCTGACCTTCTTCTTCGGCGGATGGGTGCTGCTGGCGCTGGGGAAAAAGCTGGGAAGCCTCAACACATGAACAGCGTTCATTTCGCATGCCTCGACTGCAAGAACTACATTGATGCGGGTTACCGCTGGGCAGCGACCGCACTTTTCCCGGAACACTGGGATCGAATGCCCATTGCGATTGCAGTCGAAGAAGTACTGGCGTGTAGCAAGTACTGGGCTGGCGAGGCAGATCACCCGTACCTTGCAACAGTGCTTCCTGCCGCGCGTCGATTCCTGTCGAAACACGCCGAGCATCGCTTGGTGTACGGAGATTTCGAGGCATTCATGGATTTCGATGGCTCAGGACATTCCTGTTTCGAATGGCTTGACGAAGACTCCCTGGCCGAACCCTCCATGCAAACCATCTGCCTTGAACCAAGATACTTCGCCGAGCATCCGACGCTCCGCTACACGTCGTGGACGCAAGTAGAGGGGTATTGCGCAAGTCAGTCGTGTGAATGGACGGATGACGCGGCAGCAACCGAAGCTGCAAGACGAGTTTTCTTGAATGCAGTTGAACGAACTTTGGGCGAGGAACAAGCCTGCCCATTGAGGAGCAAAGATGGCTGACAAGGTTCTGGTGTTCTATGGCTCGTACCGCTCGGACCGCATGGGCGTGCGGCTTGCGGACTTCATCATCGCGGGCCTCCACGCGCGAGGTGCCGAGGCGGAACTGATCGACGCCAAGGCCGTCGACCTGCCGATGCTCGATCGCATGTACAAGGAATATCCGAAGGGCACGGCGCCTGCGGCCATGGAGGCGCTGGCGGAAAAGATCCGCAAGGCCGATGCCTTCGTCTTCGTGACCGGCGAATACAACTGGGGCCCGCAGCCCGGGTTGAAAAACCTGACGGACCACTTTCTGGAAGAGTGGTTCTGGCGGCCGGCCGCTGTTGCGAGCTATTCGGCCGGGCGCTTTTCAGGCGTGCGCTCGGGGACCGCGTGGCACTCGATTCTGTCGGAGATGGGGATGGTGGTGATCTCGAGCACGCTGGCGGTCGGGCCGATTTCGCAGACGCTGGATGCAAATGGCAAACCGACAGGCAGCGCCGGGGAATCGCTGGCGCGCTCGTTCGGGCGGTTTGCGGATGACCTGGCCTGGTGGACGGAGGCGGCGCGCGCGCAACGGGCTCGGAAGGCGCCGCCTTACTAGCGGTTGGAGCGTCAGGAGTTTTTTCTGGACAACGTTCGTACAGAAGTTATCTCTCGCTTTATCAATGTGACCTGGGTCGGGCGGCTCAAGCCTCGCTGGCCCGTGTTGTTTTGTCGTATTGATCCAACAGGCTGCGCCTGAACTGAATTCGTTTGGGCTACATCTGCGAGCCGCTTTTTTCAGGCCTCGCGCATTCGTGAATTAGTGCCAGAAGCGCACCTGCATGTGCTCCCCATAATCGCGTCCGTTTTGTGCGTCTTGTCACAAAACGTTGTGATTTGTGACCTGTCAGGGAGCCTAAAAGAATGAACCGCCACTTGCACCGCATCGTCTTCAATGCCGCCAGAGGCATGCGGATGGTGGTCCAGGAAACCGCCACCAGCACCGGCAAGGGGTCGAACAAGGCGACGGCGGTGGTGGGTGGCGCGCTGGCCGGCATTGCCGCTTTCGCTCCCATGCTGGTCGGTGCCGCGTTGGCGGGAATGCTCACCGCGCCGTCTGTGCACGCGCAGATCGTGGGCGCGCCCAACGTGCCCGGCAATCTTCGGCCTACCGTCTTGGTGGCGCCCAACGGCGTGCCGCTGATCAACATCCAGAGCCCTTCCGCGGCGGGCGTCTCGCGCAACGTCTACAACCAGCTCAACGTTGGACCCAACGGCGCGATCTTCAACAACAGCCGCACGAACGTGCAGACCCAACTGGGCGGCATCGTTCAAGGCAACCCGTTCCTCGCGGCAGGCCCGGCGCGCATCATCCTCAACGAAGTCAACGGCGGCAATGTGAGCCAGCTTCGCGGCTACATGGAAGTTGCCGGGCAGCGTGCCGAGATCATCATTGCCAACCCGGCCGGCATCAACGTCGACGGCGCAGGCTTCATCAACGCGAGCCGCGCCACGCTGACCACGGGCACGCCGCAGCTCAATGCCCTGGGCGGCCTCGACAGCTTCCTCGTGCGCGGCGGCACCGTCACCATCAACGGTGCGGGCCTGGATGCGAGCAAGACCGACTATGCGGCGATCCTCGCGCGGGCGGTGGAAGCGAATGCGGGCATCTGGGCCAGTGAGCTGAAGGTGGTGACCGGGGCCAATCAGGTCAGTGCCGACCATGCCCAGATCACGCCGACGACAGGCACCGGTGCTGCACCGACCTTCGCCCTGGACGTGGCGGCCTTGGGCGGCATGTATGCCGGAAAGATCGTGCTCCTGGGCACTGAGCAGGGCCTGGGTGTGCGCAACGCCGGCAATATCGGTGCGAGCGCCGGCAGCCTGGTTGTCACGGCATCCGGCCGGCTGGAGAACACCGGCACGCTGGAGGGCCAGAGCGTGCAGCTTGTCAGCACGGCCGGCGACATCGTCAACCAAGGCACGATCCGCCAGACCAGCATGACACCGCTGGCGCTTTCTGCGCCCACGATCAGCAACACCAACGGCGGCTGGATCGGCAGCGAGCCGTTGCCCGCACCGACAGCTGGCACTGGAAGCGGCAGTGCCGTCGCTGGTACAGGCACCACCACAGGCACTGGCTCAAGCGGCTCGACGGGGACAACGGCATCGACAGGCGGTACAACAACTTCAGGTACTTCAACGCCTGCTGCCGTACCGATTGAGCCAGGCAGCATCACCGCCGCAGGCGCGATCCGGAACGATGGCGGCAAGGTCTACGCAGGTGGCCCTATCACCCTGCAAACCGCGAACCTGCTCAACAACGGCGGAACCTTGAGCGTGGCGAGCCTGGCACTCAACCAGGCGAGCTTTTCCAACCGGGGCGGGATCATCAATGTCTCCGAAGCCTTTGTCGCCCGGCTCGGCTCCTTGGACAACGCGTCCGGAACGCTGCGCAGCGGCAGCCTGGACATCACCACCTCCGGCGACCTGAACAACCAGGCCGGCGTGCTGAGCAGCGACAGCAATGCCAACCTCACGGTCGGTGGCTCAGCCAACAACCTGAGCGGCAACATCTCGGCCGCAGGGGCACTCTCGGCCAACGTGGCAGGGGCCACCGTCAACACCTCCGGCACCCTCGCTTCCAACCGGGGCTTGGCACTCAGTACCGGCTCGCTGGAAAACACACAGGGCAGCATCCAGTCGGCGCAGGCTGGCGTGCAGCTCGCAGCGACAGGTCAACTTGTCAACGGCAGCGGCGGGTCGATCAATGCGGCCACCGACCTTGGGGTTAACGCGGCAACGCTCACGAACGCCGGCACGCTGCGCGGCGCGAACGATGTCAACCTGACCGTCGCCGGTGTGCTCGTCAACGACGGCAATATCACGTCCGGTCGCCATGCGACCCTCACGGCCGCGAGCGTGCAAAGCGGCACAGCGGGCGTGCTCGGGGCTGGCATCCAGAGCGACGGCACGCTCGCTGCATCAGGGAGCGCAGGGAGCGGTGCAGGCGATCTGCGCATCACGGCCAGCGGTGCGCTTGTTGCCAATGGCACCAACCTCGCGGCAGGCAATGCGACGCTCCAGGGCGCCAGCGTCGATATCTCCGGAAAACAGACGAGCGCCGCCAACATCGCCATCGTCGCGACGCAAGGCGGTGTGAACACCGACAAGGCGGTGGTCTCCACGCCAGGCCGACTGGACGTCACTGCAGCGGGCGCTGTATCGAATGTCGAAGGTACGCTGGGCTCCAACGGCGGTATCACCGTCAACGCCGCCAGCCTCGACAACACCTCCGGAACGCTTGCGGCCGTGGCGGGAGACCTTCACGTCACGACCAGCAGCACGACCGACAACACATCGGGCAACCTGCTGGCCGCGGGGGCGGTCGTGCTTGCCAACAGCGGCTTGACGAACACCGACGGCAAGGCCAGCGGTAGCAGCCTGGCCATCGACACACGCAAAACCGCGCTGGACAACACGCGCGGGACACTGACCGCAAGCGGCACCGTCGATGTGACTGCTGGCGCGCTCAAGAACGACGCGGGCCTGCTCCAGTCCGGTGCTGCGATGACCGTCGATACGAACGGCCAGAGCCTGAGCAACACCGACGCGAAGGGCTACAGCAACCAGAAAGGCGGCATCGTCAGCGGCGGCACCTTCACGCTGAAGACCGGTGACGTCGACAACACCGGTGGTTTCGTCGGCTCGAAAGATGCCCTGATCGCCAGCACCGGAAAGTTTGTCAACGGCACCGCCGGGTCGGTGCTGAGTCAATCGACGCTGTCCGTCGACACCCGAGGCGCCACCTACGACAACCGCGGCGGTCAGACGCTGGCGGTGAACGATCTGCAAATCGATGCCGGTGCCGTGGAGAACAAAGGCGGCCTGATCCGTTCGGGCGCCACGACCCATGTGCGCGCCGGAAGCCTCGACAACACAGCCACCTCCGGCACCGACCAAGGCATCGAAGGCCAGAACGTCGCCATTTCGGCAACCACCATCGACAACACCTCCGGTGCCATCCGCGCCGATGTGAACGCGACCTTGAGCGGCACCGGCCGCGTCGAGAACGGTACCGGCGGCCTGATTTCCGCAGGCGACACCGTGAGCGTTGTCGATCCGAATGCGGTCAAGGCCCTGAGCGTCTCCAACTCAGGCGGCACCATGCTTGCGGGCAAGACACTCGTTGTGGATGCGGCCTCGCTCAGCAGCAGCGGCAAGCTGCTCTCCCAGGGCGACCTGCGGATTGCCGCGACGCAAGACGTCGCGTTGGCCTCGGGCAGCGAGACCATCGCCAACCGCGACCTGAGCATCGCCACCAGCGGCAACATCTCCAACAGCGGCCGGATCGCCGCCGGCAACGATCTGTCGCTGTCCGCCACGAACATCGACAACAGCGCCACCGGCGACATCCAGGGCACCACCACTCGCCTGAGCGCCAGCAATACCGTGACCAACCGGGGCGTGATCGACGGCATCGCGACGCGCATCGACGCGGGCACGCTGACCAACATCGGCACCGGCCGCATCTACGGCGACCAGATTTCCATTGGCGTCGATACGCTGAACAACCGGGCCGAGACCGCCGCCAACGGCACCACGAGCGCGGCCACCATTGCCGCGCGCAAGCGCCTGGACATCGGCGCGGGCACCGTCAACAACAAGGACGGCGCACTCCTCTTCAGCGACGGCAGTCCCCTCATCGGCGGGGGTCTCTTCATCGGCGGCAGCCTCGATGCCCTCGGCCATGCCACCGGCTCGGCAACGACCATCAACAACCACGCCGCGACCATCGAGGCGACCGGCAACGTCGACATCAAGACGGACACGCTGAACAACACCAACGGCGGTGTGACGTGGGCCCTGCAGCCGGGTTCGAGCCAGTTCGTTGTGGAGTACGAGATTCCCGGCAACAGCAAGCGTTGGAAGGCCGACGAGGTGCTCATCGGCTTCGGCGGACTCCGCCAGGTTGAAGACACCGGATGGAATGGTTGGAGGGCCGACAGTGCGGCCGCCCCTCGGAGGGCCGGCAGCGATCCCTATGCGAGATTGCTGATCCCTTCGCCGGACTACCCCTTGGACAAGTTCAGGGCCTATTACCTGCAAAGCCCGGCCAGCAGCCGGGATCGAAACGTCCAGGAGTGCACGGTCGGGCAGGACAGCACCTGCAAGGCGGTGCTCGTCCCCGGCGTCTGGTACTCGCGCACCGATCCGATCTGGGCCGCCTTCGGGATCACGCCGCCGGCCGAGGACCTGCCCACGGACTTCATCGGCCGGCGCTACCCCGACATCACGGTGGGGCAGGCAGGCATCACCAGCTGGGACAGCAGCGAGCCTCCGCATGAGGTATTCATGCCGTTCGACCACCCGGTTACGCAAGCCGAGTACGACCAGTGGCAGGCCTATCGCGAGGCCCATGGAGCCCTGGACAAGGCCACGCTGGCCTTCATCTACACGATGACCGGCACGCCGTTCCTGGCCACCGACTCCAAGCCGCAGCGCTTTTCATCGACCTTCGACATCTACGCCTACACCGTGACCACGTCCACCCCGGTGCTGCAAAGCTCCGCGCCGGGCAAGATCATCGCGGGCGGCGCGATGACCATCGATGTCCGCAGCGGTGTCAACGACATGAGCCAGATCCTGGCTGGCCGCGCCCTGACGGTCACCGGCGGCACCATCCTCGACAAGGGGCTCACCGTCGACGCGCCCACGGTGCAGACCGGCACGGTGTCTCACAGTTACGTGGAAGAGCACAGCGGCGACGATGAGCGCGTCTACCAGATCGCGCCGTACAACCTGACGACCAACGCCACGGCCACGCTCGTGGCGGCGCGGCAGCAGGGCAATGTGGCCGTCGCCGTCGGCACCCCTGGTACAGGGTCCTTGTCGGTGGGGCAAACCGGCGCGGGCGCGCAGGCCGCTGGAGGCGTCTCCGGCGGGTCCCGCGTCAATCCCATCATCCAGGTGCCTTCGGCCAGCGGGCCTGGCGCGACGGCGGGCGTTGCCGGCGCCACTGTCGTGCGCACCAGCGTGCCGAATACCGCAATTCCCAGTGCGAGCCTGTTCAGAACCCCGACCAATCCTTCGAGCCGTTACCTCATCGAGACTGATCCACGGTTTGCGAATTACCGCAACTGGCTGTCCAGCGACTATCTGCTGAACAACCTGGGGCTCGACCCGAACAACACGCTCAAGCGGCTGGGCGACGGCTTCTACGAACAGCGGCTGATCCGCGAGCAGGTGGCCCAGTTGACCGGCTATCGCTACCTGGATGGCTTCGACAGCGACGACGCGCAGTACGCGGCCCTGATGAACGCCGGTGTGACCTTTGCGCAGCAATACGGCCTGCGCCCGGGCATCGCCCTCACCGACGCGCAGATGGCGCAACTCACCAGCGACATCGTCTGGCTGGTCGAGCAGACAGTGACCTTGCCCGACGGCAGCACCCAGCGCGTGCTGGTGCCGCAGGTCTATGTGCATGTGAAGCCGGGCGACATCGATGGCTCCGGCGCGGTGCTGTCCGGGGGCAGTGTGAACATGCGCCTGTCGGGCGATCTCACCAATTCCGGAGGCACGATTGCCGGGCGCCATGCGGTCGCGCTTTCGGCGAACAACATCAACAACCTGGCAGGCCGCATCACTGGCGAAGACGTCACCCTGACCGCCAGGACCGACATCAATGTCATCGGCGCCGTGGTCGATGCAAGCAGGAGCCTCACCGCCATCGCGGGGCGCGACATCAACGTGGTGACCACCACCCGCGACTCGAAGAGCGAGACGGGTCCGCTGGCGCGCTCGGATGCATCCAGTGGCGTGAACCTCAGCGCCACGACACTGGACCGCGTCGCGGGCCTCTACGTGACCAATCCGGGGGGAAGTCTCAACGTCGTGGCCATGCGGGACGCCAACCTGATCGGTGCCGAAGTCAAGAGTGCGGGCGATGCGACTGTCGTCGCGGGTCGAGACGTGAATCTCGGCACCGTGACGACGGGCCGCACGGAAGACATTCGCTGGAGTTCCGACAACACGCGCAAGGATGAAGCGAGCAAGGACATCGG
>NZ_JBEPKK010000016.1:0-130847 GCF_040544675.1 Variovorax boronicumulans
GAACTGCAAGCCGTTCACATGGACAGCAACGGCCAATTCGATCCTCGAAAAACTCACCCGCCTATGCGGGCGAATTAACGGGACAGGACACTAGGTAGTGGCCGCGCGATTGCAGCAGCAGTTCGCCCGCCGAGGTGAACGACAGGGCCGCATTGGCGCCATCGAGTTTTTCCTCGATGACCACCTGCTGGCCGTGCAGCGCCAACAACGGCGTCTGGCCGTCGTCGGTATCGCCGGCCTGCAGGCGCGAGCCTTCCAGATGCGCAGTACGCGGGTACTTGAGCAGCGGAATCGACGAAAGAGAAGAAGAGAGAGGGAACACGTTGTTCTCCAGATGCAAATCAGGAAGAACCGACAACGCGCGGGAGCGAAGCTGGAAGAGAGAGTCGACTTCGATGGCCGTAGAGGCCGTGTCTGGTCAATGTGGAACGCAGCTTGGCGCCCGACATGACCAGCAGTGAGGTGGTGTTGTCGGCGTCAGAGAGTGATGACGGCGAATCGGGGCACTTGGCGCTCCAGGGGATCGACGGGGATCCGTGGGTTGAAAGAAAAGAGTCGGCGATTCTAGCCACGCCCATGAAAAAAGCCGACCACGGAGGCCGGCTTTTCGCGGGTGCTGTGTCTTCAGCGCATCAGGCTGCAGCCAGAGCCGCCGGGCGCGCCAGGCGCAGCGCATGCATCCAGGCGCGGCGCAGCACGGCGGGCGAACGCGATTCCTCGGGAATCAGCAGGAAGCCGCGGTCGCGCAGCGTGGTGCCCAGCGCGATCTGGCTGGTCAGCACGGTCAGCGGAATCGCCAGCAGCAGCGGCAGGCCGACAGGCATGAGCCAGATCAGCGCGCTCGGGTCGATCATGGCGACACCGACGGCCAGCATGGCAATCACCAGGGTCATGGGGGCCAGCTGGGTTGCAGCAACCTTCCACGGCACGGCGTTGGCTTCACGCGGGGGCGACTTCCAGTCGAGCTTGATGCCGGTGAGGGCGACCAGCACGAACAGCGAGTGGGCCAGCATGCGAACCGGTGCCTGCACGATGGCCAGGGCGCTTTCCATGAGCGAGCTCTTCACAAGGCCCCAGGTACCGCCGTACTGGCGTTGCTCGCCGCGCATCAGCACGGCAGCGATGCCGAGCACGCGGGGCAGGAACAACAGGCACAGGGTCCAGATCCAGAGGCCGGCCAGCTCGGCGGGCAGCACGCTCCAGCTCGACACCAGGCTGGAGCCGCTGAGCCACAGGGCCGTGCCCAGCGTCAGGAACGCGAGCCACAGCGGCGCCGAAACATAGGCCATGGTGCCGGTCACGAACATCGCGCGGTGCACCGGGTGGATGCCGGGTTCGGCCATCAGGCGGGCGTTCTGCAGGTTGCCCTGGCACCAGCGGCGGTCGCGTTGCAGTTCGGCCAGCAGGTCCGGCGGTTGCTGCTCGTAGCTGCCGACCAGGTCGGACACCAGCCACACGTTGTAGCCGGCACGGCGCATCAGCGCGGCTTCGACGAAGTCGTGCGACATGATGCCGCCCGACATGCCGCCGGTGCCCTTGATGGAGGCCAGCGCGCAATGCTTCATGAAGGGCTCGACGCGGATGATCGCGTTGTGGCCCCAGTAGTGGGATTCGCCCAGTTGCCAGAACTGCATGCCCAGCGTGAACAGGCGGCCCGTCACGCGGGAAGCGAATTGTTGTGCGCGGGCATGCAGCGTGACGTGGCCGATGGCCTGCGTCGCGGTCTGGATGATGCCGGCGCTGGGGTTGGCTTCCATCAGCTTGACCATCGAGGTCAGGCAGTCGCCGCTCATCACCGAGTCGGCGTCGAGCACGACCATGTAGCGGTAGTCCTTGCCCCAGCGGCGGCAGAAGTCGGCCACGTTGCCGGCCTTGCGATGGGTGCGGCGGGTGCGCAGGCGGTAGTACACCTCCACCTGCGGCTGGTTCGGGCTGTCGGCGAGGGCGGCGCGAAGGTCTTCCCAGGCGGCGCGCTCGGCGGCGGCGGTTTCGGGGGTGTAGCTGTCGGACAGCACGAACACGTCGAACTGCTTCGCGTGGCCGGTGGAGGCCACCGATTCGCAGGTGGCGCGCAGGCCGGCGAACACCGTGGCAACGTCTTCGTTGCAGATCGGCATGATGATCGCGGTGCGTGCCTCGGGGTTCATCGGGTGGTTGACCACCTGCTTGGCCGACAGCGCGTGCTTGTCACCGCGCACGGAAACGTAGAAGCCCATGAGCGCGGTCACGAAGCCGGTCACGACCCAGCCCGACAGCAGGCCGTACAGGCCGATCTGGCCGTATTCGAGCCAGACGTTGTTGTAGTCGGGTTGCACGCCGGCAAACAGCGTAGAGGCGATCACGGTGCTCAGCACGGTGAGCAGCATGAAGGCATTGCGGCGGCGGGCCGCGGCGCGCTGCCACGGCTGCTTGACCTGCGAAGCCTGCTCGGCGCTCGAGGCTTCGGCATCGCGGCCGGCACCCAGCTTCACCAGCAGGGCGGTGCCGATGCTGTTCCAGAAACCGCGCCAGGGGCGGGGCGTCATCGAACCACGGTTGACCGGGGGGGCGGTGACGGCGTTGGGATGGCGTTCTTCGCGCACCGGGCTGCGGTGCGAAAAGTCGGCTTCGGTCAGCACGTTCAGTTGGGAGAAGTCAGTGGGCTTCATGGGATTTACCAACGTTGCTTGTCGAGGGAAGAAGGGGTGTCGCCGATTGCAGGAAAGCGCTTGATCACGCAATCCGTCTCGGCGCTGCCGGCGCTGGCGAGAGCCGCCAGCGAATGACCCGCGGCACGGGGCCGCGAGAGGGAAAACTGCTTTTGACGCAGGCCGTCGCGCTGCGGACGCAGTGCGAAAGATGGGCTGGAAAGTGCTGTCATGCCTCTACAGGGGCAAACCCTGTGCCAGCATGGAAAAACGCTTTCAGATCAACGACTTGGCGCGATCTGGATGCCGTTTTGACGGGGATGGCCCGGCCAAGGCCTCCAAAACCCCTGTTTTTGTCGCCGAATCCCGACAAGCCTTCGAGGCTCGGTGGAAATGGCCTTTTAAATCAACAACTTAGGTGCGTCGCTAGTCGGCGACAGGCTCCGGACCCGGAGCGACAGCGTCGGCTTTGAAGTGCCCCGGCGTGAGCTCGTGCTTTTGCAGCAGGCGGTAGAACTCGGTCCGGTTGCGGTCGGCCAGGCGGGCCGCATCGGCCACGTTGCCGTCGGTCAGCTTGAGCAGGCCGACCAGGTAATCGCGCTCGAATCGCTGCTTGGCGTCCGCATAGGTCTGGACCTCGACCGTGGGCACCCGCAGCGCGCGCTGCACCAGCGCCAGCGGAATCAGCGGCGAGCTCGACAGCGCGCACACCTGCTCCACCACGTTGAAGAGCTGGCGCACATTGCCCGGCCAGGCCGCGGTGGTCAGCGCCTTCAGCGCCTCGGGCGCAAAACCCGAGAGCCGCTTGCCGTACTTGGTCGACAGGCGCTGCAGGAAGTGGTTGGCCAGGAGCGGAATGTCTTCGCGCCGCGCCGACAGCGGCGGCAGCGTGAGCGTCACCACGTTCAGGCGGTAGTAAAGGTCTTCGCGGAACTGGCCCGCCTCCATCGCGGCGTCCAGGTCGCGGTGGGTGGCCGAGACGATGCGCACGTCCACCTGGATCGACTGGCTGCCGCCCAGCGGCCGCACCGCGTGCTCCTGCAGCACGCGCAGCAGCTTGACCTGCAGCGCGGGTGGCATGTCCCCGATTTCGTCGAGCAGCAGCGTGCCGCCGTCGGCCTGCTGGAACAGGCCCTTGTGGTTGGCGTGCGCGTCGGTAAAGGCGCCCTTCATGTGGCCGAAGAGTTCCGACTCGAGCAGCGCCTCGGGAATGGCGCCGCAATTGACCGCCACGAAGGGCTTGTCGGCGCGCGCGCTGGCCTTGTGGATGGCGCGCGCCAGCAGTTCCTTGCCGGCGCCGGAGTCGCCGCGCAGCAGCACCGAGGCGTCCGACTTGGCGACCATGCGCGCCTCGGCCAGGAGCTCGGCCATGCGGTTGCTGCGGCTCACGATTTCGGCGCGCCAGCTTTCGTCGCCGCCCTTGGCCGGCGTGCTGGCGGGGGCGCCCAGCGCCAGCGCCTGCGCGATCTTGTCGAGCAGCTCGCGGGCGTCGTAGGGCTTGGTGAGGTAGGTGAACACACCGCGCGCCGTGGCCTCGACCGCGTCGGGGATGGTGCCGTGCGCGGTGAGCAGGATCACCGGCAGCGAGGGGTGGCGCTTGCGGATCTCGTCGAACAGCGCGAGCCCGTCGCGGCCGGGCAGCCGCACGTCGCTGAGCACCAGCTGCGGATGCTCGATTTCCAGTTGGGTGAGCGCGGTCTCGGCCGAGGTCACGGCCGTGACCTGGTAGCCCGCCGACACCAGCCGCATCGAGATCAGGCGCAGCATGTCCGGATCGTCGTCGACCACCAGGAGACGGGCGCCGGTTGTGCTCATGGGGTTGGTTTGGTTCCGTTGGTTGCCGGTGCCGGCGTGCTCGCGGGCCGCGAGAAGCTGCGCTCGATGGCGCGCAGCGCCTCGATGCGGTCGTTGAGCTGGTCGATGCGGCGCTGGCTGTCGCGCAGCTGCTGCACCTGCCTGTCGCGGTCGTCCTCGACACGGCGCTGTTCCACATAGCGGGCGGCCAGGGCGCGTGCGAGCGGATGCAGCGGCTGCGCCTCGGGCGAGGGGTTGGCGATCACGCGTTGCAGCAGGCCCAGAGCGCGCGCCAGGTCGGCCGGCACGCGGGTCTGCGACAGCAGGATCGCCAGCTGCATCTGGGCGGTGGGCGAATCGCCGGGGTCGCCGATGCGGGCCATCTCGGCATTGAGCTCACCGCCGCCGAGCGGGCGCACCTTGTCGGCATACGACAGCATGGCCGCCTGCGGGCCTTGGGTCATCAGCGTGAACAGCGAGGCGGGCTGCGTGGCGACCACCCTGGGCTCGGCCTCGACGGGCATCACGCGCGGCACGACGGCCGGCGGCGGCAGCGCACTGGCCTCGGCCGGCGGCTTGAGCTGCGTGGCGCAGGCGGCCAGCAACAGGGCGAAAGCCATGGCCGTGGCCCCGGCAAGGGTGGAACTGCGGACGAACGAAAAAGGCATGGATCGAAGAAAGGGCGGGAGGCGGTGTTTCAGATGGGCGTGCCGCAAGGGCGGGTTCAAGCCGTGCGCGGCAACTCGATGCGAAAACGTGCACCGGGTCCGCCAGGCTGCAGCGTGATGCGGCCCCCGTGGGCTGCAATGTACTCCTGCACGATGGAAAGTCCGATGCCGGTGCCTTTGACCGTGTGCTCGGGCTGGCGTTCGCCGCGAAAGAATGGCTCGAAGATCCGGTCGCGGTCGTTCTCGGCAATGCCGGGGCCGGCGTCGTTCACGTCGATGTGCACTGCCTCCGGCGTGCTCGACACGGCCAGGGTGATGACACCGCCCGACAGCGAGAAGCGGATGGCGTTGGACAGCAGGTTGGCGATGGCCGTGCCCAGCTTGGTGCGGTCCACGGTGAGCGCGATGGCTTCGCCCTCGGTGCGCACGCGCAGTCCGTGCGCCTGCCATTGCAGCCGCTGCGCCTCGACCTGCTCTTCGATCAGCGGCAGCAGCTCGGTGCGTTCGCGGCGCAGTTCGCGCGCCTCGAAGGCCGCGGCGTTGAAGCGCAGCAGCGCCTCGATCTGGCCCTGCAGCGAGACGGTGTTCTGGTTCAGGATCTGGGCCACTTCCAGCTGCGCCGGGGTCAGCGGACCCGTCACGCCGTCTTCGAGCAGTGAAACCCCTTCGCGCAGCGCGGCCAGCGGCGTCTTGAGTTCATGCGACACATGCCGCAGGAAACGCGCCTTGTCGGCGTCCAGTTCGGTCAGGCGCAGCCGCAGCCATTCGAGCTGCTGCGACACCCGCCGCACGTCGGCCGGGCCGCGGATGTCGATGGGCTCGTCCAGCCGGTTCTGGCCGAGGCCGACGATGGCGCTCTCCAGCCGCTTGAATGGGCGCGCGAGCCAGATGCCGAAGGCCAGCGCCAGCACCACCGCCAGCACGCTCGCGGCCACCACCTCGCGCATCAGCCGGCGGCGCGCGTTCTCGATGCGCTTGGCGAGCGCGTCGTTCTGCATCTCGATGAGGAACTGGGCCTGCTGCGCGAGGCTGGTGTTGAGCGTGTCGAGCTCGCGAAACTGCACGGCCATGTTGCTTTCGCGGGCCAGGGCGCTGTCGGCGCTGCCGCTCATCAGGCCCTCGATCACGGCCAACTGCGCGCGCCATGGCTCGGTGCTCGCAGGCAGCAGGCCGTTGTTTTCGAGCCGCTCCAGCACCTGGTGCGATTCGCGCGCGGCCTCGTCGAAGCGGCGGCGCAGCACCGCGTCGTTGAGCACCAGCGACTGGCGCCCCGCGCGCTCCATGGCCGCGCTGCGTTCGGCCAGCGACTGGGCCGCGCCCGAGAGGCGCAGCGCGCGCGCCGCGGCGTCGCGGCTCTGGGTCATGAGCGCGTCGTACTGGAACACCGAGCGCAGCGCCACGCCCACCAAGAGCGCGGTGATCAGCAAAAAGGCAAAGAGCAGGAGCTGCTGGAACGAGCCCCGGATCGAAGGTCGCTTCGCCATCAGTGGGCGATCGCCGCGGCGGGTTGTTGCAGCGTCGGCGACGATTCGCGTGTCACCACCTCGCCGCGCAGCGTGTAGGCCAGCGAGCGCGTGATGCGCAGGTCGGTCATCTGGCCGACCAGGCGTGCATCGCCCTCGAAGTTGACGACGCGGTTGCAGGCGGTGCGGCCCATCAGCTCGTTGGCGTCCTTGCGCGAAGCCCCTTCCACCAGCACGCGCTGCGTGCTGCCTACCAGCGCGTCGCCGAAGCGGCGCACGTTGCCGTCGATCACCCGCTGCAGCGTCTGCAGGCGCGCGAGCTTCACTTCATGCGGGGTGTCGTCGTGCAGCGCGGCGGCCGGCGTGCCGGGGCGCGGGCTGAAGATGAAGCTGAAACTGTTGTCGAACTGGCAGTCGTCGATGAGCTTCATCATCTTGGCGAAGTCCTCGTCGGTCTCGCCGGGGAAGCCGACGATGAAGTCGCTGGAGAGCGCCAGGTCGGGGCGGATGGCGCGGAGCTTGCGCACCGTGCTCTTGTATTCCATGGCGGTGTAGCCACGCTTCATCGCCATCAGGATGCGGTCGCTGCCGTGCTGCACCGGTAGGTGCAGGTGGCTGACCAGCTGCGGCACCTTGGCGTAGGCCTCGATCAGCCGCGGCGTGAACTCGTTCGGGTGGCTGGTGGTGTAGCGGATGCGCTCGATGCCGGGGATCTCGGCGACGTATTCGATGAGCAGCGCGAAGTCGGCGATTTCAGCGGTCTCGCCCATGCGGCCGCGGTAGGCGTTCACGTTCTGGCCCAGCAGCGTGATCTCGCGCACGCCCTGGTCGGCCAGGCCGGCGATTTCGACCAGCACGTCGTCCAGCGGGCGGTTGACTTCCTCGCCGCGGGTGTAGGGCACCACGCAGTAACTGCAGTACTTGGAGCAGCCTTCCATGATCGACACGAAGGCGGTCGCGCCGTCGACCCGTGCGGGCGGCAGGTGGTCGAACTTCTCGATCTCGGGGAAGCTGATGTCCACCTGCGGGCGGTCCAGGCGCTCGCGGTCGTTCAGCATCTCGGGCAGGCGGTGCAGCGTCTGCGGGCCGAACACGATGTCGACGTAAGGCGCGCGCGCGATGATGGCCGCACCCTCCTGGCTGGCCACGCAGCCGCCCACGCCGATCTTCACGCCCTTGGCCTTCAGGTGCTTCACGCGGCCGAGGTCGGAGAACACCTTTTCCTGCGCTTTCTCGCGCACCGAGCAGGTGTTGAAAAGGATGAGGTCGGCCTCGTCCACGTTCTGGGTGGGCTCGTAGCCCTGTGCGGCGTGGAGCACGTCGGCCATCTTGTCCGAGTCGTACTCGTTCATCTGGCAGCCGAAGGTCTTGATGAATACTTTTTTCATGGGAATTCTCTGAAGCCCTGCGCAAGGTGGAGGGCGCCGCGGCGGACCCGGAAGGCCTGCGCCGCTTCTTGCTCGGTCGCAGCGCGTGGCGCGCTGCTGCATGGCTGCGTTATTGCGTGTTGAGGGTGTCGTTCGAGGTGAACGGCCAGATGTTCAGCAGCGGCTTGTTCAGCGACTCGCGGCTGGCCACGGCTTCCTCGGGCGTGAGGATCCAGACCTCGCGCAGCAGGCCGGCGGCGTCGCGCGTGTAGTTCACCAGGTACTTCTGTCCGATGATCGCGCCGGGCATGACCAGCATGTTCTGCGCGCTGCGGATGCGGGCGCCGGCGCCCAGGCGGTCGGCCCGGCCGTCGAGCTCGACGTCGGGCGCATCGGTCACCATGAATTTGCCGCGCAGCGTGCCGATGGGAAAGTTGCGTCCGCCGTTGAGCGATTCGTTCTGGGTTTGCGGGCGGGGCACCTCGTCCTGGGCGCGTGCCTCGAGCGAGAAAAGGCCGGCGCCGGCAACGACGGCGCAAAGCGCCAGGAGGGAGAGAGCGTGCGTGGGATTCTTTTTGCAGCGGTTCATGGGGTATATCCAGAGGCTGGGGTGAGCGGCGATTTTACGGGGGGTTGGCGCGCGGGCCGACGGCCGCCGGTTTGCCCTTGCCATGCCGGCCCCAGCCGGTTGCGCGGGGGCCGATCGCTGCTTTGGCGCCATTCGCGCCATTGGCACAGGCCTGGCGGTTGACCTGCTTTACTATTCTTTACGGTGCCCGTGACCACTGCGCGTCGACCGCTGATTCAATAGACGGTGTTAGCCCAAAGTGCACAAGAACCCATGAAGAAAAATGCTGCCATAGCCCTTGCGGGTGTGTTGATCGTCGCCGTCGCGGCCGGGTGGTGGAGCATGTCCGGCGACAAGCAGGCGGCAAAAAGCGGCCAGGCCGCCCCGGCAGCCGCCGGCGCCGCCCCCGCACTCGTGACGCTCGCCACCGCCGAAAAGCAGGACGTGCCCGTGACCGTGCAGGTCAACGGCAGCGTGGTGTCCCTCAACAGCGTCGACCTGCGCCCGCAGGTCACCAACACAGTGAGCGCCGTCCACGTCAAGGAAGGGCAGTTCGTCAAGGCCGGCCAACTGCTCTTTTCGCTGGACGACCGCAACGACCAGGCCAACCTGGCCCGCGCCCGCGCCCAGCAGAAGAAGGACGAGGCCACCATGGCCGACCTGGAGCGCCAGTACAAGCGCAGCCAGGAGCTGGTGGCGCAGAACTTCATCGCCAAGAGCGCGGCCGACGCCACGCTGTCGCAGCTCGAGGCACAGCGTGCCACCGTGGCGTCCGACCGCGCCGCGGTGCAGTCGGCGCAGGTGGCGCTGGGCTATGCCACGCTGCGCGCGCCCATCGCCGGCCGCATCGGCGCGGTCAACATCTACCCCGGCACGCTGGTGCAGCCGACGCTGTCGCTGGTCACCGTCACGCAGCTGGACCCCATCGCGGTGAGCTTCCCCGTGCCCGAAGGCAACCTGCAGGACCTGCTGCAGGCCGCGCGCACCCAGGCGCCGGTCGAAGCCCTGGTGGCCGGGCGCAAGACGCCGCTGATCGGCAGGCTCGACTTCGTGGACAACACCGTCGATCCGCAGATCGGCACGGTGCGTGCCAAGGCCGTGTTCGACAACGCCGACCAGGGCCTGTGGCCCGGCCAGTTCGTCGGCACGCGCATCACGGTGCGCACGCTCACCGGCGCCACCGTGGTGCCGGCCGCGGCATTGATGATGCTGGCCGACGGCACCTCGCTCTATGTGGTCGACCAGGCCAGGACCGCCACCCGCCGCAAGGTGAACACGCTGCACACCTTCGGCACCAAGGTGGCGGTGAGCGGCGTCCAGCCGGGCGAGCAGGTGGTGATCGAAGGCAGCCAGAACGTGCGGCCGGGCGGCAAGATCCGCGTGGACGACAAGGGCGCGGCGCCCGCACCGAACGCCCCCGGCACCCCGGGCACCCCGGGTGCCACGCCCGGCAGCGCCGCCTCTTCGGACGGCAGCGACGCCCAGCCGGCAGAGCGGGAACGCGCATGAGCGCCGCGCCCGGCCGCCCCAGGCACACGCAGGCGCGCACCGCGGCGCGGCGCCCGGAGGTCCTCCGATGAACATTTCGGAACTCTGCATCCGCCGTCCGGCGATGACCGTGCTGCTGTCGGCCGCGGTCGTGGTCGTCGGCATCTTTGCGTACTTCAGCATCCCGGTGGCGGCGCTGCCCAGCTACAACACGCCGGTCATCAACGTCAACGCGCAGCTCCCCGGCGCGAGCCCGGACACCATGGCCAGCTCGGTCGCGCTGCCGCTGGAGAAGCAGTTCTCCACCATCCCGGGCCTGCAGACCATCAGTTCGGTGAACACGCAGGGCGTGAGCTCGATCACGCTCGAATTCGTGAGCAGCCGCGACATCGACGCCGCTGCCGTCGATGTGCAGGCCGCGCTGCTGCGCGCCCAGCGCCAGTTGCCGCAAGAGCTCACGCAGCTGCCCTCGTACCGCAAGGTGAATCCGGCCGATGCACCGGTGCTCTTCATCGCGCTGATTTCGCCGTCGATGAATCCGGCCGAGCTCAACGACTACGCCGAGAACCTCATTTCCCCCACGCTCTCGACCATCGACGGCGTGGCGCAGGTGAGCGTGTACGGGCGCAAGGCCTTCGCGGTGCGCATCAAGGCCAACGCCGACCTGCTCAACGCGCGCAACATCACGCTCGACGAACTGGCCAAGGCGGTGAATTCGGCCAACGCCAACACGCCGGTCGGCGTGCTCGACGGCCCGCGCCAGACGCTCACCATCCAGGCCAACCGCCAGCTGGTGAAGGCGGCGGACTTCGCCAAGCTCATCGTCGGCCAGCGCAACGGCGCGCCGGTGCGGCTGGACGAAGTGGCCACCGTGGAGGACAGCTTCGAATCGGTCAAGACGGCCAGCAGCTTCAACGGCCAGTCGTCCATTTCGCTGGCGGTGCAGCGCCAGCCCAATGCCAATACGGTGGAGGTGGTGGACGCGGTGCGCGCGCTCATTCCGCGCTTCAAGGCGGAGCTGCCGCAGTCGGTCGAGATCCAGGTGGTGAACGACCGCTCGCTTTCCATCCGCGAGGCGGTGCACGACGTGCAGCTCACGCTCCTGGGCACCATCGCGCTGGTGGTGATGGTGATCTTTCTGTTCCTGCACCGGCTGGTGGCCACGCTGATTCCGGCGGCGACCATTCCGATTTCGCTCATCGGCGCGGTGGCCTTGCTCTACGCCTTCGGCTATAGCCTGGACAACGTCTCGCTGCTGGGCATCACGCTGGCCGTGGGGCTGGTGGTGGACGACGCCATCGTGGTGCTCGAGAACATCATGCGCTACGTCGAGAAGGGCATGGAGCCCTATGCGGCGGCGCTGCGCGGCGCGCGCGAGGTGGGTTTCACCATCGTGTCGATCTCGATCTCGCTGGTGGCCGTGTTCATCCCGATCTTCTTCATGCCGGGCGTCATCGGCCTCCTGTTCCACGAGTTCGCGGTGGTGGTGGCGCTGGCGGTGCTGGTGTCGGCCGTGGTGTCGCTCACGCTGGTGCCCATGCTCGCGAGCCGGCTGCTCAAGCAGGTGCCGCGCAAGGAAGGCGCGCACGACGGCGGCAACGACCACGAAGAAGAACATCCCGAGCCGGGCACCGCCATCGGTCGCGGCTTCGAGCGCGGCTACCGCGCGGTGCACGGCGGCTACATGCGCTCGCTGGACTGGACGCTGGCGCACCGCAAGCTGATGCTCGTGGTGGCGGGCCTGACTTTCGTCATCACCGGCTGGCTGTTCGCCACCATTCCCAAGGGCTTCTTCCCCGAGGAAGACATCGGCCAGATCCAGATCACCACCGAGGCCGCCGAAGACATTTCATTCACCGCCATGAAGGCGCTGCAGGACCGCGTGGCCGCCGCCATCCAGGCCGACCCCAGCGTCAACTACGTGAGTTCCTTCGTCGGCGTGGGCGGCCCCACCGCCACGCAGAACTCCGGACGCCTCTTTGCCGTGCTCAAGTCGCGCAGCGAACGCCCGCAGATGGCCAAGGTGCTGGAGTCGCTGCGCGAGCGCTTCCGCGAGATTCCGGGTGTGGCCGTCTACATGCAGCCGGTGCAGAACCTGCGCCTGGGCGGGCGCCAGAGCAAGGCGCGCTTCCAGTACACGCTGCAGAGCGTGAACGCCGGCGAAATGGCGCCCTGGGCCACGCGGCTCATGGAGCGCATGCGCGCCGACCCCTCCTTCCGCGACGTGACCAGCGACTCGCAGAACCGGGGCCTGCAGGCCACGCTGGAGATCGACCGCGACAAGGCCGGCGTGCTGGGCGTGGCGGTGGGCGACCTGCGCACCGCGCTCTACAACGCCTACGGCGACCGGCAGATCGGCAGCATCTACGCCGCGAGCAACACCTACCAGGTGATTCTTTCGGCCGCCGACAGCGACCGCCAGTTCGAGGACGACGTCGCCCGCCTCTCGGTGCGCAGCACCTCGGGCAAGCTGGTGCCGCTGTCGGCCTTCTCGACCATCCAGCGGACCGTGGGGCCGACCTCGGTCAACCACCAGGGGCAGCTGCAGGCGGTGACCGTGTCGTTCAACCTCGCGCCCGACGTGCCGCTGGGCAATGCGACCGCCAGGATCGACCAGTTCAAGAGCGAGCTGAAGATGCCGCAGTCGATCATCACCACCTACGGCGGCGATGCGGCCGTGTTCCAGAGTTCGCAGGCCAGCCAGGCGGTGCTGCTGGTGCTGGCGGTGCTGGTCATCTACGTGCTTCTGGGCGTGCTGTACGAGAGCTACATCCACCCGCTGACCATTCTTGCGGGGCTGCCCTCGGCGGCGGTGGGCGCGCTGCTGTCGCTCAAGATCTTCGGCTTCGACCTCACGCTGATCGCCACCATCGGCATCCTGCTTTTGATCGGCATCGTCAAGAAGAACGCGATCATGATGATCGACTTCGCCCTGGACGCGCAGCGCACCGAAGGCATGAAGCCGGCCGATGCGATCCGCGAGGCCTGCCGGCTGCGCTTTCGCCCGATCCTGATGACCACGCTGGCCGCGCTGATGGGCGCCTTGCCGCTTGCGCTGGGCCTGGGTGCCGGCGCCGAGCTGCGCCAGCCGCTGGGCGTGGCGGTGGTGGGCGGGCTGATCTTCTCGCAGGTGATCACGCTCTACATCACGCCCGCCATCTACCTGGCGCTGGACCGCTACAGCGGCACCGGGCCGATGGTGCAACTGCCGGGCGAGGCGAAGGCCGAGGCTGCTGCAGGGCACGCGGCCTCGCACGCCTGACGGCGATTCAAAAGATGCCGGATGGTCATGCGCGTGAACCACCCGGCCAGGAAGGACTTCTGCAGTCCTGCGAAACGCCACACCCAGGCCATCGCCAATTCACGGCGCTCCGGCCTCTTTTTTCAACGGCTCCTCCCGTTCCCTCCGCCATCGCTCTTCTCTTGTGTGTGACGGGGTGAATGATGGCGATGGGGTGAAGGTGTCGACGGTATCCAGCGATACAGGAGGCGGTCTATTTTCTTAAGTGTTACGCATCGCGGAAACGACGCAATGCCGGCGCATTCGGGATGGTGACCTGCCGGGCCCGCGTTTCAATGAGCCCGTGTGTTGCGAGCGCATTCAACGTGCGGGTGACGGTGACGCGGCTCAATGCCGTCATGGCGCCAATTTGTTCATGCGTCAGATCGACGGTGAGTTTTTTCGATGCCTGCGTCGATTGCAGGCGTGCCACACGCAGCAGCAAATCGATGACCCGTTCCTTGGGCGCCGCCGAGGCCACCCCGGCAAGTTTGGCGACGACCATGTGGTTCTTGAATCCGAGCAGCTGGATCAAGGAGGTCGCGAGTCCGGGAAGCTCTGAAAACTGCTGCGCGACATCCGCCGGGCGGTAGCGGCTGAGAAGGGCCGGTGCAACCGCCCGGGTCGTCGTCGGCCGGGGACTGTCGGCAAACGCCGGGCCTTCGCCAAAAATCGCCCCCGGCCCGAAGATCTCGAGCAGGAACTCCGAGCCGTTGCTTCGCTGGATCGTGGAATGAACGAACCCTGATCGCAAGAGATAGAAGTAATCGTGCCGCTCCCCTTCGCGCGCAATGGTGTCGCCGGCTTCCAGGGTGACGAAGCTTCCCAGGTGCGTGGCGGCTATCCACAGGGCAGACAGCGTCTGGGATGCGTCCCAACTGGCGTACGCCGAGGGGGTGGGATTGGTTTTTCTCATGGGCGCGTCTTGCCCGGGTCGGAGAAAGGCAAGCGGCCCATCGTGCCGCCGCGCTAGGCCGTGGCTTCGTCGAGCGTGTCGTCGGCCGTGAGGTGGGCGGTGTCGCTCCAGCCCACCAGGCTGAATCCTTCGGGCGTCCACAGCAGGCGGTTGATGGCCGCATTGCGCAGCAGCCAGGTGCGCGGCGCCTGCAGCGCCAGGCGGGTGGCGGCGCGGTAGAGCACGTCCATCACGCCGCCGTGCGCAACCAGCACGACCAGCTCGCCCGGGTGGCGCGCCGCCAGTTCGGCGGCCACGCCGGTGACGCGGTCGCGGAAGGTCAGCAGGCTTTCGCCGCCGACCGGTTCGAACTCGGGGTCGCGCTCGCGCCAGCGCTTGGCGTCTTCGGGCAGCGTGGCTTCGATCTCCGCAAAGCTCATGCCTTCCATGTGGCCGAAGGCGCGCTCGCGCAGGCGGGGCTCGGGCTGCACCGCGAGGCCGTGCGGCGCGGCGATGTGCTGCGCGGTCTGCCAGGCGCGCGAAAGGTCGCTGGCATAAATTGCGGCGATGGGCTCGTCGGCCAGCGCCTGGCCCGCGCTCCGGGCCTGCCAGAGGCCGGTGTCGTTCAGGCCGATGTCGATGTGTCCCTGGATGCGGGTGTCGACGTTCCAGGCGGTTTCGCCGTGGCGAACGGCGATCAGTCGGGTGGCTTCTTGCATCCGGCCGATTCTAGGAGCGGCCTTTGGGGGCTATCTGACGGCGCCCGTCAGGTCGATGTTCACCCGGCGCTCGCCCTGCGGCGGATTCGGAAAGCCCTGCAGCGCGGCCTGGAACATCACCGGCAGGATTGCCGCGCTGGCGTTGTAGGGGCCGTCGTTGCGCGCCCGGGTTTCGTAGACCACCCGGTTGGAGCCCGCCTCGCGCAGCACGATGCTCACTTCGCGCTCGTACCAGGGGTTGGCCGCCGGCGGGAAGAAGGCGGGGCCGCCGTACCAGCCGCCATAGCCGTAGCGGCCATAGCCGCCGCCGTAACCCCAGCCGCCGCCGACGAGCCACGGGTCGGCCCAAGGCGAAAGCCCGGCGGTCACGCGGGCGCCGATCTGGGCGCTGTACTGCGGCTTGGCGTCGTCACGGCGCAGGCCCACCTTGTCGAGCGCGGCGGCGGCCATCGCTTCGAGCGATTCCTGCCGGGCGGTGTCGGCCTGCTGCGAAGGCAGGCGATCGAAGCGGTAGGTGGCGCCGGGCGGCACCGTGGCCAGGGAAGAAAAGCTCTTCACATCGCTGTCGACCACCCAGGAGGTGGCGCAACCGCTGAGCGTGGCTACTGCTGTGGCGAGAAGAAGAGCGGGGAACGCGCGTTTCATGAAGGGTCTCCGGGCAGCGATGCCCCCAATTCCCCTGGGTAGCCGGATCAGCCCTGGACGATGCGAAGGGCCGACGGTGCCTGGGAGAGCAAGTCGAAGGAGGGCGTGTCGAAGGCCTTGTCGCCGTCGTCGTCTGCCACGCCCGTCGCCTTCAGACCCTTGAAGTCGTGCCGCGTTCCGTCCAGCAGGTGCGAAGGCACCACGTTCTGCAGCGCGGTGAACATGTTCTCCACGCGGCCGGGATGCTTCTTGTCCCACTCGCGCAGCATCTCGCCGACCTGCTTGCGCTGCAGGTTCTCCTGGCTGCCGCAGAGGGTGCACGGAATGATCGGGAATTCGCGGTGCTGCGCCCAGCGCACCAGGTCTTTCTCGGCCACGTAGGCGAGCGGGCGGATCACGATGTGCTTGCCGTCGTCGCTCACCAGCTTGGGCGGCATGCTCTTGAGCTTGCCGGCGAAGAACATGTTGAGGAAGAAGGTCTGCAGCATGTCGTCGCGGTGGTGGCCCAGCGCGACCTTGGTGGCGCCCAGCTCGTCCGCCACGCGGTACAGGATGCCCCGGCGCAGGCGGCTGCAGAGGCCGCATGTCGTCTTGCCCTCGGGAATCACGCGCTTGACGATGCTGTAGGTGTCCTGGTTCTCGATGTGGAAGGCCACGCCGAGTTCGCTCAGGTACTTGGGCAGCACCTCTTCGGGAAAGCCGGGCTGCTTCTGGTCGAGGTTGACGGCGACGATGTCGAAGTGAATGGGCGCGCGCGCTTTCAGCTTGAGCAGGATGTCCAGCATCGCGTAGCTGTCCTTCCCGCCCGAGACGCACACCATGACCTTGTCGCCCTCTTCGATCATGTTGTAGTCGACGATGGCGCGGCCCACCTCGCGGCACAGGCGCTTTTCGAGCTTGTGGGTCTCGCGTTCGATCTTCAGGGAGTTGGTGGCGGCAGCGCCGGCGGCGGCGGGCGCCTCGTCGATCCAGACGGCGTTCATGGTCGGTTGACTTCGGGAAGTCGGGGAGTCGGGGGAAGCCGCGATTGTCCCCGATCCGCCATTCCAGGGGCTACGCCGAGGGAAAGGCGGTGCGCATCGCCTCCACGAACAGGCGCAGGCGGGCCGGGTAGAAGCGCGCATACGGGTACACGATGAACACCGGCGCGGGCGCGGCCCGCCACTGCGGCGCCAGGTGCACCAGCCGGCCGGCTTCCAGCTCCTCGGTCAGCATCCAGGCGGACGACACGCCGATGCCCACGCCCATCACCGCCGCGCTGCGCAGCGCGTAGAGGCTGTCGGTGATCAGCCGCGGGCGGATCGGCACGCGGTGCGCCTCGCCCGTGGTCTCGTGCGCCAGCACGACCTCGGTGCGGTAGAAATTGAGCGCGGCCAGCCAGGGCAGCGCCTCCAGCTCGCGGGCATGCACCGGCAGCGGCGTGTTCCCGAACAGCGAAGGCGCGCCGACCACGATGCGCGGCACCTCGTACAGCCGGATCGCCACCACGGCCGGGTCCGTCACCTCGCCGACGCGGATCGCGCAGTCCACGCCATCGGCGATGAAATCGGGCGTCCGGTCGCGCGGGGTGTCGTGCAGCAGCCATTCGACGTTGACCTGCGGATACCGCGCCAGATACGCCGACAGCGGCCCGATCAGGTGCTGCTGACCGAAGACATGGGGCGCCACCACCCGCAGCCGGCCCTCGGGCTGGTCGCCGGCGCCGCGCAGTTCGGCCTCGAAAGCCTCCCAGCCCGCGATGAGCTCCCTGGCCCGGTCGAAGCAGCGCTCGCCGTCCTCGGTGAGCTTCATGGCATGGGTGGAGCGCTGCAGCAGGCGCACGCCCAGCGAGCGTTCGAGCGCCTGGAGGCGGCGGCTCACGGTGGGCTGGGTGGTGCCCATCCGGGCCGCCGCGGCCGACAGGCTGCCCGCCTCGACGATGCGCACGAAGGTCTGCATCAGCTCGATGCGGTCGGCGGAAGCGGGGGTGGAGAGGGGTGTAGCGGGCGCTGTCATGCGCACAGCGTATATCAATTGTTCAGGCTAAAGGGCTACCTCATTGGAGCGGCGAAGTTCACACTCCGGCCCTGACTTCGTGATTTAAGGGTTAACACCATGTCTTCCATTCAAAAAACGCATGAGGGATTGCCGGCTTCGCTGATCCTGTTGCTCGCGGCCAGCGCCGGTTTCGGCGTGGCCGCGCTTTACTACAGCCAGCCGATGCTGGGCGAGCTGGGGCCCGACATCGGCGCCTCCGCGCGCAGCGTGGGCTTCGTGCCCACGCTCACGCAGCTGGGCTATGCGCTGGGCATCCTGCTCTTGGCGCCGCTGGGCGACCGCTTCGACCGGCGCCGGATCATCCTGGCCAAGGCCGCGGTGCTGGTGCTCGCGCTCCTGGGCGCGGCGTTCTCGCCGTCGGTGGCGCCGCTGCTCGCGGCGAGCCTGGTGATCGGCCTGGCAGCCACCATGGCCCAGGACGTGGTGCCCGCCGCCGCCACGCTGGCGCCCGAAGCGCACCGCGGGCGGATCGTCGGCACGGTGATGACGGGGCTCTTGCTGGGCATCCTGCTGTCGCGCGTGGTCAGCGGCTTCGTGGCCGAGCACTTCGGCTGGCGCACCATGTTCGTGGTGGCGGCGGCCAGCATCGCGTTCATCGGCGTGGCTGTGGCGCGCGGCCTGCCGCATCTGCGCCCGACCACGCAGCTGGGCTATGGCGCGCTGCTGGGTTCGCTGGTGCAGCTGTGGCGCAAGCACGGCGCGCTGCGCCGCGCCACTTTCGCGCAGGGCCTGCTGTCGGTCGGCTTCAGCGCCTTCTGGTCGACGCTGGCTGTGATGCTGCACGGCGCGCCGTTCCACCTGGGCAGTGCAGCGGCCGGCGCCTTCGGGCTGGCCGGCGCGGCGGGTGCGCTGGCCGCGCCCATCGCCGGGCGCTTGGCGGACCGCCGGGGCCCGGAGCTGGTGATCCGCATGGGGGCGGCGCTGGTGGTGGTGTCTTTCGCCGCGATGCTGTTCGCGCCGCTGATGGCGCCGGCCGCTCGGCTCGCGCTCATCGTGGCGAGCGCCATCGGTTTCGACTTCGGCCTGCAGGCGGCGCTGATCGCGCACCAGACGGTTGTCTACGGCATCGACCCCGGTGCGCGCAGCCGGCTCAATGCAGTGTTTTTTACCGGCGTCTTCATCGGCATGGCCGCGGGCTCGGCACTGGGTGCGCTGGTGCTGGCGCAGTGGGGATGGTCGGGCGTGGCGCTGATGGCCGCGGTGTCGGCACTCGGTGCGCTGGGGGTGCGGATGTGGCCCGCGGGCGGCAAGCCGGCGGCGGCTTGCGGGTCAGCGGCTTGAGGTGCTTGAAAAAGGGGGCGCTCGGCGATCACTCGCCGATCACCACTCCCCGGCTTCCATGCGGATCGCCACCTCGCAGTCGTCGAAGATTTCGAGCTTGGCGATCTTCACCCGCACGCCCAGCACGCCGGGCAGTTGCAGGAGGCGGTGCACCACCTTGCCGATCAGGCTCTCCAGCAGGTTGACGTGCTCTGCGGTGCACTCGTCGATGATGATCAGCCGCACCTTGCCGTAGTCGAGCACGTGGAAGATGTCGTCGTCCTGCGGCAGCAGCGGCTGCCGGCCCATGTTCAGTTCGGCATCGACCTGGATCGGCTGCGGCGCGACTTTCTCGTGGTCGAGGATGCCGAGGTTGGCGTTGAAGCGAAGGCCCAGCAGGGTGAGGGTCTGGCGGCCGTGGGAGTGGGAGGAAGACATGCGTGTGGTGCTCACATGAGCGAGAAATCGCGCTCGAATTTCATCAGGTGCTGGCCGCCGTCCACCAGCAGCGTGGTGCCGGTGATCGAGCCGTTCTCCAGCGCGAACTTCACCGTGGCGACCACGTCGGCCGGCGTGGAGGAGCGGCCCAGCGGCGACAGCTTGTGCAGCTGCGCGAATTTGTCGTCGTCCAGCATGTGGCTGGGCAAGGTGAGGCCGGGCGCGACGCCCACCACGCGCACGCGCGGCGCCAGGGCCAGCGCAAGCATCGGCGTGGCGGCTTCCAGCGCGGCCTTGGAGAGCGTGTAGCTCAGGAAATCGGGGTTCGGGTTCCAGAGCTTCTGGTCGAGCAGGTGAACCACCGCGCCCTGCTGCGCATCGCGGCGCGCAAGATGGTCGTGCAGCGCCTGCGCCAGCAGGATGGCCGCGCCCGTGTTGCTGCGCGCGTGGCGCTCCATGAGCGCATAGCTGAAGGTGGCCGGGTCGTCGTGCTCGAAGAGGGCGGCGCTGTGCACCACCGCATCGACGCTGCGAAAGCGCGCCGCCACGCGGGGCAGCAGGGCGCGGGTGGCCTGCTCGTCTTCGAGGTCGGCCTCGAACAGCGCCGCATCGCCCGAGAGCGCCGCGCAATCGGCCACCGTCTGCTCGGCATCGGCGCGCGAGTTGCGGTAGTGCACCGCCACCTGCCAGCCGCCCGCGGCCAGCGCCAGCGCGATCTCGCGGCCCAGCCGTCGGCCCGCGCCGGTGACAAGGACGGTGCGGCGCGTGGGGGAGGTCAAGGGGAGGGAGGGGGTGCTCATGCGGGGAGAGAGGGCGAGAATCAGGGGGTGATGACCAAGACCCCGAACAGTTTACCCACCGCCCTCGACCACCTGATCGCCCGCGCCGTCGAGCGCGCCGGCGGGTGGATCGGCTTCGACCGCTTCATGGCGCTCGCTTTGTATGCGCCCGGTCTGGGCTACTACGCCAACACCTCGGCCAAGTTCGGCCACATGCCGTCGTCGGGCAGCGACTTCGTGACCGCACCCGAACTCACGCCGATGTTCGGCCAGACGCTGGCCGCGCAAGTGGCCGAGGCGCTGCAGAAGACCGGCACCGACACCGTCTGGGAGTTCGGCGCCGGCTCCGGCGCGCTGGCGGTGCAGCTGCTGCACGCGCTCGACGAAATGGGGCGCGGCGGTGTGCGCTATCGCATCGTCGATCTGTCGGGCACCCTGCGCGAGCGGCAGCAGCAGGCGCTGGTACGGTATGCGGGCCGCGTCGAGTGGCTGAACGAACTGCCCGAAAAGATGCAGGGCGTGGTGGTCGGCAACGAGGTGCTCGATGCGATGCCGGTGCAACTGTTGGCGCGCGTGAAGGGCGTCTGGTTCGAGCGCGGTGTGGCGCGCAATGCAGCAGGCGATGGGTGGACCTGGGCGGACCGCGCGACCGAGCTGCGGCCGCCGGTCGATGTGCCTGGCGACCACGACTACCTCACCGAAATTCATCCGCAGGCGCGCGCCTTCATCGCCACGCTGGCGGACCGCCTTGAAAAAGGCGCGGCCTTCCTCATCGACTACGGCTTTCCCGAGAGCGAGTACTACCACCCGCAGCGGCACATGGGCACGGTGATGTGCCATCGGGCGCATCAGGCCGACGGCGATCCGCTGTCCGATGTGGGCTACAAGGACATCACCGCGCATGTCGATTTCACCGGCATTGCGCTGGCGGGGCAGGATGCGGGGCTCGCGGTGCTGGGGTACACCAGCCAGGCGCGGTTTCTGTTGAATTGCGGGTTGCTGTCTCTCATGGAAAAGGGCTCCGTGGCAGAGCGGGCGATGGCGGCTCGGCTGATCCATGAGCATGAGATGGGGGAGCTGTTCAAGGTGGTGGGGTTGGCGGTTGGCGAACCTTGGGACGCTTTGGGGTTTGGGGTGGGGGATCGGAGCCATGCGCTTTGATTTTTTCTTGTGGTTTGGTTTGTGTTCCGGGGCCGGGACTCGCCCCGGCGGGCGACCTACTTTTCTTTGCTTCGCCAAAGAAAAGTAGGCAAAAGAAAGGCGACCCCACTGTCTGCGACCCCTTCGCTTCGCTACGGGGCAACCTGCGGTGCTCGCGTTTCGCGGGGTCCGCAGAACTCGCTGCGCTCAAACAGCTGCGGCCCTGATCCGCGAAACGCTCCGCTCCTCGGCGCAGCCAGAGGGGAGGGGAATCCTTCGGGCCATCGCTTCGCTCGGCCTCTGGCTTCAGTCGGGCCTTCGCTTCGCTCGGCCTCCGGACTTGCTCCTTCCCCCTCTGGGGGAAGGCTGGGATGGGGGCAGGCAGAGCGCTCGATAGGCATGCCGCTTGCCCCACCCCAACCCTCCCCAAAAGGGAGAGGCAGCAACCCAAGCCGAGCGCAGCGAAGGCCCGCATCGCGTCAAGCGCCGAGCGAAGCGATGGCCCGTCCCACTCCCTTCTGGGTGTGCCGAGGAGCGCAGCGGTTCGCGGATCAGGGCTCGCAGCTGTTTGAGCGCAGCGAGTTCTGCGAGACCCCGCGAACCGTGAGCACCGCAGGTTGCCCGTAGCGCAGCGGAGGGACACACACAGCAGGGTCGCCTTTCTTTTGCCTACTTTTCTTTGGCGAAGCAAAGAAAAGTAGGTCGCCCGCCGGGGCGAGACCCGGCCCCCGCCCTCAAGAAAAACCCCCGAGCAATCACGAAAGCGAGCCCCCTCAACCGCTCGCCTTCTTCACCTGCTGCCGCAACGCCCTCAACTCAGCGTTGAGAAACTCGTTGGCGTCCTTCACCACGCCGTCGTTGAGCTTCACCTTGTAGGCCTGCCCGGTCATCTCCGAGCGCGAGGCGCAGCGCTCGATGAAGTCTTCGGCCGTGACCAGTTCCTTTTTGAAGTGGTCGTACTTGGCCTGCATGTGCTTGGCGGCATCCGCGGCGGTGTATTCGTTGCCGTTGCGCAGGAACACCATGGCGCTCATCTTCGACACGCGCTGGATCAGCGTGTCGATGAGCTTGTCCTCCGCGGCGGAAGGGGTGGCGTGGGCCAGGATGGCACAAGTGCCGAACAGCAAGGCCAGCAGTGCGGCGCGGAAGAATTTGAATGAAGCCATGCGTGGATCCCGGGGCAATTTTCGGGCCATGCTAGGGCGGCGGGCCTGCTCATGTCAAACCGGGGCAGGCTCGGGTCTAATCGCAGTTTTGGCCCGCGATCACTCTCTGTCATGAGCAATCCCAACAGCTCCCCCACTTCCGATCTGTCGACCATTGCACAGGCGCTGGCCGATGCGGCTGGTGCGCAGTCGATGCACTACTTCCGCACGCCGCTGGACATCGTCACCAAGGCCGACGAAAGCCCCGTCACGCTGGCCGACCGCGCGGCGGAGACGGCGATGCGCGAGATCCTCGGCGCCCGCGTGCCCGCCGACGGCATCTACGGCGAAGAACACGGCCCCGAGCGGCTGGACGCCGAGCGCATCTGGGTGCTCGACCCCATCGACGGCACGCGCAGCTTCATCACCGGCTCGCCGCTCTGGGGCACGCTGATCGGCGTGCTGCAAGGAGCGCGCGTGGTGCTCGGCATGATCGACATGCCGGTGCTGAAAGAGCGCTGGATTGGCCGGGCCGGACAGGGCGCCACGCGCGATGGCGTGCCGGTGCGCGTGAGCACCTGCACCGAGGTGGCCAAGGCCCGCATCGTCACCACCTCGCCCGACATCTTTTCGCCCGCCGACTGGCAAGCCTTCGACCGCCTGAGCCGCCAGTGCGCGATGCGCCGCTTCGGCGGCGACTGCTACGGCTACGCGCAACTGGCCGGCGGCACCATCGACCTGGTGGTCGAAACCGGCCTGCAGCCCTACGACTACCTGGGCCCGGCCGGCCTGATCGAAGCCGCGGGCGGCGTCATCACCGACTGGCAGGGCCAGCCGCTGGGCCTGAAGTCCGACGGCAGGGTGATTGCCGCCGCAACGCCCGAACTTCACCGACAAGCCATGGCGGTACTCGCCGCCTAGACTGTTCTTATGTTCCGCTGGCTGATCGTCGTCGTCCTTGCACTGGTGCTCCTGAGCGGCCTCACGGCCTGGCTGCGCCGCTTCGGCTTCGGACGGTTGCCCGGCGATTTCGAGTTCCGCGCCTTCGGCCGCGAGTGGCAGCTGCCCATCGGGAGCACCGTGGTGCTCAGCATGCTCGCTGCCCTGGTCGCGCGCCTTCTGTAGAAAAGACACACAGCAATGAGAGCCTGCGTTGACATCGGCGGCACCAAGGTGGCCGTGAGCCTTTCCGCTTCCAGTGACGCGCCGTTGATCGGCCGCCGCAGCGAGCCCACCGCCAAGACCGGCGACAACGACGCCGTGGCGGTGCAGATCCTGCGGATGATCGACGAGGTCTGCGCCGAGCAAGGCGTGGATGCGGCCAGCATCGACCGCGTGGGCGTGTCCTCGACCGGGCCCTTCGAGCTGCACGACGGCATGGTCGAGCTGGCCACGCCCAACATCTGCGGCGGCATTGCCGGCCCGGCCCGGGGCCTGCCCAACCAGTGGATGACCGCCATCATCGAAGCCCCGCTGGCCAGGCGCTTCGGGCAGGTGCGGGTCGAGAACGATGCGGTCGCGGGTCTCGAAGCCGAACGCCACTGGGGCGCGCTCAAGGGCTTCGATCACTGCGCGTATGCCACATGGAGCACCGGCGTGGGCGTGGGCCTGTGCGTGGACGGCCGGGCGTTGCGCGGCAAGAACGGCAATGCGGGCCATGCGGGCCACAGCTTCGTGGTGGACGACGCGAGCGATGCGCTCTGCGGCTGCGGCAACCTGGGCGACGTCGAGGCGCTGGTGGCCGGCAACTCGATGTCGCGCCGCTTCGGGCAATCCGCCCCCGACCTGTTCTCGGCGGCCTCGGCCGGCGACGCGAAGGCGCTGGACATCGTCGACGGGCTGTGCCGCGTGATGGGCCGCATGCTCTACAACATGATCATCACGCTGGACCTGCAGCGCATCAGCCTGGGCGGCAGCGTGTTCTGGCACCACCGCGACTTTCTGTTGCCCAAACTGCAGGCGCAGATCGACGGCAAGCTGATGCCGCTCACCCGCGGCGTGTTGCTGGTGCCCGCGGGCCTCGGCGACAAGGTCGGCGACTACGCCGCCCTGGCGCTGCTGGACTGAGCGGCCCCGGGCCCACCCCGCGGATCAACACCACGGATTCCGGCGAACCATGCGCAAGCCCTGCACCCGCCGCGCATCCTTCGCCTGGTTGCTGCTGGTGGCGGGCGGCTTCCTCGGCGCGCACCGCTTCTATCTCAACAGCCCCTTCGCCGGCGCGGCGCAACTGGCGCTGCTGCTCGCCGGCGTCAGCGGCCTGCCGGCCTCGCGGTTCTGCCTGGGCCTGCTCGGCCTGTGGCTGCTGGTGGACATCTATTGGGTCCATGTGCGCCTGAAGCGCGATGACGGCGCACACGCCCGGGCCGCGCGCCGCCCGATGGCGAAAGACTACGACATGGCCGCGCTCGACGAGGCCCACAAGCTGCGCGAGCGCTTCATCGCCGCTGCCGCAGCGCAGGACTGGGCGCAGGCGGCGGCGCTCGGCGAACAGATCGTGGCCGCCGCCCGCCGCGTCTTCAAGGGGCCGCACGAGAACCTGGCGATGTCGCTGTGCATGCACGGGCAGGCCTGCTACCGGCTCGGCACCTTCGACAAGGCCAAGGCGAGCCTGGAGGAGAGCCTCTCCATCGCGCTGCAGATCGACCTGTCCGCCGAAGACCTGCAGACCATTCGCAAGGCGCTCTCGCTGGTGTACGCCGAAACCGGCGAGTACCCTGCCGCGCAAGCAATCCACGCGGCCTTGCCCATCCTGTCCACGCTGTCGGGCGCCACCGTCCGCCCGGAGGACGCCCCCGAACTGCAGGCCCTTCAGTCCCTGCTGGCCCGCCAGGAAAAGCAGTACATGGAAGCCTTCGCGCAGGGCGACCTGGAGCGTGCCGAGCCGCTGTGCGCCGAAGCCGTCGCCACCAGCCGCCGGCTGTTCGCGGGGCCGGACACCGCGGTGGTCTTCCACCTGGTGAACCTGGCCGAGATCCGCCGCCAGATGAAATCGCACGACCAGGCCATCGCCACGCTGCACGAGTGCCTGACCATGATCGACACCCTCGACCTGGACGACAGCTGGCGGCTGGGCCCGACCAACACGCTGGCGCTGGTGCATGCCGCGACCGGCCGCCACACCGAAGCCGAGGCGCTCTACAAGCAGACCATCGCCATGGCCATTGCCGCGGGCAAGGGCGCCTCGACCAACGCGGTGGTGCGCGCCTTCAACAACCTCGCGTTCCTCTATGCGGACACCGGACAGGCGCGCAAGGCCGCGCTTTGCTATGCGCGCGCGCTGGTGCATCTGGACAAGCTGGACGCCGAAGGCGCCGAAAAGACCGAACAGCGCGAAGGCAGCGACAGCGACCTGCACGCCAGCATGCTGAACAACTACGCCGACCTGTTCATGGCGCGCCGCGACATCGCCAGCGCCCAGCCGCTGTACGAACGCGCGCTGGCCATCCAGGAGCGCAGCTGCAAGGGCATCTCCTCGATGGCGGCGCATGCGCACAACGCGCTCGGGCTGATCGCGCAGGAGCGCGGCGACCTGCGCCAGGCGCTGGTGCACTTCAGGCGCACGCTGCTGCTCAACCAGATCTGCGCGCCCGACCACCTGGGCAACATCGCCAATGCGCAGCGCAATGTCGACGGCGTGAGCGGCACGCTGGCTGCGGTGGCGCATGCCGCGCGGGTGGAGCGCAGCCCGACATGAGCATCGGCGGCGCGTTCTATGCGATCGACCGCTACCGGCTGCGCGCGCTGGTGATGGACCCCGCCACTTTGGCCGACCTGGTCCGCAAGCCCGCCGACCAGGGCGGCCCGACCGACAGCCAGACCGTGGAGCAGGCCTGGGACGTGGTGCAGGCCCTCATGCCCGAGGCGGTGGACGGCGAGCCGCTGGCCGGCACCGACGGGCTGGGCTGCGTGTACCTCACGGCCAGCCATGTGGAGCGCAGCGCCGCGCGGCTTGCGCACCGCAGCGTGCCGCAGCTGTTGCGTCTTTTTGCGGAAGAGCCGGATCGGCATGCCGCGCTCTACTGGGCCAAGGCCTGGCAGGACGACATCGAGGGGCTGCGCGAATTCATGGAAGGCGTGCAGCGCTTCTTTGCCGCGGCGGCCGCGCGGCGCGACGCGGTCGTCTTCTACATGGCCTGAGTGACTGGCTGGCCGGCGTCGCGGTGCCGGAGTGCCGCGGTGCCTCAGCGGCGCGCGGGCGGCGATTTGCCGGCCGCCACCGCCGACACGATCTCGCCCAGCCGCCGCAGCCCCGCATCCACCGCCGGCGAATACGGCCAGCCGCAGTTGATGCGCAGGTAGTTGTCGAAGCGCCCCGAGTTGGAAAACTGCGCGCCCGGCGCCACCAGCATCTGCTCGTGCAGCGCCGCATCGAACACGCTGACCGACGACGCCTCCGCCGGCATCTCCACCCACAGCTGCAGCCCGCCGCGCGGCAGGTTCAGCCGCGTGCCGGCCGGAAAGTACTTGGCGATGGCGTCGGCCGTCTGGTCGCGCTGCACATGCAGGTGCTCGCGCAGGCGCCGCAGGTGCCGGTCGTAGCGGCCGCTGTCGATGAACTCGCCCGCGGCGATCTGCGCCAGCGCCTCGTTGTTGCGCGTCTGCGCGTACTTGAGCATTTCCACCTGCGCATGCCAGCGCCCCGCGGTGATCCAGCCCAGCCGCAGGCCCGGCGCCAGCACCTTGTGCAGCGACGCGCAATAGATCACGTTGCCCGTGCGGTCCCACGACTTGGCCGCGCGCAGCGGTACCTCGGCCTCCAACAGGTCGCTGTAGGTGTCGTCTTCGACGAGCGCGATGCCGTGCTTCTCGCACATCTGCACCAGGCGCTGCTTGTGACTGTCGGGCATCACGCTGCCGATGGGGTTCTGCAGGTGCGGCACCACCACCACCGCCTTGATGTCGTCGTAGGTGTGGATGGCCAGGTCCAGCGCCTCCAGCGACATGCCGGTCTGCGGGCTGGTCGGTATCTCGAGCGCCCGCATGCCCAGGCTTTCCAGCACCTGCAGCAGGCCGTAGAAGGTGGGCGACTCCACGGCCACTGTGTCACCGGCCTTGCCGATGGCGCGCAGCGCGAGGTTCAGCGCCTCGATGCAGCCGTTGGTGACCAGCACCTCGTCGGGCGAGACTGTCATGCCCACGCGCAGGTTCCGTTGCGCCAGCGCCTGGCGAAATTGCAGGTTGCCTTTTTGCGAGGAGGCCGTGGTCAGCAGCTCCGGCCGCTGGCGCAGCGCGCGGGTCATCGAATTGCGCAGGGCCTCGGCCGGGTACAGCTCGGGGGCCGCGCGTGCAATCGCAAAGTTGAGCTTGATGCCGGTGTGCCGCCCGCGCGCCATGAAAGTCGCCATGCGCGTGCGCATGCTGACCAGCTGCGCCGGGTCGGGCGGCACGTCGGCCACCGGCTCAGCCATCGGCGCGATGGCCATGCGCTGCGGCCGGCGCACGAAGTAGCCCGATCGGTCCCGCGCCTCCACCCAGCCGTCGCTTTCCATCGCGCGGCACAGCTGCAGCGCGGTCGACAGGCTGATGTCGTGCAGCCGCATGAGGACGCGCAGCGAGGGCAGCTTGTCGCCCTGCTTGAGCGAGCCGGTGTGGATCGCATCCACGTAGTGCGCGGCGAGTTGCCGGTAGAGCGGTAGCGAGTCCATGGCGTCGATGCTCCCCCAATCGGGCATCCGAAAACAGATGCAGTTGCTCGGGAAAACGACCATAACAGATGCCTGCCGCCGTGGCTGTTCCGGTGCGAATGGCCGGTGGGTGTGCCTGTTTTTCAGGCGGCCGAATTTCTACGATGGCTGCTCGCCCCACCGCTTTCTTCACCCACCGAGGCCCGCCATGATCACCACCCTGTCCCAAGCCCCCGATTCCATCGTCCTCGCGTCCGGCGAGTCCTTGCGCACCGCCGTCGATGCCGGCACCTGGCTTCAAATGGCCGAGGGCCGGGCACGCGTGGTGTCGCCGCCGGGCTGGTTCGGCGGCACGGTGTACATGCGCGAGACGGTGCTCGACGAAGGCGAGGTGCATCGCATCGAGCACGGGGGCTGGATCGAGGTGTCGGCGTTGGCGCCTGTGCACCTGCGGGTGCATGCGCCGGCGAAGGGCCTGGGCTCTGGGGCCGAACTCGGCGAGGCGCGGCCGGTGATGCGCTTCGTGCGCCTGCTCACGGGGTGGTAGGGCGCCGCTCGTTCAGGGCGCGATCGCCGCCCTGAACAACACGCAGCCGCGCCAAAAAATTAGCGCTGGCTCGCAGCCTCGCGCAGCGCATCGAGAAAGCTGCGCCGCCACCAATGGATGTCCTGCTCGCGGATGCGCGACAGCAGCTTCTGGTGCCGGTCGCGCCGCTCTTCCAGCGGCATCTGCAGCGCCTGCTGCACTGTCTCGGCGGTGCCGTGCGTGTCGTAGGGGTTCACCAGCAGCGCTTCCTTCAACTGCTCGGCCGCGCCCGCAAAGCGCGACAGCACCAGCACCCCCGGGTCGGCCGGGTCCTGCGCCGCGATGTATTCCTTGGCGACCAGGTTCATGCCGTCGCGCAGCGGCGTGACCAGCCCCACGGCGGCCGCGCGGCACAGCCCCGGCACCCGCTTGCGTGCCACCATGCGGTGGATGTAGCGCACCGGCATCCAGTCGAGCTCGCCGTAGTCGCCGTTGATGGCGCCGCACAGCGACTCGAGCTCGCGCCGGATGTCGCCATAGGCATCGACCGTCTCGCGTGTGGGCGAGGCGATCTGGATCAGCGTGGCGCTGCGCCTGTTCTCCGGGTAATGGGCCAGCAGCTCGCGGAAGGCGCGCACACGCTGCGGAATGCCCTTGGAGTAGTCGAGCCGGTCGATGCCCAGCAACAGGCGCCGGCTCGAGTACTCGCGCTTCATGGTGTCGTACATGTCGCGCGATTCCTTGGCATGCGTGAGCGCCGCGAATTCGTCCACGTCGATGCCGATGGGGAAGGCGCTGCAGCGCACCGTCTGCCCGTAGGCGCGGTACATGTCCTCGCCCAGGTATTCGCCGTGCGCCTCGTTGCGCACGTAGTGCTCGAAATGCTGCACGTCCTGCTGGGCCTGGAAGCCGATGAGGTCGTAGGCGAACAGCGAGCGCATCAGCCACTCGTGCTGCGGAATGGCCGCCACGATGATCTGCGGCGGCAGCGGAATGTGCAGGAAAAAGCCGATGCGCTGCTTGCAGCCCATGGCGCGCAGCTCGGCGGCCAGCGGCATCAGGTGGTAGTCATGGATCCAGATGATGTCGTCGTCTTTCAGCATCGGCATCAGCTTGCGCGCGAACAGCTGGTTCACGCGCCGGTAGCCGCCGATGAAGCCGGCGTCGAAGTGCGCCAGGTCCAGCCGGTTGTGGAACACCGGCCAGAGCACGTCGTTGCTGTAGCCCAGGTAGTAGCTGTCGTGGTCCTCGCGGCTCAGGTCGATGGTGGCCAGCGTCACCTTGCCGGCCTGCTGCTTGTGCAGCTCGCCTTCGCCGGTGGGGCCGTCTTCGACGACATGGCCGCTCCAGCCGAACCACAGGCCGCCGGATTGCTGAAGGCTTTCGCCGAGTGCGACGGCCAGGCCGCCGGCGGCGGGCTTGCGCGGATCGGCCACGCGGTTGGAAACGACGACAAGGCGGCTCATATGCAAGAGTCCCAAGGAGCGGACAGGCGCACCGCCGCATTGATGATGCCGACCATGGAATAGGTCTGCGGAAAGTTGCCCCACATCTCGCCCGTGACCGGGTGGGTGTCTTCCGAGAGCAGGCCCAGCGGGTTGCGCGCCGCGAGCATGGTCTCGAAGATCTGGCGGGCCTCGGCCTTGCGGCCGATCTTGGCGAGTGCGTCGATGCGCCAGAAGGTGCAGATGTTGAAGGCGGTCTCGGGCTTGCCGAAATCGTCGGCCGCCTCGTAGCGGCGCATGTAGGGGCCGTCGCAGAGCGACTTTTCCATGGCGTCGACGGTGGAGATGAAGCGCGGGTCGCGCGCATCGATCAGGCCCACCTCGACCATCAACAGGATGCTCGCGTCGAGCTCGTGGCCGCCGAAGCTCTCGGCAAAGGCCTGGCGCTCTTCGCACCACGACTTTTCGAGAATTTCCTCTTTCATGCGCGCGGCATGGGCGTGCCAATAGGCGGCGCGGTCGGGCAGCTCCAGCGCGATCGCGATCTTGGCCAGCCGGTCGCAGGCGGCCCAGCTCATCAGCGCCGAGCTGGTGTGCACGCGGGCGCGGGTGCGCAGCTCCCACATGCCGGCGTCGGGCGTGCCGTACACGCGCACCGCCTGCTCGCCCACCGCTTCCAGGTGCGGAAATTCCGCCACGCCTGCGCGGGCCAGCAGCCGGTGGTCGTGGAAGGCCTGCGCCGCGCCGAGCACGATGTTGCCGTACACGTCGTGCTGAAAGTGTTCCTGCGCCTGGTTGCCCACGCGCACCGGACCCATGCCGCGATAGCCGGGCAGGCCCTCGACGAAAGACTCGGGCAGCTCGCGCTCCAGCCCGATGCCGTACAGCGGCTGGATGTGCTCGCCGTGCGAGCCGATCACCACGTTGCCCAGCCAGCGAAGGTAGTCCTCCATGGTGCCCACTTCGCTCAGCGAATTGAGCGCGCGCACCACGAAGAAGGCGTCGCGCAGCCAGCAGTAGCGGTAGTCCCAGTTGCGCTGGCTGCCCGGCGCCTCGGGGATGCTGGTGGTCATGGCCGCGACGATGGCGCCGGTGTCCTCGTACAGCGACATCTTCAGCGTGATGGCCGCGCGGATCACCGCGTCCTGGTACTCGAAGGGAATCGCCAGGCGCTTGCTCCAGGTGCGCCAGTAGGCGATGGTTTCCTGCTCGAACTTGCGCGCCGTGTCGGCGATGCCGTCGAGCAGCGTCTCGTCCACGCCGAACATGAAGTTGTACTCGCGCGAGATCACGAAGGGCTGGCGCGAGAGGATGTGCGAGATCGAGGCGTCGGTGTTCAGCCGCAGCGTCACATCGGGGCCGACGTAGCGGATGTGGTTGCTGCCGCGCGTCACCTCGACGGGCGCCGAGGCGCCCCACTGGAAGCACGGGTCCAGCGACACGCGCACGCGCGGCGCGCCGGCAATGGGCCGCACGCGGCGCACCAGCATCAGCGGGCGAAAGTAGCGCGAGCGGCTGTAGAAGCGGGGCGCGAAGTCGGTGATCTCGATGCCCTGGCCGGCGCTGTCGAAGAGCTGTGTGCGCAGCACGGCGGTATTGGGCTCGTACCACTGCTTGGCTTCGGCGAAGTCTTCGATCTCGAAGCTCCAGGCGCCGGCGTCTTCGCCGGGGTGCAGCAGGGCGTTGAAGACCGGGTCGCCGTCGAAGCGCGGCAGGCAGCACCAGACCGCGCGGCCACGGGCGTCGATGAGCGCGCTGTAGGCGCAGTTGCCGACCACGCCGACATTGAGCGAAGGCTCCGCCGGTGGCGCGAATCCGCGCGGGCCTGGCGCGGTGACGGCCTTAATGTCGACCGGCGCGCGGTCGTCGGGGCCGGCGGCGTCGGGCACCGCCTGGCCGGCGCGGTCCTCGGGCGCCTTCGGCAGTTGTTGTTCGGTCATCCGGGGTTCCTCGGTGATTCTTCGGGTTTTTGTTCGTCGGGGGCGGCAGGGGCGTCTGTGCGGTCGGGGGCCGGTGTCACCAGCATGTCGCGTGCCTGCACCAGCCATTCGTAGACGGCGCGCGGCGATTCGAGGCGGTGCAGCGCGAGGCTGGGCCCCGAGCCGACCTTGATGGCGATGCCGCCGGCCGGCTGCACCACGGCAAAGCCGCTCTCGTCGGTGGTGTCGTCGCCCGCGAAGAAGGGCGTGCGGCCCGCGAAGGGCGGCTCGGTCATGAAGGCCTCGATGGCCAGGCCCTTGTTGACGCCCGAAGGCTTGACCTCGAACACGAACTTGCCGTGCAGCAGTTCCAGGTGCGGACGGCCATCGACGGCGCGCGACATCGCATCCAGGCACACCGCCTCCAGCTGCGGCGCGAGCCGGTAATGCAGCGCAACCGCGGCGTGCTTGCGCTCGACCAGCAGGCCCTCGTGCACGCGCGCGAGTTCGTTGGCGACTTCCAGAATGGGCTTGAGGTCGGGCGCATGCTGCTCCTGCATGCGGCCTTTGGCGTCGCGGCGCTGCACCCCGTGCTCGCCGGCGGCCGGCAGGCGCAGCGGCGCCAGGAAGCGGTCGATCGCGTCGATCTGGCGGCCCGACACCACGGCGAGTGCGCCGCCGAGCTGGTCGCTCAGGTCGCTCAGCAACGAGACGAGGGCCGGGGGAATTTCGATGGCTTCCGGGGTGGGCGCAAGGCCCACCAGCGTGCCGTCGAAGTCGAGGAAAAGGGCGGCGTTCCGGCCCAGCGGAGGAGGCAACTGGAGGTTGCTGTCGAAGGACTTTGGCATTGGGAAAAACCATAACACGGGTGCCATGCCCCGTGTGTCGGCCAAAACCGGACGTCCTGCGCGGCCTGGGCCGCGATCTTTGTACGGCCCGCGCGGTGCTGCGTACGTGGTGCGGCCTACGCAGCCTGAAGGGTGCCCGGGGCGTGCGGCTCGCGAACCAGGCCGGGCACGAAGTCGCCCAGCGTCCGCAGCAGCGTGGCGGCGCTTACCGGCTTGAACAGCACCGGCACGCCGGATGCGCGCACCCGCTGCAGCCGCTCGGGCGCGGTCTCGCCGGTGATCAGCACCAGCGGCGCATCGAGCCCGAAGCGGCGCTGCAGCCGCAGGCCCACGTCCAGCCCGTTGTCGCCGTTGGACAGGCGGTAGTCGCACAGCAGCAGCACGACGGGGTGTTCCTGCGCCCCGGGCCGGCCCAGCGTCTCGATGGCCTCGGCTTCGCTGGCGACGGTCTCGATGCCGATGCCGTGCGCATGCAGCAGGCCGCGCATGGCCTCGCGGATCTCGGCTTCGTCGTCGATCAGCAGCACGCGCCCGTGGGCCGGCGCGGGGGCGTGATGCGAAGCGGGCGATTCAGGTGGCGCGAAAACAGCGTCGGCCGCCGCCGCCTCCGCCGCGGGCAACTGCAGCCGAAAGCGCGTGCCGCGACCGACGCGCGAGTTCACCTGCACCGGGTGGTCGAGCAGGCGGGAGAGCCGCTCCACCACCGACAGGCCGATGCCCAGGCCCTGCGCGCGGTCGCGGCCGGGGTTGCGGACCTGGTAGTACTCCTCGAACACCCGCGCCTGCTGCTCGGGCGCGATGCCGATGCCGGTGTCGCGCACCTCGATCCACACTGCATCGCTGCGCGATCGTGCCCGCACGGCGACGCCGCCCTCTGCGGTGTACTTGAGCGCGTTGTCGATCAGGTTCGAGAGCATGCGATGCAGCAGTTGCGGGTCGCTGCGCACCCACAGGCCGCTGGCGCGCATGCGCAGTTGCAGATCGCGCTGCTCCGCCTGCGCCGCGAAGGTGTGGTTGAGCGCGCGGAAGAGGGCGTCCAGCGACACCGCCGCGAGCCTGGGCGTGACCACGCCCGCGTCCAGGCGCGAGACGTCCAGCATGGTGTCCAGCGAATCGCCCAGCGCATTCACCGCGCGCATCAGCCGTCGCGCGTTGCGGCTGCCGTGGTGCTCGCGCAGTTCGTTCTCCAGCGCGGCGCCGAAGAGGGCGATGGCGTGCAGCGGCTGGCGCAGATCGTGGCTGGCGGTGGCGAGAAAGCGCGTCTTCTCCGCGCTCGCGCGCTCGGCCGCGGCGATCTGAACACCCAGCTGCGCGGCCAGCGCCTCGTTCTCGAAGCGCAGCACCAGCGAGTCGGTCAGCAGCCGGTGCTGCTGGCCGCCCACGCGCAGCGTGAACAGCAAATACCCGAGGCTGAACACGGCAAGGAAGAGGTGCATGCCGTCGCCCTGCCAGGCCAGCGCGGCGATGAGGCTCAGCATCATCGGCAGCGTGTAGCCGTAGAGCGCGGGCTTCAACGGCCACAGCAACTGCATCGCGCGGGCGCAGCTGCCGATGACCACGACCGTGAGCACCGAGGTGGTGGCCAGGTCATGGGGCGAGATGAAAAACCACGGCGCCGTGGCCGTGGCCATGCTCACCAACGTGACGGTGCGCGCATGGCGTCGCGCCCAGAGCGGCGTCGCGTCCAGCGGCAGGCCGGCATGCCAGCGCGGCATCAGGTACAGCGCAAGGCCCAGGCTCAGATGGGCGGCCATCCACGCCAGGATCCACCACCTCGGATGCTGCAGATACATGGTCACGCCGAGCGCGGCGCCCAGGCCGAAGTGCACCACGATCGATGCGTTGTAGGCCGCGTACACCGAGGCCACGTGCTCCCGCAGCACACGCAGGGCCAGGTCGCCCGGCACCGCCGGATGGGGCGATGCGGGTTCGCGCGAGGGCGACGGCGAGGTCTGCGGCTCGGGGGCTTTCATCCGATCGATGCTATTGCGCCGATCCGACCGGGGAAGTGCCAGAAGTCATGCCCCGCGCGGGGCGGCTGGGCTCGACCGCTGTCTCAGCCCAGCGACGCCGCGACCGCCTCCACGCGCGCCTGGTGAATGGCCTCGCCGATCTGCGGCCCCTTGGCGCCCGACTGCTGGGCCTTGCGCGCGATCTCGTCGGTGGCCACCGCCGCCGCCGCGGCGAGCACCGCCAGCAGCCGTGCACGCTGCGGATAGGGCGCGTCCTCCAGGCCGAGCCGGCCGCGCGCATCGCACTCGCAGGCCAGCAGCACTTCGGCAAAGCGCGCGGGCTTGCGAAAGGCGTCGCAGCGCTCCAGCAGCCGCACCAGCGCCGCCGCATCGAGCTCGCCGCTGCGGTGCAGGTTGCCGTGCTCGCGCGCCACCACCTCGGCCAGCTCGCGCACATCGACCGGCACGCGCCAGCGGTCGCACACCGCGTGCAGCAGCTCGGCGCTGCGTTTTTCGTGGCCGATGTGGCGCGGCAGCATCTCGGCGGGCGTGGTGCCCTTGCCCAGGTCGTGCATCAGGCAGGCAAAGCGCACCGGCAGCGGGGCCGCAAGCCGCGCGCTGGTGTCCACGACCATCATCAGGTGCACGCCGGTGTCCACCTCGGGGTGGTGCTGCGCGGGCTGGGGCACGCCCCAGAGCCGGTCGACTTCGGGCAGCAGCACCGCGAGCGCGCCGCATGTGCGCAGCACCTCGAACATGCGCGACGGCCGCGTTTCCATGAGGCCGCGCGACAGCTCCTGCCAGACGCGCTCGGGCACCAGCGCATCGGCTTCGCCGGCCGCGACCATCTCGCGCATCAGCGCCATGGTTTCGGGCGCGACCGAGAAATCGTCGAAGCGCGCGGCGAAGCGGGCCACGCGCAGGATGCGCACCGGGTCTTCGCGAAAGGCCTCGGTCACGTGGCGCAGCACCTTGTCGCGCAGGTCGCGCCGGCCGTGGAAAGGGTCGGCCAGCGTGTCGGCATCGGGTTCGAAATCGCCGTCAGGGCCCACCAGCTCGGCCGGCAGGGCAATGGCGTTGACGGTCAGGTCGCGGCGGGCCAGGTCCTGCTCCAGCGTGACGTCGGGCGCGGTGTGGATGGTGAAGCCGCGGTAGCCCGGCGCGCTCTTGCGCTCGGTGCGGGCGAGCGCGTATTCCTCGCGCGTGGACGGGTGCAGGAACACCGGAAAGTCGCGCCCCACGGGCAGGTAGCCGCGGCGTGTCATGTCTTCGGGCGTGGCGCCGACCACCAGCCAGTCGCGGTCGGACACCGGGCGTCCGAGCAGCCGGTCGCGCAGGGCACCGCCGACGAGAAAGATATTCATGAATGCAGTGTAGGGATACTCCCCAAGAGCCGAAAAGAACGACCGTTCGATAATTCGAAGGCAAACCGAACGGTCGTTCGAAAATGGGTCCGGTCGCTCCATCAGTCTTGCGCTGATGCCGTGTTTGCAGTGACTTTTCAACCAAAGGAGCATTCACATCATGAAGAAAACAAAGTTTGCGCTGGCGGCTCTCGGTGTCCTGGCTTCCGGCTGTGCGTTCGCGCAAAACGCCGGTGACTGGGTTGCCGGTGCGGGCTGGTTTCATTTGTCGCCGCAGGATTCGAGCAAGCCGCTCACGGTGACGGCGCCTGTGCAGAGCGTGCTGCAGGGTTCGGGCGCCAGCGTCAAGGACTCGGACACGCTGGGCCTGAGCCTGGCCTATTTCATCGACAGCCACTGGGCCGTGGAGGGCGTGCTGGGCGTGCCGCCGAAGTTCAAGCTCGAAGGCAAGGGCACGCTGGCCCGCGTCGGCGAACTCGGCGAGGCCCGCCAATGGAGTCCGACCGTCCTGGTGAAGTACAACTTCAACGAAGGCAACGACGCCTTCCGTCCCTTCGTGGGCCTGGGCGCCACCTACGTCTGGTACAGCGACGTGAAGCTCACGCCGAACCTGCAGGGGGCGCTGGCCAGCCAGTTCCGCCAATCGCCTTATGCGGTGAACACGACGGCCAAGCTGGACAGCTCGTTCGCGCCGGTGCTCAACGCCGGTGTCTCCTACCAGCTCGACAAGCACTGGGGCCTGTCGTTCTCGGTGTCGTACATCCCGCTGAAGACCAAGGCCAAGCTGACCACGACCTCGGTCACCGGCCTGCCCGTTGCCCGCAGCGAGGCGAGCCTCAAGCTGAATCCGATCGTCACCTTCCTGTCGGCGACATACCGGTTCTGACCGCCGGCCCGCAGCCGATGAAGCCTTACCGCCCGGTGCGGTAGGGCTCTTCGAACTGCAGGAAGTCTTTTTCCGCCAGCGCCTCGTCGATCCAGGCCTTGACGCCCGGCAGCGCCTGCACGCGCTCGATGTAGGCCGAGAGGGCCGGCGGCACCGGCAAGCCGTAGGTCTTGATGCGCGTGCCGATGGGCGCGAAGTAGGCGTCGGCGATGCTGAAGCCGCCGAACAGCATCGGGCCGCCGTGGGTGTCCAGGAGGTCGGTCCACATCTGCACGATGCGGTCCAGGTCGCCGCGCACGGCGGGCTGCTCCCGCAGCAGCTCCGCGCCGACCTCGGGCAGCGAGGCCTCGATGTTCATGCCGCAATGGCCGCGCAGGCCGCCGAAGCCCGAATGCATCTCCGCGCAGATGCTGCGTGCGCGCGCCCGGTCGGCTGCGGCCCGGGGCCAGAGCTGCTTGTCGGGAAAGGTCTCGGCCAGGTATTCGGCGATGGCCAGCGTGTCCCAGACCACCAGGTCGCCGTCCACCAGCACCGGCACCTTGGCCACCGGGTTGATCGAGCCGATGGTGTGCTTGAACTGCGATTCGGCCTCGAAGGAATCGAAGCGCACCATCACCTCGTCGAAGGCGATGCCGGCCTGCTTCATGAGCACCCAGGGGCGCATGGACCACGACGAGTAGTTCTTGTTGCCGATGTAGAGCTTGCGCATCAGGGTGTTCCTTGGGTTCGGTGTCGCGTGCAAAGCCGTCGATGCTAGCCGGGGTGCGTTGCGCAATTGATGCCGAACGCGGCGTGAATTGATGCGGCGCCGCGCCGCATCGGCGCTGGCGCGTTCAGCGGTCGCGGCGGGTGTCGTCGTCTGGCGAAGCGATCACGCGCGGGGCGGCCGGCGAGCCGTCTTTGCCTTCCTCGCGCGGCGGGCCGACCACGCGCTCGATCACGCCCACCAGACGCGGCACCAGCGACAGCACCGCCAGGGCGAGCAGCGCGCTCAGCAAGGCCGTCGCTTCGCGGCCCAGGCCGCAGGCCATGCCGATGGCGGCGGTCATCCAGAGCCCCGCGGCGGTGGTGAGGCCCTGCACCTGCGACTCGTCCTTGCCCTGCTTGAGGATGGTGCCGGCGCAAAGAAAGCCCACGCCCGCCACCAGCCCCTGGATCACGCGGCTCATGTCGGCCGGGCCGATGCCGGTCTGCTGCGGGATCAGCACGAACATCGCCGAGCCGATGGCCACCAGCATGTGGGTGCGCACGCCCGCCGCCTTGCCCTGCTGCTCGCGCTCGAAGCCCAGCACGAAACCCAGCACCGCCGCGAGCGTGAGCCGCAGGATGATGCGGGTGAGCTGCGCGACATCCGTCACGTCCGAGAACTCGGACGCGATGGTGTCCAGCACCTCGGTGTGCCAGCTCATCTGCATCTCAGTGTTCCATCACGCTTTACTGGGAGTAAGTCTCATCCTAGGGGAGGTCCTTGTTCGGCTCGGGTTCGGCGGCGTTGCGCGGGCCGACGCGGCCGAGGCGCTCCTTCAGCGACTGCGGCTTGCCGCTGATGACGGCGGCATAGTTGGTGGTGTTGGCCAGCACCTTCTTCACGTAGTCGCGGGTTTCGGAGAACGGCACGTTTTCGGCCCAGATGGCGGCATCGATCACCGGCCCGTTGCGCCAGTTGCGCGGACGGCCCGGGCCTGCGTTGTAGGCGGCGGCGGCCAGCGCCATCGAACCGTCGAAGTCGTCCAGCGCGAGCTTCAGGTAGTTGGTGCCGATGGTGATGTTGGTTTCGCGGTCGTTGATCTGGCCGGGCGTGAAGTCGGTCATGCCGATCTTGCGGGCCGTCCAGCGCGCGGTGGCGGGCATCACCTGCATGAGGCCCGACGCACCCACGCCCGAGCGGGCGTCCATGATGAAGCGGCTCTCCTGGCGGATCAGGCCGTAGACGTAGGCCGGGTCCAGGCCGATGTCCTGGCTCTTGCGCAGCACCGTGTCGTGGAAGGGCATGGGAAAACGCTGGTCGGCGTCGACCACGCCCTTGGTGCGCTCGCTGGTGTTGATGCAGCGGTCCCACACCTCGCGCTGGCAGGCGAAGTCGGCCGCGGCGAGCAGCGCGCGGTCGTCCATGCCGCCCTTGTCGTGCAGGTTGGTGCTGTAGTTCCACTCGCGCGTGCCTTCGGAGCGCAGGCCGATCGCGATCGCATAGAGGCCGCGGTTCAGGCCGAGGTTGCTGCGGGCGGCGGCTTTTTCTTCGGGTGTCAGCGGGGCGGGCTTGGTCGGCGCCATGATGCGCTGGCCCAGCTCTTCGAGCGCCAGCATTTCATAGAAGCCGCGCGAGCCGGCGATGCTGGCGTACAGCTCGCGGGCCTGGGCGCGGCGCTCGTCGCCGCCGGCGGCGCTGAGTGCGCGGGCCTTCCAATAGACCCAGGTGGGGTCGAGCTGGGCGGCATCGCTCATGGCGTTGATGGCGGGCGTCACGTCCTTCCACTGGCCGGCGCGCAAGGCGGCGCGCACGCGCCAGCCGAGCATGTCGTCCGACAGGTCGCTGTTCTTCGTGACGTTGGCAAAGTAGCCCACGGCCTGCGGCGAGAGCTTGTTGGCCGAGGCGCGGCCGATGGCGCCCCAGACCCAGTTGCGCTCTTCGGCGGAAAGCATCGGCCCCCATTTGCTGTCCAGCTGCGCGGCGGCCATGTCGGGGTCGGCAATGGCGACCTTGACGAGCGCGAGCACCACCAATTCCTTGCGCGACTTGGCGGCCACGAAGGCTCGGCCGGTGAGGAACTTGGCCGAGCTGGCGTTGAGCTCCTCGAACAGCGGCAGCGCATCGGGCGCGGCAATGGCGACGGCGCCGCGCGCGGCCTGCGGACGGTTGGCCTCGATAGCCAGGCGCGCCTTCTTCCAGGCGTCGTTGGGCGACATCAGGCGCGAGGCGACCATGCGGTCGGCGGCGGTGAGGCAGCCGTCGTCGGCTTCCTTCTGGCCGAGCCAGTCGCGGCGCACCTCGTCGGCCTGCGCCTGGGTGGCGGTGCCCGAGCGCAGCGTGTCGGCCAGGATGGCGTAGCAGCGCACCTGCGGGTCGTCGCCCATCCGGAAGCCCGCCACGTTGGCGGCAAAGCCGTCCCAGTCGCGGCGCTGGCCGAGCAGCAGCAGCCAGTCGTTGCGCAGGCGGTCTTCCTGATACGTGCCGGGGTAGCGTGCGTAGAAGTCCTGCACCTCGTTCGGCGAAGCCTCCTGCAGGCGGGCCTTGAGCTCCCAGTAGGCGGCCCAGGGCTCGAGCGCGTGGCCGCGGGCTTGCGGCAGCAGGGCCGAGAGCCGGGCCTTGTCGCCGCGCTGGAACGCCTGCTTCATCTGCACCAGCACGCCGTCGTTGGTGTTGGTTTGCGCGTCTGCGGCCGGGTGGAACAGCAGTGCGGCGGCAGTCAGGACGAGGGAAAAAGCAACGGCTGGCGTTGCGTTGCGCGGGCGGTGGCGCATGGATGCCAAAATGCTTGGGAACTGCATCGGGGGATTATGGACAAGTCAAAGGGTACCGACACTTCGGCGACGGCGAGTTTTCTGAAGGACCAACTGCGCAAGGCACTCATCGAACAACGCCTGGCCATGCCGGACCGGATGACACGTGCCGATCTGCTGCAGCGCGTCATGCGCATCTGGCTGGTCGGCAGGCCCGACACCGTGATCGGCGCCTACTGGCCGATCAAGGGCGAGTTCGATCCGCTGCCCGCATTGCACCGCTGGAAGGAAGACGGCGAGCTGATGGAAGAAACCCAGCGTCGCCGCATCGGACTCCCGGTGATCGACAAGGTTCACAAGACCCTCACCTTTCATGCCTGGTACCCGGGCTGCCAGATGGAAGAAGACGCCTACGGCATTCCCAAGCCCAAGGACACCGAACTCATCGTGCCGACCCTGCTGTTCGTGCCCTGCGTGGGCTACAGCGCCGGCGGCTACCGGCTGGGCTACGGCGGCGGCTTCTACGACCGCACGCTGGCGGCGCTGGAGCCGCGCCCGTTCACCGTGGGCCTGGGGTTCACGCACGGCTTTCTCGATGACTTCGAGCCAGAAGCCCATGACCTTCCTCTCGATGCCATCCTGAACGACAACGGCGTCGTCTGGCCATTCACTTGACTCTCCCCCAGGCGCCGCGCACTTCGTGTTCCTGGAATGGGAGTCCTCAATCGATGTCGTCGATGGTGTCCGGGTCGGGCACCTCGCCGATGGTTTCGCGCGTGGTGCTCGCCTGCAGCTGCAACCAGTCTCCAAACGCCTTGACCTCGGGCCGCAGCGCATTGCGCGGGCCGGCGATGAGCCAGTAGGCCATCGGTGAATCCATGCGGTGCTGCGGCAGCACCTCGACCAGGTCGCCGTTGGCCAGGCTCTCGGCAATCAGCGAACTGCGCGCCAGCACCAGGCCCTGGCCGGTGAGCGCGGCCTGCACCATCTGGTAGGCGTAGTTGAAATAGAGCCAGCGCTTGGGTTGGGCGCGCTCCAGGCCGTTGACCTCGAACCAGCGCCGCCAGGTCAGCCACTCCAGGTGCGTGCGATGCGCGTCGCCGGCCTCGATCAGCGTGAAGCGGGTGATGTCCGCGGGTGTCTTGATGGGCGGGCTGCTCTTGATGAGCCAGGGGCTCGCCACCGGCGTCAGGTTTTCGCCGAACAGGCGCACCGCGCCGGCGGGCATGGCCTCGCGCGGGCCGTAACGCAGGGCGATGTCGACATCGGCCACTTCCAGGTCGACCGCCACGTCGCTGGCGTCGATGCGGATGTCGATCTCGGGGTTGTCGCGCTGGAAGGCTTCCAGCCGTGGAATGAGCCACATCGAGGCGAACGACGCAAAGGTGGTGAGCGACACGCTCTTGCGCCCCGCGCTCTGGCGAATCTGCCGCACCGCATTGTCGATGCGCGGCAGCGACTGCTGCACCGCCAGCAGCAACTGCGCGCCGGCGCCGGTGAGCTCCACCGCCCGCGTATGGCGCAGGAACAGCGCCACGCCCACCTCTTCCTCCAGCGACTGGATCTGCCGGCTGACCGCCGACTGTGTGAGCGCCATTTCCTCGGCCGCGGCGCGAAAGTTCAGGTGCCGGGCCACGGCCTCGAAGGCGCGCAGGTGTCCGGCGGAGATGGGGCGGGAACGCAGGTGGGTTTGCGAATGTTGCATGGATGAGCCTGTGAAAAGACCGGCCCGCATCAACTTGCGCTCTCCCTTCGTGGAACACCGCGGAACCGGCTTCGCCGGGCCGCAGGTGTTGCCCCCGGCGAGGGGGAAGGAGAAGCGACACGAAGTGCGCGAAGCCTGGGGGAGAGTCTTTGATTGATGCGAAACGAGCATCAGTAGGCTACTTCGTTTTCATTGGACCGACAACGCCGCAAAAACGATCATTCATGTCCGAACTGCGCGATTGCCTCCCTCTGTCAGTGCGCTTCGGTCAGCCCAGGAGTTTCAATCATGTCCACCGCCGTCTGCACCACCCCATCGCTCGCATCCGCTTCCATTCCCGCACGCACCGCTGCCGCCATTCCACCGGCCGTGCGCCGCGGCGCCTGGCAGATTGCGCCCGGCGAGGCGATGAGCCTGAAGGCGCGGTCGGCCAGCGTGCTGAAGGTCAAGCAAGGCCGGGTCTGGGTCACGCCGGACGCCACCGCCGCCAACGCCAGCGAAGATCTGGTGCTGGCCCCGGGTGAATCGCTCACCGTGGCCGCCGGCCAGCGGATCGTCATGGAAGCGTGGGACGGCTACGGTGCCACCTATGCGTGGGATCCGGTCTGAACGGCCGCGCGCCCCCGGATGCTCAAACAAAAGCGGCTTCGGCCGCTTTTTTCATGCCTCAGCCGTTGATGTCGAAACTGGGCCGCAGCGCCAGGAACTGCCTGAGCGCCGCTTCGCCGTCCAGGGCGTGCACGCCGGCCATCAGGTCGGTGCCCTCGCTCTCGGCCAGGCCCATGCCGAAGCCGCTGTAGCGGCGCTCCGCGAGCGGCCCTTCGTAGAGCACCCGCACCTCGACATGCCGGGGATCGCTCTCGATGCGGCGCATCAAGGTCTGGACAGCCTCGCGCGGGCCTTCGAGGTGCTGGCAGAAGCGCATGCCGTCGAACACCAGCAGGCCGGTGATGCCCTGCACCGCGTTGCGCACGCGCGCCCGGGTCACGATCGCACCGACGGTGGTGGCCGGCAGTTCCTGGCCGAGCAGGCTGCAATAAAAGATCTCGTGAAGGGGCTGGGCTTCGGTCATGCGGCGGGAAAGGTAAAAACGCTGCGGAGTCTAGACACCTGCGAAGTGCTCGGAAATGTAAAAAGACATAGCGCTTGCGCCTATAGTGAGGCGTGAAATTCGACGACTACCCCTTCGCCGCCTCCCCGCCGCAGGGGCCGAACCCTTGCGAGGACTGCGCCTTGCGGCGGCTCGATGCCTTTTTGCCTTCTTCCGACGAAGAACTCAAGACCATTCAGTCGTTTCGCGTCGGCGCCCGGCGCGTGGAGGCCGGCGGCACCATCATCGACGAGCATCGGCCCAGCACCCAGCTGTTCACGCTCTATTCGGGATGGGCGTTTCGCTACAAGACCCTGACCGACGGGCGCCGGCAGATCCTGAGCTTTTTGCTGCCCGGCGACTTCATCGGCCTGCAGGACGAGTTTGCCGACGGCCACACGCACGGCGTGGAGGCGGTCACCGACGCCACCTTCTGCGCCTTTTCGCGCGACCGGCTCTGGCCCTTGTTCCATGCACAGCCCAAGCTGGGCTACGACATCACCTGGCTCGCCGCGCGCGAGGAAAAACTGGTGGACGACAACCTGGTCACCACCGGGCGGCGCAACGCGGGCGAGCGCGTCGCCATGCTGCTGATGCACCTGTATCGCCGCGCCGAGCGCGTGGGCATGGTGCGCGACGGCTGGGTGGAGTTTCCGTTCAACCAGCAGCACATTGCCGATGCGCTGGGGCTTTCTCTGGTGCACACCAACAAGACGCTGCGGCGGCTGCAGCGGCTGGGGCTCTACAAGCTGGACGCCGGCTGGCTGCGCATTCTGGAGCCGCATGCGCTGGAGACGCTGGGCGACTACTTCGAGCGCCCGATGCGGCCGACGCCGCTGATCTGATCCGAAAAGCGGAGCGGCGGACGCGCCTTCTTTAAGCCCTTCAGCGAGCGGCCACCAGCTGGCGCAGATCGTTCTCGTAGGCCTGCAGCCGCCGCACCGCCTGCTCGCGCTGGCTGGCGGTGGTGCTGTTGTGCAGGGCGACGAGGTTGCGGCAGCCTTCCTCCAGCAAGGCCTGTTGCTGGTCGCGCCAGGGCCCGGGCGGCGGCTCGGCGATGCGCAGCAGGTAGGCATGCAGCGCCGCGCGCGCTTCGGCCGGCGACGGCTTCTGGGTGCTGAAGCCGCGCAGCATCGCCAGCGCCTCCTGCTGGCGCTTGCGGCGCTCGGCGAAGGCCAGGCGCGGGTCGAACACCGACTGCGCGACCTGCTGCCTGAGCAGATCGCGCTGCGCCTCTGTCAGCCGGCCGTAGAAATCTTCCCAGCGGTCGAGGAACTGGTCGTAGCGCTTTTCGTGCACCTGGGCCGGCGTGCGGTCCAGCCAGTCCTTGCGGTAGTCGTCGTTGAGCCTGGCGTACTTGCGCTCCAGCTGCTGCAGCTGCGATTCGCTCAGGCTCAGCGCCAGCTCGGTGGTGGCGGGCTCGGCGCGCTCGGTCACGGCCAGGAGGCGCTCGCGGATGCCGTCGGCGAACTTGCAGGCCTGCGCCGGCGTGACCTCGGCTGGCGCCAGGCCCTGGGCGTCCCGCAGCAGCGAAATGACCTTGGGCAGCTCGTTCTGGCGGTGCCAGGCAAGGAGCTGGGCGAGCTCGTCGCGCACCTTGGGCGTTTGCGTGCTGTCGAAGTCGAAGTAGCCGTCCAGCCACCAATAGCTCACCTCGGGGAGGTTGTTGTAGGCCAGCTTGACCGCGCTGCAGGCGCCCAGCGCGGCGATCAATGCGACGACGCCGATAATTCGCGCCAGCTTCGCGCAACGACTCGGGAAAGAAAAAAGCATGAATCAGACTCCGCAGCAAGACATCCAGGGGCCGATCGACGTGGTGATCATGGCGGCCGGCAAGGGCACGCGCATGAAAAGCAAACTGCCCAAAGTGTTGCATCGTTTGAGCGGCCGCGCACTCATCGCCCATGTGGCCGACACCGCCGCCCGCATCGGCGCCCGCCATGTGGTGGTGATCACTGGCCACGGCGCGGCCGAAGTCGAAGCCGCCATGGCAGGCGCCGTGGGCGGCGCCACCCCGCGTTTTGCGCGCCAGGAGCCCCAGCTGGGCACCGGCCATGCCGTGCAGCAGGCCGTGCCGCTGCTGCCGGACGACGGCACGGTGGTGGTGCTCTCGGGCGACGTGCCGCTGATCGGCGAAGACACCTTGAGGGCGCTGGTCGCCGCCAGCGCGGGCGAGCGGCTTGCGCTGTTGACCATCGAATTCGACGACCCGACCGGCTACGGCCGCGTCATCCGCGCAGCCACGGGGGATCGGGGCAAGGGCGCCGTGACCGCCATCGTCGAGCACAAGGACGCCACGGAGGCCCAGCGCGCCGTGCGCGAGATCTACAGCGGCGTGATGGCCGTGCCCGCGCGGCTGCTCAAGGGCTGGCTTGCGCGCCTGGACAACCGCAACGCGCAGAACGAGTACTACCTGACCGACGTGGTCAAGCTCGCCGCCGCCGACGGCGTGCCGGTGGTCGCCCACATCACCACCGATGCGCTCCAGGTGGCGGGCATCAACAGCCCCGTGCAGCTTGCGGCGCTGGAACGCGCCTGGCAGCTGCGCCAGGCCAACGCGCTGATGGCGCAGGGCGTTCGCCTGGCCGACCCGACCCGCTTCGACCTGCGCGGCACCCTGCAATGCGGCACCGATGTCGAGATCGACGTCAACTGCGTGTTCGAAGGCCAGGTGTCGCTGGGCGAGGGCGTGCGCATTGGTGCCAACTGCGTCGTCGCCAATGCGCGCATCGAAGCGGGCGCGGTGATCCATCCGTTCACCCATATCGACGGCGAGAAGGCCGGCGTAAAGGTGGGCGAGCGCGCGCTCGTCGGTCCGTTCGCGCGCCTGCGGCCCGGGGCGCAGCTGGGCGCCGAGGTGCACATCGGCAACTTCGTCGAAGTGAAGAATTCGACGCTCGCCGCCGGCGCCAAGGCCAACCACCTGGCCTACCTGGGCGACGCCACCGTGGGCGAGCGCGTCAACTACGGCGCGGGCAGCATCACCGCCAACTACGACGGCGCGAACAAGCACCGCACCGTGATCGAGGCCGACGTGCATGTGGGCAGCAACTGCGTGCTGGTGGCGCCCATCACCATTGGCGCGGGCGGCACCATCGGCGGCGGCTCGACGGTGAACAAGTCGACCGAGCCTGGAGCGCTGACCGTCGCGCGCAGCAAGCCGATGAGCTTTCCCAACTGGAAGCGGCCACAGAAAAAGCCGAAGGCCTGATGCCAAGCTGCGTTCGAAAAGATAAATCCGTTCACGCTGAGCTTGTCGAAGCGCCGCGCGAGGCTTCGACAAGCTCAGCCCGAACGGTTCTTGTTGATCGGATGCAAGATCGTATGGAAGCGGGCCTCAGGCCAGCGGCACCGCAGGCTCGAATTTGGCGCGCTTGAGGCTGAAGAAGGCCTTGACGTTGCGCACGTTCGCGTCGCTCGTGAACAGGCGCTGGGTCAGCGCGCCGTAGTCGGGCATGTCGCGCGCCGCGACCACGAGCACGAAGTCCGGGCCGGGCGAAACCCGCCAGCACTGCTGCACCGCATCGTCCGCGATCACGCGGGCTTCGAAGGCATCGAGCGAAGCGGCGTCCTGCCGGTCCAGCGAAATCTCGACCACCGCCTGCAAACCGTGGCCCTGCACCGCGGCCAGCCGGTCGGGCGACAGCAGCGCGACCTGGCGCTCGATGAGGCCCTCGTCCTTGAGCCGTTGCACGCGCCGAAGACAGGTCGGCGGCGAGATGCCGGCATCGGCGGCCAGCCGCTGGTTGGTTTGGGAGGCGTCGCGCTGCAGGGCGTCCAGCAGGCGAAGGTCGGTGGCATCGAGGGAGATTGATTCCATATGGATTGAAATTATGGAATAAAAAACCATATCAGCCATTCGATGAAATAAAAGTCCGAAATCAAATAAATTTCGAGTGCATATTTTTCGGGCGCCTCTCTACCATCGGCCTTCTTCTTGTTCATTCAAAGGCAGTTCACCATGTGCGGCATCGTCGGGGCAGCGTCCCATCGCAACATCGTTCCGGTTCTGGTCCAGGGCCTGCAGCGTCTCGAATACCGCGGTTACGACTCCTGCGGCGTGGCGGTGCATGCGGGCGGCCTGACGCGCGCGCGCACCACCTCGCGCGTGGCGGACCTGGTCACGCAGGTTCGTGACGACAAGCTCGAAGGCCTCACCGGCATCGCCCACACGCGCTGGGCCACGCACGGCGCGCCGGCGGTACACAACGCGCATCCGCACTTCAGCCACGGCCCTGGCGCGGACGCCCAGTCCACCCGCCCTGGCCGCGTGGCGCTGGTGCACAACGGCATCATCGAAAACCACGAGGCATTGCGCGCCGCGCTCGAGGCCAAGGGCTACGTGTTCGAGAGCCAGACCGACACCGAGGTCATCGCCCACCTGGTCGACAGCCTCTACGACGGCGACCTGTTCGACGCCGTCAAGGCCGCGGTGCTGCAATTGCAAGGCGCCTACGCCATCGCCGTGATCTGCCGCGACGAGCCGCAGCGCGTGGTCGGTGCGCGCGCCGGTTCGCCGCTGATCCTGGGCGCGGGCAAGGACGGCGCGGAAAACTTTCTCGCCAGCGACGCGATGGCGCTGGCCGGCGTGACCGACCAGATCGTCTATCTGGAAGAAGGCGATGTGGTCGACCTGCAGCCGGGCAAGTACTGGATCATCGACAAGAACCACAAGCCCGTCACCCGTCAGGTGCGCACCGTGCACGCCCACAGCGGCGCGGCCGAACTCGGCCCCTACCGCCACTACATGCAGAAGGAAATCTTCGAGCAGCCGCGCGCCATCGGCGACACGCTCGAAGGCGTGGCGGGCATCGTGCCCGAGCTGTTCGACGGCATCGGGCAGGACGGCGCCACGGGTGCCAGCGCGCACCGTGTCTTCAAGGACATCGACAAGATCCTGATCCTGGCTTGCGGCACCAGCTACTACAGCGGCTGCACCGCCAAGTACTGGCTCGAAGGCATCGCGAAAATTTCCACGCAGGTCGAGATCGCCAGCGAGTACCGCTACCGCGACTCCGTGCCCGACCCGAAGACGCTGGTGGTCACCATCAGCCAGTCGGGCGAGACGGCCGACACGCTGGCCGCGCTCAAGCATGCACGTTCGCTCGGCATGGAGCAGACGCTGACCATCTGCAACGTGGCGACCAGCGCGATGGTGCGCGAGTGCAAGCTGGCGTACATCACGCGTGCCGGCGTGGAGATCGGCGTGGCATCGACCAAGGCATTCACGACGCAGCTGGCCGGGCTGTTTTTGCTCACGCTGGCCATCGCGCAAAGCAAGGGGCTTCTGTCCGAGGCCGACGAGGCGCGCTACCTGAAAGAAATGCGCCACCTGCCGGTCGCGCTGCAATCGGTGCTCGCGCTGGAGCCGCAGATCATCGGCTGGGCCGAAGACTTCGCGCGCAAGGACAACGCGCTGTTCCTGGGCCGCGGACTGCACTACCCGATTGCGCTGGAAGGCGCGCTCAAGCTCAAGGAAGTGACTTATATCCATGCCGAGGCCTATGCGGCCGGCGAGCTCAAGCACGGCCCGCTCGCGCTGGTGACCAGCGAGATGCCCGTGGTGGCGGTCGCGCCCAACGACGCGCTGCTCGAAAAGCTCAAGAGCAACCTGCAGGAAGTGCGCGCCCGCGGCGGCGTGCTGTATGTGCTGGCCGACGGCGACACGAAGATCAAGTCCAGCGAAGGGCTGCATGTGATCCGCATGCCCGAGCACTACGGCGCGCTGTCGCCGATCCTGCATGTGGTGCCGCTGCAGCTGCTGGCGTATCACACGGCCTGCGCACGCGGAACCGATGTGGACAAGCCGCGCAATCTGGCCAAGAGCGTGACGGTGGAGTGAGGGGGAGGCATCTTTTGCGGATTGAATGGGATCTCCATTCCTTTCGCAAAGGATGCCGCCGGGAAATTGGAAAAAAATAAATCCAATGCCCGGGCCAATTTGGCTGGCGCGCAAATATTGCGTCAGCGCGTAGTTCTGCCAGGGCAAGACTTTCATCTTGCTTGCAGAGCGGAGAAGTCAAAAGAATCCAATGACTCCCACGCAGCAGCGTGCGAGAGTTTTTTCGGATACGACAGCCTGATCGATTGAATTGCCATTGACGCGGTGAAACACCGAGGATGTCCCGTGCTTCGCCATTGCGCTGGGCCCGCTATCGCCTGAACGGCATGCCTCAGGCGGGGCAGGTCGGCTCCCTCTGAAATCGCTTCAATCGAGGCCCAATTCCGACTCGTTCAAAAGTCAGTTGCTGGTCAGGCTGACTCTATAGAGCAATTTGAATTGCCGCATCCTGCCGTATTTATTAGGCAGGAATTAGCGCCCGCATTTGACACACAGATGTCACCCGCAATTTCTACATTTCTCCCGAATCTGGCGTCGTCCTCAAAGCGAACGATGCCCGCGCATCCCACGCAGACCGGCCAAAACCATCCATAACTCACCGCCCAAGATATATATGGCGATTTTCGAAAAGAAGGTTTTATTCACGTCGTTGACCACAGTCGCGGCGTGCGTGCTCGCCGCGTGCGGAGGCGGCGGCGGTGGGAGCAGCGGCTTCTTCCCGATCGTCACCCCGCCCGTCAGTGAAACCAGCACCACCCTCAGCGGCGTGGTGGCTGCCAGCGACTATGTGCCGGGCAGCACCACGGGCAACCCGACGCTCAAGGCCGGCTACTACCAGAAGGCCACGGTTTTCGTCGATGCCAACGGCAACGGCGTGCTCGACAGCGGCGAAGCCTCGGCCGTCACCGACCCCGGCGGAAAGTTCACGATCACCACCACCCGCACCGGACCGCTGGTGGCCGACATCGGCACCACCGCGACCAACTCCGCCACCGGCGCTGCCGTGGCCAGCCACCTGATCCTCCGCGCTTCGGCCGATCAGATCGCCGACCAGGGCGCGAACAAGATCGTCATCAGCCCGCTGTCGAGCGAAGCGCAGCGCCTGGTGGAAGCCAACGGCAGCAGCTACGCGGCCGAAAAAGCCAACCTTGCTGCGCGCCTGAACGGCCCGGCCTTCAATCTGGGCACGGCCTCGATCACCGACCCGCTGGCGGACGTCAACACCCTCGCCGGCGCCAGCCAATATGCGGCGTTGTACGAAGGCAACCAGCTGACCAACCGCTACACCTACGCGACGACCAAGCTCGACCGCAAGGACCTGTTCCCCGACAACCTGGCCGTGCCGGGCGGCGACCCGCGCCTGGCCGGCCTCTCGGGCGTGACGCTCACCAACCGCGACGGCACCCAGGCCACGCCCACGGGCCCGATGCAGAAGCAGGCGCCCATCACCTTCGCGCAAGCACAGCAGGCGGCCTTCAACGTGGAAGGCGTGCCGGCCTACGACAACATCTTCGTGATCGTCGAAGAAAACAAGTCGACCGATGTGATCCTGGGCAACCCGCGCGCGGCCAACATCAACTACATCCTCGCCAACTACAACCAGCTGAAGACCTACTACTCGACCGGCAACCCGTCCGAGCCCAACTACACCGCGCTGGGCGGCGGCGACGACTTCGGCATCCACGACGACAACTGGTTCGGCTGCGGTGCCGTCGCGCCCTACGACATCAAGGACGTCGAATTCGCCGGCGGCACGGCCTCCGACGGCCAGGTGATGCCCGCCCAGGCCAAGCTCCCGCCGGCCAACAAGATCAATCGCGCCGGATACGCTCCGGCCGACACCACCTGTGGCGACAACCCGACCGGCGGCACCGTGCACAACGTGCCGGGCGCCAACCTGTTCACCGCGATGTCCAAGGCGGGCCTGACCATCCGCACCTACAGCGAGTCGATGAACCCCGGCCAGGATGTGCGCTCCGACAGCGTCGTCGACAACGCCGTGACCGCCACCTACGACTCGAGCAAGCTCAAGGGCGCCACCCGGCTCGACGGCTCCGCCCCGCCCACGCTCGTCGGCTCGCCCAACTTCGCCGCGCAGGGTGGCCTCTACAAGGTCAAGCACGGCCCGTCGATCGCCTTCCAGGGCGCGCGCAGCCTGCCGGATTTCGTGGCCAACAACCGCACCATCTTCGGCACGCAGTACCAGGAAGCGGACTGGCTCAAGTCCTCGATCTACCCGGTACCCGGCGGCTGGATCTACGACCAGTTCGGCAAGGACCTGGCCGCGGGCGATGTGGGCAACATCAACTTCATCGTTCCGGACCAGTGCGACGACATGCACGGCGTCGGCGCCGACACGAGCTGCGCCAACACCAACAACGACGGCCAGGCCGCCGGCACCCTGCGCGCCGACATCTACCTGGGCATGGTGGTCAACAGGATCCGCAGCTCGGCGCTGTGGAAGAACCCGAACAAGCGCGTGGCGATCGTCGTGATGTACGACGAAGGCGAGGGCGGCAGCAACGGCTCCTGCTGCGGCTGGAATGCCGGCGGCCCGACCTCCGGCGCCACGCCGGTGACCGTGGACGCGAGCGGCAAGGCGACCGGCACCGCGCCGCCGCCCAACTACGCCCAGGGCAACTTCGGCCACGGCAATTCGATCTTCGGGATCATGTCCAACCAGCAGGACGTGGGCACGGCGAAAAAGCAGGTGGCCGACAGCGACGCCTACAGCCACTTCTCGTTCCTGCGCACGCTGCAGGACATGTTCCAGATCGCCGACCCGGCCGTGGATGCGTCGTACCTGAACCGCACCAAATACACCGAAGCCTTCATCACGGCCAACATCCTTGCGCTGCCTGAATACCAGAACAGCGCAGACACGCACTTCGACTCGGTGCGGCCGATCAACCATGCGTATGTGATCCCGGCCAACTACACCCAGAAGCTGTACGCGAACGACATCGACGGCGTGCAGGATGCCGCCACCGGCAAGCTGGAAGGGCAGGTGATCCCGCAAGTCGGCGCCGACGCGAGCCAGACCAACGTCTGGGCGACCCGGTAAGCCGAAGACCGATTTGAGAAAGCACCGGGGGCCGTGCGGCCCCCGGATTTCTTTCCGCAGTTCTTGAGATGCAACGGTCAATGATGAATCTGGTCCTCGGCAAGTTCGCCCCGTTCGGCATGGCGCTGTCGGTGGCGCTGCTGGCCTTGGCGGGATGCCAGGGCAAGGGCTCGGCCACGGCGGCAAACACCGCCGTCAGCGCCGCGCCCCGCACGCCGCTCCTGAGCCTGGCCGCCCAGGTCGGGCAGCAGGCCTTCTTCGACAAGAACCTGTCGGGCGGCAGGAACATGTCGTGCGCGAGCTGCCACGACCCGCAGTACGCCTACGGTCCGCCGAACAGCATCTCGGTGCAGCTGGGTTCCGATGTCACGAAGACCGGCGCGCGCGCCGTGCCTTCGCTGCGCTACAAGGAATCGACGCCCGCCTTCAGCGACGACGCGCCCAACCCCGACGGCGTGACCTCCAACTCGCCGGGTGGCGGCTTCATGTGGGACGGCCGTGCGGCAACGCTGGCAACGCAGGCCGGGATGCCGCTGCTCAACCCGCTGGAGATGAACAACCCGTCCAAGGAAGCGGTCGTGAAGGCGGTCCGGGCCAGCACCTATGCCGGCCTGTTCAGGCAGGCCTTCGGTGCCGATGTGTTCGACCATACCGATGTCGCCTTCGACGCCCTCGGCCGCGCGATCCAGGCGCTGGAGACCGAAGACCTGAGCTTTCATCCGTACAGCAGCAAGTACGACCTGCATGTCTTCAACAAGATCGGCGGCACGCTGACGCCGGCCGAGCAGCGTGGCGAGGTGGTGTTTCACAGCACCGGCGTGGCCAACTGCTCGGGCTGCCACTACACGGGCGCCAACTTCAACGGCAACACCGGCCTGATGACCGACTTCACCTACCAGGCCCTGGGTGCGCCGCGCAACGACAGGTCGATCCCGAACAACCCGGACCCGATCCCGGCCAACGACGACCCGAAGTACTTCGACATGGGGCTGTGCGGCCCCTTCCGCACCGACCACATGCCCGCCACGCCAGGCACGGCCAACCCGTACTGCGGCATGTTCAAGGTTCCGGTGCTGCGCAACGTGGCGACGCGGGGCGCGTTCTTCCACAACGGCGTGCTGCACTCGCTGGACCAGGTCGTCAACTTCTACAACACGCGGGACACCAACCCGGAGTACTGGTATCCCGTTGACAAGGACGGCACTGGAGCGCCGCAGGCCAACCCCAGTTGGGCGCTGCAACCCACCCACGTGCCGGGCGCCGCGGTCGCCAAGTACAACGACCTGCCGGCCTCGCAGCAAGGCAGCATCGACGAGGAAGTGCCGATGGGCACCGGCGAGGGCGGCGACAAGACGCTGGCCAGCGGCACGCGGCCGCGCCAGCCCGGCTCCGTGCCGGTGATGACGGCGCAGCAGATCGCCGACCTGGTCTGCTTTCTCGGCGTGCTGAGCGATGGCTACCAGCCGCCCGCCGCAGCACCGACCACCGGCAGGTGCGTGAAGTGAAGACGAACAGAAGCGCTGTGCTTGTCGCGTGCCTGCTGGCCTCGCTGGCCTTGCTCGCGGGTTGCGACAACGAAGAAGCGCGCATTGCCAACCGCGACAACTTCACCGCAGCGACGAACGACTACCTCGCGCAGCGCGGGCATGTGTGCCTGGCCAAATACGAATGGCCGATCACCGTGGCGGCCGGGTCGCACGCGCCCGACGCGCAGCAGATGCCGGTGCTCGAGAAGCTGGGCCTGGTGAGCGGCAAGGATGTCGCAGTCACCGCCGGCAGCGCCGCGGCCGCCGTGCCGGCCCGCGAATACGCGCTGACCGAGGCGGGGCGCAAGAACTACCTGCAGGTGCCCGTGGTGATACGCACCACGACGCAGACGCTCAAGCACCCGGCCGACTTCTGCGCGGCCACCCTGAGCCTGGACCGCCTGATCGGCTGGGACCCGCCGCAGACACGCGACGGCCGCACCGCGACCTCGTTGCTCTTCACCTACCGCATCGCACCTGAACCCTGGGCCGGTGCGCCCGAGGTGCTGCAAGCCTTTCCGCTGCTGGCGCGTGCCATCCAGCGCGAGGGAACGATGCAGATACGCCTGGGCGTTCACCTGACGCCGCACGGCTGGGTTGCGGACGAACTCGATGTGCACTGAATCCCTGCGATTGCCGCTACCCGAACATCAACCAGAGACCCCATGAATCTCCGCTTCATCCAACTGAGCCAACCCACCCGGACTTCGATCAAGACCCTGACCAGCATCGCCATCGTCTGCGCGCTCGCCGCATGCAGCACCGACCACGATGCCAACGCGCCTACCGCCGAGAACCTCGCGGCGCCGCTGGACGACTACCTGGCCCAGCGCGGCGACATCTGCCTTGCGATGTTCGACTGGCCCATCGACCTGACCGAAGCCGAGGCCGGTTCCGGCGCGCGCCATGCCGTGCAGTTTCCGGTGATGGAACAGCTGGGCCTGGTGCGCAGCACCATCGTCCCCGCACCGAAGAGCAGCCAGAACCCGGACGGCGCGGTCAAGCGTTTCGAGCTGACCGAGGCCGGCCGCAAGTTCTACAAGCCGCGTCCGTCCTCGGCCCAAGGCACGGCGCACGCCAACGACTTCTGCGTGGCGCATCTTCAGCGCGAGAAGATCGTCGACGTCAAGCTCGACACCTCCGACGCACAGCACAAGATGGCCGTGGTGAGCTACACCTACCGGATCGACGCGGCACCGTGGATGCAGAGCGCCGACGCGCAGCGCGTGTTTCCGATGGTGGCGCGCATCGCCAACGGCGCGGGCGGAAAGCTGCAACTGCGCCAGGGCTTCACGCTCGGCGACAAGGGCTGGGTCGCGCACGCGGGGCCGGTTTGACGCGCTGCCGTCCATGAGCACCGTCGTCCGCTTCTCGCCCGACCTGGGCCGCTGGCTCGCGCACAACCTCGACGCCGGCCAGGCGCCGCACGCGCTGGTTGCCACGATGCAGGGCAAGGGCATGGCCGAGCGCCCCGCGCAGGCCATCGTCGCGGCCTTCATCGATGCGCGGCAACGCGGCGGGGCCATGCCGGCCGACGCCGTCGAACTGCCCGACGACGCCCCAATGAAGCCCGTGGCGCGGCTCGCACCGGGCACGCGAATCCTGACTGCCGACCGCGAGATCGTCGTGCACGCGCGCGGCGATGACCCGGTGTTCGCCGCGCTCGGCAACGTCGTGGACGCCGACGAATGCAAGGCCCTCATCGACATGGCGCGGCCGCGCCTGACGCCTTCCACGCTGGTCGATCCGGCGAGCGGCCGCGATGTGGTGAGCGACAGGCGCGCGAGCTGGGGCATGTTCTTTCGCCTGTGCGAGAACGATTTGGTCGCCCGCCTCGACCGGCGCCTGTCGATGCTGATGAACCTGCCGCTGGAAAACGGCGAGGGCCTGCAGCTGCTGTACTACCCGAGCGGCGCGGGCAGCGAGCCGCACCACGACTACCTGGCGCCCACCAACGCCGCCAACCGCGAATCCATTGCGCGCAGCGGCCAGCGCGTGAGCACGCTGGTGACTTACCTCAACGATGTGCCGGAGGGCGGCCAAACCGTCTTTCCGCAACTGGGCCTGGCGGTTTCGCCGGTTCGCGGCAATGCCTGCTACTTCGAGTACGGCGACGACAACGGCCGCGTCGACACACGCTCCCTGCACGCCAGCGCGGCCGTGGCACGGGGCGAAAAATGGGTCATGACCAAGTGGATGCGCCAGCGCCGCTTCGTGGCCGCTGACGCCGCGTGAACGCCTGCCATTGAAACTTAGTGTCGGCCAGGCCGGCGCGGATACACAGGCATACGAAAGCCGGCAGCCAGGCGGTCCTGCCACCGAAGAATCGCGCCGATCACCCGCCAGGGTGCGCTTCACTCACTTCGGATTTCAGGAGATCCCACATGACTGTTTCCAAGCCGCTGCCCCGCCGCTCGTTCCTCGGCAAGGCGGCGCTCGGCATCGCCGCCGCCCAGCTGGCGTCGACACTGCCCGCTTTCGCTCAATCGACCGCCGGCGCCGCCGCTGCAGGCACCGCCAGGCGACTCGAGCCGCTCAGGAGCATCGAGGCCGGCGGCCTGAACATCGGCTACTTCGAGGCCGGTCCGGCCGACGGCGCGCCGGTCATTCTTCTTCACGGCTGGCCCTACGACATCCACATGTTCGTGGACGTGGCGCCGCTGCTTGCGGCCGCGGGCTTTCGCGTGGTCGTGCCGTACCTGCGCGGCTATGGCACCACCCGTTTCCTGTCGGCCGACACGCCGCGCAACGGGCAGCAGTCGGTGGTCGCCGTGGACATCATCGCGCTGATGGATGCGCTGAAGATCCAGGTCGCCACCGTTGCCGGCTGCGACTGGGGCGCGCGCACGGCGTGCATCATGGCCGCGCTCTGGCCCGAACGCGTGAAGGCGCTGGTGTCCGTGAGCGGCTACCTCATCGGCAGCCAGGAGGCCGGCAAGACGCCGCTGCCGCCGCAGGCCGAGCTGCAGTGGTGGTACCAGTACTACTTTGCGACCGAGCGCGGGCGCGCTGGCTACGAGAAGAACCGCGACGACTTCGCCAGGCTCATCTGGCAGACCGCATCGCCCCAGTGGAACTTCGATGCGGCCACCTTCGAGCGCAGCGCCGCGGCCCTGCACAACCCCGACCATGTGGCCATCACGGTCCACAACTACCGCTGGCGCCTGGGCCTGGCCGATGGCGAGGCGAAGTACCAGGCGCTGGAGAACCGGCTCGCCAAGGCACCGGTGATCGGCGTGCCGACCATCACGCTCGAAGGCGACGCCAACGGCGCGCCGCACCCGCAACCCAGCGCCTATGCAAAGAAGTTCTCGGGACGCTACGAGCACCGGCTGGTCAGCGGCGGCATCGGCCACAACCTGCCGCAGGAGGCGCCCGACGCCTTTGCGAAGGCGGTGATCGACGTGGCGCGGGGTTGAACAACAAGGGGCGCACGACCTTCGCCGTGCGCCCCTTTTGACTTTGAAGAAGGCGGCGCTTCGCAGCGCCGCGTGGCTCCATCAGGTACCGATGCGTCCGCCGTCGTCCTTCGTGATCACGATGGTTGCAGAGCGCGGCCGCGAACCGGCACCATAGCCGGCGTTGCTGGGCCAACGGCTCGAGTACTTCGACGGGTCGGCAATGTCGGCCTGCTTCGTGGTCTCGCCCGGGTGCTGGATGTTCACGAAGATCGCCTTGCCATCGGGCGTTTCGCAGAAGCCCGTGAGCTCGCATGCCGACGGACCCACCAGGAAGCGCTTGAGCGTGTCGGGCGTCGCGGCCTTGCCCACCTGGGTCAGCACATCGAGCTTGCTGCTGTCTGCCTTGGTGTAGCTCAGGGTCTTGGCGCCACCGTCGCCGACCTTGCCGGGCAGGCCGGCGAGCATCATGCAGTTGGTCACATCGGTGTAGGCGCCGTCGTCCGTCTGGATCCAGCAGATGCCTGTCGAAGGGCTGAACGCCAGGCCGTCGGGACTCGAGAAGTCCTGGTCGGCCGTGAGGTTCGAGATGTTGACCATGCTCTGGTCGGCACCGGCCTCGGCGCCCAGGAGATAGATGTCCCAGGTGAAGGTCGTGGCCGCGCCGCCCGCGCTGCCTTCCTTCATGCGCAGCAGATGGCCGTTCGGGTTGCCCTGCTGCGCCGTTGCGCCCTTCATGTCCGTGTAGGCGCGCGGATTGGCCGCGTCGGGCGCAAGCTGCGACGAGCCGCTCGGGTCGATCCGGCGGTTGCTGTTGTTGGTCAGCGTCTGGTAGATCTCGCCGTTGGCCGGGTTCACGGCGCCCCATTCGGGCCGGTCCATCTTGGTCGCGCCGACCGCATCGGCTGCAAGGCGGCAATGGATCGAAACATCGGCCTGGTCGGCGAACGCGTAGGTCGCGTAGCCAGCGACGGTGGGGTTCGTGATGCTCAGTTCCAGCCACACGCCGGTTCCGTCCGGGTTGTACTTGGCGACGTACAGCTTGCCGTCGTTCAGGTACTTGTCGCCCGTTGCCATGCGGTCCGCCGGGTTCGCGTCCGCGGCCGTCCACAGCGCGGTGGAGACGAACTTGTACATGTACTCGTTGCGGGCGTCATCGCCCATGTAGACGGCCAGGGGCTGGCCGACCGTCGGCACGCCGAACGCGGCGCTCTCGTGGGCAAAGCGGCCCAGCGCGGTGCGCTTGCGAGCGGACTTGTTCTTGTCGAACGGATCGATCTCGACGATGTAGCCCATGCCGTTGAGTTCGTTGCGGTAGTCGTCGCTTCCGTCGACCGACGCGCCGGTCTTGCTGATGATCCAGCGTGCGTACTTGTCGTCGGCTCCCGCGCTTTCCCAGCCGTGGCGCGATGCACCGCCCTGGGCGCTTCCGTAGCGCTTGAGCGCCACGACACTCTTGTCGGCACGGGCCGCGTCGTCGGTGGCGCTGCGTGTGAAGTAACCGAACCAGTTCTCTTCGCCGGTGAGGAAGGTGCCCCAGGGCGTCTTTCCGGTGCCGCAGTTGTTCAGCGTTCCGCGCGTGCGGGTGCCGTTGGTCGAATACTTGGTGACCATCAGGCTGTTGCCGCGTGCAGGCCCTGCGATCTCGATGTCGCTCAGCGGCGTCAGGCGGAAGTTGAAGCTGGAGCCCGGAACCGTCGCCCACTTGTTCGATGTCTTGGCGACTTCGACCACGGCGATGCCGTGAATGGCGATTTCCTTGTCGACTTCTGCAGCGGGGCGCGGCAGCGTCGAGGTTCCGCCGTTGGCGTGCAGGAAGAACGAGCTGAGCTTTTCGTCGGTCGTCGCTTCGTGGTTGATCGCCAGCAGGCCGCGATCGGCGGACGTGAGGGAGTATTTGCCGCTCGCGTCCAGGCCGAACCACTCCATGCCGTCGTGATGGTCGCCGGCGCGGTTCTCGAAATCCGTGTCGGTGCCGTCGTTCTTGTATGCCGCGGTGCCAGCGGTCAGCGGGTCGCCCAGGGCGTAGAGAACGCTGAAGGAGTAGCCGGCGGGAATGGAGACGACGTCCGCCAGGCTCTTGGCAACCGCGCCGAACCCGAGAAGCTTCTCGGTGGGAGGTTGCGGGGCCGGTGCGGGGGGCGGAGCAGGTGCCGGTGCGGGCGGCAGGACGGGGAAGGCAACGCCGTTGCTCCCGCCGCCGCCGCAGCCTGCGACGGCCAAGCCGCCCAGCAGGGCCGTTCCGGCCGTGCCGACGCCGCCGCGCAGAAGGCCGCGGCGACTCAGCCGCGCAGCCAGCACCGTATCGAAGGTCGGGTTGGGCGAAGTGTTGGAGTCTTCGTCGTTGAAGTCGATCTTTTTGGGATCGGCCGGGTTTTTCATTTGGGGCTTTCTAGATACGTGGAAATGGTTAATCTAGAGAGCCGCAGTGACGGTTTCGTGACTTGGTCAGGCGCTGGTCAGTCCGCCATCGGCTGACGGAGAAAGCGAGCACCAGAGAAAAAGAGCAACGGCTGCGCAGCAGCGGCATCGGCCGGCCGCTCAGGGCGCGGAGGCCCTTCAGCGCTTCGCGGGCTTGACCTGGCCGGTGCCGGCCTTCTTGCCTTCCAGCTTGCGATTGACCTCGTCCAGGGCCTTGGCCGACTTGCTCAAACGCTTTTCGATCTTCTCCGTGTGGGCCACGGCCTGGTCCACCTCGCTGGAGCGGTGCTTGTCGGTCAGTTCCTTGTCCAGCACGGCATGCACCACCACCAGATCGTCGGCGGCTTCCTTGATTTCCTCGGCGACCTGCTTGCTTTGCTCAACGGCGTTCTCTTCAGCGGAGCCTTTGTTGGGCGCAACAGGGTGGCGTTTGGCCGGCATATCGATTCCTTTGTGCGTGGACGTCGACGTTCATCAACGTCGTGGAGGTTTTAACCCAGACCCGAATCTCACGGAGTCGCGGCGCGGGACTACAGCGCCCAACCCGGCGCATCGTGGATAAGAGTCACAAGTTCAGCCGGTGCTGTTTTTCAATCATTCATGCAAAGCCTGGATCAGGCGCAGTCGCGCAAGTCCCGATGCCTCTTACCACCATTCTTGTCGAAGACAGCCAGACGATTCGGGACAACCTGATCCCGGCGCTGGAAGATCTCGTCGGCGCCGAAGTCATCGCGGTGGCCGATTCTCCGCTGGAAGCCGAAAAAGCCTTCGACGCGCACGGCGATGTCTGGGATTTGGCGGTGGTCGATATCTTCCTGTCGGACGGGTCGGGCCTGACGGTCTTGCGCCGCTGCATGGACAGGCTTCCCCATCAGCATGTGCTGGTGCTCACGAACTACCCGACCGCCGAAGTCCGCTCGCGGTGCCTGGCGCTCGGTGCCGACGGGGTGTTCGACAAGTCCACGCAGCTCGACGAATTCTTTGCGGAGTGCGCGCGCTACGCCGGGGCCTGACTCCCCGGCTGTGCAGCCTGCCCGCCCCCCTTGCCCGCTAAAAAATTGGACAGCCGAAGCTGTCCAATTTTTTCAGTTCACCCGGATGTCGATCCGCCGCGGCTGCGCATGCGCGGCCTTGGGTATTCGCAACTTCAACACGCCTTGCGCGAGCTCGGCCGCAACGTTCTGCGTGTCCAGTTCCTTGCTGAGGGTGAACACGCGCCGGAAGCGGCCGAGGCCGACTTCGGTGTGGCTGGTCTTCAGGCCCTCGGGCACGGCGAGGTCGGACTCGGCTTCGATCGTCAGCGTCGCGGCTTCCACGTGCAGGTTCAGCTTGTCGCGGCTCACGCCGGGCAGGTCCGCGTAGAGCGTGATGCCGTTGGTGTCCTCGATCACGTCCACGGCCGGCGTCAGTGCCGCTTCGCTGTAGCGGGCGTGCGGCTGCTGCGCGCGGCCGGCGGCTACGGCGGAGGCGTCGGGTGATTTCTGCATGGTGCTGTTCATGGCGATGTTCCTTCCTTCGTTCATTCCTTCATTTTTTCGTCGAAGTTCACTGGATGGCGATTCGGCGGGGCTGCGCGCTCGCACGGCGCTGCACGGTGATGTGCAGCACGCCGTCCTGCAGCCTGGCGTCCACGGCGTCGGGGTCGGCGTCGTCCGGCAGCGTCATCACGCGGCGGAACGCGCCCTCGAAGCGCTCGTTGATGTGAACCGCCGCTTTCTCGCCGGCCTCGGGCAGCGGGCTCTTGCGCTCGCCGGAAATGGTGAGCAGCCCGCGCTCCAGGCTGAGCTCCAGCGTGGCCGGGTCCACGCCCGGCGCAAACGCATAGATCTCCAGTGCTTCGGGCGTGCTGCCGACGTTCAGGGCCGGAAAGCCGTTGCGGGCAAAGCCGCGGATGGTGGGAGACAGATCGAAGGCCTGCTGCACGTCGCGCTGCAGGCGATCCATCTCCGCGAACAGGTCGCGAGGAAACAAGGACCGATACATGGCGAAAACCTCCGTCGAAAAAAGTTGGACAACGGAGCACGGGAGCGTTCCCGCGCTTCCGTGGAGTGATCTAGGTGCTGCAAAACGGGTTTCAAGACCCCTTTGCAGCACGCCGCGCCGGGTGTCTTACTGGGGCCTGGCGGTTTCGCGCGAGGCGGAGGATGAAGCGGACGACGCGGACCCGGCGCCGAAGGGGCCGAAGCCGGCCGTCTTGATCTTCGGCATCCGGAACCGCCAGCGCGGCGGGCGGGGCAGGGGCTGGGGGTAGTCGAAGCGGGCGAGCTCTTCGCGCCCCTTCTGGGTGATGGCCAGCACCTGGGCCGCCGGCCAGGCGTCCGACCTGCAGGGCGCATCGTTGGTGCGAGAGGGAACCAGCGCGACGACCAGCCCGGCGGCGCGCAGCACGCGGACGGCGTCGATGTCTTCGTTGCGGTAGTACGACGCGGGCAGTCGGGAACCCGCGATTTGCTTGAGCAAGGTCATGGTCATTTCAATAGCTCCTTTTTCGGTCGACCGATCTGTGACGAAACGCAAGACGGTGCAGGAGCCGGGAATGTAAGGCGGGGCGTGCCGCATCGAATGTCGGACGATTCCGATTTTTCGGTGACGGGCGCCGGGCGCAGCCAAGACCTCGCAGGAGCACCCTGCGGAACTCAAGCGGCAAGGTATCGGGGCCATCGAAGACTGAGCTGCCGCAGTCGCTGTGCGTTGCCGCGGTCAGGCGGCGCGCAGCTTCGGTTTCGATACTCGCCTTGCAGCCCCCGATGGGCTGCCTATGCTTGTCTTTTCTTCGGCTATCCTCTCGCACCCGCCGCGCGTAGCGATTTTTTACACGTTCAGGAACTACACACGCGCTTGAGCGAAGGGGAGAGACAGATGCGCTTGATCATCATCGAACTTCTATTGGCCTTGGTGCTGTTGCCCCTGAGCGGTTTGTTCTGGTGGTGGGCCTTTGGCATGGGCGGCTGGGCGCTGGCCGTGTTTCTGGTGCTGGTTGGCGTCACGCTCATTCTTGTGCTGCGGGGCGTGCGCTCCGCCAAGAACCAGCTCGGTCAGGTCGGGGACGACCAAGAGCAGTAAAGCACCGCCTGGCGCGGCCTCCGCTGCCTTCGCCCGCTCGATCAGAGGCCTCCCGGTGAGGCCTTTTTCATTTCACCTGGCTTCCTGCCGAGCCATGCGTCTTGCCGCGCAATAAGCGCCTGCAATTCTCCGATTTCGCCTGCAATGGCGTTTCTTTCGGATATGAATTCTTTTGTTTGATTTGTCCTGTCGCCAAGACAATTAGACGCGCCCTGCATGACCGTGCCGCGAAATATTCATGTCGCCCGGATGACTGAATTAAAAAACATTACAAGAACTTCAATTCAAATTGAAGCTGAAATTATTCATTTGATTTCTCGCGCGATGCTTGCACATTCCTGGTGCTTTTGTGGTTCGGCATGGGGCGAAATTTCCGAGTAAATCTAAAAACCTACAAGTCATCGAAATGGGGCGCGAAGCCCATTTTCGATCTCACTGAAATGGTGCTGCCGCCTACCACCTGCGGAGGGTACCTTGCCCGGTTGCCTGGCATCTCCCTCTGGAGAAGTAAGGATTTCACAAATTCTTACAAAACCGCATGCAAGATCAAAAACCCTGAAAGAACGACTTTCGTGGTGTGGGCACCACGATCTCCCCACTGTCGGAGGTAATTAATAAGTGCTTATTCCAGTCGCAAAAATTGGATTCCGGAATGAAGTTTCAAGACCTCTTTCTCCAATGAAAAAGGGGCCTTTGAAGCAGCTGTGCCGCGAAACACCGTGCCGGACACGGCCGGTCCACGAATTGACACTCATATTTCGTCTTTGCCACGAAAAACGGGGTTATCCGAGGCAGCGACAATTCAGTTTTCATCGTGCACCGCTCCAAGGCATTCGCCTGGCTTCAGGTGCACCGCGGCAAAAGGACGCGTCCCGCAAACCGGGCTCGACCTTTGCATATGAACCGCAGTTGAAAGAAAAACCAGTTTTGCAATGGAGTTCAATTTGACACGCTACGTGTACCTGATGGGGTGGACCGTCGCCCTGGCCGTCGCGTCGATGCTCCAGGCCTGCGCACCGGGTTTCGGCTCGGTGGGCGCCTACGAGCCCGACCAGAGCCCGCCGCCGGCGCTTGCCGCCGACGGCGCACCGGAAGGCGCGATGACGGCCATTTCGCCGGCGCTGATCCGCGCCATGGCCGACGCGCAGCCCACCGCCATTTCGCCCGACGTGAAGGCGCTCTTCGGCCAGGCGCCGGCCTACACCATCGGCCCGGGCGACGTGGTGGGCGTGATCGTCTACGACCACCCCGAGCTGCTGCCCAGCGCCGGCGCCGTCATCAGCCAGCAGGCCGACCCCACGGGCATCAGCGTGGCGCCGGGCTTCATCGTCGGCGCCACGGGGCAGATCAGCTTTCCGTACATCGGCCGCGTCAAGCTGCAGGGGCTGACCGAAATCGAGGCCTCCGACCTCATCGCCCAGCGCATCGCCACCTACATCAAGGCGCCGCAGGTCACGGTGCGCATCCAGTCGTTCAGAAGCCGACGCGCGTTCGTCGAAGGCGAAGTGCGCGAGCCGGGCCTGCAGGTGTTCACCGACGTGCCGATGACGCTGGCCGAAGCGCTCAACCGCGCGGGCGGCATCACCGCCAACGGCGACCGCTCCTTCGTCACGCTCACGCGCGGTGACCGCACCACGCTCATCGATCTGCCCCGGCTGCAGGACCTGGGCGCCACCGCGGCCGACATTCCGCTGCAGAACGGCGACATGGTGCAGGTGCGCAACCGCGACGAGAACAAGGTGGTGGTCATGGGCGAGGTGCTGCGCCCCTCGGCGCTGACCATGCACAACGGCCGCCTGAGCCTGAACGAGGCGCTCGGCGAAGCCGGCAGCGCGAGCCTGGGCACGGCCAACACCGGGCAGATCTACGTGGTGCGCAACCGGGCGCAGGGCGGGCCCTCGGTGTTTCACCTGAACGCGAAGAACCCCGCCGCGCTGGCGCTGGCCGACCGCTTTGCGCTGCAGCCGCGCGACGTGGTCTACATCGACTCGGTGCCGCTGGTGAGCTGGAACCGCGTGGCCAGCCTGATCCTGCCGGCCGCGCAAGTGCTCGACATTGCCGACCGCATCAACGTGAACAACCGATGAAAAGCGTGCTCACCGTCTGCATCGGCAACATCTGCCGCAGCCCCATGGCCGAGGGGCTGCTCGCCGCGGGACTGCCGGATCTGCGCGTGGTGTCCGCGGGCACCGGCGCGCTCATCGGCCAGCCGGCCGACCCGACCGCGCAGAAGCTGATGCGCCAGCGCGGCATCGACATCTCGGGCCACGTCGCGCAACAGGTGAGCCAGCTGCTGTGCCGCCAGGCCGACCTGATCCTGGTGATGGATCTGGCGCAGCGCCGGCACCTGGAGTCGGCCTATCCCTTCGTGCGCGGCAAGGTGTTCCGCCTGGCCGAACACATGAGCCAGGACGTGCCCGACCCCTACCGGCAGAGCGAGCTCGTGTTCGCGCAGGTGCTTGCGCAGATCGAGTCCGGCGCGCGCGCATGGACCGACCGCATTCTGAAAATCACACAACCCGAGCAGCAATCGACATGAACGTACCCTCGCAAGCCGCCGTGCCGATGCAGGCGCTGGAAGACGACGGCGACGGAATCAATCCCGCGGAGTACCTGGACATCCTGGTGGACAACCGCTGGCTGGTGGCGGCCGTGTTCGCGGTCGCGCTGGCGCTGGGCGTGGCCTATGCGCTGATGGCCAAGCCCGTGTACGAGGCGAACCTTGCGGTGCAGGTGGAAGACTCGGGCAACTCGGCGGGGAGCTTTCTGGGCGATGCAGCCTCGTCGCTCCTGAGCGTGAAGACGCCGGCGGCGGGCGAGATCGAAATCCTCCGTTCGCGCGCCATCCTGGGCAAGGCGGTGGAGAACACCAAGCTCTACATCAGCGCGCGGCCGCGCTACGCGCCCGTGGTGGGCAACTGGCTCTCGCGCCGCGCGACCGAACTGTCTGAGCCGGGTTTCCTCGGCCTGTCCGGCTATGTGACCGGCACCGAGCGCATCCTGGTGCCGCGCTTCGACGTGCCCGCGGACTTCGACGACAAGCCTTTCAAGCTCACCCTCGGCGCCGACGGCCAGTACGAGCTGAGCAACCCCGACATCGAAACGCCGATGAAGGGCACGGTCGGCAAGCTGCTCGTGGCCGATGTGCCCAAGGGCAGCATCCAGCTGATGGTGAGCGACATCGCCGGCAAGCCCGGCGCGCAGTTCACGCTCGTGCGCTCGTCGACGCAGCAGACGCTGCTGTCGCTGCAGGACAGCCTGAAGGTGGTCGAAAAGGGCAAGCAGTCGGGCGTGCTCGACGTCAGCTGGAAGAACCCCGACGCCGAAAAGCTCACGCAGCTGCTCAACGAGATCGGGCGTCTCTACGTGCGCCAGAACATGGAGCGCAAGGCCGCCGAAGCCGAGAAGACGCTGGGCTTCCTCGATACGGCGCTGCCGCAGTTCAAGAAGCAGCTGGAGCAGTCCGAAGACACCTACAACCGCTACCGCAACCAGAACGGCACGGTGAGCCTGGACGACGAGGCCAGGAACGCGCTGACGCAAACGGTCGACCTGCAATCCAAACTGCTGGAGGCCGAGCAGAAGCGCCGCGAACTCGCCGCGCGCTTCACCGACGAGCACCCGAGCATCCAGACGCTCGATGCACAGGTGAAGGCCTGGAAAAGCGCCATCGCCGGCATCGACGCGCGCATCCGCAAGATGCCCGAGCTGCAGCAGAACACCGTGCGCATGCAGCGCGACATCAAGGTGAACACCGACCTGTACGTGTCGTTGCTCAACAGCTCGCTGCAGATGCGGCTGGCCAAGGAGGGCAAGGTGGGCAATGTGCGCCTGCTCGACGAGGCCATCGTTCCGGAAGAGCCGGTGTGGCCCAAGCCCGCGCTGGTGGTCCTGCTCGCCGCTTTCCTCGGGCTGGCGGCGGGCGTTGCGGCGGCGGTGGCGCGCGCTTCCTTCTTCGGCGGCATCCGCAACCCCGGCGAGATCGAGACCCACACCGGGCTCAACGTGTACAGCAGCATTCCGCTGAGCGCGGCGCAGCGCGCGATCGACCGGCGCATCGACGCCAAGGCGCCCGGCTTGCACGTGCTCTCGCACCTGCAGCCCGAAGACCCGGCGGTGGAGAGCCTGCGCAGCCTGCGAACCGCGCTGCAGTTCGCGATGCTGGAGGCCACCGACAACCGCCTCCTGGTGACGGGCGCGACGCCGGGCGTGGGCAAGACCTTCATCTCGGTCAATTTCGCGACCATTGCCGCGGCCACCGGAAAACGCGTGCTGCTCATCGACGCCGACTTGCGAAAAGGCCGCGTCAACCAGTTCCTTTCGATTCCGCGGTCTTCGGGATTGTCGGAACTGATCGCAGGCACGCTCGCGCCCGAACAGGCGATCCGGCCCTCGGGCCTGCCGAACCTGGACGTCATCACCACCGGCGTGCTGCCGCCTAATCCGGCGGAGCTGCTTACCAGCAGTTCCTTTGTTCAGGTGCTGGAAAAGCTCTCGCCCCAATACGACCTGGTGATCATCGACACCGCCCCGGTCCTAGTGGCGGCCGATACCGCTTCGGTCGCCCCACTCGCCAGTACCTTGTTATTGGTTGCGCGCGCGGAAAAAACCCAATTGGGTGAATTGAATGAAAGCGTTCGAAGGCTGGCGCACGCAGGTTGCGCGGTCAATGGCGTCATTCTGAATGCTATAGACCTCACGCGCCGCCATGCCGGCAGTGGGGGATATAAATATGGCGCTTACAAGCAATTACAATATACATACAATACCAACAGGGATTCCACCTAGAGCGTGAAGAAGTGGGGTTAAATTGAATTGCAGAACCTGTGAATTCACCCTGAACATCAATTTCTAATGAAATCGTATTCAGAGTAAATAGGTATTAAAAATCAATGTTGATTCATTTGTAGTACGTCCATCGAATATTTGGCCGCGCAAAAGGATCTGCACCGCAGATCCTCCGAGGCAATTGTGCGGATCGTGTCGGCCAAAAAAAATCAGGCCATAACCAGAGAGATGCTGGCGATTTCGCCCGCATGAGGAAAGGTGCGCCACCATGAACAGCTACAGACCCGGATGGAGAATTCCATGAGAAACATTCACACCGAAGATTCGCTCGTGCCCCAAGGCTGGGACATGAATGGGGAAAGGCTGCGCGACACTGCGGCCAAGCAGATCCATCATCCGGCCATGCTGAAAATCGGAAAGCGGTCGGTGGACATTGCCGCCGCGCTTTTCTTTCTTTGCGCATTCGGCTGGCTATTTGTGCTGATCGGCCTTTTTGTGCGCGCGAGTTCGGGATCGCCGGTTTTCTATTCGCAGCCGCGCTATGGAAAGAACGGAAAAGTATTCAGGTTCTACAAATTCCGCTCGATGACGCCGAATTCCGCCCAGGTGCTCGAAGAACACCTGAAAAACAACCCCGAGGCCAGAAAGCAGTGGGAAGAATTCCAGAAGCTCGAAGACGACCCGCGCATCACCCGCGTGGGTAAATTCATTCGCAAGACCAGCCTGGACGAACTGCCGCAATTCTGGAACGTGCTCATGGGCGACATGAGCCTGATCGGCCCGCGCCCCTGCATGCTCGAGCAGAAGAGCCTCTACGGCCAGAACTGGTCGCACTACTGCGCGGTGCGGCCCGGCATCACCGGCCTGTGGCAAGTGAGTGGCCGCAATCAGCTGAGCTACAACGCACGCGTCGCGCTGGATGTGAAGTACGTGGAAACGCTTTCTCCGGTGAAGGACGTCGATATCTTCTTGCGCACCATCTGGGTGGTCGCCGTCGGCCACGGGTCGCGGTGAACCACGCGATTCAGGGATATCCAACAAGAAGAAATACGCGCCGGGTCAATCCTTATGCGATGACCGGCTTTGTGATCGTGTTGATCTACACGGTCATCTATGCCTATTTCCGGGATTCGCTGCCGGAAAAATGGAGCGTGGACTCCGCCAAGATCATCGAGATCCTCAATTACGGAGGTGCCGGTGACATCGACAATTCATTTGCGATCACGGCGGCCATGTTCGGGCTGATCGGTCTGGACAATCTGGATGTATTTACCTGCGCGGTGAGCGCGGTATTCCTGATGTTCGCAACGCAGGGTATCAAGAGAGCGGGCGATTTGTTTTCGAGGCTCCTGCTGATTGCGCCCTGCATCATGCTGAACATGTTTGCGCCGTCCAAGGAAACGGTGGTGCTCATCATGACGATGTTCATTACCGTGTCGGCCATCTATTTCAAGACATCGAAATGGATGACATTTGGAGCGTTTCTGTTTTTGTACACGGTGTATGGCATCTTTGTGCGGCAATATTATTTGCTGATTGCCGGCGTGTTTTTCATCGTTTATTTTCTGTGGCGCCGGCCGATTAAATACCACCTGATTGCCGGCGCACTCGTAGTTGCAGCGGTCATGGCCGCGCCTTCGAGCATTTTGCAAACCCTGCAATCGCCGCGCGACACCTCCAACGCCTATGCCGAGCAGATCGGCAGCGACAATCGAACCGCTTTCACCAACATTGCGTCGCCGGCCACCGGCCCAGGGTTCCTGATCAATTACGGCTACGCGGCCACGGTACTGATGACGCCGGTGCTTTATTTTCAGACGGCGAGCGATTTCTTCATGCAATTGATGATCGCCACCATGCTGTTCATTCTTTACAAGGCCAAGAAAAGAGCCAGGCACGGACCGCCGCGATTCGAATTGCGGTTTTTCTCCAGCCTTTTCATTGCGCACATCCTCGTGCAACTGATTTTCGAACCCGATCTCGGCAGCTTCACCCGGCATCTGACCTCCGTGATGCTCTACCTCGTCGCGATCAAGGTGTCCGAGGGCAAACCGATTCAACCGAGCTCCAGATAGATGAAAAAAATCCTGATCTGTGCCGTGCCGTTCAGCGACAACCTGGGCGACGGGGTCATCGCGGCGTCCCTGGCGCACATTGCCGGCCTCAAATATCCCGAAGCCCGAGTCGAATTTCTGGACATCGCCGGCCGCCACGGCTTCGACGAAGACAACCTGCGCGGCGGCGGCGCGTTCGGCGTCTTCCAGAAGCTGCCGGCCTTCCTGCGCTCGGCCATCGTGTTCGCGTACTGCCTGAAGAACTACCTGCAGCACTGGCGCACACCGTGGCGCGCGGCCATCGCCGATGCGGACCTGGTCATCGTCGGCGGCGGGCAGCTGTTTTGCGACGTGGCGCTCAACTTCCCCTCGAAGCTCTACTTTCTGAGCCGGCTGCTGCGCGGCAAGCGCGTGGCGGTGGTGTCGGTGGGCGTCACGGCCAAGTGGTCGCGCGGGGGCAGGGCGCTGGTGGGCAAGTTCCTGAAGAACGCCGCGCCGGTGTTCTTTGCGACCCGCGACGCCGAATCGGCGAAGAACCTGCACGATGTCTTCAAGGTGCCCAGGCCCGCCATCGCGGTGGTGCCCGACCCCGCGCTGGTCTGCGAGCGCGCGTTTTCCGAAGAGCTCGCCGCCGAGAAGAAGTGGGACGTGGGCATCTGCGTGAGCAGCCTCGATGCGCTGGTGATGAATTCCGAATACCGCAGCACCGACGCGGGCACCACCACCGCCAGCACGTCCGCCGAGTTCTTCTCGAACCTGGCCGACGCGCTGCGGGCCGAGGGCGCGCGCATCCTCTACTTCACCAACGGCGCGGCCGAAGACAACCGCGTGCTGGCGGAAATTTCCGCGCAGCAGCCCGCGGCCGAGGGCGCCTCGTTCCTGGTGCCCAAGCGGCCGGACGACCTGGTCGAACTCATCAGCGCCTGCTCGTGCATAGCCGCGCACCGGCTGCACGCGAACATCGTGGCCTACAGCCTGAACATCCCCTCGGTCGGCATGAACTGGGACAAGAAGGTCGAGTCCTTCTTCCGCCTCACCGGGCGCACCGACTACCTGTTCGACCTGTCGCCGCGCCCGGACGATCTCAAGGCCTCGGTGCTGAAGCTGCTGCGCGAGAAGAACCCCGACCGCCGTCGGCTGGAAGAGCTGCAGGGCGAAGTCATCGCCGGCACGCACGCGCTGATCTGACGGCCGACTGAACCGCCATGAAAGTACTGCATGTTGCCGAGACGCTCAAGGGCGGGCTCGAAACCTATTTGCGCACCGTCTCGGGCTTCCAGAAGAGCTCGCCCGACATCACCCAGGTGAAGTTCATCCTGCCCGGCCGGGTCGACTGGCTGGGCGCCGAGAACACCCATGTGGTGCCCACCGCCCGCAAGGCGTCGGCGCTGGTGGGCTATGCGGGCCAGGTGCGCCGCATCATCGAATCGGAGCGGCCTGCCGTGCTGCATCTGCACAGCTCGATCGCGGGCGGCGTGGTGCGGGCGATGGCGCTGCTCGGGCAGATTCCCCGGGGCGTGAAGATCGTCTACTGCTCGCACGGCTGGGCCTTCGACCAGACCGGCCCGGCCTACAAGAAGCTGGCTTACCGCTGGATCGAGCGGCTGCTGTCCTGGCGCACCGACGCCATCATCTGCATCAGCGACCACGAGACGCGGATCGCCGAGCAGTTCGGCATCCAGGGGTGCCGGTGCATTCCGAACGGCATCGACCGCCTCGCGCCTGCGGCAAGCGCCGAACCGGCGCAGGGCCAGCCGGCGACAAGCGCACAGCGAAAGATCCTCTTCGTCGGCCGGCTCGACCGCCAGAAGGGCATCGATGCGCTGCTGGACGCCTACGTGCGGGTGCGGCCGAACTTCAGGCTCATCGTGGTGGGCGACTCGGTTCGCAACGACCTGCAACTCGCGCAGTCCGAGCAGGTCGAGTTCAAGGGCTGGCTGGAGAAGGACGCGCTCGACGCCGTCTACCGCGACTGCGACGCCACCATCGTCCCTTCGCGCTGGGAAGGCTTCGGCCTCGTCGCGGTCGAGGCCATGGCGCGCAGCAAGGCCGTGTTCGCATCCGACGTGGGCGGCCTCGTGGACATCGTGGCGCACGGCCGGAGCGGGCGGCTTTTTTCGCTGGCGAACATCGACCAGGTGCTGCGCGACATCGACGGGCTCTCCGACGCGTCGCTGCGGCAGATGGGTGAGGCCGGCCGGCAGATCTTCGAAGAGAAGTTCACCTCGCAGCGGATGAACACCGCCATCGTCAATCTGTACAAGGAGTCGGTCGTCCGATGAAGATCTTTCGCGGCCACGGCCGGCGCTTTTTTCTGCAGCTGTGCCTGCTGATGTGCGTGGGAGCGTCGGTCGCTGTCACGCACCCGGCACAGGCCCGCGACACGCGCGGCGTGAGCAGCCTGGCCACCGACTACCCCGTCGCGCTCAGCGTGCAGATCGACCCCGCCACCGTCACGGATGCCGACCTCAACGACATCCGCGCCGCGGGCTTCGAGTTCGTGCGCTTCGGCGCGCGGCCGCCCTTGAAGAGCGTGAACCCGTCGTCCATCGACTATCCGCGCCTGATCAAGCGGGTCAAGAACGCCAGGCTCGAAGCCATCGTCACGCTCTTCGGCGGCAGCGCCATCTGGGGCCAGAACCCCGAAGACCTGCGCCCCGGCAGCCGCAGGGAAACCCGGTTCTCCGAGTTTGCGACCGGCTTCATAAAGGCCAACGCCGCCGACGTGGCCGTGTGGGAAGTGTGGAACGAGCCCGACCACAAGACCTTTCTGAAGCCAGAGTTCATGGCCAACTTCAAGGCCGCGTCGTCGGAGCTGTGCGCCGACATGGCGCGCCAGAAGCTGCAGCCGAAGATCGTCGTCGGCTACGGTTTTGCGCACATGCCCTTCGTGGGCGACAAGGTGCCCGAAACGCTGGAAGACGCCTTTGTCGAGGCTGCCAGTTCCGACTGCCTGACCGACATTTCGATCCACCCGTACCGCCCCGTGCCCGAGACCGCCTTCGCGGACTACGGCAAGCTGCGGGCGCAGCTCGACCAGCGCCAGTTGCACAAGACCGGCATCGTGATCTCCGAGTGGGGCTATGCCTCGTACCTGCCGGTGCGCAACCGGAGCACGCAGGCCTCGCTGGTGTTCCGCGAATACCTCATCAACGTGGCGGCGGACATCAAGCTGCTGAACCTCTACGCATGGAAGGACCGCGGGCGCTCGTCGTTCTCCAAGGAAGACAACTTCGGGATCATGTCGAACGCGGGCGAGAAAAAAGAAGCCTTCTCCGCGCTCACCGAATTCCTGAAGATCGCGAAGCACGCCAGGAAGGTCTCGTACGCCGACGACAAGGGCGCGAACCGGCTGGTGCTCGAGCGCGACAACGCCTTGCTGCATGTGGTGTGGACGCAGAACACCGAGCGCAATCTGACGGTCCCCGTGGCCGAGGGCAAGAAGTGCACGCGCGTCGACTTCTTCCCGCAGATGCGGCGCGGCAGCTGCGGGCCGCGCACCGGCGGCGCCGAGGGTGGGTTTGCGGTGAAGGCCACGGCCTATCCGTTCCTGCTGTCCGTCTCCGACTAGACACATGGCGCGGCTCTCCGCACTCAGGAAGCGACTCGGCGGCCCCGTATGGGCCGTCGCGGACCAGTGCATCTACAGCGCGAGCCAGCTGCTGCTGAGCTTTGCGCTGGCGCGCGTGCTGTCGCCTTCGGATTTCGGCGTGGCCTCGGCGTTCCTGGCGGTGGCGAGCTTCCAGTACATCCTGCACACGGCCATGGTGCACGAGCCATTGCTGATCCAGCGGCACTATGCCAACCGCGCGGCCGCATGGACGAGCTGGGGGCTGGTGGTGGTGTTCTCGCTGGCGGGCTATCTGGCCTGGCAGCTCGCCGTATTTCCGGGCGAGGTGCGCTGGGTGGGCGTGGCGCTGATCGTCGGCTATGAGGTTTTCTGGATCTCGCGCACGCTGCTCTTCACCGGCCGGCGCTACGCCATGCTGTGCGTGACCGGCGTGCTCGTCGGCGCGGGGTATGTGGCGGTGCTCGGCATCGAAAGGCCGTCGAGCTGGAGCGAGGCGCTTCTCTGGGTGTCGCTGCTGCAGATGCCCTTCTTGCTCCTGGTGGTGCTGAACCTGCGCCATGTCATGCCGGTTCTTCCCGCGGCCAAGACGGCGAAGGCGCTCACGGTGCGTGCGTCCATGGGCTACGGCTGGAAGGCCAGCCTCTCGCAGTTCATGAGCTGGATCATGACCGGCGGCGCCATCCTGCTGCTGGGCTCCTCGGCCGATGCGCAGCAGGGCGGGCTGCTCAAGATCTACATCACCTTCCTGCTGCCGATGCAGTACGTGCTGGCGGCGCTGGGCTACTACCTGCTGCCGCAGCTGGCGGCCGGCTGGCATTCGACGGACCGGAAAAAAGCCTTCGGGCTCTTCGTCAAGTTCGTGCTGCTGGGCTTTGCCGTCGCCGAAATCGGCGGCGTGGCGCTGGGCCTGCTGGGTCCGCATCTCGTGGTGCTGGCCTTCGGCGAGAACTACCGCCACATGGATTTTTCGCCGTTCTATTACGCCCCCGCGATCTTCGGCCTGACCATGTGCCTGCGCACCGGCTTCAGGGCTGCGTCGCGGCCGGGCGCGCTGCTGGTGTGCTCGGTGGTGGGCGCCGCGGTGTTCGGCGTCTGCATGGCACTGGCCGAGCCGCCGGTCTCGTACATCCACACCATCCGCGCGATGACCCTGGGCTTTGCCTGCATGGCCGCGCTGATGATCGGCTGGCTGTTCGTCTTGATGAGAGCGCCGAGGCCTGCATGACGGCCCATCCGATGCTCCGCGACGTGCGCATGGACGAGCGCCTGCGCTTCCTGCGCGACGGCGTGGTGTGCCTGCGCCAGATCATCTCGCCCGAGTGGGTACGGCGCGCGCAGGACGGCATCGCGCACGAGCAGGCGATGTTCGACGCGGGCGCCGGCGAGGTCGCGCGGCAACTGACCGACACCCAGCGGCTGCGGTGGGTCCACGACCGGCTGTTCGAGTCGCACCCCGCCACCACCACCCACCCGGCGGCCGGCGCGCCCTGGCAGCAGGACACGTCCTGCGGCCTGGCGGACAGCCACCGCATCGTGCGCGTGTGGATGCCGCTCGATCACATGCCACGCGAAACCGCCATCGAGGTGGTGCGCGGCTCGCACCTGTGGAAGGCGGAACGCGGCTGGGCCGGCCGCGTCGAAGTGCGCGACATCGAGGCCAACCGCCGGGCCTTCGACATCGTGGGCTACGAGGTCGACGCGGGGGACATGGTGGCCTTCAACTGCCGCGCGCTGCACCACGCGGTGCCGGGCGCGAACGTCGACGAGAAGCGCAGGGCTTTCGCGATCTTGTATGCCGACGACGAGATCACGTCGGGGCGCCGGGCGTCGCCGGTGCATGGGACGCTGGAATCCTCTGGGCTTGCATGGCGCGGCGGGCAGGCTACCCTCGGCACCTCGCTGACCCAGGAGATCCGATGAAACCCCAAGCAATCGACTACCAGAACGCCTCGCCGGAAGTGAAGGCCGTGTTCGACGACATCAAGACCTCGCGCAATGTGCCCGACGTCAACAACTTCTGGAAGTACCTGGCCAACGACCCCGCCACGCTCAAGCGCACCTGGGCGAGCTTGAAGGAAGTGATGGCGCCCGGCGCGCTCGATCCGGTGGTCAAGGAAATGATCTACCTCGCGGTGAGCGTGACCAACAACTGCGGCTACTGCATCGCGAGCCATCACGCGGGTGCGGAGAAGGCAGGCATGACGCCCGAGATGTTCGGCGAACTGATGGGTGTGGTGGGGATGGCGAACGAGACCAACCGGCTGGTCAACGGGTACCGCGTGCCTGTCGATCCTTCGTTCGACAAGTAGGGCTTTCGTTCAGGGCGCCGACCGCGCCGACGGTGTACTCCCCTCCGCGAATGTCCCCCGGCCCTGCGGGCCTCCTCCTTGATTTCGCTGCGTGGAGCACACCATCGGCGCGATCGTCTTCAGAGCATTCGTTGATCGGCGATGCACTCGCAGCGTGCCCAGGTGCGCAGAGCACCCGGTGATCTGTGCACACGCCCTGAACACGACTTTCAGCCGATGGTCATCAGGCTGGCGTTGCCACCAGCCGCCGCGGTGTTGACGCTGAGCGCTCGCTCGACCACAAGGCTTTCGAGCGGAATGCCGACATCGCCAGATGCCAACGCGCGCACACCGACGATAGGCCCGGCGCGCGACGCAACGCGTTGAACCACGCGCGCAAGTTCGGCCGCCTCCCCATGGTGAAGCACGGCATCGAACACAACGGTCTCCGATGCCCAGTCGTTCGCAACGACTACCGACTGCTGCACATCGGCCGGCAACGATGCGCGAAGACGCTGTGCATCCGCGTCGGCGGGCCAGATCGCCGTGCTGCCCACCGACAGCACGGCCGACAGTTGTGCCAGCCTGTCGGCCTCTGTATCGGCCAGACAGAGCACTGCCTCGCGCGGCAGCAGCGTGTAGACGTTGCGCTCGCCTGTGGGGCCGGTCAGCGTGCGCGAGCAGCCCGCGCGCGACAGCCCCGCAAAGTGCAGGCATTGGGCCGCCAAAGCGCCGCGCCCGGTTTCCCGTGCCCAGCGGCCCAGGGCAGAAAACGCGGGGCTCGGCGTGGCTGCACCGCCATCGACGGCGCGCGCCAGCACATCGTCAGGCCGCCTCGACAGCAAGCGCGCCATGTACAGCGGCCCGCCCGCCTTCGGCCCCGTGCCCGACAGGCCCTCGCCGCCGAAGGGCTGCACGCCCACCACCGCGCCGACGATGTTGCGGTTCACATAGACATTGCCCGCCTTCGCATGGTCCACGATCTGCGCAATGGTCTCGTCGATGCGCGTGTGCACGCCCAGCGTGAGGCCGTAGCCCGTGCCGTTGATCTGCCCGACCAGTGCGCCCAGGTCGCGGCGGCGGTAGCGCACCACATGCAGCACCGGCCCGAACACCTCGCGCTGAAGTTCCGCAATGTTGTCCAGCTCGATCAGCGTGGGCATCACGAAGGTGCCTTCGCGGGTGTCGTGGCCGAACTCGCGGCCTTGCCGGTAGACGCGGCGGCCCCGGCTGCGCAGGGTGGCGATGTGGCGCTCGATGCTGTCGCGGGCTTCGGCGTCGATCACCGGACCCACGTCGACGGCCAGCCGCGCGGGGTTGCCGATGCAGCTCTCGGCCATTGCACCCTTGAGCATGTCGATGAGCCGGTCCGCCGCTTCTTCCTGCACGCACAGCACGCGCAATGCCGAGCAGCGCTGGCCCGCGCTGTCGAAGGCCGAGGCCATCACATCGGCAACCACCTGCTCGATGAGCGCGGACGAGTCCACGATCATCGCGTTCTGCCCGCCTGTCTCGGCGATGAGCGGCACCGGTGCGCCTGTGGCACCCAGGCGCGCGGACAAGGTCTTCTGCAGGATGCGCGCCACATCGGTCGAGCCGGTGAACATCACGCCCTGCACCCGCGCATCGGCGACCAGCGCGGCGCCCACCGTCTCGCCGCGTCCGGGCAAGAGTTGAACGGCGGCGTGCGGCACGCCGGCCTGCCACAGCAGGCGGATCGCTTCCGCGGCGACCAGCGGCGTCTGCTCGGCGGGCTTCGCGAGCACCGGATTGCCGGCGGCGAGCGCCGCGGCCACCTGGCCGGTGAAGATCGCCAGCGGAAAGTTCCACGGGCTGATGCACACCATCGGTCCGAGCGCGCGGTGCGTGTCGTTGTGGAAATCGCTGCGCGCCTGCGCGGCGTAGTAGCGCAGGAAGTCGACCGCCTCGCGCACTTCGGCGATGGCGTTGGCATAGGTTTTTCCGGCTTCGCGTGCGAGCAGGCCCAGGAGGCGCGGCTGTTGCGCTTCGAGCAGGTCGGCCGCGCGGTCGAGCAGGGCTGCGCGTTCCGTGGGCGGCGTGGCGGCCCATGTGGCTGCGATGCCTTCGGCCTGGGCGACGGCCCCCTCGACATCGGACAGCGTTGCGTCTTGCACTCGCCCCACGACGTCGCGGTGGTCGGCGGGATTGAGCACATCGGCCCAGAGGCGGGACGACGCCGCATCGCCCGCCGCGCCGGCGAGCAGCGGCTCCACGCGCCACGTCTCTGCAGCGGTGGCCTGCAAGGTCTGGCCCAGCGCGCGCAGGCTGTCGTCGTTGGCAAGGTCCAGCCCTTGCGAGTTGGTGCGCTGTGCGCCGTAGAGCGCGCGAGGCAGGGGAATGGCGGGGTGCGGCAGGCCGATGGCGCCTTCGTCCAGCGCCATGCGCTCGACCGTCGCGACCGGGTCTTCGACCAGTTCTTCGAGCGGAATCGTCGGGTCCGCGATGCGGTTGACAAACGAGGTGTTGGCGCCGTTCTCCAGCAGCCGCCGTACCAGGTAGGCCAGCAGGGTTTCGTGCGTGCCCACCGGCGCATAGATGCGGCACGGCCGGCTCAGCGGCCCGACCACCTGTTCATACAGCGGCTCGCCCATGCCGTGCAGGCACTGAAACTCGTACTGCCCCGGCGTGTAGCGCGCAGGGTCGGCCATCGTGTAGATGGCGGCCAGCGTGTGCGCGTTGTGCGTTGCGAACTGCGGGTAGACCGCCTCGGGCGCAGCCAGCAGCTTGCGCGCGCACGCCAGGTACGACACGTCGGTGTAGGCCTTGCGCGTGTAGACCGGATAGCCGCCCAGCCCGTCGATCTGCGCGCGCTTGATCTCGCTGTCCCAGTAGGCACCCTTCACCAGCCGCACCATCAACCGGTGACGGCTGCGGCGCGCGAGGTCGATGACGAAATCGATCACGAAGGGACAGCGCTTCTGGTAGCCCTGGATCACGAAGCCGATGCCGTTCCACCCCGCGAGCGCGGGCTCGAAGCACAGGCGCTCCAGCAGGTCGAGCGAGAGTTCGAGGCGGTCGGCTTCTTCCGCGTCGATGTTCAGTCCGATGTCGTACTGCTGCGCGAGCAGCGTCAACTCGCGCAGCACCGGGTACAGCTCGTCCATCACCCGCGCATGCTGCGCGCGGCTGTAGCGCGGGTGCAGCGCCGAGAGCTTGATCGAGATGCCCGGCCCCTGGTACACGCCCCGATGGTTCGAGGCCTTGCCGATCGCATGGATCGCGTCTTCGTACGCGATGCGGTAGCGCCGTGCATCGGCCATGGTGAGCGCAGCCTCGCCGAGCATGTCGTACGAATAGCGAAAGCCTTCGGCCTCCAGCTCGCGCGCGTTGTCCAGCGCCTGCTCAATGGTTTCTCCGGTGACGAACTGCTCGCCCATCATGCGCATCGCCATGTCCACGCCCTTGCGGATCAGCGGCTCGCCGCCCTTGCCGATCAGGCGCGTGAGCACGCTGGACAGGCCCGACTCGCTGTGCGTGGCCACCAGCTTGCCGGTGAGCAGCAGGCCCCAGGTGGCCGCGTTGACGAACACCGAGGGGCTGCGGCCCGCATGCGACTGCCACTGGCCGTGCGCGATCTTGTCGCGGATGAGCGCATTGCGGGTGTCGGCATCGGGAATGCGCAGCAGCGCCTCGGCCAGGCACATGAGCGCGACGCCTTCCTGCGACGAGAGCGCGTATTCCTGCAGCAGGCCCTGCACCAGGCCGGCGCGGCCCCCGGCGTTCTTGCGGTCGCGCAATTGCTGGGCGATGCGGTGGGCGAGGGCATGGGCGTCCTCCGCCTGGCCGGGCGGAAGGCGGGCTTGCTCCAGCAAGGGCGGGAGCGCCTCGGTTTCGGGGCGGCGCCAGGCCGCGGTGATCTGTGCGCGCAAGGCGGACGCTTCGGTCAGGCCATCGGCGAAAGACGTGAACAAAGAGGGCAGAGGGTCGGCGTTGGGTGCAGGCATAGGGGGGCTCGAGCTGGTGAGAAGCTGAATGATCTCAATCCGCTGAACGAATATGTGTGCGAAGAATGCACGGGTTGCCGAGCAAATCACTACGGTCATGTGGGATCGAGGTGCCCCGCCGCGGCTCCGGCTCTTGACTCGGTTTCTTGTATGTTGGATATTCGATCCAGTATGAAAGAAGACAAAGCGCCATCGTCCCCCAGCCTGAATGACCGCATCGCCCAGCGGGTGCGCGACCTGCGGGCTTCCTGCGGTCTCTCGCTTGACGCGCTGGCGGTGCATTGCGGCGTCAGCCGTTCGATGATCTCGCTCATCGAGCGCGGCGAGAGCAGCCCCACCGCCGTGGTGCTCGAAAAGCTCGCCACCGGACTGGGCGTTCCGCTCGCCGCACTGTTCGAAGCCACTGAGCCCGCCGCGAGCCCGGTCTCGCGCCTGGCCGACCAACCGCAGTGGCGCGACCCGCATTCCGGCTACGTGCGCAGGAATGTCTCGCCGCCCGGCGCGGTCTCGCCGATCCAGATCGTCGAGGTGAGCTTTCCGCCCAAGGCGCGCGTGGCCTACGAGACCGGCGCGCGCGAGCCGCGCATCCATCAGCAGGTGTGGGTGCTCGAAGGCCGCATCGAGGTCACCGTGGGCGATGTGCTGCACCGCCTCGACGCGGGCGACTGCCTGGCGATGGCGCTCGACCATCCGATGAGCTATCACAACCCCACCCGCAAGACCGCCCGCTACGCCGTCGTGATCACCACGGCGGCCGCTTCCTGGAGATGAACCGATGACGACAACGAACGACACCCCGCAAGCCCGCGTGCTTTCCAGCGTGAGCGACGCGCAGGTCCATGCGCTCGCCGACCTGCTGATCGACTGCGTGGAAGGCGGCGCCTCGGTGAGCTTCATGCGGCCGCTGACACGCGAGCGCGCCGTCGCGTTCTGGCGCAAGGTGGCCGACGGCGTGGCGCGCGGCGAGCGCGTGCTGCTGGTGACCGAAGACGCCGAGGGCATCGTGGGCACCGTGCAGCTTGTGCTCGATCAGCCCGAAAACCAGCCGCACCGTGCCGAGGTCTCGAAGATGCTGGTGCATCGCCGCGCGCGACGCCGGGGCCTGGGCGCGCTGCTGATGCAGGCGGCCGAGGATGCGGCGCGCGCACACCGCAAGACGCTGCTGGTGCTGGACACATCGGGTGCCGAGGCCGAACGGCTGTATGCCCGCATGGGCTGGCAGCGCGTGGGCGTGATCCCGGGGTTTGCATTGCTGCCGGAGGGTGGGCTGTGCAGCACCACCTTCTTCTACCGCGCGCTGCAGGCCTGAACCGGGCGCGCATCGCCGCTGCGCGCCGCGACGGCCGCGATGCGCAGCGCGGATTTGTATCGCTCTTTGTCCGGCGCAGCGCCAGATACGCAGCGCGACCAATCAGTTCGCGCTCGACACATCCGCACGCATGCGCTGCGATGCAATGGCGGCTTCATCCACTCCGACATGAAGCTCGCCATGACCCAGCACCCGTTGTTCCATCGTTCAGGCCGCGCGTTGACCGCCGGCATCTTGCTCGCCGCAGCAACCTTCGCCGCGCAGGCGCAGCCTTCCGCCCCCACCGATCCGCGCGGCCGCTGGATCACCGCGAACGGCAACCTCGAAGTGGAGGTCGCGCCCTGCGGCGCCGCGTTGTGCGGCACCGTCACCAAAGTGTTGGGCAACCGATCGATGGCGCCCGGCGGCGGCGACATGCAGGCCGCCGACCGGCGCCCCGCGCTGGGCATGACGCTGCTGAAAGACTTCGCGCCCGTCGATGCCGCCGACCCCGCCCGCCCGCCCACCGAATGGGCCGGACAGATCTACAACCGCGAGAACGGCAAGACCTACAGCTGCAACATGTCAGTGAGCACCGCGGGCAATCCGGCGGGCGAGTTGATGCTGCATGCGTATGTGGGGCTGCCGGTGTTCGGCAAGACGCAGCGCTGGGTGCGGGCGGGCGGGGATTGAACGAGGTGCGGCGCATGGTCAAGAAACGGCTGCACAGGGCCGGCCTCCTCGAAAACCATGCCTCCCCGGTATGGCAGGCCGTGCCTCGGCCTGTCATCATTCGCGGCGCATGAACCAAGAGCCGCTCTCCCTCACCGATTTGATCCACCGCGCCCGGCAAGCCCTGGCGGACCCGCAAGGCTCGCTGCCCGCCATGCTGCCGGCCACCGCGCACGCGGGGTGCGTGGTGTTCCTTGCGATGGGCGAGGGCGAGAGCCGGGCCCGCGTGGTGACCGGGCGCGGGTCCGGCATCGACGCGGCATGGCGGCAGGCCGCCGATGCGCTCGCGGTTCAGGCCGCCCGTGCCGACCGGCCGCCCGAACGCCTGCGCGCCGAGCTGGTCGACCAGGTCACGCCGCTGACTTGGGGCGCGCTGAAGGCGAAGCTGGCGCAAACCAAGCGCAACTATTTCAACCAGGGCATCGCCTTCGACGCGCGCTTCGAGCACGCCCTGCTCGCGCAGGAAATGCACGGCAGCGCGGTGCTCTACAGCGGCGAGGTGGAGCATGCGGTGCCCAACCTCCAGAACCTGCGCCTGCATGCCAGGCGCCGCTTCGGCGCGGAGATCGACTTTCCCGCGGACGATGACGCGCCCGTGTGGACCTTCACCACCCGCGCCGTGTATGCGGATGCCGAAGGCGCATGGCCGCTCACCGCCGAAGGGCAGGCCGCCGGCTACAGGCGGCTGGACGACTGGAACGCCCCGCAGGTGCGCCGGATGATCGACGCGGCCAGCGGCTACCTGGCCGAACAGGTCAAGCCCACGGGCGAGTTCCACTACGGCTGGTTCCCGTGCTTCGACCGCGCCATTCCCACCTACAACACGCTGCGCCACGCGAGCTCCACCTACGCGATGCTGGAGGCCTGGGAGCTCACGCGCAGCGCCGCGCAAAAGGCCGCCATCGACCGCTCGCTGGCCTTCCTGACGCAGCGGCTGATCCGCCGGATGCCCTTGCCCGACGGCACGCCGGCCGCCTTTCTGCTGGACGTCGGCAACGAGATCAAGCTGGGCGGCAACGCGGTGTGCCTGCTCGCGCTGGTCAAGTACACCGAGCTCACCGGCGATGCGCAATACCGGCCGCTGATGGAGCAGCTGGCGCTGGGCATCCGCGCCATGCAGGACCCCGCGAGCGGGCGCTTCGTGCATGTGCTCAACCACCCTGGGCTCGATGTGAAGGACGCCTTTCGCGTCATCTACTACGACGGCGAGGCGGCGTTCGGCCTGATGCGGCTGTATGGGCTCACGCGCGATCCGCGCTGGCTCGCGGTGGTCGAAAAGGCCTTCGGGCATTTCATCGCCGCCGAGCACTGGAAGGCGCACGACCACTGGCTGAGCTACTGCGTCAACGAGCTCACGCGCTACCGGCCCGAGCAGCGGTACTACGAATTCGGCGTGCGGAACGTGGCCGGCTACCTGGGCTTCGTGCTGGAGCGCATCACCACCTTTCCCACGCTGCTCGAACTGATGATGGCCGCGCGCGAGATGGTGCTGCGCATGGAGGCCGACCCCGCGCTGCGTCCGCTGCTGGCCGGCCTGGACCGCGAGGCCTTCGACCGCGCGCTGGAGCATCGCGCGCGCTACCTGGCCAACGGCCACTTCTGGCCCGAGCTGGCGATGTTCTTCCGCAAGCCCGACCGGGTCGCGGGCTCGTTCTTCATCAAGCACCACAGCTTTCGGGTGCGCATCGACGATGTGGAGCACTACCTCTCGGGCTATGTGGCCTACCTGAAGATGCTGCAGGCCAAGAGCGGCGATGGCGTTGCGGACGAAGGCGCGGGCGCCCTAAGCCCGGCTCCAGCCGATGCTGCAGCCGCACCCGCGCTGCTCCCGCCGGCCGACGGCCCCGTGGTGGCCTGGGGCGGCGACGTCAACCTGGGGCGCAGGCAGCACTACCGCACGCCGGAGGTGGGCCTTGCCGCCGTGCTCGGCGGCGTCACGGTGCTGGCCGAGGCGGACCTGCGCATCGTCAACCTCGAATGCGTGGTCTCCACGCTCGGCACGCAGGGCGTGCAGAAGGACGAGGCCACCCCGTACTACTACCGCGCGCGGCCCGAGATGCTGCGCGTGCTCGCCGAGGCCGGCATCCAGGTGGTGACCACCGCCAACAACCACAGCGGCGACTACGGCGTCGATGCGCTCTTGGAGCAGGCGCGCCTGCTGGACGCCGCGGGCATCGGCCACGCCGGCACCGGTGCCACGCGCGAGGCCGCGCTGCGTCCGGTGCTGCGCCGCGTGGGCGCGCTCAACGTGGCGGTGTTCTCCATCGACGCGACGCAGCCGCGCTTTGCGGCCGGCGATGCCGTGGGCGGCAGTGCCTACCTGCCGCTGTCGGCGCCCGCCGCGTGGCTCGAATGCCTGGCACCCCGCATTGCGGCCGTGCGCGCGAAGGCGCATGTGGTGCTGGTGGCCGTGCACTGGGGAAAGAACCAGGAGCCCGCGCCCGGCGGCGAGGAAATCGCCGTGGGCCACGCCCTCATCGAAGCCGGCGCCGACGCGGTGCTGGGCGCGTCGGCTCACATGCTGCAGGGGGTGGAGGTTCACAGGGGCCGGCCCATCGTCCACGATGCCGGCGACCTGCTGTTCGATGCCATCCGGCGCGACGACGACGAAGGCGGTGTGTTCTCGCTGCAACTGGGCGAAGACGGCGTGCGGCGCGTGATGTTCACGCCCATCGGCACGGGCTTCGGCCAGACGGTGCAACTGCAGGGCGAACGCGCCGTGGCCTCGGCGCGCCGGTTCCTGCAGAAGAGCGCGGAGCTCGGCTCGGCGTTCACCATGGCGCCTTCGGGCCAGTGCGTGCTCGAACTGCAGCCGCCGCACAGGGTGCGCACGCAAGAGGCGCTGCCGGCCGCGCCTGAAGCCTCTGTTCGTGCCGACGCGATCCGGCCCGTGACGGTAGCGCGCGACGAATGGTGCGCAGCCACCGTGCCGGACGACGCCCGGCTCGCCTCGCCCGTGGCCTTCGGGCCGCTCCGGCTGCTCGGCGTGCGGGCCACGCCGCAGGCGCTCGAAGGTCGCCAGTTGCTGTTCGTCGAGAGCTACTGGCAAGCCGATGCGCCCGTCGACGCCGACTGGCGTCTGGACATTCGCGCGGTGCCCGTCGCGCCCGCCACCATGCCCTCGTGGGGGGCCGGCATGGACCACGACCCCTGCGACTGGATGTGGCCCACCAGCCGCTGGCAGCCCGGCACCATCTACCGCGATCGCTACGGCCTGCGGCCGCCCGCGGGCAAGACGCTGCACGATGCCCAACTGCAGCTCGTGGTGGGCCTGGTGGGCCGCGGAGGGCGCCACGGGCGCGTGCCGGTGGGGGCGCCCATCGCGTTCGCGCTCCGCAAGGGCCGCGCAACGCCGCAGCCGGTCGAAACCTTTCCCCCGCCGCCGCAGTACCGCGCCACGCCCCCGCATGAATTGCCGCCCGACCTGCCGAGCGCGTCCGAAGTGCCCGGCCAGACGTGGAACGCCGCGCAGGTGGCCGCGGCGACCGGCGGAACCTGGCTGGTGGCGCCGCCGCCCGGGTGGTTCGTGCGCTCGGTGCCGCGCAGCGAAACCTTTCTGGACATGCTGCCGGGGCCGTCGCTGTTCGTGGTGTCCGGCGAGCCGGTGCGCGCCATGCACGAGCGCTATGCGGTGTCGCCGGAGCGCCTGAAGTGGGACTGGTCCAAGCACCTCGTGCGCTTTCAGCCGCGCCTGGCCGGCGCGGTGGTGTCCGAGCCCGTCGAAGGGCTCGCGCCGGACTTCCCGGTGCTGCAGGTGGCCGATCCGATCCACGCGCTCATCGAACTGGGCGCCACGGCGCGGCAGCGCCTGCGCGGCCGCGTGGTGGCCATCACCGGCAGCGCGGGCAAGACCTCGGTGTGCCGGATGCTGGCACATGCCTTCGGGGCGTCGCATCGCGTGTTCGCCACGCTGGACAATTACAACTCGCGCGTGGGCATGCTCGCCATGCTGGCGAACGTGTCGGCGGACACCGACCTGGTCGTGCTGGAGACCGCGGTGAGCGGCATCAACGCGCCCGAGTTCCAGAACATCAAGCTGGTGCAGCCCGACCTGGCCATCGTCACCAACATCGCGCCCTCGCACCTGGCCGAAGGCCAGACGGTGCTGGACATCGCGCGGCGCAAGGCCAACATCTTCGAGGGCATGCGGCCCGGCGGCATCGCCCTCCTGTGCGCCGACACCGACCACTTCGACTACCTGGTCCGGCGGGCCCGCGCGCGCCGGCTCACGGTGCTGACCTACGGCACCGCGCCGTCGGCGGACATCCGGCTGGAAGCGCACGACCCGGCGACGGGCCGGGTCACGGCCAGCCATGGCGGGCGCAGCTTCTCGTACCTGCTGGGCGCCAAGGGGCGGCACATGGCGGTCAACAGCCTGGCGTGCTTCGCGGTGGCGCACGCGCTGGCGCTCGACGAGGCGAAGGTGCCGGCGCAGCTTGCGTCGTTCGAGGCCGTGGCCGGACGCGGCCAGCTGCTGGCGCTCTCGCTGGGCGGGCGGCGGGTGCGGCTCATCGACGAAACCTACAACGCCAATCCGCTGTCGATGGTGTCGGCCCTCGCCATGGTGGCCGACGAGCCGTGCGCCGACGGGCGCAAGGTGCTCGTGCTCGGCGACATGCTGGAGCTGGGCGACGATGCGGCCCGCTACCACGCGGAGCTGGTCGCGCCCATCGTGCAATGCGCGCCTGCGCGGGTCCTGCTGCGTGGGCCGCACATGCGCGCTCTGCGCGAGCGGCTGGCCGCGGCGCTGCCGCCGGGTTCGGTGGTGCAGGCGCCCGAAACGCTCGCCGAGCTCGGGCGCGTGCTGCGCGAGGCCATCGCCGACGGCGACCTGGTCTTGCTCAAGGGCTCCAACGGCATGCAGCTCTGGCAGATCGTGCAGGACCTGGTGAAGCAGCAGGATGCGTCGTCGTCGTCGCCGCCTCCGCCGCCGGCGTTGGTGATCCGCCGCGTTGCGCCGCGGCCCCTGCCGGACCTCGGCACGGCGCCGGCACCCACGCCGGCTGTGGCCCCCAAACCCCCCGGAGTCGCCTGATGAACCGCAACACACCGGCATGGCGCGCCCTGCCGCCGAAGGCGCGCCGCATGGCCTCGAAGGTGCTGGGCACCCTTGCGGTCGCGTTGCTCGCGCTCGCGCAGACCGCCTGCGCGCAGCGCGCCGGCCCCGAGCCGCGCACGCCCTCCGCGTTCGTCGAGGACGACCTGCTGCACTGGAACCAGCCGGCCGTCCGCGCCAACTGCCCCGACCGGCCCGGCTACCTGTGGGTGCAGCCGGTCGAGGGGCCGGCCTGCATCCGCTACTTCGCGAGCAGCGACATCGACGGCGCGCGCATCGCCATCGTGCAGTTCTCGGGCGACCGCGACAGCGTGATGAACCAGGCGCCCGAACGCATTCCGGGCAACACCGCGCCGCAGCGCACGCTGGACGCGCAGCGCAGCCGCGACCGCGCGGGCGTGCCGTGGATCTTCATGGCGAGGCCGGGCACCTACGGCTCGTCGGGCGATCACGGCAGGCGGCGCGAGCCGGTGGAATTCCACGCGCTGGACGCGGCGCTCGATGCGCTGATGCAGCGCCACCGGCTGCAGCGCATCGTGATCCTGGGCCACAGCGGCGGCGCCACCGCGGGCGCCGCGCTGCTCACCATGGGCCGCACGCGCGTGGCCTGCGCGGTGCTGACCTCGGGCGCCTACGGGCTGCTGGAGCGTGCGCGCCTCTTGGGCCAGTCGAGGGACGGGCGCACCGACACCACGGGCAGCACGCAGTTCTACGACCCGCTGGACCATGTGAGCGGCATCGCGCGCGACCCGTCGCGGCGCATCGTGCTGATCGGCAACCCCGACGACAGGAACACGCCCTTCGCGCTGCAGGAGCGCTTCGGCGATGCGGTCGCCAAGGCGGGGCACCGCGTCGAGCTGAGGACGCATGCGGCCGAGCCGCCGCTGTACCACGACCTGAAGGACCGCATCGGCCTGAACACGGCCGCGCTGTGCGCGCGCGAGGCGGCGCTGCAGTAGGCGCCGCACAAGAAACAAGACACAACAATCAAGAAACGAAAGAAACCGACGAATGAGCAGCCACATCGCATCGCGCGAATACGGCCGCATGCCCGACGGGCGGTGCGTGACCGAATACACCCTGGACAACGGCCGGGGCCTGCGCCTGAGCGCCATCAACCACGGCGGCATCGTGACCGCGCTGCATGTGCCCGACCGCCACGGCCAGGGCGCGAACATCGTGCTGGGCCTGCCGTCGCTGGACGACTACCTGAAGCCGCATCCGCACTTCGGCACCATCGTCGGGCGCTATGCCAACCGGATCGCGGGCGGCCGCTTCAGGCTCGACGGCGTGGCGCACCAGGTGGGCATCAACGACGGCGTGAATTCGCTGCACGGCGGCGCACAGGGTTTCGGCACGCGCTTCTGGCAGATCGAGCCGGTGGCCGCGGAAGCGGCGGGCGGCGATGTGGCCATCGAGCTGCGCTACACCAGCGCCGACGGCGAAGAGGGCTACCCCGGGCAGGTGCAGCTCACGGTGCGCTACACGCTGGCCGCGACCGGGAACACCTGGCGCATCGACTACCGCGCCACCTGCGACCGGCCGACGGTGCTGAACCTGAGCCACCACGACTACTTCAACCTGGCGGGCAGCGGCACGGTGATGGACCATGTGCTGACGCTGCCGGCCAGCCGCTATTGCCCCGTGGACGCCACGCTGATTCCGCTCGGCCTGGCCGAGGTGGGCGCGACGCCTTTCGATTTCCGCACGCCGGCGCGCATCGGCGACCGCATCCGCGACGGGCACGAGCAGCTGCTGCGCGCGCACGGCTACGACCACAACTGGGTGCTGGACCGCAACCGACCCGGGCTTGCGCTGGCCGCGCGCCTCGAGCACGGGGCCTCGGGCCGTGTGATGGAGGTGCACACGACCGAGCCCGGGGTGCAGTTCTACTCGGGCAATTTTCTGGACGGCAGCCTCGTGGGTTCGGGCGGCGCGAGCCTGCGGCAGGGCGATGGGCTGTGCCTGGAAACGCAGCACTTTCCGGATGCGCCCAACCAGCCGGGTTTTGCGTCGACGGTGCTGCGGCCGGGCGAGGTGTTCGAGAGCGCGACGGAGCACCGGTTCAGCGTCGTCGGCTGAAGCCTTGCGTCAGCCGGCGAACAAGGCCGCCGGCACGCCGGGGCTGCCGATGCGCACCGCGAACAGGCCGCCAGCCAGCGGCTCGCTTTGCAGCTGTTCTTCGGTGCGGCTGTTGCGCGCGGTCGTGATGTAGAGCGTCTGCAGGTCGGCGCCGCCGAAGGCGCAGTCGGTGACGTTGCTTGCGGACAGCGGAATGCGGGCCAGCTCGGCCGCGCTCACCGGGTCGTGGCAGGTGACGCAGGCACCGTCCCAGTGGCAGATCCACAGGCGGCCGGCCGCATCGGTGGTCATGCCGTCGGGCAGGCCGTCCGGCTTGGGAAAGCGATGCCACTCGCGGCGGTTCGACACCCTGCCGGCCTCCATGTCGAAGTCGTAGGCGTAGAGCTTGTTGATCGCCGTGTTGTTGAAGTACATGGTGCGGCCGTCGGAGGACCATGTCGGGCCGTTGGTCACCTCGAAGCCGTCGTCGTGCCGCGTGCAGCGGCCGTCGGCGTCGTAGCGGTAGAGCGCGCCGGTGGGCGCCTTGCAGTCGAAGTCCATGCTGCCGCCCCAGAAGCGGCCGCGGCTGTCGCACTTGCCGTCGTTGAAGCGGTTGTTCGCGCGCTCGAGCTCGGGCTGGTGCAGGTAGCGCGGCCTGGCATCGTCGCCCGGCAGCGTGGTGTCGAAGAGCGCAAAGCCGCGGCGCAGCGTGAGGATCAGGCCCGGCGCGTTCGCGCGCTCCGAGATCGCGGTGATCTCTTCGTCGAATCGCCAGGTCCGGCGCGCACCGTCGGCGGGGCGGAACCAGAAAAGGCGCGGCGTGAGGATGTCGATCCAGTACAGCGCCTGCTCGCGCTGCGACCACAGCGTGCCTTCGCCCAGGTTCGCTTCGGCCGGCCAGATGCATTCGGGGGCGCCGATGACGGTGGGCGCGGGAAGGTTCGTCATGTCTTGTCTCGTCCTTTTTTTTTGGGGTGGGGTCCTTGACGCGGCGAGGCGCCTCGGGGCATATTGATATTAGAAACCAACCAAAGTGAAATTGATTGATATCAGTTTTGCAATGTCATTCTCGACCTCAACGGAGACTCTATTTGAATTCTTCCAATCTCTCGATTTATCCCAGCCTGCAGGGCCGCACCGTGTTCGTCACGGGTGGCGGCAGCGGCATCGGCGCGGCCATCGTGTCGGCCTTCGTGGCGCAGGGCGCGCGCGTGGCCTTCGTCGACATCGCCGAAGAGGCGAGCGCCGCGCTTGCGCAGCAACTGGTCGACGCCGGCCATGCGGCGCCCTGGTGGCGTGCCTGCGACGTGCGCGACATCGCGGCGCTGCAGGGCGCCATTGCCGATGCGTCGGCCGCGCTCGGCGACTTTGCGGTGCTGGTCAACAACGTGGCCAGCGACGACCGCCACACGCTCGAATCGGTCACGCCCGACTACTACGACAACCGCATGGCCATCAACGAGCGGCCGGCGCTGTTCGCGATCCAGTCGGTGGTGCCGGGCATGAAGCGGCTGGGCTTCGGCTCGGTGGTCAACCTGGGGTCCACCGGCTGGCAGACCAAGGGCTCGGGCTACCCCTGCTATGCGATCGCCAAGTCGTCGGTGAACGGGCTCACGCGCGGCCTCGCGGTCGATCTGGGCCGCGACCGCATCCGCATCAACACCGTCTCGCCCGGCTGGGTGATGACCGAGCGTCAGGTCAAGCTGTGGCTCGACGAGGAAGGCGAGAAGTCGCTCAAGCGCAACCAGTGCCTGCCCGACAAGCTGATGCCCGAGGACATCGCGCGCATGGTGCTGTTCCTCGCGTCGGACGACGCGAAGATGTGCACCGCGCAAGAGTTCATCGTGGACGCCGGTTGGACCTGAACGTCCATTCGCGATCCTCAATCCGTTCGGGCTGAGCTTGTCGAAGCCTTGCGCAGCGCTTCGACAAGCTCAGCGTGAACGGGTGTGTGTGCAGCGGCTTCGACAAGCTCAGCCCGAACGGCAGGGGAGCGGCGTGAACTGGTGTGTGTTGTTCGGCCGGCTTCAGTCCATCTCCAGCTTGCGTCCATAGACGCTCATGCTGGCGGTCTTGAGCGCCTTCATCATCACCTTGGCCGCCGGCGACAGCAGCCGGTCGGTGCGGGTGATGATGCCGAACTGGTCCATGTGGCAGGGCATCTCCAGCGGCAGCAGCGACACGATGCCGTGCGCCGCGTAGTAGCGCGCCACCTCGGTGGCCAGCACCGCGACCATGTCGCTCTGCTGCAGCATGCGCGTGATGAACAACAGGGCCGAGCTCTCCACCGTGTTGACCGGCGGCGCGAGGCCTTCTTCCTGGAACATCAGCTCGAAGCGGTGGCGCAGCACGCTGCCGGTGGGCGGCACGATCCACCCGGCGCCCACCACGTCGCGCAGCGTGAGCCCGCTGGTGCCCAGCATCGGATGGCCCGGCCGCACCAGCGCGCACACCGGCTCCTCGCTCAGCGCCTCGTAGCGCAGCTGCGACTTGTCGTGCTCGGCGAAGAGCCGCGCCACGAGGATGTCCAGCTTGCCCTGCTCCAGCCGCTCGATCAGCACCGGGCTGGTTTCTATCTCCAGTGACACGCGCAGGTCGGGCTGATCGCGCTTGACCATCGCCACCGCCGTGGGCAGCAACGCCAGCCCGGGCGCGGTGATGGCGCCCACGCCCACCTGGCCGAAGCGGCCGGCCTTGAGCGCGGTGAGCTCGTCGTGCGCCTGGTTGAGGCTCGCGAGCGCGACGCGGGCGTGGCGGATCATGGTCTCGCCGTACCAGGTCGGGCGCATGCCGCGCGGCAGGCGTTCGAACAGCGGCACCTCCAGCACGTCTTCCAGGTCCTTGAGCAACTTCGACGCGGCGGGCTGCGTCATGTTGAGCACCTGCGCCGCGCGATGGATGTTGCCTTCCTCGGCCAGCGCGACCAGCAACAGCAGCTGCCTTGTCTTGAGCCGCGCGCGAATAAACCAGTGGTTGTAGTTGGTCATGTTTTTGGACGAAATCTGAGAACCAAGGGCTTATGGGGTTTTCCAGAATCCCTTGATCGATATGCATTTTGTCTAAAAAACGATTGGATCGATATCAATTCTGTTCCTAGACTCGCCTCAGTTCCAACAAAGAGACAAGGTCGGCGCCTCCGTGATCCACGGCGAGATCCATCAGAACGTGCGGCAGTACATCAACGGCCGCTGGGAAACCAGCGCGACCACCGGTGTGAGCGCCAATCCGTCGGACACCAGCGAGGTGGTCGCCGAATACGCACGCGCCGACCGCCGCCAGACCGATGCCGCCATCCGCGCGGCCACCGAAGCCTTCCCCCACTGGAGCCACAGCTCGCCGCAGCGCCGTGCCGACGTGCTCGATCGCATCGGCACGGAGCTGCTTGCGCGCAAGGACGACCTGGGCTTGTTGCTGGCACGCGAAGAGGGCAAGACCCTGCCCGAGGCCGTGGCCGAAGCGGCGCGCGCGGGCCAGGTGTTCAAGTTCTTCGCGGGTGAGGCCCTGCGCAGCGGCGCGGGCGGCGGCAGCGGCGGCGAAAGCGTCGCCTCGGTGCGCGCCGGCGTGCAGGTCGATGTCACGCGCGAGCCGGTGGGCGTGGTCGGGCTCATCACGCCCTGGAACTCCCCGCTGGCGGTGCCGGCCTGGAAGATCGCCCCCGCGCTCGCGCACGGCAACAGCGTGGTGTTCAAGCCCGCCGAGCTGGTGCCGGCCTGCGGCTGGGCACTGGCCGAAATCATCAGCCGCGCCGCGCTGCCTGCGGGCGCCTTCAACCTCGTGATGGGCAGCGGCCGCGAAGTGGGGCAGGCCCTGGTCGACAGCGCGCAGGTCGATGCGCTCAGCTTCACCGGTTCGGCCGCCAACGGCGAGCGCGTGCTGCAGGCCGCCACCGCGCGCCGCGCCAAGGTGCAGCTGGAAACCGGCGGCAAGAACGCGCTGGTGGTGCTGGCCGATGCCGACCTGGACCGCGCCGTCGATTGCGCGGTGCAGGGCGCCTACTTTGCCGCGGGCCAGCGCTGCACGGCGTCGAGCCGGCTGATCGTGGAGGCCGGCGTGCACGACGCCTTCGTCGCCAGGCTGCGCCAGCGCCTGAAGACACTGAAGATCGGCCATGCGCTGGAGCGCGGCATCGACATCGGCCCGGTGGCCAACGCAGAGCGCCTGGCGCGGAACCTGGCGTGGATGGGCATTGCGCGCGAAGAAGGGGCCGAGCATGTGTGGGGCGGCGAGGCATTGGAGCGCGCCACGCCCGGTCATTACATGAGTCCCGCGCTGTTTCTGGCCAAGCCCTCGCACCGCATCGCCCGCGAAGAAATCTTCGGCCCGCTGGCCTGCGTGCTGCGCGCCGACGACTACGACCACGCGCTGGCGCTGTGCAACGACACGCCCTTCGGCCTGTGTGCGGGGCTGTGCACCAACTCGCTCAAGCACGCGATGCATTTCAGACGCCATGCCGAGGTCGGCATGACGATGGTCAATCTGCCGACCGCGGGGGTGGACTTTCACGTGCCCTTCGGCGGCCGCAAGGGGTCGGGCTACGGGCCGCGCGAACAAGGGCGCCACGCCGCGGAGTTCTACACGACGGTAAAGACCGGCTACATGCTGGCCTGAACCGTTCGGGGTTTCATCATCAAGTACAGCAACACAGACTCGTCAAGAAGGAGACACACCATGACCATGAATCGCCGCACTCTCAACATCGCGCTCGCCGCAGCGTCCCTGGGCAGCCTGCTGCCCGCTTCCGCCTTCGCGCAGAAGAAACTCGTGCTCGGCTTCGCCCAGGTGGGTGCCGAGAGCGAATGGCGCACCGCCAACACCGAGTCGATCAAGTCGGCCGCCAAGGAGGCCGGCATCGAGCTCAAGTTCTCCGATGCGCAGCAGAAGCAGGAAAACCAGATCAAGGCCATCCGCTCCTACATCGCGCAGAAGGTCGACGTGATCGCCTTCTCGCCCGTGGTCGAGTCGGGCTGGGAAACCGTGCTGCGCGAAGCCAAGGCCGCCAAGATTCCGGTGGTGCTGACGGACCGCGCGGTCAACACCAAGGACGACTCCCTCTACGTGACCTTCATGGGCTCGGACTTCGTCGAGGAAGGCCGCAAGGCCGGCCGCTGGCTCACCGAAAAGATGAAGGACCAGAAGGGCGATGTGAACATCGTCGAGCTGCAGGGCACCGTGGGCTCGGCCCCGGCCATCGACCGCAAGAAGGGCTTCGAGGAAATCATCAAGGCCGACCCCAAGTTCAAGATCATCCGCTCGCAGACCGGCGACTTCACCCGTGCCAAGGGCAAGGAAGTGATGGAAGCCTTCCTGAAGGCCGACGGCAAGAAGATCAACGTGCTCTTCGCGCACAACGACGACATGGCCATCGGCGCCATCCAGGCCATCGAAGAAGCGGGCATGAAGCCGGCGAAGGACATCGTGATCATCTCCATCGACGGGGTCAAGGGCGCCTTCGAAGCCATGATCGCCGGCAAGCTCAATGTGTCGGTGGAATGCAGCCCGCTGCTCGGCCCGCAGCTGATGAGCGCCGTGAAGGACATCAAGGCCGGCAAGGCACTGCCCAAGCGCATCGTGACCGAAGAAGGCATCTTCCCCATGGAAGTCGCCGCCAAGGAATTCCCGAACCGCAAGTACTAAGAAGAACACCACATGAAACGCAACTTCCTCAAGGCCTCGCTCGCGGGCATCGCCTTCGCCATCGTCGGCTTCACGCCGCTCGCGAATGCGCAGGACAAGGGCCTGATCGCCATCTCGATGCCCACCAAGTCGTCGGCCCGCTGGATCGCCGACGGCGCGAACATGGTCAAGTACTTCAAGGACAAGGGCTACAAGACCGACCTGCAGTACGCGGACGACGACATCCCGAACCAGCTCGCGCAGATCGAGAACATGGTGACCAAGGGCTCGAAGGTGCTGGTCATCGCGGCGATCGACGGCACCACGCTGTCCGACGTGCTGCAGAAGGCGGCCGACAAGGGCGTGAAGGTCATCGCGTACGACCGGCTCATCAAGGGCTCGAAGAACGTGGACTACTACGCCACCTTCGACAACTTCCAGGTCGGCGTGCTGCAGGCGCAATCGATCGAGACGGCGCTGGGCCTCAAGAGCGGCAAGGGCCCGTTCAACATCGAACTGTTCGGCGGCTCGCCCGACGACAACAACGCCTTCTTCTTCTACAACGGCGCGATGTCGATCCTGAAGCCGTACATCGACAGCGGCAAGCTGGTGGTGCGCAGCAAGCAGATGGGCATGGACAAGGTGGGCACGCTGCGCTGGGACGGCGCGGTGGCGCAGGCGCGCATGGACAACCTGCTGTCGGCCTACTACACCAAGGACCGCGTGGATGCGGTGCTGTCGCCGTACGACGGCCTCTCCATCGGCATCCTCTCGTCGCTCAAGGGCGTGGGCTACGGCTCGGGCACGCAGGCGATGCCCATCGTCTCGGGCCAGGACGCCGAGGTGCCTTCGGTCAAGTCGATCCTGCGCAAGGAACAGACCTCCACCGTGTTCAAGGACACGCGCGAGCTGGCCAAGGTGACGGTGGCGATGGCCGACGCCATGCTCTCGGGCAAGACGCCTGAAGTGAACGACACCAAGACCTACAACAACGGCATCAAGGTGGTGCCTTCGTACCTGCTCAAGCCGGTGAGCGTGGACGCCTCGAACTGGAAACAGGTGCTGGTGGACAGCGGCTACTACAAGGAAAGCCAGATCAAGTGAGCACGGCGAGCGAAGGCGCCCCGCGCACCATCCTGGAGATGCGCGGGATCACCAAGACGTTTCCGGGCGTGAAGGCCCTGAGCAACGTCAACCTCGCGGTGCGCGCGGGGGAGATCCACGCAGTGGTCGGCGAGAACGGCGCGGGCAAGTCGACGCTCATGAAGGTGCTGAGCGGCGTCTATCCGTGCGACTCGTACACCGGCGAGATCCATTTCGAGGGCGAGCTTCGCCGCTTCAAGGGCATCGTCGACAGCGAGAAGCTGGGCATCATCATCATTCACCAGGAGCTCGCGCTGGTGCCGCTGCTCTCGATTGCGGAGAACCTGTTTCTCGGCAACGAGATCGCGCGCGGCGGCGTGATCGACTGGTTTGCCGCCTACGCGAAGACGCGCGAGCTGCTCGCCAAGGTGGGCCTGAAGGAACTGCCCACCACGCTGGTGACCGACCTGGGTGTCGGCAAGCAGCAGCTGGTGGAAATTGCCAAGGCGCTGGCCAAGGAGGTCAAGCTCCTCATCCTCGACGAGCCCACCGCCAGCCTCAACGAGAAAGACAGCGACGCGCTGCTGACGCTGCTGCTCGAACTGAAGCGCCAGGGCATCGCGTCGATCCTCATCTCGCACAAGCTCAACGAAATCGCCAAGGTGGCCGACTCGATCACCGTGCTGCGCGACGGCGCCACGGTGGAGACCATGGACTGCCGCGGCGCGCCGATCAGCGAAGACCGCATCATCCGCGGCATGGTCGGGCGCGACATGGAGCACCGCTATCCGCAGCGCTCGCCGAAGATCGGCGAGACCGTGCTGGAAGTGCGCGACTGGCGCGTGCACCACGCGCTGCATGCCGACCGCGAACAGATCAAGGGCGTGAACCTGCATGTGCGCCAGGGAGAGATCGTCGGCATCGCGGGCCTCATGGGCGCGGGCCGCACCGAGCTCGCGATGAGCGTGTTCGGCAAGTCCTACGGGCAACGCATCAGCGGCACGGTGCTCATGCACGGCAAGCCGGTGGACGTGAGCACCGTGCGCAAGGCGATCGACCACGGCATCGCTTATGTCACCGAGGACCGCAAGGGCCTCGGGCTGGTGCTGGAGGAGGGCATCCGCAAGAACATCAGCCTCGCGAACCTCGATGCGATTTCAGAGCGCGCGGTGATCGACGAAGGCCGCGAGTCCAAGGTGGCCAACGACTACAGGAAGGCGCTCAACATCCGCTGCTCGGGCGTGGAGCAATTGGTGGTCAACCTGTCGGGCGGCAACCAGCAGAAGGTGGTGCTGAGCAAGTGGCTCTTTACCAAACCCGAACTGCTGATACTGGACGAACCCACGCGCGGTATCGACGTGGGCGCCAAGTACGAGATCTACACCATCATCGACCAGCTCGCGAGCGAGGGCAAAGGCATTCTCATGATTTCTTCCGAACTGCCCGAGTTGCTCGGCATGTGCGACCGCATCTACGTGATGAACGAGGGGCGCTTCGTGGCCGAGTTCACTGCGGCCGAGGCGACGCAGGAGCGCATCATGCATGCGATCGTCAGCGCAGGGAGTTCCGTCCATGTCGCAGCCTGAAGCCAACGCGGTGCAAGGCGCCGCACCCGCTGCAAGCCCGAAGCTCCACGCGGGGTTCCTGAAGAACAATCTGCGCGAATACGGCATGCTGATCTCGCTGGTCGCGATCATGGCGCTGTTCCAGGTGCTGACCGACGGCACGCTCTTGCGGCCGCTCAACCTCACCAACCTGCTGCTGCAGAACAGCTATGTGGTCATCATGGCCCTGGGCATGCTGCTGGTGATCGTGGCGGGGCACATCGATCTGTCGGTGGGCTCGGTCTGCGGCTTCATCGGCGCACTGGCGGCGGTGCTGATGGTGGAGTACGAATGGCATTTCGTGCCGACCGCGCTCATCAGCATCGCGGCCGGTGCGGTGATCGGTGCCGCGCAGGGCTGGTTCGTCGCGTTCCGAAAGATCCCCTCGTTCATCGTCACGCTCGCGGGCATGCTGGTGTTCAAGGGGCTCACGCTGGCGCTGCTGGCGGGGCAATCGGTGGGGCCGTTTCCGGTGGAGTTCCAGCGGCTGAGCTCGGGCTTCATTCCCGATCCGCTGGGCGGCGACACCTTGCGCACCACCTCGCTGATCGTCGGCGCACTCGCCGCGGCGGCGCTGGTGTTCTTCAAGCTGCGCGGCCGCGCCAAGCTCAAGGCGCACGGCATGGAGCAGGAGCCCTATGCCTTCTTCCTGGTGAAGAACCTGTTCTTCGCAGCGATCATCCTGTTCTTCAGTTACCTGCTCTCCACCTACAAGGGCCTGCCCAATGTGCTGGTGGTGATGGCGGTGCTGATCGTGGTGTACGACTTCGTCACCAACCGCACCACCATCGGCCGGCGCATCTATGCACTGGGCGGCAACGAGAAGGCGGCGCGGCTGTCGGGCGTGAAGACGCAGCGGCTGGCGTTCCTCACCTTCGTGAACATGGGCGCGCTGGCTGCGCTCGCGGGCCTGGTGTTCGCGGCGCGGCTCAACACCGCCACCCCCAAGGCGGGCCTGGGCTTCGAGCTCGACGTGATCGCGGCCTGCTTCATCGGCGGCGCCTCGGCGTCGGGCGGCGTGGGCCGGGTGATGGGCGCGGTGATCGGCGCCTTCATCATGGGCGTGATGAACAACGGCATGTCGATCCTCGGGATCGGCATCGACTACCAGCAGGTCATCAAAGGCCTGGTGCTGCTGGCGGCGGTGTTCATCGACGTCTACAACAAGAACAAGTAGGACGCGCATGGCTCAAGGCAATCCGTCGCCCGTGCTCGAACTGCGGGGCATCCACAAGCAGTTCGGCGGCATCTCCGTGCTGCGCGATGTGCAGTTGCGGCTGTACCCGGGCGAGATCCACGCGCTGATGGGACAGAACGGCGCAGGCAAGTCCACGCTGATCAAGGTGCTCACGGGTGTGCTGCCGTCCAGCGGCGGCGAGATGTTCCTGGGCGGGGAGCCGATTCATCCTGCGTCTCCTCTGGATGCGCAGAAGCTGGGCATCAGCACGGTCTACCAGGAAGTGAACCTGTGCCCGAACCTCTCGGTGGCCGAGAACGTGTTCGCGGGGCGCTATCCGCGCTGCGGCATGGCACAGGGCTTTCGCATCGACTGGGCGGCGGTGAACAAACGGGCGGCCGAATTGCTGGCGCGCATCGGGCTCGACATCGACGTGACGCGCCTGCTGTCGAGCTATTCGGTCGCGGTGCAGCAGATGGTGGCGATCGCGCGGGCACTCGGTGTGTCGTCGAAGGTGCTGATCCTCGACGAGCCCACATCGAGCCTGGACGACGACGAAGTGGAAAAGCTCTTCGCTGTGTTGCGGCGCTTGCGCGGCGAAGGGCTCGCGATCGTTTTCGTGACGCACTTTCTCAACCAGATGTACGCGGTGTCGGATCGCATCACGGTGCTGCGCAACGGCAACTGGGTGGGCGAATGGAAGGCCGCGGACCTTGGGCCACAAGCCTTGATCGCAGCGATGCTCGGGCGCGAGTTGGCCGCTCAATCCGCACGACCTGCAGCGCTGCCTGCATTCGATGAAGCCGCGCCGGCCCTGCTGCAGACCGAAGGGCTGGGGCAGGCCGGGCAGTTGCAGGCGACCGATCTGCGCGTGCGTGCCGGCGAAGTCGTCGGCATCGCCGGGCTGCTCGGCGCGGGGCGCACCGAGCTTGCGCGCCTGCTGTTCGGGCTCGAATCGCCCGATCGCGGCGTGCTCAAGGTCGATGGTCGCTCCGTCACTTTCTCGAACCCGGCCGATGCGATCCGCGAAGGGCTGGCGCTGTGCCCCGAAGAGCGCAAGACCGACGGCATCGTGGCCGAGCTGTCGGTGCGCGAGAACATCGCGCTGGCGCTGCAGGCGCGACTGGGCACGCGCAAATTCCTGTCGCACGCCGAGCAGACCGCGATGGCCGAGCGCTTCGTCGCCTCGCTGGGCATCAAGACCGCGAGTGTCGAAACCCCCATCGGTTTGCTCTCTGGCGGCAACCAGCAGAAGGCCATGATCGCGCGCTGGCTCGCGACCGAACCGCGCCTGCTGATCCTCGATGAGCCCACGCGCGGCATCGACGTGGCGGCCAAGCAGGAAATCATGGAAGAGATACTGCGGCTCGCACGCGCGGGCATGGCGGTGATTTTTATCTCGTCGGAAATGAGCGAGGTGGTGCGCGTGGCGCATCGCATCGTGGTGCTGCGCGATCGGCAGAAGGTGGGCGAACTGCCGGGCGGGTCCAGCGAGGACGAGGTTTACGAAATGATTGCTGCAGCACCATGACTCTCCCCCAGTCTTCGCGCACTTCGTGTCGCTTCGCCAACCCCCTTCCGGGGGCGACACCAGCGGCCCGGCAAAGCCGGTTCCGCGGTGTCTCCCGCATCGAGAGCACGCCGACATGAACCGCCTGTCATCCCTCATGAGCCACCGCCTCGCGTGGCCCATCGTCACGCTGCTCCTGCTGCTCGCGGTCAACACCGCCTTCAACGCCAGCTTCCTGCACCTCGAATGGCGCGAAGGCCACCTCTACGGCAGCCTGATCGACATCCTGAACCGCGCAGCGCCGCTGGTGCTGGTCTCGCTCGGCATGACGCTGGTGATCGCCACGCGCGGCATCGACATCTCGGTCGGTGCGGTGGTGGCCATTGCGGCGGCGGTCGCGGCCTGGATGATCGGCGGCTCTGTGGCCAGCGATGTGAGCCGGTTCCCGATGCCGCTCGCCATCGTTGCGGCCATCGGCGTCGCGCTGGTGTGCGGCCTGTGGAACGGCCTGCTGGTCGCCAAGGTCGGCATGCAGCCGATCATCGCCACGCTGATCCTGATGGTGGCCGGCCGCGGCATCGCGCAGCTGATTGCCGACGGGCAGATCATCACGATCTACTACAAGCCCTACTTCTTCCTGGGCAGCGGCTATCTGCTGGGCCTGCCTTTCTCGCTGTTCATCGTGGCGGCGGTGTTCGTGCTGCTGTATCTCGCGATCACGCGCACCGCGCTGGGATTGTTCATCCAGGCGGTGGGCATCAACCCGACGGCGGCGCGCGTGGCGGGCATCCAGTCGCGGCGGCTCATCGTCGGCGCGTATGCGTTCTGCGGTGCTTGCGCGGGCGTGGCGGGCCTCTTGATCAGCTCGAACGTGAAGAGCGCGGACGGCAACAACGCCGGCCAGCTGCTGGAGCTCGATGCGATCCTGGCGGTCACGCTGGGCGGCACGGCGCTCACCGGCGGGCGCTTCAGCCTCGTGGGCAGCGTGATCGGCGCGCTGATCATCCAGACGCTGACCTATGCGATCTATTCGCTGGGCGTGCCGCCGGAGATCAACCTCGTGGTGAAAGCGGTGGTGGTGTTCGTGGTGATGCTGCTGCAGTCGCCGGAGTTCAGGGCGGAGGTGCGGTCGCTGGTGCAGCGGCCGGTGCATGAGGGGAATAGGGCATGAGCGCGGTGATCGAAACGGCCGCAGCACCCTCACCCCAACCCTCTCCCGCAAGCGGGAGAGGGGGCAAGGCAGGGCTCAACCCCAAGTACCTGCCGCTCACCGCGACCATCTCGCTGTTCATGCTGATGGCGACGCTGGGCTCGGTGTTCTACGACGGGTTCTTCTCGGCGCAGGTGTTCCTCAACCTGCTGATCGACAACGCCTTCCTCATCGTCGTCGCGGTCGGCATGACCTTCGTGATCCTCGCCGGCGGCATCGACCTGTCGGTGGGCTCGGTGATCGCGCTCACCACCATGGTGTCGGCCGCGCTGGTCGAAAAGCACGGCTGGAGCCCGGCGGTCGTGATTCCGCTGGTGCTGCTGATGGGCACGGCCTTCGGCGCATTCATGGGCCTGCTCATCGAACGCTTCCGGCTGCAGCCCTTCATCGTCACGCTCGCGGGCATGTTCCTCGCGCGCGGGCTTTGCTACCTGATCAGCATCGACTCGATCAGCATCACCAACACCTTCTATTCGGAGGTCTCGCAGATCCGCATTCCGATCTGGGGCGAGGCCTCGCTCTCGATCAGCGCGGTGATCGCCATCGTGGTGCTGCTGGCCGCGGTGTTCATTGCGCACTGCACGCCTTTCGGCCGCGCGGTGTATGCCATCGGCGGCAGCGAGCATTCGGCCATGCTGATGGGCCTGCCGGTGCGGCGCACGCTCATCGGCGTGTACACGCTCTCGGGTTTCTGCTCGGCGCTGGCGGGCGTGATCTTCACCTTCTACATGCTCTCGGGCTACGGCCTGCACGCGGTCGGACTGGAGCTCGACGCCATCGCGGCCGTGGTGATCGGCGGCACGCTGCTCACCGGCGGCGTGGGCTATGTGGTGGGCACGCTCTTCGGCGTGCTGATGCTCGGGATCATCCAGACCCTGATTTCCTTCGACGGCACGCTGAGCTCGTGGTGGACGCGCATCGTCGTCGGTGCGCTGCTCTTCGTGTTCTGCCTGCTCCAACGTTTTTTCACCTCGCGCGCTCCGCGCCGCTGACTCGATGACAAAGAAATTGCGCTCGACCGAATGGTTCGGTTCGGCCGACAAGAACGGCTTCATGTATCGCAGCTGGATGAAGAACCAGGGCATTCCGGACCACGAGTTCGACGGCCGGCCGATCGTCGGCATCTGCAACACCTGGTCGGAGCTCACGCCCTGCAACGCGCACTTCCGCAAGATCGCGGAGCATGTGAAGCGCGGCATTTCCGAAGCGGGCGGCTTCCCCGTCGAGTTTCCGGTGTTCTCGAACGGCGAGTCGAACCTGCGGCCCACCGCGATGCTCACGCGCAACCTCGCGAGCATGGACGTGGAAGAAGCGATCCGCGGCAACCCGGTCGATGCGGTGGTGCTGCTCACCGGCTGCGACAAGACCACGCCCGCGCTGCTGATGGGCGCCGCGAGCTGCGACATCCCGGCCATCGTGGTGACCGGCGGGCCGATGCTCAACGGCAAGCTCGACGGCAAGGACATCGGCTCGGGCACGGCCGTGTGGCAGCTGCACGAATCGCTGAAGGCCGGCGAGATCAACCTGCACCAGTTCCTCTCGGCCGAGGGCGGCATGTCGCGCTCGGCGGGCACCTGCAACACCATGGGCACGGCCTCGACCATGGCCTGCATGGCCGAGGCGCTGGGCACTTCGCTGCCGCACAACGCGGCGATTCCGGCGGTCGATGCGCGGCGCTATGTGCTCGCGCAGATGTCGGGGATGCGCGCGGTCGCCATGGCGAAAGAAGGGCTCACGCTGTCGAAGATCCTCACGCGCGAGGCTTTCGAGAACGCGATCCGCGTGAATGCGGCCATCGGCGGATCGACCAATGCGGTGATCCACCTGAAGGCGATCGCGGGGCGCATCGGCGTCGACCTCGAACTGGAAGACTGGACCCGCATCGGCAGCCACACGCCCACCATCGTGGACCTGATGCCTTCGGGCCGCTTCCTGATGGAGGAGTTCTATTACGCGGGCGGCTTGCCCGCCGTGCTGCGCCGCCTCGGCGAGAACGGCCTGCTGCCGCATCCGGGCGCGCTCACCGTCAACGGCCAGTCGATCTGGGAGAACGTGCGCGAGGCGCCCAGCCTCAACGACGAGGTCATCCGCCCGCTCGACAACCCGCTGATCGCCGACGGCGGCATCCGCATCCTGCGCGGCAACCTCTCGCCGCGCGGCGCGGTGTTGAAGCCTTCGGCGGCAACGCCCGAGCTGCTCAAGCACCGTGGCCGTGCCGTGGTGTTCGAGAACCTGGAGCACTACAAGGAACGCATCGTCGACGAAGACCTCGACATCGATGCCAGCTGCGTGATGGTGCTGAAGAACTGCGGCCCCAAGGGCTACCCCGGCATGGCCGAGGTCGGCAACATGGGCCTGCCGCCCAAGCTGCTGCGCCAGGGCGTGAAGGACATGGTGCGCATCTCCGACGCACGCATGAGCGGCACGGCCTATGGCACCGTGGTGCTGCATGTGGCGCCCGAAGCCGCGGACGGCGGACCGCTCGCCGCGGTGCGCGATGGCGACTGGATCGAGCTCGACTGCGATGCGGGGCGCTTGCACCTGGACATCAGCGACGAAGAACTGGCTGCGCGCCTGGCTTCGCTGTCCGCCTCCGATGCGCAGCCCATGAGCACGCGCGGCGGCGGCTACCAGAAGCTCTACGTCAACCACGTGCTGCAGGCCGATGAGGGCTGCGACTTTGATTTCCTGGTGGGTTGCAGAGGCTCCGCCGTGCCCCGCCATTCGCACTGACATTCACACGGATTCACCATGACCCCCAGATACCGCGGCATCTTCCCGGTGGTGCCGACCACCTTCACCGAACAGGGCGCGCTCGATCTCGAAAGCCAGAAGCGCTGCGTCGATTTCATGATCGATGCGGGCTCCGACGGCCTGTGCATCCTTGCGAATTTCTCGGAGCAGTTCGTGCTGTCCGATGAAGAGCGCGAAGTGCTCACGCGCACGATGCTCGAGCATGTGAAGGGCCGCGTGCCGGTGATCGTGACCACCACGCACTACAGCACCAAGGTCTGCGCCGAGCGCAGCCGCCGCGCGCAGGACATGGGCGCAGCGATGTTGATGGTGATGCCGCCGTACCACGGCGCCACCTTCCGCGTGCCCGAGCCGCAGATCTTCGAGTTCTATGCGGGGCTTTCGGAGGCAGTGAGCATTCCGATCATGATCCAGGACGCACCGGCCAGCGGCACGGTGCTGTCGGCACCGTTCCTCGCGCGCATGGCCAAGGAGATCGAGCATGTCGCGTATTTCAAGATCGAGACGGCCGGTGCGGCCGCGAAGCTGCGCGAGCTGATCCGCCTGGGCGGCGACGCCATCGAAGGCCCGTGGGACGGCGAAGAGGCCATCACGCTGCTGCCCGACCTCGATGCCGGTGCGACCGGGTCGATGACCGGCGGCGGCTTTCCGGACGGCATCCGCCCGATCATCGAAGCGCACCGCGCGGGCGACCGCGACAGGGCCTTCGCGCGCTACCAGCAGTGGCTGCCGCTCATCAACTACGAGAACCGGCAGGCGGGGCTGCTAGCCTGCAAGTCGCTCATGAAGGAGGGCGGCGTGATCGCTTGCGAGGCACCGCGGCATCCGCTGCCGCCGATGCACCCCGCGACGCGCGCCGGCCTGATCGAGACGGCGAAGCGGCTCGATCCGCTGGTGCTGCGCTGGGGGCGGTAGCAACACCGCGCGTGCAACGCACGGCCGGCTTCACCGACGAAAACGGCGGAGCGGTCGCAGGCTTGCTGGGGGAGGGGAATCGCTGGGTGAATGCCCAGCGGATCGAGGTGTAGCGCGGGCTGATGGTCCGAGCGCGCCCACGCCCTGGAGATCTTGCTAGCTCTTTTCGAGCTCGGTGACTTGCAAGGACAGGTCGAACAGCTTGGACTTGCTGGCGTAGTAGCGGTCCAGGCGCCACTCTTTCAGGATGTCCATGGCGAGCTCGAAGCTCTTGTAGTCGAGGCTGTACAGCGTGACCAGCTCGAAGCTGCGTTCGGATTCGAGCGCCAACACGAGCTGGGCCAGGATCTTGGCCGATTCGTTGGCCGGGTCCGTTTCGATGAATCGGCGAGCGACCTTGATGGCATTCATGGGGGAGGGTTCCTCGGTAGGCAGGGACCGAGAACTATAGCTAGCAGGCGCCAGCCTTTTATGACGGTTTTGTGACAGCCAAAGGTCATCGCCGCCGGCCCGCATGGTGCGGAACGGCGGCGAAGGTTCCGAGGTCGTCACGGGAGCGAGCGCCCCCGCGTCAACGGCAGAGACTCAGCGAAGCGGTGCCGGCATCGGCATCGGGCGCGGCGCCATCATGGGTTCGGGCGCGCGCTCCATGGGCATGGGCGCCGGCCTCACCACGGTGGTGACCGATTCGCGGATCACGCCGCCGCCCATCACGCTGCCGTCGATGGTGGTGGTGGTGTTGCCGGCGCTGCCGAGCACGCGGGCTTCGCAGTCCCTGCGGTCGCCGGGCAATTGCTGCAGGCCGCAGCGCGCGAGCGCATTGGCGCGGTAGTCGGGGGCGCCGGTCAGGCCGCCGCGCGCGGCTTCCTGGCGGGCCGCGCCGGCTTCGCGGACGCAGGCGGCACGGTCTTGCTGGTTGTGGCCGCAGACCGAGAGTTCTTGCTGGTAGATGCCGCCGCGCGAGCCTTGTGCGGAGGCCATGCCGGCGGTGGCCATGCCGCCGACGGCGAGCAGGGCGAGAACGATCGAACGGGTGTGGTTTTTCATTGGGTGTTCCTGGAAATGGTTCGTCGGATCAATGTCGGCGGATCAACGCGCCGGCGCGGGCTGGGCCGGCAGGGGCGTCTCGGTTTCGCGGATGACGCCGCCGCCCATCACGCTGCCCTCGGTGGTGGTGCGGGCGCCGCCCTTCATGCGGGCTTCGCAGTCGGCCTGGTCGGCGGCGGGCTGCTCGGCGCAGCGTGCCAGGGCATTGACCTGGCCTCGCGCCGGGCTGGGCGTGGTCAGGCCGCTGCGTGCAGCTTCCTGCTTGGCGGCGCCGGCCTCTCGCAGGCAGGCCGCGCGGTCTTGCTGCACACCGTCGCACACGGCGCGTTCCTTCTGCATGCGGGCGTCGGTTCCGGGCGCCTGTGCGCTGGCGGTCTGTGCGCCGAAGACGATGAAGCCGCTGGCGGCAAAAAGGGCCGTGGCGGAAAGAAGGGAACGAACTGTTGTTGTCATGCGGGCTCCTGGTTGGGGCGCGCCCTCTTTCTGAATGAGGTGCGCGACCGGAGCCACAGTGTGGTGCCGCCCCGGGCCGGCGGCGTGTGGGACAGCCCCGTTGACCGGGCGAGCCGGACGCGCCCCTGTGTGTGGGACGCGTCCGTCAACCCCGTTGTCAGCCTGCTGCGATGCGCTGTGCGAGGTGAGCGAGCGCTTCCTCGACCTGGTCCACCAGGATCAGCGAGAGGTCGCCCGGCTGCAGGCGGGCCAGTGCGGTGTCGATCGCCACGAACTCGCCGCGGATCTCGTCGATCTGGCGCGTGCGCGCCGCGCCCTGCAGGCCCTGGCGCAGCAGCGCCATCACTTCGCCGTCGGCACGGCCGCGTTGCGCGGCGTCCTGGTACAGGATCACGTCGTCGAAGGCTTGGCCCAGGATGGCCGTCTGGTCGCGGATGTCCGAATCGCGCCGGTCGCCCGCGCCGCTGATCACCACCGAGCGCTTGTTGGCCGGCATGGTGTCCACGGCCGAGACCAGCGCGCGCATCGCGTCGGTGTTGTGGCCGTAGTCGGCGATCACGGTGGCGCCGCGGTACTCCATGACGTTGAAGCGCCCGGGCACGCCGGCCGCGTCGTTCATGAAGCTGGCGAGGCCGCTGCGGATGGTGTCCCAGTCCAGGCCCACGGCCCAGGCCGCGGCCACCGAGGCCATCACGTTGTCGACCTGGAAGCCGATGGTGCCGTTGCGCGTGATCGGCACGTCGCGCAGCGGAATGCGCTCGCGCCACGAGCCTTCGGCCGCGACCAGCGTGTCCTGGTCGACGTACACGGTGCGCTTGCCCTGCGCGCGGTGCGTGGCCATCACCGGATGCAAGCGGTCGGCGGCGAAGAAGATCACTTGGCCGGGGCAGCCGGCCGCCATCGCCGCGACGTTCACGTCGGCCGCGTTGAGCACCGCATGGCCATCGGCCGCCACGTTGCGCACGATCACGCGCTTGAGCACCGCGAGGTCTTCGACGGTGGTGATGTAGTTCAGGCCCAGGTGGTCGCCGCTGCCGATGTTGGTGACCACGGCCACCTGGCAGCGGTCGAAACCCAGGCCTTCGCGCAGCACGCCGCCGCGGGCCACTTCGAACACGGCCGCATCGACGTCGGGGTGCATCAGCACATTGCGTGCGCTCTTGGGGCCGCTGCAGTCGCCGCTGTCGGTCTGGCGTCCGTCGACGTACACGCCGTCGGTGTTGGTCATGCCGGTGCGCAGGCCGCTCGATGCGAGCAGGTGGTTGATCAGGCGCGCGGTGGTGGTCTTGCCGTTGGTGCCGGTGACGGCGACCACGGGGATGCGGCCGTCGTCGCCGTGCGCGAACAGGGTGTCGACCACCGCTTCGCCGACCGCGCGGCCGCGGCCGAACGAGGGCGAGATGTGCATGCGCAGGCCCGGCGCGGCATTCACTTCGACCACGCCGCCGTGCTGCTCTTCGAGCGGGCGCAGCACGTTCTCGCAGACCATGTCGACGCCGCAGATGTGCAGGCCCACCATCTGCGCCGCATCGACCGCGCGCGCGGCCACTTCGGGGTGCACGGTGTCGGTCACGTCGGTGGCAGTGCCGCCGGTGGAGAGGTTGGCGTTGTTGCGCAGCACCACGCGCTGGCCGCGCTCGGGCACGCTGTCGGGCGTGAGCCCTGCCGATTCGAGGCGGCCGATGGCGATGTCGTCCAGGCGGATCTTGGTGAGCGAGGTGGCATGGCCCTCGCCGCGGCGCGGGTCGAGGTTCACCGCGTCCACGAGCTGGCGCACCGTGGAGCTGCCGTCGCCGATCACCTGCGGCGGATCGCGGCGCGCGGCGGCCACCAGGCGGTCGCCGACCACCAGCAGGCGGAAGTCGAAGCCCGGCAGGAATTTCTCGACCATCACTTCGCCGTAGACGGCGGCCGAGTCGTAGGCCGAGGTCAGTTGTTCGCGGGTGGTGATGTTGACGGTCACGCCCTTGCCCTGGTTGCCGTCCTGCGGCTTGACCACGACCGGCAGGCCGATTTCTTCGGCCGCGGCCCAGCCGTCTTCGGCGCTGGTGACGGGGCGGCCCAGCGGCACCGGCACGCCGGCGGCGTTGAGCAACTGCTTGCTGAGTTCCTTGTCCTGCGCGATGGCTTCGGCCACGCCGCTGGTGCTGTCGACCTCGGCCGCCTGGATGCGGCGCTGCTTGGCGCCCCAGCCGAACTGCACCAGGCTGCCGCTGGTCAGGCGCCGGTACGGAATGCCGCGCGCCACGGCGGCATCGACGATGGCGCCGGTGCTCGGGCCCAGGCGCTCGGATTCGTCGAGGTCGCGCAGTTCGGTGATGGCGGCGGCGGCGTCGAAGGGGGTGTCGGCTTGCGCGGCGGCGATCAGCTCTTCGGCCAGCGCGATGGCGCGGCGGCCCACGGCTTCTTCGCTGTATTGAAAGGTGACCTGGTAGACGCCTTCTTCCACCGTTTGCGCGGTGTGGCCGAAGTTGACCGCGCAGCCGGCCTGCGCCTGCAGCGCCACGGCGGCGTTTTCCAGCACATGGGCGAGCGCCAGCGGCTGGCCCAGCACCATCGGGTGCAGTTCGCCGATGGTCGGGAAGCGGGCGCGCAGGCGCGCTTCGAAACCGGCGAGCTTGCTGATGGCGTTCTCATTGCCTTCGCAGGCCACGACCGCTTCGATGGCGGTGTGGCGGCTCCAGAGATTGGGCCCGCGAAGGGCTCGGATGCGGGTGACTTTCATGGGGCTTGCGAGAGCTTGCAGGTCGGGCGCCGGGGCGCTTCAGACGAATTGAGGTTGAAGGGGCTGCGTTTGCGACAGTTGCAGCGAAGCCAGCGCGGCCTGCAGGTCGGCTTCGAAGGCTTCCACGCCGGCGCCGATCAGGTTCAGCGGAATGCCCATCGCCCAGCCGGCGGCCACGGCGGCCAGAAGGCTTTCGAGGCTCACGCCGGCATGGGTGGCGCGCCAGATCGTCAGGCGCCCCAGGCCCGGCAGGAAGGATTCGCTCGTGCCGTTGGCCAGCACCACGCGGTCCTGCCGCACCAGCACGGCCTTGCCGCCGGCGGCCTGGTGCGCGGTGAGCGCAGCGGCATGCGGATCGGCGGCATACAGGATGACGGCGCCGTCGCACAGCGGCGCGAGGCCGGCCACGCGCGCATCGGCCGCGTTCAGCACGGCGGTGCCTTCGGACAGCACCACATCGACCTGCGTGCGCAGCACCTTGACCATCTGGTCGCTCTCGGTGATGTCGTAGTCGGCGAGGGCCTCGGCGCCTTCCAGGTCGGTCACGATGCCGACTTCGCAGCGGTCGTAGGCCAGGCCGTCGCGCAGGATGGTTTCGGCGCCGTTCTCGATCACCACGGCCTGCACGGCGCGGTTCACCAGAAGGCGGTGGCCGGCGTCCCAGTTGGCGCTGTCGCGCGCATCGACGCGGCGGCGTTCCAGGAACAGGCCGTCGCGGCAGGCCAGGCCCGTGTGGCGGCCGCCCAGGTTGATGAGCCAGGCCACCAGGCGCGCGAGCACGGCGGTGTTTTGCGAGCCGGCCACGCCGACCACCGGGATGCGGCCGGGCGCGTCGTTGGGAAACAGGTGATCGCAGATCGCGCGGCCCACCGGGCGCGGCGAGCCGACGGCCGGCTTCAGGTGCATCAGCAGGCCCGGGCCGGCGTTGACTTCGACGATCGCGCCGCGCTGCGGGCCGAGCGGCTTGGAGATGTCCTGCGCCACCAGGTCGATGCCCGCGATGTCCAGGCCGACCACGCGCGCGGCCAGCACGGCGGCGTGCGCAACTTCGGGGTGGACCTGGTCGGTGCAGTCGTTGGCCATGTTGCCGTTGCGCTGGATCGTGACCACGCGGCCGGCGGCCGGCACCGAGGCGCCGTCCAGTTCCTGGCGCTGGAGTTCGAGCTGCAGCTTGGCGTCGGTGGCCAGCACGATCAGGTCGAGCGGGTATTCCTCTTCGGCGCCGCGGCGCGGGTCGCTGTTGAGCTGTTTCTCGATGAGCTCGGCCACGCTGAGCTTGCCGTCGCCGGTCACGGTGATGATCTCGCCGCGCGCGGCCGCCACCACTTCGCCGCCCACCACCAGCAGGCGGTGTTCGTGGCCGCGGATGAAGCGCTCGACCATCACGTCGCTGCCTTCGGGCTCGGCCACCGCGAAGGCGGCCATGACTTCCTCGCGCGTCGTCAGTTCGAGCGACACGCCGCGGCCGTGGTTGGCGTCCGAGGGCTTCACGGCCACCGGCAGGCCGATGTCTTCGGCGGCTTCCCAGGCTTCTTCGGCGCTGGCGACGATCTGGCCTTCGGGCACCGGCACGCCGCAGCTGGCGAGCAGGGACTTGGTCAGTTCCTTGTCGCTGGCGATGGATTCGCCGATGGCGCTGGTGTAGTCGGTCTCGGCAGTCCAGATGCGCTGCTGGTTGGCGCCGTAGCCCAGTTGCACCAGGTTGCCGCTGTTCAGGCGCATGTGCGGAATGCCGCGGTCGGTGGCGGCGGAGACGATGGCGGCGGTGCTCGGGCCGAGGTAGCAGTCTTCGACCTTGGCCTTGACCGCATCGACGGCCTTCTGCACGTCGGCGGCGGTGAACGGGTCGTTGTTGATGGCGGCCATCAGCAGGCGGTGGCCCTCGGCCAGCGCCACCCGGGCAACCTGTTCGTCGCGCGCCCGGAACACCATGCGGTAGACGCCGTGCGCCGAGGTACTGCGGGTTTGCCCGAAGCCGGTCGGCATGCCGGCCAGGTTCAGCAGTTCGATGACGACATGCTCCAGCACGTGGCCCGACCAGGTGCCTTCGGTCAGCCGCTGGATGAAGCCGCCGCGCTCGCCCACGCCGCAGTGGTGCTCGATGAGCGCCGGCAGCAGGGCCGTGAGTCGGTCGGTGAAGCCGTCGATCTTGTTGGACGGGAAGTCTTCCAGCTGGCCCAGGTCGAGCCAGACTTCGAGCACCGGACGGTAGGTCCAGAGGTTGGGGCCGCGCAAATAGTTGATGCGCAGCAGGCGGATGTCGTCGAAACGGGTCATGCAAACGTTCGATGTGCTTTGGCCGAGCACCGCGGGGCCTTCAAGCGCGCCCATGGTGATCGGTCAGAATCGGCGCCCGACCAGGGGCGCCCTGAGGCGCTCCATGCGGCCCGCGATGGGCAAGAGTCAAAGAAACACAATGCAACATCACGATCCAGTCGGCACCCGGGAGGGCGAAATCGAGGCGGCTTCAGACGCGCTGAAAAACCGGCTCGCAGTCGCGGAAAACGTTCTGGTAACACTCGCGGTTGACCTCGACTACGAACTTCGTTTCGCTTTCGGCCTGGTGGCACTGACCGACCAGCGTCTGATGGCCCTGGAGCCGGGCGGCAACTGGCGTGAGTGGCCACTGACCGATCCGACCCTGGCGCTGCACCTGGCCGACCATTCGGGCATCGGCACGCTGGACCTGACCGGCCCCGACGGCCGCCTGGCGCGCTGGCGCTACACATTGGCCAGCCAGCCGGCGGCGCTGCGCCTGCTCAAGCTGTTCGGGCAGCGGGCGGACGCCGTGGGCCCGGTGCCGATAGAGACGGCCGACGGCGATGACCCGGCCGCCGACACCGAACTGCAGACCCCGCCCTCGACATGGGTGCTGCTTCGCCTGGGCCGTTTTGCCAAGCCTTACCGCAAGCAGCTTTTCCTGGGGTTTTTCCTGACCCTGCTGTCCACCGCCGCCACCCTGGTGCCGCCGTACCTGACCATCCCGCTGATGGACGACATCCTGATCCCGTTCCAGAACGGGCAGAAGATCGACCCGGCGCGCGTCGGCCTCTACCTGGGCGGTCTTCTGGGCGCGGCGCTCCTGGGCTGGGGCCTGGGCTGGGCGCGCACCTACCTGCTGGCGCTGGTGTCCGAGCGCATCGGCGCCGACCTGCGCACCACCACCTACGAGCACCTGCTCACCTTGCCGCTGGACTATTTCGGCGGCAAGCGCACCGGCGACCTGATGTCGCGCATCGGCTCGGAAACCGACCGCATCAACGTCTTCCTGTCGCTGCATGCGCTGGATTTCGCCAACGACGTGCTGATGATCGTGATGACGGCGGCCATCCTGATCTCCATCAACCCGCTGCTCGCGGTGGTCACGCTGGTGCCGCTGCCCTTCATCGCCTGGATGATCCATGTGGTGCGCGACCGGTTGCGCACCGGCTTCGAGAAGATCGACCGCGTGTGGTCCGAGGTGACCAACGTGCTGGCCGACACCATCCCGGGCATCCGCGTGGTCAAGGCCTTCGCGCAGGAACGCCGCGAGGCCGACCGCTTTCGCACCGCCAACGCCTACAACCTGCAGGTCAACGACAAGCTCAACCGCACCTGGTCGGTGTTCACGCCGACCGTGTCGCTGCTGACCGAAATCGGCCTGCTGGTGGTGTGGGGCTTCGGCATCTGGCAGGTGGCGCGCGGCAGCATCACCGTGGGTGTGCTCACCGCCTTCATCGCCTACATCGGCCGTTTCTACACGCGCATGGATTCGATGAGCCGCATCGTCTCGGTCACGCAGAAGGCGGCATCGGGCGCCAAGCGCATCTTCGACATCCTGGACCATGTGAGCAACGTGCCCGAGCCGGCGAACCCGGTGAAGGTCGGGCGCGTGCAGGGGCGCATCGAGATGAGCGGGCTGGGCTTTCGCTACGGCTCGCGCGCAGTGATCCGCGACCTCGACCTGGTGATCGAACCCGGCGAGATGATCGGCCTGGTGGGCCACAGCGGCTCGGGCAAGAGCACGCTGGTCAACCTGATCTGCCGCTTCTACGACGTGACCGACGGCGCCATCAAGGTCGACGGCACCGACATCCGCCGCTTCGCCGTGGCCGACTACCGGCGCCACGTGGGGCTGGTGCTGCAGGAGCCATTCCTCTTCTTCGGCACCATCGCGCAGAACATTGCCTACGGCAAGCCCGACGCCACGCGCGCCGAAGTGGTGGCCGCGGCCCGCGCCGCCCATGCGCACGACTTCATCCTGCGCCTGCCGCACGGCTACGACTCGCTGGTCGGCGAGCGCGGGCAGGGGCTTTCGGGCGGCGAGCGCCAGCGCATCAGCATTGCGCGGGCGCTGCTCATCGACCCGCGCATCCTGATCCTGGACGAAGCCACTTCGGCGGTGGACACCGAGACCGAGAAGGAAATCCAGAAGGCGCTGGACAACCTCGTGCAGGGCCGCACCACCATCGCCATCGCCCACCGGCTGTCGACGCTGCGCAAGGCCGACCGGCTCGTGGTGATGGACCGCGGCGAGGTGGTCGAGGTCGGGCCGCACGATGCGCTCATGGCCGCCCAGGGCGCTTACTGGCGGCTCTACCAGGCGCAACTGCGCCAGGGCGACGACGGTGCGAGCGAGGGCGCGGTCGACGAGCGCGCCGGCGCGCAGTTGCCGCTGATCAGCCACGCAGCCCACCCGGCAGGTGACGCATGACGGACAACAACACCACCATCACCACCACCTTCGATCTGGCACGCGACAGCTTCGGCCGCCTGGTGCTGACCGATGCGCAGGGCGAGCGCCATGTGGGCATCACGCCCGTGCGCGCCTTTCCGCTCACGGCGCCCGGCGAGGGCATTTCGCTGGTCGGCGGCGACGGGCGCGAGCTGGTCTGGATCGACCGCGTCGAGGCGCTGCCGGCCCCGATGCGGGCGCTGCTCGAAGAAGAACTCGCGGTGCGCGACTTCGCGCCCACGCTGCTGAAGCTGCACAAGGTATCGAGCTTCGGCGTGCCCAGCACCTGGACCGTGAGCACCGACCGCGGCGACACCCGCTTCGTGCTCAAGGCCGAGGAAGACATCCGCCGGCTCGACGGCGGCGCGCTGCTGATCGCGAGCGCGCACGGCGTGCAGTTCCGCGTGGCTGATGCGAAGGCGCTGGACCGCGCCTCGCGCAAGTTGCTTGAACGCTTTCTCTAGGGCCTGTTTACCCTATGCAAGGGGACGGCGGCTGCCTTCGGCGCGCGGCGCCACCGGCTGCTTCACCGCCCGGGCCCAGCGGTGGCCCCAGTCGGTGATCGGCTTTTCGAATCCGCGGTAGAGCAGGTCGGAGACAAGCAGCGCCGCGGCAAACGAGAGCGACAGCAACAGGCCGCCGACGATGGTGGTGCCCGGCAGCACCGCGATGACCGCATGCGCTGCCATGTATTGCACCAGGTACATCGCATACGAGCGATGCCCGATGAACACCAGCCACTTCGCCGACAACGCCCGCGCGGCCCATGTGCGGCAGGCAATGAGCGCCGGCAGCAGCAGCGTGATCAGCAGGCAGTAGCCGGCGATGGCCAGCGGAGCGTCGATGCGGCCGGCGATCACCGGAAAGCGACGGTGCCACACGAACAGCAGCAACACGATCGCGAGGGCGGCGCCGTGGCCCATGAGGCCGCGCGCGAGCCAGAAGGTCCGGCGCGAATGCATGAGGATGGCGAGCGCCGAGCCCATCAGCATGCCGATGTAGTTCTGTGGAAGCAGCAGGTTCCACTGGAAGCCGCCGATGCCGATCATGACCAGCGCCGTGACGCAGAAGCCCACGGTTGCCAGGCCGGACCGGAGCGTCGCGCCGAAGACCACGAGCAGCGCGGGCCAGATCAGGTAGTACTTCCACTCCACGCCCAGCGTCCAGGTCATGTGCAGCGGCGCCATGTCGGCCAGTTCGTTGAGCAATGTGAGGTAGTAGGGCGCGGCCGCCTTCATCTGCTCCCAGGTGCCGTTCTGCGCGTGGTAGCTCAGGCCCATGGCGGCCGCGAGCACCAGCAGGTAGAGCGGCAACAGGCGCGTGCCGCGGCGGATGTAGAACGCCTTGAGCGACACGCGGCCGGTGGTGTCTCGCTCCCGCAGCAGCAGCGTGGTGATCAGGAAACCCGAAAGGACGAAGAAGGCGTGGACGCCCAGCCAGCCTGAGAAACGCGTCCAGGCGATGCCGCCGAAGTGGTCGCTGAACACGAGAAAGACCGAGATGGCGCGCAGGCCGTCGAGCGCGGCGAAGTTGCGCGTGCCCTGAAAGTCTTCGAAGCCGATCGCGGTTCCGCGCCCACCCATTCCCAAGTCCCCTGCGTCGTTGTTTGCGCAGGATTTTGCCTTGACAAAGCGTTACAGCCTCCCATGAAGAAGGGAGCTGTGGGGCGAAACTAACGCGCCGCGAACCAGCGCAGCGCCACCGCCCCCGCCGTGGCCGCCACGGCGCTCACCAGCGTGCCCCAGGCGATGTCGATGAACGACAGGGCCAGCGGCCAGTTGCGGATCACCGCCAGGTTCGTCAGGTCGTAGGTGGCGTAGCAGAAGAGGCCGAACAGGCCGCCCAGCACCGCCACGCGGGTGAGGCTTTGTGCCTCGGTGCCCGGCAGGATCGCGAAGATCAGAAGGCCGATGGGGTAGATCAGGTAGAACACCGCCGCAAAGGCCAGCCGGGGCTCGGGCGACATCAGGTCGCCCATGGCCGACTGGTACATGTTCTTGGCGACGATGCCCAGCCAGAGCATGTCGATCACCAGCAGAACGACGAAGGTGGCGGCCCATGCGACAAGGTGTTTGGTGCTCATGCGGCGGATCGTATCCGCGCCCGCCAGGGGGCCTGCGAAAATCGCGCCTTTGGACTACAGCGCCCCCGCTGACGGAAATGCCCCTGCACACCACCGCCCTCGTTCTGTTCTCCGGCGGCCAGGACTCCACCACCTGCCTGGCCGACGCGCTCTCGAAGTACCAGCGCGTCGAGACGCTGGGCTTCGACTACGGCCAGCGCCACCGCGTCGAACTCGACGTGCGCGGCACCATCCTCGCGCAGATGCGCGAGCGCTTTCCCGACTGGGCGCCGCGCCTGGGCCAGGACCATGTGCTCACGCTCGCGGCGCTGGCGCAGCTCGGCGGCTCCTCGCTCACCGAAGAGGTCGCCTTCGCCATGCAGGCCGACGGCCTGCCCAACACCTTCGTGCCCGGCCGCAACCTGCTGTTTCTCACGCTGGCCGGCGCGCTGGCCTATCGGCGCGGGCTGCAGGTGATCGTGACCGGCGTCTGCGAGACCGACTTTTCGGGGTATCCCGACTGCCGCGACGACACCATGAAGGCGATGCAGCTCGCCCTGTCGCTCGGGCTGGAACGCCGCCTGGTCATCGAGACGCCGCTCATGTGGATCGACAAGGCCGAGACCTGGCAGATGGCGCAGCGCCTGGGCGGCGAGCCGCTGGTCGAGCTGATCGTGGAAGAAACCCACACCTGCTACCTCGGCGACCGCGAGCACCGCCAGGCGTGGGGCTATGGCTGCGGCGAATGCCCCGCCTGCGATTTGCGCAAGAAGGGCTGGGAGCGTTATTCCGTTCAGGCCGCCGCGGGCTGAGCGGCGGAGACGTTCAGGCGGTAGCGCGCGCCGCCGGCTTTCCCTTCCTCCCCTTCTTCTCGCGGCACCAGCGTCCATCGCTGGTTGTGGAAGTCGCCCACGGCGGCGCGGTGCGCAATCGACACCATCGCGCCGCCCGCCGCATGGACCGCGTCCGACAGCCGCTTGTAGAGCACCCCTTCGGCCTTGGCGTCGAGCGCGCTGGTGATCTCGTCGGCGAACAGCCAGGTCGGCTTTTTCAGCAGCACCCGCGCGATGGCCAGGCGCTGCTGCTCGCCGCCCGAGAGCTTCTGGCTCCAGGCGTCGCTGTCGTCCAGGCGGGCGGCCAGGTCGGGCAGCAGCGCGTCGGTGAGGGCCTGGTGCAACTGGTCGTCGGTGAAATCGGCGGCGGGGTTGGGGTAGGTCAGCGCATCGCGCAGCTTGCCGTCGGGCACGTAGGGGCGCTGGGGCATGAAGGTCGCGTCCGCGGGCACCTTCACATGGCCGCTTGCAAATGGCCAGATGCCGGCGAATGAGCGGAACAGGGTCGACTTGCCGCTGCCCGAGGGGCCTTGCAGCAACACGCTGTCGCCCGGGTTCACGGCGAGTGCGGCACCCGCCAGCAACGCCGTGCCGTTGGGCAAGGCCACCGAAAGATCGTCGGTGCGCAGCTCCGCCGCTTCGTCGCGTTGCAGCGCCACGTCCTGCGCCGCATGGGCGCGCATGGCGTCGTCGAAGCTGGTCAGGCGGTCGGTGGTGGCGCGCCACACGGCCACGCGGTCGTAGTTGTCGACGAACCAGCTGAGCGAATCCTGCACCTTGCCGAAGGCCGACGAAATCTGCATCAGCGCGCCCAGCTGGATCGCGCCGCTGAAAAAGCGCGGTGCCGCCACGATGAAGGGAAAGATCACCGCCGCCTGCCCGAAGAAGGCAGTGAAGCTGATCAGGTTCTTTTGCTGCTTGATGAGCACCAGGTAATTGCGCAGCACGCTGCCGAAGCGCAGGTCGAGCTGGCCGTGTTCGACCTTCTCGCCGCGGTCCAGCGCGATGGCCTCGCTGTATTCGCGCACCCGCACCAGGTGATGCCGGAAGTCGGCCTCGAAGCGCTGCTGGCGGAAGTTGGTGCCGATCAGCGGGCGGCCGATGAAATGCGTGATGACCGTGCCCATCGCGCAGTACGCCACCGCGAGCCACACCATGGCGCCGACGATCTGATAGGTGGTGCCGCCCACCGACAATTCGAAGCTGCCCGACAGCCCCCAGAGGATGCCCACGAAGCTCAGCAGCGTGACCACGGCGTTGAGCAGGCCCATGGACAGCGTCATCGTGTAGTCGGTGAACAGCTGCATGTCCTCCTGAATGCGCTGGTCGGGGTTGTCCGGCGTCTGGCCTTCGCTGGTCGCGTAGCGCGCCAGCTCCAGGTGATAGAAGGTGCGGTTCGACATCCAGCGCGACAGGTAGTTGCGCGTCATCCAGGTGCGCCAGCGCAGTTGCAGCAGCTGCGTCACGTAGAACTTGAGCACCTGCAGCAGGATGTTGAAGAAGGCCAGGACGCAGAACACGCGGATCTCCCGCCAGAACACGGTCGCGTCCTTGTTCTGCAGGCCGTCATAGAAGCGCCCGTACCACTGGTTGAAGAGCACCAGCGCGTACACATAGGCCAGGTTCAGCGCGACGATGCCCCCGAACATGACGCGCGCCCGCCATTTCTCTTCGGACCTGAAATAAGGCGACGCGAGCGCAAAGACGCGCCTGAGCACCTGGGCGAACGTGGCGGCACGCGCCGTGACGGATGAAGACATGCAGGTTTCCTCGCAGGCGCGGGTGCGCCGGACATCGTGAGGAAACCATCGTAGACAAATGTTTCTTAAACGGACCTGAAACCGGGGCGCGGCGCCAAAAAAGCCCCGGCCGCGCACATGACCCACGCCGCGATCTCAGCGAGGCCGGGTGTCATTTTTCTGAAACGCAAGCGCGCACTCCAGCCGGTTCGAGGTGGCTGCGCGCATGACAGCCGCGTGACGCCGCTGACAAACCCCTGTCACATACCGCTGCGAGCATCGCCGCGTTCACGGCCACGCCGTGCGTACTTTTGTCCGCGTACTTCCCAATCTTCGTCAGGGGTTTCCCATCATGCTGATCCGCTTCATCCGTCGTGCTGCCGTGCCGGCCCTCCTGTTCTCGATGGCTTTTGCCGCCTCCGCCCAGGGCCGCACCGAACTGCTGGTCTACACCGCCCTCGAAGCCGACCAGGTGCAGGCCTACAAGGCCGCCTTCGAAAAGGAAAACCCCAGCATCGAACTGAAGTTCGTGCGCGACTCCACCGGCATCGTCACCGCCAAGCTCCTGGCCGAAAAGGCCAATCCGCAGGCCGACGTGGTGTGGGGCCTGGCCGCCACCTCGCTGATGCTGCTCGACAAGGAAGGCATGCTCCAGCCCTACGCGCCCAAGGGCCTGGACGCCATCAAGCCCACCATGCGCGATCCGGCCAATCCGCCCAAGTGGGTCGGCATGGACGTGTGGTCGTCGGCCATCTGCTTCAACACGGCAGAAGCCACCAAGAAGAACCTGCCCAAGCCCACCAGCTGGGCCGACCTGACCAACCCGGTCTACAAGGGCCAGATCACCATGCCCAACCCGGCCGCATCGGGCACCGGCTACCTGATGGTGTCGGGCTGGATCCAGATGATGGGCGAGGACAAGGCGTGGAAGTACATGGACGCGCTGCACCAGAACATCGGCATCTACAGCCAGTCGGGCAGCAAGCCCTGCCGCCAGGCCGGCGCGGGCGAATTCGCGCTGGGCATGTCCTTCGAATACCGCGCCAACAAGACCAAGCGCGACGGCGCGCCCATCGACATCGTGCTGCCGAAGGAAGGCCTGGGCTGGGACATGGAAGCCACCGGCATCCTCAAGACCAGCAAGAAGCAGGACGCCGCCAAGGCGCTGGCCGACTGGGCTGTGACGAAGCAGGCCAACGAGCTCTATGCGAAGAACTTCGCCGTGCTCGCGCTGCCGGGCATCCAGGAAAAGCTCGAATTCGTGCCGGGCGACGTGGAGAAGCTGCTCGCCAAGAACGACTTCAACTGGGCCGCCAGCAACCGCGACCGCATCCTGACGGAGTGGTCGAAGCGCTACGAATCGAAGTCGGAAAAGAAGGCACCGCTCTGATGCAATCCCAACCGTTCGGGCTGAGCTCCCAATCGTTCGGGCTGAAACCCCAACCGTTCGGGCTGAGCTTGTCGAAGCCTTGCGCGATCGAGGTAGCCCTTCGACAGGCTCAGGGCGAACGGTGGGCAAGCACAGGCGAACGGTAGTAAGTCAATGACCAGCTTTCTCTCCCTCCGCGGCATCGGCAAGTCCTTCGGTGCCACCCGCGTGCTCGACGGCATCGACCTGGACATCGAACCCGGCGAATTCGTCTGTCTGCTCGGTCCTTCGGGTTGCGGCAAGACCACGCTGCTGCGCATCGTGTGCGGCATCGAGCGTGCCGACAGCGGGCAGATCCTGCTCGGCGGCCAGGACATCGCGGGCCTGCCGCCCGCGGCGCGCGGCTTCGGCGTGGTGTTCCAGTCGTACGCGCTGTTTCCCAACCTCACGGCGGCGCAGAACATCGCCTACGGCCTGCACCCCACCGGCGCGCTCGCACGCGAGATGGCCAAGCGCTCGCGCGAGATGCTCGACCTCGTTGGCCTGGCCGCGCATGCCGACAAATACCCGGTGCAGCTCTCGGGCGGCCAGCAGCAGCGCATTGCGCTCGCTCGCGCCCTTGCGCCCAACCCGCGCCTGCTGCTGCTCGACGAACCGCTCTCCGCGCTCGACGCGCAGGTGCGCGCGAGCCTGCGCAGCGAGATCCGCGCGCTGCAGAAGCGCCTGGGCATCGTCACCATCATGGTCACGCACGACCAGGAAGAAGCCCTCTCGATGGCCGACCGCCTGGTGCTGATGCACAACGGCCGCATCGAGCAGGCCGGCACGCCCGACGAGCTGTACCGCCAGCCGCGCACCCGGTTTGCGGCGGGGTTCGTGGGTCGGATGAACATGCTGCCCGCCACCGTGCTGGCCGACGGCAAGGTGCGGGTGCGCGACAGCGAACTGTTCTGTGCGCCCGGCAACCTCAGCGTGGGCTCTCAGGCCACCGTGGGCATCCGCCCCGAACACGTGGTGGTCAAGCGTTTCGGCACCGAACTCGGCGCCAACAGTTTTGCGGCGCGCCTGCTCGATACGGAATTCTTCGGCAACCGCACCTCGGCACGGCTGGCCTGTGAACCGCTCGGCATCGAGATCGAGGCCGAACTGCCCGCCGATGCGCGTTATGGCGGCGAAGAGCCGCTGGTGCCGAGCAGCATGGTGCATATCCAGCTGCCGCTGAACGCGCTGTCCGTGCTGGCGCATTGAGCATGAGCCGCTCTCCCGACGCCATCGCCGTCGTGCCGATGGCGATGGCGCGCAGCAGCGCGTTCGACCGCGAACGCTGGCTCACCGGCGCGGCCGTCGCGCTCATGGTGCTGCTGCTGGTCGTGATCGTCGCGCTGCCCGTCGGCGCGCTGGTCGGCCAGAGCTTCTTCGACCGTGCGGGCGCTTTTGTCGGCCTTGCGAATTTCGCGCGCTACCTTGACAACCCGGCGCTGGTCCAATCGGCCTTCAACAGCCTGTGGATCGCAGCCCTCAGCGCGGTGATCTGCACGGCCATCGCCTATGTGTACGCCTACGGGCTCACGCTCTCGTGCATGCCGGCCAAGGGCGCGCTGCGTGCGGTGGCGCTCATTCCGCTGCTCGCGCCTTCGCTGCTGCCGGCCATCAGCCTGGTCTACCTGTTCGGCAACCAGGGCCTCTTCAAGGGGCTCATGGGCGATGCCTCGATCTACGGGCCGCTGGGCATCGTGCTCGGCTCGGTGTTCTGGACGCTGCCGCATGCGCTGCTGATCCTCACCACCGCCATGGCCACCTCCGACGGGCGGCTGTACGAAGCGGCAGAGACGCTGGGCGCCTCGCGCTGGCGCATCTTCCGCACGGTGACGCTGCCATCGTCGCGCTACGGACTCATCGTGGCCGCGATGGTGGTGTTCGTGCTGGTCATCACGGACTTCGGCGTGCCCAAGGTGGTGGGCGGCCAGACCGGCGTGCTCGCGACCGACATCTACAAGCAGGTGGTTGGCCAGCAGAACTTTCAGATGGGCGCGGTGGTGGGGCTCGTGCTGCTGATTCCGGCGGTGCTGTCCTTCCTGGTCGAGCGCCATGTCCGCGGCAAGCAGGCTGCGGCGCTCACTGCGCGCGCCACGCCCTACCGGCCCGAACCCGTCGCATCGCGCGACCGTGCGCTGCTCGTGTTCTGCGCGCTCACGGCCTCTGCCATCCTCGTGATGATCGGCATGGCGGTGTTCGCATCGCTGGCCACCTACTGGCCGTACAAGCTCGCGCCCTCGCTGAAGAACTACGACTTCAGCAACATGGACGGCGGCGGCTGGGGCAGCTACTTCAACTCGCTGCGGCTGGCGCTGTGGGCGGCAGTGGCGGGCGCGCTCGTGACCTTCGTCTCGGCCTACCTGGTGGAGAAGCCGCGCCACTTCGGCCTGCTGCGCGAGCTGCTCAACCTGCTGGCCAACCTGCCCCTCGCGGTGCCGGGGCTGGTGCTGGGCGTGGGCTACATCTTCTTCTTCATCTCGCCGTCGAATCCGCTGAACGGCCTGTACGGCGGCATGACGATCCTGGTCATCTGCACGGTGGCGCATTTCTTCTCCGTGGCGCACCTCACCTCGCTCACCGCGCTGCGCCAGCTGGACCGCGAATACGAGCTGGTGTCCGAGTCGATGGGCGTGCCGTTCTGGCGCACGCTCTGGCGCGTGCACCTGCCGGTGGCGCTGCCGACGGTGCTCAACGTGGGCGGGTACTTCTTCGTCAACGCGATGACCACCGTGTCGGCCGTCGTGTTCCTCTATTCGCCGCAGACCACGCTGGCCGCCATTGCGGTGCTCAACATGGACGATGCCGGCGACGTGGCGCCCGCCGCGGCCATGGCGTCGTTGATCATGCTCACGGCGGCTGTCGGGCGCGGCGTGTTCGCGCTGGCAGGGCACTGGGCGCTCCAGCGCACGCAGGCCTGGAGAAGCCGGTAGCCGACAGGTCCTTGTCGGCGCGGTGTCCGACTTGACGGGCCCGGCAGCGGGCCTAGCATCCGCCGGATGAAAAGCACAGCCCTCGCTCTTCTGTTCTGCCTCGGCCTGCTCTCGGCCGGTTGCGACGACAAGCCCAAGCCGGGTGGGCCGGTGCCCAAGGCTTCGGCAAGCGTCGTGACCTCGGTCTTGCTCGCCAGCTGATTCGCGCTTCGTGCGCAAAGGCGGCAGCGCGCCGTCGGCCATTGCGCGCTCGCATCTTCCCGCCGAGGGGTATCCTCGCTGCGGAGAAAAACAATGAAGACGACTTCCGAGACACCCGCCCACGCGGCAGATTCGCGCTACGCCATGCTGCGCCTGGCGCTCACGCTCCTGATCATGACGGTCGGCAGCAGCGGCATGTATGTGGTCTCGGTGATGCTGCCTGCGGTGCAGGCCGAGTTCGGCATCGACCGTGCCGATGCCTCGCTGCCCTACACCTGGCTGATGCTCGGCTTCGGTTTCGGCGGCGTGCTCATGGGCAAGCTGGCCGACCGGTTCGGCGTCATGTGGCCGCTGCTGACGGGCTCGGTCTTCCTCGCCGCGGGCTACGTTGCTACGGGGCTGTCGGGCGGCATCGTTTCGTTCACCATCGCGCAGGCCCTGCTGGTCGGCCTGCTCGGCAGTTCGGCCGCCTTTGCGCCGCTGGTGGCCGACACCTCGCTCTGGTTCGTCAAGCGGCGCGGCATCGCGGTGGCGATCTGCGCGAGCGGCAACTACGTGGCCGGCGCCATCTGGCCACCCATTGCGCAGCACTTCATCGAGACGGTCGGCTGGCGCCAGACCTACATCGGCATGGGCATCTTCTGCGGCATCGCGATGGCGCTGCTCGCGCTTTTCTTCCGCGCGCGGCCGCCGGCAGCGGCGGCGACGCCGGCAGCCGGCAACGCATCGAATACCTTGCCGCCGCGCGACATGGCCCGGCCCTTCGGCCTCGGCATGGGCACGGCCCAGGGCCTCCTGTGCGTCGCAGCCGTGGCCTGCTGCGTGGCGATGGCGATGCCGCAGGTGCACATCGTGGCGTACTGCGGCGACCTGGGCTACGGCCCCGCGCAGGGCGCGATGATGCTGTCGCTGATGCTGGGCTTCGGCGTGGTGAGCCGGCTGGTGTCGGGTGCGATCTGCGACCGCATCGGCGGGCTGCGCACACTGCTGCTGGGCGGCGTGCTGCAATGCATCGCGCTGCTGCTGTTCCTGCCGTTCGACGGGCTGGTGTCGCTCTATGTGATCTCGGCGCTGTTCGGGCTTTTCCAGGGCGGCCTGGTGCCGGCCTACGCGATCATCGTGCGCGAGCACTTTCCGCCGAAGGAAGCCGGCGCGCGCGTGGGCACGGTGCTGATGTTCTCGCTGTTCGGCATGGCGCTGGGCGGCTGGATGTCGGGCAAGGTCTTCGACCTGACCGGCAGCTATCACGCGGCATTCGTGAACGGCATCGGCTGGAATCTGCTGAACCTTTGCATTGCGTCGTTCCTGCTGTTCAGGCTGTACCGCCTGCGGCTTCGGCCACCAGGCGGCCCAGTGTCCGCATAGCCTTCTCGCTCTGCGCATTCCACGCATGGCCGTAGTTGAGGCGCAGGCAATGCGTGAAGCCACGCGTCGCTGAAAAGATGGGGCCGGGCGCCACACTGATGCCGAATGCCAGTGCCTGGCGATGGATGTCGAGCGCGTTCACCTGCGCCGGCAACTCGACCCACAGAAAGTAGCCACCCAGCGGCCGCGTGGCCCGCGTGCCCGCGGGGAAGTAATGCCCCACCGCCTGCGCGAAGCTCGCCTGCTGCATCGCGAGCGTCTGGCGGAGCTTGCGCAGGTGCTTGTCGAGCCCGCCTTTTTCCAGATAGCCCGCCAGCGCGAGTTGCGCGGGCGCCGAGGTGCTGAGCGTGGACGTGAGCTTCTGCCGCGCCACCTTGCGCGCGAAGCGCCCGGCCGAGGCCCAGCCGATGCGATAGCCCGGCGCCAGGCACTTCGAGAAAGACGAGCAGTGCAGCACCAGCCCCTGCGTGTCGAAGGCCTTGGCCGGCGCGGGCTTGCGGTCGCCGAAATAGAGTTCGGCGTACACGTCGTCTTCGATCAGCGGCAGGTCGTGGCGCGCGAGCAGTTCGACCAGCGCCTTCTTCTTCGCATCGGGCATCAGGCTGCCCAGCGGGTTCTGGAAGGTCGTCATGAGCCAGCAGGCCTTGGGCTTGTGCGCCGCGATGGCCGCCTCCAGCGCGCCCAGGTCGATGCCTTCGCCCGGATGCGTGGGCACCTCGATGGCCTGCAGCCCCATGCGCTCCAGCGCCTGCAGCGCGGCATAGAAGGTGGGCGACTCGACGATCACCGCATCGCCCGGCCGCGTGACTGCCGCCAGGCACAGGTTGAGCGCTTCGAGCGCGCCGTTGGTGATGACGATCTCCTCTGCCGGCACCTGCATGCCGTCGCCCAGGTAGCGAAGCGCGATCTGCCGGCGCAGCGCCGCGCTGCCCGGCGTGAGGTCGTCCACCGTGCTCCAGGGGTCCAGCGACTTGGCGCTCGCGGCCATGAACTGCCCCAGGCGCGCCAGCGGAAAGAGCAGCGGGCTCGGAAACGCCGAGCCGAAGGGCACCACCTTGCGCGACATGCTGGCTTCGAGGATGTCGAAGACCCGGTCGCTCACGTCCAGCGACAAGGGGCCTTCGGCCGGGCGCGAGGTGAGGGTGGACTCGGGCGGTGCATCGCGCAGGCCCCTGCCGGTGACGTAGTAGCCCGAGCGGTCGCGCGCCCGCACGAGGCCGCGCGCCTCCAGGAGGTAATAGGCCTGGAACACCGTCGAGGCGCTGACCCCGCGGCTCTGGCCGGTGTGGCGCACCGAAGGCAGGCGGTCGCCGGTCTTCAGGGTGCCGTTGCGGATCGAGGCCTCGATGTCGGCGGCCAGTGCTTCATAACGCTTCATCGCAAAGGGGCTTGTCGCTTCGTTTCAAGGTGCGGCGGGTGGTCGCACGCACTGTATCTGCACCGGTGAATAGCGCGGGAACTGCATCTGTTTTTTCTGGGCTTTCTGGGGCACAGTCGGTGCATGTCCAAACTCATGCGCGCGGTGCGCGCCGTTCTCTGGAGCTTCATCGGGCTGGGCGGCCGCCGCGCCGACGCCGACAAGCGAACCGCGCAGGTCGGGATCCTGCCGTTGATCGGCGTCGCGCTGGTCATGGTGCTGCTGCTCATCGCGGGCCTGATGGCCCTGGCGCACTTCGCGGCCGGCACATGATGAAGGCCGGTCTTCGCTTCGTCGCGCTTGCGTGGCTGTTTCTCGTGGTGCACGGCGTGGCGGGCGCGGCAACGCCCGCCACCGTGCCCGACACCATCGAGCAGCGCGTGGCCGCATGCATCGCCTGCCACGGCCGCGAGGGCGCCACCACCAATGCGGGCTTCTTCCCGCGCCTGGCCGGCAAGCCCGCGGGCTACCTGTTCAACCAGCTGGTGAGCTTCAGGGACGGGCGCCGTTTCAACGCCGACATGGCGTACCTGGTGCAGCACCTCTCGGATGCCTACCTGCGCGAAATGGCCGAGTACTTCGCGGGGCTCGATCTGCCGTACCCGCAGATTTCCCCGACGAGCGACGCCACGCCTGACCAGTTGCAGCGCGGACGCAAGCTCGCGCTCGAAGGCGATGCGGCGCGCGGCATCCCGGCCTGCGTGCAGTGCCACGGCGCGGCGCTCACCGGCGTGCAGCCGGCCATCCCGGGGCTGCTCGGGCTGCCGCGGCTCTATGTGTCGTCGCAGCTGGGCGCCTGGCTCACGAGCGAGCGGCATGCGATGGCGCCCGATTGCATGGCCGAGGTCGGCCGTCGCATGAACACGGCCGACATCAACGCGGTCGCAAGCTGGCTGGCCGTGCAGCCCATGCCGGCGAACACCAAGCCGGCCGCCTCGCTGCCCGCTCCCTTGCCGGTCGCCTGCGGCGGCATGCCGAAGTGAGCCGCCGATGAAACTGCGACACATCGTCTGGACCCTGCTCACCCTGATCGTGCTGGCAGCCGTGCTCGCCGGCGCACTCGTGGCGATGAACCTGCGCGGCGAAGCCCCGCTGCCCGACCAGCCCGAGGCCTTCGACGCCACGCCCCAGCAGGTCGAGCGCGGCCGCTACCTCGCGCTGGCCGGCAACTGCGCGGGTTGCCACACCACGCGCGGCGGTCAACCCTACGCGGGCGGCCTGCCTCTGGAGACGCCCTTCGGCACCATCTATTCGAGCAACCTCACGTCCGACGCCAAGGCCGGCATCGGCGGCTGGAGCAGCGCGCATTTCTGGCGCGCGATGCACAACGGCCGCAGCAAGGACGGACGCCTTCTCTACCCGGCATTCCCGTACCCCAACTTCACCAAGGTGACGCGCGAGGACTCGGACGCCATCTACGCCTACCTGCGCACCGTGGCGCCCGCACCGGCGCCGAACCTGGCGCACCGGCTGCGCTTTCCCTACGACACGCAGGCCGCGCTGGCCGTGTGGCGCGCGCTCTCGTTCAAGCCCGAGGCCTTCGTGGCCAACGCAGGCAAGCCGGCCGAGTGGAACCGCGGCGCCTACCTGGTGGACGGCCTCGGGCATTGCATCGCGTGCCACGGCAGCCGCAATTCGCTGGGCGCGACCGACGCAAAGCTCGGTCTCTCCGGCGGCCTGATCGCGGTGGAGAACTGGTATGCGCCTTCTCTCGCCGACAAGCACCAGGCCGGCGTGGCCGAGTGGCCCGCGGCCGACGTGGTGGCATTGCTCAAGACCGGCATCGCGCCGGGCGGCTCGGTGATGGGGCCGATGGCCGACGTGGTGTTCCGCAGCACGCAGTACCTGAGCGATGCCGACCTCACGGCGATGGCCAGCTACCTCAAGGACCTGCCCGACGCGCCGAAGCCCGAAGCGTCCGCACGCACTGCGGCCGCACCTATCCGCCGCGACGCGAGCGCCATGGCGCTCGGCGGCAAGATCTACGACCAGCGCTGCGCCTACTGCCACGGCGACCAGGGCCAGGGCGCGAAGGGCGCTTATCCGCCGCTCGCGGGCAACCGCGCGGTGAACATGTCGCCGCCCACCAACCTGATCCAGGTGGTCGCGCACGGCGGCTTCCTGCCCGCCACGGCCGGCAACCCGCGCCCCTACGGCATGCCGCCGTTTGGGCAGGTGCTCGATGCGGCCGAGGTGGCGGCCGTGCTCACTTACATCCGTGGCTCATGGGGCAACGACAGCGCGCCGGTCACGCAGATGGACACCATGCGGCGCTGAGGCCCGTTGCGCGCCGCCACCGCCGAGGTCAGGCGGTGTGCGGATGCCGTGCGCGCTCGTACAGGGTGCGCGCCAGCGCGCGGTGCCGCGCCAGCAGCGGCGCCAGCTCCAGCCCGGTGAAGCGCCCGTCGCGCATGCGCACTTCGCCGTCGATCACGTTCAGCGAGGCCGTGCCCGGCGTGCAGAACACCAGCGCCGCCACCGGGTCGTGCCAGGCGCCCGCATGCGCCACGCCGCGCATGTCGAAGGCCACGATGTCCGCCGACATGCCCGGTGCCAGCGCGCCGATGTCGTCGCGCCCCAGCACCTTCGCGCCGCCGAGCGTCGCGATCTCCAGCGCTTCGCGCGCGGTCATCGCCGCCGGGCCATAGCCCACGCGCTGCAGCAGCATGGCCTGCCGCGCTTCGCCGAGCATGTGGGCGCCGTCGTTCGATGCGCTGCCATCCACGCCCAGGCCCACGGGCACGCCCGCGCGCCGCATCGCGCCGATGGGCGCAATGCCCGAGGCCAGCCGCATGTTGGAGCACGGGCAGTGCGCCACGCCCGTGCCGGTGCGCCCGAAGAGCGCGATGCCCGCTTCGTCGAGCTTCACGCAGTGCGCATGCCACACATCGCGGCCCACCCAGCCCAGGTCTTCGGCGTACTCGGCCGGCGTCATGCCGAACTTCTCGCGCGAGTAGGCGACGTCGTTGTCGTTCTCGGCCAGGTGCGTGTGCAGCGACACGCCGCGCTCGCGTGCCAGCTCGGCCGACAGCCGCATCAGGTCGCGTGAAACGGAAAAAGGCGAGCAGGGCGCCACACGATCCGCCGGTGCTGCACGGCAAGCTGAAGTACAGCTGCATGCCCTCGCGCGACATCCAAGACGGCTCTTGCTCTGCGCACTCAAGTCATCAGGGCTTGATCAACCCGATCTCCAAGTACCCTGAGGTAGCCGGAACGCGTGGGCCAACTCTGACAAAGACTTTCTCGCTGCGCGCCATCAGGTAGCTCACCGGCGATGCCACTGCGTACCGGACATTGAGAGCGAAGGGGATCACAGCGGGCAAAGGAGGACCAATGACAGCAAATGAGCCGACGATGGCCGACATGCTGGACTCTGCGCCGGATAGGTTCGTGTAGCTGCGGGTATAGCCGCGGAATCGGTCGCCGCCGGGAACAGCCGGCCCCGGCGAGCTTTGACGCGCGAGTGAATAGTCAAACAGCGTCGAACCGACGGGATTCATCGCTGAGAGTCCCCATGAACCGTCTGTGCCCCCCCCGTACGCAAACATTTCGTGGCCGGATCCTGGATTTCCTCCATCCGGCAACCCAATTCGAAACATGAATGCGTCGGAAGAGAACTTGTCGGCTTCGAGATAGACCTTGTCGTTGTCGATCCGGACAACGCTGAAGTTGTGGATGTCGGTGGGATCCGAATTATTGACGGCGCGCCATGCTCCGTCCGTCGTTCCCTTGGAAACCGAGTAACTCTTGAGGGAAGCAGGTGGGCAACTTCCCACGCTGTAGATCACGTCGTCCGTGCACAAATCGAGTTGGGTGCCGTGATTTGAGATTCGCAGGCTGTTGAACGAAGAGTCCGGAATCATGGCAGCCATGCTGGTCCCGAACCCGTTGTAGTTTCCATCGATCTCGTCTGGCGACTTGATCGGTGTACGCGATGCGACAAAGGGACGCACGGCGTATGCCCCGCCTGGCATGGCGAAGGGAAAGGTGCCCACGACGGTGAAGTCGGTGACCAAGGAAACGCGGAAGCGCGCCGTGTTAGTCGAGCCGCTGACCCGGCTGGTGGAAAAAATGTAGGTGTCGTACGCGTCTTTCACGCTCGCGTCGGGATTGAAACTGCCAGACTCCGACAAGCCGGCGTTATCGCTCATCTTGTAGGTCTTCCTGTTGAAGTCCAATTTCAACGTCAACTTCTCACCATTTGTCGCAAACACTTGGTAGTCACCGTTGCGCTCGTCCTCAGCGTTCACGAGCAACTCGAGACTAAATTTTTCCGCGATGGACGACCCGGGTGTCTTGGCGGTGATCGCGTAGTAACCCGTGACCTTCCCTAGGCTCACAATCTGTCCTGCCCATTTCTTCGATGAGACCTGCACATTGGTGGCGGTGACTACGTCAGGTCTTGCGCCAGCGAAACTGGCTTGGTTCGAAACCGGATTGCTGGTCTCCTCCCACGCCACATCCTGATCTGACGAGATTTCGAGCGCGTCGCCAGCGGTCACCCCTAGCAGTGAGCCTTGAATAACGGGACCCATCGCCTGGCCATTGACCTTGACCTCCAACTTCACGGGTAGCTCATTGGTCGAACTATCTGGTCCCGGTGGGGACGATGTGGATGGCGGCGCCACGGACAGCGGCCCTGATGGAAACCCACCACCGCCTCCTCCCCCTCCGCCGCCGCAGGCCACCATGCCTGCAAGCAAGAGAATCGAGAGCATCACCCTCGAAATTTTTTTGAATGCAAATGTCAATTGAATCTCTCCCCTGAAAAACAAAAAATAAACCGAACTTGACCGCACCGGGCCTCTTGAGAATTGGCTAGTTTGAATCAGCGCAACACGGCCTCAATCTCATCAATGATTTCGATCAATGTTCATCCTCGAACGACGCATGCAGCGGAATCTTCGGCCAGGGATCCCGTCCTTGCCGAACCAGTGCTTGCCTACATCTGCAACCACGGAGTCAAATGCACAATTGCCTAAAAATTATTTCATAAAATCTTGTAAGGCGCATTTGGGCACTCTCCACTCAGATAGGGCCTCTCCCTCTAGATTGTGGCGGCGGTAAGGTCTAATGGATGTGTAAATGTCATCCGTATTAAAAGGCGCACGTAAATTTTGAAGAAAAAGCATTTGATTTTGAAAAATCACTTGATCTTCGAAGGCGTAGAGCAGCCACCAGTCAATAAAGTTACTAAGCTCTGGGTCGCGCATTGACACAATCAATGCCGAGATTTTTCCATCGAGAACTCGCTGTATCCCTTGTCGCCATTGCACTTCATACTGCTCCTCTTGCCAATAATCCAGAGGCGACCAAAAGTCCTCATGAAGTCCGAATCCTTCTAGTCTGCCAAGCAACAGATTTTCTTCATCGCGAATAAAAGGTGAACCTCGAAATCCAATGTTAAACATTTTCTAATCCTTGATTCTCTTTAGATTGCTGTCATACGTTCCGACGCGATTTCCATCTCGATCAAATTTCTTCCAACCATTGGTAACATTGTGCCCGTCAATATCAGGTGTGATGTAGTTCTTCCCGTCAAAAAAAACGGGTTGGCCATGAGATTTGAATGGAGCTTTTTGCGGTGGGATACGTCTATCGTAGCCAAAATCGTTTGCAATCTGTTGCGCATTAAATCCGCCATATAGCTCGTGAGATATCGCGCTGCGGGCTTTGACCGTGTCGGGGTGATATGGATCTCCTACCAAAGCAGGCGAAGATTTGCGCTCATTATGGTCACTCAGATTTGGCAGTGATGGGGTGCTGCTAGTGTCCTGTCCCGTTAATTCGTAGGCACGAGAACTGCTTGTGGTGAGGCATCCTTGGAGATGCTGCCATGCCCAACGCCCACGTACGCACT
>NZ_JBEPKK010000017.1:0-124570 GCF_040544675.1 Variovorax boronicumulans
GGTTCCCGTGTGAAAGTAGGTCATCGTCAGGCTCTTACAGCCCAGAAAACCCCAGTCAACACTGACTGGGGTTTTTTGCTTTGCGTGGACGGTTTAATCTCGAAATCGAAAAACGAGATTGGATTCAAATGTTGCGTATGCTCAAAGAGTCCATCTCTGCAGCACCCGCAGCAATCAATTCGGCTTGAATATCTCCAGTCAATTGACCCAGCGCTTCTCCTGCAAAGAAACGCAGATGAATGGCATCCAGGTACGGCGTGCCTTGAAGCCAGGCAGACCAGTCCTCAAGGCTGATGGAGTGGACCTCCATCAGCTTGAACTTCATCAGTACCTTGATTGCATGCCGGGCATGCTTCACCGGATTGCGCTGCAGACCGTCGAGGCGACGACGCGCGGTGGCCAGTGCCTTGTCGACTTCGTTGAACACACGGCCATGCCCAGGAATAACCTGCAGCGGCGCCAACTCCGCGATGAGATCCAGCGTCGCGGCCATCTCTCCGAATGAGGGCTCGCCCGCCAGCTCGGGAAACGCGATGCCAAATCCGTTTTCCCAGAGTGCATCCGCTGAAATCAGCGTCCGTGAAGCGGGATCGAACAGGATGACCGAATGCGGATCGTGACCTGGCGCACTGTGCACTTCCCATGCGCTGTCACCGAGCATGCATTCCGTCCCCGGCTGCAGCAGCCCGGTGAAGGTAAACCGCGGGCAGATCTGCCCGGTTGCCAGAAAACTCAGTCGATGCTCATCCCACCGTTCCACCAATGCTGCTTCGCCGGGAGGTATTTCCGTCCGAACTGACGGATAGCGCCGTTGCAATGCAGCGTTCCCTCCGCAATGATCGCTGTGCAAATGCGTGTTCAGCACACGGTCGAGCGACCGCGAGCCCAGCACTGATTCCACCAACGCGAGCGTCTGATCGGCATGCGTGGCATAGCCGGTGTCGACCAAGGCAGTTTCGCGAGCGCCGACGAACAGGATGTTGTTCGATGACAGCCACCCGCGCTCGAACACGACGACATTCGCCGGCAAGCCGGCGCCCGCCGCAGCGTTGCTCATTCAGGCGCTCGCACTGGTGCGCAGTTCGCGGCGAAGGATCTTCCCGACATTGGTCTTCGGCAACGAATCGCGAAACTCGATGTGCTTCGGCCGCTTGTAGCCGGTGAGCTGCCCATTGCAGTACTGCAGCACCGCGTCTTCAGTGAGATTCGGATCCCTGCGGACCACGAAGACCTTGATCGCCTCGCCCTGTTTCTCGTCGGGCACGCCTACCGCCGCGCATTCGACAACACCGGGGCATAGCGAAATCACGTTCTCCAGTTCGTTCGGGAACACGTTGAAACCGCTCACCAGGATCATGTCCTTCTTGCGATCGACGATGCGGCTGTAGCCATCCTCCTGCATCACGGCGATATCGCCCGTCCGCATGAAGCCATCGGCGGTGAACGCCGCAGCGGTCTCCGCGGGTTGGTTGTAGTAGCCCGTCATCACGTTGGGGCCCTTGATGCACAACTCGCCGGATTCGCCAACGGGTACCGAATTGCCCTCATCGTCCTTGATCGCAATCTCTATGCTCGGCAACGGCAGCCCGATGGTGCCGGTGAACTTCGTGTTCGACACTGGATTGTTGGTGCCGATTGCACAGGTCTCGCTCATGCCCCAGCCCTCGATCATCGGGCAGCCGGTCGCCTCGAACCACTTGCGCGCCGTGCCTTCCGACGCGGCCATGCCCCCCGCCTGCGAGACGAACAGCGTCGAGAAGTCAATCGTCTTGAACTCCGGATGCATCAGCAGTGCGTTGAACAGCGTGTTCACCGCCGGCAGCATGTGGAATGGCCGCTTCTTCAGCACTGCGATGAACTTGTTGAAGTCGCGCGGGTTAGGGATCAGCGTCATGTGCGAACCCTGGCGGATCACCAGCAGGCACAGCGTCAGCGCGAAGATGTGATACAGCGGGAGCGCCGCGATGCTGTTGACCTTCGCGAGGTCGCCGGCACGGGCCAACGCCGGCGTGAACCAGGCCTCGGCCTGCAGCGTCGCCGCGGCGATGTTGCGATGGGTCAGCACGGCGCCCTTCGACAAGCCGGTCGTGCCGCCGGTGTACTGCAGGAAGGCAATCGAATCGAGCGTGCTCTGATCGGCCGCCAGTGTGCGTCCGCGTCCCTCGGAGATCGCCTGCGTGAACGGCGTCACCGTGCGGCCATCGCTCAGCGGCAGCTTGTACGGCGGCACCATCTTGGCCAGGTGGCGCACGGCAATAGTGATCCACGCGCCATAGAGTCCGCCGAGCAGATCGCCCATCGAGGTCATCACCACATGCTTGACCGGCGTGCGCTCGATCACCTGCTCGAGCGTGGATGCGAAGTTCTCGAGAATGACGATCGCCGTCGCGCCCGAATCCTTGAGCTGATGCTCCAGTTCGCGCGCGGTGTAGAGCGGGTTCACGTTCACGCAGGTGTAGCCGGCACGCAGCACGCCGCACATCGTGACGGCAAACTGCGGAATGTTGGGCAGCATGATCGCCACCCGCGCGCCGGGCTCGAGGCCCTTCGACTGCAGCCAGGCGCCCAGTGCCTTCGACAGCACATCGAGTTCGCCGTAAGTCATCCAGCGCTCCATGCAGACCGAGAACGGCCGGTCCTTGTAGCGGCCGAAGGCCTCCTCGAACATGTGGGGCAATGACCGGTATTGCTCGGGATCGATCTCCTGAGGTACCCCGGCCGGATAGTTTTGTCGCGCGGATGTCTGCATGCAAGCTCCTTTGGCGCGGATTGTGGGAGCCAGTGACTCCCAGCCGCCAGCGGGCTTGTCCTAGGGTGCCTGCATGCGCTGTCGCGCAGGCGATAGATGCGACGTGATCAGGCCTTGCCGGTCTCGCCCGGCAGCAGCACGCCGGCTTCGATGTCGGGCTCTACCTTCAGCGCGTCGTAGATCGGCGTGAAGTCGGGCGCCGTGAGGTCGAAGAGCTGCGCGAAGCTCTCGATCACGAAGTAGTTGGCCTGGTAGGTGTCGATCTTGTAGCGCGTGCGCATGGCGCGCAGCAAATCGAGCGGCAGCCGGCGCGGCTCGTCGCTGAGCACCGCGTGCTTGAGCTCTCCCACCGAACTCAGGATGCCGGCGCCGTAGGCGCGCAGGCCTTCGGGTTGGCGAATCAGGCCGAACTCCACCGTGTACCAGTACAGCCGCGAAAGCTTTTCGCCCGCGCCCAGTTCGTGCGCCTTGATGCCGCCGGCGCCATAGCGCTGCACATAGTCGGCGAAGGTCGGGTCGAACAGCATCGGCACGTGGCCGAAGAGGTCGTGGAACACATCGGGTTCGACGATGTAATTGAACTCATCGGGCTTGCGGATCCAGTCCGTCACCGGAAACTTGCGGTTGGCAAGCAGCGTGAAGAAGGGCAGCTCCGGAATCAGCCCGGGCACCGCCACGATTTCCCAGCCCGTGGCCTTGTGCAGCCGCTCGTTGATTTCCTCGAAGCGGGGAATGCGGTCCTTCACGCCCAGCGAAGGCAAGGCGTTGATGAACGCGTCGCAGGCCAGGCCCGGCAACTGCGCGGCCTGCCGCTCGTAGAGCCGCTTGTAGGTGTCGTGGTCGGCCACCGTGTAGCTGGCCCAGTCCTGCGGGCAGGTGTAGTCGGCATGCACCGTGCCGCCGCGCGAATAGTCGCCGCGAGGAGGGCGGTCCGAGGCGCCGTAGACGGCGGGAGTGACAACAGCGGCGGCGGGGGTGTCCATGGGGAGTTGTGTTTCTCTGTTTATTTGAGCCAGCGGTCCATCGTGCGCTGGAAGTCGCCGCCGGCTTGCTGCAGATGCAGCCACTGGTCGACGTACGACTTGAAGGCCACATCGTCGCGCGGCAGCATCCAGGCCATTTCGCCGTACTGCAGCGGCTTGTCTGGGTTCACCGCGCACAGGCCCGGCTTGAGCCTTTGCTGCGTGATGGCTTCGGCCGCTTCGGTCACGAACACGTCGGCGCGGTTGGCGAGGATCTCGTCGAAGATCGTCACGTTCTCGCCGTGCAGCGTGAGCTTGGCCTGCTTGAAGTTGGTGCGTGCAAAGCGTTCGTTGCTGCCGCCCGGATTGAAGATCACGCGGGTGCTCGGCTGGTCGATGGCCGCCACGCTCTGGTACTTGGCCACGTCGGCGCAGCGCGCGATCGGCGTCTTGCCGTTGACCATGTAGGGCATGCTGAAGAAGGCGCGCTTCTGCCGCTCGGTGGTGACCGAGACGCCGCCCACCGCGATGTCGCACTTGCCGGCGGCCAGGTCGGGCAGCAGGTTGGCCCAGGTGGTCTTCACCCACTGCGGTTTCGCGCCGAGGCTCGCGCTGAAGCCCGTCATCAGGTCGACGTCGATGCCTTCGAACGAGGCATCGGTCTTCTGGAAGCTGAAGGGCTTGTAGTCGCCCGGGGTGCAGATGCGCAGCACCGCGGCCTTCTGTACCGCGTCAAGGTGCGAGGCGGCCACCGGCGTTGCCGCCGGCGCCATCGCGCAACCCGAGAGAACGGCGGCAGCCGCCGCGATGAAAGTCAAACCGATCGAAGACGTGCTGCTGCGCATGCGGACTCCTGGGCCATGAGGCGGGTTGAAAGGAGCCTTATTTTGCGGCGCTCAGCACGCCACGGCGCATCTGGTCGAGCTCGATGCTCTCGAACAGCGCCTTGAAGTTGCCGTTGCCGAAGCCGTCGTCGCCCTTGCGCTGGATGAACTCGAAGAAGATCGGGCCCAGCTGGTTCTCGCTGAAGATCTGCAGCAGCAGCGCGTCCTTCTTGCCGTCGATCAGGATCTTGCGCTTCTTCAGTTCGGCCACGCTTTCGCCGTGCTCCGGAATGCGCTTGTCGACCAGTTCGTAGTAGGTGTCGATGGTGTCCAGCAGCACGACGCCCTTGGCGCGCATCGCATCGACGGTGGCATACAGGTCGTCCGAGCCCATCGCGATGTGCTGGATGCCTTCGCCCTTGTACATGTCCAGGTACTCCTGGATCTGGCCGGCCTGTTCCTTGCCCTCTTCGTTGATCGGGATGCGGATCTTGCCGCAGGGGCTAGTCATGGCCTTGCTCTTCACTCCGGTCACCTGGCCTTCGATGTCGAAGTACTTGATCTCGCGGAAGTTGAAGAGCTTCTCGTAGAAGCCGGCCCACACGTTCATGCGGCCGCGGTACACGTTGTGCGTGAGGTGGTCGACGTAGGTGAGGCCATTGCCCACCGGCGACAGCGCCTGCTGCGGCGAGACGCCCGGCAGCGCCTCGAAGTCGACGTCGTAGAAACCGATGTTGCCGATGTCGCCCGGCTGCGCGCCGTTCTTGCCGGGCCAGCGGTCCACCAAGTAGATCAGGCTGTCGCCCACGCCCTTGATGGCGGGGATGTTCAGCTCGCCAGGACCGGCCTTGTCGGCAAAGCCCCAGGCGCCCAGCGCGGTCGCGCGCTCGTAGGCCTGCTTGGCGTCCTGCACGCGGAAGGCGATGGCGCAGACGCTGGGGCCGTGCTCGCGCGCGAAGCGCTGGGCAAAGGAATCGGGCTCGGCGTTCAGGATGAAGTTGATCGTGCCCTGGCGGTACAGCAGCACGTTCTTGTGGCGGTGCTTGGCCACGGGCACGAAGCCCATGCGCTCGAACACCTTGCCCATGGCGACCGGATCCGGCGCCGCGTATTCGATGAATTCGAAGCCGTCGGTGCCCATCGGGTTGTCCCAAGGGGTGAAGGCGGGTGCGTCGGCTTGGCTCATGAGCGGTCTCCAGAAGGTGGGGGAAACGAATAGATAAGAGATAGGCGAAAACCGCCAGCCCTGCAATGTAGGCCGGATGCCGCTCAAGTTTTCAGCGTTGTCGGGCGCCACAGATGGCAATGACGCAGTAAAACTGCAAAAATCGCGTCATGGAAGCACTGGACAAGATTGATAGGCTCATTCTGCGCACGCTGCAAGCAGACGGCCGCGCCACCTACGACCAACTGGCCGAGCAGGTCAGCCTGTCGCCGAGCGCCGTGCTGCGGCGGGTCAAGCGCCTGGAGGAAAACGGCGTCATCGACCGCTACGTCGCCCTGGTACGGCCGGAGGTCATCGGCCTGGGCCTGACCGCCTACCTCAACGTGCGGCTCGAAAAGCACACCGAAAGCCACAAGCGCAATCCGATGGACCTCTTCCGCGCCAGCGTGCAGACCTGGCCCGAGGTGGTCGAATGCGCGGCCCTGACAGGCGACATGGACTACCTGCTGCGCGTCGTGGTGGCCGACATGGCGCACTACAGCCGCTTCATCATGGACACCCTGCTCAAGCACCCCAGCGTGGAAGACTGCAAGACCAGCTTTGTGCTGGACCGTGTCAAGGCCACAACAGCTGTGCCGGTTTAGCCGCACAGCGGTTGCTCGAGCGCCACGCAATCTGGTAGCAGGTCACGAATGTGTCCTGGAAGTGCCCCTGCGGCCTTGTCGATTAAGGGAAAACCCTTACATTCGAGCCATGCTTACCGCCAAGACCCTCCTCAAGGCGTCTCTAGGCCTCGGCTCTTTCCTGAAAGCGCCGATGGTTGAGACCCAGCCACGCGCTGTTTCCGCGCCCCAGCCTGTCATGGTGCCGATCCGCTCGATCGGCCCGCGCGAGCGGGAGCGCATTGCCCAGCACCTGCTGGCGCTGACCCCTCACGACCGCTACTTGCGTTTCGGCTATGCCGCCGCCGACGAACAGGTTCAACGCTATGTCGACGGCCTCGATTTCGAGCGCGACGAAATCTTCGGCATCTACAACCGCCGCCTCGAGCTGATCGCCATGTCGCACCTGGCCTTTGCGCCCGGCGACCAGCACAGCGACTGCGCCGAGTTCGGCGTTTCGGTGGCTGCGCACGCCCGCGGCCGCGGCTACGGCGCCCGCCTGTTCGAGCGCGCGGTGGTGGTGGCCCGCAACGAAGGCGTGGGCATGCTCTTCATCCATGCGCTGAGCGAAAACGCCGCCATGCTCAAGATCGCCCGCAACGCCGGCGCGACCGTGGTGCGCAGCGGCGCGGAAGCCGAAGCCCATCTGCTGCTGCCCATTGCCACCTTCGACAGCCGCATGAGCCAGATATCGCTGGAGCACTACGCTGCGGTGGACTTTGCTCTCAAGAGCCGCGCCAAGCAGTTCTGGGCCTTCCTGGCCAGCCTGCAGGAAGTGCGCAGCGGCATCAGAGACGCTCGGAGCAAATCCGCCCCTTGAGGTTCTCCGAAGGCGCCTAAAGGGCCTATGACGCCCGAGCGGTGGTGCGTGTCACACGCAATCCGTTATCCTTGCCCCTCCCCAACTACGCCCTCCCGCAGTGGCCGAACCTCACCCTGAACGCGCACCCGTAGAACGGGAAGACAAGCGCGGCTTCCTCCAGAAGCTTGCCGAATTCATCCACCCCGGACCAGACTCGCGCGACGAGCTGATCGAAACCTTGGCCGACGCCGAGGACAACGAGGTGATCGGCGCCGAGTCGCGCGTGATGCTCGAAGGCGTGCTGCGCATGGCCGACATGACCGCCGGCGACGTGATGGTCGCGGCACCGCGCATGGACGTCATCAACATCGACGCGCCATTCGATGCACTCCTGCACCTCATCATCGACACCGCGCACTCGCGCTTTCCGGTGTACGAGGGGGAAAAAGAAAACATCATCGGCATCCTGCTCGCGAAGGACCTGCTCAAGCTGCAGCGCGCGCCGGGCCTGAACATTCGCGCGTTGCTGCGGCCGGCCGTGTTCGTGCCCGAGAGCAAGGGCCTGAACGACCTCTTGCGCGAGTTCCGCGGCAACCGCAATCACCTGGCCATCGTCATCGACGAGTTCGGCCGGGTGGCCGGCCTCATCACCATCGAGGACGTGCTCGAGCAGATCGTCGGCGAAATCGAGGACGAGTTCGACATCGCCGAAGATGAGGGCGACATCTTCGGCCTGGCCGACCACACCTACCGCGTCTCGGGCGACACCCCCATCGAGCGCGTGGCCGAGGCCTTCGGCATCGTGTTCGACGAAGAGCAACTGAGCGAAGACTTCGACACCATCGGCGGCCTGATCGCGCACGAGATGGGCCATGTGCCCAAGCGCGGCGAGCACCATGCGATGGGCGGCTTCGACTTCGTGGTGCTGCACACCAAGGGCGGCGCGGTGCGCTGGTTCAAGGTGTCGCCGGCCCGCGGCAGCGACGCGGCCGATTGATGCCGCTGCCCCCAGCAGCGAAGGCGCGCGTACTGCCCGCTACTCCCGGCGTTGCCCGGTTCCGCCTGCTCGGCTTCGGGCTTGCCGGACTGGCGCAGGCACTGTCCATCGCATGGCCCGCCGACGGCCGGCCGCTGTGGTGGCTTCAACTCCTCTCGATGGGCGCGCTGGTCTGGCTGCTCGACAGCCTCCGCGCCGAGGGCGCCGGCTGGCGCCGCGCCGGCCTGCACGCCTGGCTCTTCTCGACCGCCTGGCTCACCGGCAGCTTCTGGTGGCTCTTCATCTCGATGCACACCTACGGCGGCCTTCCCGCGCCGCTGGCTGCCATTGCCGTGCTGGCACTGGCGGCCGCGCTGGGGCTTTACTACGCCGCAGCCGCCGCCTGGTTCGTGGTGCGCGGACCGAAGGGGCGCATTGCCGGGGCGCTGGTCTTCGCCGCGCTCTGGACACTCGCCGAACTCGTGCGCGGCAGCTGGTTCACCGGCTTCCCCTGGGGCGCCGGCGGCTATGCGCACATCGAAGGCCCGTTGGCCGCGTGGGCGCCGTGGATCGGCGTCTACGGCATTGGCGCCATCGCCGCGCTCGTGATGGCGCTCCTGGTGCTGGGGCCGCTGGCTCGCAAGGCCGAGGTCGCGGCGGGACTTGTGCTGATAGCCATCCTGTTCGGCTTCCCGCACCTCGCACCGTCGCTGCGCGGCGCCAGCACCGGCAGCCTCCAGGTGGCGCTGCTGCAGGGCAACATCCCGCAAGACGAGAAGTTCATTCCCGGCGGCGGCATCGAAACCGCCCTGCGCTGGTACGGCGAGCAGCTGCGGGATGCCAAGGCCTCGCTCGTCGTCACACCCGAAACCGCCGTGCCCCTGCTGCCCCAGCAGCTGCCGCCCGGTTATCTTGAAGCGATCCAGGCACGCTACAGCAGCGGCACGCAGGCGGCCATCGTCGGCCTGCCCCTGGGCGGCCGCGGCGGCTACAGCAATGCGGTGCTCGGCTTCCAGCCTGGTGCAGCGCAGCCGTACAAATACAGCAAGCACCATCTGGTGCCTTTCGGCGAATTCATCCCGCCGGGCTTTCGCTGGTTCATCCAGATGATGAACATTCCGCTCGGCGACTTCCAGCGCGGCGGCCTCGCGCAAGCGCCCTTTGTCTGGCAGGGCCAGCGCATCGCGCCCAACATCTGCTACGAAGATTTGTTCGGCGACGAGATCGGCGCGAACTTCCGCGACGAGGCGACGGCCCCCACCATCCTGCTGAATGTGAGCAACATCGCCTGGTTCGGCGACTCGGTGGCCATCGACGAGCACCTGTCCATCTCGCGCATGCGCTCGCTCGAATTCGCCCGGCCGATGGTGCGCGCCACCAACACCGGCGCGACCGTCGTCATCGATGCCTATGGCCGCGTGACGCACCAGCTGCCACGCCTCACGCGCGGCGTGCTCGAAGCCACGGTCGAAGGCCGCAGCGGCCTCACGCCCTACGCGCGCTGGGTGGCGCCGTTCGGCCTGTGGCCGTTGTGGATCGCGATGCTCGCCATCGTGGCCATCGCTTTCGCGCTGGGTCGACGCCGACGCTGAGCGCCCTCAGGCCGCTGGCTGCACCGGCCAGTCGCGCAGCTTGCCCGGGTTCAGCAAACCCATCGGATCGAAGCGCTTCTTCATCGCGATGACCTCCGGCGGCAGCGCTCCGCCGGCCTTGCCGTCTTCCACGATGTTCACATGCGGGTTGTTGATGTGCACGTCGTGCGCACGGTGGATGTCGATGATTTCCGCAAGCCGTTCTTCGGTGCTGAAGCGCACCAGCTGCAGCCCGCTGCAGGTCATGAGCCCGGCCACGTTGCGGATGAATTCGATGTGCATCATCACCTCGCCGCCCAAGAGCTTTTCCATCTCGATGATCTGCGCGACGTGCCTGCCGGGAATGAAGCCGCTCTGCAGGTAGGTGAGCGTGGGGTTCACCTTCAGCGCATGCAGCGTCGTGTGGTTCCAGGTGAACTCCATCAGCGTGCGGTTGCTCTTCTGCACCTCGGCCGCCGTCTTGCGGTAGCCGACGGTGCCGCCGTGCGCTTCGACCAGCTGCAGCAATGCAGGCTCGCACGATTCCGCCACCAGCGACAGCACCGTGTGGCAGCCCTTGGGCAAGTGCGCCGCGAGCTGCGCGAGGTGATCGGAGATCGGCGCCGCAAAGAACGCAATCTCGCGCTTCACGATGCCCGGCCCGTTCGCGAGCTTGTCAGCAAAGTGCAGCGCGTTCTCGAAGTCGTCGAAAGTCACCAGCGTTTCCAGCCATGGGTGCGCGGGCGCCAGCGCAATCTCCAGCTCCAGCACCAGCCCGTTGGTGCCCCACAGATGGTGCATGCGCATCGCCTCGGCGCCGCGCAGCTCGACCACCTGCGGCTCGGCCTCGATGGTCATCGCGCGGATGCCCAGCACATTGCCGGGCGCACCCAGCGGCCCGTAGTTGATGGAGCCTACGCCGCCAAAGCCGCCGCCGAAAAGCCCCCCCAGCGTCGCGCTGCGGTAGGTGGAAGGCACGCAGCGCATCTCCTGACCCGAAGGCTTGGTCTGCTTCTCCAGTTCGCCGAGCCGGATGCCCGCCTGCGCGCGCGCCACGCCGGGCTGCACCCAGAGGCACGCGTTGTAGCCCGTCATGTCGAGCACCACACCGCCCGCGAGCGGCGTGGTCTGGCCGTAGTTGCCGGTGCCGCTGCCGCGAATGACGATCGGCACGCCGCGGCGCGCGCACGCACCCACCACGGCGCGGATCTCGTCCTCGGTGCGCGGGCGCACCACCACATCGGCACGCTTGTCTTTCAGCTGGCGGTTCAGCACGGGGCTGAACCACGAAAAATCCTGCGAGAGGCGCGTGACGCGGCCTTCGTCGGTGATCCAGTCGAGGTCGGGCAGTTCGAGCAGCAACTGCTCGATGGCGGAAACGGGAGCGTTCATGGTCGTCGTCGGTGTGAGGTCGGTGTCAGTCTTGAGAAAGTTCGCTCGCATGCCACGAGCCCAGCGCCACCTTGGTGAGCCAGGCCATCAGCACGAAGAGCGCCACGCCGGTCAGTGAAATCAGCAGCAGCGCCGCAAACATGCGCGGAATGTTCAGCTGGAAGCCCGCCTGCAGGATCTGGTACGCCAGCCCCGCGCCAGAGCCGCCGGTGCCAGCCACAAACTCGGCGACCACAGCGCCGATCAGCGCGAGCCCGCTGGAGATGCGGAGGCCTCCGAAGAAGTACGGCAGCGCACTCGGAATGCGCAGCCGCACCAGCTGCTGCCAGCGCGTCGCGCGGTTCAGCTTGAAGTAGCTCTGCAGGTCGGGGTCAATGCTGCGCAGGCCCAGCGTGGTGTTGCTGATGATCGGGAACAGCGCCACCAGCGCCGCGCACACCGTCATCGCGGCCACCGGGTTCTTCACCCAGATGATGATCAGCGGCGCCACCGCCACGATGGGCGTCACCTGCAGCAGCACCGCATACGGAAAGAGGGCAGTCTCGATGCGCTTGCTCTGCACGAACAGGAACGAGATCAACACGCCCGCCACCGTCGCCAGCACGAACGACAGCACCGTGATCTTGAGCGTGACCAGCAGCGCATTGCCCAGCGGCACCCAGTCGGTCACCAGCGTCTGCATCATGAGATACGGCGAGGGCACGAGGTAGGGCGGCAGCTCCATCGCCACCACCATCCATTGCCAGAGCGCGACCAGCACCACGCCGATCAGCACCGGGTACAGCACGCGCTGCACGCGCGGCTGGTTCAGGAGGGGCGTGCGCGGCTTCATTGCGCATGCTCCTCGTCGCCCTGGCTCGCGCGCAGCAGGCTGTCCTGCAGGCGCTTGGCGTACTTCGCGAACTCGGGCGTCACCATGAAGTCGGCATGGCGCGGATACGGCTCGTCGATCTGGAACTGCTCCACCACGCGCCCCGGGCGCGCGGCCATCATCACCACGCGGCTCGACAGGAACACCGCTTCATGGATCGAGTGCGTCACGAAGATCACCGTGAGCTTCTTCTTGCGCCAGAGCTCCAGCAGGTCGGCGTCGAGCTTGTGGCGCGTGATCTCGTCGAGCGCGCCGAAGGGTTCGTCCATCAAGAGCAGGTCGGGCTGTGTGACCAATCCGCGCGCGATCGACACGCGCATCTGCATGCCGCCCGAGAGCGCACGCGGCAGCGCGCCCGCGAACTTCTCCAGCCCCACGAGCGCGAGCGATTCCGTCACCCGCGCATCCGCTTCCTTGCGCGGCACGCCGGCCAGGTCCAGCGGCAACCGCACATTGGTCTGCACGCTGGCCCACGGCATCAGCGTGGGCGACTGGAACACGAAGGACATGCGCCGCGCGCTGTCGTGCAACTGGCTCACCGGCTTGCGCCACACCAGGAGGCGCCCGTCGCTGGGCTCCAGCATGCCCGCCACCATCTTCAGCAGCGTGCTCTTGCCGCAGCCCGAGGGCCCCAGCAGCGTGACGAACTCGCCCTCTGCGATCGACAGGTCCACCGGCAGCAGCGCCTGCGTGCCGTTGGGGTAGGTCTTCTCGGCCGAGAGCACTTCCACCGCGGGCACGGCGGGTGCTGTCGGTGGGGCGAGGGTGTGGGGCTCGATGCGGTTCATGGGGCGCGGAAGTTCAGGGCAAGACCTTGGCGTCTTTGACGAACTCGGTGGTGTAGGTCTTCGCCAGCTCCACCTTCGCGGGGTCCAGCAGCTTCGCCGTCACGAGAAAGTCGTAGCTCGCCTTGGCGCGCGCATCCGTCATCACGCCGATGCCCAGCTTGGCCGCGTCGCCGCCGGTGACCATGCCCATTTCCTTGAGCTTGGCCACGCTGTAGGCCAGCTGGTCGTCGGTCATGTTGGGGTTGTCCTTCTTGATCAGCGCGTTGGCGGGCGCCGGGTCGGCGAGGTAGCTCTTCCAGCCCTCGGCCGACGCCTTCACGAAGGCGGCGACCTGCTTGCTGCGGTCCTTCACCGTCTTCTCCATGCACGACACCGTGGTCGCGTACGCCGGGAAGCCGTGGTCGCTGAACATCAGCACCGTAGTCTTCACGCCGGCCTTTTGAATCGCGTAGGGCTCGGAGGTCAGGTAGCCCTGCTGCGCGGTGTTCTTGTCCGCCACGAAGGGCTGGATGTTGAAGGTGTAGGGCCGCGTCTGTTCGTCGGTGAGGCCGAACCTGGCCTTCAGCCACGGCCAGTAGCCGCGGTTGGCCTGCGCGCCGATCAAGAGCGTCTTGCCCTTGAGATCTTCGAACTTCTTCACGTCGTCGTGCGCGATCAGCACCTGCGGGTCCTTCTGGAAGAAGGCCGCCACGTTGACCACCGGCACGCCGCCTTCGCGCACCTGCATCATCTGGATGTCGCTGGAGCCCATGATGCAGTCGGCCTGGCCGGCCGCCATCATCTGCGTGATGTTGACCTGCGGGCCGCCCATCTTGATGGTCACGTCCAGCCCGTACTTCTTGTAGATGCCCTGCGCCACCGCCTGGTAGAAGCCGCCGTGCTCGGCCTGCGCGTACCAGTTGGTCATGTAGGTGAACTTGTCCTGGGCCTGTGCGGGTACGGCGGCCGTGAGCAGCGACAGCGCGGCGGCGCCGGCCAGGGAAAGAGCGAAGGAACGCATGGTGGAAACCTCCAGAAGGCGGGGTGGATGAAGGGGAAAAAGGGTGCGATGCAAGGACTGCGCCTCAGGCCGGCGCGAACGACTGCTGGATGAAGCCCTGCTGATGGCCGCGCTCCCACGTGGGCTCCTCGCGCACCACCCAGCGCAGCGCATGCAGCTCGGTCAGCGCCTGCACCCAGCTGTCCGAGAGCGTCTCCAGGATCTCGATGCCCTGCTCGCGCGTGGCGCTGGTCGGGTCGCCGATCACGCCGCTGGGGCCGAAGTCGCGCGCGGTCCATGCGCAGGCCGGGCGTCCGTCGGCCGACAGCAGCTTGATCGGGAAGGGCGGCGGAAAGTTGGCGGCCGCGCGCTCCATGTGCACCGTGTCAGGCGCGAGCGCGAGCATCAGCGCGGTCTCGGAATGGCCGGCGTGCATCGACAGGCGCTTTTCCTGTTCGCTGATCTGCTTGCTCGACGCATTCGGCAGGCGCGACACGCCGTGCGGCACCACCACGTAGTCGCCATGCCGCAGCCGCAGCTCGCGCGCCGCCATCTCCAGCACCTGCGGCTGGCCGCCGTGGCCATTGGCGAACAGCAGCTTGCGAAAGCCCGCGCGGTAGACCGATTCGCCGATCTCGGTCACGGTCGAGAGCAGCGTGGTGCCGGTCAGCGTCATCGTGCCCGGGAAGTGCAGGTGCTCTTCCGACTTGCCGTAGGTGATGGTCGGCAGCGCGAAGGCGCGCACCTCGGCGGGGAGTTTTTCGAGCGCCCGGCCCATCACGCCCGAGGCGATCACGCTGTCGACCGAGCACGGCAGGTGCGGGCCGTGCTGCTCGATGGCGCCGCAGGGCAGCACGATGACCGTGTTCTCGCGGTCGGGCAGCGCGGCGATTTCGGTCCAGCTCAGGTAGGGCAGGAAGCGGTGGGGCGGGATGTAGCCGTGGAGCATGGGAAGTCCTTGCTTGTTCTTTACTTGGGAGAGAAGCGCGTGGCATCGCCGTGCGTCACGCGGCCCTCGCGCAGCACCACGCGGGTGGCGGTGCGCGAAGGCCAGCCGTGGCGGTCGGCCTGCGTGAACAGCACCAGGTCGGCCTTGGCGCCGACCAGCGTGGGCGCCGTCGTGGGGGGCGTGCGTTGCAGCCAGTCGCTGCGGCACAGCGCCTGCGACCAGTTGTCGAAGGGTTCGTCCAGCTGCGCGACCAGCGCGGCCGTGCCCATCGCCTCGACGGGGTCGAAGCTGCCGAGGCGGCAGAACGGGTCTTGCACGTTGTCGCTCGCGAACAGCAGCGGAATGCCGCGCTCGCGTATTTCCTTCACGAGCGTGATGCCGCGCAGCCGCGGCGTGCGGCCGGTGACGGCGTCCTGCAGCAGCAGGTTGGTGGCGGGCAGCGAGACGACGGTGATCGGCGCGCGCGCCACCGCATCGAGCGTGGCGAAGGCCTGTGCCTCGGGCTGCGACGCGAGCGCGCAGATGTGGCCGCAGACCACGCGGCCTTCGAAGCCGATCTCGCGCAGGATGCGCGCGGTGGTCTCAAGGCCCACCGCCGAGGCGTTGAGTTCTTCGTCGACGTGCAGGTCGATGTCGAGCTCGCAGGCCTGCGCTGCATTGAGCAGGTTGCGCAGCGCGTTCTCGCTCCAGTTGGTCGAATGCACGAAGCCGCCGAGCAGCGCATGCGGGCCGGTGGCCTTGACTTGTTTGGCCAGGCGCAGCGCCTGCGCCGCGTCTTCGAACAGCGGCAGCTTGATCAGGCTCACCTGCTCCAGCCGCACCTTGCCGGCCCATTCCTCCGCGAGTTCGGCCATCACAGGCCATGCGAGCGGCACCGCGTCGGGCTCCCACCAGTCGACGTGCGTGCGCACATGCGTGGTGCCGCATTCCCAGGCCCACTGCAGGCCGCGCGCGGCACGCTCGCGCACGTCGGCGGGGCTCCAGTGCACGCGGTCGGCGAGCATCGCATCGATGGCGCCGAGCAGGCCCGGCCGCACCTCTTTCATGCGCGGGAGCGTGAAGGCCTTGTCCAGGTGCGTGTGGGCGTCGACGAAGCCCGGGAGCACGAGGGTGCCGGCGAGGTCCCAGCTTTCGGGCGCGGACTCGGCCTTGTCGGCCGGCTGTACAGATTGAACACGGCCCGCTTCGAGCGCGATTCGCGCCAGCACCGGCACGCCATCGCGCTGCGGCCAGTTGGAGGGCAACAGCCAGCGCGGCAGGCGCGCGTTGTCGAGCAACACGGGCGCGTTCATGCGAAGCGCGCCATGGCTTGCCCCACCCGCGCCATGAAGCGCTTGAGCTGGGGCTCGGTCGCCACGTTCATGTGGTAGTGGGCGTGGTAGTCCACCTTCGCCTTCTGGCCGGTGAGCCGCTTCATGTAGCGCGTGACGATCTTTCGCGGCGGGTCGCCCATGTACATCGCCACCCAGCGCGGACGGCCGTAGGTGACCACGGCGCTGATGCGCTTGATGTGCGTGAGCATCGGCTTCACGTTGGCCGGGTCGCTGATGTCGAAGGCCACGCCCGGCATGAAGAGCCGGTCGAAGTAGCCCTTGAGCATCGCCGGCAGGCCGAAGCACCAGGTCGGAAAGCAGAAGACGATGGCCTCGGCCCACTGCAGCCGCTCCACATAAGGCTGCAGCGGCAGCTGGTTGGCCGGCACGTCGTGGTAGCCCAGCCGCTCCTCGCGCGACAGCACCGGGTTGAAGCCCTCGGCGTACAGGTCGCAGTCGTCCACCTCGTGCCCGGCGGCGCGCAGGTTCTTCAGCACCTCCTGGTGCAGGGCGGCATGGAAGCTGGTTTCGACCGGGTGGCAGTAGACGACGAGCACGCGCATGGTGTGTTTGACCGCTTAATCAGAGCAAGTGGTCAGGTTATGCAAGCGACGTGCCAGCGCGGGTGCACCGGACTGGTGATTGGTGTTGCAGAGGGGCGAGCGGGCGGCGGGCTGACGCGTCTCGCTCGAGCAGCGCCCGCCCGACCTGCTCTTGCTACCCTCGATTTACATCAGCCAGACGTACCGCAGGCCGACGTGGTCGGCTGCCACCCGTCTTTTCAGGCCTCGATGCCGCAGCCGCCCAGCACAAAGGCCACCAGCTCGCGCGCGATCGGCTCGCGGTCGATGGGCGCATCGGGCGGCAGGCCCAGCATCACGCGCGTCTGGATCGCGTAGTCGGCGTAGCTCTGGGTCATGGCCCAGATGTGCATCAGCAGGATGCGCGCATCCAGCGGCCGCATCTGTCCGCGCGCGATCCAGCCGTTGATCACGTCCACCTTCTTCTGCGTCCACGCCCGCGCGTTGGGCCAGTAGCGGTCCAGGTTGCGGCCGCCGTCCAGGATTTCGCGGGTGAAGATGCGCGACATCTCGGGGCTGTCGATGGCGTGGTCCAGCTTCTTGCGGATGTAGCTGCCCAGCACGGTGGCGGGATCGCTCGCGTCCTCGAACGAGAACACCACCTTCCACGCATGCAGCACCTGCATCAGCAGCTCTTCGTAGAGCTCTTCCTTGCCGGCGATGTAGTAGTGCAGCTGGGGCTTGGTGAGGCCCGCGCGCGCCGCAATGGCCTGGGTGGAGGTGCCCTTGAGGCCATGCAGGCTGAACTCGGCCACCGCCGCGGTGCGGATGGCCGCCATGATGCGCTCGCGCCCCGGGCGGGCGCGCGACAGCGGACCGTCGGGGGCGGGCATTTCCTGGGCGGTGGCGGGGGGCAGGATGGCGCTGTCGGCGGTGTTGGCGTTCATGGCTGGAAGGGCAGGCGGTCGGCGGCAGGGCGCCGGGCCGATGGTAATCCTTGGCGCATGGCCGCATGCCGTGCCGGCATGGCGACAGGGCGCATGCCGGCATGGTTCATGTATCTTCCTCGCCGCTTTCAGACAAACAACCTCGGACCCAAGGAGTCTTTCCATGTACCTTTCCCCCCGTTTCAGGGCCTTTGCCGCGGGCGCCGCCCTGCTGGCCGCCAGCACGCTCGCACAGGCGCAGCAGGCGCAGCAGGCGCTGCCCAACGTGGTCATCCTCGCCACCGGCGGCACCATTGCCGGTGCCGGCGCCTCGGCCGTCAACAGCGCCACCTACGCGGCCGCCAAGGTCGGCGTGGACAAGCTCATCGCCGGCCTGCCTGAGCTTGCCAAGGTCGCCAACGTGCGCGGTGAGCAGGTCTTCCAGGTTGCCTCGGAAAGCCTCACCAACGACAACCTGCTGACGCTGGCCAAGCGCGTCTCGGCGCTGTCCAAGCAGTCGGATGTCGACGGCATCGTCATCACCCACGGCACCGACACGCTCGAAGAAACCGCCTACTTCCTGACCCTGACGGTGCACACCAACAAGCCGATCGTCGTGGTCGGATCGATGCGTCCGGGCACGGCCCTGTCGGCCGACGGCGCGCTCAACCTGTACGACGCGGTGAACGTGGCGGGCAGCAAGGACGCCATGGGCAAGGGCGTGCTGGTGACGATGGGCGACAACATCGACAGCGGCCGCGACGTGAGCAAGAACGTCAACATCAAGACCAGCGCCTTCTCCAGCCAGTGGGGCCCGCTGGGGATGGTGGTCGAGGGCAAGAACTACTGGTTCCGCGCGCCGGTCAAGCGCCACACCATGAATTCGGAGTTCGATATCGACAGCATCAACGCGCTGCCGCCGGTGGAAATTGCCATGGGCTACGAAGGCGTGTCGTCGGTGGCCATCGACGCGATCGCCAAAAGCGGCGCCAAGGCGCTGGTGCACGGCGGCACGGGCAACGGCTCGGTGGCCGACCGCATCGTTCCGAACCTGCAGAAGGCGCGCGCCGACGGCGTGATCGTGATCCGCAGCTCGCGCGTGCCCGACGGCTTCGTCATTCGCAACGCCGAGCAGCCCGACGACAAGAACGACTGGGTGGTGGCGCACGACCTGCGCCCGCAGAAGGCGCGCATCCTGGCAATGGTGGCTCTCACGAAGACCAACAACACCAAGGAACTGCAACGCATCTTCTGGGAGTATTGATCCCCGATCAGCGCGCGGCGCGGCGCTTGCGGTGCCGCGCGTATTCCAGGCTGCTCACGCACACGAGCAGCCAGGCCAGGCCCGTCAGGAGGCCGGCCACCACATCGCTCGCGAAGTGCACCTGCAGAAAGATGCGGCTGCACGCGATGGTCAGGATGGCGCCCACGGCGGCCATGGCCGCCGGCACATGCCAGCGCGCCGGCAGTGTCCGCAGCGCCAGGTACAGCAGCATTCCGTAACTCACGATCGCACCCGAGCTGTGCCCGCTCGGAAAGCTGTAGCTCGTCTCCAGGGTCAACCCGTGGTCGTGCACCGGCCGGGCCCGCTCGAAGATGTGCTTGAGCGCGGGGTTCAGCACCACGATGCCGCCGAGCGCCAGCACCCAGCCCAGCGCGAGGCTGTGGTGCGCATGGCGCCACAGGACGGCGGCGACGATCAGGCACACCGGCGCAAGAAAGGCGAAGTCGCCCAGGTGCGTGAGCCAGCTGAACGCGACCAGCGCCGCCCACGGCACATGGGTGCCGATGGCATCGGCCAGCGCCTGGTCGGCCAGGCCCATCGCGCGTCCGTCCGAGAGGTTCGAGGCGATCCATGCGAACACGCTCGCCGCCGCCAGGATCAGCAGAAAGCCCGCGGCGAGCCCGACCGCGATACGCGGCTCGCTGGGCTCCTCCGCATCGCGGGCCTTGAAGTGGCGCCGCTGCAGCACCCAGCAGACGGCGCCCGCGCCGAGCACCGACGCGGTCCAGATCGAAAGAAACCAGCCGAGCGCATGCGCGCCGAGTTGCTGGGCAAGAAGAACGAGAGGGGGGGTGAGGGCAGAGGCTTCCAGAGGCATGCGGCGCACCCTAAGGGGGCACCGCGCCGCTGGCAAGAGAAAGCGCAAATACTTTGGCGCACACGAAGGCTTTGTCCGCGGCCGCGTAGTCCCAGCGCTCGACCCGGCAGGCACGCGTGCCGCCCGTTTTGTCGAAGCGCACCACGTTCACCGAATTGGCAAAGCCCGCCCGCACCCGCGTCGACACCGCCGTGCCGGCCTGCACCGCGTACACGGTGCGCCGGCAGCCCGAGAAGGCGTCGTGCAGCGAACGGACAAAGGGCAGGTGGATGTGGCCGCCCAGCACCAGGTCGACGCCCGCCTCGGACCATCGCGCCACCGCCGGCCCGCGCCCGTGCAGCCGGTTCGACAGGTCTTCCTGCCGCGTGACCATCAGCGGCTGGTGCGTGACCACCACGCGCAGTTGCGACGACGAGGCCGCCGCCAGCCGCGTGGCCACCCGCTCGACCTGCGCGGCCGACACCGCGCCGTCCGCATGCCGGTACCAGCGCGTGGTGTTGACGGTGACCACCAGCCAATCGTCCGACTCGAACACCGGCTCCAGGTCGTCGCCGAAGGCGGCCTTGTAGCGGCCATAGGGCGAGAAGCAGCGCGCCGCGAGTTGCAGCAGCGGAATGTCGTGGTTGCCCGGAATGACCAGGGTGGCGGGCACCGCCAGCTGGTCGACGAAGGCCCGCGCCGCCGCGAACTGCGCCGTGGTGGCGCGCTGGGTGATGTCGCCCGACATCACCACCACCTGCGGTGCCAGCGCCTGGGTGAATCGTTCCAGCGCCTGCAGCACCTCGGGGTGCTCGGTGCCGAAGTGCGTATCGGATATCTGCAGCAGGCAACTCATTGCTTTGCGGCCTCCAGCTCCGGTGCGACGTCGGGCCGTACCAGCCACAGCGGCTCGGGCGACACGCGGAACAGCAGCGGCATGTCGGTCCAGGCGATTTCTCCGTCGGTCGCCACCTTCACCCGTCGCGGCGCGCGCAGGCGCCCGGCCCGCACCGTCATCGATTCGAAGGGAAAGCTCAGCACCTGGTCGGCGCGTCCGAGCCGGCCCATCGCGCCGCGCACCAGGAGACCCGGCATCGCGAGCACGCCGACCGGCTTGAGCGCGATGGCTGCGAGCTGCCCCTGCTCAGGCGCATCGGCATGCTCGATGCCCACCTGCAGAAGTTGCAGCGGGTTGTTGCCCACGAAGAGCGTCGGCGTGCGGAAGTCTTTTTCCTGCCCGCGCCAGGCCATGCGCAGGTTCCAGTGCCGGTGGCGGCCGCGCATCACCGTCAGGAGGCCGGCGAAGAACGCGATCCAGCGGCTGCGGCCGTAGCGCGCCTTGTAGGTTTCGCGCTCTTCGAGCAGTTCGGCGTACAGGCCCATGCTGGCGTTGACCAGGAACACGCGGTCGTTCACCAGGCCCACCTGCGCCGCCCGTGGCTGGTTGTTCAGCAGCACCTGCAGCGCTTCGGCCGTGTCGCGCGGGATGCCGTGGGTGCGGCTGAAATAGTTGAAGGTGCCCTGCGGCAGCACGCCGAAGGCACAACCGCTGCCCAGCGTGGCCTGCGCCACCGCGTTGATGGTGCCGTCGCCGCCCGCGGCCACCACCACGCCGCCCACGGCGCGGGCGCGCTCGACGGCCTCGCGCGCCAGGGCGTGCAGCCGGTCGGGGCCGTCGATCAGGAAGATGCGGTGCTTGCGGCCGGCCGCCTCGCAGCCTTCCTCGATGACCCGGCGGGCCTCGGCGGCGCTCTCGCTGCCGGAACTGGCATTGAGCACGATGAAAAACGGAGAACTCGGACCGATGTGGGGCGGTTGCATGTCGATGGGGGCTGGAAATGGCGGGCCAAAGGGCGGGCCCAAGGGCCGCGCGGGATCTGAAGAACGAGGGGCGAAAGGCACCCAACCTCCGGTTGTCGCACGGCCTGGCGGGTCTTGCGAGCAGCCGGCATCCCGGCCGGCTGTGGGAGAGTTGCCCTCCGAACGTAAAATCGCCCGCTTTCGCGGTGCATGCCGCGCTACCGTCCAATGTCCGGCCACGCCGGCCAGCTCCATGTTGACCTTCCAGCAAATCATTCTCAAACTGCAGTCGTACTGGGCCGACCAGGGCTGCGCGCTGCTGCAACCGTACGACATGGAGGTCGGCGCGGGCACATCGCACACCGCCACCTTCCTGCGCGCGCTCGGCCCCGAACCCTGGAAAGCCGCCTACGTGCAGCCCAGCCGCCGACCCAAGGACGGCCGCTACGGCGAGAACCCCAACCGCCTGCAGCACTACTACCAGTACCAGGTGGTGCTCAAGCCCGCGCCCTCGAACATCCTGGAGCTCTACCTCGGCAGCCTCGAAGCCCTGGGCTTCGACCTGAAGAAGAACGACATCCGCTTCGTGGAAGACGACTGGGAGAACCCCACGCTCGGCGCCTGGGGCCTGGGCTGGGAGGTGTGGCTCAACGGCATGGAGGTGACGCAGTTCACCTACTTCCAGCAGGTTGGCGGCATCGACTGCAAGCCGATCACCGGCGAGATCACCTACGGGCTGGAGCGCCTGGCGATGTACCTGCAGCAGAAGGAAAGCATCTATGAACTGGAGTGGGCGCCCGGCGTGAGCTACGGCGACGTCTACCACCAGAACGAGGTCGAGCAATCCGCCTACAACTTCGAGCACAGCGACGCCGAGTTCCTGTTCACCGCCTTCAACGCGCACGAAAAGCAGGCCAAGCACCTCATGACCGAGCAGCTCGCGCTGCCGGCTTACGAGCAGGTGCTCAAGGCCGCGCACAGCTTCAACCTGCTCGATGCGCGCGGCGCGATCAGCGTGACGGAGCGCGCGGCCTACATCGGCCGCATCCGCAACCTCGCGCGCAGCGTGGCGCAGAGCTACTACGAGAGCCGGGAACGCCTGGGCTTTCCGATGGCGCCGCGCGAATGGGTCGCGCAGATTCCGGTCAAGAAGGCCGCCTGATTCCGCCGCCTGCATTTCCCGCCTGAACGCTCATGCCAACGATCTTCACCCACGTCGCCGTTCCCGTCTGCGCAGCCATTGCGCTGGGCACGCGGCGCGTGCCGGTGTCGGCGCTGCTCGCGGGCATGCTCGCGTCCATCGTGCCGGACTTCGACGGCCTGGCCTTCAAGCTGGGCATTGCCTACGGCGGCATGGCGGGGCATCGCGGCTTCACCCACACGCTGCTCTTCGCGCTGCTGTTCGGCTTTGCCGGCTGGTGGCTCGCGCCGTACTGGGGCATGCGCCGGGCGGTCGGCTGGGCGTGGATCGCGCTGTGCACCATGTCCCATTCGCTTCTGGACATGCTGACCAACGGCGGCATCGGCATCGCCTTTTTCTGGCCGTTCAGCGATGTGCGCTATTTCAGCCCGTGGCGTCCCATCGAGGTGTCGCCGATCGCGCTGAAACGTTTTTTCTCGCCACGCGGTGCGGCCGTGCTGCTCAACGAGCTGGTCACCGTGTGGGCGCCGCTCCTGGCGGTGTCGGTAGTGGCGCTCGTGGCGCGCCGTGCCGCGGACCGGCGCAGCAGCAATCACAACAACGGGGCCGTCTCCGCATGAGCGCCCGTCGATTCTTCCCTTCCACGGTGCCGCATCGCTGCGTGCCCGTGACCGGCGCCGCTTGCGGCGCAGTTTTCGTCCTATCCCTCTGAGCCATGTCGTCTGCCAGCCTTCTTGTCGAACTGTTTGTCGAGGAATTGCCGCCCAAGGCGCTGAAGAAGCTCGGTGACGCCTTTGCCGGCGTGCTGCGCGAGCAGCTGGTGGCGCAGGGCCTGGCCGAGGCCGGCTCGGTGCTCACCGCCTATGCCTCGCCGCGCCGCCTGGCCGCGCACCTCACGCACGTGACCGAGCGTGCCGCCGACAAGGCCGTGTCGCAAAAGCTCATGCCCGTGGCCGTGGGGCTCGATGCTTCAGGCCAGCCCACGCCCGCGCTGCTCAAGCGCCTGGGCGCGCTGGGCGCCGATGCCTCCGCCGTGCCCGGCCTCAAGCGCGCGATGGACGGCAAGGCCGAAGCCCTCTTCTACGAAAGCACCGCCAAGGGCGCGACGCTGGCCGAGGGTCTGCAGAAGGCGCTGGCCGAGGCCATCGCCAAGCTGCCGATTCCCAAGGTGATGAGCTACCAGCTCGAAAGCGGCTGCGAGCTGCCCGGCTGGAGCAGCGTGAGCTTCGTGCGCCCCGCGCACGGCCTGGTGGCGCTGCATGGCGACACCGTGGTGCCCATCGAGGCGCTGGGCCTGAAAGCCGGCCGCGAAACGCACGGCCACCGCTTCGAGGCGGCGGTCGATCCGGTGGTGCTGCGCGATGCCAACAGCTACGCGCTGCAGCTGCAGGACGAGGGCGCCGTCATCGCGAGCTTCGAGGCCCGCCGCGCCGACATCGCGCGCCAGCTCGCGGCGGCGGCCGTCAAGGTCGGCAGCGGCTCGGTGCCCATCCACGACGACGCACTGCTCGACGAAGTGACCGCGCTGGTCGAACGCCCCAACGTGCTGGTCTGCAGCTTCGAGCCCGAATTCCTCGAAGTGCCGCAGGAGTGCCTCATCCTCACGATGAAGGCCAACCAGAAGTACTTTCCGCTGCTCGACGCGCAAGCCAGGCTCACCCACAAGTTCCTGGTCGTCAGCAACATCAGCCCCGACGACGCGAGCGCGGTCATTGAAGGCAACGAGCGCGTGGTGCGCCCGCGCCTGGCCGACGCCAAGTTCTTCTTCGACCAGGACCGCAAGAAATCGCTGGCCTCGCGCGTCGAGTCGCTGGGCAAGGTGGTCTATCACAACAAGCTCGGCACGCAGGGCGAGCGTGTGCAGCGCGTGATGCACATCGCGCGCGGCATTGCCGAAAAAATCGGCGATGCCGCGCTCGCCGCACAGGCGACGCAAGCCGCACAACTGGCCAAGGCCGACCTCGTGACCGACATGGTCGGCGAGTTCCCCGAGCTGCAGGGCACGATGGGCCGCTACTACGCGCTGCACGACGGCCTCGATGCCGCGGTGGCCGACGCCATCGAAGACCACTACAAGCCGCGCTTCGCTGGCGACGAGCTGCCGCGCAACAGCGTGGGCCTCGCGGTCGCGCTGGCCGACAAGCTCGAAACGCTGGTCGGCATGTTCGGCATCGGCAACCTGCCCACCGGCGACCGCGATCCGTTCGCGCTGCGCCGGCATGCGCTGGGTGTGATCCGGATGCTGATCGAGAAGGACCTCGCGCTGGGGCTCGACGACTTGGTCCAGATCGCCTTTGATATCTTGGATGACGAAAATCTCCAGCGAAATTATTGGAATACCCAGCAGGAACGTGAATGGGCTGCGAAGCAGGCTGCTGGAGGCGGTGGTCTGATTGGGCACGCGTCTGGGTTTGCCAAGCGCCCGTTGGACGCCGATACACCGAAGCTGGTGATTGCCTTCGTGTACGACCGACTGGCGAGCGGGCTACGCGAACAGGGCGCAAGCGCGCATGAGGTCGATGCCGTGCTGGCTAATCGTCCGCAGCGGTTGGGCGAGGTTCCCAAATTGCTGGGCGCGGTTCGAGCATTTGCCGCGCTGTCGGAAGCACCAGCATTGGCGGCCGCCAACAAGCGCATCGGCAATATCTTGAAGAAATCGCCCGAAGCTGATCCTCATGTCAACCCTCAGTTGTTGCCTGAGCCTGCGGAGAAGGCGCTCTATCAGGCGATGCAGCTTGTGGTGCCTATTGCCGATAGTCAATTTGAGAGCGGCGATTACAAGGGGTCGTTGATGACGCTCTCTATGCTTCGCTTGCCTGTGGATGCCTTCTTCGACGACGTGATGGTCAATGCTGAACAGGTCGACCTACGGCTCAACCGGCTGGGGCTGCTGATGTCGCTGCATGCCGCGATGAACCGCGTGGCGCAGCTCGAGCGGCTGGCTGCCTGAACTCAGCAATCAGCATTTCGCACCATGAATCGGCAGTTGCAGATCGATGACTTTTCGCTTCGGGCGCATCGCCTCGCCGTAGAGCGACTGCGCGCCGATCCCGCTCGAATCGCTGATCTCACGGCAACGCTCGAACGGTGGCAACTGCAATCCGGCAAGACACGGTCTGATTCCTATTGGGAGGAGTGGCGCGCCATTCTCGCGTCCGGCGTGAATGCCATCGAGGCGGCCACATGCGGTACAGATGACCATGCGGTCGTGCTGCGCAGTGTGTCGCCAATCGGCATTCTCATCACGCAGGAAGAACGCAGCGAATTGCGGCGTGCTGCGGGGCTAGGCGCAATTCAACCTGGCGAACGTTGTCTCTCAGGCACGGAAAAGACCCCATGAAACTCGTCATCCTCGACCGCAACGGCACGATCAACGTGCACCGCGAAGACTTCGTCAAGAGCGACATCGAGTGGACGCCGCTGCCCGGCGCGCTGGAGGCGATCGCGCGGCTCAACCATGCGGGCTGGCATGTGGTGGTTGCGTCCAACCAGTCGGGCCTGGGCCGGGGGCTGTTCGACATGGCCTCGCTCAACGCCATGCACGCCAAGATGCACAAGATGCTCGCGGCCGTGGGCGGCAAGGTGGATGCGGTGTTCTATTGCCCGCACAGCCCCGACGAAGACTGCGAGTGCCGCAAGCCCAAGCCGGGCCTGTTCCTGCAGATCGGCGACCGCTACGGCATCGACCTCAAGGGCGTGCCGACCGCGGGCGACAGCCTGCGCGACCTGCAGGCGGGCGCGGCCGCCGGCTGCGAGCCGCACCTGCTGCTCACCGGCATGGGCGCGGCCTGCATCGGCGTGGACCCGCTGCCTCCCGAATACCCGGCGAACACGGCGGTTCACGAGGACCTCGCCGCCTTTGTCGACTTTTTGCTCGCGCGCGAAGCGCGGGCCGCACTGCAGGTGGCTCTTTGATGGCGTTTATCCGTTCCGTTCTCCACGCCCTGTGGATGCTCGTCACCGTGGTGCCCTGGGGCATCATCATGTGCGTCAGCTCGATCTGGAAGCGCGGCATTCCGCTCTACTGGATGGCCGAGCAGTGGCTCAGCTGGGCCATCGGCGGCGCGCGCGTGCTGCTGGGCATCAAGACGCGGGTCACCGGCATGGAAAACCTGCCGACCGACCAGCTGGCCGGCGCGATCCTGCTGGTCAAGCACCAGTCCACGCTCGAGACCTTTCTCATGCCCACGCTGATGCCGCATCCGCTGGCCTACGTGTTCAAGAAGGAGCTGATCTACGTGCCCTTCTTCGGCTGGGCGATGGCGCGGCTGGACATGATCCACATCGACCGCAGCCAGCGCGCCCAGGCTTTCAACAAGGTGGTGAACCAGGGCCGCAAGCTGCTTGCGCAGGGCATCTGGATCATCATGTTTCCCGAAGGCACCCGCATTCCGCGCGGCCAGAAGGGCACCTACAAGAGCGGCGGCACGCGCCTGGCCTGCGAGACGGGCGTGCCGGTCATTCCCATCGCCGTCACCTCGGCCAAGGTCTGGCCGCGCAAGGCCTTCATCAAGCGCCCGGGCGTGGTCGATGTGTCCATCGGCCCGGCCATTCCGAGCGTGGGCCGCAAGCCCGACGAGCTGATGCGCGAAGTCGAGGCGTGGATCGAGGCCGAGATGCACCGGCTCGATCCCGAGGCCTACCGCTAGAAGCCGCAGGACACCCGATGCAGGGACTGCTGCAGTTCACGATGGACCTGTTCGAGGGGCTGGGCAGCGAGTTCGCGAAGCCCGAGCCGCCGGCGCCGCGGCCGAAGAAGGTCCGCAAGGCCGCGCCGCCCGCGATGCCGCCCGTGCCGTCCGCGCCTCGGCAGGAAGCTGTGGACACCGGCCCCGCATTGCCCGCGATCCCGCTGCGCGACACGCTGGCGCTCGCGCGCTTCGCGCATCCGCAGGCCACGCGCGAAGTGGTGCTGGGCTCGGCACGCGTGGCCTACGAATTCAAGCGCGGCAAGCGAAAGACCATCGGCTTTCTGGTGGGAGCCGAAGGCCTTTCGGTGCGCGCGCCGCGATGGGTTGCGCTGCGCGACGTCGATGCGGCAATCCAGGAGAAGGCCGACTGGATCCTGCGCAAGCTGCTGGAGACCCAGCAGCGCCACGCGCGCGTCGAGGCCACGCGCATCGAGTGGAAGGACGGCGCAGGGTTTCCGTTCATGGGCGAGCCGGTCGTGATCCGGCTCGATCCCAAGCACGGCTTTGCCAGCGTCGGCGGCACGCTCGACGACGCCGAGGTCGAAGGCGGCCCGCGCATCCTGCGCCTGGCCGTGGCGCAGAACGCCGCGCCCTCGCAGATTCGCGACGCCGCGCAGGCCTGGCTCATGCGGCAGGCGCGCAAGCTCTTCATCGAGCGGCTCGATCATTTCGCGCCGCTGCTCGGCGTGCGCTGGCAGAAGCTCTCGCTCTCGAACGCTGCCACGCGCTGGGGCAGCGCGAGCGCGGACGGCTCGATTCGCCTGAACTGGCGGCTCATTCATTTCCGGTTGCCGGTGATCGACTACGTGGTCGCGCACGAACTGGCCCACCTGCGCGTGATGGACCACTCACACCGCTTCTGGGAAACCGTCGAGCGCGTGGTGCCCGACTACGACCTGTTGCGCCGGCAGCTGAAAGACGAAGCCGTCCCGCGCTGGAACTGATCGCCGCGAGGCAGCGGCTATTCCTTGACCGACCCGGTCATCCCCGACACGTAGTACTCGACGAAGAACGAGTAGATGAACGCCACCGGCAGCGAGCCCAGCAGCGCGCCGGCCATCAGCGGCCCCCACTGGTACACGTCGCCCTGCACCAGCTCCGTGACCACGCCGACGGGCAGCGTCTTCACCTCCGACGACGAGATGAAGGTGAGCGCGTAGATGAACTCGTTCCACGACAGCGTGAACGCGAAGATGCCTGCCGAGATGAGGCCCGGCACCGCGAGCGGCAGCACGATCTTCACCAGGATCTGCCAGCGGCTCGCGCCGTCGATGAGCGCACACTCTTCCAGCTCGGCCGGAATCGACCGGAAGTAGCCCATCAGCAGCCAGGTGCAGAAGGGGATGAGGAAGGTCGGGTAGGTGAGGATCAGCGCCCAGCGCGTGTCGAAAAGCCCGAGGTTGAACACGACGTTCGCCAGCGGAATGAACAGGATCGACGGCGGCACCATGTACGCCAGAAAGATCGAGAGGCCCACGTGCTTCGATCCCTTGAAGCGCAGCCGCTCGATGGCATACGCCGCGAACACCGAGGCCGCGAGCGACACGAAGGTGGACACCACCGACACCAGCACCGTGTTCCACAACCACTGCGGGTACGAGGTCTCGAACAGCAGCTTGTAGAAATGCGAGAGCGTCGGGTTGATCACCCAGAACGGATTGCCCTCGCGCGAGAGCAGTTCGGCATCGGGCTTCACCGAGGTGATGGCCATCCAGTAGAACGGGAACAGCAGCACGATCAAAAAGACCACGAGCGGCAGGTACACGGTCACCGCCTTGCGCGGGATCGTGTCGAGGTAGCTCATGCCGACGGTGTCGACCTGGCCCGCATTGCTCATGGAAGTTCTTTCATTTGTCGGCACCGCCTTGTTGCCATGCGCGCCGCTGCAGGCCGAAGAAGCTGAACATCACGCAGGCCAGGAGAAACGGCACCATCGCAATCGCGATGGCCGCGCCTTCGCCGAGCGCGCCGCCCGAAATCGCGCGCTGGAACGACAGCGTGGCCATCAGGTGCGTGGCATTCAACGGGCCGCCGCGGGTGATGACGTAGATCAGCTGGAAGTCGGTGAAGGTGAACAGCACCGAGAAGGTCATGACCACCGCGATGATCGGCGTCAGCAGCGGCATGGTGACGTGGCGAAACTGCTGCCACGGCGTCGCGCCGTCGATGGCGGAGGCTTCGTAGTAAGAGGGCGAAATGGTCTGCAGCCCTGCCAGCAGCGTGATCGCCACGAAGGGCACGCCGCGCCACACGTTCGCAATGATCACCGCGATGCGCGCATTCCACGGTGAGCCGAGAAAGTCGATGTACTGGTCGATCAACCCCAAGCGCATCAGCGCCCAGCTGATGATGGAGAACTGCGAGTCGTAGATCCACCAGAACGCGATCGCCGAGAGCGCGGTGGGCACGATGTACGGCAGCAGGATCACCGCGCGGAAGAAGGTCTTGAAGCGGATGTTCCGGTTCAGCAAGATCGCCAGCCACAGCCCCAGGAGGAACTTGAACACGCTCGCCACCGCCGTGTAGAAGAGCGTGTTGAAGAGGGCGAGCCGCGTCACGGCGTCGCCCCACAGGTACTCGTAGTTCTCCAGCCCGATCCACTGGCCCGCGCGGCCCACCTTGGCATCGGTGAAGCCAAGGTAGGTGCCCAGCCCCAGCGGGTAGGTCAGGAACAGGAGCAGCAGCACCGCTGCCGGAAGCATGAACGCCAAGCCAAGCGCGTTGCGGCTGTTCTGGAACCTGGCCAGGAGTGTCATGGGGCGGGCTGCTTCGGGAGAGTGAAAGGATCGATCAGACCTTGTAGTACCGCTCGGCACGCTTTTGCGCGCGCTCGGCCGCTTCCTTGGGCGACTTCGATCCGCTGGCCGCCTCGGCCACCATGTTCGGAATGATGAAGTCCGCCGCCGCGCCGGCCGAGGCATAACCCAGCTTGCCGTCGTAGCCGCCGGGGCGCAGGTTCTTCACCGAATCGCGGTACGGCAGGTTCTTCGGGTCCGAGGACCAGATCGCGCTGTTCTCGTAGAAGCGCAGGGGCTGCGCCACATAGCCGCCGCCGCCTTGCAGCCACGGATCGAACTGTTCCTTCTCCATCATGAAGCGCAGGAACTCCTTGGCCGCCTGCGGAAACTTCGTGTACTTCATGACCATCTGGTTGAAGAACAGGTGCGACTCCGTCGGCACGCCCACCGGGCCGATGGGGAACACCGCATGGTTGATGTCCGCGGCCATTTCCTTGATCTTGGGATCGGCGGAATTCTTGGCCGCGTAGTAGATCGAGATGCCGTTGTTGGTGACGCTGACCTGCCCATCCAGAAAGGCCTTGTTGTTGTTCGGGTCCAGCCACGAGAGCGTGCCGGGAATGAAGTTGGCGTACAGCTCCTTGCTGTACTCCAGCGCCTTCAGCGTCTCGGGGCTGTCGATCACCACCTTGTTCGACTTGTCGACCAGCTTGCCGCCGTGCGACCAGATGAGCCAGTTGCACCAGGTGCTGTCGCCGGTCGCATTGCCCAGTGCCATGCCGCCGGGCGTGCCCTTTTCCTTGAGCGCCTTGTAGAGCTTCAGGAACTCGTCGGTGGTCTTGGGGAAGGTCGCGAAGCCCGCGGCCTTGACCATGCTCTCGCGGTACACGATGAGCGAGCCCGAGGCGCCCAGCGGCAGGCCCAGCCATTTCTTTCCGTCGGGGCGCATGAAGGCCTCGGCCGCGGGGTACCAGCCGCCGTATTTCTTGCCGAGGTATTCGGCCAGGTCGGTCACGTCGAGCAGCTTGTCGGGATAGAGGTTGGCGTCGTCATTGGTCGACAGGATGATGTCGGGGCCGGCGCCCGTGTTGGCGGCCACCGCGGCCTTGGGGCGCACGTCTTCCCAGCCCTCGTTGTCCACGCGCACTTCCACGCCCGTGGCCTCGGTGAACTTCTTGACGTTGGCCATGTACGCATCGATGTCGCCCTGCACGAAGCGGCTCCATCGCAGCACGCGCAGCTTGGCGCCCTTCTCGGGCTTGAACGTCAGGTTCTGCGCCTGCGCGAATGGCGCGAACAGGGCGCTGCCCGTGCCGACAGTCGCGGCGGCGGCAACGCCGGCCGAACTCTCGAGAAACCTGCGGCGATTGAAATCACTCATGAGCTGTCTCCTTCGTTGTAAACGGGCCGGTGTGAACCAAAGACAAAGCGAAAAAAGCGAAAAATCAGGGAGCGCTTCAGGCGGCCAGGCGCAGGCCGCTTTCTGCATCGAAGAGGTGGGCGCGCGCCAGGTCGGGCACGAGGTGGATGGTGCTGCCCGGTGCGAAGTCGTAGCGCTCGCGGAACACGGCCGAGAGCTCCGTGCCTTCGTGGCGGCAGGCGACGAAGGTGTCCATGCCGGTGGGCTCCATCACGACCACGCGCGAGGGAATGCCGCCGCTGTCGCCCAGCGTCAGGTGCTCGGGGCGCGTGCCGTACACGACTGGCTGGCCGTCGGTGCCGCCCGCGTGCGTCGGTGCATCGAGCCGCGTGCCGTCGGGCAGCTCCACATGCGCCGCGCCGCCCGCGCGCCGCAGCGTGCCGGGCAGGAAGTTCATGGCCGGCGAGCCGATGAAGCCCGCGACGAACTGGTTGGCCGGATGGTCGTATAGCTGAAGCGGACTGCCGGTCTGCTCGATGCGGCCGTCGCGCATCACCACGATCTTGTCGCCCATGGTCATGGCTTCGATCTGGTCGTGGGTGACGTAGATCGAGGTGGTCTTCAGCCGCTGGTGCAGCTCCTTGATCTCGCTGCGCATCGCCACGCGCAGCTTGGCGTCGAGGTTGGACAGCGGCTCGTCGAAAAGAAAGACCTGCGGATCGCGCACGATCGCGCGCCCCATCGCCACGCGCTGGCGCTGGCCGCCCGAGAGCTGGCGCGGATAGCGCTCGAGCAGCGGTGCGAGCGCCAGGATTTCGGCCGCGCGCTGCACCTTGCCGTCGATGGTGGCCTTGTCCATCTTCGCGAGCGAAAGGGCAAAGGCCATGTTCTGGCGCACCGTCATGTGCGGATAGAGCGCGTAGTTCTGGAACACCATCGCGATGTCCCGCTCCTTGGGCGGCAGGTCGTTCACGCGGCGATCGCCGATGCGGATTTCGCCGCCGTGAATTTCCTCCAGCCCCGCGATCATGCGCAGCAGGGTCGACTTGCCGCAGCCCGAGGGGCCCACGAGCACCGTGAAAGAGCCGTCGGCAATGTCGATGTCCACCCCATGAAGGATGGCGACTTCGCCGAATCGCTTCTTGACCGCTTCAATCGTGACACTGGCCATGCAAGGAGTCCTGACAAATCGCGGGAAGGGGCGCAAGCGGCACGGAGACCTCCGCGTCGCAGCCCGCGCAGTATCGGCACTCGTTTTTGAAACCGGTATCAGGGCAAACCGGTACGAGAAATCCCCTGTTGACTTGTATGATGACCCGATAACCGTGCTCCACTTTTCCGCTGCCGTGCAGGCCACCGCCCTCTCAGAATCCTTCCCCCTGGTCACCGACCGGCTGTCTGATCGGCTCGCTTCGCGGCTGGCCGCGCAGATCGCATCCGGCGCGCTGCGGCCTGGCGACCGGCTCCCTACCGAACAGCAACTCGCGGCCTCGCACGGGGTTTCGCGCACCGTGGTGCGGGAGGCCGTGCATCAGCTCAAGTCGCAGGCATTGGTGACCTCGCGCCAGGGCCTGGGCTGCTTCGTGGCGCAGGCGCCGCTGCATCGGCCGCTGGCCTTCGATCCGGCCGTGCTCGATTCGGTGCAGTCCGTCGTCGACGTGGTCGAGGTGCGCCGCGTGCTCGAAGGCGAGATCGCCGCGCTGGCCGCACAGCGCGCGAGCCGCAGCCAGATCGCCGAGTTGCGCCGCGCGCTCAAGGCCATCGACGTCGCCGCGGCGGCCGGGCAGGACGGTGTCGCCGAAGACCTCGCCTTTCACCGCGTGATCGGCGAAGCCACCGGCAATCCGCAGTTCCGCCTGTTGCTGGGCTTTCTGGAGCAGTACCTGCGCGAAGGCATGCGCATCACGCGCGGCAACGAAGCCCGCCGCCTGGACTTCATGGAGGCGGTACAGAACGAGCACCGCGCCATCGTCGAGGCCATTGCGGCGCGCGACCCGGTGGCCGCGCGCCGCCATGCAACGCAACACCTGATTCGCGGCGAGCAGCGGCTTGTCGAGGGCGGCGTCATCACCGGGCAGCGCCGTCGCGCCCTGGCGCGTGGCGCAAAGCCTGCCACCCCCACCGCAAAACCGAAACGCGCAACCCGAAGCACAACCAAGAGGGACACACCATGAAACTGTTGATCACCGGAGGCGGCGGCTTTGTCGGCGCCCGTCTCGCACGCGCGCTGCTGGCGCGCGGCACGCTGGCCGGCCAGCGCATCGAACGGCTGGTGCTGACCGACATCGCGCCGCCGCCGGCCGACCTGCTGGCCGATGCGCGCGTCGAGGCCCGCACCGGCCCGTTGCTCCAGCAGACCGAGGCGCTGAAGACCGAAGCCTTCGACGGCGTGTTCCATCTCGCCTCGGCCGTCTCGGGCGAATGCGAAGCCGATTTCGAACTCGGCCTGCGCTCCAACCTCGACAGCACGCGCGCGCTGCTCGATGCCCTGCGCGCCAACGTCGGCGCGGGCGGCAGGGTGACGCGGCTGGTGTTCTCCAGCTCGGTCGCCGTGTTCGGCCCCGACCCCTCGGTGCCGCTGCCCGCGCTGGTGGCCGACGACACGCTGCCGCTGCCGCAAACCTCGTACGGCACGCAGAAGCTGGTGTGCGAGCACCTCATCTCCGACTACACGCGCAAGGGCTACATCGACGGCCGCGCCGCGCGGCTGATGACGGTGACGGTGCGCCCGGGCAAGCCCAACGGCGCTGCGTCGTCGTTCTTCAGCGGCATCATCCGCGAGCCGCTGGCGGGTGTGGAATCGATCTGCCCGGTGTCGCCCGACGTGTCGCACCCCATGAGCTCTCCGGCCCGCACGGTCGAGGGCCTCATCGCCGTCTACGAAGCCAGCCGCGAGGCCTTCGGCGGCCGCGCCGCGATCAACCTGCCGGCGCTCAACGTGCGCGTGAGCGACATGCTCAATGCGCTCGAGGAAGTGGCCGGCCCCAAGGTTCGCGCGCTGGTGCGCTTCGAGCGCGACGAGCGCATCGCCGGTATCGTCGCCAACTGGCCGGGCGGTGCCACGGCCGAGCGGGCCGCGCGGCTGGGTCTGCATCCGCACGACAACTTCGCCGACATCATTCGCCAATACATCGCCGACTGCGCCGCGCTCCCGAATGCGGCCGAAACCTTGAAGGGAATGTCCTGATGAACAAGAAGAAAAGCCCCACACCCAAGAGCGGCCCGAAGAAGCCCCGCGGGCCCATGAAGCTGCGCTCGCAGGCCTGGTTCGACAACCCCGCCAACACCGACATGACGGCGCTCTACCTGGAGCGCACGATGAACTTCGGGCTCGGCTTCGAAGAGCTGCAGTCGGGCCGCCCGATCATCGGCATCGCACAGACGGGCTCCGACATCGCGCCCTGCAACCGCCACCACCTGGTGCTGGCCGAGCGCGTGCGCGAGGGCATCCGCGACGCGGGCGGCATCGCCTTCGAGTTTCCGATCCATCCGATCCAGGAAACCTGCAAGCGCCCGACCGCCTCGCTGGACCGCAACCTGCAGTACCTGTCGCTGGTCGAAATTCTGTACGGCTACCCGATCGACGGCGTGGTGCTGACCACCGGCTGCGACAAGACCACGCCGGCCCAATTGATGGCGGCCGCCACGGTCGACATTCCGGCCATCGCGCTGAACTCCGGCCCGATGCTCAATGGCTGGTACAAGGGCGAGCGCACGGGCTCGGGCACCATCGTGTGGAAGGCGCGCGAGCTGCTCGCCGCGGGCGAGATCGACGACCAGGGCTTCCTGCGGCTCGTGGCCTCTTCGGCCCCGTCGACCGGGCACTGCAACACCATGGGCACGGCCTCCACGATGAATTCGCTGACCGAGGCACTGGGCATGACGCTGCCCGGCAGCGCGGCCATTCCGGCGCCGTACCGCGACCGCCAGGAGATGGCCTACATGACCGGCAAGCGCATCGTCGAGATGGTGCGCGAGGACCTGAAGCCTTCGGACATCCTCACGCGCGCTGCCTTCGAGAACGCGATCGTCGTCAACTCCGCCATCGGCGGCTCGACCAATGCGCCCATTCACCTGAACGCCATCGCGCGCCACATCGGCGTGCCGCTGACCACCGGCGACTGGGAAAAGCACGGCTACAAGATCCCGCTGCTGGTCAACCTGCAGCCTGCGGGCGAGTACCTGGGCGAGGACTACTACCGCGCGGGCGGCGTGCCCGCGGTGGTGGCCGAGCTGATCGCCAAGGGCAAGATACAGCCCTCGCTCACGGCCAACGGCAAGAGCATCATCGAGAACTGCGAAGGCCGCTTCACCGAAGACCGGAAGGTGATCTTCCCGTACGCCAAGCCGATGATGAAGAATGCGGGCTTCCTTGATTTCAGCGGCAACCTGTTCGATTCCGCGATCATGAAGACCAGCGTGATCACGCCCGAGTTCCACGCCCGCTACCTGGAGAACCCCGCCGACCCGATGGCCTTCGAAGGCACGGCCGTGGTGTTCGACGGCCCCGAGGACTACCACCGCCGCATCGACGATCCGAAGATGAAGATCGATGCGCACAGCGTGCTGTTCATGCGGGGCGTGGGGCCTGTGGGTTACCCGGGCGCGGCCGAGGTGGTGAACATGCGCGCGCCGGCCTACCTGCTGAAGAAGGGCATCACCGCGCTGCCTTGCATCGGCGATGGGCGGCAGTCGGGCACCTCGGGCTCTCCGTCGATCCTGAACGCTTCGCCGGAGGCCGCGACCGGCGGTGCGCTGGCGCTGCTGAAAACCGGCGACCGCGTGCGCATCGACCTGAAGAAGCGCACGGCGAACATGCTGGTCTCCGACGAAGAACTCGCCACGCGCCGCCAGAAGCTCGAAGCGGCCGGCGGCTACCCGTATCCGCCGAGCCAGACGCCGTGGCAGGAGATCCAGCGTGCGGTGGTGGACGAACTCTCCGAAGGCATGGTGCTCAAGCCGGCGGTGAAGTACCAGAAGATCCACGCCACCTTCGGCGTGCCGCGCGATAACCACTGAGGCGGCGCGCGCCCTGGCCGTTCGGGCTGAGCTTGTCGAAGCCTCGCGCGCCGCTTCGACAGGCTCAGCGTGAACGGATTTTTATTTCAGGACGCTTCGAATGCTCAGCGCGCGTGCGTCACGCCGCCGTCCACGATCAGCGTTGAGCCCATCACATAGTCTCCCGCGCGCGATGCGAGGTAGATCGCGGCGCCGGCCATGTCTTCGGGCGTGCCGATGCGGCCTGCGGGAATGCGACCCTTGACCTCGTCGCCGTGGTCGCGCGCATCCTTGTTCATGTCCGATGCGAAGGCGCCCGGGGCGATGGCGCTCACCACGATGCGGTCTTGCGCCAGGCGCAGCGCCATGCGGCGCGTGAGCTGGATCAGCCCGGCCTTGCTGGCCGCATACGAATACGTTTCCTGCGGGTTCACCGAGATGCCGTCGATCGATGCGATGTTGATCACCTTCGACAGCTGATCGGTCGCGGCCTTCTTGAGCATCGGCGTGAGCGCCTGCGTGAGGAAGAAGGGCGTCTTGAGGTTCAGGTCGACCACCTTGTCCCAGCCGCTCTCGGGGAACTCGGCGTAGGGCGCGCCCCAGGCCGCACCGGCGTTGTTGACCAGGATGCCGAGCGAGTCTTCGTGCTTCGCATAAGCCGCCACCAGTGCCTGCGCGCCCTCCACCGTGGACACGTCCGCCGGCAGCGACACGCAATGGCCCAGCGCCGAGAGCTCCTTGGCTGTCTGGTCGCAGGCCGCCGCCTTGCGCGCCGAGATGTACACGCGCGCGCCCTGGGCGAGGAAACCCTCGGCGATCATGCGGCCGATGCCGCGCGAGCCGCCGGTGATCAAGGCGCTGCGGCCCTTGAGCGAAAAGAGTTGGGTGGTGTCCATGGTGCGGGTGTCTCCTGAATGAAAGTGTTCAGCAAACGAGCTTAGTGCGCGGCGCGCGCGCGGTGCGTCACCTTGGTGCCAGCGACAGGCTCCGGGGGCTCGCGAAGCTGCGCGGCTCGCCGGTGATCGGGTCCTTGAAGGCGACCGACTTGGCGAGCAACTGCAGGGGCTTGTCGAAGTCGTCGGTGTTCTCGGGCAGCAGGGTGGGGTAGATCGGATCGTTCTCGATCGGCATGCCCAGCGCCATGCAGTGCACCCGCAACTGGTGCTTGCGGCCGGTGATGGGCGCCAGAAGCAGCAGCGCCCGGTCGCCGAGCGTTTGCTGCACCACGATGCGGGTCTCGGAGTTGGGCTCGCCGGGCACTTCCTTCATGCGCATGAAGTGCGCGTCGTCCACCAGGCGGCTGCGGTAGGTGTCGGGCACCGACGAAACGCCTGCGCGCCAGGGCACCACGGCTTCGTAGTGCTTGGCGATGCGCCGCTCCGGAAACATGGCCTGGTAGGCGCCGCGCGTTTCGGGCCGCACCGAGAACAGCACCAGTCCCGAAGTGCTGCGGTCGATGCGGTGCAGCGGCACGAGGTCGTCGAGTTGCAGCTTGCGCTTGAGCCGCACCAGCAGGCTCTGCTGCAGGTACTTGCCGCCGGGTGTGACGGGCAGGAACGGCGGCTTGTCGACCACCAGGAGCTGCTCGTCGCGGAACAGGACCTGCTCCTCGAAGGGGATGGGTACCTCGGCGTCCAGCGTGCGGTAGTAGTAGACGCGCAGCGGTGCCTGGTAGCGGCGCTCGGCGGTGACGGGGACGCGGTGTTCGTCGATCACCTCGCCGGCAGCGATGCGGGCCATCCACGCGTCGCGTGTGATCGCGGGAAAGCGCTCGACCAGGAACTCGGCGATCGTGGGCCAGGGGCCGGCCGGCAGCCCCACGCAACTGGGGCCGACGCCGTCGCGCGTGGGCAGCGGCAGCCGGTGGCCGGTCATGCCGCGGCTTCTTGCTGCAGCGCCGAAAAAGCCTCGGCGAACGAAGGGCGCGACGCCACGTCGGGATGCATGCAGCGGTCCTTGAGGCCGAGCATTGCAGCGGGCGGCGCATCGCTGCAACGGGCGAACAGTTCTTCCAGCAGGCAGCCGAAGGCGCGCATTTCCAGGCGCTGCACGGCCTTGCCCTGGTTCGGGTCGAGCGCGCCGGTCATCCAGCCCGCGCCGAAGTCGCCGAGCCGGCCACCGCCTTCGGCATTCCACAGAATGTTGTGGGCGTAGAGGTCGCCGTGAACAATGCCGCGCGCATGCAGGTGCTGCACCGCCGAGGCGATGTCGCGCGCGATGCGCAGCGCCACCTGGGCGGGCCATTGCGCGTCGTCCGCATACACGTCGCGCGTGCACGAGGCCAGGCTAGGCGGCCCCGCAAGGACGCGGAAAGACGGCGGCACCAGGGGCATCACCAGGCCTTCGGTGCCATCGGGGTGGCCGTCGATCCGGCTCCGCGCCGCGATCAACGTGGGGTGCTCGCCGGCCGCGATGCAGGCGGCCATTTCGCTGTGCGGCCAGCCGTCGCTGGTGACCGCGCCTTTGAACAGCTTGACCGCCACTTGTTGCTGCCCTTGCTGCGCTGCGCCCAGCGTTGCCTGATAAATCACGCCCGATGCGCCTTCACCCAGCTTCTGGCCCAGCGTCAGATCGCGCCAGGCGACATGCGGCACCGACTTCGCGGCGATGGCCGCGTCTTCGGCTTGCGTGTCGAAGGCGTTGCCCGCCGCCGCGAGCCACGACAGGCGAGGCAGCGAGAGCAGCCAGTCTGGCAGCGCCTCGAAGCGGTTGGCGGAAATGCGAAGCAGCTCCAGCTGCCGGCATGCGGCGACCGCGGCCGGCAACGCGCGCAGCCGGTTGCCCGCCAGCATGAGCTTCTGCATGCGCGTGCAGCGGCCCAGCGTGTCGGGCAGTGCTTCGATGGCGTTGTCGGTCAGGATCAGCCAGCGCAGCGAGGGCGGCAATGCGGCGTCCGGCACGCTGCGGATGCGGTTGGCCTTGAAGCCGACGATGTCCAGGTCAGGGCATTGACCGATGGATTCGGGCAGTGTCGTGAAGCGGTTGTCGGAGCAGAACAGCACGCGCAGTTTGTGCAGCCGGCCGAGGTCGTCGGGCAATGCAGCCAGCGCATTCCCGGAAAGATTCAGTGTTTCGAGCGAATCGGCGAGGTCGAAGATTTCGCGCGGGAACTCGGTGAGTCCGCATGAAAGATCGAGCCGGGTGGCGCCTGCCAGCCGGCCCGCGCGCAGCTCGGCAAGCGTGTCCATCCGGCGAGTCTAAAGGGCTAGACGGCGGCGCTCCGTGCCCCAAAGCGGTAGACACCGTCTTTGCTTAGTTCGCGCTTCACTTGCCCCGAGAACCACAGCAGGTGAAAGTGCGCGATCGTCTCGCCCATCGCAAAGGTCATCTGGTGCAGATCGAGTTCGCGCTTGAACAGGATCGGCAGGCCCTCGGCCGCGGTGAGCGCGCGCGCCGTGCAGGCTTCGAGCAATTCGGCGAGGCGGTCGCGGTGGTGTTCCTGCAGCTGGTCCACGCGGCGGTGGATGCCGGTGAAGGGCTTGCCATGCGAGGGCAGGCCCACCGTGTCGGCCGGCAGCCTCTTGAACTTGTCGATGCTGTCCAGAAAGAGCCGCAGCGAGTTCGCCTCGGGCTCGCCCGCATGCACGCTCACGTTGGTAGAGATGCGCGGCAGCATCATGTCGCCGCCCAGCAGCAGCTTCTGCGCGTCGCAGTACAGCGCGATGTGCTCGGGTGCATGGCCGTAGCCGCTGATGCAGCGCCAGTCGTGGCCGCCGATGCGCACGAGGTCGCCATCCATCATGCGCACGAAGCGGTCGGGCACCGAGGGCACCATGTTCGCGTAGTAGTTGGTGCGCGCGCGGATCTTGGCGATGGCTTCGGGGTCGGCGAGGCCGTGCGAGGCGAAGAAGCTGGCTGCCGCGTCGCCGCCCGCGAGCGTGTCGCCGGCGGTGCTCAGCACGCGGGCCACGTGGTAGTCGGTGGCGCTGATCCACAGCGGTGCGTTCCAGCGCTCGCAAAGCCACGCGGCCAGGCCGATGTGGTCGGGGTGCATGTGGGTGACGATGACGCGCAGGATCGGCAGGCCCTGCAGCTGGGTCTCGAAGATCTGCTCCCACTGCGCGCGCGCCTCGTCGTGCGCGATGCAGCAGTCCACCACGGTCCAGCCCTCGACGCCGTCGATGGTGTCGCGCAGCAGCCAGAGGTTGATATGGTCCAGCGCAAAGGGCAGCCGCATGCGGATCCAGCGCACGCCGGGCGCAACCTGCAGCGCCTCGCCGGGCGCGGGCAGGGTGTCGCCAAGGGTGTAGTGGAGTTCGCGTTCGAGGAGGTTCATGTAAGATTGACGTTTACGTAAACGTCATGGATGAGTGGCTTCATTGTAGGGAGCGCGACCGAAGTCTGCTGTCGCCCCCGTAACGCCCTTGCCGGACGTGCCTGAAACCCTTTCGCCATGTCTGCGCAAACCTTCACCATCAGCGAGCTTGCCAAGGAGTTCGACCTCACGACGCGGGCCATCCGCTTCTACGAGGACATGGGCCTGCTCACGCCCGAGCGGGCCGGCCTGCAGCGTGTGTACACCGCGCGCGACCGGGCGCGGCTCACGCTCACCCTGCGTGCCAAGCGCCTGGGCCTGAGCCTGACCGAGGCCAAGGACATCCTCGACATGTACGACAGCCCGCGCGACACCGTGCCGCAGCTGCAGAAGTTTCTCGGCGTGCTGGGTGCACACCGGGCGCAGCTCGAAGCGCAGATGACCGAGCTGCAGGCCAACATCGCCGAAGTGCGCGCACACGAGAAAAAGGGCCGGGCCACCTTGGCGCGCGCCCAAAAGAAGTCCAGGACCGCATGAAACCGCCATCCGAGGCACGACTCATCGACAATCCCACTCCTATGTCCGACAACAACATCGACGACCTCTTCGCCCACAACCGTGCCTGGTCCGCACAAATGGAACGCGACCGTCCCGGCTTCTTCACCGGCCTGGTGAAGCAGCAGACGCCGCGCTACATGTGGATCGGCTGCTCCGACAGCCGAGTGCCCGCCAACCAGATCACCGGCCTGGAGCCGGGCGAGGTGTTCGTGCATCGCAACGTGGCCAACATCGTGGTGCACTCCGACCTCAACGCGCTGTCGGCGATCCAGTTCGCGGTCGAGCACCTGAAGGTCGAGCACATCATGGTGGTGGGCCACTACGGCTGCGCGGGCGTGAAGGCCGCGCTCAGCGGCAAGCGCATCGGCCTGGCCGACAACTGGATCCGCCACATCCAGGACGTGCGCGACCGCCACGCCACGATGCTCGACAGCCTGCCCGAAGAGGTGCGTGTCGATGCGCTGTGCGAGCTCAACGTGGCCGAGCAGGTGGTCAACGTGGCCGTCAGCACCGTCATGGTCGATGCCTGGGCGCGCGGCCAGAAGGTGCGCATCCACGGCTGGACCTTCGGCGTGCACGACGGCCTGCTGCAGGACCTGGGCCTGAGCGTCGACGGCGCCAAGCCGCTGGACGGGGCCTACAAGGCCGCGGTGCAGCGCATCCGCTACAAGTGGAGCAAGCCCGCGGGCGCGGCGCTCCCTTCGCCTTCCGCGCAGGCGGGCGCCGACGGCACCGAAGCCAGCACGGCCTGAGCCGGCCGGGCCATGTTCCCGCAGCGCCTCGATTCGTCGCTGGCCTACGACATCGCCAAGGCGATGATCGACGGGTTCAACCGGCACTACCGGTTGTTCCGCGCCGAATCGGCGCGCGCCAAGCACCGTTTCGAAACTGCGGACTGGCACGGCCAGCAGCGGGCGCAGCGGGAACGCATCGAGTTCTACGACCTGCGCGTGAACGAGGCCGTGGCCCGGCTCGAGAAAGAGTTCAAGGCCGGCGAGCAGCCGATGGAGGTGTGGCACCAGGTCAAGCTGCACTTCATCGGCCTTCTGGTGGACCACCACCAGCCCGAGCTGGCCGAGAGCTTCTTCAACTCGGTGACCACCAAGATCCTGCACCGCGCGTACTTCCAGAACGACTTCATCTTCGTTCGCCCCGCGATCAGCACCGAGTACATCGAGCCGCGCGGCGCGCCGACCTACCGCCCGTATTACCCCGCGCACGACACACTGGCCGACACGCTGGAGCAGATGCTCGACGACTTCGCGCTGCAGGGCAGCTATGCCGACAAGCGGCGCGATGCCGAGCGCGTGGCGCAGGTCGTTCTGAACCGCTTTCAACAGGTGAAGCTGCGCGCCAACTTCCAGTTGCAGGTGCTCTCGGGCCTGTTCTTTCGCAACAAGGGCGCATACGTGGTCGGCAAGATCATGAACGGCTTCACCGAGATTCCGTTTGCGCTGCCGATACTGCATGACAGCGCCGGCAGGTTCTACATCGATGCGGCGCTCTTCGGCGAAGACGACCTGCAGATGCTCTTCAGCTTTGCGCGCGCCTACTTCATGGTCGACATGGAAGTGCCCTCGGCCTGGGTGCAGTTCTTGCGCTCGCTGATGCCGCGCAAGCCGCGCGCCGAGATCTACAACGCGCTGGGCCTGGCCAAGCAGGGCAAGACGCTTTTCTACCGCGACTTTCTCTCGCACCTGAACTACTCGAGCGACCGCTTTCGCATCGCACCCGGCATCAAGGGCATGGTCATGCTGGTGTTCGACCTGCCTTCGTTTCCGTTCGTCTTCAAGGTCATCAAGGACTTCTATCCGCCGCAGAAGGACACCACGCGCGAGCAGATCAAGGGCAAGTACATGCTCGTGAAGCAGCACGACCGCGTGGGGCGCATGGCCGACACGCTGGAGTACAGCGACGTGGGTTTTCCGCTCGACCGCTTCGAGCCCGAGCTGATCGAGGAAATCCAGAAGTTCGCGCCCAGCCAGCTGGAGATCGGCGACCGCGACGGCAACGGGGAGATGGAGGTGGTGCTCAAGCACGTCTACATCGAGCGCCGCATGATCCCGCTCAACATTTACCTGCAGGAGGCCTTCGACACGCTCGCGCACCCCGAGAGCCCGGCCCATGCCAGGCGCGCGAAAGACCAACTCGAACACGCGGTGGTCGAGTACGGCAACGCCATCAAGGACATGGTCGCGGCCAACATCTTTCCCGGCGACATGCTGTGGAAGAACTTCGGCGTCACGCGCGGCGGCAAGGTCGTGTTCTACGACTACGACGAGATCGAATACGTCACCGATTGCAAGTTTCGCAAGGTGCCCGCGCCGCGCAACGAAGAAGACGAGATGAGCGGCGAGGTCTGGTACTCGGTGGGCCCGAAGGACGTGTTCCCGGAGACCTTCGAGCCCTTTCTGCTCGGTAACCCCGACGTGCGCAGCGCCTTCATGGCGCACCACGCCGACCTGCTCGACGCCGCCTTCTGGCAGCACCACAAGGAACGCATCCAGGCAGGGCAGATGCTGGATGTGTTCCCGTACGAAGAATCGCAGCGCTTCCAGCACGAGGGGCACGCGACCCATTTCTGACCGGCCCGCGGCCAAGGCTGCAGCCGACCGTTTCACTTTCACATCCGCATTCAAGAAGGAGACCCTCATGTCCGAATCCATCGTCATCGTCGGCGCCGCCCGAACCCCCATGGGCGGCTTTCAAGGCGACTTTTCTTCCCTCTCCGCCCACGACCTGGGCGGCGCCGCCATCAAGGCCGCCGTGGAGCGCGCCGGCATCGCGCCCGAGAGCGTGGGCGAAGTGCTGTTCGGCAACTGCCTGATGGCCGGCCAGGGCCAGGCCCCGGCGCGCCAGGCGGCCTACAAGGGCGGCCTGCCCGACAGCGCGGGCGCGGTCACGCTCAGCAAGATGTGCGGCTCGGCCATGAAGGCCGCGATGCTCGCGCACGACCTGCTGCTGGCAGGCACGCACGAGGTGATCGTGGCAGGCGGCATGGAGAGCATGACCAATGCGCCTTACCTCATGCTCAAGGGCCGCGGCGGCTACCGCATGGGCCACGACAAGATCTATGACCACATGATGCTCGACGGCCTGGAAGACGCCTACCAGCCGGGCCGTTCGATGGGCACCTTCGGCGAAGACTGCGCCGCCAAGTACAAGTTCACCCGCGAGCAGCAGGACGCCTTTGCCATTGCCAGCGTGCAGCGCGCCAAGGCGGCCACCGAATCGGGTGCGTTCAAGGACGAGATCGTGCCGGTCACCGTGAAGGGCCGCGGCGGCGACACCGTGATCTCCATCGACGAAGGCCCGGGCAAGGTCAAGCTCGACAAGATCCCGACGCTCAAGCCCGCGTTCAAGAAAGAGAACGGCACCATCACCGCCGCCTCGAGTTCGTCGATCAACGACGGCGCCGCCGCGCTGGTCATGATGACCGAGTCGCACGCAAAGAAGATCGGCGCCAAGCCCATCGCCCGCCTCGTCGGCCACGCCACGCACGCGCAGGAGCCCGAGTGGTTCTCCACCGCGCCCGTCGGTGCGGTGGCCAAGCTCTTCAAGAAGACCGGCTGGACCGTGAAGGACGTCGATCTGTGGGAAGTGAACGAAGCTTTCGCCGTGGTGCCGATGGCGCTGATGCACGAGCTGGACGTGTCGCACGACATCGTCAACGTGAACGGCGGCGCCTGCGCGCTGGGCCACCCGATCGGCGCGAGCGGTGCGCGGATCATGGTCACCCTCATCCATGCGCTGAAGGCGCGCGGCAAGAAGCGCGGCGTGGCCACGCTGTGCATCGGCGGCGGCGAAGGCACGGCGGTGGCTATCGAATTGATTTGATTTATTTCAAATTGTCTTTCAATGATAAATAGGGCAATAATTAATTGATGCTTATTTAACATTTCCCCCTGAAAACTGCTGCTACCATTTCGGCCTCGTAGACATGCGCGGTGCGTTGCGAGGCGGAATGGAGTTTCGGGGAAAATGGATAGTCGCCAAAAAAGATGCAATTGGCTGGTTAAAAGCCAATTGCAAGGCAATCGAAATCATCTGCGCCTGAATAAAAGGGCTCTGAAGCTCGTGCTTGTGGCATCGACGGCGCTTGTTTTATTTGCAGTCGCCACGCCAACAGTAGAAGCCGGTTTCATGTCGAAATCGGATCGCATGGTCTTGCAACTGGCTGCCTTGGGGCGCAATGACAGCCGGTCTTTGTGCGATTTGAAAGCAATTGGGGAAGTGCTTTCAATTCATGCTGAAGAAAATTCAAAAGTCCCGAGCTCCAACAGTTTCTTTTCTGTGGCGCTGCGATCGCCAGACGGCGCGATGTCTGGTGTTCATACAAGATTTCAACGGGGCTCTGACACCGTCTGCAGGCTTCAATTGCGAATTGAAGGCCACCGGTTCTGCAATGCCGACTCCGCACGGCTGCAGCGTTTGATAGGTCGGCGCGTTCAATCCCGGTTGGCGATGCTGTACGAGCCCGGCTTCTACGATCACGGCTATGAGCTTTTGCGCGACGACGCAAAAACAATCCTCCTCGGGTGGCGTGAACCTGGTAGTTCCTGCCCTGCCGAAGCGGAAATCGTCGGCGCGTTCCGCGAATGACGGCCTCTTCCCGTCGCTCGCTGCCTTGGCTCGCATGGGTGGCAGGAGCCATCCTGGTCACGATGTGCGCCTTGCTTTTATACGAATCCGCTCGCGAGGACTTTCCTCGCCAGAATCTGCGCGCGTTTGACGCTCGACGTGCCGCACAACTGAGCGAAATGCAGCGCTCTGCCTACGAGCAGGAGCTTTTCAGCGAGTTGTCGCAATGGAATCGCTTGAGCCGCCGCTATCCGACCGAAGCCGGTGTCAAGCAACGCGAAGAGCGTTGGAAGCAGTTGGCAAGTGAAGGCCTCGAGCTGGCGCATATCGCATTGCAGGTGCTCCAGCCAAACGGCGGATTCGTCTATCCGCTCGATGGTCCGATGGCCAGGCTTCAGGTGCTTGCGGAGCAAGGTGACCAAGGTGCGATGTGCCTGATGACAGGGCTCGTCGCCCAGGCCAAGCCCTCGCGGCGATCTGCGGAGCAGGTCGACATGGCCAGGAAATGGTTGATCAAGGGGGCGGAAGGCGGTCATGCGGAGTGCCAATTGCAGCTGGGCCGTCACACGATCCTGGGCTTGGAGGGCTTTGCCAAGGACGAGAGCCGCGGTTTGTCCCTGGAGCTCGCCGCGCGTCGAAACGGCTACGCACATGACCTCGGCGGCCTGATCACTTATTTCCAGAGTCGCTGGTCCACGGATCCTGCGGACCTCACGAGGCTGTATTGCTGGCTGTCTGTCGATGCACAGTCGCGGCTCACAGACGGGCCGCAGCAAATGCTGAGGCTTCTGCGCACGGACGCGCAACGTCTTGGTTCCGAAGAGCTGTCGAATCTTGCAGGGCATCTGGAGAGCCAGAAGTTTTTGCTGCCCACCTGCGTCGACTTGAGCGTGCGCTGAGGTCGTCGGAAAGCAGGGTGTCGATGCCTAGAATGGAAGTTTCGCCCGCCTTCTGGAGCCCTCTTTCATGTACCTGGCATTTCCCCGCAAAGCCGCCGCCGCATTGCTCACCCTGACGTTTTTGGTTCCTGCCAGCTGGGCGCAAAAGCGCGACAACGTGCTGTTCCAGGCCGCGACCGACGAGCAACCCGCCGTCATCAAGACGCTGGAGAAGCTGGTCAACATCGAGACCGGCACCGGCGACGCCGAAGGCATTGCCGCCGCCGGCAACTATCTCGAAGGCGAACTCAAGGCGCTGGGCTTCACCGTCACCCGCAGCAAGTCGGCCGGCCTCGTGGTCGGCGACAACATCGTGGGCAAGCTCAAGGGCCGCGGCGGCAAGAACCTGCTGCTGATGTCGCACATGGACACCGTGTACCTCAAGGGCACGCTCGCCAAGGCGCCGTTCAGGGTCGAAGGCGACAAGGCCTACGGCCCCGGCATCGCCGACGACAAGGGCGGCAACGCGGTCATCCTGCACACGCTCAAGCTGCTCAAGGACTACGGTGTGCGCGACTACGGCACCATCACCGTGCTGTTCAACACCGACGAGGAAAAAGGCTCCTTCGGTTCGCGCGACCTCATCCAGGAAGAAGCCAAGCTGGCCGACTACGTGCTCTCCTTCGAGCCCACCAGCGCCGGCGACGAGCGGCTTTCGCTGGGCACCTCGGGCATCGCCTACGTGCAGGTCAACATCACCGGCAAGGCCTCGCATGCGGGCGCCGCGCCCGACCTGGGCGTGAACGCGCTGGTCGAGGCCTCCGACCTCGTGCTGCGCACCATGAGCATCGACGACAAGGCGAAGCACCTGCGCTTCAACTGGACCATTGCCAAGGCCGGCAACGTGTCGAACATCATCCCGGCCAGCGCCACGCTGAACGCCGACGTGCGTTATGCGCGCAACGAAGACTTCGAAGCCGCGATGAAGACGCTGGAAGAAAAAGCGCAGCAGAAGAAGCTGCCCGAAGCCGACGTCAAGGTGCTGGTCACGCGCGGCCGTCCGGCGTTCAATGCCGGCGAAGGCGGCAAGAAGCTCGTCGAGAAGGCCGTGGGCTTCTACAAGGAAGCCGGCGGCACGCTGGGGGTGGACGAGCGCACCGGCGGCGGCACCGATGCAGCGTATGCGGCGCTCTCGGGCAAGCCGGTGATCGAAAGCCTGGGCCTGCCGGGCTTCGGTTATCACAGCGACAAGGCCGAGTACGTGGACATCAGCGCCATTCCGCGCCGCCTGTACATGGCGGCACGGCTGATCATGGACTTGGGCGCAGGCAAGTAAACACAAAGAAAAATACAGGAGACACGCCATGCTGCTCAGTGCCGACCAGGAAGCCATCCGCGACGCGGTGCGCGATTTCTCGCAAGCCGAACTCTGGCCCCACGCCCCCAAGTGGGACCGCGAACACAGCTTTCCGAAAGAGGCGCACCAGGGCCTGGCGGCGCTGGGCGCCTACGGCATCTGCGTGCCCGAGGAGCATGGCGGCGCGGGCCTGGACTACCTCACGCTCGCGCTGGTGCTCGAAGAAATCGCGGCCGGCGACGGCGGCACCAGCACCGCGATCAGCGTGACCAACTGCCCGGTCAACGCGATCCTCATGCGCTACGGCAACGCGCAGCAAAAGAAGCAATGGCTGGAGCCGCTCGCGCAGGGCCAGATGCTCGGCGCCTTCTGCCTCACCGAGCCGCAGGCCGGCAGCGACGCATCGAGCCTGCGCACCACCGCGCGCAAGGACGGCGACGGCTACGTGATCGACGGCGTGAAGCAGTTCATCACCAGCGGCAAGAACGGGCAGGTCGCCATCGTCATCGCAGTGACCGACAAGGGCGCGGGCAAGCGCGGCATGAGCGCCTTCATCGTGCCGACTGATGCACCGGGCTACAACGTGGCGCGCCTGGAAGACAAGCTGGGCCAGCACAGCAGCGACACCGCGCAGATCAACTTCGACGGCTGCCGCATCCCCGCGGAAAACCTCATCGGCGCCGAAGGCGAGGGCTACAAGATCGCGTTGGGCGCGCTCGAAGGCGGCCGCATCGGCATCGCCGCGCAGAGCGTGGGCATGGCGCGCAGCGCCTTCGACGTGGCGCTGGCCTATGCCAAGGAGCGCCAGGCCTTCGGCGGTGCGATCTTCGACCAGCAGGCCGTGGGCTTTCGCCTCGCCGAGTGCGCAACGCAGCTGGAAGCCGCGCGCCAACTCATCTGGCACGCCGCGAGCCTGCGCGATGCGGGCCTGCCGTGCCTGAAGGAAGCGGCCATGGCCAAGCTCTTTGCCAGCGAGATGGCCGAGCGCGTGTGCAGCGCCGCCATCCAGACGCTGGGCGGCTACGGCTACGTGAACGACTTTCCGCTCGAACGCATCTACCGCGACGTGCGGGTGTGCCAGATCTACGAAGGCACCTCGGACATCCAGAAACTGCTGATCCAGCGCGCGCTGGCGTGAGCGGCACGCGCCGCCGCCGGCCGTGGGTGCGGATCGCCATGGCGGTCCTGCTGCTGGCATTGGCGGCCTGGGCCGTCCTCATCGAGCCGCGCTGGGTGGCGGCGCGCGTCGAGCCCTTGAGCCATTCGCAGTGGCAGGCGCCCGCCGGGCTCAAGGTGGCCGTGGCGGGCGACTGGCACCTCAGCACGCGTTCGCTGTGGCGCGTGACCAGCGCGGACCGCGCCGCGGCCATCGTCGACCAGATCAATGCGGCGCAGCCCGATGTGATCCTACTGCCGGGCGACTTTCTTGCGGGCTCGGGCGACGACGAGGCCTTTCCCATCGAAGCGATGGCCGCCGTGCTCGGCCGCCTGAAGGCGCCGCAGGGCGTGTATGCGGTGCTCGGCAACCACGACTGGTGGCACGACGGCGAGCGCACGGCCAAGGCCCTGTCCGCGCAGGGCATCCGCGTGCTGGAGAACGCCTCGGTGCGCCTGCCCGGCCACGAGCTCTGGGTGGTCGGTATCGGCGACGACTCGACCGGCCATTCGCAGCCCGACAAGGCGTTGGCCGGCGTGCCGCAGGGCGCAGCCACGCTGGTCATGATGCACGACCCCTTCAGCTTCGCGACCATGCCGCGCACGCGGGGGCTGGTGGTCGCGGCGCACACGCACGGTGGGCAGGTCAGCGTGCCGGGATATGGCGCGCTGGTGGTGCCGGGGCGCGCGCCGCGCGAGTGGGCCTACGGCTGGATCGCGCACAAGGGCAAGCGCATGTACGTGACCAGCGGCCTGGGCGTGAGCATCCTGCCGGTGCGATTGAACATGCGGCCCGAGTGGGTGATGTTCCAGTAGCGGCACTGCCGTGCCCTGTCATCGGTTTCGATGACAGACAGGACAGCGCCGGCGGCGCAGCATGGCGGTCTCTTCGTCGAAGGTCCTTGCCATGTCCCTTTTCAAACGCGTTTCCTTCTCCCTGGCTGTGCTGGGCTGCGCCATGGGCTTTGCCGCCCAGGCCCAGCCCGCCGCCCCCGACATCGCCACGCTGACCGCCACGGACGCCGTGCAGCAGCTCTGCGCCGGCACCCTGACCAGCGAGCAACTGGTGTCGGCCTACCTTGCGCAGGCGAAGGCCGGGGCGAACCTCAATGCCTTCATCACGCTCGACGAGGCCGGCGCGCTGAAGGCCGCACGCGCCGCCGATGCACAACAGCGAAAGCGCGGAGGCGCCTGCAAGCCGCTGGCCGGGCTGCCGGTGGTCATCAAGGACAACATCCAGGTCAAGGGCCTGCCCGCCACTGCCGGCTCTCCGGCGCTCAAGGGCTTCGTGCCCGCCGCCGATGCGCCGGTGGTCGCGAAGCTGCGCGCGGCCGGCGCGGTCATCCTCGGCAAGACGAACATGCACGAGCTGGCCTTCGGCGTCACCGGCTACAACCCCGCGTTCCAGACCGGCCCCGAGGTCGGCGTGCGCAATGCGTATGACGCGAGCCGCATCGCGGGCGGATCGTCGTCGGGCAACGGCGCGGCCCTCGGTGCGCGCATGGCGCCGGCGGCGCTGGGGACCGACACCGGCGGCTCGGTGCGCATTCCGTGCGCGTTCAACGGCTGCGCGTCGCTGCGTCCGAGCATGGGCCGCTACTCGCAACAGGGTATTGCGCCGATCTCGCACACCCGCGACACCGCCGGACCGATGGCGCAGTCGATGGCCGACGTCGCACTGCTCGACCGCGTGATCGCGGGCGGTGCGGCCCTCAAGCCCGCGGACCTGAAGCGCGTGCGGCTGGGCGTGGTGCCGGCTTTCTACGCGAACCTCGATGCCGACACGCGCGCCGCCACCGATGCCGCGCTCGCCAAGCTGCGCGCGGCCGGCGTCACGCTGGTGGATGTGGAGATGCCCGGGCTCATGGCGCTCAACGGCGCGATCGGCTTCCCGCTCGCGCTCTACGAGGCGCACGACGACTTGGTGGTCTACCTGGCGAAGTACCGCACCGGCATCGATATCGCGCAGCTCACGGCGGGCATCGCGAGCCCCGACGTCAAGGGCACCTTCGAGGCCTTCGTGATTCCGCGCAAGCTGCCCGCACCGAACGGCGTGGTCGATGCGAAGCCGGCCTACGACAACGCGATGCGCGTTGCGCGGCCCGCATTGCAGAAGCTCTACCGCGACACTTTCGCCAAGGACAGGCTCGATGCGCTCGTGTTCCCGACCGTGCCGCGCGTGGCCCTGGCGGCCGCGCCCGAGGCCAGCAGCCCCGAGAACTTCGGCGCGCTGATCCAGAACACCGACCCCGGCAGCAATGCCGGCATTCCGGGCGTGCAGTTGCCCTCGGGCCTGGGCGCGACCAGCGGCTTGCCGGTGGGGCTGGAACTGGACGGGCCGGCCGGCAGCGACCGCAAGCTGCTCGCCGTGGGCCTCGCGGTGGAGGGCGTGCTGGGGCGCTTGCCGGCACCCAAGGCGAAATAGGGCGCTCCGTCGGCCGTATCAGCGCTGCGCCAGCCCGGCCAGCGCCGAGCGCCGTTCGATGCCCAGCTTGTCGAAGATGCGCCGCAGGTAGGTGCGCACCGTCGGCACGCTCACGGCCATGCGGCGCGCGATTTCCTTGTCGGTCAGGCCTTCGCACACGGCGCGCGCCACCTCCTGCTCGCGCGCGCTCAATGCGTTCCACGGCGTTTCGGCTGGCACGGGTACGGGCACCGCGGCCGCCGTGCGCTGCGCACGCTGCAGCGCGCCAATGAACGCGGGCTCGATCAGGTCGAGCAGCGCCTTCTCATGGTCGCCGAAGTCGCCGCGCCCCTTGCGCCGCCAGATGCGCAGGTCGCCCAGCGCGCGCTCGCCCGCGAAGGCATGCAGGTTCATGCCCCAGTGCAGCCCGTCTCGCGACAGAAAGTCGGTGAAGAACGCGGTGCGCATCAGTTCGCGCTGCGGCATCACGTCGGTCACGCGCGTGGCGCGGCGGTGCGACTGCAGCACGAAGGTGATCGGGTCGTGGTGCTGGTGCCATTCGCCGTAGCGGTCGAGGTTGGCCGGGTCCATGTTGAGCGCCACGCGGCCGTCGAAGCGGCCGCTGTCGGCGTTCCATACGAAAGAGGCGAACTGGTCCGCGTGCAGCAGATCGAGCAACGCCCAGCCCAGGCGCTCGCGGATGTCGCTTTCGCCGCGTTCTTGCGCCAGCAGCGTGAAAACGCCGCGCAGCGCCTGCTGTTCGGAGCCTGTCAGGTACATCGCCGCCTCGCTCATTTCGTGTGCCGAAGCAAGGCTAACGTCTAGCAAGCGGCGCGCCAAGGGTGGATGCCCCGGGGCGCCGAACAGGCGCCGTCACAAGGCACGCGCAGAATCGCAGGCAGCACGACCATGTCCACGCCCCCTTCACCTTCCTCCGCCACCTCCGGCTCGCGACCGCTGCGGCAGCGGCTGCGCGACTACTGGATCGAGGCGCCGAACGCCGATCCGCTGGTCGACCAGAGCCTGGCGCGCGCCTACATCGTCGACACGCGCGACACGCCGCTGTCGGCGGCCGTCACCGCGGCGGTGTTCTGGGTGTTGTTCCTGGTGCTGACCGGCGACCGGGGCACGCTGGTGTGGGCCGTGCTGGTGCATGCGATGCAATGGAGCATGCACCGCCACCTGCACCGGCTGGACCCGCAGGCCATCGAGCCCGCATCGGCCGCCCTCACGCGCCGCCGGCTGGAACTGCGCATGCTGTTTCCAGGGCTGGTGTGGGCGCTGGCGCCGTGGCTGTTCTTTCCGCACGGCGATCTTGCGTACATCCTGCTGATGTACTTTTTCGTGAGCGGCACCACCGGCGTGATCATTGCCGCGCTCGCGCAGTGGTGGCTGGCCGCGCTGTGCTTCGGCGTGCCGGTGTTCCTGAGCCTGGCGCTGCGGCTGGTGCTGGAGCCGGGCAGCGTGCCGGTGATCATGGGCTGCCTTGCGGTGTCGCAGCTGCTCGCGTCGCTCCACTACGCGCGCAAGCAGAACCGGCTGATCGTGCGCTCCATCGAGAACGGCTTCGAGAACGCGCGCCTGGCCGAGGCCCTGTCGCGCCAGCTCGACCATGTGGCGCAACTGGCCGCGCAGCGCGCGCGCATCTTCGCGGCCGCCAACCACGACCTGCGCCAGCCGATGCATGCGCTGGCGATCTTCGTGGATGCGCTCGACACCCGCAGCGCCCCGAGCGCCAACAACCTGCGCTTCATGCGCGACAGCGTCGATGCGCTGCGCGGCTCCATCGACGCGCTGCTGGACATCGCACAGCTCGACGGCGGCGTGGCGCCGGTGCGCCTGGAGCCCCTGCGCCTCGATGCGCTCTTCGCCTCGCTGAACGGGCGCTTCGCCGCGCTGGCCGAGGCCAAGGGGCTCGCGCTGCGCTTCCAGCCGACCGCTGTGGTGGTGCGCGCCGACGCACGCATGCTGGCTCGCGTGCTCGGCAACCTGGTCGACAACGCCATCAAGTACACGCCCGCGGGCACGGTCTTCGTGCTGGCGCGGCGGGTGCGGCGCTCGGCCAACGGCGTGCCCGCGTGGCGCATCGAGGTGCGCGACTCGGGCGTGGGCATCGAGGCGGAGCACCAGGCGCAGGTGTTCGAGGAGTTCTTCCAGGTCGACAACCCGGGCCGCGACCGCAGCCGCGGCCTCGGGTTGGGCCTGTCGCTGGTGGCGGGCATGGCGCGGGTGATGGGCTCGCGCATCGAGGTGCGCTCTGCGCCGGGCCGCGGCAGCAACTTCTCGCTGGTGCTGGAGGAGGCGACCGCGCCGGCCGCAGCCGCCGCACCCGCTACGGTGCCGGCTGCCGGCCCGTCGCCGGACGCCGCGGTGCGCATCCTGGTGCTCGACGACGAGCAACCGGTGCGCGAGGCGATGCGCTCGCTGCTCTCGGGCTGGGGCCACGAGGTGGCGCTGGCCGCCAATCCGCGTGAAGCGCTGCAGCACGGCGGCGTGTTCGACCTGATGCTGAGCGACTTGCGCCTGGGCAGCGGCCTCTCGGGCCTGGCTGCCGCGCAGGCCCTGCAGGCGGTCGGCAAGGCGCGCAACGTGGTCATCCTGACGGGCGAAACCGCCCACGCCAACCGGGTCGAGGTCGAGCGCGCGGGCTATGCGCTGATCTACAAGCCCGCCGATGCCCGGGCCCTGCAGGACGCGATCGCCGCCAGCCGCGGCTAGCTCCGGGCTTGCCCCAGCGGAGGACGGCCCGCGAGGTGTTCCAATAGAGGCCTTCATGAGCGCCACTGATCCCACCACCGGACCTTGCCCCTGCGGCCGCACCGACCGCCGCGACAAGCCCATCGGCTACGCCTTGTGCTGCGGCCGCTACCTCGATGATTTCGAAAACACGCCCGCACCGGACGCCGAATCGCTGATGCGTTCGCGCTACTCGGCCTTCGTGCTCGAACGCGCCGAATACCTGCTCGCCACCTGGGATGCATCGAAGCGGCCGGCTTCCATCGAGTTCGAGCCGGGCGTCAAATGGCTGGGTCTGGACATCCGCTCGCGCTCGGTGCTCGATGCGGACCACGCCGAGGTCGAATTCGTCGCCCGCCAGCGCAGCAGCGCCGGCACGGCCACCCGCCTGCACGAGCGCAGCCGCTTCGTGCGCGAAGGCGAACGCTGGTATTACCTGGAAGGCGATCTGCAGCACCCCGTGGCCTGAGACGGGTTGACGCGCCGGGCCGGGGCTCGCACAATCGGCCCCGCTCCGGGGTGCACACATGTGGTGTGCTGAGATGGCAAAGCTGCCGACCCGCGAACTTGATCCGGGTCATACCGGCGTAAGAAGAGCTGCACTCCCTGACTTCGGTCCGTCACTCCCCTTTGGAGACGGGCTTTGCCGAAGTCCACCGAGCGATTGCGGAGCACCCTTTTCCTCAACAAGGAGTGCCCCGATGAATGCCCCGGACAAGTTCACCTCTTTGCTTTCGCTCACGCGCGAGCCTTTTCCCGCATCGCACAAGTGCCTGATCCCGGGCAGCCGGCCCGACCTGAACGTGCCGGTGCGCGACGTGCGGCTGACCAACGGCGAGACGGTGTCGCTCTACGACACCTCGGGCCCGTACACCGACGCCAAGGTCGACATCGACGTGCGCCGCGGCCTGCCCGGCGTGCGCGATGCGTGGATTGCCGAGCGCAACGACACCGAAAGCTACGAGGGTCGTTCGCACCAGGCACTCGACGAAGGCCTCAAGCACGCCCACGACCACGATGCCCAGCGCCTGGCCGAGCTGCGCGCAGGCGCCTCGGCATTGCAGCGCACGCCGCGCCGCGCGAAGTCGGGTGCCAACGTCACGCAGATGCACTACGCACGCCGCGGCATCGTCACGCCCGAGATGGAATACGTGGCCCTGCGCGAGAACGGCAAGCGCGAGTGGATGGCCGAATACCTGGCCAACGAGGAGCGTGCGAAGCGCGTGGCCGGCAACCCGATGGGTGCGAGCATCCCGCGCATCATCACGCCCGAATTCGTGCGCGACGAAGTGGCACGCGGCCGCGCGATCATCCCCGCCAACATCAACCATCCTGAAGTGGAGCCGATGGCCATCGGCCGCAACTTCAAGGTGAAGATCAACGCCAACATCGGCAACTCGGCCGTCACCTCCAGCATCGAGGAAGAAGTCGAAAAACTCGTGTGGGCGATCCGCTGGGGCGCCGACAACGTGATGGACCTGTCCACCGGCAAGAACATCCACACCACCCGCGACTGGATCGTGCGCAACTCGCCGGTGCCCATCGGCACCGTGCCGATTTACCAAGCGCTGGAGAAGGTGGGCGGCGTGGCCGAAGACCTGACCTGGGAGATCTTTCGCGACACGCTGATCGAGCAGGCCGAGCAGGGCATCGACTACTTCACCATCCACGCGGGCGTGCGGCTGCCTTTCATTCACCTCACGGCCGACCGCATGACGGGCATCGTGTCGCGCGGCGGATCGATCATGGCCAAGTGGTGCATCGCGCACCACAAGGAGAGCTTTCTGTACGAGCGCTTCGAGGACATCTGCGACATCATGAAAGCGTACGACGTGAGCTTTTCGCTGGGCGATGGCCTGCGCCCCGGCTCGGGCGCGGATGCCAACGACGAAGCGCAGTTCGCCGAACTGCGCACGCTGGGCGAACTCACCCGGGTCGCGTGGAAGCACGATGTGCAGACCATGATCGAAGGCCCGGGCCATGTGCCGATGCACATGATCCAGGCCAACATGGACGAGCAGTTGAAGCACTGCCACGAGGCGCCGTTCTACACGCTCGGGCCGCTGACCATCGACATCGCGCCGGGGTACGACCACATCTCCAGCGCCATCGGGGCCGCGATGATCGGCTGGGCCGGCACGGCGATGCTTTGCTACGTGACGCCGAAGGAACACCTCGGGTTGCCTGACCGTGACGACGTGAAGCAGGGAATCATTGCCTACAAGATCGCGGCGCATGCGGCGGATGTTGCGAAGGGGCATCCGGGGGCTCGGTCGCGGGACGATGCGTTGAGCAAGGCGCGCTTCGAGTTTCGGTGGCAGGACCAGTTCAACCTGGGGCTCGACCCGGATACTGCGCGCGAGTTTCATGATGAGACGCTGCCCAAGGATTCGAGCAAGGTGGCGCATTTCTGTTCGATGTGCGGGCCGAAGTTCTGCTCTATGAAGATCACGCAGGAAGTGCGCGAATACGCTGCTAAGAAGGGCGTGGCCGAGGCCGAAGCCATGGCTGAGGGGATGGAAGAAAAGTCCAAGGAGTTCATGGCGGGCGGCGGCGAGATCTACATACCTATTCGGGCTGTGTCTTAAGGTTTGCTTTCCGAGGCCGGGTCTCGCCCCGGCAGGCGACCTACTTTTCTTTGCTTCGCCAAAGAAACGTAGGCAAAAGAAAGGCGACCCCACTGTCTGCGACCCCTTCGCGTTGCTACGGGGCAACCTGCGGTGCTCGCGGTTCGCGGGGTCTCGCAGAACTCGCCTTCGGCTCAGACAGCTGCGAGCCCTGATCCGCGAACCGCTCCGCTCCTCGGCGCAGCCAGAGGGGAGGGGGCACGGTCCGGGCCATCGCTTCGCTCGGCCGCCGGATTTGCTCCTTCCCCCTCTGGGGGAAGGCTGGGATGGGGGCAGGCAGAGCGCTCGATAGCTCCACCGCCGGCCCTCACCCCAACCCTCTCCCCAAGTGGAGAGGGAGCACCCCGGGCCGAGCGCAGCGAAGGCCCGCATTGTGTCGAGCGCCGAGCGCAGCGATGGCGCGTCCCAAAGCCCTTCTGTATGCGCCGAGGAGCGCAGCGTTTCGCGGATCAGGGCTCGCCCTTGTCTGAGCGCAGCGAGTTTGGGCGAGACCCCGCGAAACGTGAGCACCGCAGGTTGCCCGTAGCGAAGCGGAGGGACGCAGACAGCAGGGTCGCCTTTCTTTTGCCTACGTTTCTTTGGCGAAGCAAAGAAAAGTAGGTCGGCCGCCGGGCCGAGACCCGGCCCCGGGAAAAAAACACCCCCCATTGCTACCATCGTCCCAAGCCCAACAGACGAAACAACTCAATGACCCCATTCCCCTTCGCCGCAGTCCTCTTCGACTGCGACGGCGTCCTCGTCGATTCCGAGCCCATCACCAACCGCGTGCTCGCCGAAATGCTCGGCGAACTCGGTTGGCATCTCACCACCGAAGAGTCGATGAACACCTTCACCGGCAAGGCCGTGAAGGACGAAACCGCGCTCATCGAATCCAGGACCGGCGTCAGGATCACCGACGAGTGGCTCAGGCGCTTTCGCGCGCGCCGCAACGAGGCGCTGGAGCGCGACCTGGTCGCCATTCCGCACGCCCCCGCCGCCATCCGCGAGATCCACGCCATGCTCAAGGGGCGCATCGCCTGCGCCTCGGGGGCCGATCGCCACAAGGTCGAGTTGCAGCTGGCCAAGGTCGGCTTGCTCGACTGCTTCCAGGGCCGCATCTTCAGCGGCCATGAAATGCCCCGCTCCAAGCCGCACCCCGACGTGTACCTGGCCGCGGCGGAAGCCCTCGGCGTGGACCCGAAGCGTTGCGCCGTCGTCGAGGACACCGTCACCGGCGCGATGGCCGGGGTGGCCGCAGGCGCCACGGTGTTCGGCTACAGCACTGGCGAATCGGGCCACAGCGGACCCGGCCCGCTGCTGAGCGTGGGCGTGACGCGGGTGTTCAGCGACATGGCCGAATTGCCTGCGCTGCTATCGGGCCATGGCCTGCAGGTGGCCTGAGTTTCTGGTGGAATGAACGGCATCGATTCCAAGTCGCAGGAATACAGGAAGGAACCACAGCCCATGACCTCCGAATACAAGACAGAACAACCCGACCGCACCGAGATCGACGCACGCACCGGTCCCGCCGTGGTCGAGTTCGGCACCAACTGGTGCGGCATCTGCAAGGCCGCGCAGCCGAACATCGCCGAAGCCTTCGCCCAATACCCGGACATCCCGCGCATCAAGGTGGAAGACGGTAGCGGCCGGCCGCTGGGCCGTTCGTTCAACGTGCGCCTCTGGCCCACGCTGGTGTTCATGCGCGATGGCAAGGAAGTGGCGAAGCTCGTGCGTCCGGAAGACAGCCAGTCCATCGTGGATGCGCTGGCAAAGATCGCGCAGCCGGCCTGAGGCGTCTTCGATCCTTCCGCGCCTTCGCCGCTACAAGCCCTGCTGCCGAAAGTCCCGCGGCGCATGTCCCGTCCACTGCAGGAACGCGCGCGAAAAACTCTTCTCGTTGCGAAACCCCACCGCCAGCGCCACCTGCTTGATCGGCCGTGTCGTGCGGCGCAACTGGTCCACCGCCAGTTCATGGCGCACCTCGTTCTTCAGCGTCTGCAGCGACGTGCCTTCTTCATGCAGCTGACGGTGCAAGGTGCGGCTCGAGACATTCAGCAGCGCAGCCAGCGCATCGGCCGTGGTGGCCTCGCTCGCGCGTGAGCGCAGCAGCTCGCGCACGCGCTGGCCCAGCAGGCGGTCGCGGCGGTACTGCAGCACCGTCAGCGGCAACGCGCGCTTGAGCATGGTGCGCAGCGCACGCTCGTCGCGCTGCAACGGCAAGGCGAGGTAGCGTTCGTCGAAGCTGAAGCCGGCCTCCGGCGCATCGAAGCGCACATCGGCGGTGAACATCAGCGGGTAGGCATCGCGGTGCGGCGGCGCTTCGAACGGAAAGGCGGCATCGCGCAGCGAGATGCGCGAATCGATCGCCCAGCAGACGTACCCGTGCAGAAAGCGCAACGTGGTCACCAAACAGAACTCGCGGAAGGCTTCGTCCAGCGGGCGGTTCTCGGTGATGCGCAAGGTGGCCACGCCGCCCGACACCTCCAGCGCGAGCGCGATGTCGTCGGTCAGCAGGCGGTGGTGGCGGCACCAGCGCTTGATGGCCACGCCCAGGTCGGGCGAGGTGAGCGAGGCGCGGCACAGCATGCCGTAGCTGCCCCAGGGCAGCCGCCGCGAGAACCAGCCCAGGGCCTCGTCGTCCATCTCCTGCATGGCGTGTTCCGACAGCGCCTCGAACTGCGCCGCCGTCACCCGTGCACCCGGACGGGCCACCTCGCGCGGCGTGATCTGTGCCGCTTGCAGGGCCTTGGACGGATCCGCACCGTAGCGCTCATAGCCCTGCACGATGGCTCTCACAAAGGCCATCGGCGTGACGGCGCGGGCAGGCTTCAGGAAGGCGGGCGATGTCATGGTCCGGGACGGAAGTCGTGGCGCAATTTGCAACCATTGTGGCGCCAATTGCGGCGCGGCCAGGCGTAAGCTGCGTGGTTCCAAGCGCCATTCCGCGTGGGCAGCCCTGCGCGCCGACCCCTCAGAGGAGACAAGACACATGCACGATCCCGGCCTGAACTTCGACCTGGGCGAGGACATCGACTCGCTGCGCAGCGCCATCCAGGACTTCGCCGCGAACGAAATCGCCCCCCGCGCCGCCGACATCGACCGCGACAACCTGTTCCCGCACGACCTCTGGCAGAAGCTGGGCGAACTCGGCCTGCACGGCATGACGGTGAAGGAAGAGTTCGGCGGCACCGAGCTGGGCTACCTGGCGCACATCGTGGCCATGGAAGAAGTCTCGCGCGCCTCGGCGTCGGTGGGCCTGTCGTACGGCGCGCACTCCAACCTGTGCGTGAACCAGATCCATCGCAACGGCAGCGATGCGCAGAAGAAAAAGTACCTGCCCAAGCTGGTAAGCGGCGAGCACGTCGGCGCGCTGGCCATGAGCGAGCCCAACGCCGGCTCCGATGTGGTGAGCATGAAGCTCAAGGCCGAGAAGAAGAACGGCTACTACCTGCTCAACGGCGGCAAGATGTGGATCACCAACGGCGGTGATGCCGACACGCTGGTCATCTATGCCAAGACCGAACCCGAGATGGGCGCGCGCGGCATGACGGCATTCATCGTCGAGAAGAACTACAAGGGCTTCTCTGCGGGCACCAAGCTCGACAAGCTGGGCATGCGCGGCTCCAACACCTACCCGCTGTTCTTCGACAACTGCGAAGTGCCTGAAGAAAACGTGCTGGGCGGCGAAGGCATGGGCGCGAAGGTGCTGATGAGCGGCCTGGACTACGAACGCGCGGTGCTCTCGGGCGGCCCGCTGGGCATCATGGCCGCGTGCATGGATGCAGTGCTGCCCTTCGTGCACGAGCGCAAGCAGTTCGGACAGAGCATCGGCGAGTTCCAGCTGATGCAGGGCAAGCTGGCCGACATGTATTCGACATGGCAGGCCACGCGCGCCTATGTGTACGCCGTGGGCAAGGCCTGCGACCGCAACGACCATGCGCGCACCTTCCGCAAGGATGCGGCCGGCGCCATTCTCTATTCGGCCGAGAAGGCCACATGGATGGCCGGCGAGGCGATCCAGGCGCTGGGCGGCGTGGGCTACACCAAGGACTTTCCGGTGGAGCGGCTGTGGCGCGATGCGAAGCTGTATGAGATTGGCGCGGGGACCAGCGAGATTCGCCGGATGCTGATCGGGCGCGAGCTGTTCGCGGAAACGGCCTGAGCAAGCTGTTTTTCTCCCTCCCCTTCCGGGGGAGGGCAGGGGTGGGGGCAAGCGGCGTTCGATGGAGCACTGCGCAGAACAAGTGCCGCTCGCCCCCATCCCAACCTTCCCCCGGAAGGGGAAGGCGCAAGACAAAGGAGACAAGGACATGAGCATGACTGCTGCGTTGACCGAGAGCTACGGCAAGGGCGCCACCGACGTCCCGCTGATCGAGCAGACCATCGGCGACTTCTTCGACGACATGGTCGAGAAGCAACCCGAGCGCGAAGCCCTCATCAGCCGCCACGAAGGCCTGCGCTTCACCTACCGCGAGCTGCAGACCGAATCGAACAAGCTCGCCAGCGCCCTGCTGAACCTCGGCCTCGCACCCGGCGACCGCGTGGGCATCTGGTCGCACAACAACGCGCCCTGGGTGCTGATGCAGATCGCCACCGCCAAGGTCGGCCTCGTCCTCGTCAACATCAACCCGGCCTACCGCACCTCGGAGCTCGAGTACGCGCTCAACAAGGTCGGCTGCAAGGTGCTGGTGACGATGGCGCAGTTCAAGACCAGCGACTACCTCGGCATGCTGCGGGAACTCGGCCCCAAGCGCCTGCCGCAGTTGCAGCACACCTTCTGGATCGACGGCAAGGCCGCTGCCGATGTGGAAGAGCCCGGCATGCAGCGCTTCAGCCATCTGCTCGCAAGCGGCGATGCGAATGACCCGCGCGTGGCGCAGATCCAGAAGACGCTGAAGGCCACCGACCCCATCAACATCCAGTTCACCAGCGGCACCACGGGCTTCCCGAAGGGCGCGACGCTCACGCACCGCAACATCCTGAACAACGGCTTCTTCATCGGCGAGTGCATGAAGCTCTCGCCCATCGACAAGCTCTGCATTCCGGTGCCGCTGTACCACTGCTTCGGCATGGTGCTCGGCAACCTGGCCTGCCTCACGCACGGCTCGGCCATCGTGTATCCGAACGACGGCTTCGATCCGCTCACTGTGCTGGAAACGGTGCAGGCCGAAAAATGCACCGGCCTGCACGGCGTGCCCACGATGTTCATCGCCGAGCTCGACCATCCGCGCTTCAAGGAGTTCGATCTCTCCACGCTGCGCACCGGCATCATGGCCGGCTCGCCGTGTCCCATCGAGGTGATGAAGCGCGTGGTCGACCAGATGCACCTGGGCGAGATCACCATCGCCTACGGCATGACCGAGACCAGCCCGGTGAGCTGCCAGAGCAGCACCGACACGCCGCTGGACAAGCGCGTGTCCACCGTCGGCACCGTGCAGCCGCACCTCGAAGTGAAGATCATCGACCCGGAGACCGGCGCGATCATGCCCGTGGGCAAGTCGGGCGAACTCTGCACCCGCGGCTACTCGGTGATGCACGGCTACTGGGAAGACGCGCCGAAGACCCGCGAAGCCATCGACGCCGACCACTGGATGCACACCGGCGACCTCGCCACCATGGATGCCGAGGGCTACGTCAACATCGTCGGCCGCATCAAGGACCTGGTGATCCGCGGCGGCGAGAACATCTACCCGCGCGAGATCGAAGAATTTCTCTACCGCCATCCGAAGGTGCAGGACGTGCAGGTGGTCGGCCTGCCCGACAGGAAGTACGGCGAAGAGCTGTGCGCCTGGATCATCGTCAAGCCCGGCCAGAGCGCGACCGACACCGAGATCCGCGACTTCTGCAAGGGCCAGATCGCGCACTACAAGGTGCCGAAGTACATCCAGTTCGTCACCGAGTTCCCGATGACGGTGACCGGCAAGATCCAGAAATTCAAGATCCGCGATGCCATGACCGAGCAGCTCGGTCTCAGCCAAGAAAAGACAGCATGAGCAAACTAGAAACCAAACTGAATGCGCGTTCGGCCGACTTCCAGGCGAACGCCGCTGCGATGCGTGCGCTGGTCGACGACCTGCACGCGCAGTTCGCCAAAGTGGAGCAGGGCGGCGGCGAAGCGGCGCGCGCCAAGCACACCGGCCGCGGCAAGCTGCTGCCCCGCGACCGCGTGGCCGAGTTGCTCGACCCGGGCACCCCGTTCCTGGAGATCGCGCCGCTGGCCGCGCATGCGATGTACCTCGACGGCAAGGGGGCCGAGTCGGCACCGGGCGCCGGCATCATCACCGGCATCGGCCGCGTGAATGGCGTCGACTGCATGATCGTCTGCAACGATGCCACGGTGAAGGGCGGCACCTACTACCCGCTCACCGTGAAGAAGCACCTGCGCGCGCAGGAAATCGCCGAGCAGAACCGCCTGCCCTGCATCTACCTGGTGGATTCGGGCGGCGCCAACCTGCCGAACCAGGACGAGGTGTTCCCCGACCGCGACCACTTCGGCCGCATCTTCTACAACCAGGCCAACATGAGCGCCCAGGGCATCCCGCAGATCGCGGTGGTCATGGGCTCGTGCACGGCCGGCGGCGCGTATGTGCCGGCGATGAGCGACGAATCGATCATCGTGAAGAACCAGGGCACCATCTTCCTGGGCGGCCCGCCGCTGGTGAAGGCTGCGACCGGCGAGGTCGTCACGGCTGAAGACCTCGGTGGCGGCGACGTGCACACGCGGCTGTCGGGCGTGGCAGATCACCTGGCGCAGAACGACCTGCACGCGCTGGCGCTGGCGCGCACCGCAGTGGCCAACCTCAACAAGACCGTGCGCGCCGAGCCTGCGGGAGCCGCCCCGCAAGCGCCCGCCTTCCCCCGCGAAGAACTCTACGGCGTGATCCCCACCGACACCCGCAAGCCCTTCGACGTGCGCGAGATCATTGCGCGCATCGTCGACGGCAGCGAGTTCCACGAGTTCAAGGCCCGCTTCGGTGCCACGCTGGTCTGTGGCTTTGCCGAGATCGAGGGCATGCCCGTCGGCATCATCGCCAACAACGGCATCCTGTTCAGCGAGTCGGCGCAGAAGGGCGCGCACTTCATCGAGCTGTGCTGCCATCGCAAGATCCCGCTGGTGTTCCTGCAGAACATCACCGGCTTCATGGTGGGCCGCAAGTACGAGAACGAAGGCATCGCGCGCCACGGCGCCAAGATGGTGACAGCCGTGGCCACTGCCAACGTGCCCAAGTTCACCATCATCATCGGCGGCAGCTTCGGCGCCGGCAACTACGGCATGTGCGGCCGCGCATACAGCCCGCGCTTCCTCTGGATGTGGCCCAACGCGCGCATCAGCGTGATGGGCGGCGAGCAGGCCGCGAGCGTGCTGGCCACGGTCAAGCGCGACGGCATCGAGCTCAAGGGCGGCAGCTGGAGCGCCGACGAGGAAGAAGCCTTCAAGGCGCCGATCCGCCAGCAGTACGAAGACCAAGGGCATCCCTACTACGCGACTGCGCGTTTGTGGGACGACGGAATCATCGATCCGGCCGATACGCGGCGGGTGCTCGCGCTGGGCCTCGCGGCCTCGCGCAATGCGCCGATTCCCGAGCCGAAGTTCGGCATCTTCCGGATGTAAGGGGACGCGGCATGAGCAGTGACTTCACCAAATTGAAACTTGCGATCGAAGGCCCTATCGCCCGCATCTGGCTCGACCAGCCCGACGCCCGCAATGCCTTCGACGACGTGGTCATCGCCGAGCTGACGCAGGCGTTCACCGAAGCTGGCGCCGCGCCGCAGGTGAAAGCCATCGTGCTCGGCGCGAATGGCCCGGCCTTCTGCGCGGGCGCGAACCTCAACTGGATGCGCCGCATGGCCGACTTCACGCGGGGCGAGAACATCGCCGACGCGGGCAAGCTGGCCGCGATGCTGCGCACCATCGCCGAGTGCCCCAAGCCCACCATCGCGCGCGTGCAGGGCGATGTGTATGCGGGCGGCATGGGTCTCGTCGCGGCCTGCGACATGGCCGTGAGCGTGGACACCGCCTGGTATTGCCTCAGCGAAGTCAAGATCGGCCTCGTGCCGGCGACCATCAGCCCCTACGTGCTGCGCGCGATGGGCACGCGCGCCTCGCAGCGCTACTTCCTCACGGCCGAGCGCTTCACCGCTGCCGAGGCGCACCGCATCGGTTTCGTGCACGAAGTGGTGGCCGCCGATGCGCTCGATGCCAAGGTCGATGAACTCCTGAAGGCGCTGACCGGCGCGAGCCCGGCCGCCGTGCGCGCCTGCAAGCAACTCATCGCCGATGTGGACGGCCGCGAGATCGACGACGCGCTCATCGCGAAGACCGTCGAAGGCATCGCCGACATCCGCGCCAGCGACGAGGGCCGCGAGGGCGTGCAGGCCTTCCTGCAGAAGCGCAAGCCCTCCTGGCTCGCCGGCTGACCCGCAAGCAAAGGACGCACCATGGACGCGCTCGACATGCCCCAGCTGCTCGCCCTGTCCGCCGCCGTCGGCTGGGCCAGCGGCGTGCGCCTGTACCTCGTGGTGCTGCTGACCGGCGTGGTCGGCTACTTCGGCTGGGTGCCGTTGCCGGGCGGGCTGCAACTGCTGGCGCATCCGGTGGTGATCGCGGCCAGCGGCTTCATGGTGTTCATCGAATTCTTCGCCGACAAGATCCCGGGCCTGGATTCGCTGTGGGACGTGGTGCACACCGCGATCCGCATTCCCGCCGGTGCGGCGCTCGCGGCCAGCGTGTTCGGTGCGGACCATGGCGTGATGGCCATCGTCGCGGCGCTGCTGGGCGGCAGCTTCGCGGCCACGGCGCACGCGGCCAAGGCCACGACGCGCGCGGCCATCAACACATCGCCCGAGCCGTTCTCGAACGTGGGCGCCTCGCTGGTCGAAGACACGATGGTGCCGGCCGGGCTGTGGCTCGCGGTGGCGCATCCGCTCGTTTTTCTCGTGCTGTTCGTCGTCGTGCTGGTGCTCAGCGTGTGGCTCATCCGCAAGAGCTGGCGCTTTCTGCGCGCGCTGTTCAGCCGCGTGGCCCGCATCTTCAGCGGCCGGCCCGATCCGGGCGTCGTGCCTGCGTTTCAACTGAAAAAGAATCCTCCGGGAGACACTCCGAATGTTTAAGAAAATCCTGATCGCCAACCGTGGCGAGATTGCGTGCCGAGTTGCTGCAACGGCACGCCGCATGGCCATCCGCACGGTCGCCGTGTATTCCGATGCCGACGCGCACGCCAACCACGTGCGTGCCTGCGACGAGTCGGTGCATATCGGCGGCAGCGCACCCAAGGAAAGCTACCTGCGCTGGGAGCGGATCCTCGAAGCCGCCAAGGCCACGGGCGCCGAGGCGGTGCACCCCGGCTACGGCTTCCTGAGCGAGAACGAGGAGTTCGCGCAAGCCTGCGCCGACGCGGGCCTGGTCTTCATCGGCCCGCCGCCCTCGGCGATCAAGGCGATGGGCCTGAAGGCCGAGTCCAAGCAGCTGATGGAAAAGGCCGGCGTGCCGCTGGTGCCCGGCTACCACGGCCACGACCAGGACCCGGCGCTGCTGCAGCGCGAGGCCGACCGCATCGGCTACCCGGTGCTCATCAAGGCGAGCGCGGGCGGCGGCGGCAAGGGCATGCGCGCGGTCGACAAGGCCGCGGATTTCGAGGCCGCGCTCGCCTCGTGCAAGCGCGAAGCCATCAACAGCTTCGGCGACGACGCGGTGCTGATCGAGAAGTATGTGCAGCGCCCGCGCCATATCGAGATCCAGGTGTTCGGCGACACGCAGGGCAACTATGTCTACCTGTTCGAGCGCGACTGCTCGGTGCAGCGTCGCCACCAGAAGGTGCTGGAAGAAGCACCGGCGCCCGGCATGACCGAGGCCATGCGCAAGCAGATGGGCGATGCGGCTGTTGCTGCCGCGCGGGCTGTGAACTACGTCGGTGCGGGCACGGTGGAGTTCATCGTCGAGCAGCGCGAGGGCGGTGAGATGAACTTCTTCTTCATGGAGATGAACACGCGCCTGCAGGTGGAGCACCCTGTCACCGAAGCGATCACAGGGCTCGATCTGGTGGAGTGGCAACTGCGCGTGGCCTTCGGAGAGACGCTGCCCGCGAAGCAGCAGGACCTGCAGATCCACGGCCACGCCATCGAAGCGCGCATCTGCGCCGAGAACCCCGACAACAACTTCCTGCCCGCCACCGGCACGCTGCGCGTGTACCGGAAGCCCCAGGCGACGGCCTTCCAGCGCAGCCGCGTGCGCATCGACGACGGCGTGCGCGAGGGCGGCGAGATCTCGCCGTTCTACGACTCGATGATCGCCAAGCTCATCGTGCACGGCAGCACGCGCGCCGAAGCGCTGGCCCGGCTCGACGCCGCGCTTGCGCAGGTGCAGATCGTGGGCGTGGCGACCAACGTGCAGTTCCTGCGCGGCATCCTCGCGACCGAATCCTTCTCGAAGGCGAACCTCGACACTGCGCTGATCGAGCGCGAGCGCGCCGTGCTGTTCGACCACGAGGCGCTGGGCCTGCCGCTGGCGGCCGCCGCCGCGATCACGCGCACGCTGGTCACCGAGTGGCCCTCGAAGATGCCCGACCCCTTCGCCCGCCGCGACGGCTGGCGCGCGCTGGGCGAATACCGGCGCCACTTCGACTTCGAGTTCCGCGGCGCCGAGCAGACTGCCTTGCTGACCTACAAGCGCGACGGCGGCCTCTGGCTCGAAGCCGGCGGCAGCGCAGGGCCGCTGGTCATCGGCCAGTTCCCCACGGGCGAGTTCGAGGTCGAGTTCGCCGGATCGCGCCACACGCTCGACGTGCACCTTGATGGCGCCACGGCCCATGTGTTCGCCGCCAAGGGCGCCACGAAGATCACCGCCATCGACCGCCTCGCTCACGCCGGCGACGCGCAGGCCGAAGGCGGCCGGCTCACCGCACCCATGCCCGGCAAGGTCGTGTCCTTTGCGGTCAAGGCCGGCGACAAGGTCAGCCGCGGCCAGCCGCTGGCCGTGATGGAGGCCATGAAAATGGAGCACACCATCGCAGCACCGGCCGATGGCACGGTGGAAGAACTGATGTTCTCGCCCGGCGAGCAGGTGGCCGAAGGCGACGAATTGTTGCGAATGGCCACGGCAACGGTTTAACCCCGTTGCGGGTTCTCGCCCGTATCAGCTGCGGTAGTCATCACTTTCAAGGGATCTTTCATGACGCATCGCACGCTCTTCGTTTCGCCCCGATTCGCCCGTCCCCGCACGGGCGTTGCCATGCTGGCCCTGGCCGCCGCGCTCGCGCTGGCCGGTTGCCAGCGCACCGAGGTCGCTTCGCCGGACGCAGCAGCCCCGCCGCCGGCCCCCATGTCGGCGCCCGTGGGCTTTGCGGGCGGCATGGCGATGAAGGAGCGGTCGCGCGCCGCGCCGCAAGTCGAACAGGCCGCCGCCGACGCGGGCCAGTCACAGCAGGCGCCGCTGCAGCGTTATCTCGCGGTACGGCAGGACCTCAACGTCGAAGTGCCGCCCGAGCAACTCGGCGATGCATGGGCCAAGGTGCGCGACCTCTGCGGCACGCTGCAGTGCGAGTTGCTGTCGTCCTCGCTGCTGCGCGAAACGCCGCGGCAGCCGGGCAACGCGATGCTCGAGATGCGCGTGGCGCCGGCCGATGTCGACAAGTTGTTGAGCGGCCTGGCGGGCGTGGCCAAGGTGGTGTCGCAGAACACCACCAGCGAAGACAAGACCGCCGAGGTCATCGACGTCGAGGCGCGCATCAAGAACCGCGTCGAGTTCCGCGACAGCCTGCGGCTGATGCTGCGCGACACCGTCACCAAGCGCACCATGGCCGACCTGCTGGCCATTCAGCGCACGCTGTCCGACACGCAGGCCGAGCTCGACGCCATCGCCACCCAGCGCAAGGTGCTGGAGCAGCAGACCAGCAAGCAGCACATCCAGATCCAGTTCACGCCGACGCGCACGTTGTCGCAGGGCGGCACCAGCTACAACCCGATGATGCGTGCGCTGCGCGAAGCCGGCTCGGTGCTGGCGGAGAGCGTGGGCGTGCTCATCACTTTCCTGGCGGCGGTGTTGCCGTGGCTGTTGCTGGTGGGGTTGCCGCTCGCGTGGCTGGTGCGGGTGTTGTGGCGTCGTCGCCGCCAAGGCGCTTCTAAGATTGCGTGAGGACCGCGCCGGGTCCTTTGCCACTCACAGGAGCCGTTTTTGACGCAAGACCCCATCCATCTCTACGTGGACGCGCAGTTCGCCAGTCCGTACGCCATGTCGGTGTTCGTGGCGCTGCACGAGAAGCAACTAGGCTTCGAAATGACGCCCCTTGACCTCTCGTCACATGAGAACCGGGGCGCCGGTTTCTCCCGCTTGTCGCTTACGCAGCGCGTGCCGACGCTGGTGCAGGGCGACTTTGCACTGTCGGAGTCGTCTGCCATCGCCGAGTACCTCGACGAGGTCTTTCCTGGAACGCGGCTCTATCCGAAAGATGTGCGCAGCAAGGCTCGCGCACGGCAACTTCAAGCTTGGCTGCGCAGTGACCTGATGCCGATCCGGCAGGAACGGTCGACCGAAGTAGTTTTCTATGGGGCTGTGGGCGCACCACTCTCCTCGGCGGCGCAGGCGTCAGCACGGTCGCTTTTCGACGCAGCCGAGGCGCTACTGCCGGCCGGTGCTGAGCACCTGTTCGGCGAATGGTCGATCGCCGATGTCGATCTGGCGCTGATGCTGAACCGGCTGGTGTTCAACGGTGATGTTGTGCCGCCGCGGCTGGCGGCCTATGCGGGCCGGCAGTGGCAGCGGCCCTCGGTGCAGCGCTGGGTGGCGTTGGCGCGACCGCCGCGCTGACGCGTCGTCAGCCCACCACCACTTCACTGATCTGCATCACCGGCGCAATGTCGGTGTAGTTCTTGATGTCGCCCAGGATCTCTTTTGCATGCGGCCCGAAAGCCGCCTGGAAGGCCTCGACCGAGTCGCTGAAGACGTGGCACATGCCGATGTACGCGGGCGGGGTGCCTGGTGCGCCGCCGGCCAGGCCCTTGTCGATGGTGTACGAGAGGCAGGCATCGCCCATGCGCGCCTTCAGGAGCGGCATGTGCTTGTCGCGGTAGTAGTCGTGGTCGAAGCGGGCGTCGGCCGCGTAGGGGTACATCACGCTGACTTTGATCATGGGTGTCTCCTGATGAGGTGAGGGGTGAGTGTGGGCCGAGCATAGCCATGCCATCGCGCCGCGTCAGCGGCCTCACTAAGATTCGTCCCCATGCGAATCACCGTCTACCTCACCGACAACCGCCCAGACCCCTGGATCCAAGGCTTGCAAGCCGAACTCCCCGATGCCGTCATCGAAGCCTGGAAGCCCGGCGCGCCGCAGGCCGACCATGCCGTGGTGTGGGCGCCGCCGCAGGCGTTCCTCGACGAGCAGCCCGGACTGCGCGGCATCTTCAACATCGGCGCGGGCGTCGATGCGCTGCTCAAGCTCAAGGTGCCCGCGCACACGCGCATCGTGCGGCTGGACGACGCAGGCATGTCGGTGCAGATGGCCGAGTACGTGTGCCACACGCTCATTCGCCACTTTCGCGAGTTCGATGCCTACGAGGCCGATGCGCGCGAGGGCAAGTGGGGCTATCGCAAGCCCAAGCTGCGGCGCGACTTTCCGGTCGGGATCATGGGCCTGGGCGTGCTCGGCGAGCGCGTGGCCAAGGCGGTGGCGCACTTCGAGTTTCCGGTGCTGGGCTGGAGCCGCTCGCCGAAGGCCATCGACGGCGTGCAGGTGTTCAGCGGCGAGGCGCAGTTCGACGAATTTCTTTCGTCCACGCGCGTGCTGGTCAACCTGCTGCCGCTGACCGACGCCACGCGCGGCATCCTGAACCGCAAGACGCTGGGCAAGCTCAAGCCCGAGGGCTACCTGATCAGCATCGCGCGCGGCGGTCATCTGGTCGAAGAAGACCTCATCCCCATGCTCGACGCGGGCGAACTCGCGGGCGCCACGCTCGACGTGTTCCAGGTCGAGCCGCTGCCGGCCGACCATGCCTTCTGGCGCCACCCCAAGATCACCGTGACCCCGCACGGCTCGGCGCGCACGCTGCGCGAGGAGTCCATCACCCAGATCGCCGGAAAGATCCGGGCGATGGAGCAGGGCTTGCCGGTGGCGGGCATCGTCGATCCATCGCGGGGCTACTGAGGCCATGCACGGCCGCCGATCCCGACGCTGAAAGGAGGCGAACGAAGGGGAAACCCTGAGGCATTTGTTTTTCACATACGCGAAAATTTATTCATGGTTGTGAAAACAGCGTTTCGCGTGATCGAGATCGTCGAGCTCTTCGCCCGGGAGAAGCAGCCGCTGGCGCTGTCCGAGATGGCGCGGTTGCTCGATATGCCGGTGTCCAGTTGCCTCGGGCTGATCCGCACGCTCGAAGAGCAGGGCTACATGTACGAAACCGGCCGCCGCCAGGGCTACTACCCGACGGGCCGGCTGCTTGCGATGGCGCAGGTCATCGCCGCGCACGACCCGGTGCTCGACCGGGTGAAGGCCACGCTGGAAGAACTGCGCGACGCCGCCCGCGAAACCGTGGTGTTCGGCAAGTTCCGCGATGCGGGCCAGGTGGTGTACCTCGACGTGCTGAGCGCGCCGCAGAGCATCCGCTACACGGCCGAATCGGGCGAGACGCGCCCGGCGTATGCCAACTCGCTGGGCCGCGCGCTGCTCTCCACGCTTGCGCCCGATGCGCGCCGCAAGCTCCTGGACGGCATGGCGCTGCTGCCGCTGACCGACGCGACGCTCACCACCGCCGACGCCATCGAAGCCGAGCTGCAGCACTCCCTCGCGCGCGGCTGGTACGGCAACCTCGGCGAAAGCATTCCCGACCTGATCGGCCTGGCCTGGCCGCTGCGCATCGGCGGCGAGGCCTACGCCATTTCGGTGGCCGGCCCGCGCTACCGCATGGAGCCGCGCATCGAGGACATCGCCGCGATGCTGCGCTCGGCGTGCCTGGCGATCGAACCCAAGACAGAGAACCCCCGATGACAACGACCTCCGCCCCTCGCTACTTCATCCGCGAAGCCGACATCGCCGGCTATCACCCGGCCAACCACACCGGCACGCTGAACAAGCGCCTGATCGGCCCCGAGACCGTGGGCGCGAAGCAGCTCGAGGTGCTGGTGGGCCACATCCAGAAGGGCAAGGGCGCGCTGCCGCATGCGCATCCGGGCATCGAGCAGGTCTGCTACATGCTCGAAGGCCGCGCGGTCGCCGAGGTGGGCGGCCAGCGGCAGGAGCTGCACCCCGGCGACAGCTGCTTTTTTCCGGCCGATGCGATGCACACCTTCACGGTGGTGAGCGACGAGCCGGTGCGCGTGCTGGTGATCTACAGCCCGCCGTACGAGGAATCGCCGGAGCGCGTGATCCGGCCCTGAACGACAACCACCCGGAGACAAAAAACCATGCAGACGAAGAACGCGACAGCAACAGTCGCGGTGGCAAGCCGCCGCCGTTTCATTTCCATCGGCGCCGCGGCGGGCCTCGCAGGCGCGGCGCCCTGGGCCTTCGCGCAGGACGCCGGCTACCCCAAGCAGCCGATCAAACTGATCGTGCCCTTCGCCGCCGGCAGCGGCACGGACGCGGTGGCGCGCATCACCGCGCAGATGCTGGGCGAGGCGCTCAAGGGCTCGGTCATCGTGGACAACCGTGCCGGTGCCAACGGCGTGATCGCGGCCGAGCTCGTGGCCAAGGCGCCGCCCGACGGCTACACGCTCTTCATGACCACCAACACCACGCACTCGGCCAACCCGAGCCTGATGAAGTCGCTGCCCTACGACCCGGTGAAGGACTTCGCGCCGGTCAGCCGCATGGGCAACCTGCCGTTCATGCTGGTGGTGAACAACGACCTGCCGGTCAAGAGCGTGGCCGAGCTCCTGGCCTGGGGCCGTGCCAATCCCGGCAAACTGACTTATGCGAGCGGCAACAGCACCGGCATCGTGAGCGGCGCCACGCTCTCGCGCATGAGCGGGGTGCCGATGCTGCACGTGCCCTACAAGAGCACGCCGCCCGCCATCGCCGACCTGATCGGCGGGCAGGTGTCGATGATGGTGGTCGACCTCGCCGCGGGCCTTGCCACGGTGAAGGCCGGCAAGCTGCGCGCCATTGCGGTCACCACGCAAGAGCGCACCAAGCTCTTCCCCGAACTGCCGCCGCTGGCCGACACGCCCGAGCTCAAGGGCTTCGACATCACTTCGTGGAACGGCGTGTTCGCACCGGCCGGCACGCCGCGCGACATCGTGCTCAAGCTCAACAAGGCGCTGTCGGAGATGGCGAACGGCGCGGTCTTTCGCGAGCGCGTGAGCAAGCTGGGCTTCGATGCGTTCGGCAGCACGCCGGAGGAACTGGGTGCCTTCACCGTGTCCGAGTTGGCCAAGTGGAAAAAGCTGATTCAGGCCGCAGGCATTCAACCCGAATGAGCGATCTGTATTTCTCCTTCCCCTAGAGGGGGAAGGAGCGACCACATGAATACCTCCGGACCCCTCGAAGGCATCCGCATCCTCGACCTCACGGCCGTGGTGATGGGGCCCTACGCCACGCAGACGCTCGGCGATCTGGGCGCCGACATCGTCAAGGTCGAACCGCCCGCAGGCGACAACCTGCGCGCGGTCGGCCCGATGCGTCATGCGGGCATGGGCGCGATGGCGATGCACCTGAACCGCAACAAGCGCTCCATCGTGCTCGACCTGAAGCAGCCCGAGGGCCGCGAGGCGTGCCTGCGGCTCGCCGCGGGTTGCGATGCGCTCATCTACAACACGCGCCCACAGGCGATGGCGCGGCTCGGGCTCGGCTACGAGGCGGTGGCGGCGGCCAATCCGAAGATCGTCTACCTCGGCGCCTTCGGCTACGGCGAAGAAGGCCCGTACGCCGGCAAGCCTGCGTACGACGATCTCATCCAGGGCGCGGCCGGCGTCGCCTCGCTCTTCGCGCAGCAAAGCGGCGATGCGCCGCGCTACGCGCCCGTCACGCTGGCCGACCGCGCCGTGGGGCTGCAGGCGGCCATCGCGCTGCTCGCTGCCGTGCTCCATGCGCAGCGCACCGGCAAAGGCCAGGCCGTGGAGGTTCCGATGTTCGAGGCGCTCTCGCAGTTCGTGATGGGCGACCACCTCGGCGGCCACAGCTTCGAGCCGCCGCTCGGCCCCACCGGCTATGCGCGCCTGCTCGCGCCGCACCGCAAGCCCTATGCGACGGCGGACGGTTATCTGAGCGTGCTCATCTACAACGACAAGCACTGGCAGTCCTTCTTCGACGTGATCGGCCGGCCCGAGCTGCGCGCCTCGCCGATGTTCGGCACGCACACCGCGCGTGCCGCGAACATCGGCGCGGTCTATGCGTTCGTGGCCGAGGTGATGGCCACGCGCGGCAGCGACGAATGGATGGCGGTGCTGGAAGCGGCCGACATCCCGGTGGCGCGCCTGCACACGACCGAGAGCCTGCTCGACGACCCGCACCTGCGCGCGGTCGGTTTCTTTCCCGAGTTCGACCACCCGAGCGAAGGCCGCATCCGCACGCTCGCGCCGGTCGGGCGCTACAGCGCCACGCCCGCGTCGATCCGCCGGCCCGCGCCGCGCATCGGCGAGCAGAGCGTGGAGCTGCTGCGCGAAGCGGGCTACGCCGACGAAGACATCGACCGGATGCTCGCGCGGGGCGTCACCCTGCAACCGAAACCGAAAGACAGCGAATGAATTTCTCCCTGAACGAAGACCAGCGTTCGCTCGTCGCAGCCATCGAGCGCCTCTGCGAAGACTTTCCCATCGACTACTGGCGCGACCATGACGAGCGCGCCGTGTTCCCGCACGAGTTCCACCGCGCCGTCGCCCAAAGCGGTTGGCTCGGCATCGCAATGCCCGAGGCGCAGGGCGGCGCGGGCCTGGGCATCACCGAGGCGGCGCTGATGATGCGCGCCATCAGCGCCTCGGGCGCGGGCATGTCGGGCGCGTCGTCGGTGCACATGAATATCTTCGGCCTCAACCCGGTGGTGGTGTTCGGCTCCGAGGCGCAGCGCCAGCGCTTCCTGCCGCCGCTGATCGCGGGCACCGAAAAGGCCTGCTTCGCCGTGACCGAGCCCGACGCGGGACTCGACACCACCAGCCTCAAGACGCAGGCGGTGCGCCAGCCCGGCGGCAGCTACCTGCTGCACGGCCGCAAGATCTGGATCTCGACCGCGCAGGTGGCCGACCGCATGCTGATCCTCACGCGCACCACGCCCATCGACCAGGTGAAGAAGCCTACGCAGGGCCTCACGCTTTTCTACACGGCGCTGGACCGCAGCAAGGTCGAGGTGCGCGAGATCCACAAGCTCGGCCGCGCGGCGGTCGACTCGAACATGCTCTTCATCGACGGCCTCGAAGTGCCCGAAGAAGACCGCATCGGCGAGGAAGGCCGCGGCTTCGAATACATCCTGCACGGTCTGAACCCCGAGCGCATATTGATCGCGGCGGAGGCCATCGGCATCGGCCGCGCTGCCTTGCGAATCGCTTCGCAGTACGCACAGGAGCGCGTCGTGTTCGGCCGGCCCATCGGCCAGAACCAGGGCGTGGCGCATCCGCTCGCGCGGGCCTGGGCCAACCTGGAGGCGGCCGACCTGATGATGCTCAAGGCCGCCACGCTGTACGACGCGAACGAGCCCTGCGGCATCGAAGCCAACGCCGCCAAGTACCTGGCGGCCGAGGCGGCGCACGACGCCTGCCAGAACGCGATCCTCACGCTCGGCGGCATGGGCTATGCCAAGGAATACCACGTCGAGCGCCTGCTGCGCGAGAGCTACATCCCGCGCATCGCGCCGGTGAGCCCGCAGATGATCCTGAACTTCATCGCCGAGAAGGCGCTGGGGCTGCCGAAGTCGTACTGATCCTTCGCCGGTTTCCGCGCTCCGGGATGCGCCTGGCGCCATTTGCACCCCCGCTGGCGCGCATTGCTACCTTCCGGAACTTGTGTACCAGGCAAGGTGTTCCGAGGTGGCCGACAATCGGGGGCGGTTTTTTCCTCCTCCCGCGACACAAGAGACACCCCATGACACTCCCCACCCGCGTCCAGCTCGTCGACGTCGGCCCGCGCGACGGCCTGCAGAACGAAAAGCAGCCCGTCTCGGCCGAGATCAAGATCGGCCTCGTGCACCGCCTGCAGGATGCGGGCCTCAAGGAGATCGAGGTCACGAGCTTCGTCTCGCCCAAGTGGGTGCCGCAGATGGCCGACAACGCCCAGGTGATGCACGGCATCGTGCGCAAGCCCGGCGTGCGCTACTCGGTGCTCACGCCCAACATGAAGGGCTTCGAGGCCGCCATCGCCGCGCCGCGCGAGGAGTGGCCCGACGAGATCGTGGTGTTCGGCGCCGCGAGCGAGGCCTTCAGCCAGAAGAACATCAACTGCTCCATCGCCGAGAGCATCGAGCGCTTCGCGCCCGTGGTGGCCGCGGCGCTCGAGAAGGGCATCGCTGTGCGCGGCGCGATGTCGTGCACGGTCGGTTGCCCCTATGAAGGCGAGATCGCGCCGGCCAAGGTCGGCTACCTCGCGCAGCTGATGAAGGGCATCGGCGTGCAGCGCGTGGACGTGGCCGACACCATCGGCGTGGGCACGCCGCGCAAGGTGCAAGCGGCCATGGAAGCCACGCTGGCGCACTTCGATGTGGCCGCCGTTTCCGGCCACTTTCACGACACCTACGGGCAGGCGCTGGTCAACACGCTGGCGGCGCTCGAGATGGGGGTGTGGAACTTCCAATCGTCCTCGGCGGGCCTGGGCGGCTGCCCTTACGCCAAGGGCGCGACGGGCAACGTGGCCACCGAGGACGTGGTCTACATGCTGCACGGCATGGGCATCGAAACCGGCATCGACCTGGACAAGCTGATCGACGCGGGCGTCTACATCAGCGAGGCGCTGGGGCGCGAGCCGAACTCGCGCGCATCGAAGGCCATCCGCACCAAGCGGGCCGGCTGAAGCCCCAACACAAACACCCACACGCACAGGAGTTTTCGTCGTGGACCTGCATGTCTGGCTCGCGTTTCTGGTGGCCAGTTGCGTCATCGCGGTTTCGCCCGGTTCGGGCGCGGTGCTCAGCATGAGCCACGGCCTGAGCTACGGCGTGCGGCGCACCACGGCGACCATCGTCGGCCTGCAACTGGGGCTGGCCGTGATCCTGCTGGTGGCCGGGCTCGGCGTGGGCGCGGTGCTCACCGCCTCGGCCACTGCGTTCACGGTGATCAAGGTGGTCGGCGCCTGCTACCTGCTCTGGCTGGGTTGGCGCCAGTGGCGGGCGCCTGTCGCAAAGGCCGAGGGCGACGCGGCGCAAGCCACCAGCGAGCCCGATCTCACGGTGCGGCAGCGCGTGCTGCGCGGCTTTCTGACCAACGTGACCAACCCCAAGGGCATCGTCTTCATGGCCGCAGTGCTGCCGCAGTTCATCGAGCCGGAGCGGCCTTTGTGGCTGCAACTGCTGGTGCTGCTGCTCACGACGGTGGCGGTCGATGTGACCGTGATGCACGGCTACGCCTGGCTGGCCGCGCGCTTGCAGGGCGTGCTGCGCAGCGTGCGTGCCCGTCGCGCGCAGAACCGCGTCTTCGGCGGCGTGCTGATGGCGATGGGCGCATTCCTTTTCATGTTCAAGCGCAACGCCTGAGCGGTGCGCCCCCATCCATTCGAATCCATGTGCGGCTCCGAACTCCATTCCCTTCCTGAAGGCGTGCAGCGCGTCTCGCGCGTGCTCCAGGACACCGGCCATCCCCATTCGCCGCGCATGCTCGACGACGCCTGCCGCACCGCGCAACAGGCCGCCGATGCGCTCGGCATCTCGGTCGGGCAGATCGCCAAGAGCATCATCTTTCGCCGCAAGAGCGACGGCGTGGCGGTGCTGGTCATCACCTCGGGCGACAAGCGCGTGGACGAGAAGAAGGTCGATGCGCTCATCGGCAAGACCGGCCGCGCCGATGCCGAATTCGTGAAGGCGCGCACCGGCTTCACCATCGGCGGCGTGTCGCCGGTGGGGCATGCGACCAAGCCGGTGGTGCTGATCGACCGCGAGCTGTTCCGCTTCGACGAGATCTGGGCCGCGGCGGGCCATCCGCACGCGGTGTTCCAGCTCAAGCCGCAAGACCTCGAAACGCTCACCGGCGCGCCGGTGGCGGACGTGGTTTGAACTTCTCGGAAGCCGAAACGCTGGCCGCGCGCGCCGTGGCCGTGCGCGATCTGCCCGAAGACGTTCCTTCGCCCTGCACCTCGGTGTGCCGCATGGACCGCCTGAGCGGATTCTGCGAAGGGTGCCTGCGCACCATTCCCGAGATCGCGGGCTGGAGCAAGATGGAAGACGACGCGCGGCGCCACGTCTGGCGCGCGATCGAGTTGCGCGCCCGGGCCGGCATCTGGCGCATCCCCGAAACCTCCGGAGACCACGACGCATGAAGCACATCGATTTCTATCTCGACTTCATCTCGCCCTACGCGCACCTCGCGTTCGAGCATCTGCCCCAGGCACTCGAGGGCCTGAGCTACAGCGTGGCCTACAAGCCGGTGCTGCTGGGCGCGCTGCTCAAGCAGCACGGCCAGCTCGGGCCGGCCGAGATTCCGGCCAAGCGCAGCTGGACCTACCGGCATGTGCTGTGGCTGGGCCAGGCCCACGGCATCCCCATCGAGATGCCGGCATCGCACCCTTACAACCCGCTGCCGCACCTGCGGCTCGCGGTTTCGACGTCGGACGATGGCAGCATCAGCCGCCTCGTGGCCGAGACGATCCTGCGCAACGTATGGCGCGGCGGCGAAGAAGCCGGCGATGCCGCACGGCTCGCCGCGCTCACCGCACAGCTGAACCCGAAGCGCGAAGCGGGCAGCGACGAGAGCAAGGCCCTGCTCAAGCGCAACACCGACGAAGCGCTGGCGCTCGGCGTGTTCGGCACGCCCGCCTATGTGGTCGAGGGGCGTCTCTTCTGGGGTTTCGACGGCCTCGCGATGCTGCGTTCGTACCTTGCCGGCGACGCATGGTTCGACGGCCCGCAATGGGCCGGAGCCGATCAGCGCCCCTCTTTGTTGCGCAGCAGCAAGGGCTGAGTACAAACCCGCGCAGGGGTCGAATTTCTTACAGGCTGAAACGCACTGCGCGGGTTTCACCTTAATTCGTAAGCATCGGTTCAGTTTCGCGCAAGGCTCGGGTCAGTCGCGCCTCCAAGAATGCCTCACGGTCCCGAATGCCGGGAACCGAATGAACGCAAACACACAGGAGACGACGCAATGGCAGCCACATTAGATTCGAGGGGAATGCCGCATCCGGCCCCCCGGCCCATGTCCGCGGAGGAGAAGAAAGTCATCTTCGCCTCCTCGTTGGGCACCGTGTTCGAGTGGTACGACTTCTATCTCTACGGTTCGCTCGCCGCGATCATTGCCAAGCAGTTCTTCAGCGGACTGGATGCGGGCGCTGCCTTCATCTTCGCGCTGCTGGCGTTTGCGGCCGGTTTCCTGGTGCGTCCGTTCGGCGCCATCGTGTTCGGCCGCCTGGGCGACATGATCGGCCGCAAGTACACCTTCCTGGTCACCATCCTGATCATGGGCCTGTCGACCTTCATCGTCGGCCTGCTGCCCACCTACGCGACCATCGGCGTCGCGGCGCCGGTGATCCTGATCGCGCTGCGCATGCTCCAGGGCCTGGCCCTGGGCGGCGAGTACGGCGGTGCCGCCACCTATGTGGCCGAGCACTCGCCGCACGGCAAGCGCGGTGCGTACACCTCGTGGATCCAGACCACGGCAACGCTGGGCCTGTTCCTGAGCCTGCTGGTGATCCTGGGCGTGCGGACCTGGCTCGGCGAACAGGCGTTCGGCGATTGGGGCTGGCGCATTCCGTTCCTGGTGTCGATCGCGCTGCTCGGCATTTCGGTGTGGATTCGCCTGTCTTTGAGCGAATCGCCCGCGTTCCAGAAGATGAAGGCCGAGGGCAAGACCTCCAAGGCGCCGCTGTCCGAATCGTTCGGCGAGTGGAAGAACCTGAAGATCGTGATCCTGGCGCTCGTCGGCCTGACCGCCGGCCAGGCCGTGGTCTGGTACTCGGGCCAGTTCTACGCGCTCTTCTTCCTGACGCAGCAGCTCAAGGTCGATGCGACCACGGCCAACCTGATGATCGCGGCCGCGCTGCTGCTGGGCACGCCGTTCTTCGTGGTCTTCGGTACGCTGTCCGACAAGGTCGGCCGCAAGCCCATCATCATGGCCGGCTGCCTGCTGGCGGTGCTCACGTACTTCCCGGTGTTCAAGATGCTGACCGAAGCCGCCAACCCCGACTTGGCCCGCGCGCAAGCCACGGCCGGCGTCACGGTCACGGCCGACCCGGCAACCTGCTCGTTCCAGGGCAATCCGGTGGCCCGGGAAATCGACTTCAGAAGCTCCTGCGACATCGCCAAGCGCTACCTGGTGCAGAACTCGGTGAGCTATGAGAACGTGGCCGGCGCGCCGGGTTCCAAGGCCGTCGTGAAGATCGGCGACAAGACGATCGAGGCGCCTGTGGGCAACGTCGTGAACCTCAAGTTCGACGAAGGCTCCGCCAAGGAAATCGCCGCGTTCAAGAAGGGCGTGGCCGAAGACCTGAAGATCGCGGGCTACCCGACCAAGGCCGACCCCGCAAAGATCAACAAGCTGCTGACGGTCGGCTTGCTGTTCTGGCTGGTGCTGCTGGTGACGATGGTGTACGGCCCGATCGCGGCGATGCTGGTGGAAATGTTCCCCACCCGCATCCGCTACACCTCGATGAGCCTGCCGTACCACATCGGCAACGGCTGGTTCGGCGGCCTGCTGCCGACCACCGCCTTCGCCATCGTGGCCTCCACCGGCAACATGTACAACGGCCTCTGGTACCCGATCATCATCGCGGGCATCACGCTGGTGATCGGCACCATCTTCATCCGCGAAACCAAGGACGTGGACATCTACGCCAACGACTGATCGCAGGTGCGACTGGAGGGCTGCGCAAGCGGCCCTCCGTTCAACAAAGAGGCTTCATGCCATGCATCGGCATGAGGCCTTTTTCTTGAACCCTCAACAACCTTTTCAGGAGACAACACCCATGTGGAAAATTGCCGTCGGCTTCGTCATCTTTGCCGCCATTGCCCTGTACGTGATCTCCCAGGCCGGTGACAAGATCGACATGTCGGGCGAGAAACATGGCGGCGACACCACCACGCACGAGCCCGCCCCACAAAAGTAAAGCGTAAAGCGAGAAACGCCGGGTTCATTCGCGAAACACCGCGGAACCGGCTTTGCCGGGCCTCAGGTGTTGCCCCCGGTAGGGGGAAGGAGAAGCGACACGAAGTGCGCGAAGCCTGGGGGCGAGCTACCTTTTAAACCGGCCTTCGCTCACGATCGACAGGTCGACATAGTCGATGCCCGAGTGGTCCGTCGGTGAGTAGCTCACGTCGAGCCCGCCGCCCAGGTCGTACTTGAACCTGTTGAGCGTGGCGATGAGCTTCGCGCGCGTGGGCCGGGGGCCGGCGCGGCGCAGCGCCTCCACCAGCACTTTGGTGGCCACGAAGCCTTCGAGCAGCGCGGGCGACAGCTCGCTCTGCCCCCTGGCCCTGGTGAGCGCCAGCGCTTCCTTGATCAGCGGATGGCCGAACGCGCGCTCGTACGGAAGCACCTGCGTGACGATCACGCCCGCGCCGGCCGGGCCCAGTTCCTTGATGAAGCCCGAGGACGCGTTGTTCGACAGCGTGACGACCTGCGCCGCCGAGCCCGCGGCCCGCAGCGCCTTCACGCCGTCGGTCACCGCGGTGCCCGAGCCGATCCACAGCACGGCCTGCGGGTTGGCCTGTACCAGCTGCGGCACGATGCGCGCGAAGTCGGGCTTGCTGCGGTCGGCCAGCACCAGCGCCGCGGGCTTGAGCCTGGCTTTGTCGAAGGCCCTGCTCGCGCCTTCCATCGCGTCCTTGCCGAAGGCGTCGTCCGCCTGGACCACGGCGATGTGCCGGATGCCGGTGGTGTTCAGGTGCTGCACCGCCTTCTCGGCCTCGCGCTGGTAGGTCGAGCGCACATTGAAGATGTGCTTCTGCAGGGGCTTGTGCAGCACCATCGCGCCGGTCGAAGGGCCGATCAGCGCCACGCCGTATGCGTCGAGCAGCGGAATCACCGCGATGGTGTTGGGCGTGCCGCGGTTCAGCAGCAGCGCGAGCACCTTCTTGTCCTCGATCAGGAAGCGGGTGTTTTCCAGCGAGACCCCGGGGTCCAGGCCGTCGTCCAGCCGGATCACCTCGATCTGCTCGCCGTGGATGCCGCCCTGGGCATTGACCTGGTCGATGAGCAGCTGCGATCCCAGAATGGTTTCCTTCACGCCGGCGGCCGCCGGGCCCGAGAAGTCGGCCGACTGGCCGATCAGGATCTGGGCCGACGCCCCGGTCGCTGCCAGGACCAGCGCAGCAGCGCATGACGCGAGCACTGTCTTCATCGAATAAAAGCCTTTCCGCGAGGCTTCGATTTGAACCTCTGTCGCAGGATGTGCGATCTGTTGCTGCGCGCGATGTTCGCCTGCTCCCGCAAGCCCTGTCAAACCTTTGTTTTCAAGCCAGAAAAAGCAACGGCCCGCCGGTGGTGCCGGCGGGCCGTTGCGGGAAGGGGCTGTCGGGGAGCGCGGGGCTCAGCGCTTGAAGCGTCCCTCGCTGATGATCGAGAGGTCGGCAAAGTCGATGCCGCTGTGGTCCTGCGGCGTGTAGCTCACTTCGAGCCCGCCGCCGAGGTCGTAGTTGCGCAGGCCTTCGAGCGCCGCCAGCATCTTGGCGCGCGTGGGCTTGGGACCCGCGCGGCGCAGCGCCTCGACCAGCACCTTGGCCGAGGCAAAGCCTTCGAGCGCGGCCGGGGAGAGTTCGGCCTGGCCCTTGGCGCTGGCTAGCGCGAGCGCCTCCTTCACCATCGGCTGTCCCAGCGACCGCTCGTTGGGGAACACCTGCGTGACGATCACGCCGCGGCTGGCGTCGCCCAGTTGCTTGATGAACCCGGACGAGGCGTTGTTGGACAGCGTCACCACCTGCGCGGCCGAGCCTGCCGCGCGCAGCGCCTTGATGCCGTCGACCACCGCGGTGCCCGAGCCGATCCACAGTACGGCCTGCGCGTTGGCGGCCGCGATGGCGGGCACGATGGTCTTGTAATCGGGCTTTTCGCGGTCGGCCGGGATGGTCACCGTCGGCTTGGCATTGCCCTTGGTGAAGCCGGCCATCGCGCCTTCGAGCGCATCGCCGCCGAACGAGTCGGTCACGTACACCACGGCGATGCGCGTGAGGCCGATGGTCAGCAGGTGCTGCACCGCCTTTTCAGCCTCGCGCTGGTAGGTGGCGCGCACATTGAACACATGCCGCTGCAGCGGCTTGTGGAGCGCCATCGCGCCGGTGGAGGGGCCGATCAGCACCACGTCGTTCTTGTCGAGCCACGGGATGATGGCCTGCGAGTGCGGCGTGCCGCGGCTCATGAACAGCGCGAGCACCTTCTTGTCCTCGATCAGCACGCGGGCGTTGTCGGCGGCGCGCTTGACGTCGAAGGCGTCGTCCATGCGCACCACCTCGATCTTCTCGCCGTGGATGCCGCCCTGGGCGTTGGTCGCATCGATCAGCAACTGTGCGCCGCCGATGGTTTCGTTGACGCTGGCGGCCACCGAGCCCGTCATGCCGGCGGTCTGGCCGATCAGTATCTGGGCCGAGGCGCCCGTGGCCGCCAGCGCGAGCAGGGCGGCGCCGCAGAGCGCGCGCATCTTGGTCATGGGAACCTTTTCGGACATGTTTGTAAATTAATGAAAACAAATGCGCTATTTGTTTCCGAAAGCGGCTTAAGGGACATCCGGACAAACCCCTGCGCGGGCACCAAGCATGTGGCGCAGTGCACGAATGCGTCACCAAGCTCTTCCTAGAATGTTTGCCCCACCCCCCAAGGCACTCATGACACAGGGCTCCATCCGGATTCGCGGCGCGCGCCAGCACAACCTCCAGAACCTCGATCTCGACATCCGCACAGGCGAGATGACCGTGGTCACCGGGCCCAGCGGCTCGGGCAAATCGAGCCTCGTGTTCGACACCCTCTATGCCGAAGGCCAGCGGCGCTATGTGGAGACCTTCTCCGCCTATGCGCGCCAGTTCCTGGACCGCATGGACAAGCCGGCCGTCGACAAGGTGGAGGGCGTGCCGCCCGCCATCGCCATCGACCAGACCAACCCGGTGCGCTCCTCGCGTTCCACGGTGGGCACGATGACCGAGCTGAACGACCACCTGAAGCTGCTCTACGCCCGCGCGGCGCAGCTCTTCGACCGCGAGACCGCGCTGCCGGTGCGCCACGATTCGCCCGACAGCATCTATGCGCAGATCGCCGAGCGCGCGGGTGCGGCTGGCGATCCACGGCTGGCCGTTACCTTTCCGGTCGAATTGCCTGCGGGCACATCGGCGGAAGAAGTGACGCAGTGGCTCTCGGCCAGCGGCTTCACGCGCGTGCAGTCCGAGCGCGAAGTGGCCACGCCCACCGGCCCGCGCAAGGTGCTCGACGTGGTGGCCGACCGCTTTCGCATCTCGAGCGCCGAGCGTTCGCGCGTGGTGGAGGCCATCGAGGTGGCGCTCAAGCGCGGCAGCGGGCGGGTGACCGTGTATGCCACGGGCACCGATGAGAACGCCCAGGCGGACGTGTGGAAGTTTTCGACCGGCCTGCATTGCCCCGAAAGCGACATCCGCTACACCGACCCGATCCCGTCGATGTTCTCGTTCAATTCGGCCGTGGGCGCCTGCGACACCTGCCGCGGCTTCGGCCGGGTCATCGGCGTCGACCTGGGCCTGGTGATTCCGAACGACAAGCTCACGCTACGCGCCGGCGCGATCAAGACCATCCAGACCCCCGCATGGAAAGAGGCGCAGGACGACCTCATGCGCCACGCCGAGGCCGCAGGCATTCCGCGCGACACGCCCTGGAACAAGCTCACCGAGGAACAGAAGCATTGGGTGATCGAGGGCACGCCCAACTACAAGGAAGGCAACTGGAACAAGCAGTGGTATGGCGTGCGCCGCTTCTTCGGCTACCTGGAGAGCAAGGCCTACAAGATGCACATCCGCGTGCTCTTGTCCAAGTACCGCAGCTACACGCAGTGCCCGACCTGCAGCGGTGCGCGGCTCAAGCTCGACAGCCTGATCTGGCGCATCGGCAGCAAGGAAGATGCGGATGCGGTGCTGCCGTCTGAAAAGCGCTTCATGCCGGCCGGCGTGAAGTGGACGCGGGCGCAGCTGGAGGCGTTGCCGGGGTTGTGCCTGCATGACCTGATGCTGTTGCCGATCGAGCGGCTGCGGCGGTTTTTCGACCGCATGAGTGTGACTCCCTCCCCTTCCGGGGGAGGGCAGGGGTGGGGGAACGCGGCCTCTGCAAAGGCTGTGGCGGTGGTGGAGGCCGAGAGCCCCCATCCCAACCTTCCCCCGGAGGGGGAAGGAGCAAGACAGGGCGAAGCACAAGCCCTCAAGCTCCTCTTCGAAGAAATCACCACCCGCCTGCGCTACCTGCACGACGTCGGCATCGGCTACCTCACGCTCGACCGCCAGAGCCGCACGCTCTCGGGCGGCGAGGTGCAGCGCATCAACCTCACGACGGCTCTCGGCACCTCGCTGGTCAACACGCTCTTCGTGCTCGACGAGCCCAGCATCGGCCTGCATCCGCGCGACATGAACCGCATCACCGAGGCCATGCTGCGCCTGCGCGATGCGGGCAACACGCTGGTGGTGGTCGAGCACGATCCGGCCGTGATGCTCGCGGCCGACCGCGTGATCGACATGGGCCCCGGCCCCGGCATCCGCGGCGGGCAGATCGTGTTCGACGGCACCACCGACCAGCTGCGCGACGCCGACACGCTCACCGGCCAGTACCTGGGCGGGCGGAAGAAGATCGGCATGGGCTTCAAGCGGCTGGTGAGCGAGAACACGCACCGGCTCATCCTCGAGGGCGCGCGTGAGCACAACCTGCAGAACGTGACCGTCGAATTCCCGCTCGCGCGGCTGGTGTGCGTCACCGGCGTGAGCGGCTCGGGCAAGTCGACGCTGATCCAGGACGTGTTGGCGCCCGCGCTCATGCGCCACTTCGGCAAGGCCACCGAAACGCCCGGCGCGCACGACCGCCTGCTGGGCGCCGATCACCTGGGCGATGTGGTCTTCGTCGACCAGTCGCCCATCGGCAAGACCGCGCGCTCCAACCCCGCGAGCTACGTGGGCGCGTGGGACGCGATCCGCGAAATCTTCGCCACCGCGGCGCTCTCGCGCCAGCGCGGCTACACCGCGAGCAAGTTCAGCTTCAACTCCGGCGACGGGCGCTGCCCGACCTGCGGCGGCTCGGGCTTCGAGCATGTCGAGATGCAGTTCCTGTCGGACGTGTACCTGCGCTGCCCCGATTGCGACGGCAAGCGCTACCGCCCTGAAATCTTGGAAGTGCGCGTGGAGCGCAAGGGCAAGAGCTACAACGTGGCCGACGTGCTCGACCTCACCGTGGCCGAAGCAGCCGGGGTGTTCGAGGCCGACCGTGACGTGCTGCGCGTGCTGCAGCCGATTTCCGATGTGGGGCTCGATTACGTCAAGCTCGGCCAACCCGTGCCCACGCTCTCGGGCGGCGAGGCGCAGCGCCTCAAGCTCGCGGGCTTCCTCGCCGAGGCCGCGAAGAGCGCGACCGCGAGCAAGCAGTCGGTCGCCCGCAAGGGCACGCTGTTCCTGTTCGACGAGCCGACCACGGGCCTGCACTTCGACGACATCGCGCGCCTGATGCGCGCGTTGCGCAAGCTGCTCGATGCCGGCCATTCGCTGATCGTCATCGAGCACAACCTGGATGTGATCCGAGCGAGCGACTGGTGCATCGACCTCGGCCCCGAAGGCGGCGAGGGCGGTGGCAAGGTGGTGGCCGAAGGCACGCCCGAGCAGCTGCGCGAGAACCGCGCCTCGCTCACCGGCGCGGCGCTGGCCGACTACGAGCTGGCCATCGGCCCCGAGGCCTACAAGGTGGCCGAGCGCGCGGCGCGCCGCTACATCGCCAACGCGAAGACGGCGCCCGGCAGCAACGCCATCGAAATCGTCAACGCGCGCGAGCACAACCTGAAGAACCTCAGCGTGAACATCCCGCGCGGCAAGTTCAGCGTGGTGACGGGCGTGAGCGGCTCGGGCAAGTCGACGCTGGCTTTCGACATCCTGTTCAACGAAGGGCAGCGCCGGTATCTCGAATCGCTCAATGCGTATGCGCGCAGCATCGTGCAGCCGGCGGGGCGCCCCGAGGTCGATGCGGTGTACGGCATTCCGCCGACCGTCGCCATCGAGCAGCGCCTCTCGCGCGGCGGCCGCAAGAGCACGGTGGGCACCACCACCGAGGTGTGGCATTTCCTGCGCCTGCTGTATGTGAAGCTGGGCATCCAGCACTGCATCCACGACGGCGCCGCCGTGCAGCCGCAGACGCCCGACAGCATCGCCGCGCAGCTGATGCGCAACTTCAAGGGCCAGCACATCGGCCTGCTTGCGCCGCTGGTGAGCAACCGCAAGGGCGTGTACACCGAGCTGGCCGACTGGGCGCGGCCGCGCGGCTTCACGCACCTGCGCGTGGATGGCGACTTCTTGCCGACCACGGGCTTTCCGCGCATCGACCGCTTCAAGGAGCACAGCATCGAGCTGCCCGTGGCCAGCCTCGACGTGCTGCCATCGAAGGAAACCGAACTGCGCGAGGCATTGACCCGCGCGCTGGAGCACGGCAAGGGCGTGGTGCATGTGCTGAGCCAGCTCGACGGCCTCAGGGCCGCGATGATGGCCGGCGTCTCGGCGGCGGGCATCGGCCGCGTCAACGTGTTCTCCACGCTGCGCGCCTGCCCGGTGTGCAGCACCAGCTATGCCGAGCTCGACCCGCGCCTCTTCAGCTACAACAGCAAGCACGGCTGGTGCCCCGACTGCGTGGGCACGGGCGTCAAGCTCAGCAAGGACCAGCGCAAGGTTTTCGACGACTCGATCCGCGACGACGACAGCAAGGGCCGCGAACAGACCTTCGCCGAGCCCGAGATCGAAGACCTGGCCGACACCGCCTGCCCCACCTGCCACGGCACGCGCCTGAACGCGACGGCGCGCGCGGTGAGCTTCGGCGCGTCGCTGGCCGACGGCACGGGCGGCATCGGCATCACCGAGCTGGCGCGCATGAGCGTGACCGAGGTGCGCCAGTGGTTCGAAGGCCTGGCGCTCACCGGCCGCGAAGCCGAGATCGCACGCGACTTGGTGCCCGAGATCAAGAGCCGCCTCGAATTCCTCGAAGAGGTGGGCCTGGGGTATCTGACGCTGGACCGCGGCGCGCCCACGCTCTCCGGCGGCGAGGCACAGCGCATCCGCCTCGCGGCGCAGTTGGGCAGCAACCTGCAGGGCGTGTGCTACGTGCTCGACGAGCCGACCATCGGCCTGCATGCGCGCGACAACCAGATCCTGCTGAACGCGCTGCACAAGCTGGGCGACAAAGGCAACACGCTGGTGGTGGTGGAGCACGACGAAGACACCATCCGCCGCGCCGACCACATCATCGACATCGGTCCGAGTGCCGGCAAGCGCGGCGGGCGGCTGGTGGCCGAGGGCTCGGTGGCGGACATCGAGGCGGCGGGTGAATCGCAGACCGGGCGGTATCTGCGGGATGCGATCAGGCACCCATTGCAGGCGCGGCGCCTTGTCCCTCTCCCTCCCCTCCCGGGGGAGGGCCGGGGTGGGGGCACGACGGCCTCCGCGAAAACCTCTGGCCGTGCAAGCGCCGCGAGCCCCCACCCCAACCCTCCCCCGGGAGGGGAGGGAGCAAGCCAAGGAGCGGGCGCCGATGCATGGCTCACCGTACACGGTGCCGACCTGCACAACCTGCAGAACCTGACCGCCACGCTGCCGCTGCACCGCCTCGTGGTGGTCACCGGCGTCAGCGGCTCCGGCAAGTCCACGCTCGCGCGCGACGTGCTGCTGGCCAGCGTGCAGGGCATCGTGATCCAGCGCATGACCAAGGCCGGCCGCGATGCCGATGCCGCGGGCAAGCGTGCGGCCTGGTCCGGCTGCAGCAAGGTCGAGGGCTACGAGTCCATCGACCGCGTGCTCGAAGTCGACCAGACCCCCATCGGCAAGACGCCGCGCAGCTGCCCGGCCACCTACATCGGCTTCTGGGACACCATCCGCAAGCTCTTTGCCGACACGCTCGAAGCCAAGGCGCGCGGCTACGGCCCGGCGCGCTTCAGCTTCAACACCGGCGAAGGCCGCTGCCCGGGCTGCGACGGCGCGGGCGTGCGCACCATCGAGATGAGCTTCCTGCCCGATGTGAAGGTGCCCTGTGAGGTGTGCCACGGCGCGCGCTTCAACCCCGAGACGCTGGCGGTGAGCTGGCGCGGCAAGAGCATCGGCGACGTGCTCAAGATGGAGGTGGACGAGGCGGTCGAGTTCTTCGCGGCCATGCCCAACATCAGCCATCCGCTGCAGTTGCTGAAAGACGTGGGGCTGGGCTACCTCACGCTGGGTCAGCCCTCGCCCACGCTTTCGGGCGGTGAGGCGCAGCGCATCAAGCTGGTGACCGAATTGGCCAAGGTGCGCGACGACATCACCCGCCGCGGCCAGAAGGCGCCGCACACGCTGTACGTGCTCGACGAGCCGACCGTGGGCCTGCACATGGCCGACGTCGAGAAGCTGATCCACGTGCTGCACCGGCTGGTGAACGGCGGCCACAGCGTGGTGGTGATCGAGCACGACCTCGACGTGATCGCCGAAGCCGACTGGATCATCGACCTCGGGCCCGAAGGCGGCAATGCCGGCGGGCGCATCGTGGCGGCGGCGCCGCCGGAAGAGGTCGTGCGGCTGGGCACGCACACCGGCGTGGCACTGAAGCCGGTGCTGACGCGCTGAAGGTTGGCAATGCGGAGGCCCGAAGCCTCTGTGCCACCTAGTCAGTATTGCAGCGCGTATCCAAGGAGCCACTCCATCGTTCCGTTGCCCTCGCAGTCAGCCTGGTTGGATGCGAAATGGTGGACCTTGGTGGCATTGAAGCAGCGGTACAGCGGGACCGTGTTCGGTTGCGGCGATTGGAATACCCAGCCGGCAGTTCTCAACCGTGTGTAGCCGCTGCAGGTGCCGTGGTTTGTCAGCAGGTTGTCGGGATGACCGGGCCAATTGCTGGTGCATTCCTCGAGTTGGCTCGACGCAAACTGCGACGGTGCCTTCGTCATGAGGTAGCCCAAGGACTTCTCCATGGCGAAGGAAGTGAAATTTCCGGGAACCGGAGCAACGGTGCTGCGCATGTCGTTTGCAGCTGCGTTGTACCAGCGAGTCAGCGCAACGCCCACTTGGGGACTGCCAGGCGTGGCTCCCACCGTCATGGTGACATCACGGAACACCAAATAGCGCTTGTCGAAGCCCTCACCGGGTTGCAAGTAAGTGTGGGTCACCAGGAACGGACTCACGAATTGATTACTGCTGTCTTGGTTGCTCAGGATGCTGAGATAGGCGAACAGATCTGACTGCGCGGTGGTCGTGGCTCGGTCCCACTGCTGGTAGTCCGCCACCCAGAGCGGCTCCTTCAAGCGTGTGAAGTTGGTCTTGTCCGAAGAGAAGGAAATCTTGACGCCACCGAATCCATTGTTCTGACCGGGAGGGTAGTTGATGGAATCGGAGGCCAGAAGAACCATTTGGTTTTGCGAAATCCAGCGCCCTGAGCCCATACCCAGTATGGCGTCCGTCGCGTTGCCAGGGGATGAAGTGTCAGCCGCAAGAAGGGCCGTTGCACGTCCCGCCAGGCCAGGTTCCGTCCAGGTGCCTCCGAACCACTTTTTCCAGTTCCCCGCTTGCGGTGAAGTGACCGGTGCGCGAGCGACGATGGTTCGCCAATCGGAAGCTCGCAGGCAATATGCGTAGTAGTAGCTGTCTCCACCGTCTGCCACAGTGCAATCGCCCTCGCCCGTGATCTTGTTTGGCGCGAACGTGTCTGATCCCGAGATGATCTGTTGCGGTGTCGTCCATGACACGCCGCTATCGGCAGACGTCGAGTAAGCCATCGACTTGCGCGTCTGGCCGGCGTTGTAGTTGCACTGCGTCTCGGAATGGACAAATCCGTGAATCAGGCTGTTGGGCAGGCGTTTAGTGTCGGCAAGCCAGCGGCCGCAATCGGAAAACCCGTCGGCAGTTCCGCCGTTGAGCGTCGGGATTGGTGTTGTTGCACCTCCCATGCTCCATGGTTCAAGGCCTGTCGCATGGTTGCTGATGCCGTTTCCGGAAAAGCCGCGCCGCTCGTTGTTGGACAGCTTGACCTGGTTAAACGTCGTGTCCAGATCGCTTGCTGCCGGCCCCCGCACCACCAGAGGCCTGCCCACCCGAATACTGACGCAGTCGATGCAGAGTGATTGGGACGTTGCCTCACTGAGAAACGAAAAGCTCAGGATCGATAAGAGTAGGGCTTTGCGCCGGATTCGCATAAATAAGGTCCTCCCCAGGAGTTGATCATCGGACAAACACCCGGGGCATGAAGCGCGGACCGGGCAAGCGTTAGATTAGCGTTTCCTGGCAGCTCCGAAAACCTTGCCGACCACACGAAGCGATGTGGTCGGAATGCACATCGGTCTCACGTCAAACCGATGCGGGCAGGCCATGACTTCCCCTATCGTTGGATGTCGCCCAGGCAGAGGTACTTGATCTCCACGTAGTCGTCCATGCCGTGGTGCGAGCCTTCGCGCCCCAGGCCCGACTGCTTCACGCCGCCGAAGGGCACATGCTCGGTGGCGATCACGCCCGCGTTGATGCCGACCATGCCGTATTCCAGCGCTTCCGCCACTCGGAAGATGCGGCCCACGTCGCGTGTGTAGAAGTAGCTCGCCAGGCCGAACTCGGTGTTGTTCGCCGCGTCGATGCCGTCCTGCTCGGTCTTGAAGCGGAACACGGGCGCGAAGGGGCCGAAGGTTTCTTCGCGCGCGCACAGCATGTCGGCGGTGGCTTCGGAAACCACCGTCGGCTCGAAGAACTGGCCCTGCATCCTGCGGCCGCCCGCCAGCACCTTGCCGCCCTTGGCGACGGCGTCGGCCACATGGCGCTGCACCTTGTCGATGGCCGCCTCCTCGATCAGCGGACCCTGCACCACGCCTTCGTCGAAGCCGTTGCCCACCTTGAGCGCCTGGACCCTGGCCGCGAATTTCTCGACGAAGGCGTCGTAGATGCCGTCCTGCACATACAGCCGGTTCGCGCACACGCAGGTCTGGCCGGCGTTGCGGTACTTGCTCGCCATGGCGCCTTCGACGGCGGAGTCCACATCCGCATCGTCGAACACCAGGAAGGGCGCGTTGCCGCCCAGTTCCAGCGACAGCTTCTTGACCGTCGGCGCGCACTGGCTCATGAGGATGCGGCCCACTTCGGTGGACCCGGTGAAGCTCAGATGGCGAACGACGTCGCTCTCGCACAGTTCCTTGCCGATCGCGATGCTGTTTTCGCTGTCGGCCGTGAGCACGTTGAGCACGCCCGCCGGAATGCCGGCGCGCACCGCCAGTTCCGCCGCGGCCAGCGCGGTCAGCGGCGTGAGTTCGGCGGGCTTGATGATCACCGTGCAGCCCGCGGCCAGCGCCGGCGCCACCTTGCGGGTGATCATCGCGAGCGGAAAATTCCACGGCGTGATCGCCGCGCACACGCCGATGGCCTGCTTCATCACCAGCAGGCGGCGGTTGTTGTCGAACTGCGGCAGCACCTCGCCGTTCACCCGCTTGGCCTCCTCGGCAAACCATTCGACGAAGCTCGCGCCGTAGGCGACCTCGCCCTTGGCCTCGGCAAAGGGCTTGCCCTGCTCGGCGGTCATCAGGCGGCCCAGGTCTTCGGCGTTGGCGATGAGCAGGTCGAACCACTTGCGCAGCACGATGCTGCGCTCCTTGCCGGTCTTGCCGCGCCAGGCGGCCAGCGCCTTGTGGGCGGCGGCGATGGCGTGCACTGCGTCCGCCCGGGTGAGGTTGGCCACATCGACCAGCTTGAGGCCGGTGGCCGGGTCGTTCACGTCGAAGCGGCCGGCGCCCGCGATCCATTCGCCGGCGATCAGCGCGTCGGTCCTGAGCAGGGTCGGGTCGTTCAGCAGGGCGAGGGGGGAAGTCTGGGTGTCCATGGTGTGGTTTTGTCTCGGAATGAAATGGGTAGCGGTGTCAGCGAAAGGGCACGCCAGGAAGCACGCACAGCATCTCGTAGAGCAGGTTGGCGCCGAGCAGCGCGGTGTTGCCGCTCGTGTCGTACGGCGGGCTCACCTCCACCAGGTCGGCGCCCACCACGTTCAGGCCGCGGCAGCCGCGCACGATCTCCAGCGCCTGCGGCACGGTGAGCCCGCCGATCTCGGGCGTGCCGGTGCCGCCGGCGAACGAGGGGTCGATGCCGTCGATGTCGAAGCTGATGTAGACCGGATGCGTGGGGCCGATGCGCTCGCGCACCTGCACCATCAGCGGCGCGAGCGACTGGTACCAGACCTCGTGCGCCTGCACCACGGTGAAGCCCTGCGCGCGTGGCCAGTCGAAATCGTCCGCCGCATAGCCGGTGCCGCGCAGGCCGATCTGCCAGACCTTGTCGCAAGCCAGCAGCCCTTCTTCGACCGCGCGCCGGAACGGCGTGCCGTGCGCGATGCGCTCGCCGAACATGTCGTCGTTCACGTCCGCATGCGCATCGACATGCACCAGCGCGACCGGGCCGTGCTTTCGCGCCATCGCGCGCAGGATCGGCAGCGCGATGGTGTGGTCGCCACCCAGCGTCAGCGGTGCGCAGCCGGCGGCCAGCACCGTGTCGTAGAAGGCCGAGATGATGTCGATGGACTTTTCGAGCGAATAGGTGTTGATGGGCACATCGCCCAGGTCGGCCACGTTCAGTTTGTCGAAGGGCGCGGCGCCGGTGGCCATGTTGTAGGGCCGCAGCAGCGCCGATTCGGCGCGGATCTGGCGCGGCCCGAAGCGCGCGCCCGGCCGGTTGGAGGTGCCGATGTCCAGCGGCACGCCGATGAACGCCGCATCCAGCCCCTCGGGCGAGGGGGCCGCAGGCAGCCGCATCATCGTGCCGGGGCCGGCGAAGCGCGGCATCGTGTTGCCGCCGAGCGGCTGGTTCGGGGTGGTGTTGGTCGGCATCGCAGGGGGCTTCAGCGCCGCCGACCGCGCAGCCATTCGAGCGTCAGCAGCAGCGTGGTGGTGAAGATGATCAGCAGCGTCGCCACGGCGGCGATGGTGGGTGAGATGTTCTCGCGGATGCCGGTGAACATCTGGCGCGGCAGCGTGACCTGGTCGGGCCCCGCGAGGAACAGCGTGACCACCACCTCGTCGAACGAAGTGGCAAAGGCGAACAGCGCCCCCGAGATCACGCCCGGCGCGATCACCGGCAGCGTGATGCGCATGAAGGTCCTGAACGGCGTCTCGCCCAGGCTCAGCGACGCGCGCACCAGGTTCTGGTTGAAGCCGGCCAGCGTGGCGAGCACGGTGGTCAGCACGAAGGGTGCGCCCAGCGCCGCATGCACCACGATCAGCCCGAAGTAGGTGTCGGCGAGGCCAATGGGCGCGAAGTAGAGGTACGTGGCAACGCCCACCACCACGATGGGCACCACCATCGGCGAGATCAGCACGCTCATCAAGAGGCCCTTGAAGGCGAAGTTGGTGCGTGACAGGCCCACCGCCGCCAGCGTGCCCAGCACGGTGGCCAGCACCGTGGCGGCCGGCGCGACGATGAAGCTGTTGCGCGCCGCCCGCGCCCACTCGGGCGACTCGAAGAGGTTGCGATACCAGCGCAGCGACCAGCCGGGAATCGGGTAGGCCAGGAACGAGCTGTCGGAAAACGACAGCGGAATCACCACCAGGATGGGCGCCAGCAGAAAGGCCAGCACCGCGACGCAGCCCGCGCGCACCGCCCACCAGCCGAGCTTGTCGGCGAAGGTGGCGTAGGCCGGAAAGTGAGGGAGCTTGAACATGCGTGTGTGTCTTTCGTGCGGTTCAGCCGAGGCTCAGCTCGGCCTTGCCGATGCGGCGGTACACCGCATACAGCAGCAGCGTGGCGACCAGCAGCACGGCGCCCAGCGCGCAGGCCATGCCCCAGTTGATTTCCACGTTGGTGTAGCGCGCGATGTAGTAGCTGAGCATCTGGTCGCTCGCGCCGCCGAGCAGCGCCGGCGTCACGTAGTAGCCGATGGCCAGGATGAAGACCAGCAGCGCACCCGCGCCGATGCCCGGATAGGTCTGCGGCACATACACGCGGAAGAACGCCGCCAGCGGCGAACTGCCCAGCGACACGGCCGCCCGCAGGTAGGTGGGCGGCACGCTCTTCATCACGCTGTAGAGCGGCAGGATCATGAAGGGCAGCAGGATGTGCACCATCGCGATGATCACGCCGGTGCGGTTGAACAGCAGCGCCAGCGGCTGGTCGATGAGGCCGATGCCCATGAGGCCGCGGTTGACCAGCCCCTCGGATTGCAGCAGCACGATCCACGCGGCCACGCGCACCAGGATGGAAGTCCAGAAGGGCACCAGCACCAGGATCATCAGCACGTTGGCCTTGCGCGCCGGCAGCGTCGACAGCCACCAGGCCAGCGGATAGGCCAGCAGCAGGCAGAAGAAGGTGACCACGGCGCTGATCCAGAAGGTGCGCAGCAGGATGCCGGAGAACGCGCGCTGGTCGGGCGGCATGCGCGCCACGTCGCCGGCCGCGTCGCGCCGCAGGTCGACCGAGGCAAGCAGGTAGTCCGGCGTCCAGCGTGAGCCGTTCTTGGCAATCGCCTGCCAGTACGGCGCTTCGCCCCAGCGCGGATCGATCTCCAGCATGCGCGCCTTGACTTCTTCAGGCGTGCCGGCGATCGGCAGCGCGCGGAAGGTGCCCATCACCAGCGAACGGGCGCCCGCGATCTCGGTGTTGAGGCGGCGCGCCAGGGCGCCCGCGTCGGAGCTGTCGGGCAGCTGGCCGAGGTCGGCCGCGATGGCGGCATAGGCCGCCGGCGCGGGCGCCTCCTTGCGGTTCCAGCCGTCGAGCGCGCGCACGGTGCGCGGCAGCGCGTTGGCCACTTCAGGGTTCTCGACCGCGCGCTGCAAGAGCGCCACGATGGGCACCAGCAGCGTGAGCAGCAAAAACACCAGCAGCGGCACCGTGAGCGCGAAGGCGCGCCACTTGCGGCGGGCGTCGGCGCGCGCCAGCGCACGGCGCAGCTCGCCGGGCGGTGCCTCCGCCGAACCGAGGGAAACAGTCGTTGCCGCGTGCATGGCCTCTTTCGCGCCCGCTCGTTACTGCGTGGCCCAGGATGCGAAGCGCTTCTCCAGCGCCTCGCCCTGGTCGGCCCAGAAGCCGACGTTGAACTGCAGCGCATCCTTGGCATTGGCCGCCGAGGTCGGCAGGTCGGCCAGCACCTTGGGACTGAGCGCAGCCAGGGCCTTGGTGTTGGTGGGGCCGTAGGCGATGTTCTGCGCGTAGACCGACTGGTTGGCCGGCTGCATCGCGAACTGGATGTACTTGAGCGAGGCCTCCTTGTTCGGCGCGCCCTTCGGGATCACCAGGTAGTCGAGGTCGTAGATGCCGCCCGGCCAGTAGATCTTGAGGTCGCGGCCTTCGCGGTTGGCCGCGTCGATGCGGCCGTTGTACACGGTGGTCAGCACCACGTCGCCGGCCACCAGGAACTGCGGCGGCTGCGCACCGGCTTCCCACCACTGGATGTTGGGCTTGAGCTCGGTGAGCTTCTTGAAGGCGCGGTCGGCGCCGTCCTTGGTGGCCAGCACCTTGTAGACATCGGCCGGCTTCACGCCGTCGGCCATGAGCGCGAACTCCAGGTTGTAGCGCGCGCCCTTGCGCATGCCGCGCTTGCCGGGGATCTTCTTCACGTCCCAGAAGTCGGCCCAGCTGCTGGGCGCGGTCTTGAGCTTCTCGCCGTTGTAGGCCATCACGGTGGACCACACGAACAGGCCGACGCCGCAGTCGGTGACCGCGGCGGGGAGGAAGTCGGCCTTGTTGCCGATCTTGGAATAGTCGAGCTTCTCGAACAGGCCCTCGTCGCAGCCGCGTGCCGCATCGGGCGACTCGACCTCGACCACGTCCCAGGTGACCTTCTTCGTCTCGACCATGGCCTTGATCTTGGCCTGCTCGCCGTTGTATTCGACCGGGATGATCTTGGTGCCGGTCTTCTCGTAGGGCTCGTAGTAGGCCTTCTTCTGGGCATTGGCGTTGGCGCCGCCGAAGTTGACCACGGTGAGCTGCTGCTGGGCGAGGGCCGGCAGCGCGAAGCTGGCGGCGACGGTGCAGGCGAGGAGGGTCTTTTTCATGGGGAAGTCTTCCTGGGTGATGAAGTAAAGAGGAGCTTGTGCGTGAACAGCGGGGCCGGGTTCAGGGGGCGTAGATGCGCACATGCGCCATCGGAAATTCGAGCACCACCGCTTCGCCGGCCTGCGGCGCGGCGGCACCGTCGAGGCCGTCCAGCGGCAGCTTCACGGTGGCTTCGGCCTGGCCGTCGCCAACGCCGCACAGCAGCCGCAGGTGGTCGCCGAAGTAGATGACGCGCGACACCCGGGCGGCGAGCATGTTGGCGCCGGGTGCGTCCTGTGCGGCCGGGCTGCGGTGCATCACCACCCGCTCGGGGCGGATGCAGGCCTCGACGGCCGCGCCCGCTGCCGCGCCGCCGACGTTGAGCCCCTGCAGCACGCGGCCGTCGGGCAGCGTCATCCCGGCCTGCTCGCCGCCGTGGGCCAGCTGGCCCTTGAGCACGGTGTTGTCGCCGACGAAGCCGGCCACGAAGCGGTTGGCCGGTTTTTCGTACAGGCCGTCCACCGTGTCCAGCTGCTGGATCACGCCTTCGTTGAACACCGCGACGCGGTCGCTCATGGTGAGCGCCTCGCCCTGGTCATGCGTCACGTACACGAAGGTCACGCCCAGCTGGCGGTGCAGGTCCTTGAGCTCGATCTGCATGTGCTCGCGCAGCTGCTTGTCGAGCGCGCCGAGCGGCTCGTCCATCAGCACGAGCTGGGGCTCGAACACCAGCGCGCGCGCCAGCGCCACGCGCTGCTGCTGGCCACCCGAGAGCTGGCCGGGCAGGCGGTCGGTCATGCCGCGCAGCTGGACCATGTCGAGCGCGCGCTGCACGCGGCGCTGCTGTTCGTCCTTCGGCACCTTGCGCACCGTCAGCGGATAGGCCACGTTCTGGCCCACGCTCAGGTGCGGAAACAGCGCGTAGTTCTGGAACACCATGCCGAAGTTGCGCTTGTGCGGCGGCACGCCGGTGATCTGCTTGCCGTCGAGCAAGATGTCGCCCGAGGTCGGCGACTCGAAGCCCGCCAGCATCATCAGCGTGGTGGTCTTGCCCGAGCCCGAAGGCCCGAGCAGGCTCAGGAACTCGCCGCGGTGAATGTCCAGGTCGAGCTGGCGCACCACCAGGTGTTCGCCGTCGTAGGTCTTCTGGACGCGCTGGAAGCGCACCAAGGGTTCTGCGGTCATGGAGGATTTCAGCAAAAGGATCGTTCGGTCAGCGCAGCGCGGCGAAGCTGTCCGCGAGAAGCGCCAGGCCTTCGTCCACAAGCAAGTCGGATGCCGTCAGCGGCACCAGCACGCGAACGACGTTGCCGTAGGCGCCGCACGACAGCAGGATCAACCCGCGCCGCGCCGCCTCCGCGACCACCTTCCGGGTCAGCGCGGCATCGGGCCGCGCGGTGTCGCCTTCTTCGAACAGTTCGATGGCCACCATGGCGCCCAGCCCCCGCACGTCGCCGATGGCCGGCACGTCGGCTGCGATGCGGCGCAGGCCGGCGGTGAGCCGCTCGCCCATCGCGCGGCTGCGGGCCAGCAGCTGTTCTTCGTCGAACACCTTGAGCACCGCCAGCGCCGCGGCGCAGCCGATGGGACTGCCGGCATAGGTGCCGCCCAGGCCGCCGGGCGCGGGGGCGTCCATCACCTCGGCGCGGCCGACCACGCCCGAGATCGGGAAGCCGCCCGCCATCGACTTGGCGGTGGTGATCAGGTCCGGCGCCACGGGCCACTGCTCGCTGGCGAACCAGGTGCCGGTGCGGCCCGCGCCGGTCTGCACCTCGTCGGCAATGACCAGGATGCCATGGCGGTCGGCCAGCGCGCGCAGGCCTTCGACGAAGTCGTTGGGCGCCACGTAGAAGCCGCCCTCGCCCTGCACCGGCTCCAGGATGAAGGCCGCCACGCGTTCGGGCTCGATGTCGTTCTTGAACAGCAGTTCGACCGAATGCAGGGCATCGTCCACGCTCACACCGTGCAGCGCATTCGGGTACAGCGCATGGAACACCTCGCCCGGGAAAGGGCCGAAGCCGATCTTGTAGGGAGCCACCTTGCCGGTCAGGCCCAGCGTCATCATCGTGCGGCCGTGGTAGCCGCCGTTGAAGGCAATGACGCCGGGGCGCCGGGTGTGGGCGCGGGCGATCTTGACCGCGTTTTCCACCGCTTCGGCCCCGGTGCTCAGGAAGATCGACTTCTTCGCGAAGTTGCCCGGCGCCAGCGCATTCAGGCGCTCGGCCAGCTCCACATAGGGCTCGTAGGCCACCACCTGGAAGCAGGTGTGGGAGTAGAGGTCGACCTGCGCCTTGACCGCAGCGCCGATCTCCGGGTGGCAATGGCCGGTGTTGAGCACCGCGATGCCGCCGGCGAAATCGATGTAGCGGCGGCCCTCCACGTCCCACAGTTCGGCGTTGGCGGCGCGGCTGACGAAGATTTCGTGGGCCTGCCCGACGCCGCGCGCGACGGCCGCGCTGCGGCGTGCCATGAGAGCGGCATTGCTGAGGTGGGGTTCGCGTTTCATGGGTACGGCCTGTGCATTGAAGAAGGAATGACGGCACTCTAGGTCGCGCGAATCGATCCAGCCATGTACACCGGAAGTGATCGCCGGCGGGACTGTACTGGTCTTGTATCCTGTACATACTTTCCTCAATATGGTGCAGGCCGGACCGCTGCAGACGCCTCCCGATGCTCATTCTTCGCCCCGAACAGCCGACACCGCTGGTCAGCCAGATCGTGGAAGGGCTGCGCGGCCTGATCGGCGCGCAGAAGCTCAAGGCCGACACCAAGCTGCCGTCGATCCGTGCCTTTGCCTCGGCCCATGGCGTCAGTGTCTTCACCGTGGTCGAGGCCTACGACCGGCTGGTGGCCCAGGGCCTGCTGGTGTCGCGTGCCAACGCGGGTTTCTTCGTCAAGCGGCGCAGCGAAGACAGCGGCGCCGGTGCGGCCAGCGCACCGCGGCCGGACCCCCGCTTCGATGCCCGCTGGTACCTGCAGCAGATCTTCGAGAACCGCAATCTCCCGCTCAAGCCGGGCTGCGGCTGGCTGCCGCACGACTGGCTGTTCGAGGACGGCATGCGCCGGAGCCTGCGCCACCTGGCTTCCGAAGGCGCCGACATCGGCGGCTACGGCCTGCCCTTCGGCCATATGGCGCTGCGCATGGCGACGGCCGAGGCGCTGTCGGAGCAGCAGATCGTGGTGGAGGCTGGCCAGGTCCTGCTGACCCAGGGATCGAGCCAGGCGCTGGACCTGGTCGCGCGCCGCCTGCTCAAGCCGGGCGATTCGGTGCTGGTGGACGACCCGGGCTATCCGAACCTGATGTTCATGCTGCGCTTCCTGGGCGTGGAGATCATCGGCGTGCCGCGCATCCCCACGGGCTACGACATGCCCGCGCTCGAGGCGCTGCTCGCGGTGCACCGGCCCAAGGCCTTCTTCACCCAGCCCCGGCTGCAGAGCCCGACCTGCTCGATGGCCTCGCTGCCGCAACTGGTGCAGCTGCTCCAGCTGGCGCAGGCGCACGATTTCACGCTGGTCGAGAACGACATCTATGCGGAGATGGATGCGTCGATGCGTCCTTCGCTCGCCAGCCTCGGGCAACTGCGCCACGTGGTCTACGTGAGCAGCTATTCGAAGACCATCTCGCCGAACATCCGCGTCGGCTACGTGGTGGCGCAGCCCGAGCTGCTCGAAGACCTGGCGCAGCTCAAGATGGTCTCGGGCCTCACCTCGTCCGACATCACCGAGCGCCTGGCCTTCAGCACCGTGACCGACGGCCGCTGGCGCAAGCATCTCAAGGCCCTGCGCGACCGCCTGGCGCAGGCGCAGGGCAGCGTCGCGAGAAAGCTGAACGGGCTGGGCTTCGAGCTTTTTCATGAAGCCGCGGCCGGCATGTATTTGTGGGCCCGGCACCCGGACATTGCCGACAGCGCCGAGCTCTCGAAGCGCGCCGCGACGGAAGGCATCATGCTCGGCCCGGGCCAGTTGTTCCTGGTCCATCCGCGCACGACGGGCTGGCTGCGATTCAACGTGGCCTTCAGCGAGGACGAGCGGCTCTGGCGCTTTCTGGAGCGCAGTATCGAGGAAGAGCGCAGGTTCGACTGACAGGGCGCGCAAGCAGGCGCACAATGGCCTGAACCCTTGGCGCAGGCGCATCCTGAATCAGCCATGTGGAGTGAACATGTGATCGGATGAAGCGCCGCGCCGGGCTACGCAAGGAGCCTCGCCATGACCCGCTTCATCGATGTTCACAGCCTGGTTCGCCTGGTGGACGAAACCGGCGTTCCGCAATTCCTCGAGGCGCTGGCCGACGCGCTGCGCGACGACTTTTTGCGCTGGCGCGAGTTCGACAAGAAGGCGCGCGTTGCCAGCCACTCGCACCTCGGCGTGATCGAGCTGATGCCGGTGGCCGACGACGGCGCCTACGCCTTCAAGTACGTCAACGGCCATCCGCACAACACCCAGGTGGGGCTGCCCACCGTCATGGCTTTCGGCGTGCTGGCGGAGGTCGACACGGGGTACCCGGTGCTGCTGTCGGAGCTCACGCTCACCACCGCGCTGCGCACGGCCGCCACCTCGGCCATGGCCGCCAAGGCGCTGGCCCGGCCCGCCTCGCGCAGCCTGGCGCTGATCGGCAACGGCTCGCAGAGCGAGTTCCAGGCGCTGGCCTTCCACGCGCTGCTGGGCATCGAGGAAGTGCGCGTGTTCGACACCGACCCGCACGCCACCGACAAGCTGGTTCGGCATCTCTCGGCCTGCACGCCGCTGGAGATCGTGCGCGCGCGTTCGGTGGCCGAAGCCGTGCGCGGCGCGGACATCGTGACCACCGTCACCGCCCACCAGGGCCGCGCGACCGTGCTCACGCCCGAGATGATCGAGCCGGGCATGCACATCAACGCGGTGGGCGGCGATTCGCCGGGCAAGACCGAGCTGCATCCCGACGTGCTGTGCATGGCCCGCGTGTTCGTCGAGTACGAGGCGCAGACCCGCGTCGAGGGCGAGATCCAGCAGCTGGACCCCGACTTTCCGGTGCACGAACTGTGGAAGGTGCTGATCGGCGAAGTGCCCGGGCGCGAAAGCGACGAGCAGGTCACCGTGTTCGATTCGGTCGGCTTTGCGCTGGAGGACTACACCGCGCTGCGCTACATCCACCAACTGGCCATCGAGCGCGGCATCGGCCAGCGGATTGCACTGGTGCCCGAGCTCGACGACCCGAAGGACCTGTTCGGGCTCACCGCGTCCGGCAGGCGCCGGGCGGTGCTGCGGCGTGCGGCATGATCGGCGGCTTCCGCAATGCCGATCCTGTTTTTCTTCTTCATGCTCACCATCTACAACGACCAGCACGCACTGCACCAGGGCAAAGTCGAAATGTTCCGTGGCGAACTGGTGCCCTGCTTCGAGGTGCCGGCCCGCGTCGACCATGTGAAGCATGAGCTGGAGCGCCGCGGGCTCGGCCCGTTGCAGGCGCCCGATGCGCTCGACGATGCGTTGCTCGCGAAGGTGCATGCGCCGCGCTACCTCGACTTCATCGCCGGTGCGTGGGACGAGTGGGTGGCGCTCGATCCGGCGAATGCATCGCGCGACGCGCTCCCTTCGTACTGGCCCACGCGCGGCATGCGCACCGATGTGCTGCCGCAGAGCTTTCCGGCGCGGCTGGGGCTGTTCTCTTTCGATGCGGGCACGCCGCTCACGGCCGGCAGCTGGGCCGCCGCACGGCAGGGCGCGGCCTGCGCGTGGACGGCGACGCAGCGCGTCCTTGCCGGCCAGCGCTCGGCCTTCGCGCTCACGCGGCCGCCGGGTCACCACGCGGGAAGCGATTTCTTCGGCGGCTACTGCTTCATCAACAACGCCGCGGTGGCCGCGCAGGCGCTGCGCGATGCGGGCGTGGAGCGCGTGGCCGTGCTCGATGTCGACTACCACCACGGCAACGGCACGCAGGCCATCTTCTATGACCGGAGCGATGTGCACTTCGCGAGCCTGCACGGCGATCCGTTCACCGATTACCCGTATTACCTCGGCCACGCCGACGAACGCGGCGCCGGCGAGGGCGAAGGCTTCAACCACAACCTGCCGCTGCCGCGCGGCACCGACTTCGCGGCATGGCGCGCGGCGCTGAAGACGGCGCTCGACGGCATCGCAAAAGTAAAGGCGGGCGCGCTGGTGGTTTCGCTGGGCGTCGACACCTTCGAAGGCGACCCCATCTCCGGCTTCAAGCTCAAGAGCGACGACTACCTGCGCATGGGAGAAGACCTCGCGCGCGCAGGGTTACCCACGGTGTTCGTGTTCGAAGGCGGCTATGCGGTGGCGGAGGTGGGCGTCAACACGGTGAACGTGCTCGAAGGCTTCGACCAGGCTGCCGGCTGAGGCTGGGAGCAACCTGCGCGACAGCAGTCGGGTGAGCCCCGATTGCCCGGCCCGGCGGGGCAAGGCCCAATGCGCGGTTGTTCACGTTCTCAGGAGCCCCGCCATGTCCCGCCGTTCCCTTCTCTGTGCCGCCACGCTCGCCGCGTGCGGTGTTGCTTTTCCGCTGGCGGCATTTGCCCAGGCGTTTCCCGCCAAGCCCATCAAGCTGGTCATCGCCTTCCCCGCGGGCGGGCCGACCGACATCACGATGCGCCAGCTTGCCGACAACGCGAGCAAGATCATTGGCCAGCCGGTCATCGTCGACAACAAGCCCGGCGCCGGCGGCACGCTGCCCGCGCAGGCGCTGCAGACCGCGCAGCCCGATGGCTACACCGTCGCGCAGATTCCGCTCGGCGTGTTTCGCCTCGGCTACACCACCAAGATCAACTGGGACCCGCTCAAGGACATCAGCTATGTGCTGAACGTGACCGGCTATGCCTTCGGCATCGTGGTGCCGGCCGACAGCCCGTTCAAGACCTGGGCCGATTTCGTCGCCTACGCCAAGGCCAACCCCGGCAAGCTCACCTACGGCTCCACCGGCAACCTGACCAGCCCGCACCTGACGACCGAAATCATTGCGCAGCAGGCCGGCATCCAGCTGCAGCACGTGCCCTACAAGGGCAGCGCCGACCTGATGCTCGCCGTGGTCAGCGGCCAGCTGATGGCCGCCGCCGACAGCACCGGCTTTGCGCCGCAGGTCGAGGCCGGCAAGCTGCGCGTACTCAACACCTGGGGCGACAAGCGCCTGGCCAAGTTCCCCGATGCGCCCACGCTCAAGGAGCTGGGCTACGACATCGTGCAGAACTCGCCCTTCGGCATCGGCGCACCCAAGGGCACGCCGCCCGAGGTGGTGAAGAAGCTGCACGACGCGTTCAAGCAGGCGATGGAAGAGCCGAGCTATGTGGCCTCGCTCGGGCGCTACGACATGCTGCCGAACTACATGAGCTCGGCCACGTACACCAAGTTCGCGCAGGACACGGTGGTGAAGGAGAAGGTGGTGATCGAGAAGCTGGGGTTGGCGAAGGGCTCTTGATCCGTCAATAGCGCACGGTTAATGTTTAAAAAATCCGATTTTTTAAACATGTTCGGCGAGACATGTATAAAGATCGGCCTTTTCTATGCATGTCCGCCCTCGGCGGCGCTAAATGAAGTTCGACCGAAACCAGCCATTCAATGACCTTCCGCTGCTGCCGCCCGCTTTCGAACTCGAAAGCAAGGTGGTGCTCAAGCAGGCCATCGGTGCCAACCGCGTGCTGGCCAATTTGCGGGGCCTGGCCGCGCAGATTCCGAACCAGGCGGTGCTGATCAGCAGCGTCGTGCTGCAAGAGGCGCGGTTGTCTTCGGAAATCGAGAACATCGTCACGACCAATGACGAGCTCTACCGGGCCGATGCCGATGCCGATGGCAACACCGACGCGCAGACCAAGGAGGTCTTGCGCTACCGCGAGGCGCTCTATCACGGCTTCGATGCGCTGAAGACGCGCCCGCTGGCGACCAACCTGTTCATTGAAATCGCCCAGCGCATCAAGCAGATCGAATTCGATGTGCGGGCCGTCCCCGGCACCGCCTTGAAGAACGGACGCGGCGAGGTGGTCTACACGCCACCGGTCGGCGAGGCCGTCATTCGCAACAAGCTGGCGAATCTCGAGAAATTCATCCACGCCGAAGACGATCTGGACCCGCTGCTGAAGATGGCGGTGATGCACTACCAGTTCGAGGCGATCCACCCTTTTCCTGATGGAAATGGGCGCACGGGCCGCATCCTGAATCTGCTCTTCCTGGTCGACAAGGGGTTGCTGGACATTCCCGTGCTGTTCTTGTCGCGCTACATCATCGCGAACAAGGCGGACTACTACGACGGGCTGCGTCGCGTGACGGAATCGCAGGACTGGGAAAACTGGCTGCTGTTCATGCTGCGTGCTGTCGAAAGCACTGCTCAGCAGACCTTCGATCAAGTCAACCGGATCCGCGACCTGATGGAACAGGTTCGTGAACGCGTGCAGCGCGAGGCGCCTGGCGTCTACAGCAAGGACTTGATCGAGGTGATCTTCCGGCACCCGTACACCAAGATCCAGTTCCTGGTGGACGCTGGGATTGCCAAGCGGCAAACGGCCTCAGGCTACCTTCAGGCGCTGGTCAAGCTCGGCGTCTTGCGTGAAAGCAAGCGCGGACGCGAAAAGTACTACATCAACGATGCACTTTTTGCCGAGCTGGTGAAGTGACTGCCATGTCGATGTCATCGACATGGCAGCACAACATGTCGATTTAGTCTGATTTTTTAAACATGTTCGGATGATGTGTCGAGTCGATCGACATGTCCAACGGGCTTTGGCGAGCTATTAAGGCGCATTAATTAGCCTTGTCGGTGATGGCAAACAACTCCCCCACCAACCGCTCCGCCAGCTCCGGCTTCACCGGATCGGCCCCAAACACCAGCCGGAACACGATCGGCGCAATCAGGTGATCGATCACCTGTTGCGCCTCGGGCGCATGCTCGCCGCGGGCGCGCGCCTGCTCGACCAGCGTCAGCGCTTCCTTGCGGCGGTTGCGCAGGCAGTCGGTGTCCGCACCGTCGTTGGCCAGCGCGGCCGCAGCTTTCAACAACGACTTGCTGCACGGCTGCGCAAGGTGGGTGATGAGTTCCTGCGCCCACGACGTCAGGTCCTGGCGCAGCGAGCCCGTATCGGGGAGCGGCCGGTTGGGGTCTAGCCGGTGCGTGGCCGTCTCGGCCAGCAGGCCCGACAGGTCGCCCCAGCGCCGGTAGATGCTGGAGGCGCTGACTCCCGCGCGCTCGGCCACGGCCGGCACGGTGACGCGTTCCCGCCCCTCCTCGGCCACCAGCTGTTCGAGGGCGGTACGCACCAGCGCCTGCACCTGGGCGCTGCGGCCGCCGGGACGCTTGTTGGGAAGGACAACATCGTTCATGCGAGGACTTTAACGCAAACTTATTTGCTTTAGTGAATTTGCAGGTCTAGAATCGCAAAAAGCTAAAAAAATTGCGTTAAGGATCAGACATGTCTTCCTCCTGCCCTGAACTCGCCGTTGCCACCGCCGATATCGCTGCCCGCTCCAGGCCCTGGCGCCTGCCGGCAGCGGTCGGTTTTCCGCTGCTGGCCGCGGTGCTCTTCGCCTTTTTCTTCGCGGCGGCCGCACCCACGCCGCTGTTCGTCGTGTTCCAGCACGCCTGGGGCTTTTCGGCGTCGATGCTCACGGTGGCGTTCGCGATCTACGCGATTGCGTTGCTGATCTCGCTGCTGGTGGCCGGCTCGCTGTCCGACCACATCGGCCGCCGCCCGGTGGTGCTGGCAGCGCTGGTGCTGCAGGCGGTGGCGATGGGGCTGTTCGTGCTGGCGCAGGACATCGCCGGGCTGATCGTCGCGCGTGTCGTGCAGGGCGTGGCCACGGGCATCGCGAGCGGCGCGTTGAGCGCGGCGGTGGTCGAGGCGGCGCCGGCATCGCGCAAGCGCCTGGGCGCGATGATCACCAGCGTGTCGCCGCTCGCGGGGCTCGCGGTGGGCGCGCTGCTGACCGGCATCGCGGTCAAGTTCACTGCCCAGCCTGTGGTGCTGGTTTTCGGCGTGCTGGCCGTGGTGTTCGCGGTGGGCGCGGCCGTGGTGCTGTGGATGCCGGAGACCGTCACGCCGCGCCCCGGTGCGCTGGCCTCGCTGATGCCGCGCGTGTCGATTCCCGTGCGGGCCCGGGCCGATTTCTTGCGCGGCCTGCCGGTGTTCGTCGCGGTGTGGGCGCTGGGCGGCCTCTACCTCTCGCTGGCGCCGTCGCTGATGCTGCATGTGTTCCACATCGACAACGGCGTGGTCAACGGCCTCACAGTGGCGGTGCTATCCGGTTTCGGCGCGCTTGCGCCGACGCTGCTCAGCCGCGTCTCCCCGCCCGGGGCAGTCGTCTTCGGCACGGCGAGCATCGCGGTCGGCCTCGCGTTGCTGCTGGCGTCGCTGGCAACGAAGTCGCTCGCGCTGTTCTTCGTCGGCACCGCGGTCGCGGGCCTGGGCTTCGGCGGGGCCTTCTCGGCGCTGGTGCAGACGCTGGCACCGCTCGCCGATTCGCATGAGCGCGGCGAGCTGTTCGCGGCCATCTTCGTGGTCTGCTACCTCGCGTTCAGCCTGCCCGCGATGCTGGCGGGCTTCCTGGTGAAGCCGCTCGGCCTGCTGAACACGGTGGAAGGCTATGCGGCCTTGCTGCTGCTGATCGCCGCCTTCGGCATCTGGCGCCAGTGGGCAGTGCTGCGCCGCACCGCTCGCAGCCTGCCGGTCAGCGAGTAGCGCTGCGCACCGAAAGAATCGCGCGCGCCGCCTCGGCAAACCCCGTGCCGCGCTCGCCCTCCGTCACATAGCGCGGCAGGTGCTCCAGCTGCGGCACGAAGCGCGCCACGTTCGCCACGCCGATGCTGCTTGCAAACGTGCGGAACATCAGCTGGTCGTTGGTGGAGTCGCCCACGTAGGCCCAGCGGTCGAGCTCGTAGTCGAGCGTGCGGCCCCACAGCTCGCGCACGATCCAGCGCGCGCCCTCGAGCTTGTCGTTGTCGCCGTACCAGCCGTTGATGTGGATGCTGCTCACCGTGGCGTGCATGCCTTCGCCGCGCATCAGCGCGACCACCTGCGCAATGGTTTGTTCGCTCAGCTGCACGAACTCGCTGTGGTCGATGGCGATGTCGGTCTCGCGGCCCGGCGAGTCGGTGGCGCGCTGGGCCCCCGGAATCTCTTGCTCGATGCGTGCCAGCACCGCCTGCATGCGCGCGAAGTTGGCGGCGCGCGTGGGCGCATCCTGCTGGTAGCGCTTTTCGACCCGGCCGTCGGCCGAGGGCAGCAGCGCCACCGCGCCGTTCTCCGCCACGATGGCATCGACCGGCCAGGTGTTGACGAAGGGCAGGCTCCAGCCCACGGGCCGCCCCGTGATCGCCACGATGGCGAGGCCCGCCGCCTTGAGGTCGCCCAACGCCTGCAGTGCATCGGCGGTGATGGCGCCTTCGCTGGTGAGCGTGTCGTCGATGTCGGTGAACACGCCAACGAGCGCGCGGCGTGCGGGCGCCGGCCAACGGGCCAGCGGGAGCAGGTGGGTGGGCGAGGGGGGCAAGGAAGAAGACGAGGACATGGCGAGCGATCTCTGCGGAGTCCGCGATCGTACCGGCGGTTGCGTGCAGCTTCCCGCCGGCGCGGCGCGCCACTACGCCTCGACGGGCAGCTGACCCTTCTTGCTCAGCCCGCGCTCTGCAGCGCCAGCCCCGCGTGCTCCCGCAGCGGATGGAAATGAATCTTCGGAAACCGCTCCTGCGCCAGCCGCACGTCGTACGGCGAGGTGCACAGGAAGGCCAGTGTGTCGGCCGCGTCCTTGGCCATGCGAACCGGGTAGGCGTTGACGAACTCGCGCAGCTCAGCCGGCGTGTCGGCGGTGATCCAGCGCGCGCCCGTGTACTGGCAGCCTTCGAGCCGCACGTCGGCGTCGTATTCGGCCTTCAGGCGGTGCTGCACCACTTCGAACTGCAGCTGGCCGACGGCACCCAGCAGCATCGGCCCGCCGACTTCGGGGCGGAACACCTGGATCGCACCTTCTTCGCCGAGCTGGGCCAGGCCCTGCTGCAGTTGCTTGGTGCGCAGCGGGTTCTTCAGGATCACCGTCATGAACAGCTCGGGCGCGAAGAAGGGCAGGCCGGTGAACTGCAGGCTCGCGCCGTCGGTGATGGTGTCGCCCAGCTGCACGCCGCCGTGGGTGGTGAAACCCACGATGTCGCCCGCATAGGCCTCTTCGACGGCCTCGCGGCGCTGGCTCATGAAGGTCACGACGCTGGTGGGGCGCAGTTCTTTCGAGGTGCGCTGCACCTTGAGCTTCATGCCCGGCGTGTACTTGCCCGAGGCCATGCGCACGAAGGCGATGCGGTCGCGGTGGTTGGCGTCCATGTTGGCCTGCACCTTGAAGACCACGCCCGCGAAGTCCTTGTCCTCGGGCTGGATCTCTTTCACCACCGGCTGGCGATTGACCATGGTGGTGCTGGTGCGCGACTGCGGCGAGGGCGCCAGGTCGACCAGCGCATCGAGCACTTCCATCACGCCGAAGTTGTTCACGCCCGAGCCGAAGAACACCGGCGTCTGCTTGCCGGCCAGGAAAGCTTCCCGGTCCCAGGTGGGGGAGGCGCCGGTGGCCAGCTCCATGCTGTCCATGGCGGATTCGAAATCGGCGCCGAAGCGCTGGGTGAGCTTGTCGCGTTCCGTCAGCGGAATCGTCTCGAAATCGTGCGGCAGCCGTTCGCTACCGGACTCGAACACCGTCATCGTCTGTGTGCGCAGGTTCATGATCCCGCGGAAGCTCTTGCCCTGGCCCACGGGCCAGGTCATCGGCACGCAGGGCATGCCGAGCTCGCGCTCCACTTCGTCGAGGATGTCCAGCGGCTCGCGCACTTCCCGGTCCATCTTGTTGACGAAGGTGATGATGGGCGTGTCGCGCTGGCGGCAAACCTCGATCAGCCGGCGCGTCTGCGCTTCCACGCCGTTGGCCGCGTCGATCACCATCAGCGCCGAGTCGACGGCGGTGAGCACGCGGTAGGTGTCTTCCGAGAAGTCCTTGTGGCCGGGCGTGTCGAGCAGGTTGATGACGTGGTCGCGGTAGAGCATCTGCATGACCGAGGAGGCCACCGAGATGCCGCGCTGCTTTTCGATTTCCATCCAGTCGGAGGTGGCATGGCGCGAGGCCTTGCGCGCCTTCACCGAGCCGGCGATCTGGATCGCGCCGGAGAAAAGCAGCAGCTTTTCGGTCAGCGTGGTCTTGCCGGCGTCAGGGTGGGAAATGATCGCGAAGGTGCGGCGGCGGCGGGTTTCGGCAACAAAAGACAAGATGGGCAATCGGCGGGGGAATGCCGCGATTTTAGAAGGTGGCCCGTGGCGGGCCGGCTCGGAGGCGCAAGCCGGTCTGGATCCTTACGATGCGCCCGCGGTTTCGCGCATCCGCGAGAGCGACTGCAGGAGGCCGGTGGCCTGAGGCTTGGCGCGGGCCAGGCCCGAGTCGATGAGCGCGAGGGCCTTCGCTTTGTTGCCCAGCTCGAGCGCGAGACGCGCCATCGTGAGGCAGGTCGCCGGGTGGACCTCGTCGGGAACCAGCCCTTCGACGAGACGAACGAAGTCGGCGGGGTAGGCCGTGTATGGGGCGAAGAAAGCGCGCCCCTGGCTATCCCAGGCCGCGATCAGGGCCGAGACGTTGCGGTCCGCCTCTTCTTCCGATGCGCCGTAGACCCAGCCGACGCGCTGTTCCGGCGGCGGCTCGATGCGGCCGCGGAACGCGCACTCCGCCTCGGTCAGCTTCTCGGGCTGCCAGTCGGCCGTGCCGGTCGACAGGAACGACAGGTGCGCCCCCAGGTTGATGTAGCACCGCGCCCCGCCCGAGCCGCCCTGCACGTTGAAGACATGCACCAGCGGCCCGTCGATGCGCCGCAGCGTGCTTCCGGAGCCCTTGAATCCTTCATTCCGCAGCAGCGGATAGAGGCGTTTGGCGATGAGTTTGGAGAAAGACTGCAGGTCCATGCCCCGCTTTATGCCCTAGAAAGCCTCCGTCATCCCATACGCCCGCATCTGCGCCGCTCGATAGCGGGTGGGACGGCGGTCATCGCGCGAGCGCCCCGCGCCTACTTGCGCTGCAGCATCTTGGTCACTTCGTCCACATTGGACTGGATGCGCTGGCGCACCACGTCGAAGGCGTCGGCCTGCGACTTGGCCGCGAGGTTCGCCAGTTCCTTGATGTCGTCGATGGCGCGCTGGAACGACTGGCGGCCGAGCTCGTCGAGCTTGGCGAGGTTGGCCTTGGCGTCGTTGCCGGGCATTTCCTTGGCGGCCGCCTGCCATTCGGTGATGGCGCTCTTGATCATTTCGGTTTGCCGCTGCACCACGGTCTGCAGGCCCTGGTAGGACTTTTCGTTCGCCTGCATCAGCGCCTGAAGATCCTTGCGGCCGCTGTCGAGCAGCTTGCCCGCGCCGCCGGTCAGGTTGAGTTCCTGCAGGCGGTCGGTCATGCCCTTGAGATTCTTCATCGGGTTGAGCATGTCGGCGGCGCTGGGGGCGGCCGTCTTGCTGCTACTGCTGCTGCTGGCAGTGGTCTTCTTGGCGGCGGCTTTCTTGGCAGTGGCCATGGTGCGGAATCTCCTGTGTCGGGTGAACGGGTGAATGGCAAACGAGGACCGGCCGGACGGCAAAAGTCCCTCGCCACGATACGCCGCACCGGCACGGCCAAGGGCGCCGCAGCGATAGAAATGCCTGCGGGATTTCCCTTGGATATTGAAAGCCGTGCTGAATGCCTACATCGGCGGCGCGAAGCCGTTGCGCCCGGCCGTCACGCGCAGCGCCGTGGGCGTGCCGTTCTTTTCCTGTGCGTTGACCAGCACCTTGGCGCCGGGCACCAGCAGCGCCTCCGTGCCGGGGCGGAAGGTCACGACCGGCACGTCGGGCGGCACGATGACGGTCTTCTCGCCGCCCTTGTAGGTCAGGCGCAACTGCTGGCCGCCCTTCACCGATCGAGGCGCCGCGGCCAGGTCGGCGACGGTGGCATTGGTCATGGTGCTCTGCGGCAGCAGGTCCCACGGGCGATGGCCTTCGCCGGTGCCGCGCGCGGCCTCGGGGAACACCACGACTTCGAGCGCCTTCTGCGTCCCGTCGGCCTGCGGCATGGCGGCGGTGCCGATGAAGCTGCCCTGCTTGATGTCGGCGAGCTTGATGCGGTAGACCTCCGACAGCTGCATGTCGGCCGGCCGCGCGAGGCTGACGACTTCGCCGCCGCGGTCCTGCACCACGAGGGTCTTGGCGTCGACGCGGACGATGGTGCCGCGGATGCGGACTTGTTCGGAGGCAGCCTGCGCAGAGGCGATGTCCGGCGCGGCCGCGGCGGCAAGAAGGGCGGCCGCAGCCAGCAGGGTCGATGGGATTCTGTAGAGCATGGAGAGGTTCTTTGTGTTGGAGTGCGGATCAATGTACGCCTCGAAAACCAAACGTGCTTCCCGTCATATGGGATACCCCAGCGGTTGGCTCGGCCGGACACCCCGTCTACAATCCGCCGTTCCGAGGAGCGTTGCAGCGCCGTCAGGCGTGAGGCTCGGACCACATCGCAACCACGCTCATCCGCTGTTCTCGCGGTGAGTCCTTTTTCCGTCAGACCCCCGAACGCAGTGGCATCTTTCAAACCAGTTTTGGAGTCCTCCATGAGCGCTGTTCTCAAGCCCACCCCCGTGTCCACCGCCGACCAGGCGATCGCCGACCTGTCCCTCGCCGCCTGGGGCCGCAAGGAAATCCGCATCGCGGAAACCGAAATGCCCGGCCTGATGGCCATCCGCGAAGAGTTCTCGAAGGCGCAGCCGCTCAAGGGCGCGCGCATCACCGGCTCGCTGCACATGACCATTCAAACGGCCGTGCTCATCGAGACGCTGCAAGCCCTGGGCGCTGAAGTGCGCTGGGCTTCGTGCAACATCTTCTCGACGCAGGACCACGCCGCCGCCGCCATCGCCGCCGCCGGCACGCCGGTGTTCGCGATCAAGGGCGAGTCGCTGACCGACTACTGGGAATACACGCATGCCATCTTCGACTTCGGCCCCAAGGGTTCGAAGGGCGAAGGCCCGAACATGATCCTGGACGACGGCGGCGATGCCACGCTGCTGATGCACCTGGGCCAACGCGCCGAGAAGGACCTGGGCGTGCTGGCCAACCCGACCAGCGAGGAAGAGCGCATCCTCTACGCCGCCATCAAGGCCAAGCTGGCCGTGGACGGCACCTGGTACACCCGCAAGTCGGCCGAGATCATCGGCGTGACCGAAGAGACGACCACCGGCGTGCATCGCCTGAACGAGATGAGCGCCAAGGGCACGCTGCTGTTCCGCGCCATCAACGTGAACGACTCGGTCACCAAGAGCAAGTTCGACAACCTGTACGGCTGCCGCGAATCGCTGGTGGACGGCATCAAGCGCGCGACCGACGTGATGATCGCCGGCAAGGTGGCCTGCGTGGCCGGCTACGGCGACGTGGGCAAGGGCTCGGCCCAGGCCCTGCGCGCCCTCAGCGCCCAGGTGTGGGTGACCGAAATCGACCCCATCAACGCCCTGCAGGCCGCGATGGAAGGCTACAAGGTCGTGACGATGGAATACGCCGCCGACAAGGCCGACATCTTCGTGACCACCACCGGCAACAAGGACGTCATCACGCACGACACCATGGCCAAGATGAAGGACCAGGCCATCGTCTGCAACATCGGCCATTTCGACAACGAGATCGACGTCGCGTCGATCGAGAAGTACGAGTGGGAAGAAATCAAGCCGCAGGTGGACCACATCACCTTCCCGGACGGCAAGAAGATCATCCTGCTGGCCAAGGGCCGCCTGGTGAACCTGGGCTGCGGCACGGGCCACCCGAGCTTCGTGATGTCGTCGTCGTTCGCCAACCAGACCATCGCGCAGATCGAGCTCTTCACCAAGCCCGACGCCTACCAGGTCGGCAAGGTCTACGTGCTGCCCAAGCACCTCGACGAGAAGGTGGCGCGCCTGCACCTGAAGAAGGTCGGCGCCATGCTGACCGAGCTGACCGACGCCCAGGCCGCCTACATCGGCGTGAGCAAGAACGGCCCGTACAAGCCGGACACGTACCGCTACTAAAAGCATGATGAAAAACCTCCGTGCTTCGCACCGCGGTGCGAGCTTGCTTGGGGCGGCCCGGCGCTTCGCCCATGCGCGCTGATCAACTGTTGGTGGAACGCGGCATGGCTGCGTCGCGTTCGCAAGCTGTCCGGCTCATCGCCGGCGGCATGCGCTGGCGCGATGCGGGCACGAGCGACGCATGGCGCTCGGTCGTCAAGAACAAGGACGAAGTGCCTGAATCGGCCGAGCTTGAGCTCGACGATGCGGCCGAGGCGCGTTATGTCTCGCGCGGCGGGCTCAAGCTCGAAGGCGCGCTGACGGTGAGCGGTGTGGACCCCGCCGGCAAGCTGTGCCTGGACGTGGGCCAGTCGACCGGCGGCTTCACCGATTGCCTGCTGCAGCGCGGCGCGGCCAAGGTCGTGGGCGTCGATGTCGGCCACGGCCAGTTGCACGCCAAGCTGCGCGAGGACGAGCGCGTGGTCGCCATCGAAGGCGTCAACGCGCGGGCCTTGTCGGCGGACGATCTGCAGGAAGAAGGCGAGGAGCCTTCCGAATGGCGTTTCGACCTGATCGTGGGCGACCTGTCGTTCATTTCGGCCACGCTGGTGCTGCCGGCGGTGGTCGAATTCCTGGCCGACGACGGCCGGTTGCTGATGCTCGTCAAGCCGCAGTTCGAACTGCAGCCGGGCCAGGTCGGCAAGGGCGGCATCGTGCGCGACGAGGCGATGTACCCGGTGGTCGAGAAGCGGCTGCGCGACGCCTGCGAGGCGCTCGGCCTCAAGGTGCTGCAGTGGTTCGACAGCCCCATCGCGGGCGGCGACGGCAACCGCGAGTTTTTCATTCACGCCGTGCGCGCGACGGGCGCGACCGGTTCCTAAGGAGACGCAGGTGCGCCTTCCGCTGAGTTTCGAATTCTTTCCGACCAAGACGCCCGAAGGCGCGGTCAAGCTGCGCGCGGTGCGCCAGCAGCTGTATGTACGCAAGCCGCAGTTCTGCTCGGTCACCTACGGCGCCGGCGGCTCCACGCACCACGGCACTTTCGGTGCGGTGAAGGAGATCCTGGACGAAGGCGTCGACGCCGCGAGCCATTTCTCGTGCATCGGCGCCACCAAGGCCACGGTGCGGGAGCAACTGGCCGAGCTGAAGGCGATGGGCATCAAACGCCTCGTGGCATTGCGCGGCGACCTGCCGAGCGGCTACGGCGTCGGCGGCGAGTTCCAGTACGCAAGCGACCTGGTCGCCTTCATCCGCGAAGAGACGGGGCGCGACTTTCACATCGAGGTGGCCTGCTACCCCGAAGTGCACCCGCAGGCCCGCTCGCCCGAAGCCGACCTGCAGGCCTTTGCGGCCAAGGTGAAGGCGGGGGCCGATTCAGCCATCACGCAGTACTTCTTCAGCCCCGAGGCCTATTTCCGCTTCGTGGACGACGCGCGCAAGCTGGGGTTGGACACACCCATCGTGCCGGGGATCATGCCCATCACCAGCTCCACGCAGCTGATGCGCTTCTCGGATGCTTGCGGCGCCGAGATTCCGCGCTGGATTCGCCTGCGGCTGCAGGGCTTCGGCGACGACACGGCGTCGATCAAGGCCTTCGGCCTGGACGTGGTGACGGACCTGTGCGCGCGCCTGCGCGACGGCGGCGCGCCGGCCATCCACTTCTACACGATGAACCAGTCGGCGGCGACGCTGGCTGTGCTGGAGCGCCTCGATTGAGAGGGCGCGCCGCAGGGTCGTCGCTGCGCGCGGGGCTTCGTCTCGCGCTCGTCGCTGCGACCTGCGCGCTCGCAGGCTGCGCCATGCCGCCCGCGACAGAGAGCGGAGCCGACCCCGGTGCCGCGTCGGGGTCGCGGCTGCGGCCGCTGTCACCGGCGCTGGCGGTTCCGCCGGGAGCCTCCGCGCGGTCGGATGTGCCTTCGGTGCGCTACGACCTTGCGGTATCGGGCACCGGCGAACTGACGCCCGATGACGGCGTGCCCGGCGACGACGGGCCGCGCGAAATCTTCGAGCGCGGCGGGGCTTCCTGGTACGGCATCCAGTTCCACCAGCGCAAGACGGCGAACGGCGAGCGCTTCGACATGAGCGCCATGACGGCCGCGCACAAGACCTTGCCCTTCAACACCCGCGTCTGCGTGCGCAGCCTGGTCAACGGCAGCGAAGTGCTGGTGCGCATCAACGACCGCGGCCCCTACACGCAGGGCCGGGTGATCGACCTGAGCCGCGCCGCAGCGGACCGCATCGGCCTCACGGGGCTGGGCATCAAGCAGGTCGCGCTGTCGGTGGTCGGCCCGTCGGGCATGCGCTGCGGCGGTGTGGATGTGGAGCCGGGCGATGCCGCGGCGCCGGCACCGGTGGCCGAGCGCCCCAGGGCCAAGGTTCCGGCGCGCCGCAAGGTGATCGTGCCGCCGCGGCAGCGCCGATAGGCTTTCGTCCGGCAGGGGCCGATCAGCCCCCGGCTTCGAGCGAGAAGGTGGCGTGCCGGTCCTGCGCGAGCTTTTCGGCCAGTTGCGGCAATGCGGCGGCCAGCAACGGCTTGAGCGTGTAGGGCGGATTGATCAGGAACATGCCGCTGGCCGGCAGTCCCGGACGCTTGGTTTCGCCGGTCGGCGTGGCCGTCAGTTTGCTCGACTTGACCGTCAGCGTGGCATGCAGCCACGGCTTCCCGGCCTTGGTCGCCATGGTCTTCAGCCGACGCGGCAGATCGTGCGCCTCGGGCCTCGGAATGATCGGATACCAGACGGCGTAGGTGCCGGTGGCGAAGCGCTTGAGCGCCTCGGCTGCGAAGTCGAGCACGCGGCCGTAGTCGCTTTTGATCTCGTAGCTCGGGTCCATCAGCACCAGCGCGCGGCGCGAGGGCGGCGGCAGGAACTTGGTGGCGCTGCCGAAGCCGTCTTCACGCAGCACGGCGATCTGGCGGCCGGCCTCGAGCTGGGCGATGTTGGCGTCCAGCGTGCGGGCATCGGTCGGATGCAGTTCGAACAGCTTGAGCTTGTCGTGGTCGCGCAGCAGGTGCTGCACGATGAACGGCGAGCCGGGGTAGACGCGGGCGCCGCCCTTGGGGTTGAAGTCGGCGATCACGCCGAGGTAGCGCGCAATCGCGTCGGCCAGCGGGGCTTCGGCTTCCGGCGCCACTTTCTTGGCGGCCGACTTTGCAGCAGCGGGCGCGGCCGCCGCGGTCTCTTTCTTGGGTGCGAGAAGCCGCAGGATGCCGTCTGCCGCCTCGCCGCTGGTGTCGGCGTAGTCGCCGTCGAGCCGGTACAGGCCGGCGCCGGCGTGGGTGTCGACGACCGTGAGGGCTGCCTCTTTTTCAAGCAGATGGTCGAGCGTGGCAATCAGCACCGTGTGCTTGAGCACGTCGGCGTGGTTGCCGGCATGGAAGGCGTGGCGGTAACTGAACATAGGGGGAGAATGGTAACGGTGTTGGGACGCCCATATGCAAATTTGCCAGCACAAGGCCATTCTTTATATAATCGCGGGCTTCGCAGCGTTTTTGTAGCCCCGCGGCGAAGGCACATCACCCGCCTTGTCCTTGCAATCGCTTTGGCTCTTGCTTTGGCTTTTCGGGCGTGAAAACCCACCTAAGAGATTCCCATCAGAGGAACGCCGACCGTGGAAAAGGGCTCGCCAAACCCTCTTTTCAAGAGAAAACTCATGACCAAAACGTTCAGCGCCAAGCCCGCTGACGTGACGCACGAGTGGTTTGTGATTGACGCGACCGACAAGGTCCTCGGACGAGTAGCCAGCGAAGTTGCTCTCCGTTTGCGCGGCAAACACAAGGCCATTTACACGCCTCACGTCGATACCGGTGACTTCATCGTCATCATCAATGCCGCGCAACTGCGCGTCACCGGCGCCAAGTCGATCGACAAGGTGTACTACCGTCACTCGGGCTACCCGGGCGGCATCAGTGCCACCAACTTCCGCGACATGCAATCCAAGTTCCCGGGTCGTGCCCTGGAAAAGGCCGTCAAGGGCATGCTGCCCAAGGGTCCGCTTGGCTACGCGATGATCAAGAAACTCAAGGTCTACGGTGGCGCAGAGCACCCGCATACCGCCCAACAGCCCAAAGTGCTGGAACTGTAAGGAGCCTTGAGAATGATTGGTGAATGGAACAATGGCACCGGCCGTCGCAAATCCAGCGTCGCCCGTGTGTTTCTGAAAAAAGGCACCGGCAAGATCACGGTCAACGGCAAGGACATCCAAGAGTTCTTCGGCCGCGAAACCTCGATCATGATTGCCAAGCAGCCCCTGGCGCTGACCAACAACCTCGAAGCTTTCGACGTGATGGTCAACGTGAACGGTGGCGGCGAATCGGGTCAAGCCGGCGCCACGCGCCACGGCATCACCCGTGCCCTGATCGACTACGACGCAACGCTCAAGCCCGTCCTGAGCCAAGCCGGCTTCGTGACGCGCGATGCGCGTGAAGTCGAGCGTAAGAAGGTCGGTCTGCACTCCGCCCGTCGTCGCAAGCAGTTCAGCAAGCGCTGATCCTGTTCCTTGCGAACCCAAAGCCGCCTTCGGGCGGCTTTGTCGTTGCTGGGCCTTGGCATTCAGGGCATCCGACCCCACTTGCGTTGGGGTGCACGCCACAGTCAGCCTGCCGAAATTGCGGCATTGCAGTAGCATTCGTTCCCTTGGCCGCTTGTACGGCCCCCTAGGAGTTATCCCCCATGAGCGCCGTAGCCGAAAACATCCAGACCCAGATGCCCGAGCCGATCGTCTTCACGGACAGCGCGGCCGCCAAGGTGGCCGACCTGATCGCCGAAGAAGGCAACCCCGAACTGAAACTGCGCGTGTTCGTGCAAGGCGGCGGCTGCTCCGGCTTCCAGTACGGCTTCACCTTCGACGAGATCACCAATGAAGACGACACCACCATGACCAAGAACGGTGTGTCGCTGCTGATCGATGCCATGAGCTACCAGTACCTCGTTGGCGCCGAGATCGACTACAAGGAAGACCTGCAAGGCGCCCAGTTCGTGATCAAGAACCCGAACGCCACCAGCACCTGCGGCTGCGGATCGAGCTTCTCGGCCTGATGCCCGGATGCCTCTGACAAGGCCCTTTCGACAAAGCCGCCTCCGGGCGGCTTTTTGCTGCCCGTCGTTTTTCGCTCTCCTTCCTCTTCTTTCATGACGTCCGAAGCCCCCTCCGCGGTCGATCCCTCCCGCAAGAGCCTGCTGTGGCTCGTGGCCGTCGGCTTCTTCATGCAGACGCTGGACGCCACCATCATCAACACCGCGCTGCCGGCCATGGCCGCGAGCCTGAATGTGAGCCCGCTGCGCATGCAGTCGGTGGTGGTGGCCTATGCGCTCACGATGGCGATGCTGATCCCGGCCTCGGGCTGGATTGCCGACCGCTTCGGCACGCGGCGCATCTTCTTTTCGGCGATCGTGCTGTTTGCCGCCGGCTCGCTGCTGTGCGCGCTCTCGCAGGGCCTGGGCCAGTTGGTGGCCGCGCGGGTGGTGCAGGGCCTGGGCGGTGCCTTGCTGCTGCCCGTGGGGCGCCTGGCGCTGCTGCGCACCGTGCCGCGCGGCGAGTTCCTGCAGGCGATGAGCTTCGTCGCGATTCCGGGGCTCATCGGGCCGCTGCTTGGGCCCACGCTGGGCGGGTGGCTGGTTCAGTACGCGTCCTGGCACTGGATCTTCCTGATCAACCTGCCGGTGGGTCTGGCGGGCTGCATCGCCACGCTCAAGTACATGCCCGACCTGCGCGGCGCCATCCAGAAGCGCTTCGACAGCGTGGGCTACGCGATGTTGGCCTTCGGCATGGTGGCGATCTCGCTGGCGCTCGACGGCGTGTCCGAGCTGGGGCTGCGCCAGGGCGGCGTGATGGTGGTGCTGATCTTCGGCTTCGCAAGCGTGGTGGCCTACTGGCTGCGCGCGGCGCGCACGCCGGAGCCGCTGTTTGCGCCTTCGCTCTTCGGCGTGCCCACGCTCAGCATCGGGCTCATCGGCAACCTGTTCTCGCGCCTGGGAAGCAGCTGCATGCCGTTTCTCGTGCCGCTTCTGCTGCAGGTGTCCATGGGCTATTCGCCTGTGCGAGCGGGGCTGATGATGTTGCCCATCGCCCTGGCCGGCATGGCCATGAAGCGCTTTGCCACGCCGCTGATCACCCGCCACGGCTACCGCAAGGTGCTGGTGGTCAACACGGTGCTCGTGGGCTGCACCATGGCCAGCTTCGGCTTGACGGCGCCGGGGCAGCCGCTGGCGCTGCATGTGCTGCAACTGCTGGCTTTCGGCGCGGTCAATTCGTTGCAGTTCACGGCAATGAACACGATCACGCTCAAGGACCTGGACGGCAGCATGGCCAGCAGCGGCAACAGCCTGCTGTCGATGGTGCAGATGCTGGCAATGAGCCTCGGCGTGGCGGCGGCGGGTGCCGTGCTCGCGGGCTACAACGGGATTTTCGGTGCCGAGACGGCCGCTCACACGCTCAATGCATTCCAGGCCACATTCGCCAGCATGGGACTGATCACGGTCGCATCGGCGTTGATCTTCTGGCATCTGCCCGCAGAAGTGCGGGCGGCGCAGCCGGCGCATCCGGAGGTTTCGGGCCAGGGCTGAGGCGCGAGGCAGCCTTCAAGCCTTCAGGCGGGGGAGATCGCGCCCAGCACCCGCGCCCCGCGAGCACCGGTCACGCTCGCCAGATTGCCTGCATCGCGCCGAATGGTGGCGCGTGCCAGCCAGGCAAAAGCCGCAGCTTCGACCTGCTGGGGCGGCAAGCCATGGTCGGTCGACGGCACCACCCGGACGCCCGGAAGCAGCGCCCGCAGGCGGCCGAGCAGATGGTCGTTCAGCGCGCCGCCGCCGCACACGATCAGCAGCGTGCTGTCTTTTCCATGGCCGAGCAGGTCCGCCGCGCAGGCGCTTGCGGTCAACTCGGTCAGCGTGGCCTGCACATCGGCCGGCGCCATGGTCGCGGTGCCAAGGTGTGCGGCCAGCCAGGTCGGGTTGAACAGGTCGCGTCCGGTGCTTTTGGGCGGCGCCTTGGCGAAATACGGCTCGGCCTGCAATTGCGCGAGCAGTTCGGGCAGCACCTGCCCGCTGGCTGCCCATTGGCCGCCGCGGTCGAAGGGCTCGCCCAGGTAGGTCTGGCACCAGTGGTCCATCAACGCATTGCCGGGCCCGCAGTCGAAACCCTTCACGATGGCACCGTTGGGTGCGTTGGTGGCCGGCAGCAGGCTCAGGTTCGAGATGCCCCCGATGTTCAGCACCGCGACGCTTTCGTCGGGCCGTGCGAACAGCGCGCGGTGAAACGCCGGCACCAGCGGCGCCCCCTGGCCGCCGGCCGCCAGATCGCGGCTGCGGAAATCGCCCACCACGTCGATGCCGGTCAGTTCGGCCAGGAGCGAGGGATTGTTGATTTGCAGGGTGTAGCCGACTTCGTCGAACTCGAGGGGGCGGTGCCGCACGGTTTGTCCGTGCGCGCCGATGGCGACGACCGAGCCGGCGGCGATGCCGCTGTCCGCCAGAAGCTGGTGGACCACGCCGGCATACGCCCTGGCGAGCCCATTGCCGGCGAGCGCCGCGCGATGCAGCTCGTTGTCGCCGGGGGTGTTGAGTGCCATGAGCTCCGCGCGCAGCGACACGGGAAACCCGGCGGTGGCGTAGGCCTGCACGGCCATGCAGCCATCGGAGAAGTCTGCGAGCACGCCATCGACGCCGTCGAGCGAGGTGCCTGACATCAGGCCGATGAAAAGCTCGGCAGCCATCTCCGGATCGGATCTAGAGAAGAGGCTGCGGCGGCGCGTGCGTGTTCAGTCCGCGCTGGCCTGGACGACCGAGAAGGCCGCGGCCAGCTCGGTGCGGGCGCCGACGGCGACGCGCTCGAACGCCGGGCGCAGGGCCGCGGTGATCGGTGCGCCGCCTTCTTGCGCGATGGTGGCCGGGTCCTGGTAGACGCCGCCCACGCGGTATTCGAAGTGCAGGTGCGGGCCGGTAGCCCAGCCCGTGGAGCCCACGGCGCCGATCGTCTGCCCCTGGCTCACGCTCTGGCCGGCCTTGACGTCGATGCGGCTCAGGTGCGCATACGCCGTTTGCTGGTTGTTGCGGTGCGTGATGATGACGATGTTGCCGTAGCCGTTCTGCGTGCCCGCGAAATCGACCGTGCCGTCGCCGACCGTGCGCACCGAGGTGCCGGTGGGGGCCGCGTAGTCGACGCCGTTGTGCTGGCGCCAGCTGTTCAGGATCGGATGCATGCGCATCGCGAAGCCGCTGGACACGCGCGAGAACTCGACCGGCGTCGCCAGGTAGGCCTTGCGCAGGCTGTCGCCGTTCGGGCGGTAGTAGCTGCCCTTCTGGCCCGCGCCCGGGGGCTGGAACCAGACGGCCTGGTGGATCTTGCCGTTGTTCTCGAACTCGGCCGAGAGCACGCGGCCACTGCGCAGCGCCTGGCCGTCGGCTTCGAAGGTCTCGTAGACCACGGCGAAGCGGTCGCCCTTGCGCAGGGCGCGCACGTCGACGTCGCCCGCGAAGATGTCGGCCAGCTGGCTGGCCACCGCATCGGGAATGCGCGAGTCGTCAGTGGCGGCGAACAGCGAGGTGCGGATGGTGCCGCTCGCCAGGCGCGTGCCCGGCGTCAGGGTGTCGCGCTCGGTGAGGGCGACGAAGCCCACGGGCGTGCGCTCGATCACGAAGCGCTTGAAGCCGCCGTCGCCGTCGGGAATCCAGCGGGCGCTGAGCTTCTTGAGCTGGTTTTCTTGCGTGGCTTCGGCCGTGATGGTGCGGCCGGCGCGGGCAAACAGCGCATTGCGGGCTTCGCCGCTGCCGCGCACGAAGGCGGTGGCGGCCGGGTCGGAAATGCCTAGGCGCTTGAGCAGGGCCTCGGCCGTGTCGCTGGACCGGGTGATGTCGGTGCGGAACAGCGTGAAGCTGAAGTTCTCGAGCGACGCGGTCTGGTCTGCGAAAGACTGGGGCGCCGTGGCTTCGAGAATCTGGTGGACGGGGAGGTCGGACGCGTCAGGGCCCAGCGATGCGACCGCGAGGGTGCCGGCGCTCAGCATGGCCGCAGCGATGACCGCGGTGATCTGCTTGGGGTAGGTCCGGAACGTATAGGCCACGCGGGAAGCAAGGAGCTCCTCGGCGGCAAGAATGCCGTTGATCAATCTTTGAATTCCAGCTCAGGTTCTGCAAATCCGTACTGCAAGGCCCAGTGCGGTCAGGGCGGCAGGAGACGGTGCGGAAAAAAGCGCCGCTTAGAATCCGGCGCTTGAAAAGTCGGGCTGAGTATAGCTTCGGCCACCCAAAAATCTGCCAAAAAAGCCCATGAACGCCGAATCTGTTACATCCACGAGCCTCTCAAATAGTGTAGGACGTGCGCTCGAAATATCCCTCCGAGGGGCTGACGAGCTGCTGCCGCAGGACGAATGGGTGCGCAAGCTCCAGCGCTCCGAGGCCACGGGAACGCCGCTGCGGATCAAGCTGGGGCTCGATCCGACCGCTCCGGACATCCACATCGGCCACACGGTGGTGCTCAACAAGATGCGCCAGCTTCAGGACCTGGGGCATCGGGTGATCTTCCTGATCGGCGACTTCACCACCACCATCGGCGACCCCTCCGGACGGAACAGCACCCGCCCGCCGCTCACCAAGGAGCAGATCGAGGCCAACGCCCAGACTTACTACAGGCAGGCCAGCCTGGTGCTGGACCCCGAGAAGACCGAGATTCGCTACAACTCCGAATGGAGCGACCCCCTGGGCGCCCGCGGAATGATCCAGCTGGCCGCCAAGTACACCGTGGCCCGGATGATGGAGCGCGATGACTTCAGCAAGCGTTTCAAGGCCGGCCAATCGATCTCGGTGCACGAATTCCTCTACCCGCTGATGCAGGGCTACGACTCGGTGGCGCTCAAGAGCGACCTGGAGCTGGGCGGCACCGACCAGAAGTTCAACCTGCTCGTCGGCCGTCATCTCCAGCAGGAATACGGCCAAGAACCGCAGTGCATACTCACTATGCCGCTGCTTGAAGGGCTCGATGGCGTCGAGAAGATGTCCAAGAGCAAGAACAACTACATCGGCATCAGTGAGGACGCCAACACCATGTTCGCCAAGGTGCTGTCGATTTCCGACACGCTGATGTGGCGCTGGTACACGCTGCTGAGCTTTCAGTCGCTGGCGCAGATCGAGGCGCTGAAGGCCGAAATCGCGGCGGGCCGCAACCCGAAGGATGCAAAGGTGGCGCTGGCCAAGGAAATCACCGCGCGTTTTCACAGCGCGGCGGCGGCCGAGGCGGCTGAGCAGGATTTCATCAACCGCAGCAAGGGCGGCGTGCCGGACGAGATCGCCGAGGTCTCGCTGTCTGGCGCCCCGCTGGGCATCGCCCAGTTGCTGAAGCAGGCAAACCTGGCGTCTTCCGCCGGGGACGGCAACCGTCTGATCGAGGGCGGCGGCGTGCGGGTCGACTCGGTCGTGATCAGCGACAAGGCGCTGAAGCTGCCCGCAGGCAGCTACGTGGTGCAGGTCGGCAAGCGCAAGTTCGCGCGCGTGACCCTCAGCAACTGACCGGCTAGTGTTCTGTCCCGTTAATTCGTAGGCACGAGAACTGCTTGTGGTGAGGCATCCTTGGAGATGCTGCCATGCCCAATGCCCACGTACGCACTGAGATCACA
>NZ_JBEPKK010000018.1:0-117301 GCF_040544675.1 Variovorax boronicumulans
GAACTGCAAGCCGTTCACATGGACAGCAACGGCCAATTCGATCCTCGAAAAACTCACCCGCCTATGCGGGCGAATTAACGGGACAGGACACTAGGACCGTTTCGTCACGGAACAGCAGATTGACCGGCGGCCCTTTATCGACAACGTAGCCGCCCGGGTTGGCATCCATCAGGTCGAGCATGGCGGTGATAGTGCCGCGGGCTTCCTTTTCCGAGTTGACCAACCCTACGAGGTAGGCGCTGAGCTGGGCCGACGACTCGTCGAAGCCCTTAGAGGCTGACCCTGCCATTGCGGCCGGCATCTGCGACTGTGCCGCTTGGATCCCGAGCTTGCCGCGGGCGGTTGCCGCCTGCAGCCCGATTTGGTAGTCGGCCGTCGCGGTCTGCCAGATCTTCAGCTTGGTCCGGGTCTGGGCCCGGATACTTGGAGATGCCAGGGAGGTCGGCGTCAACATCAGTTCGAGCTGGAGTCCAGAAACGGCTTTCGTGTACGTGGCGGCAATCGCGATCACGTCGCGGCTGTAAGCAGCCTGCGCCAGCATCAGCGGCTCCATCAGCCCCACGTGCGCGTCCTTGACCTCTTGGTCGCTCACCGCTGTGCCGGACTGGATCTTGTTGATCAGCGGCGCGGCTTTGGCCAGGGAAGCGAATGCCTGCCGATCCTCAGAGATTGCCGCATAGGTCTTGTAATTCACGCCGCCAACGACCACGAGCGAAGCCAAGACGATCGCGAAGCCCGGCGGGGTGCGAGGGATGAAGCGGAGCACAACGTACGCGAAAAGACCGTAGACCACCCATTCGCCGAACCAACCAGCGATGGCGTTTCCAACGGCTTCGTTGTCAGCCGCATGGAACTGCCAAGTCGCGGCGAACAGCCCGATCCCGACGACGGCAACGACAGCGATGGTCGTTCGGATTCGAAGGCTTAGGTTCTTGCGGGCCTCGAGGACGGCCTCCTCGGGTGTCGCAGGCCTCGCCGGGCGCTGAGCGCGCCAGCCGGCGACGGCCCACACGATGCCCCAGATGAGCACCAGCGGCAGGAAACCTAGACCGAGCACTTGGCTCGTGCGCCGGTAGTCGTCGGCAATCAAGAATACGAGACAGAGCTACACCACGGAGAGGACTAACCCGACCCGCATCTTCCAGCCGAGTTTCATGGCAATTTCCTCTGTTTTTCTCGTTGTCACCTACCTATATGTTTGCATAGTCGGCCAGGCTCAAGGGGCACAAACCGCGTGCGTACGTCAAGGACGCGCCTGCCTACGCACATGGCCAGCCACATCGACGATCTCCTGCCGCACCGTTGGCAGGCAGTGGGCCGAGCCGCCTGGCGGCAGTGCCTCGTGTACAGCCATGTTGAGTCGTGCGCTCATTCATCACTGGAAGCAGGCCTTGGCAAGGCCATCATGAAGGAAGTGACGCCCCGCGAGGATCTTGCTGCAGCCATACGCAACGACGCGCGCTTCAAATTCGCGGCCTGAGGCGGGCTGCCTGAGCCGCAGTCCAGCCGACCACAGCTTCCGGCAATCAGGACCGGTATCCATGCCGCTTCCGATTTCTCAGCGCTTCTTGCTGTTGATCCTCCACATCGCATCCTGCGAATCGCTCCCGGAGCAACGCGACACCACGCCATATCACCGTCGCAAGTAGCTCTTCGCACCGCTGTCGCTCAGGCAGTACTGCCCGCCGCGCGGACCGGTGCAGATTCGTCCGGAGCGGCATGCGCAATCACCGGCGCTCACTCCCTGCGGCGATGTCGGTGCGAGCAAGCCGCGCACCGCATCACCGCCCTGAGACCCGGTGCAGACCTTCTTCGAGCCGCTGATCGATCCGTCATTGCAGACGAACAGCGCGCCCGAGCAGTGAGCCACGCCGCCTTTGCTCCCGGAGCACGGGTAGTTGGCGGCTTCGGCGCCGAAGCTCGCCAGCCATCCACCGATCGTGAGCAGCAGCAGTGGCATCGCGCGCAGGATCCAGGCAGACGAGGCTCTCATTTCTTCTTCCTGCCGGGCGCGGGCGCGGCAACCGGCACCTGGCGCCTCGGTTGAGCGGGCGGGTGAGTGAACGTTTTCGAAGCTAACACCCGTGGGCACCGACGAGTCAGCGGGTGTTCCCTTTGCCGCCCTCGCTGACATTTGGGAACGACTCTTCACCTGAGCGATGTGATCGCCTCCGCGTGGTCAGGCGTTGGACAGGCATCGGGGCGATGTCCTGCCCCGCAGGAGATCACAGACATGACGCTTTCCCGAACCCTTCTCATCAAGCTGGCCGCCGCAGGCACGGTGGCCGCGGGTGCCTTGTTCGCCGGTGCAGCCGCCCATGCGAACCCGAACTTTTCCATCGGCATCGACCTGCCCGGCGTGGTCATCGGCCAGCCGGCACCGCCGGTCTACTACGAGCCCGCGCCCGTGTACTCGCGTCCGGCACCGACCTACTACCAGCCCGCGCCGGTGTATTCGGCCCCGGCGCCGATTTACTACGACCGTGACTCGCGTTGGGAAGAGCGGCGTGCAGAACGCCGCGCCGAGCGCTGGGAAGAACGCCGCGCGGAGCGCGCGGAATGGCGTCGCCGCCAGTGGGAGCGCGAGAACTATCGCCGCCACTATGAAGGCCGTGACTGACGCTCTTGACCGAACGCCGCCCCAAGCGCTGATGTAGGCACACGCCGACGCGCTTGACTTGCTTTATCCCGCAAGCGAGCGCCGGTGGCGCCGCGAATGTAGAGCCCTACTTAGCTCACGGAGACCTCGATCATGAAAAGCATCATCCTTTGGCTCTGCGGTGTGCCGCTCGTCGTGATCATCGGTCTGAAGATCTTCGGCATTCTTTGAGCCGGCGCGCACGCGCCTACACCTACAGATCTACGCTTCCTCCTCGCGACGCACTCGTGCGTCGTTCAAGCGCCCTTCAGCGGGCGCTTTTTTTTGGGGCGCGTTCAGTGCGTTTCGCGGCGCAGCTGCTGCACGTCTTCATGCAGCGATTGGGCCCAGGTGCGGCGCTCGCGCCCGTGCGAGTCCTGCGGCTCGCCGAAGCGCACGATGGCCAGCAAGGGCGGAGCGCGCAGCGTGTTCCACAGCGAGGCGACAAGGCTGTCGTCGTCGATGTAGCGCGGGGCCTGGCTGGTTTCGCCGGTGGCGGCATCGGCAAAGCGCAGCGCGGCAGGGAGCACGGGCGCGCCTGAAGAGATGGCCGCCTGCAGCAGGTTGGCATGAAAGGGCAGCAGCCCGCGTCCGTCGCTGGTGGTGCCCTCGGGGAACACGCCGATCATGTCGCCCTCGCGCAGGGCCTCGGTCATGTGGTGCACCACGCGCAGCGCATCGCGGCGGCGTTCGCGCTCGATGTAGAGCGAGCCCGCGCCGGTGGACAGCGTGCCGATCAGCGGCCAGTGCTTGACGCCGGCCTTCGACACGAAGCGCACATGGCGCGCCGCATGGATGGCGGTGATGTCCAGCCACGAGAGGTGGTTGCTGATGATGAGCACCGGCCCGTGCGTGGGCGGCGTGCCCTGCACCTTGAGCGCGATGCCCATGATCTCGAGCATGCGCAGCGACCATTGCTGCACGCGCGCATTGCGCTCGGCCTGCGACATCCTGGGAAAGGCGAAGCGAATCGTCCACCAGCCGGCCAGCGCATGCCCCACCGCATGCAACAGGCGCCAGCAGGCCTTGAGCGAATGAAGCATGGCCGGGCGCTGTCTTGTCTTATCCGTGGACGACGCGGCCCGCCACCAGCGTGTGGCGCGCGCGGCCTTGCACCGGGTAGCCGGCGAAGGGCGTGTGCTTGCCCTGGCTCTTGAGCGCGCCGGGCTCCACCTGCCATTCGAGCGTGGGCTCGAAGATGCAGAGGTCGGCCACGCCGCCTTCGGTGATGCGGCCGATGCCGGTTTGCGCGTCGGCCGCGCTCAGGAGCCGTGCCGGTGCCGACGTGATGACCTCGATGGCGCGCGCCAGGCCCGCGCCGCTGCGCTCGCCCCATTGCAGCGCGAGCGGCAGCAGCAGTTCGAGCCCGGTGGCGCCGGGCTCGGCTTCGGCAAAGGGCAGCGTCTTGGCGTCGGCCTCGACGGGCGTGTGGTCGGACACCAGCGCGTCGATGGTGCCGTCGGCCAGGCCCGCGGAGAGCGCGTCGCGATCGCCCTGCTGGCGCAGCGGGGGGTTCAGTCGGGCGCGGCTGTCGAAGTAGCCGATGTCGGTGTCGGCCAGGTGCAGCGAGTTGATGCTGACGTCGCAGGTGAGCGGCAGGCCCAGCGCCTTGGCTTCGCGCACCAGCGCCACGCCGCGCGCGCTGGAGATGCGGCACAGATGCACGCGGGCGCCGGTGCTCTTCATCAGTTCCACGATGGTGAAGATGGCGATGGTCTCGGCCGACACGGGCACGCCCGAGAGGCCCAGCCGCGTGGCAAGCGGGCCGCTGGCGGCCACGCCTTTGCCCAGGTCGCGGTCTTGCGGGCGCAGCCACACGGTGTAGCCGAAGGTGCTGGCGTAGAGCAGCGCGCGCTGCAGCACCTGGGTGTCCGCAAGGGGCACGTCGGCCTGGCTGAAGCCGATGCAGCCGGCTTCGGTGAGCTCGGCCATTTCCGTCAGCACGCCGCCCGCGAGGTTGCGGGTGAGCGCGCCCAGCGGAAAGAGGCGCGCGCGCTGCAGCTTTTCGGCGCGGAACTTGAGCATCTCGACCAGGCCGGGCTCGTCGAGCACGGGGTCGGTGTCGGGCGGGCACACGAGGCTGGTGACGCCGCCGGCGATGGCCGCGGCCATTTCGCTTTCGAGCATGCCTTCGTGTTCGTAGCCAGGCTCGCGCAGGCGCGCGGCCAGGTCGACGAGGCCGGGGCCGACGACGCAGTCTGCGGCGTCGATGGTGCGGTCTGGCTTGAAGCCGCTCGGCAGGTTGCCGATGCCGGCGATCTTGCCGTCGGCAATGGCGATGTCGGCCTTCTTGTCGATGCCCGAGGCGGGGTCGATAACGCGGCCGTTGGTGATCAGTGTTCTGCTCATGCTTCGTTCCCTGCGACGATGCTCATGACGGCCATGCGGACCGCGATGCCGAAGGTGACCTGCGGAAGGATCACGCTCTGCTTGCCATCAACCACCGAGGAATCGATTTCCACGCCGCGGTTGATCGGCCCCGGGTGCATCACGATCGCATCGGGCTTGGCCAGTTGCAGCTTCTCGGGGGTGAGGCCGTAGGTCTTGAAGAACTCCTGCGAAGAAGGCAGCAGCGCGCCGCTCATGCGCTCGTTCTGCAGGCGCAGCATGATGATCACGTCGCAGTCCTTGATGCCTTCTTCGAGCGTGTGGCACACGCGCACGCCCATGCCGTCCATGTCGGTGGGCACCAGGGTCTTGGGGCCGACCACGCGCACTTCGGCGCAGCCCAGCGTGGTGAGCGCATGGATGTCGGAGCGCGCCACGCGCGAGTGCAGCACGTCGCCGACGATCGCGACCGTGAGGTTCGCAAAGTCCTTCTTGTAGTGGCGGATCGTGTACATGTCGAGCAGCCCCTGCGTGGGGTGCGCGTGGCGGCCGTCGCCGGCGTTGACCACGTGAACGTGCGGTGCCACGTGCTGCGCGATGAGGTACGGCGCGCCCGATTCGCTGTGACGCACCACGAACAGATCGGCGGCCATGGCGCTCAGGTTGGCAATGGTGTCCAGCAGCGATTCGCCCTTGGTGGCCGAGGAGCGCGCGATGTCCAGGTTGATGACGTCGGCCGAGAGGCGCTTGGCCGCGATCTCGAAGGTGGTGCGGGTGCGGGTGCTGTTCTCGAAGAACAGGTTGAACACGCTCTTGCCGCGCAGCAGCGGCACCTTCTTCACTTCGCGGTCGCTCACGCTGGTGAAGTTGGCGGCGGTGTCGAGGATGTGCGTGACGATGTCCTTGGGCAGCCCCTCGATGGACAGCAGGTGGATGAGCTCGCCGTGCTTGTTGAGCTGCGGATTTCGCTTGTAGAGCATCAGCGGTTTTCCTCCACCTTGAGGCTGAAGGCGCCGTCGTCTGCACGGGCCAGGGCCAGGAGTTGCGTGTCGGGCAGCGTGAGTTTCGCGGCCGAAAAATCGGCGGCCACCGGCAGTTCGCGCCCCCCGCGATCGACCAGCACCGCCAGCCGCACGCAGGCCGGGCGGCCGAAGTCGAACAGCTCGTTGAGCACCGCGCGGATGGTGCGGCCGGTGTAGAGCACGTCGTCGAGCAAGAGCACGTCGGCGCCGTTCACGTCGAAGGGCAGCGCGGTCTGCGCGCTGGCCGAGAGGCCGCGGCGCGCGAAATCGTCGCGGTGCATGGCCGACGAAATGACGCCGGGCGCACCGGCAAGGCCCAGGTCCTTCTGCAGCCGCTCGACCAGCCAGGCGCCGCCGGAGGTGATGCCGACCAGTTTGGTTTCGGGGCGCAGCAGCGCCTTCACGCCGGCCAAAAGGCCTGTGTAGAGCGCTTCGGCATCGGGTATTGAACTCACGGGAGGCTCCTCAAAAATTGCTCCAGGATGATGCAGGCGGAGGCGGCGTCGGCGTCGCGAGCGCCTGAAGACAGCGCCTCCGTGGTGCTGTAGCGCTCGTCGACCTCGAACACCTGCAGGTTGAACCGGCCGCGCAATTGGCGCGCGAACTTCTGCGCGCGACGGGTGTTCTCGTGCGGGGCGCCGTCGGGGTGGTAAGGCACGCCGATCACCAGCGCGTCGGGCTGCCACTCCTTGATGCGGGCCTCGACCTGCGCGAAGCGGGCATCGCCCTCGGCCTTGATGGTGGCCTGCGGGGTGGCGCTTTGAAGCAGCCGGTTGCCGCTGGCCACGCCGGTGCGCTTCAGGCCGAAATCGAAGGCCAGGAAGGTCTGGAAATGGGACGGGACAGGAACGGGAACGGAAGAATCGGCGGGGGCTGGAACGTCTGGCATGACGGGGTTCATGCGTGTCCGGCGTGGGGCGACAGCTTCCAGGCTTCCAGGCCCAGCAGCATCAGTGCCTTGTCGTAGCGCTGCTCGATGGGGGTGTCGAAGATGACGGCGGGGTCGGCCAGCACGGTGAGCCAGCTGTTTTCGGCCAGTTCGGACTCCAGCTGGCCCTCGCTCCAGGCGGCGTAGCCCAGCGAGACCAGCACCTTGCGCGGGCCGGCACCGGTGGCCAGGGCCTCCAGCACGTCCTTGGAGGTGGTCATTTCCAGGCCCCCGGGGATGGTCATCGTCGAGGCGTAGACCGATTCCTCGGGCTTCTCGGCCTGGGTGAACACCGGCTCGTGCAGCACGAAGCCGCGCTCGGTCTGCATCGGGCCGCCCTGGAAGACGGGCGCCTCGCCCAGCTCGGGGCGGGCCAGGTGCAGCTCGATCTTCTCGAAGAGCACCTTGAGGTTGATGTCGCTGGGTTTGTTGATCACCAGGCCGAGCGCACCGCGCTCGCTGTGTTCGCAGAGGTACACGACGCTGCGGTTGAAAGTTTTGTCTTCCATCCCGGGCATCGCTATCAAAAAGTGATGCGTGAGGTTCATCGGGGCAGAATCGGCGGCCATATGCCTCCGATTTTACTGGCCGTCGACAAGACCTACCCCAAAGGGCTCATGTGGTTCCGCCGCGACCTGCGCGTGGACGACAACGCCGCCCTCTACCGCGCCCTGCGAGCCTGCCGGCAAGTGGTCTGCGTTTTCGTGTTCGACAAACCCATCCTGGACCCGCTGCCGTCCGCCGACCGGCGCGTGGAGTTCATCCGCGAATCGCTGCTGGAGCTGCAGGCCGAGCTGGGCGCATTGGGCGGCGGGCTGATCGTGCGGCACTCCACCGCGGTGCAGGAGATTCCCGCGCTCGCGAGCGACCTGGACGTGCAGGCCGTGTTCGCCAACCGCGACGACGAACCCGATGCGCTGGAGCGCGACGCCCAGGTGCTGGGCGCGCTGGCCAATGCGGGCATCGCCTTCCACACCTATAAAGACTCGACCGTCTTCGACCGCGACGAGGTCATGACCAAGACCGGCCAGCCCTACACGGTGTTCACGCCGTACAAGCGGGCATGGCTGGCCAAGGTGGATTCGTTCTTCCTCAAGTCGTACCCGGTGCGCAGCCATGCCGAGGCGCTGGTGCCGCCGCCGCAGGCCTACCGCGAGCCGATGCCGTCGCTGGGCGAACTGGGCTTCGAGAAGACCAACCTCTCGGCGCTGGAAATCCCGACCGGCACGCTGGGCGCCGGCGTGCTGTTCGAAGATTTCTTCGGGCGCATCGACCGCTACGAAGACGCACGCAACTTCCCCGCCGTGCGCGGCCCCAGCTACATGGGCGTGCACCTGCGCTTCGGCACGATATCGATCCGGCAGGTGGCGAGCGTGGCGCACCAGCTCTCGCTGCAGGGCAATGCGGGCGCGGCCACCTGGCTTAGCGAGCTGATCTGGCGGGACTTCTACTTCCAGATCCTGATGCACTTTCCGCATGTGCACAAAGACGGCGAATCCAAGAGCTTTCGTCCCGAGTACGACAAGATCCAGTGGCACCACGGCAAGCATGCCGACCAGCTGTTCGAGGCCTGGTGCCAGGGCCGCACCGGCTATCCGCTGGTCGATGCCGCGATGCTGCAGATCAACCAGAGCGGCTACATGCACAACCGGCTGCGCATGGTGGTGGCGAGCTTTCTGTGCAAGGACCTGGGGATCGACTGGCGGCGCGGCGAAGCCTACTTTGCCCTGCACCTGAACGACTTCGAGCTGGCCTCCAACAACGGCGGCTGGCAGTGGGCCAGCTCCAGCGGCTGCGATGCGCAGCCCTACTTCCGCATCTTCAATCCGGTGACGCAGAGCGAGCGCTTCGACCCCGAGGGCAAGTTCATCCGGCGCTACCTGCCGCAGCTGGCCGGCCTGTCGAACGCGGCCATCCATGCCCCGTGGATCGCAACGCCGGTGGAGCTGGAGGCGGCTGGCGTGACGCTGGGCGAGAACTACCCCAAGCCGGTGGTGGACCATGCCGAGGCGCGAGAGAAGACGCTGCAGCGCTACGGGGTGGCGCGGGCCAAGGCGCTTCAGAAATAAGAAAAGGCCCGAAGGCCTTTTCTTTTGACAGGGCGCCGGAGCAGCGCTCCGGGCCTGGCTGGGCGCATCAATCAGGCCGCAGCCACCAGCGCCGCCTCGCTCGTGTACGCACGCACCAGGCGCAGCAGCTCTTCTTCCGAATACGGCTTGCCCAGGTAGTGGTTCACCCCCAGCGTGCGCGCGTAGTCGCGGTGCTTCTCGGCGATGCGCGAGGTGATCATGATGATCGGCAGCTCGGCCAACGCGGCGTCCGCGCGGATGTTGCGGGCCAGGTCGAAGCCGTCCATGCGCGGCATTTCGATGTCCGACAGCACCACGGCCGGGCGCTCCTGCTGCAGCCGTTCGAGCGCCTGCAGGCCGTCGGCCGCGAGCGACACGCGATAGCCTTCGCGCTGCAGCAGGCGCTGCGTGACGCGGCGCACGGTGATGGAGTCGTCCACCACCAGCACCAGCGGCACCAGGGGCGCGGCCGGGGCCAGCATCGGCAGCGGCTCATGCGGCACACCCTGCTCGGCAGCCGCCGCGGCGGACTGCGCCTGCACCGCGAGCGCGGCGGCCTGGCGCTTGCGCGCCTGATCGCCATGCACCGAGGCCAGCGCCACCGGGTTGTAGAGCAGCGCCACCGCGCCCGAAGCCAGCACCGAGATGCCGGCCAGGCCGGGCAGACGTGCGAGCTGCGGCCCGAGGTTCTTCACCACCACTTCCTGGTTGCCCAGCACTTCGTCCACGTGCAGCGCAATGCGCTGTGCCGCGCTTCGCACGACCACGAGGGTGTTGTTCTTGGCGGCCGTGTGCTCGCTGCGGGTCGATGCCTGCAGCAGCGCGCCGGCCCAGTAGAACGGGACCTGCTCGGTGCCGAAGGGATGGCTGCCGTGGAGGTAGGCCGCTTCGAGCTCGGCGCCGCCCACACGCTGCACCAGTTCCACCAGGTTGGACGGCACGCCGATCGAGACCTCGCCGGCACGCAGCATCACCACGTGCGTCACCGCGGTGGTCAGCGGCAGCACCAGCTTGAAGGTGGTGCCCTGGCCCGGCGTGCTGTGCGTTTCGATGCGGCCGCCGAGCGCCGCGATCTGCGCGCGCACCACGTCCATGCCGATGCCGCGTCCGGACAGCTCGGAGACCTGTCCGGCCGTCGAGAAGCCGGGCTTGAAGATCAGCTCGGTCGCTTCTTCGGGCGTGAGTTCCTTGTCGTCGGCGAGCAGGCCGAGTGCGCGGGCGCGCTCGGCGATGCGCTTCTGGTCGAGGCCGGCGCCGTCGTCGCGGAAGCTCACCGAGACGTCGTTGCCTTCGTGGTGCAGGTCGATGACGATGAGGCCGCTGGCGTCCTTGCCGGACTTCTCGCGCACCGCGGCGTCTTCGATGCCGTGCGCCACGCAGTTGCGCAGCAGGTGCTCGAAGGCGGGCGTCATCCGGTCGAGCACGCCGCGGTCCATTTCGATGGAGCCGCCGACGATGTCCAGGCGCACCTGCTTGCCGGTGTCCTTGGACGCCTGGCGCACCACGCGGTAGAGGCGGTCGGAGATGCCTTCGAACTCCACCATGCGCGTGCGCAGCAGGCCGCGCTGCAGTTCACGGGTCTGGCGTGCCTGGACGCTCAAATCGTCTTCCGTGGCCTGCACCGTCTTTTGCAGCGTGCGCTGCACGGTGGCCACGTCGTTCACCGACTCGGCCATCATGCGGGTGAGTTCCTGCACGCGGGTGAAGCGGTCGAATTCGAGCGGGTCGAAGCTCTGCTGCGAATCCTTGGCTTGCGCCAGGCGGGACTGCATCTGGCTTTCGGCCTGCACTTCGATGTCGCGCAGCTGCTGGCGCAGGCGGTCCAGGTTGCCCGTGAGGTCGGACAGCGAGCCGCGCAGCTGGCCGAGTTCGGCTTCCAGGCGCGAGCGCGTGATGATGACCTCGCCGGTCTGCGCGACCAGGCGGTCGAGCAACTGGGTGCGAATGCGCACGGCCTGGCCCGATGCGGCGCGCAGCGGGGCGAGCAGCGCGGGCGCCGGACGGGGCTGCAGCATGGCCGGGGCGGCCGGCTTGTCCTCGGCGGCTTCGTCTTCGGCCGGATCGATGAAGGCGATGGCGTCTTCGTCGTTCGCCGAAACGCCGACATCGGCCGGCGCACCGGCGGCACCGGCTGCGGTGGCCGCGGCCACCAGCTGCGCCATTTCGACCTGGGTGGCGTCGTCCGCCGCACGCAGTGCGTCGAAGGTGGCCTGCAGGTTGTCCAGACGGGTCAGCAGTTTTTCGATGTCGGCCCGCTCTGCCCCCTGGGAACCCAGGATTTCGATTTCGGACTCCATGCGGTGGGCGCGTTCGCCCAGGCGCATGGCGCCGGCCAGGCGCGCACTGCCCTTGAGGGTGTGCAGCGTGCGCAGCACCGAGGCGCGCGGCGCGCTGTCGTCGGGGTGGTTGGACCACTGGCGAAGCGCCTCGCCCAGCTGGGGCATGAGTTCAGCGGCTTCTTCCTCGAAGATCGGGAACAGGTCGATGTCGACCGCGTCGGCCACGTCGATGGTGTCTTCGGAATCGTCCAGCGCCACATCGGCATAGCTGTCGGAGGACACCACCTGGTGGACCGGGCGGCTCTCGCTGCGCGCGGCCGCTTCGGGCGGCATGGGCGCGGCGGCGATGTCGCGCAGTGCCTGGAGCGTGCCTTCGGCCGGATCGCGCAGGAAGCCCACGGCGAACTGGTGCAGCAGGCGGCGCAGCTCGTCGGCCGCGGCGACCAGCACCACACCCTGTTCGCGGGTGCCGCTGCCCTGCATCTGCAGATGCTGCAGCGCCGATTCGAGCAGGCGCGCCATGCCCGAGAGGCTGTGAAAGCCCACGGTGGCCGAGCTGCCGGCCAGCGAATGCGCGAGCGCGACGGTGGAGTCGGGCAGGCGCTCGTGCGATTCGAGCGCCCACTCGCCCACGTCGGTGGCCAGCTGCCTGGACCACTCGTCGGCTTCGTTGAGGTAGACGTTGTAGAGCGCAATGCCGATGCGCAGCGGACCGATGACCTTGACCTGGTCTTCGGCGCTGGACGAGACGGCGATTTCTTCTTCGACGGGTTCGGGCGCGGTGACGGCTTCCGTTGCAGGCTCCGGCTCCGGTGCGAGCTCCAGTTCAGGCACTTCTTCGGCGACGACGACCGGCGACTCGGCAACGGCTTCGGCCGGTGCTTCGACGGCGGCAGCAACGGGTTCGGGCTCCGGCGTCAGATCCAGTTCGAGCGCCAGTTCCGGCAGGGAGACGGGCTCCTCGAGCGGCGGCAGCGACATGTCGTTGGTCGCCGGTTCGTCTGCCCGCACAGGCAGGGGCACGGGGTCCCAGGCGAAATCGGGCAGGCCGGTCGCTGTGGGCACGGCGGCTTCGATGGACGGCAGCTCGGCTTCGGGCTCAGGCTCCGGCTGCGCGGCGACCGGTTGCGCGGGCGCCGGGGTCTTGGCGGGCGCAAGGAAGTCGAACTCCTCGACGTCGGGCAGCGACACGAGCGGTGCGGGCTCGGTGGTCTGCTTGTCGAAATCGAGAAAGTCGGTCGAGGTGAAATCGTCGTCGCCTTCGGAGGCATCGGGCCTGGACGGCTCGTCGAGCGCGGGCAGGTCGAAGACGGGGTCGGCGGCGGCGGGAGCCTGCACCGGCGTGTCCGGCAGGAACGACAGATCGGGCAGCGGCGGGAGCTCGGGCTCGGCGGCGATGTGGCGGGCGGCCACGGCCAGCTGCTCGGCATCGGCCATGCGCACTGGCGGCGGCACGGGCTCGCCGGCCATCAGCGCATCGGCAACGCGGCTGAACGGGCCGGCTTGCCAGGAATGGGCCTCGCCCGAGGCGATGGCTTCGACCCACTGGCCGAAGTCGCGCAGCGTGCGCTCGGTGGCCGACAGCAGCTCGGGTGTGGCGGCGCGCTGGTCGGCCAGCCAGGTGTTGAGCACCTGTTCGAGCGACCAGGCGGCATCGCCAAAGGCGGTGAGGCCGACCATGCGGGAGCTGCCCTTGAGCGTGTGGAACGCGCGGCGCAGGATGGTGAGCTCGTCGGTGTCGTCGGGGCGCTCGCCGAGCGCGGTGATCGCGGCCAGGCCGTTGTGCACCACCTCGCGGGCTTCGTCCAGGAAGATGTTCTGCAGGTCGTCTTCTTCGAGCTCGGTGACCTCGGTGTCGGGCAGCGCGCCCGGACCGGTGATCTTGGAGGTCCAGCTCTCGGCCTTGCGGCTGAATTCTTCCAGCGGCGACGGCTTGGTCTTCTTGGCGGGCGTGGCAAGCGCCGCGAGCTTGGAGGCGATCTGCGCATCGACGTCATCGATGCTGAGCACCGGCGAGGCGGCCGGCGCCTGGGCTTCGGGCTCGCCGCCGTCGGCGGCATGGCGGCCCATGAGCGGCTTGAGTTCGCCGGCTTCGGTGTCGAACACGAACAGGCGCTTGGCCAGCGCCGGCTGGTAGCCCAGCATGTCGATCAGGAAGCCCAGCGCGCCCAGGTTGTTGCCCAGCGCATCGAAGCCGGCCATTTCCTCGGCCGGCGAGGTGCTGACCAGCATCGCCTCGACGTCTTCGCGCATGCGCTGCACGGTGAGCGCGGCCTGGTCCAGGCCGAGCACCGAGAACACGCCGCGCATCTGCATGAGTTGCGTCGGCACGGTGCGTAGCAGGCCCTTTTCGGCGGGGCGACGGAAATACTGGTCGAGCGACTTCTCGAGTTCGCTCAGGTGGCTGCGCAGCTCGTCGACCACGGTGCCCATGGTCTGGCGGTCGCTGACGCGGCGGTACAGGTCTTCCATCCACGGCTCGAGCGGCTCGGAATGGCCGCCGGCGCGCACGCGCTCGATACGGCCTGCCAGCTGCAGGGTGCGGGCGGTGAGTTGCGGATCGCTGGGGTCCAGGTCTTCGAGCGCGGCTTCCAGGTAGAGCACCGAGGTGGCGACTTCCATCGCGAGTTCGGTGTCGGGCGGCTGGCCCGAGCGCACCGAGGCGTCGACCGCGTGGCTCAGCGCCTCGACCATCGGCAGGCTCGGCGGATGCAGCTTCTGCAGCGATTCGCCCAGTTGCACGAAGGTGTCGGCCACCTGGCGCGTGCGGGTGATGTCGCCGCCCGAGAGCGCCGACCACATTTCCTTGGCGGTCTCGATGCGCTTGCGTGCCTGTTGCAGCACCAGCGGATCGAAGCGGCCGAACTGCTCGACGGTGTAGTCGATGCGCTGTTCGCCGGCCACGCCCCAGGCGTTGCGCACGGTGCGCAGCGTGGTGGCTTCGTCGCGCGAAGTGGGCACGGCCTGCGCGCAGAAGAACAGCAGGTCCTGGCCGAGGCGGTCGGACACCAGGCTGTCGCCGCGCGCGAGCGTGGCGTACTGCATGAGCACGCGCGTGGCGGCACGCTTCACATAGGAATCGGCGGGAATCAGGCCCAGCGCCAGGGCTTCGAAAAAGCCCGCGGCCAGGGTCCAGAAGCTGACGACGCGGGGCAGCAGCGCGCCGCGTCCGAGCCCCAGGCACAGGCCCTGAAGGCGCTTGGCGGCCTCCAGGTCACCGCTCTTGACCAGCTGCAGCACGCCGCGGTCCAGCTTGGAGCGAACGGCCGGGTCGTAGGCGATGGCGGCCTGCGTCAGCGGCGGCCTGGCCTCGGCCCAGCGCCATGCGGTGGTCCACAGGTCCGCCGGGTGCACGCGCTCGTTGCCGCCCAGCTCCAGCACATCGCGGTACTGGGGAAACAGCGCGACCGGCGACACGGGCTTGCCGGCCAGCAGGGCCTGCAGGAAATCGGTGACGGCGAAGCCGGCACGTTCGATCTTGACGACCGCGCTTTCGGTGCAGCGCTGCGGTTCGGCAATGAAGCCCTGCACCGCGAACTCGATGGCGCCGAGCACCAGCGCGGGCGACGAATGCCCCACCATCTGCAGCGCACCGACGGTCTGGTGCAGTTGCTGGCGGGCCATTTGCAGCGGGCCGCTCTCGGGCTCCGTCGCGCCGCCCACGTCGCGCAGGTAGCGCCGCAACGACTTGCCCACACCGTCGAGGGATTTCTGGATTTCTCCCAGCACCCAGGCCAATGGCCCCAGGTCTTCGGTGGCCGGCGGGTTGCCGGCGATGGGGGCCGTGGCAGGGTTTTGGATCGACACGTTGATTGCTCGCCGTTCTTTGACTATCAGTTTTCCACTGGGCGCTGCGCGCCCTGAATGCATACAGCCGTCGCGGTCACTTCAAGGAACACCGCGGAACCGGCTTTGCCGGGCCGCTGGTGTTGCCCCCGAAAGGGCGGTGTCGAAGTGACACGAAGTGCGCGAAGACTGAGGGAGAGCTTCATCAGGCAATCTTGAAACGGGCGACCGAGCGGCGCAGTTCTTCAGCCATCTGCGACAGTTCGCGCACCTGCTGGGCCGTGGTACGCGTACCTTCGCCGGTCTGCTCGGTCACCGCAAAAATGTGCTGGATGTTGGCAGCCACCACGTTGGCCGAATCGGCTTCGCGGGAGGCGGACTGCGAAATCTGCTCGATCAGCTCGGCGAGGCGGCGGGACACCCGGTCAATCTCGGTCAGCGCGGTACCTGCGTTGTCGGACAGCTTGGCCCCTTCGACCACACCCTGCGTGGAGCGCTCCATGGCGCCCACCGCGTCTTGGGTGTCGGTCTGAATCGCCTTCACCAGCGCCGAAATCTGGCGCGTGGCGTCCGCGGAGCGTTCGGCCAGTCGCTGAACTTCTTCGGCCACCACCGAGAAGCCCCGGCCGGCTTCACCGGCGGATGCGGCCTGGATGGCGGCGTTGAGCGCCAGCACGTTCGTCTGTTCGGTAATGTCCGAGATCAGTTCGGTGATTTCGCCAATTTCCTGCGACGACTCGCCCAGGCGCTTGATCCGCTTGGAGGTTTCCTGGATCTGGTCGCGGATGGAGTTCATACCGCCGATGGCGTTCTGCACGGCCTGCAGGCCCGACGACGCCGCTTGCAGCGACTGGCGCGCCACCGTGGCGGACTCTTGCGCTTGCGTGGACACGCCGTTGATTCGCTCGGCCATGGTCAGCACCGACTGGCCGGTTTCGCGAATTTCGCGCAGCTGTTCGGTCGAGGCGGCGAGCAGTTCGGTCGAGGTGCTTTCCACCTGCGACGTCGTTTGCGCCACGCGGGTGGCCGTGTTCTGCACGTTGCCCACCAGCAGACGCAGTTCTTCCACCGTGTAGTTCACCGAGTCGGCGATGGCGCCGGTGATGTCCTCCGTCACGGTGGCTTCCTGCGTCAGGTCGCCTTCGGCCACTGTCTGCAGTTCGTTCATCAGCCGAAGAATGGCGGCCTGGTTGGCGTTGTTGACGCGGCCCGCTTCTTCGGAATTCTGCTCGGCAGCCAGACGTTCGCGTTCGGCGACGGCGGCACGTTCGCGGCCTTCGCGCACCTGCACGTAACCGATGGCGCCGGCCAGCGCCAGGGCGGCCAGCGACAGCACGAACAGCAGCACGATCGTTCCGGCGCCCAGGCCGGTGCGGGCCGAGAGCTTGTCCTGCAGGTCGCCGAGCGAGGTGCGCAGCGGTTCGCTGTCGGTCAGGATGGAGGCCTGCGCTTCGCGCGCCGCCACCAGGCCCTGCAGGTTGCCCAGAATGGCGGACGCCTGCGTGCGCATCTGCTCGTAGGTCTTCAGGATGGCTTCGAGCTGCTCGCGGGTCTGCGGGTCCTTGGAGCCGGGGAAGCGCTGCTGCGCATTGCCGTCCAGCAGGCCACGGGTGGTTTCCTGGAAGGTGTTCAGGTCCTTGCCGAGCAGGAACACGGCGTCGGGGTTCACACCCTCGACCGTGAAGAACTCGTTGGTCGACTTGCCGATGCGCTGCGTGAGCATCACCAGCTGGCCGGCGGCCGAGATTTCAGGCAGCGAGGCGTTCTGCTGCATCTTCAGCGAAGCGACGGTTTCCGTCATTTCGAGCAGCGTGGACGACTGCTGGTTGATGTCGCGCAAGGCGGCACCCACCTGGGTCAGGATCTGGCGCTGCGCCAGCACGGCCTTGGCGCTGGCATCGGCGCGGGCGACGAGCGGGTTGATCTTGTTCATCTCCTCGTCGTACTGGTTGCCCACGCGCTCCAGGCGCAGGGCCTCGTCGCCGTTGGTAAGACCTGCGACACGGCGCGAGAGATCGTCCGAGCTGTCCTTGACTTCGACGAACGCCGCGGCGTTGCCGACCAGGGCCTGCGAGATCGACTTGGCCAGACGCTGCGACTGCATCAGCGACTGGCCGGTGGCCGCCACCTGCTGCGCCAGGCGCTCCGAGCGAAGAATGGCGGAGCCGGCCACCAGGAGCAGCAGCAGCACCACGACCGCCAGCATGATCGCCAGGATCCGCTGTTGCTTGGCGGGATTGGCGCCGGCTCGCCCGACGGGCGGCACCGCCTCGAGGGCGGCCGCGTCGAGCGCATCGGGCGCCTCGCTACCGGCGATTCCGTCGATATCGGCAAAGCCGGACGACGGGACGGCTGCGGCAGAGCTGTCGCTCTTCCTCACCAGACGCACGGTTTTCTCGTCCGGGACCTGGACCGTATCGACATCGTCGAGCGATATCGAACCGGAGCCGTCGACGCGGGCCTTGTCGTTCCCGTTCTCGGGCAGTAATTTCTTGAACTTGTCGGCGATCGAGCTCACGGTCGGTCCTTCGGGTGGTTGCCAGTGCGGTGCCGAAGCACTACGCACCAATACTCAAAAACTGGGGTTGCTGCGAAAGCGCTTGCAGGTTGACTTCCTGCCAGCGCTCACCTGCTGCGTCGGTGTACAGATGCCCATGCCAGGCAGGTGCGGCTGCGCCGGGAGGCTCGGACGCCGTGAAGGCCTCCGCACCCCGCAACCCCGCCAGTCGGTCGACCAGCAGTGCGCAGTTGACTTCGAGCAGCTCGTTGAAAGCAACGAGCCGCGATTGCATGCGCGCCGCCTCGGTGGCGGCCGGCGCGCCCGCACCGCCCGAGGCGAACGCCGAAAGCTGCACGACGCCATAGAGGCCGCCGCGCAGGTTGGCGACGCCGAGGAACCAGGGTTCCGTGTAGGGCACGGGCTGGGGCGGCGTCCAGGGAAAGATTTCGCCGGCATGGCCGAGCGGAAAGAGGTAGCGGCCCTCGCCCGCTTCGACCGCGAGCCAGGACGCGGCCACGCCTGTCGTGCGCGCAGCCTGCAGACGGCTTGCAAGCCGGGACTGGAAGGCTCTGAGAGCGTCGCGATTCGCCATGGACTCAGCCGACTCCTGCTCAGGCCAGCGCGCTGATCTTGGACATCAGATCGGCCGCGTTGACCGGCTTCACGATGTAGTCGCGCGCGCCCTGGCGCATGCCCCAGACGCGGTCGGTTTCCTGGTTCTTGCTGGTGCAGAGAATGATCGGGATCGCGGCGTACTTGGGATCGCGGGCAATGGCGCGCGTGAGCTGAAAGCCGTTCTGGCCGGGCATGACCACGTCCATGAGGATCAGGTCGGGCTGGTCTTCTTCCAGGCGGCGCATGGCGTCGTCGGCGTTTTCGGCCGTCTTCACGGCAAAGCCGTTCTTCTGGAGAAGGTCGGTCAAGAACACCAATTCGGTCTTGGAGTCGTCGACGACGAGGATTTTTCGAATAGGCATTACTGCACTTCCTGTTGAACGATGCCAAACTGCTGCACGGCCTGCAGCAACTGGTCTTTGGTGAAAGGCTTGGTCAGATAGTCTTGCGACCCGACCATGCGGCCGCGGGCCTTGTCGAATACACCGTCTTTCGAAGACAGCATGACGACCGGAACCTTGGAAAAATGAGCATTGCGCTTGATGATGGCGCAGGTCTGGTAGCCGTCGAGACGCGGCATGAGGATGTCGCAGAAAATCAGATGCGGCTTGTGGTCGTTAACCTTGGAGAGCGCATCGAAACCGTCTTCCGCGAGAAGAACCTCGTGCCCGCCCTGCTTCAGAAAAATTTCGGCACTGCGCCGGATGGTGTTGCTGTCATCGATGACAAGCACCTTGTAACCTGATCCATTCGGGCCCATTGCAAACGCTCCTGCTCATGAGACTTGGATGCCCGCCGCGCCGTACATCGACGCAGATCGCGTAGCCCTATGCCATCTTTCAGATTTCAACCATTTCGAAGTCTTCCTTGCGCGCACCGCACTCAGGACAGGTCCAGTTCATCGGAACATCAGCCCAGGCCGTGCCTGCTGCGATCCCGTCTTCCGGTACACCCACTGCTTCGTCATAGATCCACCCACAAATCAGGCACATCCAAGTTTTCGTATTCATCGGAGCTTAAAGTCCTTGTTCATTAAATGCAACGAGTGTATCTATGCGTATCTCACCGGCGGGGCATAAACGTCGCGCCCATGCCACCATCCAGCGGATTCCGCCCGGCGTATGACCATCTACTTACATCCAGCAGACAGCACCCGCAAACCGGGCAATCTTAACGACCCCTCGCAGGACGCCGAGGCGCTCGCCGAACGCGACCTGAATCCGCCCTGCGTGCTGGTCTTCAATGCCAGCGATCCCAGCGGTGCGGGCGGGCTGGGGGCCGACGCCCTCGCCATGGCGTCGGTGGGCGCACACATCCTGCCCGTTGTCACAGGGGCGTACGCCCGGGACACGGCCGAGATCTTCGACCATTTTCCCTTCGACGAAGAGGCCATCGCCGAGCAGACGCGCGCCATCCTGGAAGACGTCGAAGTGCAGCTGATCAAGGTGGGTTTCGTGGGCACGCCGGACGCCCTGAGCACCATCGCCGAGACCGCTTCGGACTATCCGGACGTGCCCGTGGTGGCCTACATGCCCAATCTTTCCTGGTGGGAAGAAGACCAGATCGAGGCCTATCTGGACGCTTTTCGCGAACTTCTGCTGCCGCAGACAACAGTGTTGGTTGGAAACCACAGCACGCTGTGGCGCTGGCTGCTTCCGGACTGGAGCGGCGAGCGTCCGCCCGGTGCGCGCGACATTGCCAAGGCCGCCGGCGAGTTCGGCGTGCCCTACACGCTGGTCACGGGCATGGTGCTGCCCGACCAGTTCATCGACAACGTGCTGGCCTCGCCGCAGTCGGTGCTCGCCAGCGAGAAGTACGAGCGCCTCGAAGCCGTCTTTGCCGGCGCGGGCGATACCCTGTCGGCTGCGCTGGCCGCCCTCCTGGCCAGCGGCACCGACCTGGTGGCCGCCGCGAGCGAAGCGCTGGCCTACATGGACCGCTGCCTGGACGCGGGTTTCCGCCCCGGCATGGGCCATGTGCTGCCCGACCGCCTGTTCTGGGCCGAGCCCGAGGACGAAGAAGGCGACGACGACCCCGACACCACGCCCGACTTCGCCCTGCCCCCCCACGACACCAGACACTGATCGATGACCGACCAAAACGACATTCTTTTCGAGCGCGCCCGCGCCGTGATCCCCGGCGGCGTGAATTCGCCCGTGCGCGCCTTCAAGGCCGTCGGCGGCACGCCGCGCTTCATCCAGCGCGCCCAAGGCGCCTATTTCTGGGACGCCAACGGCAAGCGCTACATCGACTACATCGGCTCCTGGGGGCCGATGATCCTGGGCCATGGCCATCCCGCGGTGGTCGAGGCGGTGCAGAAGGCCGTGCTCGAAGGCTTCTCCTACGGCGCGCCCACCGAACGCGAGATCGAACTGGCCGAGGCCATCCTCGCGCTGGTGCCGTCCATGGAAATGGTGCGGCTCGTGAGTTCAGGCACCGAGGCCGCGATGAGCGCCTTGCGCCTGGCGCGCGGCGCCACCGGCCGCAAGAGCATCATCAAGTTCGAGGGCTGCTACCACGGCCATGCCGACGCGCTGCTCGTCAAGGCGGGCTCGGGCCTGGCCACCTTCGGCAACCCGACCTCGGCCGGCGTGCCGCCCGAGGTGGTGCAGCACACCATCGTGCTCGAGTACAACAACATCGCCCAACTCGAAGAGGCCTTTGCGCTGCACGGCAACGACATCGCCTGCCTGATGATCGAAGCCATTGCCGGCAACATGAACTTCGTGCGCGCCACGCCCGAATTCGCCAAGCGCTGCCGCGACCTGTGCACGCAGCACGGCGCGCTATTGATCTTCGACGAGGTCATGACGGGCTTTCGCGTGGGCCTGCACGGCGCGCAGGGCGTGCTGGGCATCAAGCCCGACCTCACGGTGCTGGGCAAGGTCATCGGCGGCGGCATGCCGCTGGCGGCCTTCGGCGGACCGCGCGCGATCATGGAACAGCTGGCGCCGCAGGGGCCGGTCTACCAGGCGGGCACGCTCTCGGGCAACCCGGTGGCCACGGCTTGTGGCTTGGCCACGCTCAAGGAGATCGCCAAGCCCGGTTTCTACGAAGCGCTCGGCAAGAAAACACGCACGCTGGTCGACGGCCTGAAGGCCGCCGCAGCCGCCGAGGGCCGGCTCTTCAACGCCGACAGCGAAGGCGGCATGTTCGGCTTTTTCCTCATGAAGGACCTGCCGCAAAACTATGCCACCGTGATGACAACCGACAACGCGAAGTTCAATGCGTTGTTTCATGGTTTGCTCGATCGCGGCGTGTATATTGCCCCCGCGCTTTACGAAGCCGGCTTCGTGAGCGCAGCGCACGGGGAGGAAGACATCGCAGCCACCATAGAAGCGGCACGAGAGATTTTCCGAACGACTTAGAGCCTGTTCACACGACCGGTTCGGCACCCACGAATAGACGGCTCAATTCGGGAACACCGCGGAACCGGCTTTGCCGGGCCGCAGGTGTTGCCCCCGGCAGGGGGTTGGCGAAGCGACACGAAGTGCGCGAAGCCTGGGGGCGAGCTCAATGCCTGAAGTGACGAACGCCTGACAGCACCATCACCACGCCGCGCTCGTCGGCGGCGTCGATCACTTCCTGGTCGCGCATCGAGCCGCCCGGCTGGATGACGCAGCTCGCGCCCGCGTCGACCACCACGTCGAGGCCGTCGCGGAACGGGAAGAAGGCATCGCTCGCCACGGCCGTGTCTTTCAGCGACAGGCCTGCATGCTCGGCCTTGATGCTCGCGATGCGGGCCGAGTCGAGGCGGCTCATCTGGCCCGCGCCCACGCCCATGGTCATGCCGTTGGCGCAGAACACGATCGCGTTGCTCTTGACGTACTTCGCGACCTTCCAGGCGAACAGCAGGTCTTGCAGCTGCTGCGGCGTGGGTTGCTTCTTGCTCACGACCTTGAGGTCGCTGGCGGCAAGTTCGTGGTTGTCGGCCGTCTGGATCAACAGGCCCGAGCCGACGCGCTTGACGTCCATCGCATTGCGGCCGTTGTCCCAGTCGGTGGCACCGCCCTTGGGCAACGCAATTTCGAGCACACGCACGTTGAGCTTGGCCTTGGTGGCCTGGAACACTTCGAGCGCTTCGGGCGTGTAGCCCGGCGCCATCAGCACTTCGACGAACTGCTTGGCGATCTCTTGCGCGGTGGCCCCGTCGACCGGGCGGTTGAAGGCGATGATGCCGCCGAAGGCCGAGGTCGGGTCGGTCTTGAAGGCCTTGGCATAGGCCTCGGCCGCGTCCTTGCCGATCGCCACGCCGCAGGGGTTGGCGTGCTTGACGATCACGCAGGCCGGCACGTCGAAGCTCTTGACGCATTCCCATGCGGCGTCCGCATCGGCGATGTTGTTGTAGCTCAGTTCCTTGCCTTGCAATTGCTTGGCCGACACGAGCGAGCCGGGCGCCGGATACAGGTCGCGGTAGAACGCGGCCTGCTGGTGCGGGTTCTCGCCGTAGCGCAGGTCCTGCACCTTCACGAAACGGCCGTTGCTCTGCGCGGGGAACAGCGAGCGCGTCGGTGCGGGCTGGCCGATGCTGGCGTCGAAGTCGATGGCCGAGAGGTAGTCGCTGATGGCACCGTCGTAGTCGGCGATGCGGTTGAACGCGGCCACCGAGAACGCAAACCTGGTCTTGTCGCTGAGCTTGCCGTCGGCCTTGAGCTCGGCGAGCGCCACGGGGTACTGGGCTGCATCCGTGAGCACGCCCACGTCCTTCCAGTTCTTGGCCGCGCTGCGCACCATGGCCGGGCCGCCGATGTCGATGTTCTCGATCGCGTCCTCGAGCGTGCAGCCGGCCTTGGCCACGGTCGATTCGAAGGGGTAGAGATTGACGATCAGCAGGTCGATGGTGTCGATGCCGTGTTCCTTGATCGCCGCCACATGCGCGGGCAGGTCGCGCCGCGCGAGCAGGCCACCGTGGATCTTGGGGTGCAGCGTCTTCACGCGGCCGTCGAGCATTTCAGGAAAGCCGGTGTGGTCGGCGACTTCGGTCACCGGAAGGCCGGCGTCGGCCAGCAGCTTGGCGGTGCCGCCGGTGGACAGCAGCTTGATGCCCAGCGCATGCAGCGCCTGGGCGAATTCGAGGATGCCGGTCTTGTCGGAAACGGAGATGAGTGCGGTCTGAGCCATGGGTGTGCCGTGAAGTTATTTCAGAAGTTTGTGCTCGACCAATTTCTTGCGGAGCGTGTTTCGGTTCAGTCCGAGCCATTGCGCGGCCTTGGATTGGTTGCCCTCCGCGCGCGTCATCACGACGTCGAGCAGGGGCTTTTCGACCACGCGCACGAGCATCTCGTACATGCCGTCGGGTTCGGTGCCGCGCAGGTCGCGAAAGTAGCTGTCCAGACTGGTGCGCACGCAGTCCTCGATGTGTTTCTTGCTCATTGCCTGTTTTCCTCTCCTCAATCGACGGCGCAGGCCGCCTCCTCTTCACCGGACAGTTCTTCGGCCGCCTGGTGCGCGGGCATGCGGTCCATCCGGTCCGCCAGCCCGTCGAAATAGTCGCCGACCGCGCGCAGCTGTTCCGCGCAGTCCTCGATGGTGTTCATCCGGCCGCGGAACGCTTCGCCGTCGGGCAGCGTGCGCACATACCAGCCGATGTGCTTGCGCGCAGTGCGCACGCCGCTGAAATCGCCGTAGAGCGCGTAGTGCTCCACCAAGTGGTCGAGCAGCAGGCGCCGCACCTCGGCCACCAGCGGCGGCGCGCGATAGGTGCCGGTCTCCAGGAAATGCGCGATCTCGCGAAAGATCCAGGGCCGGCCCTGCGCGGCGCGGCCGATCATCACCGCGTCGGCCCCGGTGGCCGCGAGCACGTCGCGCGCCTTCTCGGGCGAGGTGATGTCGCCGTTGGCCACCACCGGCACGCGCACCGCGGCCTTCACGGCGGCGATGGTGTCGTACTCGGCGTGGCCCTTGTAGCCTTGCTCGCGCGTGCGGCCGTGCACGGTGAGCATCTGCACGCCGGCCGATTCGAAATCGCGCGCGAGCTTGACGGCGTTGCGGTTGTCTTCGCTCCAGCCGGTGCGCATCTTGAGCGTGACCGGCACGTTGAATGGCTGCGCCGCATCGACCACGGCCTGCACGATCTCGAGCGCCAGCGGCTCGTCGCGCATCAGCGCCGAGCCTGCCCACTTGTTGCAGACCTTCTTGGCCGGGCAGCCCATGTTGATGTCGATGATCTGCGCGCCGCGCTCGATGTTGTAGACCGTGGCCTCGGCCATCATGGCCGCGTCGGTGCCGGCGATCTGCACCGCAATGGGACCCGGTTCGCCGTCATGGTTGGCGCGGCGCGAGGTCTTGAGCGTGCCCCAGAGTTCCTTGCGCGAGGTGACCATCTCGCTGACCGCGTAACCCGCACCGAGTTCGCGGCACAGCATGCGGAAGGGCCGGTCCGTCACGCCGGCCATGGGCGCGACGAACAGGCGGTTTTCCAGCGTGTGGGTGCCGATCTGCAAGGTCATGGGGAAGGTAGCGGTGCGCGTTCGGCTGCTGAAAAATGAGGCACGATTGTAGCCACCTGCGATTTCAGCGACTGAAACGATTTGCGCCTCGTTTGCGCTGTTGACAGAGGCGCAAACACCGGTGTCTGACGGGGCTTTCTCCGACGACGCTGCAAGACGGGCACTGCCTATACTCCGCCGACCTTATGCAAGCCTGGCTCGACTCCCTCCTGGCGCTGCTGGCGCTGCCGCAGTACGGCCTCTCCACGCTGTTCATCGCGGCCTTCGTCTCGGCCACGCTGCTGCCCGTGGGCTCCGAACCCGTTCTGTTCGGCCTGCTCAAGCTCAACCCCGAAATGTTCTGGCCGGCCGTCGCGGTGGCGACGTTGGGCAACACGCTGGGCGGTGCGGTCGACTGGTGGCTGGGCTACGGCGCACACAAGGTCGCCGACAAATACTCGCATTCCAAACACCACGTGCGTGTGCTCGGCTGGCTCGAAAGGCTGGGCCCCAAGGCATGCCTCTTGAGCTGGCTGCCCATCGTGGGCGATCCGCTGTGCGCGGTAGCCGGCTGGCTCAAGCTGCCGTTCTGGCCGTGCGTGGGCTACATGGCCATCGGAAAGTTTCTGCGCTACGTCACCATGACGGTCGCGCTGCTCTACATCTTTCCGTCCTGAAGCAAGCCCGGCGCTAGCCTCAGCTCAAAAGGCCGTAGGGACCGCCGCGCTCCAGCGCACGCTGGTACGCGGGCCGCGCATGAATGCGCTCCAGGTAGCCCATCAGCTTCGGCCGCTTTGCATCGAGCCCGCCGCGTGCCTGCGAGGCCTCGACCACAAAGCTCATCTGGATGTCGGCGCCCGTGAATTCATCGCCGGCGAACCACTCGCTCTTGCCGAGTTCGGACTCCATGTAGTTCAGGTGGCTCGCGATGTTCGGATTGATGAAGGCCGACTTGGCCTTGGCCGCGATGGCCTTGGCCACGGGCTTGGCGAAGAAAGGCATCTTGGTCGTCTCGATGCGGTCGAACACCAGCTTGAGCAAGAGCGGCGACATGGCCGTGCCTTCGGCGAAGTGCAGCCAGTAGCGGTAGCGCAGCGCCTCGGGCGATGCGGCCGCGGGCGCCAGGCGGCCGTTGCCGAAACGCTCGATCACCGTCTCGATGATCGCGCCCGATTCCGCGAGCGTGAGGCCGTCCTGCGTCGTCACCACCGGCGACTTGCCAAGCGGATGAACGGCCCGCAGCGAAGCGGGTGCCAACATGGTTTTCGGATCGCGCTGGTAGTGAACGATCTCGTACGGCAGCTCGAGTTCTTCGAGCAGCCAGAGCACACGCTGCGAGCGCGAGTTGTTGAGGTGATGGACGGTGAGCATGGTGGCTGGGCCTTGTGGAGACATCGGAGCGCGCGCAGTCTAACTAACAACAGGCTTTTGACGCTGCACCAGACAGCGCTGCCGCCTACGGAGCGTCGGGCGGTGCGCTTTCTAAACTCGCGCCAATGAAAAAATCCCTGGTGCCGATCCCGCGTTTCAAGCCCCTGGCAACCGGCTTCTGCCTGGCCGTGCTGGCCTGCCAGGCGTGGGCGCTGCAGCCCGAGGAGGTTTTTCGCAAGGCCTCGCCTGCCGTCTGGACCGTCAAGGGCGACCAGGGCGGCGGCAAGACCTCGGTGGGCAGCGCGGTGGCCGTGACGCCGGCGGCGCTGGCCACGGCCTGCCATGTGGTGAACGGCGCCGTCTCGGCCACCGTGACCCAGGGTCAGACCACCATCAAGATCAAGAGCATCCTGCGCGACCCCGACACCTCGCGCGACCTGTGCGTGCTGATGACGGAAACGCCGCTGCAATTGCCGGCCGTGCAGATCGCACCGACCGACGGCCTGCGCGTCGGCCAGCAGGTGTTTGCCATCGGGAGCCCGCACGGGCTTGAACTCACGTTGAGCGAGGGATTGATCTCCGCCCTGCGCCCGCGCGGGCAGGGCCAGTTGCCGATCATCCAGACCTCGGCGCCGGTGTCCTCGGGCTCCAGCGGCGGCGGCCTCTTCGATGCCGAAGGCCGGCTGGCCGGCGTCACCGACCGCGTGGCCCCGGGCGGTGCGAACCTGGGCTTTGCCTATCCGGCGCAATGGGTGATGGAACTGCCCCAGCGCGTGATCGCGGAGATGACGAAGTGGCGCGAGCTGCTGAAGAACGTCGGCGTGGCGCTCGGCCCGAACGGCGAGCCCGCACCCTCGGGCCATGCCGCACTTGCCGATGAAGCGGGCCTGCCGGTGGTCGGCACCGATCCCGCGCAGATACGTGTCGCCTACCGCCAGTTTCTGCTGCAGGCGCGGCCGCGCGCTTTTCTGATCACCAGCGACAACAAGTTCGGCACGGCCACCAACTCGGCGGCGCTGACCGAGCACCTCAAGGGATGCACGGAACGCAAGGTGGTGTGTGCGGCCTATGCGGTGGATGACACGGTGGTGTGGGGCAAGCAGCAGGCCGCGAAGTAGCCGAGGCTTACTTCACCCCCGCCTTGCGGAGCTCCTCCGCCGTGATGCGAACCAGCTTCTGATCGCGCTGCACGACGATGGCGGTGTTCGTGCGCACGGCCTCTTCGCGAGCGGTGCGAGCCGCGCGCTGTATTGCAATCAGCGACGCTGGCAAGTCCTTGTCTTTCGCTTGGCTGAATTGGTCGCGGCTGCGGGTCATGGTGCTTTTTTCCAAGTCGCATCGCGGCACGAGGTGCGGGAAGCCTGGGGCGAGTCGCGTTATGAACTGAACAGGAAGTTCATCACGTCGCCATCCTTGACGACGTATTCCTTGCCTTCCGAGCGCATCTTTCCCGCGTCCTTGGCGCCCTGCTCGCCCTTGAAGGCGATGTAGTCGTCGAACGCGATGGTCTGGGCGCGGATGTAGCCCTTCTCGAAATCGCCGTGGATCACGCCGGCCGCCTGCGGGCCGGTGTCGCCGATGTGGATGGTCCAGGCGCGCACTTCCTTCACGCCGGCGGTGAAGTAGGTCTGCAGGCCCAGCAGCTTGAAGGCCGCGCGGATCAGGCGGTTCAGGCCCGGTTCGTCCTGGCCGATTTCGGCGAGGAACATCTTCTTGTCCTCGTCGTCCATCTCGGCCAGGTCGGCCTCGATCTTGGCGCAGATGGCAACCACGGGCGCGCCCTGCTTGGCGGCGTATTCGCGCAGGCGGTCCAGGTAGGGGTTGTTCTCGAAGCCGTCTTCGGCCACGTTGCCGACGAACATCGCGGGCTTGGCGGTGATGAGCGTGAAGCTCTTGACCAGCGGCTGCTCTTCCTTGGTGAACTCGAGCGCGCGCACCGGGATGTTCTCGTTGAGCGAGGCCTGGCAGCGCTCGAGCAAACCGACCAGCTTTTGCGCGTCCTTGTCGCCGGAGCGCGCCACCTTGGTGTGGCGGTGCAGCGCCTTCTCGACCGTGGCCAGGTCGGCCAGGCAGAGCTCGGTCTGGATCACTTCGATGTCGGAGATCGGATCGACCTTGCCGGCCACGTGGATCACGTTGTCGTCGTCGAAACAGCGCACCACGTTCACCGTGGCGTCGGTTTCGCGGATGTGCGCCAGAAACTTGTTGCCCAGGCCTTCGCCGGTGCTGGCGCCGGCCACCAGGCCGGCGATGTCCACAAACTCGACGATGGCGGGCACCACGCGCTCGGGCTTGACGATGTCGCTCAGCTGGGCGAGGCGCGGATCGGGCACTTCCACCACGCCCACATTGGGCTCGATGGTGCAGAACGGATAGTTTTCCGCCGCGATGCCGGCCTTGGTCAACGCATTGAAAAGGGTGGATTTACCGACGTTGGGCAGGCCGACGATGCCGCATTGCAAACTCATGGGAGGTCCTCTTGGGTAACCGGGCATTTTAGGCGACCATGTTTTCATGCCCGCGCCGCAGGCCTTCGGCTCTTCCCCACACATCGGAAACCTCAGGGTTAGACCCGATTAGCAAACGTTTGCGCAAACGTTTCCGTCATATAACATCGACCCCCCGGCCCAGACCGGCGTACCGCTCAACCACCTCAGGAGACAACACCATGAAGTTCACCCGCCGCACCCTGCAAAGCGCCGCCGCGCTCACCCTGCTGGGCGCCATCGCCGCCACGCCCGCCTTCGCGCAGGACAAGCCCAAGGTCGCGCTGGTCATGAAGTCGCTGGCCAACGAGTTCTTCCGCACCATGGAAGACGGCGCCAAGGCCCACAACAAGGCCAACGCCGCGCAGTACACGCTGGTGGCCAACGGCATCAAGGACGAGACCGACACCTCCGCCCAGATCAAGATGGTCGAGCAGATGATGGCGCAGAAGATCAACGCGCTGGTCATCGCGCCGGCCGATTCGAAGGCGCTGGTGCCGGTCATCAAGGCCGCCATCGACAAGGGGATCCTGGTGGTCAACATCGACAACCAGCTCGACGCCGCCGCGCTGAAGGAAAAGGGCATCCTGGTGCCCTTCGTGGGCCCCGACAACCGCGCCGGCGCCAAGCTGGTGGGCGATGCGCTGGCCAAGGAGCTGAAGGCCGGCGACAAGGTCGGCATCATCGAAGGCGTCTCCACCACCTTCAATGCGCAGCAGCGCACCCTCGGTTACCAGGACGCCATGAAGGCCGCCAACGTGACGGTGGTGGGCGTGCAGTCCGGCCAGTGGGAAATCGACAAGGGCAACACGGTGGCCGCCGGCATGATGCGCGAGCACCCCGATCTGAAGGCGCTGCTCGCCGGCAACGACAGCATGGCGCTGGGCGCAGTCGCTGCCGTCAAGGCTGCGGGCAAGACCGGCAAGGTGCTGGTCGTGGGCTACGACAACATCGGCGCCATCAAGCCAATGCTGAAAGACGGCCGCGTGCTCGCCACCGCCGACCAGTTCGCCGCCAAGCAGGCCGTGTTCGGCATCGAGACCGCGCTGAAGGCCATCGCCGACAAGAAGAAGCAGTCGGACATGCCCGCCGCGGTAAAGACCGACGTGGTGCTGGTCACCAAAGACTCCAAGTAAATGTTGCTCGCCCCCAGGCTTCGCGCACTTCGTGTCGCTTCGCCCTCCCCCTGCCGGGGGCAACACCTGAGGCCCGGCAAAGCCGGTTCCTCGGTGTTTCTGGAATGAATGAGGTGGCCATCGATGGCTGATAACGATCGCAGTACGCCGGTGCTCTCTCTGAGCGCGCTCGGCAAGGACTATGCGGCGCCGGTGCTGGACGACGTCTCGCTCGTGCTGAACGCCGGCGAAGTGCTCGCCCTCACGGGCGAAAACGGCGCCGGCAAGAGCACGCTCTCCAAGATCGTCTGCGGCCTGGTGCAGCCCACGCGCGGGCGGATGCTGCTGGACGGCAAGGCCTTCGCGCCCGCCTCGCGCCGCGACGCCGAGCACGTGGGCGTGCGCATGGTGATGCAGGAGCTGGGCCTGGTCACCACGCTGTCCGTGGCCGAGAACCTGCTGCTGGACCGCCTGCCCCACAAGTCCGGCTGGATCCGCAAGGCCAGGCTGCACGAGCTGGCCGCGCGCCAGCTCGCCAAGATCGGCATGCAGCACATCGACCCCGCCACGCCTGTCGCGCGGCTGGGCATCGGCCAGCAACAGATGGTGGAGATCGCGCGCAACCTGCAGGACGACACGCGCGTGCTGATCCTCGACGAGCCCACCGCCATGCTCACCCCGCGCGAAACCTCGCACCTTTTCGAGCAGATCGATCTGCTGAAGGCACGCGGCGTGGCCATCGTCTATGTGTCGCATCGGCTCGAAGAGCTGCAGCGCATCGCCGACCGTGTGGCGGTGCTGCGCGACGGCCGGCTGGTCGACGTGCGCGCCATGGCCGGCGTGCGCGAATCCGAACTGGTGCAGCGCATGGTCGGCCGCGCGGTGCACGAGCACGAAGGCCGCGGGCGCCGCACGGCCGGCCCCGTGCTGCTGCGCGCGCGCGGCATCGGCCGGGCCGAGGTGGTGCGCGATGTCGACATCGACCTGCACGCGGGCGAAGTCATGGGCCTGGCCGGGCTGGTCGGCTCGGGCCGGACCGAGCTGGTGCGCCTCCTGTTCGGCGCCGACCGCGCGGACCGCGGCGAGATCTCGCTCTACGACGGCAAGCGACAGGAGCCCACGCACCAAGTCAGCCGGGGCTGGCGCTCGCCGATGCGCGCGATTCGCGTGGGCATCGGCCTGGTCACCGAAGACCGCAAATCGCAGGGGCTGCTGCTGACGCAGTCCATCCGCGTCAACACCACGCTGAGCGACCTGGGCGCGATCTCGCGCGCCGGCTGGCTGCTGCGCGCCAAGGAGCGCGGCATCGCCCAGCGCCTGGTGGAACTGCTGCGCGTGCGCTCGCGCAGCATCGAACAACCGGTTGCCACGCTCAGCGGCGGCAACCAGCAGAAGGTGGTGTTCGCACGCTGGCTGCACCGCGAATGCAAGGTGCTGCTGCTGGACGAACCCACGCGCGGCGTGGACGTGGGCGCACGCGCCGACCTGTACGCCGAACTCGACCGCATGACGGACGCCGGCAAGGCGCTGCTGATGGTGTCCAGCGACCTGCGCGAGCTCATGGCCATGTGCGACCGCATCGGCGTGATGAGCGCCGGCCGCCTGGTCGCGGTCTTCGAGCGCGGCCAGTGGAGCGAACAATCGCTGCTGGCCGCCGCATTCAGCGACGCCTCCGGACGCGCCGCTTCTTCGCCGGCCCCGGCCTCCACCCTTCCCGTTTCGAACCCGGCCACGCCGGTCACCGCCGACACACCATGAACGCAGCCGCCTCGACCCCGACCCACTCGCCGAACGCGCGCTCCTCGGCGCTCAAGGGCCAACTGGGCACCTACCTGGGCCTGACCGTCGTGCTCATCGGCATGATCGCGCTCTTCGGCTCGATGAGCGAATACTTCCTCACGCGCGAGACCTTCATTTCCATCGCCAACGAGATCCCCGCGCTTGCCGTGATGGCCGTCGGCATGACCTTCGTGCTGATCATCGCGGGCATCGATCTGTCGGTGGGCTCGGTGCTGGCGCTCAGCGCGGCCGTAACGGCCGCCGCCATCCTCGAATGGAAGCTCTCGGTGCCGCTGGCCGCGGCGCTGGGCCTGGCCACCGGCCTCATCTGCGGCACGGTGACCGGTGCGGTGTCGGTCGCCTGGCGGCTGCCGAGCTTCATCGTCTCGCTGGGCATGCTCGAAGCCGTGCGCGGCGGCGCCTACCTGGTCACCGATTCGCGCACGCAGTACGTGGGCGATGCCATCTCGGGCCTGGCCGCGCCGTGGATCGGCGGCATCTCCGCCGCCTTCGTGCTCGCGGTGGTGCTGGTGGTCATCGGGCAGATGGTGCTCACGCGCACCGTGTTCGGCCGGCATGTGGTGGGCATCGGTACCAACGAAGAGGCGATGCGCCTCGCGGGTGTGGACCCGCGCCCGATACGCATCATCGTTTTCGCCGTCACCGGCCTCCTGGCCGGGCTCGCGGGCCTCATGCAGTCGGCGCGCCTGGAAGCGGCCGACCCGAATGCGGGCGTCGGCATCGAGCTGCAGGTCATTGCCGCCGTGGTCATCGGCGGCACCAGCCTCATGGGCGGGCGCGGCTCGGTGGTCAACACCTTCTTCGGCGTGCTGATCATCGCGGTGCTCGAAGCCGGGCTCGCGCAAGTGGGCGCGAGCGAGCCGAGCAAGCGCATCATCACCGGGGCGGTGATCGTGGTTGCGGTGATCATCGACACCTTGCGCCAGCGCCGCGCGGACCGCCGCCTGGCCTGACCTTCCCACCGAACGAGGAACAACAAGCCATGGCCACCATCAAGGACGTCGCGCTGCGCGCGGGAGTCTCCGTGACCACCGTCTCGCACGTGGTCAACGACACGCGCCATGTGAGCGCCAAGGGCCGCGAGCGCGTGGAACTCGCCATCCGCGAACTGGGCTATGTGCCCAATGCGATGGCGCGCAGCCTCAAGAGCAACACCACCTCGACGCTGGGCATGCTCATTCCCAACAGTTCGAACCCCTACTTCGCCGAGATCGTGCGCATCGTGGAAGACCGGTGCTTCGGCGCCGGCTACACGCTGGTGCTGTGCAACACCGACGACGAGCCCCGCCGTCAGAGCGTGTACCTGCAGGTGCTGGCCGAGCGCCGCATCGACGGGCTGATCGTGGTGTCCACCGGCGACGACGATTCGCTGGTCACCCAGCTGCAGGGCCTGCGCATTCCCACTGTTTTGGTCGACCGCGAGATCGCCGACCCGGACTGCGACCTGGTCGAAACCGCGCACATGCAGGGCGGCCTGCTCGCGGTGCGGCACCTGATGTCGCTGGGCCACAAGCGCATCGCCTGCATCGGCGGGCCGGTGGGCGTGATGCCCAGCGAGCAGCGCATCGAAGGGTGGCGCATGGCGCTGGCCGAGAACGGCGCTACGCCCGACATCGCCAAGGCCGACACATTGCTGTGGCGCGGCGGCTTCACCAGCCAGGGCGGCTACGAAGCCATGCACGCCATCCTGCGCACCGAGCAGCCGCCCTCGGCCGTGTTCGTGTGCAACGACCTGATGGCCATCGGCGCGCTGCGCGCCGCGCATGAAAGCGGCGTGCACGTGCCCGACGAGCTTTCCATCGTCGGCTTCGACGACATCGAACTCTCGGCCTACACCAGCCCGCCGCTCACCACCGTCGCGCAGCCCAAGGAGCGCATCGGCGCGCTGGCGGTCGACATGCTGCTGGAGCGCGTGGGCGGCAAACGGCGCGATGCGCGCAAGGTGGTGCTGCAGCCCGAGCTGCGGGTGCGCGCCTCGACCGCGCGCCATGCGAGCTTTCGCGAGGCGGCGGCGCCTGTGTCTTCGCCTTCTTCTTCATCGCCTGCGTCCGACGCAGTGCCTTCCACGGCCAACCGAAAATCCCGCATCTCGTGAGTTCGAAGCCTCCTACTTCTTCTTCCCGCCGCCCCGAGCCGCCGCGCATCGTGGTGCTCGGCAGCCTCAACATGGACCTGGTGGTGCGCGTCCCTCACGCACCGGCCGCGGGCGAAACCCTGCTCGGCCATTCGATCGCGAACATTCCCGGCGGCAAGGGCGCTAACCAGGCCGTGAGCTGCGCGCGCGAAGGCGGCAAGGTCCGCATGATCGGCTGCGTGGGCGACGACGCGCATGGCCGGGCGCTGCGCGAATCGCTGGCGCGCGACGGCATCGACACCGCGGCGCTGCGCACGGTCGATAGCGAGCCCACCGGCACGGCGCTGATCCTGGTGGAAGACAGCGGGCAGAACCGCATCGTGATCATTCCCGGCGCCAACGCGCGCGTCGAAATCGACGAAGCGGCGTTGCGCGAGCAACTGCAGGGCGCGGCCTTCCTGGTGACGCAGTTCGAGACACCGATGGACCAGGTCGCACGCGCCATCTCGGTGGCGCACGAAGCGGGCTGCAAGGTGCTGCTCAACCCGTCGCCGGTGCGGGCCATTGCCGAGCCGCTGTGGCCGCGCATCGACACGCTGGTCGTCAACGAGATCGAAGCGCAGACGCTCTGCGGGCAGCCGGCCGACACGCCACAAGAAGCCGCGCTGGCCGGCAAGGCGCTGCGCGCCAAGGGCATTGCCCGCGTGGTCGTCACGCTGGGCTCGCGCGGTGCGGTGGCCGTGGACGCCGATGGCGCGCGCCACCATCCCGCGCCGAAGGTGCAGGCGGTCGACACCACCGCCGCCGGCGACACCTTTCTGGGTGCGCTGGCCGTGGCGCTGGGCGAAGGCCAGTCGTTCGACGATGCCGTGCGCCTGGGCATCCGCGCCGCGGCGCTCTGCATCCAGCAGCCCGGCGCCCAACCCTCCATTCCGCGGCGCGACGACGTGCTGCAAAGCCCCCTGCCTCCCGACTGGACCCCGCTGTGAAACGCTCTGCCCTGCTGCATGCCGAACTCTCTCAAGTGATTGCCGCGCTGGGGCATGGCGACATGGTGGTCATCGGCGATGCGGGCCTGCCGATTCCCGATGGCCCGAAGCGCATCGACCTGGCGCTCACGCCCGGCATTCCGCGGGTGGCGGACGTGCTCAAGGCCGTGCTGTCCGAGATGCAGGTGGAGCGCGCATTGCTCGCGCGCGAGGCCGTCGAGCAATTGCCCGCCGGCGCGCTGCCCGCATGGTGCGAAGGCCAGCTCTCCGTCGTGCCCGAGACGGTGTCGCACGAAGAACTCAAGCGCCTGAGCGCGCGCGCCAAGGCCGTCATTCGCACCGGCGAATGCACGCCTTACGCCAACATCGTGCTGTGCGCGGGCGTGACCTTCTGAGTTACTCGAAGCGGTAGTTCGCGCCCACGGTCTGCCCGACCTTGAGCATGTGCTCCACGCCCGTCACCACGATGCAGTTCATGCCGAAGGTGATGCTGCCGCCGACCCGCGCGTCCGAACGGTAGGTGCGCAGCACGTTGCCGACCTCGGGGCTGCTGAGGGCGGTGGCCGGATCGATGTCGGGAATGGGGCAACGCGTGCAGGGCTTGACCGGCTTGAGCTCGGCTTCGCCTTCGGCGGTGGCGATGTGCAGCGCATCGACGCGGTCTTCGTCATGCGACTCGATGCCGGCCAGCACGATGTTGGGCCGGAAGCGCTCGATACCGATCGCATCGTGGCCGGCCGCAGCGAGCCGCTCGTTGAGTTCGGCCAGCGATCCTTCGCTCGCCACCAGCAGCGGATAGCCGTCGGCGAACTGGTTCTGCGCCTCGACGCCATCGGTCCACTGGAGGCTGGACAGGCGCTTTTGCTCGGGGTCGAAGCGCACCAGGCGCAGCGTCTGTGGGCGGCCGGGCTCGGAGAGGAAATCGCTGAACCATTGAGCGGCGATGTCGCCCATGTCGTAGGCGGCGACTTCGTCCTGCCACACGCGCACGCGCACCGGCTGCTCGACGCGGTCGAAGGCCAGGTGCAGGGCCAGCATGCCGGGGGCGCGCAGCACCACTTCCATGTGCTTCATCTGCGGCGTGATGAGCGCCATGCGCGGAATCTGGCGCTGGGTGACGAACTCGCCGTCGGCATCGACCACCATCCAGGCCCGGTCGAACTCCAGGCCTGTCTCGGTCAGCAGCATTTCGTCGAGCTCGACGCCGGCACACGACTTGACGGGATAGACGAACAGGCGCGCGATGGTGGCCTCGAGGTCGAAAGCAGGCTGGGACACGGTGGGGTTCCTTGGAATTCGGCCGTCATTGTCCCGCATCGGACCTCAAACCTTCCCAGCCGGCCCCACGGGCGGAGAAGCGGCACCCGGTGCGCGGAGCCCGGGGAGCGGTCATGTTCTTACAATCGCGCGATGGCCCTCCCCCCAGAAGTTTGCATTCGCGGCGCCGGCATCGTCGGCCGCACGCTGGCCCTGCTGCTTGCGCGCGAGCGCGTGCGCGTTGCGCTGGTGGTGCCCGCTGCCGCACAGGGCAAGCAGGACATCCGCGCCTACGCGCTCAACACCGCCTCCCGCACGCTGCTCGAATCGCTGCGCGCCTGGCCCGACGCGGCCCACGCCACCCCGGTGCGCGAGATGCTGGTGCATGGCGACGAAGGCGGCCGCGTGCAGTTCAGCGCCGTGCGGCAGAAGGTCGATGCGCTGGCCTGGATCGTCGACGTGCCCGCGCTGGAGCAGCAACTGGCCGATGCGGTCCGCTTCCAGCCCCAGATCGAGGTGGTGACCGAGCCCGTGGCCGCGCCGCTCACCGTGGTGTGCGAAGGCAAGGCCAGCACCACGCGCGAGGCGCTGGGCGTGAGCTACGAGGTCACGCGCTACCCGCAACATGCGGTGGCGGCAAGACTGCAGGCCGCGCAGTCGCACGACGGCATCGCGCGCCAGTGGTTCAACGACAAGGGCGAAGTGCTCGCGCTGCTGCCCTTGGGCGGCACGCACGGCACCGAAGTGGCGCTGGTGTGGTCGGTCGGCCAACTGCGCGCACCGGCCCTGCTGGCACAGGCCGACGAAGAATTCAACGCCGCTGTCACCGAGGCCAGCCACAACGCGCTGGGCGCACTCCAGCTCAAGAGCGAACGCGCCGCCTGGCCGCTCGCGCGCGCCATCGCCGACCGCTGGACCGGCGCAATGCCCGGCCAGCCGACGCGCTCCTGGGCGCTGGCCGGCGATGCCGCCCACACGGTGCACCCGCTCGCTGGCCAGGGCCTGAACCTGGGCCTGGCCGACGCGGCCGCACTGGCCGAGGTCATCAAGACCCGCGACTACTGGCGCAGCGTGGGCGATGCGCGCCTTTTGCGCCGCTACGAACGCGCCCGCCGCGCCGACGTGCTGCAGATGAGCCTGGCCACCGACGGGCTGCAGCAACTTTTCTCGCACAACGTGGGTCCATTGCCTGCCTTGCGCAACTGGGGCATGCGCGGCTTCGACCGCACGCGCCTCGTCAAGCACTGGATCACCGCTCAGGCCATGGGCCTGAAGGCCTGACACCATTTCCCCGAAATCGAACGGATCTCCGATGACTCTCGTACGCACCCTCCTTCTCGCCGCCGCCATGCTGGGCGCCGTGGTCACCGCCACCGCCGGCGAGGCCGAGATCCGCAAGAACCTGCCCTCGCGCATTCCTCAGTTTCCGCCGATCGAGGAAGTCACCAAGACGCCGCTGCCCGGCATCTTCGAAGTGCGCGTGAACGGCGCGCAAATTTTCTACACCGACGAGCAGGGCAACTACCTGATCCAGGGCAACCTGATCGACGTGAACTCGCGCAAGAACCTGACCGAGGAGCGGATCGAGAAGCTCAGCGCGGTCGCCTTCAACCAGCTGCCGCTGAAGGACGCGATCAAGATCGTGCGCGGCAACGGCAAGCGCAAGCTCGCGGTGTTCGAGGACCCGAACTGCGGCTACTGCAAGCGCTTCGAGAAAGACATGAAGTCGGTCGACAACGTCACCGTGTACCTCTTCCTGTACCCGGTGCTCGGCGCCGACTCGACCACCAAGTCGCGCGACATCTGGTGCAGCAAGGACAAGGGCAAGGCCTGGAGCGACTGGATGGAAGCCAACACCAAGCCCGCCACCGCAGCCAGCAGCTGCGACGTTGCCGCGCTGCAGCGCAACGTGGAATTCGGCCGCAAGTACAACATCACCGGCACGCCCACGCTGATCTTCACCGACGGCACCCGCACGCCGGGCGCGATTCCTGCCGAGCAGGTCGAAAAGCAACTCGCCGCCTCCGCCAGCTGATGGCGACGACCACCGTTTCGCGGCGCAAGGCCGCCGCCGCGCCGGCCAAGGGCGGGGCAGTTTCCGCTGGTGTGCACTACCGCGTCGAATGCGCGGACCTGCATGCCCATCTCTACACCGTCACCCTCACCATCGCCGCACCCGCCGCGCAGCAGCGCCTGACGCTGCCGGTGTGGATTCCCGGCAGCTACCTGGTGCGCGAGTTCGCCAAGAACCTGCAGGGCCTGCGCGCCACGCAGGGGCGGCGCAAGCCCGCGCTCACGCAGCTGGACAAATGCAGCTGGCAGGTCGATTGCGTGCCGGGCCAGCCGCTGGTGCTGCACTACCAGGTCTGCGCCTACGACAACTCGGTGCGCACCGCCTGGCTCGATGCCGGCCGCGGCTTCTTCAACGGCACCAGCCTGTGCCTGCGCGTCGAAGGCCAGACCGACGCGCCGCATGCGCTGGACATCGCCGCCCCCGCGGCAACGGCGGTCGATGCGCCTTGGTCGTGCGCCACGGCGCTCGTGCCCTCCAAGATCGACAAGCAAGGCTTCGGCAGCTACCTGGCGTCGGGCTACGACGAGCTGGCCGACAGCCCGGTCGAGATGGGCACCTTCTGGAGCGCCGAGTTCGAAGCCTGCGGCGTGCCGCACCGCTTCGTGGTCGCGGGCGCCGCGGCCTCGTTCGACGGCGACCGGCTGATCGCCGACACCCAGGCCATCTGCGAAGCCGAGATGCGTTTCTGGCACGGCGACAAGGTGGGCAAGCGCGGCGGGCCGAAGCCGCCTATCGATCGCTATGTGTTCATGCTCAACGCGGTCGACGACGGCTACGGCGGGCTCGAGCACCGGCATTCCACGGCGCTCATCTGCAACCGCCGCGACCTGCCGCAGCGCGGCGAAAAGAAAAAGCAGGCCGAGGGCTACATCACGCTGATGGGCCTCATCAGCCACGAGTACTTCCACACCTGGAACGTCAAGCGCCTGCGGCCCGCGGAGTTCGCAAGCTACGACTACAGCCAGGAAAACTACACGCAGCTCCTGTGGTTCTTCGAGGGCTTCACCAGCTACTACGACGACCTGCTGCTGCGCCGCGCGGGCCGCATCGACGACGCGGCCTACCTGCGCCTGCTCAACAAGACCATCAACCAGGTCATGCAGACGCCGGGACGCCTGGTGCAGCCGGTGGCCGACGCGAGCTTCGATGCCTGGGTCAAGTACTACCGACAGGACGAGCAGACGCCCAACAGCACCGTCAGCTACTACACCAAGGGCGCGCTGGTGGCGCTGTGCCTGGACCTGACGCTGCGCCACGAAGGCAAGGGCTCGCTCGACGACGTGATGCGCCACCTCTGGACGCACAGCGGCGGCGGGCCGATCAGCGAGGCCGACATCGCGGCCGCACTCGAGGCCGTGAGCGGCCGCTCGTATGCACAGGAACTCGCCCGCTGGGTGCATTCGACCGAGGAGCTTCCGCTCTCGCAACTGCTCCGCGCGCATGGCGTGGCCACGCTCGAAGACCCGTCGCAGCAGGCGCAGGTGCTCGGCCTGCGCGTGGCCGAAGCCAACGGCAGCGTGCAGGTGAAGGTGGTGCTGCGCGGCGGCGCAGCCGAGAAGGCCGGGTTCTCCGCGAACGACGAGTGGATCGGCATCGAATTGCCCGCCGCCGGCAAGAAAAAATCGTCACAGGCCTGGCGCATCGCCAAGCTCGACGACCTGGCGCTGTACCTGGGCGATACGACGAAGTTCACAGCCATCGTGGCGCGTGATCGGAAGCTGTTGCGGTTGCCGCTCACGCTGCCGGCCGGCGTGACCACCTGGCGCCTTTTCACGCACGACGCCGCGAAGGTGACCGGCTGGTTGGCCGGTTAGTCGACTTTTTCGGTCACCGCGGGCTGCTGCCGCACGAACAGCATCGGCTGCGGCTCGCCCACCAGCACGCAGGGCTTGCCGGTGCGCCGGCAGTGGTCCTGCACTCGCCAGTAAGCGCCGTGGCTCACGCAGCCGGTCTGGCAGATCACGAGGTCGGCCGCGCGCAGGCCCGCTTCGAGCGCGAGGTCGTCGGCATCGTCGCCGCCGTCTCCCCCGTTGTGATGCAGGTAGCGCCCGCCGGCGATTTCGACCAGCTGGCGTGCGAGGGAGGGCGCCTCTTCTTCGCGGCCGACGCACAGCACGGCCTTTTCGCGAAGGTCGGGCGGCAGGGCGTTCTCGCCGGGCGGCGGCAGCGCCTGTCGCCGCCCGGCGGGCGCCAGCAGCGAATGCAGGCGCCGGGGCAGGGCGCCGCCGAGGGCCGCGTGCGCCCCGCGCGCCGCGAGCTCTTCACGCACCAGTGCCATCGCGGAATCGCGCGCCACCAGCGCACCGCGCAGGCGCACGATCTGCGCCTCCAGACGTTCGACCCGCTCGGCCTGCTCCGCCAGCAGGCGCGAGCAGCGCTCCTGCACGCGGGCATAGGCCCGCAGCAACACGGCATGTTCTTGCATCGGAGAATCCATGCAACCATTCTAGATGAGAGCAATTCTCAAATAGGCAATCGAAACGGTGCCGCGTCAGCAGGCCCGAAGCCTTGCTCGGTATAGTGGGCCGGGCAGATTTTTCCCACCCCAGCCGGAGACAGAAACACCCATGAGCTACGAAAACATCGACGTACGAACCGAAGCAGGCAAGGTCGGCATCGTCACCCTCAACCGCCCCAAGGCCCTCAATGCGCTCAACGATGCGCTGATGACCGAGCTGGGCCAGGCGCTCAAGGCCTTCGATGCCGACGACGCCATCGGCTGCATCATCCTGACGGGCAGCGAACGCGCCTTCGCGGCCGGCGCCGACATCGCCGCGATGGCCAAGTACAGCTTCATCGACACCTACAAGGGCGACTACATCACCCGCAACTGGGAAACCATCCGCTCGATCCGCAAGCCCGTGATCGCGGCGGTGAGCGGCTTTGCGCTGGGCGGCGGCTGCGAGCTGGCGATGATGTGCGACTTCATCATCGCGGCCGACAACGCCAAGTTCGGCCAGCCCGAAATCAAGATCGGCGTGATTCCCGGCGCCGGCGGCACGCAGCGCCTGCCGCGCGCGGTGGGCAAGAGCAAGGCGATGGACATGGCGCTCACCGCCCGCATGATGGACGCGGCCGAAGCCGAGCGCGCGGGCCTGGTGAGCCGCGTGGTGCCTTTCGAGAAGCTGGCCGACGAGGCGCTGGGCGCCGCACTGATCATCGCGGGCTACTCGCAGATCGCGGTGATGGCGGCCAAGGAGTCGGTGAACCGCGCCTTCGAAAGCGGCCTGAGCGACGGCGTGATGTTCGAGCGCCGGCTGTTCCACGCGCTGTTCGCGACGGTCGACCAGAAGGAAGGCATGGACGCCTTCCTGAACAAGCGCGCGCCCGACTTCAAGAACGCCTGACAACGGCCCTGCTGAAACAACCCGCTGCCCGCTAGCGCGTGAGCAGCGCGCGCATGGCCGCCAGCGCCTGCGCGGGCGGCGTGCCGACCGATGCGGCGCCGCCGGGCTGCGGCGTCCATCGCACCTGGTCGCCGGCGATCTGAAGCTCGGCGATCAGCGTGCCTCCCTCGTAGAACGACAACCGCGCCTCGACCGGTGCGGCCAGCGGCGCATCGGGCTCGGTGGCTGAGCGGGCCACCGTGTTCACCAATGCGGCCAAGCCTTCGATGTCGCCGCGCGCATGCCGCACGCCCAGGCCGGCGCGTGTGAAGTCGAAGGCGGTCCAGCGGTCGAGCGCCGCGAACGACGTCATGCCCGCCTGCGGCCCCACCGCTTTTGCAGCTGCAGCCGCGCGGGGTGCCGGCGTGGGACGCAGGCCGCCGGAGGCTTCGGCATTCGCCTGGCCTTGTCCGGCGAACGCCGATGGGCTGTCCGCCAGTTCGCGGCGTGGCGGTGCGGGTGCGGCGATTGCGGCGGGGGGAGGCGCGGCGGCCAACGCGGGCGGACTTCTGTCGCGCTCCACAGCGGATGGCGCCGCTGCCGACGGTGCGGGAGCCCCCGCGGCTTCATTGCTGCGCTTCTCTCTTGCAGCCCACTGGCTCTCGCTGCTCTTGCGTGCGCGTGCCGCCGATTGCTCGGCCGCATCCGGCGCCGCGGTGATGGGCGCGGGCGGCGCCGGGGCCGGGGCCGGGGCCACGGCCCCGGCCGGCAATTGCGCAGGCTTCGCTTCGATCTCGGGCGAAGGCGCGGCGGCAGGTGCCGCAGCAGGAGCGGTTTGTGGGGCGGCCGACAGCGGCGGGGCCGACCGGCGAACCGCGTCCGCCGCGCGCTGCTCCGCCGGTGCCTCCCTGGCCGAATCGCGCGCCAATCCTGCGGGCGGCTCGGCGGGCGGCGATGCCGGCGATGCCGGCGCTTGGGGCGCAACGGTCGCCGGGCTGGGCGCCTGCGGCACGGGCGCTGCCGAAGGCGGCGTCGGCGCAGCAGAAGAAGCAGGCGGCGGTGCCTGAACAGTCGCGCCACCGACACGCGCCTCGCCATCGAGTTGCGCATCGGGGATCGGCTCGCGATGCCAAAGCACCGCCACGAAGCTCGCCACCAGCACGGTTGCAAAGGCCGCGTTCCACGGCATGCGCGACCGCGTGTCGCCACCGCCGAACAGGCGGCGCCACCATGGCGCGGCGCTCGCGTTGTTCGCTGCCGCCGGCGATACAGGTGCCGGCGCCAGGTTGCGCGCCATCTTCAGGATCGCATCGCGGGTGCGCGGATCGGGCCTGGCGTCGTGGTCGGGCGCATGGTCCAGCGCGCGGCGCAGCAACGGGTCGCGCAGCTCGCCGTCTCCGTCGGCGCCGTTCAGGCCGGTGGTGCGGTCGTTGCTCATGCGCGTTGCTCCAGCACCGACAGGTAGCGTTCCATGCAGGCGCGCAGCTTCTGCAAGCCGTAGCGCAGGCGGCTGCGCACCGTCTCGAAACCGATCTCCAGGCTGGCCGCCAGCGCCTCGACGGTCAGGCCGTCTTCGTGGTGCAGCAGGAACGCGGCGCGCTGGTCGGCGGGCAGTTCGTCCAGGCAGACCAGCAGCCGCCGGCCGGCCGCGCGCCAGAAGGCGAGCTCTTCGGTGGAGGGATGCGATGCGGCATCGACCGCGCCGCGCACGCCGCGGTCGAGCGTGGGCAAGGCGTCGCCGTCGTCGTCCGGGTGCGCATCGAGCGTCACTTCGCGCCCGCTCACGCGCAGCCGGTCCATAGCGAGGTTGTGGGCGATCGTGAAGGCCCAGGTTCGCCAGGTGGCGCCCTGCGGCGAGAAGCTCTCGCGCGCCGAGATGATCCGCACCCAGGTGTCCTGGAACACCTCGTCGGCCTGGGCCACCAACCGCGCGCCCAGCAAACGCTTGACGAAGCGGAACAGCCCGCCTTCGTGGCGCGCATAAAGCACGTCGAAGGCGGCGGCGTCGCCGTGCGCGTAGGCCAGCATCAACTGATCGTCGGGCATGGCGTTACGCTCGGTGGCGGCTTTGGCGGAAGGGGCGCGGGGAAGCGCGGACATCGGCGGATTTTCACCTGAGCTTGTACGGGCGGCGGAGGGCATCGGGGTTTGCGCCCGCAAAAAAGAAAGCGGGCGGTTTAACCCCGCCGCGGCGGGCCCGCCGTATCAGCCTGCATCCACAACCCGGAGTTCTTCCATGGCCCTTTGCTTCGCGCCCCACCGTCTTCCTTTGCGCCGCCCGCTGGTCGTGCTGCTGTGCGCCCAGTTGCTGCTGACCGCCAGCGGTGCTCATGAGATTCCGGCCCTCGGGGCCAGGATCGAAAAAAGCACCGCGCAATGGCCGAAGCCCGCCCTTCAGGTGATGCAGCAGACCGAGCCGAATTTCCAGGCGCCTTCGGCCACACACTGTGCGCGGCCGGTGCAGACCCACGAGACGCCGGGCACGAGAAAAAATGCCCAGCTCGAAAAGCGCAGACTTGCCGACATGGCGGAAGGCGCGAGCCTGGACGCGGCTTCGCCCGAAGCGCTGCGCAAGCCCACGCCGCCCGCATCGGCAGCCGCGAAGGCCCATGGCTCGAGCGCTCGCGAAATGAGCGCGGCGGCGGCGGCGCCTGCCTCCGAACCGACGCCGGTCGCCGTGGCGCCCTCTTCGCCCGCCCTGCCCGCCCTGCCTGCCGTGCCTGCCCCGCCCGCCGCAACCACCCCATCCGCGCCCCACGCGACCATCAAGTCACCCGCCCCGGTCCCGCGCCCCGCCAACGAACCCGTCACCGCCGGCATGGTCGACGACAACGCCGACTTCCACGAGTACCTGAACTTCCGCGGCCGGACCCAGGTGGCGCACCGCGAGCGCGACATCAGCATGCGCTACCTGCTGCAGGTGCGCGACGCACGCGGTGCCGTAGTGCCCGATGCCGAAGTGGCGGTGCAGGCGGCCAGCGGCGCGGCCATGTGGGCGCGCACCGACGCGGGCGGGCGTGCCTGGGTGCATCCGCTGGCCTTCGACGGCTCGCACAGCCAGATGTACCAGGTCACGGTCCGCAAGAACGGCGGGCAAGGCACGGCCTTTCTGCAGCGCGGCCAGAAGAACGCGATCGACGTGGTCATCGACAAGCCCGGCACAGCTCCCGCGCGCGCCCGGCTCGACCTGGTGTTCCTGATCGATGCCACCGGCTCCATGGGCGACGAGATCGCCAGGCTCAAGTCCACCCTGCGCACCATCGCCGACGAGGTGGCGCGGCTGCCGAGCCGCCCCGACACCTGCTTCGGCCTGGTGGCCTACCGCGACACCACCGACGACTTCGTCGTGCGCCGCCACGACTTCACCAACGACCTGAACGCCTTCCAGGGCGTGCTCGACGCGCTGCAGGCCGCGGGAGGTGGCGACTACCCCGAGGCGATGAACGAAGCGCTGGCCGACACGGTCCACCGGCTGAGCTGGCGCGGCACGGGCGCCACCCGCATGGTCGTGCTGCTGGCCGACGCGCCGCCGCACCTGGACTACGCCGGTCCGCAATACGACGACAGCATGGTCGCCGCGCTGGGCAAGGGCATCAAGGTGTTCAGCGTGGGCGCTTCGGGGCTCGACAGGCAGGGCGAATACATCCAGCGCCAGATTGCCCAGTACACCGGCGGGCGCTTTGTTTTCCTGACCTACAAGGAGGCCTCGAACCCCGCCAGCGGGCCGGGTTTGCAGACGCAGCACGACGTTGCGAACTACTCGGTGCAGACGCTGGACCGGCTGATCGTGCGGCTGGTGTCCGAAGAATTGGGCAAGTTGCCGGCCGGTGGTTGAACTCGCCCAAAAGCCTGGGCTATAATCTTGGGCTCGGCGTGAAACGCTGAAAAGGCTCTTTAGCTCAGTCGGTTAGAGCGATGGAATCATAATCCACAGGTCCGCGGTTCGAATCCGTGAAGAGCCACCAACACTACTTTTGCGGTTGTCCGCTCAAGTCCAAAAGCCCTAAGTAAATCAACTACTTAGGGCTTTTTCATTGCCCTTGCTTCCGCATTTTTTGAACTGCCGATGGGCAAGCCTTTCCGCTCACAGATCCATTTGTGGTTCCACAGTCAGTTTGCGCTGCAAAGCAGACGTCCTGAGTGACGGACCCGTGCCAGCATCGAGCCGGAATCACCCCAAGCAATGCTGGAAAAAAGTCGTCGCCCTGGGCGAGAACTGAATGCCTCGCTCATCGCAATGCGCTAGATGGGTGCTACGGCTCGGATGCGGACATCCGAGCAGTCACATAGCCTTCAGCTAAGGCTCGAAGCGGTCGCCTCACCTTTGTCGAGGCCGCCACCCGGGTTGCTGCCGACTGCTATCGCTCAGCGCTATATAAGAAACAGGTCCTTCTGGTTGTCGCCAACTTCGACCGCATTCGCGCGTATCGACCAGTTCGAGACCGCCGTGCTGTCGAATTCATTCCGACAATTCAGATCCACGGTTGTTTGGCTGTGTGGGCCGCCTCAAACTCTGCAATGCGCTGTGCATTCATGAGCGTCGAGCCAACGTCATCGACGCCTTGCAGCAATGCCTGCTTTTGTGTCTCGGGGACGCTGAATCTAAAACTACCAAGCACTGGATGCGCGACGGTGTCGTATCGCAAATCGACGCTCACGCTCATGGAAGCATCCTGGGCAGCAGCAGCGAACAGCGCGTCGACTTCACGCGGCTCGAGCACGACTGGCAACAGCCCGTTCTTGTATGCATTGGCAGTAAAGATGTCAGAAAAGGAAGGTGCGATGAGCGCGCGAAAGCCGTAGTCTTTCAATGCCCAGGCAGCGTGTTCCCGGCTGGACCCGCACCCGAAGTTCTCGCGTGCCAAAAGGATGGTGCTGTCGCGATAGGAGAGACGATTCAGTATGAAGTCCGGGTTCTCACGCCGCGGCTCGTCAGAGCCCTCTACATGGGGGTCCAAGTAACGCCAACTATCGAACAAGTTAGGTCCGAATCCCGTGCGAGATATGGACTTCAGAAATTGCTTTGGCACCAGTGCATCGGTATCGACGTTGGCGCGGTCCAATGGCAATACCAAGCCGGAGTGAGAAATGAACGGCATCATGTTGGCAACCAGCCTTCCCGGATGTCGACGAAGGTGCCAGCGATAGCTGCGGCAGCTGCCATCTGAGGACTCACCAAGTGCGTGCGTCCCCGGTCTCCCTGGCGCCCTTCAAAGTTCCTGTTGGAGGTGGATGCGCAGCGCTCCTCCGACCCAATCTCGTCGCCGTTCATGCCCAGGCACATCGAGCAGCCAGGTGCGCGCCACTGAAAACCGGCTTCAACGAAGACTCGGTCCAGGCCCTCGCGAATCGCCTGCTGCGCAACCAACCCTGAACCAGGTACGACCAACGCCTGCCTCACGCGATCCGAAACCTTTCGGCCTTTCAGGATCTGGGCCGCCGCTCTGAGGTCTTCGATTCTCGAGTTGGTGCACGATCCTATGAACACATGGTCGATCTGAATCTCGTCAAGCTTGGTGTTCGGCTGCAGCCCCATGTAAGCCAGGGCATGCGCCACGCTAGAGCGGCGCGTCGGATCACCGATGGTTTGCGGGTCCGGCACAAGGTCTGACACCGCGCCCACCATGTCCGGTGAGGTACCCCACGTGACTTGAGGTGCAATTGCGCCAGCATCGATAGACACCACGGAGTCGAACAACGCGCCAGCATCCGACACCAGATCTCGCCATTGAGCCACCGCTTCCTCCCACATTGCGCCTTTTGGAGCAAGGGGACGGTCCTTGACGTAGGTGATGGTCTCGTCATCCACTGCAATCAGTGCAGCGCGGGCACCGGCTTCAATGGACATATTGCACAGTGTCATGCGGCCTTCAATTGAAAGCGCCGTCACTGCTTCGCCATCGAATTCGATGACATGGCCTGTTGCTCCGCTCGTCCCCACCTGCCCGATGAAAAAAAGTGCCATGTCTTTGGCTGACACGCCGCGGGCAAGTTTGCCCCGAAAGGTCACCCTCATCGTCTTCGGCACCGGCATGAAAACGGTCTGCGTTGCCATGACGTGCTCGACTTCGGAGGTTCCGATTCCGAACGCCAGGCAGCCGAGCGCTCCGTGAGTCGTCGTGTGCGAATCTCCGCAAACGACGGTCAGCCCTGGCAGGGTGAACCCCTGTTCGGGCCCCACCACATGAACGATTCCCTGCCGGACATCGGTCAGAGGAAAGTAGCGAAGCCCGTTAGCTCCGGCGTTGTTGCTCAGGGTGTCGAGTTGAACTTTGGAAAGGCCCTCAGAAACTCCGTTGGCACGGTCTGTAGTCGGAACGTTGTGGTCTGGAACGGCCAGAATCGACCGCCGACGCCACAGCGGGCGTCCGGCGTCCCGCAGCCCTTCGAATGCCTGAGGGGACGAGACCTCGTGCACCAGGTGACGGTCGATGTAGATCTGCGCGCGGCCGTCGGACGATCCAACGAGGTGCGCCTCCCACAGCTTCTGGAAAAGCGTTCTTGGTGATGTCGCAATAGTCATGGCGCACGCTCTACGAGGATCCGACCAACGCAGCATCTCGGCGAGTTCTGGCCCACGACATCGAGCGTCCGCCCAACTCACGGCCCGTGATTTGGCTGGCAAGTTCCACTGCGTCGTACAGGGCGGGCAGATCTACCCCCGTCGCGTATCCGCCGGACTCAGCCATCAGTACGAGATCCTCCGTTGCCAGATTTCCAGCCGCGCCGGGGGCGAACGGGCAGCCGCCAAGGCCGCCCGCGCTGGAGTCGAAGCGACGGATGCCGACAGAAATGCCGGCCCAGGCGTTAGCAATGCCCAAGCCACGCGTATCGTGCAAGTGAAGACCGATCCGCTCAACGGGTATTGACTCTGCAAGAACCCTGCACAGTTCTTGGACCTGCGCGGGTCCCGCCGCCCCAATGGTGTCCGCAATGACAAGTTCAGTTGCACCCGCTTCCAGCATTCGCAACGCGAGGCGCAAGACCACCTCGCTGGGCACCGCTCCCTCGAATGGACACTCGAACGCAACTGAGATGTACGCGCGAGATGGCAGTTGGTGGGATGCCGCGCGACGAATGACGTCTTCACTTGCAATGGTCGCTTGGTGAAGCGACATCCCGGCATTTTTTCGGTTCATGGTGTCCGTGGCACTCAGCACCACCGCAACCTCGTGAACGCCGCTGTCAATCGCACGTTCAACGCCTTTGAGGTTCAAAGCGAGAGCGGACAGCTGAACCCCCGGCAAGTCCCGAGACCGTGCGATGAGTTCCTCGGCGTCTGCGAGTTGCGGTACCGCTTTCGGTGACACGAAACTGGTCGCTTCGATGTTGTTCAATCCCGCCTTTGAGAGCGAACGCAGAAGCAGCAACTTCTGCTCAGTCGGAACGAAGGTCGTGTGGCCCTGAAGTCCGTCGCGCAATGCGACCTCGGTGATTCGGATCTGACGGTCGGGTGTCATCCTGGATTCCTACTGGATCGCCCCTGCGGCGAGGAGGTGGCTGATCTTCTCTTGGTCATAGCCAAGGGTGGAAGCAAGCACTTCATTGGTGTGCTCGCCAAGGAGCGGCGGGCTGGTAAACGAGGTGCTGCTGGTATCGCTGAATTTCATTGGGACGCCTGGCATGCGGACAGTGCCTCCTTGGCGCAGCGCCACTTCGACAACCATGTCTCTCGCCAGCACCTGCGGATCGTTGGTGGCTTGCTCGAAGTTGTTTACCGGCGCGCAAGGGACCCGCGCAGCGGCCAGCTTTTCCAGCCAGTACCCGTTGGAATGTTTCGCCAACTCCTCGCCTACCACCCCTTCGATGAGCGCTTTGTCGGCGTAGCGTGCTGGCTGCTTCTTGTAGGCAGGGTTCGAGAGTTCCGGACGGTCGATGACTGCCAGCAGCTTCTCGAAAAACGCGTCCCCAATGCAGGCGATGACGAGGTAGCCATCGCTTGTCTTGAAGGTGTTGTATGGAACATGGACGAAGTGCCCATTACCAATACGCTCTGGAACGTGTCCTGACATAAGGTGCATCGTTGCCATGTAATTGAGCAACGAGATCTGCGCGTCCAGCATGGAGACGTCCACATGTTGGCCTTTGCCGGTGACGCTTCGCGCTTGAAGCGCGGCGAGTACGCCCATCGCGCCGAAGATGCCACCGCCCAAGTCGCCGATGGCGATTCCTGAGCGCACCGGGGGTTGGTCGGGGAAGCCGGTGATCGACATCCCCCCGCCCATGGCTTGCACCACCTGGTCAAATGCCGGCCGGTTGGCTCCAGGCCCGTAACCGCCGAAGCCACTGACCGAACACGTGATGATGCGCGCGTTCACTTGAACGAGGTCCTCATAGTGGATGCCAAGACGTTTGGTCACGCCCACTGCGAAGTTGTCGAACACCACGTCTGCCTCGCGCACCAGGTCCAAGAACACCCCGCGACCCTGTTCTGACTTGAGGTCGATAGCGACGCTCTTCTTGCTTCTGTTCAGCGTCAGAAAATAGGCCCCCATCCCATGACGTGAGTAGTCTTCGTCCGTGGCCAGGAGAGCGCGCGTTCCCTCCCCGGAACCAGGGGGCTCCACCTTTATCGTGCTCGCCCCCAGATCCGTCAGCAGCATGGTCCCGTAGGGGCCCGAAAGCATGTGCGTCAAGTCGAGAACTTTGATACCTTCGAGCGGGGCCATGTTGAATCTCAATCTCTTGGGGTTGGGCGCGGAAGTCGTTGACGCTCAGGCGATAACGGGCAGTGCGAACTCGTCGACGTGGCCGTGAGGGCTGACTGCAACCGATTCGGGCGGCAATTCAATCTTGAAGTGCCGCTTCAACACGTCGGCAATGAGTTCATAGCAAGAGCCGACGCGAACGACCTTCATGGTCTCGAAGTTGATGAGCGTTGCCGAGCGCTTGTACGTGTGGTACTTGCGCAGCCCGTAGTCGATGGTGACGTCTGCGATGGCTCGCAATTCGGGTTGAATGTCTTCCACGCGAAACTTGGTGCCCGTGCCGGTCAGGTTGGCAGAGGAGCCGAACAGCGGGTGGTTTTCCTCCCGACTGAGACGGCAGATCTCCGCATGGAACGGCCCGGCGTTCACGAGCATGGCCAGCGTGCCGCCGACCGTGCTGCCCACCAGCGAATCGGGGTCCAGCTCGCGCATCAGCGGATGGTCAACACGGTAGGGGGCGATGGGGCCGATCGGCAGGTTGTAGTCCTGCGTGATCGCCTCGATCATCTGCTGCTTCTTCTTGTCCAGGACATGAAGCTCGCGCTGGGTTTCCATGTCGCAGATGAGCGCATTGCGCTTGTGGCCACCCCGCTCCTTGGTTTTGAAGATCCGCTGAAGCGACTCCCTCGAGCCGCCAATCATGGAGTACCCGACGTCCACGGGGAAAATGACGATGCCCCCATTTTTTGCTACGTCGAATGCACGGCGAGCGTCGCCGGCGATGTCAAGAACAGTCATTTCAGTGCCTTTCAGTTGATGGGTTTCGGTGCAAGCTTCGCGCTATCAAAGATGGGGGCCCACCGCTCGCGTTCCTTTTGAAGGAGCGCCTCGGTGTCCTTCGAAGTAGTGCTCAGCGTTTCAAACCCCATCTTGGATAACTGGTCCCGGAAGGCAGGCGTGCGCGCCATTTCTGCAACTTCCTTCTCAAACCGGCCTACGACAGCTTTGGGTGTCTTGGCAGGCGCTAGCAGCAAGTAGCGGCTGCTCATGTCCACACTCGGCAGCCCGGCCTCTGCCATGGAGGGAACCTCCGGTGCGAGCGGCGTCCTTTTGCTGCTGGTAACGGCGAGAAGCTTCAGCTTTCCGGCTGCCGCATAGCTTTGAACAGAAGACAGCGTGAACATGCCGATCTGGACATGCCCGGCAACAACATCGGCAAGAGCCGGGCCGTTTCCTTTGTAGGCGATCTCGTTGAGCTCTACTTTCGCGGCCCGGCTGAACAGGATGGCCGCCAGGTCGTGCGGGGTACCGAGCCCGGAGGTTGCAAGCGTCACGGCGCCAGGCTGTTTGCGGGCGAGGGCGATGAGTTCGGCTACATCCTTGACGGAGGCCGAGGGATGAGCGACCAAGACGATGGGAGCCGATGCGAAGAAGGAGATGGGCGTCAGATCGGTACGGACATCAAACTTCAGGTTGGGGTAGATCAGCGGAAATATGCCAACGGTGTCGGCATTGACGAGCAAGGTGTACCCGTCGGGTTCCGAGCGAACCACGTGTTCTGTGCCAACTGCACTGCCCGCCCCGCCTTTGTTCTCCACGATCACGGCCTGGCCCAGGCGGTTCTTCAAGTGATCAGCGAAGACGCGGGAAACCGTGTCGGTCCCTCCGCCAACGGAGAACGGAATGATGAGCTTTATCGGTCGGGTGGGATACGCCTCCGCGGCGAATGCGGGCAACGAAGCGGCCGCCGCCAACGGCAAGAGGATTGAGGCTGTCGCGAAACGTCTGTTCATCATCGCTGTCTCCGCTTTTTTTGTTCCAGTGCGAGCAATGGTAAAAAGCGCGGACAACAAAGAAAAGATTATTATTCTTATGGATCGATTTGAAAATCGTATGCTTGCGTGGCGCTGAGACGATAGGCTCCGCGCGGTTCTTGAGACTGGTCCGCATGAAATCCATGTGTCCAAGGATTCCCTTCGCACGCGCTCGCTTGGGTACGGGTGCGCTCGGCCTGTGACAGTAGTTGTCAGCGGCCGTAGATCCGGTGAAAGCAAGCCGACCGTGATTTCGAACTGCTTGAAGGGGCGCCGAGGCCGCGAATCCAGCCGCAGGGGTTCGCAGTGGAATCCCGCCAGGCGGGGCCAGCGCTTGGTGGCGGGCCGACGAAGAGTTTGACCCGTCCAGCTTGCGGTTTTGTTGTCGTCGATAGTCAGTTGATTTTCATATGCACTACACCCTCAGGCAGTTGCGCGCCGCCCTTGCGGTCGCACACCACGGAAGCTTTCGGCGAGCAGCCGATGCCGTTTCGATGTCACAGCCTGCCTTGTCCCTCGCAGTGATCGAACTCGAGGCCGCGCTTGGCGTGAGCTTGTTCGACCGGACTTCTCGGATGGTTCGGACAACTGTCGTCGGTGAGGCTTTCTTCTCAAGCCTTGGGCGCTCGCTGAATGACCTGGACGCGCTGGTGAACGAGGTCGGGATGATCGCCCAGTCGCGGCGCGGCCATGTAGTGATCAGCAGTATCGCTTCGGTGGCAGGAAGGCTCATGCCTGCCGTGCTCATCGAGTGCGCGAAACAGTTCCCGGAAGTCAAACTCACGTTGAGAGACGAGGTGGCAGCCAGAGTGATCGATGTGGTGCGCTATGGGGAGGCAGACTTCGGCATCGTGGCAAAAGTAGAGGGCGCCCTGCCGGAGGAGTTGGTTTTCGAGAAGCTCGTCGAGGAGGCGTTCTATCTGGTTTGCGTCAAGAATCACCGGCTGGCACGCAAGCGGAGCGTGATGTGGTCAGAACTGGACAACGAAGGTTACGTGTCGTTCTCTACCGCGAGCGGGGCCAACGCCGTCGTCGCCGAGCAAGTGCTCTTGAGCGGCGTGAAATTTGGCCGCGTGTTTGACGCATCACAACTGTCCACTGTGCATGCCATGCTGGAGGCAGCATTGGGCGTTGGAATTCTTCCGCGTATGGCACTGCCGACTGAACACCATCCGGCATTGACCTACGTGCCCTTGGTGCGTCCGGTCTTGAATCGCACGTTAGGAGTCGTGCGAAGGAAAGACCGCTCGTTCTCTCCTGCCGCTGCCGCCGTCAAGGACATCTTGATCGCGGTCGCCGGTGTCAAAACGAGCAAATAGGACAGATCTCATCCCGCGGCGGTGGAGTTACTCCGTGTCGACTTCGATTGATCTTCCGCCACATGGTGGCGGTGGGCGAGGGGCTGGCCGCCATCTTGATCCCGCAATCGTTCCCCGCCGGCACGCTAGACTGCGGTTTTGGCCCGCGTCCGGGCGCTCGTGCCGCCTCAGGATCCATCAGCGCACTCGAACGCCGCAGTTTCAGAACCTGGCTCGATTGGTCACGGCTGCCTTCAGCCAGAACCTGTCCTTTGAATAGCCACCCGCTCATTAATTCCGAAATGCAGCAACAAGTTATCTCCGCTCATGACATCTTCCCGCATATTCGGGTTGTGATGGGCATGGTTATTGGCCTTGGCCTCACGCGACTGCTTTCGGGCGTCGCTCGTATCGTGCAGCACCCTAGTCAATACCGGCTCTACGTGGTCCACCTTGGCTGGGTGGCGTCCGTTCTGTTGGCGATGGTGCACTTTTGGTGGTGGGAATTCGGTCTATTCCAGATCCAAGCTTGGACCTTCGGGACCTACGCCTTCATTGTCAGCTACGCTGTGACGCTCTTTCTGCTGTGCGCGTTGCTGTTCCCAGATAGCTTGCGGGACTACGAGAGCTATGAAGACTACTTCTACGCGCGCCGTGAGTGGTTCTTCGGATTAATGGCCGCAACCTTCCTGCTGGACGTTGTGGATACCTTCATCAAGGGAGATGCTCACTTCCAGAAGTTCGCCTTTGAATACTTGATCCGTACGCCTATTCTCGTCGCGCTTTGCGTTGCAGGCGCCGTGACGCCAAACAGGCTCTTTCACAATGTTTTCGTAGTAGGCATGCTCGCGTATCAGCTGTCGTGGATTCTTCGACTTTTTTACAGAATCGATTGAGCCTGAACCGCGATCGAATCGCAACTACGCGGAGTGCGCTTGGCCTTGATATAGCCTGGATCGAGCAGCGCAACGGCGTCTCATCAGCGTCCAACACGCGTGCAACCAGCAAGAAGCGCTTGTGGGCTTCGTGCAGAGAGTCCAGGGCTACGCCAGCTTGCCCGCATCGAGCCGGCGTGTGATCGTTGGAGCGCGTGTCGATCACCTCCTGCCGGTAGTAGGGGTGATCGACGAAGCGACTGATCAACGTGTGGGCGGCGGTTCCGGCGGCAGCCATGCCGCCGTCGCGAACCTGAGGTACCGGCGGTGCCTGCACAAGGCACAGGCCACCGCTACCTCAGTGACTTTGCCAGCTTGCCAGCACATCTGCTGTTGGGCTTCCTGAGGGGGCGCTCATCACGTAGATCATCTGATCGGGGTCTTCTGCGCAGCCCAGCATCTGCCAGTCGAGCGTTAGCAAGCCTGCAACGGGATGCCTGATGCGTTTCTGTCCGAAGGTAGGAATAGCGACCTGGTGCGACGTCCACCAGGTTCGAAAATCAACATCTATCGCAGAAAGCTCGCTGACCATTGCGCTGATCCGCGCGTCGTCCGGGTAACGCACCACATCCATGCGCAAATAAGCAACGCATTGCCGACCGGATGCCTCCCAATCGACATGGCGAGCACGCACCACGGGGTCGAGAAATGCCATGCGGATGAAGTTGCGCTGTTCGGCCGGGCACGCCGAAAAATCTCCCAACAACTCTGCCGCGACAGAGTTCCAGCCAAGCACGTCAAGGCATCGCCCAAACACCACAACGGAAACCGAATCCAATAGCGCAATAAGGCGCGCGGTCTGAGGGCCGACCGTCTGCGTTGGCCTGGAGACGGAACGGTGCGATGCGCCTTGTACCAAGCGTCGCAAATAGACCGTCTGATCGGTGTCCAATCGCAAGCTGCGGCCGATGGCAGCCAGGACTGGGAGAGAGGGAAGCAGTCGTCCCTGCTCCAAGCGGTTGTAGTAGTCGGAGCTGATGCCGGCGAGTTGCGCAACCTCCTCGCGGCGCAAACCCGGCACTCTGCGGGCATTCAAGCTGTCCGGCAGACCCACTTCAGCGGGACGGAGTTCGGCACGCCGGGCTCGCAGGAAATCACCAAGTGCACTTTTGTTGAGCGGGAGAACGTCTGGCATAGGCGAATCCTACTTTCGAAAGCGGCACTCCTGTACTGCCAGATGACTGGGAATTTGTTTCCTAGGATGCGGCCGACCTGTTGCTACCTAGGATGCCGGCCTAGACTTGCTGCAGCCTTGCGGACTCATGACTCTCGGTCAACGCAAAGGCTGAATATCGACCGAGACGCAGGCAATGCTTTCACTATGCAACCGGCGGAAAAAAGAGGGGAACCCACGAATGACTCGAGTACAAGCATCCTTGTGGCGACACTTGGCCTTTTGCGCCAGCCTGTTGTCATTCGCGGCAACAGCGGCGGGGCCCGCAGGAAATTTCCAACCAACGCAGGTCTCGCCCACGCCGAGCCGAAGTGCGGGTTTGCAGGCTTTCGCGCAGATGGAGCGGGTGCTGCTGCATCCGAGATGTGTGAACTGCCACGTGCCAGAGGCGCCCCTGCAAGGGGACTTCAAGCGCTTGCACTACCCGCCAGTCCAGCGCGGGCTTGATGGCAGAGGCGTCGCCCCGTTGCAGTGCGCCACGTGCCACTCGACCCAGAACAGTCCACTTGCCAATGCACCACCTGGACTGGAGACCGATGGCAAGCCCGGTTGGCACATGCCACCAGCGCACATGAAGATGTCATGGCTTGGTTTGTCAGGTCCGGCACTTTGCAAGGTGTTCCGCGATCCCAAAACTAACGGGGCGCGCTCAATCGCAATGCTTGAGGAACACATGGCGACTGATCACTTAGTGTTCTGGGGCTGGGAGCCTGGGCCGGGCCGCCAGCTGCCACCAATGGACAAACCCACTTTCGACGAGCAGGTCCGGACCTGGATTCGAAACGGTGCGCCGTGCGATTCGCGCGAACCGTTGCGTTCCTCGGTCGGACGGACCCGTGCTGAACTGAATGCCGATGCAGCCAAGAGCCTGCGAGCTGTCGCTGACTCTGGCATCGTGAACACCCAACCCTCCTCGAGGAGCCGGCCATGATCTCATTTCAATTGAATGGTCAGCCGCAGACGGTTGATGTGCCGGGCGACACACCGGTTCTGTGGGTCCTGCGTGACACGCTGGGCCTGACAGGAACCAAATTTGGTTGCGGGATTGCGGTGTGTGGTGCGTGCACCGTGCACGTTGACGGCCAGCAACGTCGATCCTGCGTGACACCTGTGGAGTCCATCGCCGGCCAGAGCCTCAGCACGATCGAAGCGATCGCCGAGCAGGACGAAGTCGGGCGTGCAGTGCAAGAGGCATGGGTGCGCCACGACGTGGTGCAGTGCGGCTACTGCCAGAGCGGACAGATCATGTCCGCAGTAGCGCTGCTCAAAGTCAACAAGCGGCCGTCCGATGCCGACATCGACAAGGCGATGAGCGCCAACCTGTGCCGCTGCGGCACCTATGCACGCATCCATGCCGCTGTGCTGGACGCGGCGAAATCTATCGCTTGAAGGAGCAGCAAACATGAAACGCTTGCAAGCTGCTATGGGCGCCAGCGAGATGGGGCGCCGACACTTCCTCAAACTGAGTGTAGGCACCGGTTTCGCGGTGTACGCGATGGCAATTGATGCGCAGACGCCGTCGGCAAAGCCGGAGGACGCACTCACGCCACAGCAGCAACCCAGTGCCTTCGTGAGCATTGACGCGGATGGCATCGTCACGGTCACCATCGGAAAGACCGACATCGGCCAAGGCGTGCAGACTGCGTTGCCGATGCTGGTGGCCGAGGAGTTGGATGCCGACTGGGCCAAAGTGCGTTGCAATCTGGGCCCGGCTGGCGAGGCCTATATGGACCCCGTGTACAAGATGCAAATCGTCGGCGGCTCCACCACCATGAAACACTCGTGGATCCAATACCGCGAGATCGGTGCCCGCATGCGCGCGATGCTGGTTGGCGCCGCTGCCAAGCGGCTAGGCGTGTCGGCTTCGCTGCTCAAGACCGAGGCCGGCGTGGTGATTGCACCGGATGGCCGCCGCCTGACCTACGGTGATCTGGCCACCGCAGCATTGGCCGAGCCAATCCCGAAGAGCGTTCAGCTCAAGTCAGCCGATCAATTCAAGTTCATCGGAAAACCCACTGGCCGGCTCGATGCACGCGACAAGTCGAGCGGCCAGCAGAAGTTCGGGATCGACTTCACATTGCCCGCCATGCGCACCGTGGTGATGCTGCATCCGCCCGTGTTTGGCGCGAAGGTTGCACGATTTGACGCAACGCAGGCCAAAGCAATTGCTGGCGTGGAGGACATCTACCAGGTGCCGCTCTACAACGGAGGCGTCGGTCTTGCCGTTGTGGCGAACGGGTTTTGGCCCGCGCGCATGGCGCGCGAGGCCTTGAAGGTCGAGTGGGACACTGCGGGCGTTGAGAAGGCAGACACAGACGCCTTGTGGGCAAGGTATCGGGCGTTGGCGCGCCAGTCCGGCACGAAAGCGCATTCGGCCCATACGCCCGATACCTCCGCGCTGGCAGGTGCCCGGCTGAAGATCACCGCCGAGTACACCTTCCCGTACCTGGCGCACACGCCGATGGAGCCGCTCAATTGCAACATCGACTATCGCGGTGATCAATGCACGGTGTGGGTGGGCTCGCAACTTCAGATGGCTGACCAAGCTGCGGTGGCGAACGTCTTGGGTCTGAAACCCGAACAGGTCACCTTGAACACCATGATGGCCGGCGGAGGATTTGGACGGCGTGCCACGCCGACTTCCGATTACGTGGTCGACGCCGCACAGGTTGCCAAGGCGCGCTATGCCGCAGGCCGCCGCGAACCTATCAAGATGATCTGGACGCGCGAGGATGACGTTCGTGGCGGTTACTACCGGCCGATGCACCTGCACCGCGTCGAGATAGCCCACGATGGCAAAGGCACCGTGTTGGCTTGGAAGCACATGATCGTCGGCCAGTCGATCACGGGCGGAACCCCACTTGAGCCGTTCACGGTAAAAGATGGCGTTGACGAGACGATGGTCGAGGGCGTGGCCGGAAGCCCGTACCCCTTTCCGATCGCACTCGAGGTGCACCATCCGAAGGTGAACGTTCCGGTGCTGTGGTTCCGTTCGGTGGGACACAGTCACACCGCCTTCGTGATGGAAACCTTGGTCGATGAACTGGCGCGTGCCGGGGGCATTGACCCCGTCGCGTACCGCCGCCGGCTCCTCGCGAAGCATCCGCGCAATCTCGCCGCGTTGGACCTCGCAGTTGAGAAATCCGGCTACGGCAAAAAGCCCTTGCCCCGCGGGCACGCATGGGGAGTGGCTGTGCACGAATCCTTCAGCAGTGTGGTGGCCTATGTGGTCGAAGTTTCGATGCGTGGAAACGAACCTTTGCTGCATCAGGTGACTGCCTCGGTCCATTGCAACATGCCGGTGAATCCACGCACCATCGAGGCGCAAGTGCAAGGCGGCCTGTTGATGGGCCTAGGCATGACGATCCCTGGCGCGGAGATCACCCTCAAGGATGGCCATGTGCAGCAACATAACTGGAACGACTACCGCGTGCCGACGCATGCGCACATGCCGAAGATGACGGTGCATATCGTGCCCTCGGCGGAACCACCCACCGGAATCGGTGAGCCTTCGGTTCCGCCCATTGCGCCCGCTATGGCCAATGCGATCGCAGCGCTCACCGGTAAGAGACATCGAAGTCTGCCGTTCAACGTATGACGAGTGGTCTTCTCGCATTCGCAAGTGGCAAAAGCGGGCTGCCCGAAGATCTCTGATCCGAGCGCCTTGAGCGTTTTTTAACGACACCCAGGGTTGCTCCGGCAGCGCCGTATGACCGCAAGCGCGATCTCGAACAACGCGTTCGCCGATGGGGGTGGCCGCGAGGGCGGAGCACAGACCGACGCGTTCCTGCAGATCAAGGCAGTCCAGATTCACTCCATGCGTCCACCTAGAGGCACCATGCTGCACCAGTCTTTCTTCCGGGTCCTGTACTCAAGCCTTGTGCTGACGGTGCTCACGGCTTGTGCAGGCATGCCTACGTCGATGCCTCGTGAACCGAGCACGGCCATGAAAGACACCGGCGACACCGCGCTTGGCCGGGCCGCCGCTCCCCTGACGGCGCCCCACCCGGGCCTGTCCGGCTTTCACTCTCTTACCGAAGGTCCGGATGCTTTCGCTGCCCGCATCGCCTTGGTGAATATGGCGCAGCGCAGCGTTGACCTGCAGTACTTCATTTGGCACCAGGACGCCACGGGCCAAATGTTATGGGAAGCCTTGTGGCAAGCCGCAGAACGCGGTGTAAGGGTGCGGGTACTTCTGGATGATCATCACACCGATGGACAGGACGCCGTGTTGGCCGCGATGGACGCGCACCCAAATATCGAATTGCGGCTGTTCAACCCCTACGTGAATCGGAACGTCCGCTTTGCCAACCTCGCCCTGGACTTCTCGCGACTGAATCGCCGCATGCACAACAAGTCGCTGACCGTCGACAACCAGGTGACCATTGTCGGTGGGCGCAATGTCGGTGACGAGTACTTCGGCGCCGCCGAGGGCGTCGCATTTCAAGACATGGACGTGCTGGGCATCGGTCCGGTGGCCCAAGATGTGTCGAATGAGTTTGACCTCTACTGGAACAGCGACGTTGTCTATCCCTCAGCTGCCGTGCTGCCGCCCGCGGCGAGCGACGGCCTGGCTCAGGTGCAGGCGTCATGGGCTCGCGTACATGCAGCCCCAGCGGCGCAAATCTACGTTGAGGCGGTGCGCAAGACGCTCGTCGCGCGCCAGATTGCCAGATACGAACTACCGTTTACATGGGCCACCGCCCGCGTGGTCCATGACAGTCCGGAGAAAGGCCGCCGCACACCCAAACGCGAGGAATTGTTGAATGCGCGCCTCGTGGAGTTGATGGGGAATCCCGGCAAGGAACTGAATGCGGTCTCGCCTTATTTCGTGGCCGGTGAAGAGCTCACCGAGATGCTGACCGGTTTCGCCAAGCGGGGCGTCAACGTCCGGGTCCTCACCAATGCCCTGGTCTCCACAGACGTGGTGGCCGTGCACGCAGGCTACTCAAAATATCGGGTGCGACTCCTGCAAGGTGGTGTACGGCTGTATGAGCTCAAACCGGAGTACACGGCGCAACGTTGGGACACTGCCCGTGAGCAGGCCAGAAAGTCGCGCGACCGCGAGCGGCAGGAAATGAGCCAAGATGGACAGACTACGTCCCAATTCGACTCGGCCCCACGCGCCGCATCCAGCTTTGGGTCTGGTTCGGGCTCAGGTAGCAGCGGCAGCGGGGGGAGTTCGGCATCGAGCTTGCACGCCAAGACCTTCGTGACCGATCGGCGCTTGCTGTTCGTCGGCTCCTTCAATCTCGATCCGCGATCGGAACGACTGAACACCGAGATGGGTGTAGTTATTGACAGCCCGGTAATGGCTGAAGAGATCGCCTCGTTGATGGACGACGTTGTTCCCCAGCGCGCTTACGAAGTGCGGCTTCAACCCGATGGTCACAACCTGGAGTGGGTTGAGCGCTCGTCACAAGGCGAACGCGTTTGGCGTGAGGAGCCGGGCAGCACGACGTGGAACCGATTGTTGATCAACGTATTGCAAGTGTTGCCGATCGAATGGCTGTTGTAGGGCGTGCGTGCGGTGTACGAGTGTTGATTTCCGCCGGAAATTGGCTCGGTAGATGCACGATCAGGGATGGGGTGAATCCAACAGAACCGCCGCCATTGGGCGCGAGATCCCTCGGCTAAATGTCCTGCCAGCGGCTTTTGACGTTGAGACAATAGCAAGATCGCTAGGGGCCCGAAAGGGCCTGTTATGCGTGCTTGTAATTCAGTAAAAAGGCTTCTATGCACATGACGACGATGAGGGGCGCAGCGGGTTTGCTGCATCTGGTGTTTGCAGTGCCGACGGTGGTCACAGCCATCGCGGCTTCGCCACTTTCGAGAGGTTGACCCGATGGCTGTCGAAGGAAGTGCGGGTGACCTGATCAAGGTCGTGAGTCTGCTCGGTGCTGCCGTCGTGGCGGTGCCGCTTTTCAAGAAAATCGGCCTCGGCTCCGTGCTGGGTTATCTGGCCGCGGGCCTGGCCATCGGGCCCTTCGGCTTCAAGCTGTTCACCGACCCGCAGGCTATCCTGCACGTGGCCGAGCTGGGCGTGGTGATGTTCCTGTTCGTGATCGGGCTGGAAATGCGGCCCTCCCACTTGTGGAGTCTGCGAAAGCAGATCTTCGGGCTGGGCAGCCTCCAGTGCCTGGTGTGCGGCTTGCTGCTCACGCTGGTCAGCATCGGCTTCGGCTTCCCCCTGGCCGTGTCATTCGTCTGTGCTACGGGCTTCGTACTCACGTCGACCGCCATCGTGATGCAGCTGCTGGGCGAGCGAGGCGACATCGCTGCGCCACGCGGTCAGCGCATCGTCTCCGTCCTGCTCTTTGAAGACTTGCTGATCGTGCCGCTGCTGGCCATCGTGGCTTTCATCGCTCCGCCGGCGCTGGACGCCGCCGTGGTGCCCTCACGCTGGGGCGTGATCGGTCTGGCGCTGGGTGCGCTGGCCGCGCTGGTGGCCGCCGGCATCTGGCTGTTGAACCCGTTCTTCCGAATCCTGGCCAACGCCAAGGCGCGCGAGGTCATGACGGCCGCTGCGTTGCTGGTGGTGCTCGGTGCGGCGCTGTTGATGCAGTTGGGCGGCTTGTCGATGGCCATGGGCGCGTTCCTGGCGGGCGTGCTGCTGTCCGAGTCCACCTTCCGCCATCAGCTTGAGGCCGACATCGAACCCTTCCGCGGACTGCTGTTGGGGCTGTTCTTCCTTGGCGTAGGCATGTCGCTGGATCTGGCCGTCGTGGGCCGCAACTGGCAGCTGATCGTGGCCGGCGTGGTGGCGCTGATGGTGACCAAGGCGCTGTGCATCTACGCCGTGGCGCGCCTCGCCAAGAGCTCGCACGCCGACGCGCTCGATCGCGCCGTGCTGATGGCGCAGGGTGGGGAGTTCGCGTTCGTGCTCTTCGCGGCGGCCCTGGGTGCGGGCGTCATCGATGCCACCGTCAACGCCAACATGACTGCCGTCGTCGTACTGTCGATGGCGCTGACACCGCTGATCGTCCTGGCCCACCAGCGCTGGGGCCCACGCGTTGCAGAGTCGATGGAAGGCGTGGAAGCGGCGCAAGACCGGCAGGCCAGCGTGCTGGTCATCGGCTTCGGCCGCGTCGGCCAGATCGCCAGCCAGGGCGTGGTGGCGCGCGGCGCCTCGCTGACCGTGATTGACAACGACACCCAAGTGATTCGCGATGCGCAGAACTACCTGGGCTTCAAGGTCTACTACGGCGACGGGGCGCGGTCCGATGTGCTGCACGCCGCCGGCGCGCACACCGCCAGCGCCATTCTGGTCTGCGTCAATGACAAGGCCGCCGCAACGCGCATCGCCGAGAGCGTGAGAGCCGAATGTCCGCACGCGCGCGTGTTGGTGCGGGCCTACGACCGTCAGCACGCGGTGGAACTGGTCCAGACCAATGGTGCGGACACCGTGATTCGGGAGACCTTCGAATCGGCTATGAAGATGGGCTACGAAGCAATGTTGGCCACTGGCGCGACTGTGGATGAAGCCAGCGCCGTCATTTCAGACTTGCGCCGGCTGGATGACGATCGCTTCGACTTGGAGGTGGCAGGCGACGCATTCGCTGGTCGCGCATTGCTGCAGGCCGGTCTGCGCAATCGTGGGAACCGCGATAGCAGCAGCGCTGAAGCGCCTGTGCCTTGAACGCCCGAACGCGCGGTGACTTCTCAATGCCGATGCCCTTTAGGGAACAACACGCACGCCTTTCATCATGGCAATTCGCACTTGATCGGACGTGCCCTTTCAATCCGATCAAAGCGGTTGACCAAGACGAACCACGGTTACTGCGCTTCCGCGCGGCAGATTCGAGTTCTTGTGCATCGACCTGCGCGACACGATAGGACGCCGGCTGATACGGCGAATACCAAGACCTCTCGCACGCTGCAATCGTAGATTTAACAAAGTATGAAAGGCGAATGATGTCGTTTTTTAGATCTCTCACCAACACTGTATTGATCGCCGGCTTTATCAGCGGTTGCGCCACCGTGCGCCAGCAAGATTTGGATGCTTGGGTGGGCGCTCCTGTCGAGGCCCTGGACGCGCATCCGGTGTTCTTAACGATGCCCATGTACCGCGCACAGACCGCCAGCGGCGTCGAGACACGCAACTACGTAAACAGTAAAGAAGTGGAGCAATGCTTCACCAACCTCGGTGTACGCCGTGGAGATAAGAAGTATGTGAGCCACAGCGCATTTACCACTTGCTCCGATAGCCGGGTGGTATGCAATAACCTGTTTTACATTCAAGGCGAAAAGGTTCTACGCTACGTGCCGACTGGCGCCTGCTACACGGACGATAGTGTGCGACCAAACGTTGGCTACTTGGCGCCCAAGCAACCCGTCCGGTAGCGCTCGGCGTGAGCCACCAACACCACTTTCTCAGCCCCCTGCGGAAGTCAAAAAGCCCTAAGTAATCACCACTTAGGGCTTTTTTCTTTCCAGCGTCCCCAGCAAGCGCTGCAACGCCTCCAGGTCGGCCGGCTTGACCAGGTGGTGGTCGATGCCCGCTTCCCGCGACCGGCGGCGATCGTCCTCCTGCCCCCAGCCCGTCAACGCCACCAGCGTCGGAGGCGCCACCGGAAACAGCCGATGGATCGCCTTGGCGACCTCGTAGCCGTTCATGCCGGGCATGCCGATGTCCAGCAGCACCACATCGGGCTTCCATGCCGCCAGCACCTCCAGGCCGTGCACGCCGTCGTAGGCCACGCGCACCCGTGCATCGAGCGACTCCAGCACCATGGCCAGCGTGTCCACAGCGTCGCGGTTGTCGTCGATGAGCAGGATCTCGATGTGTCCCAGCGTCGCGGTCGCCGGGGCTGCCGCAGCCTCCGCGGCCGGCAGGGCCTGCGCGAGCGGCAGGCGCAGGGTGAACTCGCTGCCCTGCCCCAGCCCGTCGCTGCGCATCGACAAGGTGCCGCCGTGCATCTGCGCCAGCCGGCGCGACAGGGCCAGCCCGATGCCCAGGCCCGCCTGGTGGCGCGCGCTGTAGCGGTCGCCGCGGCTGAACATCTCGAACAGCCGGGGCTGCAGTTCGGCCGCAATGCCGATGCCGTTGTCCTGCACCCGGATCACCGCGCAATCGTCTTCGCACGCCGCAGTCACCGAAATGCGCCCCTTGTCTTCGGTGTACTTGGCCGCGTTGTTCAGCAGGTTGGCCACGATCTGCGCCATCCGCACGGGGTCGCCTTCCAGTTGCAGCGGCACCTCCGGCAGCGTCACGGCGAGCGTGTGGCCCGCCGCCTTGATCAAGGGGTCGCTGGTTTCCACGGCGCTGGCGATCACGCTCGCCACGTCCACCCGTTCCTTGCGCAGCGACAGCGCGCCCCGGCTGATGCGCGACATCTCCAGCAGGTCTTCGACCAGCCGGATCATGTAGCTGATCTGCCGGTCCATCATGGCGTGCAGCCGCTCCGAGCGCGCATCGGAATTGCCCGTGCGGCGCAGCACTTCGATGGCCATGCGCAGCGGCGCCAGCGGGTTGCGCAACTCGTGCGACAGCGTGGCCAGAAACTCGTCCTTGGCGCGGTCCGCCTGCGCCAGCCGCTCGGCCTGCTCGCGCACCGACTGGTCCGCGGCCTGCCGCTCGGTGATGTCGCGCGTGGTGCCCGCAATGGCGACCACTTCGCCGTCGGCACCCAGCACGGGCGCGAAGATGTAGTCGTACACGCGCGTGCCGTTGGTGCCGGTGAAAGGAATCTCCCCGCGGATCGGCGCGCGCGTGGCGATCACGCGGTCGATTTCGGAGTCGTGCAGGTCGGCGTGCCACTGCTCGTAGCCCAGGTCCGTCCAGCGCTTGCCGCGCACGTCCTGCACGCCCCAGGTCTGCAGCAACGCGTCGTTGGCATACAGCGCTCGGTGGTCCAGGTCGAACACGTAGACGAAGTCGGGCGTGCTGTTCAACGCGGTCTCGTAGATGCGCCGCTGCGTCTGCGATTCGTCGATGAGCCGCTCGCGCTCGGCCTGCGACTTTCTGGCTTCCTCGGTGAGGCTCTCCAGCATGCCGTGGCTGTGGTGCGTGGCCGACGACGCTTCCTCCACGTGGTTGACGATGAATTCGATCTCGCCGTCGTCGCCCGCAACCGGCGTGCTGAGGATGTTCCAGCAGCGCTTTTCGAACCCGCCGCCCATCGCCTGCGGCAACGCCAGGTCGTAGCGCTGACTCTCCACCCTGTGGGGCGAGCGGGAGTCCAACACATGCCGCAGCGCGGCGTGCAGATTGCTCGCGCTGTCAACAAGCGGGTCCCCCGGAAACACATCGAACAACGCGCGCCCGAAGATCGATGCGTCGGTGCGCGTGGTCGCCAGAAATTCAGCGCTGGCAGCGACGATCGTGAAGCCGGCGTCCGGCCTGACGACGAGATACCGACCCGTGAGGGCCTGAAACAACCGTTCGATGAGAGGGGGCGGGGGCATCTTTCGATTCTGCATGCGGACCTGCGCCCGGCGCCGCCCTGCGAGCGCCAGCGCATCGTCCCAGGCTGTAAGCGCGCCGCTCGAAATGAAGCGGGCCGAAGCCTACCTGCGCTTCTGCCTGGCAAAGCCCTCGTGGTCGATGGCCGTCACGCGTTCGCCCGCCGAGCATTCGCTGGTGAGCGTGATCCTCTCGTTGTCCGAGAAATAGGTGGCGTAAAGGTGCCACAGCTGGCCGTCCAGGCCGAAGCTCAGGTGCAGCTTGAAGTCGGAGCCCCACCGGGCGGTCCCCGTGCCCACCTTCTCGACCCACTGGTGCAGGCCCTTGATGATGATCACGTCCCGCTCCGCAGAGCCCACGTAGTCGCCCAGCTTGCTCGCCCCGACGCCGCCGGGTCGGCAGTTCTGCGCAGCGGGCCGGCCGAACAGCTCCCTGATCTTGGCCTCGGTGTTGTAGGTGCCGGTCAACAGCCGGTCGTAGGAGCGCCGCGGGTTCAGGCGAAGCAGGCTCGTATCGTTCCAGGCGCGGTGCCTGCTGTAGTTCCGATAAAGCGGGTTCGTTCCGTCGTGGAAGGTCAGGGACATCGCTGCGCTCCGGGAAGCCGAAAACCGCAGATTCTTCATCCGCGCGCCGAACAAGAGTAGTCGTCCGAACGGCCTAAGCCATCCGCGCGAGCACCGTCAGGATCTTGCGCCAGCCCGCCTGCTCGTCCAATGAAGTCCCGATCTGCGCCGCCTCCATCGCCTGCCGCTCGCGCGCGGTCGCCTGCTCCTCGATGCGCGCGCCCCGCACCGTGAGCCACAGCTTCTTGGCGCGATGCTGCGCGGGGTCGCGCTCCGCGACGATGAAGCCCTGGTCCTGCAGCAGCTTGATCGGCCCCTGCAGCACATGCTTGCCCACGCCCAGCAACTCGGCCAGTTGGCCGGCCGAGAGCCCGTCGGCACGCGCCACCGCATAAAGCACGCGGCGATGCACGCGCAAGAGCCCGTGCTCGGCAAGGAAGGCATCGGCCTCCTTCACCAGACCGCGGTGCGCGAAGTGCATGAGCAGCAGCGCGCCGTCCTGCGGATGCAACGCGCGCATGCCGAGGCTGGCGACGCGCTCCAGGTCGAAGGCGGGATGCGCAGCGGTATCGGCGCAAGCGGAAGAAGATGGAGAAGAAGAAGACGGATCGGCCATGTGCCGGCATTGTCCTTGCGGCACCAAGACCGCACGGTCAGCCGGACATGCGCCGGAGGGCATGTCGCCGATAATCCGCCGCGATGCTCCTCCGCTTCCACACCGCACCGCACAGGCCCGCCGCCCGCACGGGCATGCCGCGCCCGGGCGTGGCGGTGATCCGCTGGGCACTGCTGTGGTTTGCGCTGTCGCTGGGCGCGGCCATTGCCTCGCCGCTGGTGCACCCGCTGTCGATGGAACTGGTCTGCTCGGCCAGCGGTTCGGTCAAGGCCATCGTGCACACCGACGACGGCGTGCACGAACTGGGCGCCGGCCACCTGGACTGCCCGCTGTGCATGCTCGGCGGCGCGCCGCCTGCCGCGCCGGTTGTCTCGCCGGCCACGGCCGCGCCTGTGGACCACGCCGTCGCGCAGGCAGCGCACACGCACATCGCGGCCGTCGCCGCGGCGCCGCTGCCGGCGCGCGGGCCTCCCGCCCTCTGCTGAATCGCTTCAGGTTTTTATTGCGCATGCGAGGCTGCCGTTAAAGGGCATGCCGCATGGCGCGTTCCAGCCATTCATGCGTAGGCGCATTGCGCGCACGCCAGAGAGCTTTCATGCACATTCCAGGCCCATTGCCAATTTCTCGCCGCCATCTGCTCATTGCAGGCGGCAGCCTCGCCGCCCTGTCGCTCGCCGCCTGCGACAAGGTGCTTCCCGTGCGCTACAACGGCATCGACCTCACCGGCGCCAACTACGCGCAGGACTTTCGGCTCACCGACGCCGACGGCCACGAGCGCACGTTGGCCGACTTCAAAGGCAAGGCGGTGATGCTGTTCTTCGGCTTCACCCAATGCCCCGACGTGTGTCCCACCGCGCTGGTGCGCGCCGCCGAAATCCGTCGCATGCTCGGCGCCGACGGCGAGCGCCTTCAGGTGGTGTTCGTCACCGTGGACCCCGAGCGCGACCTGCCCGTGGTGCTCAAGGCCTACACCCAGGCCTTCGACCCCAGCTTCATCGGGCTCTACGGCGACCTCAAGACGACCAGCGAAACCGCCAAGGCCTTCAAGGTCTTCTATAAAAAGGTGCCCACCGGCTCGTCGTACACCATGGACCACTCCACCTTCAGCTACGTGTTCGATCCGGCCGGAAAAATCCGGCTGGTGCTGCGCCACGAACAAAGCGCGCAGGAATGCGCAGACGACCTGCGCAAGATCCTGCAGACCAGCGCCTGACTTTTCAACCATTCACCCGATTCAGTTCCATCCAAGGAGATCTCTCATGACCCCCATCGCCCGCATCCTCGCCCTCTCGGCCGCCTCGTTCCTCGTGAGCACCGCCTATGCGCAAGTCACCGTCAAGGACGCCTGGGTCCGCGCCACCGTGCCCAAGCAGCAGGCCACCGGCGCATTCATGCAGATCAGCGCGCCGCAAGACAGCAAGCTGGTGTCCGCCAGCTCGCCCGTCACGCCTGTCGTCGAAGTCCACGAAATGGCCGTGCAGGACGGCGTGATGCGCATGCGCCAGGTGCCCTCGGTCGCGCTGCCCGCGGGCAAGACCGTCGAGCTCAAGCCCGGCGGCTATCACGTGATGCTGCTCGACCTGAAGCAGCAAGTGAAGGAAGGCGACACGGTGCCGCTCACGCTGGTGTTCGAAGGCAAGGACGGCAAGCGCGAATCGCTGGAGGTGAAGGCACCGGTGCGTGCCTTGAATGCGTCGGCCAAACCGGCGACTGCGCACGGCGATCACAAGCACTGAGCGACGCTGGGCGACTTGGCGCGACTTGGCGCGACTTGGCGCAAGGGCCGGCACGCACCGGCCTCACGCCCCATCAATTCATCGGCTTCGGGCAGCCTCGATCAACGCGAGCCCCGCCGTCTCCAGCGCATGCACCGGGCCCTTCTTGCCCAGCCGCTGGCCGTTCATGTAGGCACCGTCGATCAGCAGCACCAGCTGATCGGCCAGCTCCGCGGGCTTGCGCGCACCGATGCGCTTGGTCAGCGCGTGGAGCCGGCGATGCAGCTCGACCTTGTTGCGCAAGGCCACCGCGCGAGCGGGATGCGCAGGCTCCGGGAACTCGGTGGCCACGTTGAGAAAAGGGCATCCGCGGTACGCAGGCGTTGCGATGTGGCGAGCGATCCAGCGCAGATGCGCCTTCAGTTCCGCGCCTGCATCGCCCTCGTGCTTTGCAGAAATCGCATCCCAGTCGCGCCAGTACGCCGCATCTTCCTGCTCCAGAAATGCAACGACCAGATCGTCCTTGGTCGTGAAGTGCCGGTAGAGGCTGGTCTTGGCAACGCCCGAGCGCTCGACCACCAGGTCGACGCCCACCGCCCTCACGCCCTCCCGGTAAAAAAGCTGCGCGGCGGTTTCGAGAACGCGCGCCCGCGCGCCGGATGCTGCGGGCTCGCCTGCCGCCGCAACGGCTTCGGCAGCGATGGAATTGCGTCGGGTCATTGCATGTGCTCCAGGGATCGAAGGGCGTGCCATCCGCACGCAGCCGGAGTTTACTTGACACGCTACAGATCTGTACTCTAAGCTCGCCCAAGGGGAGTACAGATCTGTAGCGTTTTGCGGCAGATGTCTCTGCCGCAGGAGTTCTTCACATGCCATCGAATCCATCCGTGCTCGTCTACGGCGCCTACGGGCACACCGGGCGCTTCGTCGTGTCGGCGCTGCGCGAGCGCGGCTTCATGCCCATCCTTTCGGGCCGCGACGCCGACAAACTGAACGCGCTGGCAGCCAGGCATGCAGGGCTCGAAGTGCGGCCTGCATCGGTCGATGAAGCTGCATCGCTGGACCGTGCGTTGACGAGCGCCGCGGCGGTCATCAACTGCGCGGGCCCTTTCGCCAGCACCGCCGCGCCGCTGATCGAAGCCGCGCTGCGCGCACGCATTCCGTATCTGGACATCGCGGCCGAAGTCGAAGCCAACATCGACACCTTCGCGCACTTCGATGCGCGCGCCCGCGAGGCCGGCGTTGCGGTGGTGCATGCCGTTGCGTTCTATGGCGGGCTGGGCGATCTGCTGGCAACCGCGGCCATGGGCGACTGGGATTCGGCCGACGAAATTTCCATTGCCTACGGCCTGGACAGCTGGTTGCCCACGCCCGGCACCCTGGTCGCGGGGCAGGTGTCGAGGCAGCGGCGCGACGGTCGACGGGTCGTGTTCGCAAACGGAAAGATCTCGTACGTCACAGGCCCCGCGCCGACGGCCGAGTGGACGTTTCCCGCGCCCCTGGGCACGCAGCCGGTCATCGCTGAATTCACCATGGCCGACTCGGTGACGATCGCGCGCCACCTGAAGGTGCCCGAGATCCGCTCGTACATGACGGCGGTGGCGGTCAAGGACCTGAGCGCACCGGGCCAGGAGGCACCGAAGGCCAGCGACGAGAGCGGCCGCTCATCGCAGACCTTCGTTGTCGAAGTGGTGGTGCGCCGAGGCAGCGAGCGCCGCACCGCCGCTGCCAGCGGGCGGGACATCTATGCGTTCAGCGCGCCGCTGGTCGTGGAGGCACTCGCGCGCGTGCTCGGCGGCGATGCGAGGGCGGGCGGTGTGTTCACCGCCGGCGAGGCCTTCGATGCAAAAGATTTTCTGGCGTCGCTCAGCCCTGCGCATCTGTCGTTCGCACTGGGTTGAAAAACCGCGCGAAACCTTCTCTGCCGCTACCACGCTTTCCCTCATACAACCGCTTCGAAGTCATCTCTTTTTCCCACCGCTGAGCCCCCTGCCTGTTCAACAGGCAATGTGGTGGAAAGCCCCGTCAATCCTCGCTTCGCGCACTCACCTCCTCAGGCAACCCACAGAGTTGTCCACAGAAAAATCTAACAAGTCATCCAACTGACTTCGACCTGCGCTTGGCCGAAAGGCTGTTCCAGAACGGCGGAACTATGATTCGCCGCAACCAGAAAGCCCCTTGCCATGACACACCCACCACTTGACTACTCGGCTGCAGGCGTCGACTACAACAAGATCGACCCGCTCAAGCTGCTGGCGCAAAGGTCCGCCAGCGCAACCGGTGCCAACCTTGCCGCGCACGGCGTGGCCGAAGTGGCAGGCTCGCGCGGCGAGTCCGCCTATGTGATGGAAATCGACGGCCGCTTCATCGCCTCGATCACGGAATGCCTGGGCACCAAGGCCCTCGTCGCCGACGCGGTGCGCGCGATCAGTGGTCGCACGCACTACGACACGATTGCGCAAGACACCATCGCAATGGCCGTCAACGACCTGATCACCGTCGGCGCCACGCCGCTTTCGGTGCACGCCTACTGGGCAGCCGGCGGCAGCGACTGGTTTGCGGACGAAGAACGCATGCACGACCTGGTCGAAGGCTGGCGCAAGGCCTGTGACGTGTGCAAGGTCAGCTGGGGCGGCGGCGAAACGCCGGCGCTCGCGGGTGTGGTCGAGGCCGGCCGCATCGACCTGGCCGCATCGTCGGTGGGCATCGTGCCCTCGCGCGAGCGCCTGACGCTCGGCGAGAAGATGGGCAACGGCGACGCCATCGTGCTGCTGGCCTCCAGCGGCATCCACGCCAACGGCGTGAGCCTGGCGCGCAAGCTGGTCGAGCGGCTGCCCGACGGCTACGCCAGCTTGCTGCCCGACGGGCGCACGTACGGCGAATCGCTGCTGGATCCGACAACGCTGTATGTGCCCGTGACCGAAGCGCTCTTTGCCGCAGGCATCGTGCCGCATTACATCGCCAACATCACGGGCCACGGCTGGCGCAAGCTCATGCGCCACGCGGGCGAGTTCACCTACCGCATCCACACGCTGCCCGACGTGCCGCCGGTGCTGCGCTTCATGCAGGAACACGCGGGCATCGACGACCACGAGGCCTATGGCAGCCTCAACATGGGTGCGGGCTTTGCGCTCTACGTGGCCAAGGAGCAGGCCGAAGAAGTGGCCCGCATCGCGCGCGGCCTGGGCGTTGCCGCATGGGTCGCGGGGCGGGTGGAAGCGGGCGCAAAAAGCGTGGTGATCGAGCCGCTGGGCGTGACCTATGCGGCGGATGAACTGCACGTTCGCGCGTAGGCACGCTTCGGAAAGTTCGAGCCGCAGTCAAACGGATTTCGCGGCGACGTAGCCCTTGAACTGCTCCCGCAGCTTGGTCTTCAGCAGCTTGCCGGTGGCCGTATGCGGCAGGCTCTCCACAAAAGCCACGTCGTCTGGCAACCACCACTTTGCCACGCGCTGCGACAGAAAGGCGAGCAGCTCCTCGCCCGTCACCGCCGCCCCCGCGCGCTTGACCACGATGAGCAGCGGGCGCTCCTGCCACTTGGGGTGCGCGATGCCGATCACCGCCGCCTCGGCCACCGCCGGGTGCGCGCTCGCGGCGTTCTCCAGGTCGATGGACGAGATCCATTCGCCGCCCGACTTGATGACGTCCTTGGCGCGATCGACCAGCTGCACGTAGCCGTCTTCATCGATGTTGGCGACATCGCCCGTCGGAAAGAAACCCTCGGCGTCCAGCACCGCCCCGCCCTCGCTCTTGAAGTAGCCGCTTGCAATCCACGGCCCGCGCACATGCAGGTGGCCGAAGGCCTTGCCGTCGTGCGGCTGGCGCTGGCCGTCTTCGCCGACGATCTTCAGCTCCACGCCCCACACGCCGCGGCCCTGGCGCATCTTCACGCGCACCTGTTCTTCCTTGGGCATCGACGCATGCTTGGGCAGCAGGTTGCCGATCACGCCGATGGGGCTGGTTTCGGTCATGCCCCAGCCCTGCACGAAGTCGGCGCCGAAGTCGCGCTCGAAGCGCTCGATCATGCTGCGCGGCGTGGCGGCGCCGCCCACGCCGATGCGCTTGAGCCCGATGGCGCGCGTGTCGATGTCGGGGTGCGCGTCGAAGTACTGGAACAGCATGAGCCAGATGGTGGGCACCGCCTGCGAGAAGCCGACCTTCTCGTCGCGCATCAGCTCGTACAGGCTCTGGCCGTCCATGTGCGGGCCGGGCATCACGAGCTTGGCGCCGGTCATGGCCGCTGCGTACGGCATGCCCCAGGCGTTGGCATGGAACATGGGCACCGCGAGCAGCAGCGTCATCTGCGAGTTGACGCCGAAGGTGTCGGGCGCGCATTCCATCAGCGAATGCAGCACGGTGGAACGGTGCGAATACAAGACGCCTTTGGGGTTGCCCGTGGTGCCCGAGGTGTAGCAAAGCGACGAAGCAGTGCGCTCGTCGAACTCTGGCCATGTGTAGACCTCGCTCTGTGCGCCCACCAGCTCGTCGTAGCACAGCAGATGCGGCACGTCGATGGCGGGCATGTGCGCGCGGTCGGTCATGGCGACGAAGGCGCGCACGCTCCTGAGTTGCGGCGCGAGCTTTTCGACCAGCGGCGCGAAAGTGGTGTCGAAGAACAGCACCTTGTCTTCGGCATGGTTGACGATGTAGTCGATCTGCTCCGGAAAGAGACGCGGGTTCACCGTGTGCAGCACCGCGCCGGTGCCCGACACGCCGAAGTACAGCGCGAGGTGCCGCCAGGTGTTCCATGCCAGCGTGCCCACGCGGTCCCCCGGCTCGACGCCCAGCACCTTCATCGCATGGGCGACCTGCTTGGACCGACGCTGCACCTCCGCGTAGTTGGTTCGATGCACCGGCCCTTCGACCGTGCGCCCCACGATCTCGGCATGCGGGTGGAAAGTGGCCGCGTGATCGATGAGCGACGAGATCATCAGCGGGCGGTCTTGCATCAGTCCGAACATGGGTCTTGTCTCCTGTGCGGTGAATCTTCTGTTCCGGCGGTCGGCCGGATGGTGGCAGGGCGCCCCGATGCCCACATCGTCGGAACGGACGATTGAGCGGCCGGAACTTGCACCTAGGATGAACCTTCGTCGAGCATCATGGACGCCCCTGAATGAAAGCCAAAGCATGAACGTGTACGAAGCCGTTGAAAGCCGCCGATCGGTGCGCGCGTTTCTGGCCAAGCCCGTCGCCCCCGAGGTCATCCGCCGCGTGCTGCAGGCGGCCTTGCGCGCACCTTCGGGCGGCAACCTGCAGCCCTGGCACCTGCATGTGGTGGGCGGCGACCGGCTCGATGAACTCAAGGCCCTCATGCGCACCCGCGTGCAAGAGGCGCCGGCCGGCGAAGGCAGCGAGTACGACATCTACCCGCGCGAACTGGTCGCGCCCTATCGCGACCGCCGCTTCGCGGTCGGCGAGGCGATGTATGCGCGCCTTGGCATTCCGCGCGAAGACAAGGCCGCGCGGCGCGACTGGTTTGCGCGCAACTACCAGTTCTTCGGCGCGCCGCTGGCGCTGTTCTGCACGGTGGACCGGCGCATGGGGCCGCCGCAATGGTCCGACCTGGGGATGATGTTGCAGAGCGTGATGCTGCTCTTGCGCGCCGAAGGCCTCGACAGCTGCCCGCAGGAATGCTGGGCGATGTACCCGCAGACCATCGGCCGCTTCATCGAACTCCCGCCCGAGCGAATGCTGTTCACCGGCATGGCCATCGGGTATGCGGACCGGAGCGCGGCGCTCGATGGGCTGGTGACGGAGCGTGCGCCGCTCGCAGAGGTGGCGGAGTTCGTCGGCATCTGAGCGGTGTTGCATCAATGCAGGGAACGGTTCCTGCTTGATGTGTGGAACCACCCCGCTCTACGTTGCCCCATGCTCATCGCCCAGATCTCCGACCCCCATGTCCGGCCCGCCGGCCAGCTGTACCAGGGCGTGGCCGATTCGAACCGGATGTTCGCCGAGGCCATCGACCACCTGCACGGGCTCGACCGCCGGCCCGACCTGGTGCTGCTGACCGGCGACCTGGCCGATGACGGCCGGCCCGAGGCGTACGCGGAGGTCCGCCGCCTGCTGATGCACCTCGCGATTCCGTACCTCGTCATCCCCGGCAACCACGACCATCGCGAGAACTTTCGCGCAGCCTTCGCCGACCACGCCTACCTGCCCGCCACGGGTGCACTGCACTACTGCATCGACACGCACCCGGTGCGCATCGTCGCGCTCGACTCGTGCATTCCCGGTCTTCACCACGGGCACGTCGATGCCGAGGGCCTTGCATGGCTGCAGCGCACGCTGGAAGCCGACCGCGAGAAGCCCACGCTGCTGATGCTGCACCACCCGCCCTTCGTGAGCGGCATTCCCTACATGGACAGCTACCGGTACATCGACACGGCACCGCTCGAAGCCATCGTGCGCAGCGCAAGCAACATCGAGCTGTTGCTCTGCGGGCATGTGCATCGCACGATGCTCAAGCGCTGGGCTGGAACGGTCGTGTGTTCGTGCCCGAGCAGCACGACCGAGATCGCGCTGCAGCTCGCGCCCGGTGTGGCGCCGGCGTCGTACCTGGGGCGGCCGGCGTGCATGCTGCACCTGTGGGATGCGACGCATGGCATGGTCAGCCATGTGAGCCACATCGGGGGGATGGACGGGCCGTATCCGTTTGCGTGAGGGTTTGCGCGCGATTCGCGCCATGACGCCACGAGCCCCGACAAGGCGGCGGGCCGACGACAACCGCGCAGGCAGAATGCACTGGAGCAACGCCGCTGCGGAACACCCGGTGCATGCACGAACACGCCGGATACGGATCGACATGGCGCGCGAATCGTCAGACCCTTCGCCGGCAATCACGTCAACCCCACGGAAAGGCGACAACAAGCATGAGCACCCACACAGTCCGACTGCACCGCGTCTTCGCCGCGAAGCCCGAGAAGGTCTACCGCGCATTCCTCGACGCCGATGCCAAGGCGCGGTGGCTGCCGCCCAATGGCTTCACCGGCAAGGTCCATGCGATGGACGCCAGGGTGGGCGGCAAATACAAGATGTCGTTCACCAACTTCACCACCGGCCAGAGCCACGCGTTCAGCGGCGAGTACCTGGAACTGGTGCCCAACGAACTGCTGCGCTACACCGACACTTTCGACGACCCCAACCTGCCTGGCGAAATCCAGGTCACGGTCACGTTAAAGCAAGTCTCGGTCGGCACCGAGCTGAGCATCGTGCAGGAAGGCCTGCCCTCGGTCATTCCGCTGGACGGGTGCTATCTGGGCTGGCAGGAGTCGCTGCAGAACCTCGCAAGGCTGGTCGAGCCCGATATCGAGGGGTAGGCAACAAAGGCAGCGCCGGCTCGCCCTCAGCGCGGCGCCATGCGAATGGCCCCATCCAGCCGCACGCTCTCGCCGTTGAAATACCCGTTGGTGATCATCAGCTCCGCCAGCGTCGCGTACTCCGACGGGTTGCCCAGCCGCTTCGGAAACGGCACCGATGCGGCCAGCGCGGCCTTCACGTTGTCGGGCGCACCCTGCAGCAGCGGCGTGTCGAAGATGCCCGGCAGGATGGTGTTCACGCGGATGCCCTCGCCCATCAGGTCGCGCGCGATCGGCAGCGTCATGCCGACAATGCCCGCCTTCGACGCGGTGTAGGCCGCCTGCCCCATCTGCCCGTCCTGCGCCGCCACCGACGCGGTGTTGACGATGGCGCCGCGCTCGCCGTCCTGCAGCATGTCGAGCGTGAGCATGCCGGCCGCCGACTTGGCGATGCAGCGGAAGGTGCCCACCAGGTTGATCTGGATGATGCGGTCGAAGTTGGCGAGCGGAAAGTGCTTGATCTCGCCCGTCGTCTTGTCGCGGCTCGCGGTCTTGACCGCGTTGCCGGTGCCCGCGCAGTTGACCAGCACCCGCTCTTGCCCGTGCGCGGCGCGGGCCTTGGCGAAGGCCGCATCGACCTGCGTGTCGGAGGTGACGTCGACCTGGCAGAACACGCCGCCCAGTTCCCTGGCGAGCGCTTCGCCCTGTTCCGCGTTGAGGTCGAACAGCGCGACCTTCACGCCGTGTCCGGCCAGGCGGCGCGCGGTGGCCGCGCCCAGGCCCGAGGCGCCGCCGGTGACGACGGCGGAAATACTGGCATCGAGTTGCATCTTGAGGTGTCTCCGGATGGATTGTTGGCAGGCAGTTTAGGAAGCAGAATCGCCTGCCGGAATCGTCGGAAGCGACGGAATTTCAAGGCGCTCACTCCCCGTTTGCGATGCCTTCTTCTTCTGCCCCTTTGCCTTCCGCTCCCCGGATCCTGGAGACCAAGCTCAACCCGCCGGCCTTTGTGGCCACGCAGGTGCCGCGCAACGCCATCGCGCAAGAAGTTGCCGCGGCCGCCGTCAAGCTGGTGCTGGTGCGCGCGCCGGCCGGCTTCGGCAAGACCACCGCCATGGCGCAGATGCGCGAGCGCATGGAGGCACAAGGCACCGGCACCGCATGGCTCACGCTGGACCGCGCCGACAACGACGTCTCGCGCTTCCTCAACTGCCTGGCCGAAGCCGCGCTGCGCCTGGGCGTGGAAGAGCCGCGCACCGGCGGGCCGTTCGACGCCGTGGCCGCGCTGGATGCGCTGGCCGCGCACGACTCGCCCTTCACCCTGTTCCTGGACGACTTCGAGGTGGTGCAGGAGCCCGCCGTGCTGGGCCTGGTGCGAGAAATCATCGAGCACCTGCCGCGCCGCGGGCAGTTGGTGATCGGCTCGCGCAGCCTGCCCGACCTCGGCCTGGGGCGGCTGCGCGCTCGCGGCCAGCTGGTGGAGATAGACACCGACCGCCTGCGCTTCACGCTCGAAGAAACCGCCGCCTTCTTCGGGCTGCGGCAGGCCAACGCATCGAACGCACCTGGCGCACCCCAAGGCCCGCACGCCCTGCCCGCCGACCTGCTCTCCCAGCTGCACCACAAGACCGAAGGCTGGGTCGCCGCCATCTGGCTCGCGTCGATGGCGCTGGAGCGGCACGGCACCGCGACCGGTTTTGTGGAGCGCTTCTCGGGCTCCGACCGCGCGGTGGCCGACTACCTCGCCGAAGACGTGCTCGCGCACCAGCCGCCGGAGATACGCGACTTTCTGCTGCGCACCAGCATCCTGCGGCAGCTCGACGCCTCGGTGTGCCAGGCGCTCAACCCGCGCATCGACAGCGCCGCCATGCTGGAGCAACTGGCCGCGGCCAATCTCTTTCTGACACCGGTGAGCGGCGACGGCCGCGCGTGGCGCTATCACAGCCTGTTCGCCGACTTCCTGCGCGCACAGCTCGCGCGCGAGCTGCCCGGCGAGATCGCGCGGCTGCACCTGGCGGCCTCGGGCTGGTACGAATCGCAGGACCGCCCCGTGCCCGCCATCGACCACGCGATCGAGGGCGGCGACCATCCGCATGCGCTGACCCTGCTCGACAGCTACGCCGGACAATTTCTGGAGCAGGGCCGCATGCGCATGCTCGCGCGCTGGTTTGCGGCCATCCCCAGCCACCGCCTGCGCGCGCACCCGTTTCTGCAACCCATCGCGCTGTGGGCCGTTTGCTTCACGCGCGGGCCGTGGGAGGCGATGCAGATGCTGGCGCAATCGGGCTGCATCGACAGCGCCATTCCCGAAGTGCGGGCCAGCGCCCACGCGCTGGTGCCGCTGCTGCTGGCCATGCAGGACAAGCACGACGAAGCCTACGAAGCCGGCCGCGCCAGCCTGGCGCGCATGCCCACCGGCCTGGCCTTTGCCGACAGCGTGCTGCTCAACGCCATGGCCAACATCCTGGCCGTGCGCGGCGACCCGCACGAGGCGCAGCGCCTGCTCGACGCGGCGCGCCGCGCGCAGGGCGACAGCACGTTCAACCGCATGTACACCGAATCGCTCGCGGGCCTGTTCGACCTGCAGGAAGGCCGACTGCGGCAGGCCAGCGCGCGGCTGCGGATGGCCGTCGACACCACGCATGCGGTGTCCTACAACCACAGCCACGGCAACGCGTGGGCGGGCGTGCTGTATGCGGGCGTGGTGTACGAATCGAACCAGCTGCTGCAGGCCGGCCACCTGCTGAACGTGTATCTGCCGCTCGCGCGCGACGTGGGGCTGCCCGACCACATGATCCTGAGCCATGTGATGCGCTCGCGCATTGCGTTCTGCGCGGGCGACATCGATGCCGCCATGCAGGCGCTGACCGAGCTCGAATACCTGGGCCACCAGCGGCAGCTGCCGCGCGTGGTGGCCGGCGCCAAGCTGGAGCGCTCGCGCATGCTGCTGCTGCAGGGCAACGGCCCCGCGGCACGCGACGAACTGGCGCGCGCGGACGACGACCCGGCCCTGTGGGAGCGCGAGCGCCGGCAGCGATTGCCCGCCCACGACCTGGACTACCTGGCGCTGGCGAAGGCGCGGTGGGAGATTGCGTTCGGCGATGCGCGGGGTGCGGTGGCGGTGCTGGACGCCGAGATTCAGGCGGCTTTGGCGGCGACCCGACATCGGCGGGTGTTGAAGCTGCGCGTGCTGCGGGCCATGGCGCTGCAGCGGGCTGGTGATGTGGCGTCGGCTGTGGAAGAGATGGGGGCGGTGCTGGCGGTGGCGAGCCAGGAAGGGTTTGTGCGGCTCATCCTGGATGAAGGGCCGGCAGTGGGCGCATTGGTGCAGCGGGTGGCGAATGCTGCCGCGATGCAGGAGAGTGCCGCTGTTGCTGCTTCCCCTTCGTCGCGGGGTGATCCGATCCTGGCGGACTATCTCCAGCGCCTGCTGCAGGCGATGGGGGCTGTGGACGCGGAGCCGGCTCTTTCAGGGGATGGGCTCAAGGAGCCGCTGACGCGCAAGGAGATTCGCGTGCTGCAGCTGCTGGCCGAGGGATATTCGAACGCCGCGATGGCGGAGAAGCTGTTCGTGTCGGACAGCACGGTGCGCACGCATCTGCGTAATATCAATATGAAGCTGGATGCGAAGAGTCGGACGCAGGCGGTGGCGATTGGGCGGAGGGTGGGGGTGATTAGATAGCGTCTTTTAACGATTGGGTCGATTGGTAGTAAAACCCGTCCCTATCTATCTAATTACAGATCTGGGCGGATATATAACACGCATATCCTTCCGGAATTGCACAAGTCCACCATAGCTCGGATGCCTCACTGGAAATATTTTCAAGCCAAAGCGCGCCGAATATCGAGTCGCGTCGACGCCGACGGCAACAATTCGGCGAATATTCAGCCAAGCAAATAGCTCCGCATTAATATCATCGACTCTTTTTAATTCAGAAGAACTGAATTTTCGATTAGTAAAACTATGTTCTGCTTCATGTGGATGAAGCGGAAATACGTTCCACAATAACGGGGGATCTTTGAGGCTAGAAATTATTCTCCAGACTTCAGATGCGGTTCTTTCAGCAACGGCAGGAGTGCGAGTTGCTTTATTTGCGTTTGCCCCTGAATATACGCTACACACTCGGGCCAAGTGCGCTTCATCCGTGAATGCCAAGCCTGTTCGTCGTCCGCCACGATAGCCTAAATCTCGCCCCATCCACATCGTATCTACTCCCGATTCTTGGAAGGCACTTAGGTAGCTTCTTAAATTGCCTCGACGGCAACTTGCAGCGCTCTTAATATCATGCGTTGGACATACTTGACAATAAGGATTGAAAACCGAAGGCAAAACTACCTGCGATAGAGCTCGAACGATTTTTGACGCATCCATCGGCCTTCTCCAAAATTATATTTCCGATAAAGACGACTCTCAAAATCGCAACTCTTGTTGCCCTCTGAAACTCTCAACTTGATCGCCAGAAATTATATTTGTTTCGGCATTTTGCTGAGAAGATTTCACGTCTATCTTCCATTTTGGAGGAAATCGCGGAGCCTTCAATTCACCTTTTGGAGAAAACCTCTGCTTTATCCTCGTGCGACCTGTCATCTCACTAAATTCTGGGTGAGCAACGCGAGCATACTTGTCTGTTTCGCAAAACAGATTTTGGCAATCGATCAAATGTAAAGGACGCCCCCACAACGATGGAAATTTCAATCCCAGCCTCTCAAACTCGGCGTCTTGGCGATCTTTTACCCACTCAATAGTTTCTGCGGGTGTGTAGTCACCTAACGAAGAAAAGCATTTCATCAAGCCGTGCAATGCTCCTGGGCCAGGCTGTACAAAATCGTCTTCACTAAAATTGAAGTACTCGCTGTATGTAAGATCGATGGCATACTGATAAGCCAAGAATGGGCCAATACCAGGTAATCCACGCAATACGAAAAACAACTCCTGAAAAGATTTGGCCGTCAATATACGCTCCATTATCCCATCTCTTAAAACAGCAGCCAGCAAATCCAAGTGAGTTTTATGCTTATAGGTTGACTCCCCAATTCGCAATGCGCTCGGCATAATATAGGCCGCCGAATAAATCCTCTCTCCCGCCTGCATGGCATCTGTCAGGATTGAGTTCAATTTGCTCACATTGAAACTCGCCGCATCCAGAACACCAGCTTTTTCTTCCAAAAGCTCCCAGGTTTCGATTTTGTTGAATAATTTAAACAAAAGAATTCTCAAAACCGTATTGCGCGCGTCAAAATCACCCGAATAGATCACGTCTCCAATTAAATACTGACTCACACGATCAGATGCTCGATACGCATTTGTAAATCGATGCGACGAAATTATTGGGTCGTTTGTCCAAGGGCCAGTTCGATCTGTGAATCGCCTAAAATAAACTGCTTGCCGCTCTGTCGCAAATCGCCAATAAGTGTCGAATACGTATGTTGGCGTCGGAGGTGTTCGGATAGCAAAAATTAGGGCGTTCGAGTTAATGTGAGGCATAAAATTCTCTAGAAATAGACTGCAACGATTTACCGCATGCTTGGTCAAATTTTCGCACGCAAAGGCGTTCTGCTGCAGCTTTACGAAGAAGATTCACATACCCCTTGCGAGCAAACAACATGGAGCCAACGGGCATCGCCAAATTGAATTTTTTACCTAATTGGCAACGATTTTCCGAGCGGATTCGGCTGCGTTGGATTGGTCGGTTGTGCTGCTATAACCGGCTCGCTTCCTTTTACAGACTGCATTACCAATCTCCCCCACGCGCTGACCGCAGGACCTATGAGAAGTGCAATCAACGTGGCTAATACGCTAGCCAGTCCGACACAAACTGTCACTGTCCGGGTATGAATTCTACCTAGCTCGTGGACGTGCTCCTTCAACGCTTTGGTATCTCCCTCCAGGCGTTTAACCTCCTCCTTAAGATGCGCACTAAGATCAACAAACGAGTCGCTACCACCGGTAAGATTACTAATAATCCCTGGCGAAATAACCAAAGAGGCCGAATGCTTTTTATGGTCTTCTGAAGGAGCATCTAAATCCGCATACCAGATCAAAAATAGCGGCAACCCACGATGAAGATGGATTGGTTGAGGTCCCGCGTTAAACACCGCAAAAACCAAAGGTCCATGCCAACCAGGATCGACATGGAACCCAGACACATTGACCAAACCCTTTAATTTAAACGTCGCTTTCATGGAAATGAATGCCATTGCGTCGACGGGCACCTTCAATATTTCCTCCGTAAGCAAAAATGCGAACTGCCCCGCAGGCACTAAAAATGGCTCGTTCTGAGCTAGAAGCCGTTTTGTCCGCTCCTTACTTTCCGAAACGCTGGGGGTCACATAAACCTCCGCGCCCACTCGCAGTTGTATGGCGTTGCAATCTATCAATGCAGGAACGGCCGGCTCCGCTAGTTCTGCTAAACGCTGATGAAGTGTCTGGCTGCTCCAAAACGTCATGGCTTTTTCCTCGATCTTCTTTGGAAGGCGTACTCGCCTAGCCCGTTTATGGGATGTGTCGGACACCGCTCTACAGGACAATTAGTTGCAAGTCAAGCTAGAGAATTTAGGGAAAACCATAAACAAGCCGTCATTCCGATAAATTGATGCGGTTTCCTATCTGGATCTTAATCGCACATAATGGATTCGGCGACTCCGTCGTCTCGAGGACCGCAGAATGCACTCAATGTCCCCTCTTACTCAACTATCATTTTTAAGTAACCGACCCTTTGTCACACTCCCCGCGGAAATATCGGATGGAAAGGTTATTGGCTTGAACGCCTATCAACGAGTTGCTCGACAGACAGATAGGCTTGCTGGGGAGGGCCTTGAACTTCCTATTCTTGGGCTTTTTGGAGAAGTCGGGAGCCTGCTCAGCGCTCTAAAAAAGAGGAATAGAGATGGCTCTTCTCTTGATAGATATCGATCGGCGGTCGTTGAAGAACTTGGAGATACCTTGTGGTATTTCGCAAATGTGGCATCTCGAGGGGGACTTGAACTCGTCGTTTTAGCTCAGCGAATGTTTCGCGACCTAGAGGACTGGGACGAAGTGGAGTACGGCCACGAATTTGGTAGCTTTGCGGACATTCAAGCAATCCAAGACGGCCCGATTTCCGAAACCGAATTCAATAAGAGAGCTACTGATTTAGCGGGCTGCGTCGGCGATCTTTTAAATGATTTTCGCAGGGATGCGTTTCACAGAAATCGAGACAAACTATCTGCGCACCTTGTCGAAATTTTTCGCGCGATCATCTCGGCTGCCGATGCCTCGGGGATTTCCTTGGAAGATGCCGCACTTGAGAATTTGTACAAAACATACAGCCGCTGGCCTATCGATTTCACCTATCCACCGAAATTCAACTCTACTGGCAAAAGCTATGAAGAATTTCCAGAGAAGATGGAAATATTTATTAGCGAAGAAGATCACGCCGAAAAATCGTATGTAATCATGCGGTGCAACGAATTGATCATCGGTGATCGCTTAACTGATAACAAGCAAGAATTTGACGATTATCGATTTCATGATGTTTTCCATTTTGCGTTTGCCGTTCATCTAGGGTGGTCACCCGTCCTGCGCGCTCTGCTTCATTTGAAACGAAAAAGCGACTCGAACTTAGATGAAAATCAAGATGGTGCGCGTGCAATAATCATTGAAGAAGGAGTTGCGACATTTATATTTGCCAGGGGATTAGAACTGAATTTATTCAGCAACGTCTCACAAGTCGAGTACGATTTACTCAAGGCAATTAAAGATTTAATTTCCGGATATGAAGTTGAAAGGTGTGCGCTATGGCAATGGGAGCGAGCAATTTTGGATGGCTTTCGCGTATTTCGAAGTCTCAAAGAGCACCGCAAAGGAATACTTTCAGTTGATCTAAAAAATCACTCCCTCACATTTTCTCCCGCTTGATAATTTCAAAAAACTTTCAAAATCGAGGTGGACAATGAATATACATAATGTTTGCTTAATATATATTGCCCAAATGGCAAGCGTTGCAAATAAGGTCCGCGCCGAACTGGAAGCGGAGGGATTAAATGTTTGCTCAACAGAGGCAACCCTTGAGGAAATTAAGCAAACTCAAGCAGGAGCGCCAGCAATACGACCTGAACTCGCTGAGTGCATTGAATCAGCAGATTCTTGCATTTTTGTGATCCCTTCGAAACCCATTTCAGGCGAATTTGGTGCAGGAGTCGGGGAAGCGAATGCAACGGCAAAACAAATTATTGCGGTTCTCGAGAGCGGTACTCCGCTCCCCCCTCTATTCGACGAACATGCTGATTCAGTGGTTTCCGCGTCAGGGGATCAACTCATCCCCGCTATTCGGGGAAAAGTTGTCTGGGAAATTACCGGCGTCCCTAATGTAAAAATCCCGGTACGCATTAAATGCCAATGACCGATGAGAGTTTATTCTTACAAACTAACTCGAGATTATGGATTCGCACCCAATCCATTCAATGGGGTTTGCACGCTTGCAACCTGCAAACCTCAAGTTCGCACCCACGCTAAGGTGGGAGACTTGGTTTTTGGTTGTGGAAGCTCTGAACTTAACTTAGCTGATCATTTGATATTTGCACTCCAAGTTGAAGAAAAGCTGACATTCGATCAGTACTGGAACGACGAAAGGTTTTTTTCAAAAAGGCCGGCATTCAACGGTAGTCTTAAAAGAGCCTACGGAGACAATATTTACCACAAGGACGGGAAAAATTGGGTTCAAGCGGATTCGCATCACAGCCTTGACCACGGTGAGTTAAATACCAGCAATCTAAACAGAGACACCGGCTCTGACAATGTTTTGATTTCCTCAAACTTTGTCTACTGGGGCGGCTCGGCACTAAAAATACCACTCGTTTTTTTAGACTTTGAGGGTGACAGTCTTTATCCGGGTGGACGACCCCACAGGTCCATCTTTTCAGACTCTTTTACTCAAGCTTTATACGCTTGGTTTAGTTCAATTTCCTTAAAAGGCTGCCGCGGGCGTCCAGGTTCTTGGCCAGCGCCTATTTAGCGATGTGTCAATAAATCCCCACTGATACAAGCGCCTCGGAAATTTGCATTGCATGTGCGTGCGTGCGTTCACTCCAAATTGCTCCATCCGTGCAATCTAGGTAAATCTACGCAGTTTCTCGAATCCTTAGAACTACGGAAACCGGTGATACCGCCCCCTCCCCCCCATGCCTAGCATCCTGTCAACACAAGCACAGGCCATGCATCGCAATGCCCAGAGGTATCCCCAACCCAGCCGCCATGTACGGCATTGCCCCACGTCCCTGGGGCTTTGAAGTCTCGCTCGTGCGCAACGGCACGCGCTACTACCGGCAGTTCGGCAAGGCCAGCTACGGCGGGCTGGAGCAGGCGCTGCTGCAGGCGCAGGACTGGCGCGACGCCGTGGTGCGCAGCGTGCCGCCGGTGGCGCGGCGCACGCGGGCCGAAAAGCTGCGGGTCAACAACACCACCGGCGTCTCGGGCGTGTTCTGCCAGGTGGCGGCGGGCGGGCGGGTGCGGGCCTGGGTGGCCAAGACCTACATCGGGCAGGACGAGATCCTGCGCACCGACTTTCCGGTCGATTCGGTCGGCAATGCCGCGCTGGCGCTGGCCATCGAGGAGCGCGAAAAGCAGCTGGCCCGCATGTCGGGCCTCGCGCGGCTGCATCCGGCCGAGGAAGCGATTCGCCAGGGCATGACGCTGCAGCCGCCGGGGCCGCGCGCGTCCAAGCGCTCCAAGTCCGAGATCACCCGCAGCACCAATTCCAGCGGCGTGAGCGGCGTGCAGTTCAAGATGCCCAACCCAGGCCATCCGGGCTACTGGCTGGCCACCACCTTCACCACCGGCAAGGGCAGCGTGTGCAAGGCGTTCTCCGTCAAGGAGCATGGCTACGACATGGCCAAGAGCCTGGCCATTGCCGAGCGCATGCGCCAGCTGGCCGAGAAGCTGAAGAAAGCCGAGCAGCAAGAGAACACGCAGCAGCGACAGCCGCAGCCATCACAACATCAGCAACGGCAACAACCGCAGGCATCGGGCGAGCACTCCTTCCAGCGCGAGGCCAGCGGCCACTCGGCCCGGCCATGAGGAACCACAAGCCGATTCATCAGCTGCTGCGGGTGGCTTCTCATCTGCTGGACCAGGCGGCCACGGAAGTGCACGACACCGCGCTCGATCCGATTCCGGAGAACATCGAGCACCTGGGCCGCGCGCTCATCGAGGTGATGGAAGTGCAGCGCAAGCTCTTCGAGCTGCACCCGGAGCTGCGCCCCAAGACGCTCGCGGCCTCCGACCGCGAGGCCGACGCCAACAAGCTCTTCACCCAGTTCATGCTCGAAGCACTGGAGCTGGAAGACACGGGCAATACCGTGGCGGCGGTGGAGCGCTACACGCGCTTCATCGGCATTTCGCCGTCGTACCACCACCGCGAAATCGCGCGGGCGGAGATTCGCCGGTTGACCTGAGCTTCACAGCGCCCGCGAAATCACTTCTTTCATGATCTCGTTGGTGCCGCCGTAGATGCGCTGCACCCGTGCGTCGGCGTACATGCGCGCCACCATGTATCCGCTCATGTAGCCGTAGCCGCCGAAGAGCTGCAGGCATTCGTCCATCACGCGGCCCTGCGCCTCGGTGGCCCAGAGCTTGGCCATGGACGCGGTGGCGGTGTCCAGCGTGCCGGCGACCAGGTCTTCGACGCAGCGGTCGATGAAGGCCCGGCCCACCTTGATCTGCGTGGCGATTTCGGCGAGCTTGAACTTGGTGTTCTGGAACTCGGCTACGGGCTTGCCGAAGGCCTTGCGGTCGCGCACGTAGTCGAGCGTGGCCAGGTAGGCGCCCTCCATGGCCGCGAGCGCGCTCACGCCGATGATGGTGCGCTCGTACGGCAGGTCGCTCATCAGCTGGAAAAAGCCCTGCCCTTCCTGGCCGCCGAGCAGCGCATCGGCGGGCACGCGCACATCGTCGAAGAAGAGCTCGGAGGTGTCCTGCGCCTTCATGCCGATCTTGTCGAGCACGCGGCCCACCCGAAAGCCTTTGCAGCCCTCGGTTTCCACGATGAGGATCGACGTGCCCTTGGCGCCCTGCGCGGGGTCGGTCTTGCACACCACCAGCACCAGGCCGGCGAGGTAGCCGTTGGTGATGAAGGTCTTGGAGCCGTTGATGAGATAGCCGCCACCACCCTCGACCTTCTCGGCGCGGGTGCGCACGCCCTGCAGGTCGGAGCCGGCGCCGGGCTCGGTCATGGCAATGGCGCCCACCAGCTCGCCGCTGGCCATGCGCGGCAGGTAGCGGCGCTTCTGTTCCTCGGTGCCATGGTTGAAGACGTAATGCGCGACGATGGTGTGCACCGACGTGGCCATGCCGGTGAGGCCGCGGATGCTCATCTCTTCATAGATGACGGCCTCGTGTCTGAAGTCGCCGCCCGCGCCGCCGTAGTCCTCGGGGATGTCGGCGCACAGCAGGCCGAGCGCGCCGGCCTTGCGCCACACCGCATGGCCGACGTCGCCGCGCTTGCGGGCTTCTTCGTCGTGCGGGAGCACTTCGGTTTCGACGAAGCGCACCACGTTGTCGCGGTAGAGCGCCAGGTCTTCATCGCTCCAGGAACGGCGGAAGTCGATGGGCATGGGGGTTCCTTTTCTTGTGGGGTCGGCGGTGTCATGCGCTGGCATCATGCGCCGGGGCCGCGCCCCAGCGGCGCAGAACGGTGTGGGCGTCGTCGGCCGCCACGGCGGGCGGCATGACCGGCACGGTGCGGCTGAAGCGCGGCGCGGGCGCGGGCTGCACCACGCCGCCCACGTTGGCGAAGGTGCCGCGCGCCAGGTTGTGCGGATGCGCGGGGGCTTCGTCCCAGTCGAGCACGGGCGCAAAGCAGGCGTCGCTGCCTTCGAGCAGCACGCACCATTCGTCGCGCGTGCGGGTGCGGAACAGGTCGGCCATGCGCAGCTTGAGCAGCGGCCAGCGGTCGGCGTCCATCTGGGCGTCGAAGGCGGTGTCGTCGGCGATGCCGCAGCGCTCGCGCAGCAGCGCATAGAACTGCGGCTCGATGGCGCCGACGGCCACGTACTTGCCGTCCGCGCAGGCGTAGGTGTCGTAGAAGTGCGCGCCGCCGTCGAGCAGGTTCTCCCCGCGCTGGTTGCTCCACAGGCCGGCCGACTTGAGGCCGTACATCATCGAAGACAGGAGCGCCGCGCCGTCGGTCATGGCGGCATCGATCACCTGGCCCTGGCCCGAGCCCTTGGCTTCGTGCAGCGCGGCGAGGATGCCGAAGGACAGCAGCATCGCGCCGCCGCCGAAGTCGCCCACCAGGTTGAGCGGCGGCACCGGCGGCTCGCCCGCGCGGCCCACGGCGTGCAGCGCGCCGCTGAGGGCGATGTAGTTGATGTCGTGGCCGGCCGCGTGCGCCAGCGGGCCGTGCTGGCCCCAGCCGGTCATGCGGCCGTACACCAGCCGCGGGTTGCGCGCGTGGCATTCGACCGGGCCCAAGCCCAGGCGCTCCATCACGCCGGGCCTGAAGCCCTCGATGAGCACGTCGGCCCTGGCGATGGCGTCGAGCGCCGACGCTTGCGCGCCAGGCGCGCGCAGGTCCAGCTGCAGCGTGCTGCGGCCGCGCGCGAGGATGTCGTGCGGCGCGGCGGGCGTGCCGGGGCGCTCGATGCGCACGACCTCGGCGCCCATGTCGGCGAAGAGCATCGCGCAGAACGGGCCAGGGCCCAGGCCCGCCATCTCGATGACCCGGAGGCCGTGCAACGGACCTGCCATGTGTTGTCTCCTGTCAGCCTGTGGGGTTGAGGGTGCAGGGGCATCTTGGCGCGGGGGCGGCGAGGGTGCATCGTCGGAAGCGACGAATGCGGGGAATGCCACGCCCCGCTGCCCGCCTACCTGGCGGTGGCAGTGGCGGCTGCGGCGCGCAGCCGGGCCACGCGGCGCAGGTGCCAGGCGGACGGCCCGAACTGACCTTCGATGAGGGTGGCGCGGCGGAAGTAGTGGCCGACCGCCAGTTCCTCGGTCATGCCCATGCCGCCATGCAGCTGCACCGCGCCCTGCCCCACAGCCTTGCAGGCCTTGGAGACGGCGACCTTGGCGGACGAGACGGCGAGTGCGCGTTCGTTGTCTGTGGCGGTGCCGATGTTTTCGCCGACGCTGGCGGTGAGCGCCGCCGCCTGCTCCAGCGCCATGTGCATGTCGGCCAGGCGGTGCTGCAGCACCTGGAAGCTGGCGATCGGCACGCCGAACTGCTTGCGCTGGCGCACGTAATCGAGTGTGTCGCGCATCAGGCGGCGCATGACGCCGATGGACTCGGCGCAGACGGCGAGCGTGGCTTCGTCCAGCGCCCGTTCGATCTGCGGCAGCGCGCCGCCTTCGGTGCCGAGCAGGGCCTCGGCGGGCAGGCGAACATTGTCGAAGGCGATGTCGGCGGCGCGCTGGCCATCGCGTGTCGGGTAGGCGCGTGAACGCAGGCCGGGTGTGTCTTGGGGCACCACGAGCAGCGAAAGGCCTTGGGCGCTGCGCGCGGTCACGATCAGGTGACTGGCCCATGGCGCGGCCTGCACCACGGCCTTGCGGCCGTCGAGGCGAAAGCCGTCGCCCTCGCGCACGAGCTGCACCTGCACGTCGGCGCGGTCGTTTCGGCTTTGCGGCTCGCTGTGCGCGAAGGCCAGCACGGCCTGCCCGGCGACGACCTGCGCGAGCAATGCGTCGGCCTGCGCACCGGGGTGGCGCTGCAGCAGGCCGGCGCCGATGACCATGGTCGACAGGTAGGGCTCGGCCGCGAGCGCTCCGCCCAGCGTTTCCATCAGCGCGAGGTGCGCAGCCATGCCCAGGCCCAGTCCGCCGTGCGACTCGGGCAGCGCCGCGCCCAGCAGGTCGAGCTCGCATGCCAGGCCCCGCCAGAACGGCGGCGGCGCGTCGTCGGCCTTGGCCAGCGCGTGCAGGCGCTGATCGAAGCCGTGGTGATCGTCCAGATAGCGCGCGAGGCTGCCGCGCAGCATCGAGAGGGTGTCGTCCTGTTCGGTGAGGGTGTTCATGTCGGCAACCTCAGCGGGCCAGCAGATGGCTGGCGATGATGTTGCGCTGCACCTCGTTGGAGCCTGCGTAGATGGAGGCGGCGCGGTCGTTGAGGTAGGCAGACATCGAGAACACGGCCTCTTCGGGGATGGCGAGTTCGCTGTCGTGCAGTGCGTCGTCCAGCGGCAGGTTGACGGCGGCGTGGTGGCCGACGATTTCGACGCCCAGTTCGGTCAGGCGCTGGCGCAACTCGGAGCCGAGCACCTTGCCCATCGAGGGACGAATGCCGGGCGGCTCGCCGCGCGCCTGCGCGCGCAGCGATTGCAGTTCGGTGGCTTCCACGGCGTCGATGGCGCATTCGGCTTCGGCCAGGCGCAGCGCCATGTCGTCGGCTTCTTGTGCGTCAGAGATCGCATCAGCCGCATCGCGCAGGCGGCGAAGGCGTGCGCGCAGCATCGGCGCCCAGGCACCACCGCGTTCGTGCTGCAGCAGGTATTTGGCGATGGTCCAGCCCTGGTTTTCCTCGCCGATGAGTCCGTCGGCGGGCACGCGCACGTCGTCGAAGAACACCTGGTTCAGTTCGTGGTCGCCCGAGATGCTGAGGATCGGCCGGATGGTGACGCCCGGCGCCGGAAGATCGAAGCACAGGAAGCTGATGCCCTGCTGCGGCTTGCCGCCCGAGGCGGTGCGCACCAGACAGAACATGCGGTTGGCATGGTGGGCGTGGGTGGTCCAGATCTTGGTGCCGTTCAGCACGTAGTGGTCGCCGTCCCGCACGGCCTTGCATTGCAGCGAGGCCAGGTCGGAACCGGACTGCGGCTCCGAGTAGCCCTGGCACCAGTAGTCCTCGCCCGAACGGATGCCGGGCAGCCACGCACGTTGCTGCGCCTCGGTGCCGAAAGCGATGATCACCGGCGCGACCATGCCCGGCCCCATGGGCGCGCGCTGCGGCGCGTCGGCCGCGGCCAGCTCGCTCGCAAAGAGGTAGTGCTGCATCGGCGTCCAGCCGGTGCCGCCGTGTTCGACGGGCCAGTGCGGCACGCTCCAGCCGCGCGTTGCAAGGATGCGGTGCCAGCCGTTGCCTTCGGCGTAGTCGCTGAAGATGCCGGAGCAGCGGCGGCCGGCGGCGCGCAGGGCGGGGGTCAGCTCGCGTGCGAGGAATTCGCGCACCTCGTCGCGGAAGGCGCTTTCGGCTGCGCTGAGGGTCCAGGCCATGGTGGGGTCGTGTCTTGTTGGAATGCAGCGCACAGTGTGCGCTCGGTGGGCGCGCCGGCGGCATCGTCGGATCGGACGATCATTCACCGTATTCCGTAGTTCGGACGGCCATCCGGGATAGTCCTGAACGACGCGGGCGCGCGGCCGCGCAGAATCTCTTCACGGGAGTTGTTTGTTCTGTGCGTCGAAGAATGCGCCGAGCCCCACGGAGAGCCTCATGCACGTCAACACACCCGGTTTCTCGCACGCCAGCGTCGAGCGGTTGTGCGACTACGAACTGCCCGCTCCGCCGGCCAGTGCCGCGCAGGTAGCGCCCCTTGCCCCCACCCCCGATGATGACGACGACGCCCAGAACCTGGCGTTGAACTGGTGGCTGTGGATGGACGGGATGAGCAAGAACATGCTGCGGCACTACGACGCGTGGCGGGAGCAGTTCGACCAGGCGACCCGGAAGGGGCCGACGCGCGGCGGGTGATGGACCGGCCGACGCTCAGCGAAACAGATCTGCCGCTGCATCCGCCAGCCCGCAGGGCGGCAAAGGCGTCCACAGCAGGCGTTCTATCGCAGTCCAATGCATTGCGGGCACCGCATCGCCCCGGGACGAACGCACGGTTTCAAACAGGGTGTGACGGATCTCATCGAGTACGCGCTTGCCGTTGCAGGCCATGCGGTACATACCTTCAAAACCGAGTGCGATGACGACGAGTTGAAGCTCCAGCAGGTCGATGTGCTCGGCCGGATTCTTCAGTACGGTTGCCATGATCCTGAAGACGTTCTCGCCGCCTTTGCCATCGCCGTGAAACCGGATCGCCAACAACCGATCCGCCCAGATGTGCCCGTCGTCGGCCGGTCCCTTCGCTCGAGCGGACAAGCCCGCGGCTTCGTCCAGTGCGCTGCACAACGTGTAGCTCGCGCCGGTGATGTACTCGTGTCGGATCCGGGCATCGCTGCAAACGGACTGGAACGTGCCGACCTGATCCGCCAGATCACCCTGCAAGGCATTGCCCTGTGCGGCGTCGAGTTGCCGGGGCATGCGAGCAAGCGCAAGCAGCAAAGGCCGCGCGGCCTCGATCAGAGGGACGCGGGCCGCCTGGACGGCAACAAGGCGGTCAGGCTGCGGAGATTGGCGCGCGAGGGTTTGCGGGCTCGTCAACAGAGGCCGGGGCGGGGGATTGGGAGCGGCTACTGCTGCGGCGAGGCGCCGGGCAAGTTGCTCGAAATGGTCGTGAGCGGTGCGCGTGAACTCTTCGCGAAGAGGCATGGGATTCTTCAGTCTCCTGGCGCAGGGAAAGCGTCGGCCGTTGCGCTGCGGTCTGGGCGTTGAGCGTGCCCGGGATTTTCTCGATCCATTCTTGATTTTTGCTTTGATGGTGTTGATTGCTCGGGGCGCGACCGATCACTCAATCTCTACGCGCCTGGGCTTCAGCCAGCGCCTCCGCCGTGCCGTAATGCGTGAGGAACTCGATTTCATCCGCCTTGCTCAACCGGCCCTGCGCCCGGTACACCAACGCCGTCATCACGGCGCCCGTTTGCACAGGGCGGTCTTCGGGCTCACCCATGCCGCTGTCGCTCTGCCACTCCTTGGGAAAGCGCGGCCAGCTGCATGTGATCTGACTGCTCATGTGAAAGAAGGTTTCCATGAAGCCGGGCCTGCACTCCAGCCGGTACTGGCTGCTGCTGGGTAGGCCGCAGTAGGTGGTGTAGTCAGGATGCAAGTAACGCGCGATGCCTTTGAAGTTGGACGGTGCGTCGGGCGGAATGCGATCGATGGTGGGGCCTGTTTCCATGTACTGGCGGATGTATTCCCACAGGTGCGCAGCGCCGCTGGGGCCGGTGACGGCCGGGCCTGCGAACAGGCAGTCTTCGCCTTTGGCCGTGGGGTCGTCGGCATCGAAGGGAGGGTGGTAGAGGGCCAGCATCGCAACGTCCTGCTTGTCCCAGTAGTTGGTGCTTTGGGGATCGAACAGTGCGACCAGTCGATCCCACTCGAACACCGCATTTCCTCCGCAGTACTGGGGACGCAGCACATACACCTTGCGTGTGAGTCGATTGAAACGGATGCGGCCTCGTGCGGAAGTGAAGAAGCAGGTGCGCATGCCCATGTAGTAGAACCAGGCGAAGATCATGAAGGCGGAGGCTGAAGCCAGGGGAAAAAGCAGGAGCCATCCAAACCAAAGAAGAATATTTGGAACCTCATCGCCGACAACAAAGAAAAATATAACCTCATGGAAAAGCAGCGGGTGTACTGCAAACCCGTACCACATCCAAACAATAAACAACCCTGGCAGGATTACATAGAGGTTTGCTATCCCTGCACGCCACTGCAAATTCCACCCCGGATTGCACACCTCCAGATAAGCCTCGTTCTGGGCGTAGGCGCTGCCGTTGGGAATCGTGATACCCCTCGCGCCAGAGCGATTGGTCGGCCATTGCTTTTGTCCATCCAGATTGATGTGTGCACGACTTTTTGCCACGGCCGATCTGTGTAGGCGGGCATAGCCCTCTTCGCGAATGAACATGGGACGATCTCAAGCGGGTCGTTGCAGCGGGTGCATCCACACCGCGTCTTTGAGCTTGTTGCTTGCCAAGTTCGTGACCTTCAAGTCGACTCTCCGGCCGACCGCGCCTTGGCTTTCGCGATTGCCTCGGGCGTTCCGTAGCGTTCCATCAATTCCACCTCGTCGGCCTTGCTCAACCGGCCCTTGGCGCGATAGACCAGTGCGGTCATCACGGCCCCCGTCTGCACGGGGCGGTCTTCGGGCTCACCCATGCCACTGTCGCTCTGCCACTCCTTGGGAAAGCGCGGCCAGCTGCATGTGATCTGGCTGCTCATGTGAAAGAAGGTTTCCATGAAGCCGGGCCTGCACTCCAGCCGGTACTGGCGGCTGCTTGGCAAGCCGCAGTAGGTGGTGTAGTCGGGGTGCAGATAGCGCGCGATGCCTTTGAAGTTGGCGGGTGCGTCAGCGGGAATGCGATCGATGGTGGGACCTGTTTCCATGTACTGTCGGATGTACTCCCACAGGTGCGCCGCGCCGCTGGGGCCGGTGACGGCGGGGCCTGCGAACAGGCAGTCTTCGCCTTTGGCCGTGGGGTCGTCGGCGTCGAAGGGAGGGTGGTACAGGGCCAGGGCTTTGATGGTCTGCTTGGCTCCGGCGCTCGTGCCCTCGGGCTCGAACAGTGCAACCAGTCGATCCCACTCGAACACCGCGTTGCCTCCGCAGTACTTGGGACGCAGCACATACACCTTGCGTGTGAGTCTGTTGAAACGGATGCGACCTCGTGCAAAAGTGAAGAAGCAGGTGCGCATGCCCATGTAGTGGAACCAGGCGAAGATCATGAAGGCGGAGGCTGCGGCCATGGGAAATAGCAAGAGCCATCCAAATACAAGATAAGGCCAATCATCGACTCCATAGGCTATGGTCGGCCAAAAGAAGATGATCTCTGCGAAGAGTAGTGGATGCACCGCAAATCCGTACCACCCCCAAATGACGAGCAGCGCTGGCAAGATCACATATGGATTCCCAATCCCAGCGCGCCACTGCAAACTCCACCCCGGATTGCACACCTCCAGATAAGCCTCGTTCTGCGCAAAGGCGCTGCCATTGGGGATCGTGATCCCCCTTGCACCTGCGCGATTGGTCGGCCATTGCTTCTGACCTTCAAGATTGAGATGAGTGCGGCCCTCCTCGATGGATTTTTTTCGCGCTATCGCGTAGCTGCTTTCTCGAACGAACATGTGTGTTTCCTCAAGCAGGTTGCAGTTTGCCCTGGGCACTAGCCAGCTCTTGCAGCGTATCCCGCAAGTTGTCGTGTATCGGCTTCTTGCCCTTGCGTTGTTTGTTTAATGGGATGTCGCGCAGCCAGGTGATCCACTTGTCCTCGCTCAAGAAGAGCACGAAGATCGTGCCGACGATACTCAGCACGGCTCCCGCCAAGCCCAAGGTCGCTGCAGCCGCCGCCCAGGCGAGGCTTCCCACACCGAAGATCGCGGCACCAGTGCCAAGGACAGTGAAGATGGCTCCAAAAGCGCTTGCCGCTTGCGCAGTTGCCAACCCTCTTTGCCCACGTTCACCAGACCTCCACGCATCCATCCCATCCAGCACCACCGAAAACATAGCCGCCGGCCCCAGAAACTTGAATGCCGTCACCCGCAGGCTCTTGAGATGCAGCGCATTGATGCTGTCCAGTCCTTCCCTGTGCGCCGCGTACTTGTAGACGTCATACCCCTTCACCCCATTGAAGATGGTTTCTTCATACACCTTGGCGCGCCAGTCATACAGGCTGCCGATGCCTTGCAGCAGCTGGCCTGCAAGGTCGAAGGCACTGCGCGCATCGAGCTTGGCGCCCAGCTGGTTGCCCTTGATGACGGCGGCGCCGAGGTCCATCAGCGCACCCAGCATCGCGGTACGCGTGCCGGGGGCCGCACCGCGTGCGCGCTCTAGCGCCGCGGCCTTGCCAGCGCGGGTGGCCGGGTCGGCAATGGACTCCAGCTTTTTGGCCCGCAACGCGATGCGCTTGGCGTTCTCTGCAACGTCGGTTTGCAGCTGCGCCACCGCTTTGTGCACCGTGCTGCCCATGGTGCTCATGCCGGCCAGGGCCAGGTGCTGCACCATGCGTGCTTCCAGCTGCGATGCTTTCAAGCCGCCGATGCCAGTCGCGGCGCGCACCGAGAGCAGGGAGAACACATGACCCGCCCACGCCGCCTTGCGCAGCATTGCGGGTGCATCGGCCTTGTTCGCTTCGTCGATGAAGCCCAGTGCCTTGTCGCCCAAGGCCAGGCGCCCGGCAACCAATTTGAGACTGGTCGCCAGCGCGTCGGCCATAGCGGTTTCGGGATCAGGCGCGGGTATCGATGGACCAGGCAACTTGCCGTTCTCCAGGTTCTTGTAGGCAGCCTGAAGGGTGGCGCTGTTGAAGCACAGCACGCGCGACAGCAGGCTGCCGCCCCACGGACTCATTGCCAACAGTGCCTGGCGGCCAGCTTCGTGCGTCTCCAGGCCCGACAGGCACTGTGCGAGATGCAAGCTCAATGCGGCACCGCCGCCGGGCTTGTTGATCTTTCCATCCTGATTGCTGAAACGGCCCAGGGCTGCGAGCAGCGTGCTGCTGAACACCCATTTGTTCTGATCGCGGCCCAGCGCTGCCACTTTGTCTTGCGCTTGCCCCTGCCGGATTTTTTGCTCCTGCAGGATGTCGCGTGCCGCAGCCTGATCGAACCATTGGTTGCAAGCGAGCTGGATGGCCGACCGGGCGTTGCCGAGTTCGCGATGGTGGTTGGCCGCGCGCGCTGCGCCCCGAAGTGCGCTTTCCTTGGCGGCTTCCTGGGGATCGCGCGGCAGCGGCGCACGGATGCGTGCCGACTCCGCATAGCCTCGGTCCACGCGCGCGACCGCGCCTTGTTGTGCAAGCGCGATCAGCCCCTGCGCCCCGACCGCCGTCTGGAACACCCATTCGTTGCTCACGTCCTTGTGATGCCCTGTGGCACTTGATGCCTGCCAGTGGCTGTAGATGGTTTGCGCTTCGGCCTGCAGGTGCCCCAGTTCCTGCGCAATACCAATGGCGTCTTCGCACGCGACGATGGCACCACCGTTGTCGGCCAGGAGTTTGGCGATGTTTTGCAGGCGCTTGCCGTGGGCACCCGCGTAGTCGGGTTGCCTGATGGTGACGGTCTCCGTGGTCGGATATGCCCCGGCATAGTCGCCCATGGCGGTGTAGGAGGGAGCGTCCACTGTCCTGGTGTCTTCATGGTCGCCCCACCCGCGCTCCACTGCATTGCCGCCCATCAGGCCGTACAACTGGGGATCCAACGCGTTGCGAACGACTTCGTCTTTCAGCGCCTTGAATTCGGCCACGTTCCAGCCACCTGCGTCTGGAGTGGGCACCGCGGTGTCGGGCGCGGCCTTTCGGCCGTTGATCCAGCTGGCCACGTCGAAACTCTGCGTGTACTTGTCGAGGTCCTTGTCGATGACACTGTTCAAGTGGTCGGGGTCCACCGGGTCGGGGTGGAACAGATAGTTCAGCTTCGTGACATCTCTGGCACCCTTGATCCACACAAGGCTTCTGTTGGCCCCCCAATCCTGCGGACTGCACGCGGCAAGGCCCTCGGCTTCGTTGGGGTGATCGACATCGAATCGTGTCAGGTAGCCATGCGAATGCACCGCGTAGCCGAACCAGGCGGGGCGCCGGCAGTTGGTTTCGATGCGGATGTACAAGTAGCCCGCGCGCAGCATGCGCACGTTGTACTGGGCTGTCTGGAGCGCCACGCCGCCTGGCTGGCTCCTGAAGTTGCCGCCGGGCTTGAGCTTTTCCAGCGCCGCCGCGCCTTTCTCGGTGCAACTGTAGGCTGCAGCGTAGCGCGTGAACAGAATCGGCACTCCGCTCTGGACGCATTGATCACAGGGGTTCTTGCAAGCCATGGCTTATCTTTTCTGAGGCTGAATGATCTTGTTCAGAAGCATTGAAAAACTGGCGTCGGGCCTATCGCGCAGCTGGTCTTCGATCCGGTTCAAAGTCGGTGCGAGGTGCGGCAGGCTCCAGTCCATGGCGCGCGCCGGGCCTTCCTTGGGGGCGTGCATCCAGGTGATCCAGACATAGTCTTCAAGGTCGATGTTTTTCAGGCCCATGCGCGCGGCATCGGCCAGCATTTGCAGCAAGCTGTCCGGATCGGGCTGGGCCTCTGGCGGTACGTCGTGCTTGGCATAGCTGCGCCAGATCGAGTTGGCGTCCGGCGAGATGCCCGAGAGGAACCACTGCGCTTCGTCGAGCAGATCGCGTGGCGATCCGCCCGCCTGCGTTCCGCAGGGAAGCACCGGCGCTTTGGCACGGAACCATTGGGCAGGCTCGGGCCTGTCGCGTAACGGGCCCCAGGGTTGCATGAGCGACCACCATTGCATGACCGGCCCGAGCCACCGGCTTTGCTGCAGAGGACTCAGCGCAGGCCAGACCCGCTGCATGACGCGCGGGTCGTGGTAGCGAAACAGCACGCTGTCTTCGGTGCCTGGCGGTCGTTGATCGCCCAGGCCAACCCAATGCCGGGCGATCTTCTGCTCCGATTCCGTGCTGATGACCACACCGCAGAAGTCCTGCTTGGTGATGCGTTCGTTCGCCCGCTGGGAAGCGACCTCCAGACAATGCGCCAACCATGCGCGCAGGTCTCGAGTCTTGTGTCCGGGGATGGAGACAATCAACTCTTCGGGCAACTCCAGCAGGCACGGTGCACGCTCTTCGCGATACTCGAAGTAACTGTCGGGCACGTTGATGTGGTCGCGCGCCCATCTCGGAAACTGTTCACACAGCTCTCTTGCCAGTGGGTTGCCATCCCAGCGGTTGAATACCAGGTAGGCCCGCCGGGGGAGCGCCTCCTTCTCACGCTTGCGTGCGTCTACGGACTCCCTGGACGGAAGCACGGTCAACGCGTTCCAGCCCTGGATGAGCGCATTGAGCAACTCTTCGCCATTGGCAGCTCGACCTTCGGCCCCAACGCCGTCGATCATCGGCGCGGCACCGAGTTACCACCCTTGTCAGCGGCCTTTTCCTTGGTGCCGCAGGCTTCGCCGTTCAACTTCTCGGGCGCTTTGGAATCGGCCGGAGCATAGCCGTGGATTGCCGCATGGTTGGTGTACTTGCCGGCCGTCCCCTTGGTAATGTTGCCGGCGCTGTATTCGCCGTAGCTGCCCCCACCATTGATGGTCAGCTGGGTCTTGGCAGTGATGTTGATGACGTCCGCGGTCAGTTCGATCTTGTCTTTGGCAAGCATCTTGATGGAGTTGTTGAGGGCCTTGATCTCGATGTCCGCCTGGGCCGCAATCACCTCCATGCCGTTTTGCATGGCGTAGACCTTGAACGCTTCCAGCGCGACCGCAATCAGGCTGCCGCCGCTGTTGATGCTGGTATGCGCGGAACTGGTGATCTGCGTGTGTTCGACACTGGCAATGTGCGTGGAGCCGCCCGAGGTGACGGCGATGCCGCTCGGACTGGCGAGCACGAGGTGGGGGTCGGCGAGCTCCGGGAATTGGCCCTCTTGCGGGTTGCCGCCGCTGCCCTTGATGGCGTCGTTCTGTTTCTTGAGAGCTTTGGCAACGGCATCCTGGTCGCCTTTGGTCTGGGCCTCGCTGATGCGGGCTGCATCGGACTGGCCTTCGATCAGATCGCGCGCCAGTGTGAGGCGGGGAAGGGCTTCGCCCAAAAGCTTGGCATGCCCTGCGGCATCCATACACGCTTCAGTTGTGATGAGCATGCCGTCGGCGGCGCGCAGGACACCGTGGCCATCGGTTCGCAGTTCGTAGCCTTGCCCGCGCGGGTCTTTGCGCCCTGCGTTGTCTTCGATGCGGGTGATGGCGCCCAGGCTCAAGGAGCTTGACTGGTGATCGCTCTTGAGCTGGACCTGAATTTTCCCGGCCGTGTCGTCCAGCACCAGTTGATTGCTGCGCCCCGCGGCGCTGTTGCCGCCACCGCCGACGAGTTCGCGCGAGCGAAAACCCGAAAGCGCTGCCTGATCGGGCAGCTTGTATGGCGGCATGTTCATCTGGTTGTAGACCCGACCTGTGCAAATGGGCAGATCGGGATCGCCACCGAAGAACTCGATGACGACTTCCTGGCCGATGCGCGGAACGTGCATCGCGCCAAGCTGGTTGCCGGCCCATGCCGCGCTCACGCGCACCTTGCATGAACTGTTCTGGTTGAACTGCCCGTCGCGGTCCCATGGAAACTGGACCTTGATCCGGCCGTACTCGTCGGTCCAGATGCTCTGCCCGGCGGGCCCGACGACAACGGCGTTTTGAGGGCCACCCGTCTGGGGCTTGGCGCGTGTGGGCGCGGGACGCAACTCTTCCTGGAGCGGATGCGCCGTGAAATCGACGCTCACCTTCCAGTTCTGCGATCGACCGGGGGCGGCACCCTTGATCTGGCTGTCCTGCCCCACGTCTTCGATCACGAAGTTCGTATGCAGGATCAGGTATTCGGCATTCGCACTCTCGCGCGGATGCTTTTGCATGCGGAATGTGCAGCCCGGCACCATGCCCCGCAGGTTGCCCGAGGCATGGGCGCGGGCACCATGGGTGCGCAGGTGCTGCATGCGCAGGCGCGCGAAGGCTCGGGCTTCGGTGGACGGGTCATTGGGGCCCGTGACTCCGGCCTCTGGTTGTGCGAAATGGCTGCCGCCGACACTTGCGTGGTACTGGTACACCTCGCCGTTGGCGTGGCTCGTGGAGCGCGGTGCGCTGTTCTGGCCGATCAACCGGGCCTTGCTGCGCGTGTAGTCGTAGTCCCGGGTGACGTAGGCGCCGCTGGTGAGTTGGTTGTGCGACGCAAAGCGGTGGATGTACTCGGCATCGGTCTTGTAGCCCGGTGCATGAAACTCGACATTGGCGTAAGCGGCGCTGGGGCATTCCCGGTAGGCGGCCATCGCATCCGACAGAACCAGGCGATGCGCGCCATCTCCGTGCTCGAAGTGGTAGTTGATGCCGTACTCCTGGCACAGGCGCTCGAAGAACTCGAAGTCGCTCTCGTTCCATTGCACGCAATAGTCGCGAATCGGATAGGTGTCGTACAGCCTCTTTTCCACTGGGAACGAGTAATTTCCCAACACCTGATCCAGCGTTTTGACGACCGTCTGGTCCTGGTAGATCTTGCAGTCGCAATTGAGCGTTGCCAGGTGCAACCAAGGGCGAATGATGAAGCGGTAGACGACGTGGCGGCCTGCTTCACCTTCCATGACGGCGTCCGTCACGATGCCGCTGATTTGCCGTGTCCCGGCGCCCATGCCGTGGGTGCTGGGGCCGATGGCTCCGGCCCGTAGCTCGCCAGAGCCGTCGAGCCCGATCACGCAAGTCATGGCGTGCCCAATGAAGCCGTCAAGGTTGAAATCAGCTGCGCCGCTTGCACCGAGGTTCAGCGCATCGGGGGTCTTGAGGATGAGTTCGTATTCGAAGAGGCCGTTGACGCCTTCCCGGCCGGCGAGCCGCACTGGCACCAGTGCGGGTAGCCCCAGGCTCGTGGGGATGGCGGTGCTGGTAACGGAGAGAGTTTGGGGCACGAGCGACAGACTTGACGGATGGCAATCCGAAAAGTCTGGGGCACACACAACCCGCACATTCGCAAACAATAGTCAAACGACCACCACCACGGCGATGGGGGACGCAAGAATGCGAAAAATTCACGGCTTCAAGGCCAGAGCTTCCATCAATTGGCCCGAGCCGACTTCATTCCTCGATCACGGCGTGCAGCAACGTCAAGACATCCCGCGCCGCCGCGAACGATCGGCCGCGTTTAGGCCGCGACGACTTCCCGCGCCGGCGCCGCCTTCGAGGCCACCGGCATGTACTGCGCCCAATCGATGATCTCCAGCGTGCCGTCCGCATGCTCGGCCAGCGCCGTCAGGCTCTCGACCCAATCGCCGTCGTTGCAGTAGAGGATGCCGTCGATGTCGCGCATCTCCGCATGGTGGATGTGGCCGCAGACCACGCCCTGTGCGCCGCGCTTGCGGGCCTCGCGGGCCACGGCGTTCTCGAAGTCGCCCACGTAGCTCACGGCGCGCTTGACCTTGCCCTTGAGGTACTTCGACAGCGACCAGTACGGCAGCCCCATGCGCGCGCGCATCGAGTTGAGGTGGCGGTTGAGCTTGAGCGTGAATTCGTAGAGCGAATCGCCCACGTAGGCGAGCCACTTGGCGCATTGGATGACGCCGTCGAACAGGTCGCCGTGAATGATCCACAGCTTGCGTCCGTCGGCCGTCTCGTGGATCCACTCGTCGGCCACGTCGATGCCGCCGAAGTTGTGGTTGAGGTATTTGCGGGCGAACTCGTCGTGGTTGCCCGGGATGAAGATCACGCGCGTGCCCTTGCGCGCCTTGCGCAGCAGCTTCTGGATCACGTCGTTGTGCGCCTGCGGCCAGTACCAGTGGCGCTTGAGCTGCCAGCCGTCGATGATGTCGCCGACCAGGAACAGCGTCTCGCATTCGGTGTGCTTCAGAAAGTCGAGCAGCGCGCGGGCCTGGCAGCCGGGCGTGCCCAGGTGCAGGTCGGAGATCCAGAGCGTGCGGAACTGAAGCGGCGGACGCTGGCGATCGTCGTCCTCCGGGTCGGGGGCCTGGGTCGCGGTGTCGCGCCATGCGCGAAGGAAAGCGTCGTCGCGTTGCATGGACGGGTAGGCTCCCACCCGCGCATGACGCTGCGATGGCACACCCGTGACATCCCGGTGACGCGTTGCCACAATCGCGCGATGCGCCCTGGCCAGATCATCGTTCTTGCGACCCCCGTGTTCTTTCTTCTGATCGCGATCGAGTTCGCGGTAGGCCGCGCGCGGGCGCGCCGCGGCACGGGGCATGACACCTACCGGCTGGCCGACGCGGTCAGCAGCATCGGCCTGGGCATGCTGAGCCAGATCAGCGCGGTGCTCACCGGCCTCTTGCGCATCGGCATCTACACGGCCGTGTATTCGGCGGTGGCGCTCTTTCCGCAGGAAGCGGCGCGCGAGTTCTGGACGACCTGGTACGGCTGGCTGCTGGCGCTGGTGTTCTATGACTTCTGCTACTACTGGCTGCACCGCATGGGCCATGAATCGGCGGTGCTGTGGGCGGCGCATGTGGTGCATCACCAGAGCCAGCACTACAACCTGTCGACCGCGCTGCGGCAGACATCGAGCGGGGCGTTGTTCGGCTGGATCTTCTATATGCCTATGGCCCTGGCCGGCGTGCCGCCGCTGGTGTTCGGCGTGGTGGCGCTGGTCGACCTGCTCTACCAGTTCTGGGTGCACACCGAGCAGGTGGGCAAGCTGGGCTGGTTCGACCGCTGGTTCTGCTCGCCCTCCAACCACCGGGTGCACCACGCGGTGAACGACACCTACCTGGACAAGAACTACGGCGGCATCCTGATCGTGTGGGACCGCATGTTCGGCACGTTCCGCGAAGAGGACGAGCGCTGTGTCTACGGCACGCGCGGCGAACTCAAGAGCTGGGACCCGCTCTGGGCGAATGCCGAGGTGTACTGGGGGCTGGCCAAGGACTCGTGGCACGCGCGCAGCTGGGCCGACAAGCTGCGCGTGTGGCTCAAGCCGCCCGGCTGGCGGCCGGCTGATGTGGCGGAGCGCTTTCCGAAGCCGGCGTTCGACATCGCGAAGGTCACGCGCTACGAGCCCGTGGTCAGCCGCGGCGTGCAGTGGTTCGCGGGCGTGCAGTTCCTGCTGATGCTGGGTGGCGTCGCCTTCTTTCTCTGGTTTTCCGACGGCATGCCGCTGCAGCGCGCCGCCGTCTGGCTGGCGGCATTGACCGCGAGCCTGTGGGCCATCGGCGCGGTGCTGCAGGGGCGCATTTCGGTCACCGAGGTGCTGCTGGTCGAGGCGGCCGCGCTGGCCACGGCGAGTGCGGCGCTGGGCATCGACGGGCTGCACCACATCTTCAAGCCGCTGGCGCTGTCGATCGCGATCGTCTTCGCGGCGCGGCGCGCGATGGCATCGGGCGGGGTGACGCGCTTCGAAGGGCTGCTGCTGGCCGGGCTGGTGGGCTCGCTGGCGGGCGACGTGCTGCTGATGGGACCGGCGAAGTTTTTCGTGCCGGGGCTCGTGTGCTTCTTGCTCGCGCACCTGGCGTACATCGCGCTGTTCCGCATCGGCGTGGGCATGTTCCCGCGGCGCGGGGCGCTGGCGGTGACGCTCTTGATCGGCGCGGGGATGTATGCCTTTCTCTGGCAGGGCGGGTTGCCGCCGGCACTGCGGATTCCTGTCGGGGTCTATGTGGTGGTGATTGCGTGCATGGCGGCGCAGGCCATCGGGCGTGCGGCGGTGCTGCGCGAAGCCGACCCGTCAGCCACGTGGGTGGCGGTGGGTGCCTGCTTCTTCATGCTGAGCGATTCGCTGTTGGCGATCAACCGATTTGTCACGCCGCTACCGCTGGCGCAGTTGTGGGTGCTGGGGACTTACTACGCGGCGCAGGTGCTGATCGTGCGGCACGTTCGCAGGCCGGCCGTCTGAATTTCTTTCTCCCTCCCTCGCTGGGGGAAGGAGCAAGAAACCCGCCTCTATGCGGGTTGCAAACCCATCGTCGGCGGGCCGATCTCGAACGATGCCGTCTGGATGAGGCCATTCCGGACCACATAGACGCAGACCATCTCCACCGTGCCAACCCCTTCGGGGAAGTTGCGCGTCACCACCTCATGGTCGATCACGACATTCCCCATGACAGAGCGCTGCAGCAGATGCGCATGGAGGTCAGGCTCGGCAAAGCGGAGCTCGGTGCGGGCACGCAACTCGGCGTGTCCGGAGGCCAGCAGCTTTCCCGCCAGTTCGTATTGGCGGGCGTCCTCGGCATAGGTGGCCAGCCATGCCTGAAGGTCCCTGGCGTTGTAGGCGGCCAGTTGGCGCTCGACAACGGCTTCTGCGGAAAGCGGAATGGACATCGGCTCAGTCCGCGCAGCGCTGGATTTCCACCGTCGAGTGGCGGATTTCCTCGTGCATCGAGAAGCAGGCGCGCACCTCGTCCGCGGTGAGCGTGAGTGAATGCGTCACGACCGTGAGCGCACAGGCGTAGGCATCGCGGCCGACGCGCCAGACATGCAGGTCGGCCACACGGGTTTCCGAATCGGCCAACGTGGTTTCCACGCCTTCGCGGATCTCTTCGGTGACCGGGTGATCCATCTCGCGGTCGAGCAGCACCTTGCCGGTTTCCTTCAGCAAGCCCCGGGCCCAGCTGGCGACCAGCACCGCACCGACGATGCCCATCGCCGGGTCCAGCCAGGCCCAGCCGTAGAACCAGCCGCCGAGCAGTGCCGCGATGGCGAGTACCGAGGTGGCGGCATCGGCCACCACGTGCATGTATGCGGAGCGCAGATTCAGGTCATGGCCGTGTTCATGCGAATGACCGTGATCGTGGCCGTGGTGGTGATGCCCATGGTCGTGGTCATGGTGCGCGCCGCCCAAGAGCCGCGCGCAGACCAGGTTGACCACCAGCCCAAGCACCGCCACCGAAATCGCCTCGGGGTAATGAATCGCCGAAGGCGACCACAGCCGTTCCAGCGAGCCCACCACCATCAGCGCCGCCACGCCGAGCAGCAGCAGCGCGCTCGCGAAGCCACCGAGCACCTCGATCTTCCAGGTGCCGAACGCAAAGCGCGGATCGCGCGCATAGCGGCGCGCGGCCGCATAGGCAAAGGCGCTCAGGCCGATGGCCAGCGCGTGCGAGCTCATGTGCCAGCCGTCGGCCAGCAGCGCCATCGAGTTGAACCACCAGCCGGCGCCGATTTCGACCACCATCATCGCGGCGGTGATCCACATCACCAGGCGCGTGCTGCGCTCGGCGGCGGCATTGCCGGCGCCGAACTGGTGGTCGTGCTGCCAGGCGCTCAGGTCATGGGTGTGCATGGGTCTTCAGACTCCGAAAAGGTCCTGTCCGTCGGAACGGCTCGAGGGCGGCGTCACGCCCAGGTGGCGGTAAGCCGCCAGCGTGGCGATGCGCCCGCGCGGCGTGCGCTGCAGGTAGCCCTGCTGGATGAGGTAGGGCTCGATCACGTCCTCGATGGTGTCCCGCTCCTCGCCGATGCTGGCTGCGACGTTGTCCAGGCCCACCGGGCCGCCGTCGAAGCGGTGGATCACGGCTTCGAGCAGCTTCCTGTCCATCAGGTCGAAGCCCTGCGGATCGACGTCGAGCATGGCCAGCGCCTTGTGGGCGATGTCTTCGGTGATGCGGCCGTCGCCCTTCACCTCGGCATAGTCGCGCACGCGGCGCAGCAGGCGGTTGGCGATGCGGGGCGTGCCGCGCGAGCGGCGGGCGATCTCGAAGCCGCCGGTTTCGTCGGTTTCCACCTTGAGCAGGCGAGCGCTGCGGGTCACGATGAGTGCGAGCTCTTCGGGCGTGTAGAACTCCAGCCGCGCGACGATGCCGAAACGGTCGCGCAGCGGATTGGTCAGCATGCCGGCGCGGGTGGTAGCGCCCACCAGGGTGAAGGGCTGCAGGTCGAGCTTGATGCTGCGCGCCGCGGGGCCTTCGCCGATCATGATGTCGATCTGGTAGTCCTCCAGCGCGGGGTACAGGATTTCTTCGACGACCGGGCTCAGGCGGTGGATTTCGTCGATGAAGAGCACATCGTTGGGCTCCAGGTTGGTCAGCAACGCCGCCAGGTCCTTGGGCTTCTCCAGCACCGGCCCGGAGGTCTGGCGCAGGTTGACGCCCAGCTCGGCCGCGATGATGTGCGACAGCGTGGTCTTGCCGAGGCCGGGCGGGCCGAACAGCAGCACGTGGTCGAGCGCTTCCTTGCGCTTGCGCGCCGCGCCGATGAAGATTTCGAGCTGCTCGCGCACCTTGGCCTGGCCGACGTATTCGTCGAGCAGCTTGGGGCGCAGGGCCCGTTCGATGGCCTCCTCGTTGGGCGAGGCGGGGGCGGCAGACACCACGCGTTGGGGGGCGGGCGCGAAGTCGTCGGTCTGAATAGTCATTTGAGAGGGGTGTGCGCTGAGGAGTTTAGTACCTGCACACTGGCAGAATGCTTCGGCCATATAACGAACGAGGGGAAGGCAGAACGTGTCGATCTACGAACTGAAGCCGCGTTTCCAGGCCCTGCTGCGGCCGCTGGTGGCGCGCCTGCATGCGATGGGCGTCACGGCCAACCAGGTCACGCTGGCAGCGTGCGTCGTGTCGGTCGCGCTCGGGCTCTGGCTTTTCTTCGCGGCGCCCTCGCTCGCGGCCTTCGGGCTCATTCCCGCATGGATGTTCCTGCGCATGGCCTTCAACGCCATCGACGGCATGCTGGCGCGCGAGCACAACCAGCAGAGCAAGCTGGGCGCCTTTCTCAACGAACTGACCGACGTGGTCTCCGACGCCGCGCTCTACCTGCCCTTTGCGCTGGTGGCGCCGTTCAGCCCCTTCTGGGTCGGCACGGTGATCGTGCTGGCCGGCTTGAGCGAATTCGCCGGCGCGCTGGGCCCCACGGTGGGCGCCTCGCGCCGCTACGACGGGCCGCTGGGCAAGAGCGACCGGGCCTTCGTGTTCGGCGCGCTGGGCCTGTACGTGGCGCTGGGCTGGCCCCTGCCGGGCTGGACCGCCTGGCTGATGCCGCTGCTGGCGGCGCTGGTGGCCTGGACCACCGTCAACCGCATCCGCCGCGCGTTGGCCGAAGCCGACGCAGCCGGCCGCTGAACATACAGGCCAAGACAAGATTCACAGGGATTCAATGACAGACACCACACCGCGCATTGCGCAAGAGCATCACTTCCAGACGCACGACGGCGAATCGCTTTTCTACCGCCACTGGCCGGCCACGGGCGCCGTGCGCCGCGGCGCCATCGTGCTGTTCCACCGCGGCCATGAGCACGGCGCGCGCATGGCGCACCTGGTCGACGAGCTGAACCTGCCCGACTTCGACTTCTTCGCCTGGGACGCACGCGGCCACGGCCGCTCGCCGGGCCAGCGCGGCTACAGCCCGAGCTTCGGCACCTCGGTGCGCGACGTGCAGACCTTCGTGCACCACATCGGCAGCGCGCACGGCGTGCCCGAGGAAGACATCCACGTCGTCGCACAGAGCGTGGGCGCGGTGCTGATCGCCACCTGGGCGCACGACTACGCGCCCAAGGTGCGCGGCCTCACGCTGGCCTCGCCCGCCTTCAAGGTGAAGCTCTACGTGCCCTTCGCGCGCGCCGGGCTCGGGCTGATGCACAAGCTGCGCGGCCTTTTCTTCGTCAACAGCTACGTGAAGGCGAAGTTCCTCACGCACGACCCCGATCGCATCGCGAGCTACGAGAGCGATCCGCTGATCTCGCGGCCCATCGCGGTCAACATCCTGCTGGGCCTTTACGAAGCGGCCGACCGTGTGGTGGCCGATGCCAATGCGATCACGCTGCCGGTGCAGTTGCTGATCTCCGGTGCCGACTGGGTGGTTCACCACAAGCCGCAGCACCAGTTCTTCGAGCGGCTGGGCAGCGCCGTGAAGACCAAGACGGAGCTGCCGGGCTTCTTCCACGACACGCTGGGCGAGAAAGACCGGGCGCCGGCCGTGGCGCAGATCCGCGAATTCATCCTGCAGCGCTTCGACGCGCCGGCCGTGCCGGTCGACCGCACCGCCGCGCACCTGGCCGGCGACACGGCCGACGAGTCGCGCGCACTGGCCGAACCGCTCTCGCCCCTGTCGCCGCGCGGCGCCTACTGGGCCATGACGCGCGCGGGCCTGCGCATCGGCGGCAAGCTCTCCAGCGGCATCGCGCTGGGCCACACCACCGGTTTCGATTCGGGCAGCACGCTCGACTACGTCTACCGCAACCACCCCGAAGGCAAGGGTCCGCTGGGCCGGAACATCGACAACACGTATCTCAACTCGATCGGCTGGCGCGGCATCCGCCAGCGCAAGATCCACGTCGAGGAGCTGCTGCGCATCGCGATGGAGCGGCTGGCCGAGATGCACCGCGAGGTGCGGGTGATGGACATCGCCGCGGGCCATGGCCGCTATGTGCTCGACGCGGTGCTCGCGAGCCCGGTGAAGGCCAGCTCGATCCTGCTTCGCGACTACAGCGACATCAATGTGCGCGACGGCCGCGCACTCATCGCCGAGAAGGGCCTGCAGGACGTCGCGCAGTTCGTGCAGGCCGATGCCTTCGACCGCATCAGCCTGGCCACGGTGACGCCGCGGCCCACGCTGGCGGTGGTATCGGGCCTGTACGAACTCTTTCCCGACAACGAGATGGTGCAGCGCTCGCTCGCGGGCGTGGGCGATGCGGTGGAAGACCGCGGCTACCTGGTCTACACGGGCCAGCCGTGGCATCCGCAACTGGAGATGATCGCGCGCGCGCTCACCAGCCACCGCCAGGGCGAGGCCTGGGTGATGCGCCGCCGCACGCAGGTCGAGATGGACCAGCTGGTGGAAGAAGCGGGCTTCCGCAAGATCGACCAGCGGGTCGATGAGTGGGGGATCTTCACGGTTTCGCTGGCGGTGCGCACCGGTAGATGAAAACCTGGCTCGCGCAACGCCCCTGGAAGCGCGCCGCCGCATGGCTCGTGTTCCTCGGGCCGCTGTTCTACGTGACCTACGGCTTCGCCAACTGGTGGGCCACCACGCGCGCGAACGTGCCTTCGATGGCCTTCGACTGGGAGCGGCAGATCCCGTTCTGGCCGTGGACGATCTTTCCGTACTGGACGATCAACTTGTTCTACGCGCTGTCGCTGTTCCTCGCGCGCAGCAAGCACACGCTGGACCGGCATGCGCTGCGGCTGGTCACGGCGACGCTCGTCGCGTGCACCTGCTTCATCCTCTGGCCGCTGCACTTCAGCTTCGGCCAGCCGCCAGTCGGTGGCGCGCCGGCGTTTCTGTTCAATGCGCTGCGCGGCTTCGACCAGCCGTTCAACCAGGCACCCTCGCTGCACATCGCGCTCGCCGTGATCCTGTGGGACTGGTACCGGCAGTTCATCCGCCCGCTGTGGGCGCGGCTGGTGCTGCATGTGTGGGCCTTCGCGATCTGCGCCTCGGTGCTCACGACGTGGCAGCACCACTTCATCGACATTCCGACCGGCGCGCTGCTGGGGCTGGTCTGCGTATGGCTGTGGCCGCTGGAGCGCGTGGTGTCGATGCGGCGCGCCTGGCAGGTCACGCGCGATCCGCAGCGCTGGAAGCTCGCGAGTTTCTATGGGCTGGGTGCGGTGCTGTGCCTGGCCGCTGCGCTGTATGGCGGCGGCATGTGGCTGTGGCTTGCATGGCCGGCTGCGTCGCTGGCCCTGGTGGTGCTCAACTACATCGGGCTGGGGGCGCGCGGCTTCCAGATGAACGGTCGCGGGCGCATGGGTTGGGCGGCGCGCTGGTTGTTCGCGCCCTACCGGCTGGGCGCCGCCGTCAATGCCTGGCTCTGGACGCGCAAGCTGCCGGCGTCGGTCGAGGTGGTGCCCGGCCTCCGGCTCGGCCGCCGGCCCACGCATGCCGAATGGCTGGCCGCCGGCCAACCCCGCCTGGTGAGCCTGTGCGCCGAATTGCAGGTGCCGGCCGGCGTGACGGACGCGCGCTGCGTGCCCTTGCTCGATCTGACGGTGCCGCCGACGGTGCGGCTGCAACGCGCGGCAGCGGTCATCGAAAGCCAGCGCCGCAACGCCGGGGGCACGCCGGTGTGGGTGTGCTGCGCGCTCGGCTTCTCGCGCAGCGCCGCGGCGACGATCGCCTGGCTGGGCCGCTACGGTCCGGGAAACGGACTGATGCAGGCCGAGGACGCGGTGCGCCGCGCGCGGCCACAGGTCGTGCTGCACGCCGCTTGGCGGGTGTCGCTCGCACCCCTGAACACGCTGCCGCAGGCGCCGCCCCATGAATGACAACGACCGCGCCACCTGCGCTGCGCTCGCCGGCCTGCTGCGCGCTTTCATGGTGCTGGCGCTGTGGGGCTTCGCGCTGACATGCATCTCGGCGCTGGTGCTCGCGCTCACGCTGCGTTCGCTCTCGACCACGGCCGCCATGGGTTTCGGGGCGGTCGTGATCCTCGGGGTGCTCGAACGCTATTTCGCGTTCCGGTTGCGGCTGGACCAGTCGCTGTTCGACGACCTGGCGCGCGGCACCATCGCCTCGCTCGATGCGCTAGACCGCGCACTCGACCGCCTGGGCCTGCGCAACGCGCCTGCATCGCACACGTCCCGCCCGCTCGACGACCGCGTGCAGGGCACCCGCCAGCTCATGCAGCGCCACGCCATCGTGGTCGCCTGCCAGAGCGCCATGTTCCTTCTTGCCTTGATGACACAGGACCTCTCTTGACCGACGAAGCCGACAACAACGAAAAAGACGACAGGCCCGAAAGCACGGTGCTGCGCCGCGCGCTCGCCGTCGTCGCGGGCAAGCTCATCATCGGCGCGGCGGGCCTGCTGACCGGCGTGCGCGCCATCTGGAGCGGCACCACGCCCAAGGCCGAGCAGACGCTCTACTTCGCCAACCACACGAGCCACGGCGACTTCGTGCTGCTGTGGGCGACGCTCCCGCCCGACCTGCGCGCCCTCACCCGGCCAGTGGCCGGGCAGGACTACTGGATGGCCTCGAAGGTGCGCCAGTTCATCGGCGCCGACGTGTTCAATGCGCTCATGATCCGCCGCGACGGCTCGGGCCAGGGCGACAACCCGGTCGAGCAGATGAAGGAGGCGCTGGAAGGCGGCGACTCGCTCATCATGTTTCCCGAAGGCACGCGCAACACCGGCGACGAGATCCTGCTGCCGCTCAAGAGCGGCCTCTTCCACCTGGCACGCGCCTGCCCCAACGTGCGGCTGGTGCCGGTGTGGATCGAGAACTTGAAGCGCGTGCTGCCCAAGGGCACGCTGGTGCCGATTCCGCTGGCCTGCACGGTGCGCTTCGGCACGCCGATCGTGCTGGCGGAGGATGAGGACAAGAACACCTTCATCGCCCGCGCACGCGCCGCCATGCTGGATCTGCGCCCCGAATACGACCGAGCATGAGACACACCCCCAGGCTGCGCGCACTTCGTGTCGCTTCGCCAACCCCCTTGCAGGGGGCAACACCAGCGGCCCGGCAAAGCCGGTTCCGCGGTGTTCCGCGAACAATCCAAACCAGACGTCCGACATGACCCTCTCTCCTTTCGCGTGGACCACGCTCAAGCTCTTCGGCGGCGTCTTCGGCGTGCTGGTGCTGGCCTCGGCCATCGGCGCGCTGCTCAAGTGGCGCGTGGCGCGCGGCCAGCCGCATTCGGTGATCGACAACCTCAACTCTCGCGTGAACGCGTGGTGGGTGATGGTGGCGGTGATCGGGCTGGCCTTCGCGTTCGGCAAGGGCGGCGTGATCGTGCTGTTCTATCTGATCTCGTTCTATGCGCTGCGCGAGTTCATCAGCCTCGCGTACACGCGGCGCGGCGACCACGCGGCAATTGCGCTCGCGTTTTTTGTCGCGCTGCCGGGGCAGTACTTTTTGATCTGGATCGAGTGGTACGGGCTCTATTCGATCTTCATCCCGGTCTACGCTTTCCTTATCCTGCCGATCCTCGCGGCCGTGGGCGGCGACACGCAGCGCTTTCTGGAGCGCACCTCCAAGATCCAGTGGGGCCTGATGGTCTGCGTGTTCTGCATCAGCCACGTGCCCGCGCTGCTCACGCTGCAGATTCCGGGCTTCGAAGGCCGCAACCTGTTGCTGATCGCGTTCCTGGTGATCGTGGTACAGGGCAGCGACGTGCTGCAGTACGTGTGGGGCAAGCTCTTCGGCAAGCGCAAGGTCGCGCCCGAGCTCTCGCCCTCCAAGACCTGGGAAGGCCTCGTCGGCGGCGTGGCGAGCGCCACTGCGCTGGGCGCGGCGCTCTACTGGGCGACGCCGTTCAACCCGTGGCAGGCGGCGCTGATGGCCTTCATGATCTGCTTCATGGGCTTCTTCGGCGGCCTGGTGATGTCGGCGATCAAGCGCGACCGCGGCGTGAAGGACTGGGGCTCGATGATCGAGGGCCACGGCGGCATGCTCGACCGGCTGGACTCGGTGATCTTCGCGGCGCCGATCTACTTTCATGCGCTGCGTTATTGGTGGGTGCCGTGAGCACGGCGGCAGCCAAGAAGGCCGCGAAACCCACCGCGAAAGCGGAGCGCATCGTCAATGACACGCCGCTCGAATTCGCCAACGCCGCAGCCCTCGTGCGCTGGTACAAGCGCCACCACGGCATGCATGCCGGCGTGTGGTTGCGCATCGCGAAGAAGGCCGCGAAGTTCTTCGCCACGCGGGATGCGCGCAACCGCCATGCGGGGCTTTTTGCGCGCAGGGCGGGAAGATCTGTCCCTGATTACTTCGCCAGCGCCTTCAACGCCAGCTTGATCCCATCACTCACCGTCGCATCCTTCGGCAGCGCCTTGAGCGCCAACGCCGCTTCCTTGTCGCTGTAGCCCAGCGCAATCAGTGCCTGCAGGATGTCGGCCTGCGCGTCGGAGGCCGCATGCGTGGGCAGTCCGATGTCGGCGCCCAGTTTGCCCTTGAGTTCCAGCAGCAGCCGCTCGGCGGTCTTCTTGCCGATGCCCGGGATCTTGACGAGGCGGCCGAGCTCCTGCGTGGTGATGGCCTGCGACAGCTCGCCCACGCTCATGCCCGAGAGCAGGCCGAGCGCGGTGCGCGGGCCCACGCCGGTGATCTTGATGAGCTGGCGAAAGGCCGCGCGCTCCTCGGCGGTGCCGAAACCGTAGAGAATCTGCGCGTCCTCGCGCACCACGAAGTGCGTGAGCAGCGAAACGCGCTCGCCGGTGCCGGGCAGGTTGTAGAAGGTGCTCATCGGCACATCGACCTCGTAGCCGACGCCGTTGCAGTCCACCACCACCTGCGGTGGGTTGCGCTCGGCCAGGATGCCGGTGAGTTTGCCTATCATCGGCCCACCCCCGTTGCTTGCTCACTTCGTGTAGCCGCCTCCCCCGTCGAGGGGGCAACACCGGCGGCCCGGCAAGGCCGGTTCCGCGGTGTTTCCCGCTTTGGATTGCGTTTTTTCGAGCATGGCTGGTCTTGCATAGGGCTGCCAAATAGATGGAAATGGATACCGAGTGATTCTGCGACACACCTTTGCCCCACCGAACAACGCGCGCCTGGGCCACCTGTGCGGCCCTCTGGACGCGCACCTGCGCCGCATCGAAGATGCGCTGGGCGTGAAGATCGCGCACCGCCACGAGCAGTTCAAGGTCGACGGTCCCAAGGCCTCCGCGCAGCGCGCCATGGAGGTGCTGCAAGCGCTGTACGAAATCGCCCAGCGCGCCATCGACCCGGCCGTGGTGCAGCTAACGCTGGCCGGCGACGGCTCGATGAGCGACGAAGACGCGGCCATGCTCGTCACCCGCCGCGCCGACCTGCGCGCGCGCACGCCGACGCAGGCGCTGTATCTGGACAACATCGCCAAGCACGACATCACCTTCGGCATCGGCCCCGCCGGCACCGGCAAGACGTACCTCGCAGTAGCCTGCGCGGTCGATGCGCTGGAACGCGCGGCGGTGCAGCGCATCGTGCTCACGCGGCCGGCGGTGGAGGCGGGCGAGCGGCTCGGCTTTCTGCCGGGCGACTTGACGCAGAAGGTCGACCCGTACCTGCGTCCGCTGTACGACGCGCTCTACGACCTCATGGGCTACGAGAAGGTGCAGAAGGCCTTTGAGCGCAATGCGCTCGAAATCGCGCCGCTGGCCTTCATGCGCGGCCGCACGCTGAACAACGCCTTCGTGATCCTGGACGAGGCGCAGAACACCTCGGTCGAGCAGATGAAGATGTTCCTCACGCGCATCGGCTTCGGCGCGAAGGCGGTGGTGACCGGCGACGTGAGCCAGATCGACCTGCCCAAGCAACAGCTCAGTGGCCTGATCGATGCCGAGCGCGTGCTCAGGCGCGTGAGCGGCATCGCGATCACGCACTTCACGACGGCCGACGTGGTGCGGCATCCGCTGGTGGCCAAGATCGTGGACGCCTACGACGGGCAGCGCAAGCGCTCGGGCACCGGCACGCACTGAGATGGCGCTGCCGGCACTTTCTCTTTCGCTGCAGTTCGGGCGCTTCAAGGGCGTGGAACGGCACCGCATCGCGCTCCCGCGCCACAGCGTCGCGCGCTGCATCCGCCACGCGCTGGACATCGACGGCGAGATCACGGTGCGCATCGTCGATGCCGACGAAGGCCAGCGCCTGAACCGCGAGTTCCGCGGCAAGGACTACGCGACCAATGTGCTGACCTTCGACTATGCACAGAGCCCGGTGGCCATGGCCGACCTGGTGCTGTGCGCGCCGGTGGTGGCGCGCGAGGCGAAGGAACAGCGCAAGACGCTGGCCGCGCACTACGCGCACCTGCTGGTGCACGGCACGCTGCACGCGCAGGGCTGGGACCACGAGACCAGCGAAGCCGATGCCGACGAAATGGAAGCGTACGAAATCCAGATCCTTGCGGAACTGGGCATCCGCAATCCCTACGGCAAGTAGCGGCCGCTACGCCGACATCTGCAGCGGAATCGTGACCGGCCCGTCGTTGACGAGGTGCACCTGCATGTCGGCACCGAACTCGCCGGTCGCCACCACCGGATGCGCAGCACGCGCTTGCGCCACGAAGTACTCGTAGAGCCGACGGCCCTCGTCGGGCGGCGCGGCCTGCGTGAAGCTGGGGCGGTTGCCGCCGCTCACATCGGCCGCCAGCGTGAACTGGCTCACCACGAGCAGCCCGCCGCCGATGTCCTGCACGCTGCGGTTCATCTTGCCGGCGTCGTCCGAAAAGATGCGCAGCTTGAGGATCTTGGCGAGCATGCGGTCGGCCAGCGCGTCGACGTCGCCGCGCTCGGCGCACAAAAGGATCAACAGGCCCGTATCGATGGCGCCGACGGTCTGGCCTGCAATGTCGACGCGTGCGTTGGCAACGCGCTGGAGGACGGCTTTCATGGCTGTTCGATCTGTGTGGCGCGCGCTTCCATGGTGAGCGGCAGCAGCTGGATGGTGACGCGCAGGCCGGGCACGGCGTCCATCAGCGCCTGTTCGAGTTCGTCGCGCATGGCGGCGGCGTGTTGCAGGGTCCAGTCGCCGGGCACATGCATGTGCAGGTCGGCAAAACGGCGCTGGCCGGCGCCGCGCGTGACCATGTCGTCGAATCGCAGGCGGTGGCCATCCGGCTGGCGCGCCGCAAACGCAGCCAGCGTGGCGCGCACGGTGGCCAGCGTGTCGGTATCGAGGGCCTTGTCCATCAGGCCCTGCGACGAACGCCACACCAGCTTGACGCCCTCGCGCACGATGTTGAGCGCCACGCCAATGGCCAGCAGCGGATCGAGCCAGAGCCAGCCGGTGAAGTGCACGGCGACGATGCCGATGACCACCGCGGCGGACGTCCACACGTCGGTCATCAGGTGGCGGCCATCGGCTTCCAGCGCGATCGAGCGGTGCGTGCGCGCCGCGCGGAACAGCATGAGGGCGAGCGCACCGTTGAGGGCCGAGCTCAGCACCGACAGCGCCAGGCCCCAGCCCAGTTGCTCCAACGGCTGCGGCGACAGCAGCCGCTGCACCGACACCCAGAGGATCGCCACGGCGGCGCCGACGATCAGGATGCCCTCGAAGCCGGACGAGAAATACTCGGCCTTGTGGTGGCCGTAAGGGTGGTCTTCGTCGGCCGGGCGCTCGGCGATGGTCACCATGGCCAGCGCAAACATCGCACTGGCGAGATTGACGAAGGACTCCATGGCATCGGAAATCAGGCCCATCGAGTTGGTGATGTAGCCCGCCAGCCCCTTGAGCACGATGGTGATCAGGGCCACGGCAACCGAGATGCGCAGCAGGTTTTTGGGGGTCAGCGGCATGCGCAATCCAAACAGGAAATCGACAAAAGACGACGCAAAAAGCGGCAAAAGGCCGCAAGATGGCGCTCAATTATCAGCGCAGTCACTATATGTAACGCCTTCGCCTTAACATTTGTGACTAGTGCGAAATATTCCTTTCGCAAAGAGTTGGACGATGAACAAATTTTTGATTGCGTCAGGCGGCCTCGCCTTGTGGAGCGCCACCTTGCTGGCCCAGGCCCAGACACCTCCGCCCCCGGCCCCGGCGGCGCCCGCAGTCGCCGAGCCCCAGGCGGGCTTCGTGAAGTCGGTGCGCGGCAATGTGCAGTTGCTCAGCGCGGCCGGCACGGCACGCACCGCCAGCGCGGGCGATGCACTTGGCTCGGTGGATCGCATCGTGACTGGCCCCGATTCGTCGGCCTCCGTGGTTCTGCGCGACGACACGACGCTGGTGATCGGCCCCTCCTCGCGGATGGACCTGAAGGAATTCCATTTCGATGCCACCACGCGCGACGGCGGGCTCCTGGTGTCCTTGCTGCGCGGCTCGATGCGCATGATCACCGGGCTGATCGGCAAGACGAACCCCGACGCGGTGCGGGTCGAGACGCAAACAGCCACCATCGGCATCCGCGGCACCGACTTCATCGTGCAGACCGACGGCCAGCCATGATCAAGTCTGGCCATCCCCTCGTCCTTGCCACTGTCCTGATCACCGTACTGCTCTCCGCCTGCTCGACCCCGGGCACGCGGGTGGTGCTGCTGCCGCAGGCCGACGGCACGCCGTCCGCCGTGGTGGTGCGCGCCAAGGACGGCGAAGAAATCATCTCCAGGCCGTACCAGCGTGCCACCGCCGCCGTGGGCGCCAAGGGCGCGCCTGTGGTCGACCAGGTCGATGCAGCCAAGGTGCAGGCGGAGAACAAGCCGCTGTTCGACATGCGCCCGCCCCCGCCGCAGAACTACACGGTGTTTTTCGAGGTGGGCGGCACCACGCTGACGCCGGCTTCGCAGCAGGTCATGAACGAGGCGCTGGCCGCGGCGCTGGCCCGCAGCGGCGGCGACATCGTGGTGACCGGCCATACCGACACCAAGGGGAGCGGCGAATCGAACGACCAGTTGTCGCGTCGCCGCGCGCAGGAAGTGGTTCAGCTGTTCGTGGAGCGCAAGTTCCCGGCCAACCGCGTCGAAGCCGTGGGCCGCGGCGAACGCGACCTGGCCGTGCCGACCGCCGACGAGGTGGACGAGCCGCGCAACCGGCGCGTCACCATCGAAGTCCGCTAGCTAGCTAGTGTCCTGTCCCGTTAATTCGCCCGCATAGGCGGGTGAGTTTTTCGAGGATCGAATTGGCCGTTGCTGTCCATGTGAACGGCTTGCAGTTCT
>NZ_JBEPKK010000019.1:0-94393 GCF_040544675.1 Variovorax boronicumulans
GAACTGCAAGCCGTTCACATGGACAGCAACGGCCAATTCGATCCTCGAAAAACTCACCCGCCTATGCGGGCGAATTAACGGGACAGGACACTAGTCAGTGCTCTCCCCTTCGATGAGCAGACTCGCTTGCGCGGACGGGAGGCTGCTCCGCCTGCGCTGAGCAACGCCCTCAGCGAACTCTGCCTTTGAATTGCTCTCTGCTCCGTGCTGATCCTGATTCAGTAGACCGAGTCTCCGGCGAGCGCCGCTCCGAGCTGTGTTGCAAACAGTGAAGCGCTTGCGGTCGCTCTCGGGGAGATACTCAAGATCGAAAAAACCGTGTTCGAGAGTCAGGTCATCCCAGCCATACGCACGCGCGCAGAGGCGATCGAGCAGGGCGTGCAAATTTCGAAGATGGCAAATGTCCGGCGATTGATCGGTGGGGTCGTTAAATCGGTTGTACAGCTTCGTCATACCGATTCGATGCTCAATAAGCAGCGTCTCTCGAGCAGAATGGTACTCATGCCCCAGCTGCTCTAGCTCATTGACGACGGACTGATCTGCGGCAGGCATCGGCCAAGTCTCAAGTGCAGCCGAAGTGGAATAGTTGATCGTCGATACGCCAAGCGTGCCACACGTCCAGAACGCCCATTCCTGATGAAACGTGGACTGAAGGATTGCGAACTCCCACCACGTGTCAATGAAATACAGCTTTGTCTTTTTGTTGTAGACGTTGCCAGTTGGAACTCGACGAAACGATACATATTTGCTGTTGATTGCGGACGCTAGGATTGTTGTGCGAGCATCGAGTTCTTGGATGAGCTGTGGGCGAAGGTCCCAGAACTTCCAATAACAGCCCTGATGAATTTGTCCGGTCAGGGAGTCTCGATATGGCTTCACTAGAGCCTCAACTCGGGCGAAGGCAGCGACGTATTTGCGCGCGATCGCCTCGGGCCAATCCCGAAAGTAGATGACCCAACGGGAAGGGGCCAAAACGGCGAGCGTGTTGAGGTCTTGGCCATTGAAAAGGGGGAAGATCACCTCTGCGCATATGGGGTCGCGTTGGATGATCTCGGAACGCTCGTCGTTGGTCAGTTCGAAACCCCGCCCCATGATATCTTGGCCCTGAGAAAAGCGGCCCTCCCAAGCCTTAAGCTTCACCGGACGCGCGATGCCGATTTCTTCTTCAAGCCCTCCGTTGATTGTCCCCACTGATCTTCCGTCGAGCGTGACGAGGCCGTTCCAACTAGTCTTAGTGAACCACACGATTGCAACCACGACAGAAGCTTTCCCAGGCCAGGGAGTCCGCGATACCGCGCTCCGAATCGCGGCACGTTTTTCAATTATCTGATCGAGACACACTACACGCGAGCCCGTCTCAGCGAGTGATTTAGTCGCGAGCAGGCCGACGTGACCAGCGTTCCTAACGAGACTAAATGCACGAAGGAAGAAGTACGCGCAGAGATCGGGAGACCCGGCGACGTTGTTGCGTATGAGCTTTAGATATTCTTGGTAGGTCCCGCCAAGGCGTCGACCAATGATGCGACCGCCCATGAATGGTGGGTTGCCCACCAGTGCGTCGAAACCGGCATCATCTCGAAGAAAGACCTCGGGGAACTCAAGCGGCCAATGAAATGGGCGACGAGGTTTGCCGTCGCTTGAATCTTGAGCGAGTTGACGCGCCGCAGCTTGAAGTAGCGCAGCCTTGGCGACCTCGTCGCCAGCGAGAGCTCTCTCGGCATCAGAGGCCAGCGCGGCGAGTGTTTTTTCGGCAGTCCGAGTGCCGTTTACAAAGACGACACCGATAAGTGCATCAGCTACCGCTTCGGAGCTTGCGAGCCTCAATCGCGCGGCGGCGTCGAGGCTCGCCATCACTTCGATATCGCGAATATCGCGGATGGGCATTTCACGGAGCTGCAGACGGATCGCCTCTACTTCGTCGACGGTCCGTCGAATATTCCTGCCGAAGAGGCGCCCCTGCGCCTGAGTGCTTGGCGTCATTGATAGCTTGCTGAGTTGATCAAGACTATCAATGCCCAGCAGACTATCACCACAGCGCAAGTTGTGGTCAAGGAAGCCGAACGGGCGCCCCTTGGCCAGCGTGACCAGCCAGATCGACAACTTGGCGAGTTCCACAGCAAGCGGATTCAGGTCCACGCCATAGAGGCAACGTTCGGCGATTAGGCGTCGGGCGATCACGGTGCGCGATTCAGTATCACGGGGCAGCGGTTCTTTTGCATCCGCCAACTCAAGTGCTTCGCCATTCACATTCACCGACTTGCCTGCCGCCTCGGCCCATGACCAAGCTTCGACCAACCGATCAGCGAGCCAGCGGCACGCTTGCACCAGGAAAGCCCCCGAACCCATGGCCGGGTCACAAATCTTAAGTTCGATCAGTTCAGCTGGAGACTTTAGTACCCATTGGTCGCGCGCCGTGCCCTCGGTCGGACCTACATAGGCAATCGGCGTGAGCGTCTCGGTGACGATGGCCTCGGTGAGAGATTTCGGTGTGTAGTGAGTGCCGGTCTCGCGCCGATCGGAGCCCGCGGTAACGATGAAGGCCCCTGCGGGATAGAGCAACGGGTAGTTCCATGGATCGGTACGCACCAGGTTGGCAAAAGGCTTGATGCGGTCACGCAGCCCTGTATTTCCATGGCAAGCGGCGAGCAGCCGATCGGCGAGCGAGTCATCGACGGGCTTGACCAAGCCGTTGCGCACTCGGCTGGCGGAGCTGCCGGAGCGCTCCTGCAGCAACTCTGCGAGACGTGCTGCGCCGTCCAGTTGGGCGGACTCCAGTTCGGCCAACGTGACCCAGGGGGTCTTGGCATTCTTGGTGCCATCGAGTTCCAGTGTGACCTCGGCGGTGCGCTTGACGGTACGTTCCAGCAGGCCCTCGTAGACGTAGCCGATTTGTTCGACATCCAGGGCACGGTAGGACAGCGTCCGCCCCTGGAACTGCTGGATGGCCTCAAGCAACAGCAGCACGGTGCGGTTGTCGATTGGCAGCGGCTTAGCGGTGTCTGTGCGCCAATGAGAGCCTTGGGCGCGGCCCTCAAGGAAGGGGAATCGATCCGGGTCGAAGAGTGAGCCACCCAGCGCGGGCAGGCGCAGGTTTTCGTGATCAATGCCGCCGAACACGGCGCGGAAGATCGCTAGCAGGCGCGACCAAGCGTCCCAGCGGCGTTCGAGGATCTCCTCGGATTCCTTGCGCAACTGCATGCGCAGGGTCGAGAGCGCGTAGTTGGCTTCGTAGCGCTCGTCGCCGAGTAGCAACAAGCCACGTTCCTCGGCGGAGAGCAGGAAAACAAGCCGCATCATCACGGTCAGCGCTGCCTCGTAAAGCATCGGCTCCTTCACATCGCGCAGTAGCTCGCGGTCGCGGTCCTGGTCGGCTTTGTCAAGCGCCTGTATCAGCACTTCGACAGCGCGCCGTACCTGTTCCCCGAGGGCATCGGTGACTTCGTCCTGATATTTCAGGGAGCGATCGAAAAGTGCCGGCAGTTGTTCGGCTTCAGCAAAGAAGAAGCGACGAATGCCCAGTAGGTGCACAAAGGCCTGCAGGGTGATGAGCTCCTGGCTCCAGATACGGGCGTACCAGCTGGCGAAGGTAGTGACGGCGCCAACCGGAGCATCAACTAGCATCCAGCGTTCGCCATTGCTCACCAGCCCCAGGCGGCAACCGGCGGCGCGGCATAGTTGAACCATCCGATCAGCCGGGGTGGCGTCCCAACCGTCCAGCTTCAGGGTGACATCGAGGTCGACATTCGGACCGTAGGTCTGGATGAGCATCAGGGGCTCGTTGGCCCGTTGCTCATCGACCACTGCGACGTCCGGAATCAGTATCACGCCATGCTCGGGCAGGCTGAAATTCAGGTTGGCGGCACACCAGTCGACGCGCTTAAGAACGTCGCCTCTACCATCCTCGTCGAGGTCCAGTCCGCGCGAAAGCACCTCGTCGATCCACGCAGCGTGCAACTCGATGAACTGCGGATCATCCGTCTCTAGCGCCTCGCGCCATTCCTCGTATGCCTGACGCAGACGCCTGCGTTTGGGGCCGTCGAGCTCTTCCAAACCTTGAGGGAATGCCTCCTTAAGTACCGGAACGGCGAGGAAGGGGCCGGAGATCTCGATGAGCGCCAGCCAGTCGTGATGGGGGTCGTGATTGCTCATGCTGTATCGCCCTGTATGCCGGACTTGGGAACCAGGAAGACGATTGCGACCGGAAAGGTGCGATCCTCAAGCTTGGCATAGCGGGCTTCTATGGCCTGGGCCTCCTGTATACGCTCTATGGGCACGCGCGCGAGGCGTGCCTCCAGCGCGGCGTTGTCGCGTCTAAGTTGGATGCGCTCGTCCTCGGTGAAGAGCGAAAATTGTTCCGGCTGCTGATCTTTCTTTAGCTCTCTTTGGATCGCTTTCTCAAGCTCGTCTAGTACTGCGCCGATATCGTCGATCTCCTGCTGTTTGCGCGTCTGTAGCGTGTTGGCCAGAAACTTGAGTCGGTCCTTCGAACGGGTTTCGACCGATTGAAGGATGGCAGACTGGGCGCGATCGAAGCGCACCCGGAGGGCATCGAACAGCGAATCGTTTGCACTGAATGGCTGCGCCTCGTCCAGCAACTGCTGGACACGCATGACGCCTTCTTCACGCCGGAACGACTGATCGCGCAGATAGCCGCCCGAGATGGTCAGTTCCTCGTGAAGTCGATGATGGTTTCCGCCGATGATGAGCAGCCGCGAGATTACGACCACGGCCGGGCCTTCGATATGCGCTTCCGGCATCGTGCGCACGGTGACGCGATGCAGTTTCTTCACGTCGTCCTGTGCCCAGACCTCGGCACGCAGCAGGCGCAGGCACATCTGCACCAGACGATGGTTCAGGTGGACGAGCACGACATCGTCTCTTCCCTTCGCCACGGCGTGGTCGAAGGTTATGGGGCGAATCTGCTGGGTATGGGGGTGACGCAGACCTTCTAGGCAGCGCGTCCATGAGCCTGATAGAAGTGGCATCCTGAATACGCTGCTCGAGGGAGCTCCTTCGAGGGCAACGGCTTCCAGTGGAGGGCGACCCGCTAGCGCAAGGCCGGTCTTCACCGCAGTCTGGACATGGCCGGGAGTGAGGTGAAAATCCTGCTGCGTGACTAAGAGTCGCTCGTGGAGCTTTGCGACACGTTCTTTCAGCTCGCGTTCGGCGCGCACGAAACGCCTGGCCTTGGCGATCCTGGCCTCTGCGAGGCGGGTGTCCAGGTCCTTCAGAGAACCTTCGATGAGGCCCGACATCTGGGGCGCGATGACCGGATTGACGCTGCCCATGTCGGCTCGCATTGACTCCAGTTTGCGCAGAGCACGTAGGATGTCCTCGCCGAGGCCACCGACCGAATCGTGACCTTTGGCCCCGCCGTCGACCGGGTGCCAGATAAGCACCTCTTTCTCTCGTTGCCCGTGACGGTCGATACGCCCGTTGCGCTGCTCCATCACGTTGGGGTTGTAGGGGATCTCCAAATGGATAAGGCAGTTGCAATGGTTCTGCAGGTCGATACCCTCAGAGGCTGCATCGGTGGCAAGCAGGATGCGAACCGGAGAATCCTTTGGAGATGCTTGGAAGGCCGCCTTGATGGGCTCCCGCTCATCCTGCGTGAGGCCGCCGTGGAGCAGGCCGAGTCGGTCGCCGCCGAAGCCATGGCTGGCGAGGATCTCGTGCATCCACTGGTGTGTGGTGCGATATTCGGTGAATAGGATCACCCGATGATCGTTCCACTGGCCACCTGGTTGCAGGTTGGCTGAGAGCCAATCGATGATGGCCTTGGCCTTGGAATCAGTCTGATTCTTGGCTCGCTGTGCCCATTGCCTCAGTTCGCCTAGCATCCTCTGCTGTTCCTGGGTCAGCGGCTTGGCTCGGCGCGAAGCTTCCTCCACGGCCTCCGATTGGGCGTTCTCAACCTCTTGGTCGTTGGCATAGTCCTCATCCACTTTCAGGATAGCTTTTCGCAGGATGCGCTCGGCCATGGCGTCCTTTGCTTTGGGTTCGGCCCTATTCGACAGCGAGGAGATATGCTTCTCAAGCGTGGAGGCGAACGCGGCAGGCGACGAAAACAGACGTTTCTTGAGCAGTCGATTGACAAACGAGGTGCCGAATGTGGTGCCGGTCTTCTCCGCGTCTTTCTCGCGACTTGCACAGTAGTCGTTCAGCTTCTGGTGGATCTCCCGTTCCTCATCCGTGTACGGAACCGCCAGCGCCTGTAGCTTGCGTTGGGCATACAACGGGTTGCCGTCGGCGTCGACCAGATCGCTCTTAAGGCGACGGATCATCACCTGACTCAGTTGCTTCTCGTCAGGAAGGATGTTCCGAGCGAAGCGCTGGTCGTCCAGCAACTCTAGCAGTGAGGTGAACGACTCGGTGTAGCCGTTGTGAGGTGTCGCTGTCAGAAACAGCCGGTGCTGGAAGTGCGGGCTGATCGTACGGATGAATCGCGTACGCTGGCTTTCAAGCGCGTAATGCGCACCAGCGGCGGGGGCGATGTTGTGCGCTTCGTCGACAACTAGGAGATCGAACTTCCGCGGATGGCCTGCATGCGGCGGAAGAACGTCACGCATGGCGCGTAGCCCTTCGCCGCTCTTGACCCAGTCCATCGATGCGATGAGACGTGGGTGGGATGTCCAAGGGTTAGCATGGATGCCGCGCTCACGGCGCAATTTCTTGATGTAAGCCGTATCGACCACCCGGAACTCAAGGCCGAATTTTTCCAGCATCTCGACGCGCCACTTCTCCTGAAGCGATGCTGGGCAGATGATCAAAACGGTGTGCGCGCGATGCCGTAGCAGTAACTCTTGAACGATGAGGCCGGCTTCGATGGTCTTGCCTAGGCCAACGTCGTCGGCGATCAGCAAGTTCACTCGGGCCATGTCGATGGCGCGGACCAACGGGTCGAGCTGAAAATCCTCAATGCTGACCCCGCTGCGAAAGGGCGCCTGCAGAAAGCTCCTATCGGCGTTTGTCGCGGCTCCCCAACGTATCGCATCAAGGAACGCGTCAAGAGTAGCCGAGTCGTCTTGTCCCGTTATGGAGGGCAGTCCCGCTCGCTCGATGACTTGAGCGCCCGGCTCGATTTCCCAGATGACTTCCAGCTCCTCTCCAAGGCCATCCTCATCGATGGCCGAGAGGCTCACCAAGCTCTGTGAGTTTGAGTTCGACGTCAATTTTGCCGAATCCACCTCTGCAACTACCCATCGGCGTCGACGGACCTCAACCAACTGACCAGGTTCAGGGCGCGCACGGTAGCTCGAAGTTTCTGGATCGTTCGAGATCTCCATTTGGTCTGCTTGCCTTCCCAATTCGTTCATTTCCCAGCCGGCGGAGATCTGGCTCGGTTCCGGCCGACTGTAGCCGGACTCTGATGAGTGTCCCTCGCGTCTGTCGTCGCGATAAACGTGATCGCTCCATCTCGTGTGCCCGACTTTGGAGGTGACCCCATTGATGGCTGATCTTGTCGCTGATCGGGTGCATGGCGCAGTGCGCTCAGTGGATCAAACATCACCTCTTTGTGGACCTGCGTTGGCCGTTCGCCGTTGTGCACCCTGAACCTCATTGCCGAGCGAAGTGGCACTGTGACAGGCGGGCACCCGTCGAACATGATGCTGACCACCACCAGACCGACTCACACGCGGCCGGACTGCGCTCTCCGCGGACCCTGTGCACATGCCTGAGCCGACCTGAAAGGGGGCGGCGCGGCGTTGCGGACTATCTAGTCACGAGGAGAAGAGGTGTGCAGGCTGCAGGAAGCGGTCAGGGCGGCCTAGATTTGCGAGAGTTTCACGCAGCCTTCCTGTCCAGAGGGACGACGTTGTTGCCAGCTTCTAGCGAAGCTACCAGCGTGCCCCAGTCGTCCATGATCTTTCGTCGCTCGTCCAGGTGCTCACTGCGCGCATAGGCGGCCACAACCTTGCTGCGCTCGGCGTGGTCAAGCTGCCGCTCCAGTGCAGCGACGCTCCAGCCCCGTTCGGACAGCAGGCTACGCGCCGACGCGCGGAAGCCATGCAACGTCTGCCTGCCTTGATAGCCCATGCGGATGAGCATGCGGCCGATGGTGTTCTCGCTCATGAAGCCATCGGCGCCATAACTGTTAGGGAAGACATTCGGGCTATCGCCGGTGAGAGTATGCAGATCGCGAAACGTGTCGATAGCCGCTTCGGACAAGGGCACGATGTGGGCCTGATTCAGGCTCTTGCCCATCTTCATGCGCGCCGCAGGGATCCGCCATTCGCAAGTCTCGAAGTCGATCTCATCCCACTGGGCGTGTCGAAGTTCCTGCGAGCGCACGAAGGTCAACAGCGCCAGCCGCGTCGCCAGCAGAGTAAGTTTGTCCGCAGCCTGATAGCCTTTCAGGTCGAGCAGAAACTCACCGAACTGGCGGCGGTCAGTAAGCGCGGGTCGATGCTTCACGCCTGGAAGGACAATGGTTTTCACGAGGTCGGCAGCCGGGTTATAGGTGGCCCGGCCCGTAGCGATACCAAAACGGAAAATTTGTCCGCAGAACTCGCGTAACCGCGTCGCCGTATATGCCGCGCCGCGCCCCTCTACCTTGCGCAGCATCGTCAGCAGCTCAGGCGGGGTAATTGCGGATATCGGGCGATTGCCAATGGAGGGGAATACATCGGCTTCCAAGTGTGTGAGAACCTTGGCGGCGGTAACCGCGGCCCACCGTTTGGAATTGGCTTTGTGCCATTCATGGGCCACCATCTGAAAACTATTGGCGGCCTCGATGGCGACCCTTGCCTTAGCAGCTTTTCGCAGCTCACCGGGATCGTTGCCTCGATCTAGCATCTGCTTGGCGGCCTCGCGCCGCTCACGGGCTTCCTTGAGACTCACGGTCGGATAGACCCCGAAGGCTAGGCGTTTTTCCTTCCCGCCGAAGCGGTATTTCAGTCGCCAGTAGCGACCGCCAGCTGGGGTAACTTCTAGATAAAGTCCGCCGCCGTCGGCATGCTTGCCGGGTGTGGTGAGGTTGCGGAGCTTGGCATCGGTCAATTTCATCAGGGCATCCCTCGATGGGTGGGGGCATATTTGGGGGCATATTCTGCCCCCACTCTGACGACCTCAAGCATTCATGCGGGTTTGCGAGTCATGTTCGAGTCGGACAAGCGCACCATTCAAACCCCTGCGTCATGCAATGGCCCAGGGGTTTTTCTTTGCGCAGGCTGTTTGTGTTTCCGCTTTGAGCGAATAAGCAGGCGGTTATTTTTCCGGTCTGGATTGGCCGAACTGGCATTTCCAGTGAGTTCGTGATCTCTGCCGAGGCTAATCGGTCAGATCGAAAAACGTCACGCGCCAGCGGCGATCGTCGCGTCCCCAATTCGCTTCAAGCCGGCTCTCGCAACTGCGGATGAATCCCTGGCGCATGGCTTCAGGCATTGCTCGTGCGGCCTGCTCGACCCCGATGCGCAAAGCCTCGGCGCTGGCCCTCGTCAATCGCGCGCCTTCGCCCCCTACATCGCGCAGCGACCCGAATTCGGCTTCGATGTCGGCGGCCAAGGGCGACAGGTGCTTGGTGTTCGACGCTTGATGAAGTGTTTTTGTCATTCTCGGAGTGCTGGCGCTCGCACACCGCTGGGAGCAGACCCGGCGGATGCGGACAACGTGGGATACCGACGATTGCAGCACCATCGCGCGCACGAGGGAATATGCAGAACGCACTGGTCCTGCCCAATGTTGTACCGTTGCCACGCCTAAGCGCTCGACCGAAATTGGTCACTGGCTGCTTGTTCTGCAGCTGCTTCGGCTGCAACCCCCACATCAGGCATTCCAGCCAGCACCCCAGGGCTCCTGGATTCCTAGATTTCCGCGCCTTCCACCAGGAACCTGAGGCGCCGCACCCCTTGCCACTCGTCGGCATCGAGCCTGAAGGCCAGCTTCACGCGCGGCGGCAGGGGCTCGGTGTGGCTGAACCAGATCGCATCGATCGGCTGGCCCTGGTGCTTGAGCTTGAGCGCCAGGTGCTTTTCGCCCACCAGCCGCTGGGACACCACTTCCACTTCCTCGCTGAAGGTGGGCGGCGCAAAGCCTTGTCCCCACACCTCGCGGTGCAGCGTGTCCACCAAGTCGATGCGCATGTACTCGCGCGCGATCGGCCCGTCGGTCTCGATCTGGCGCGTGAGCGCAGCGGCGGCCAGCCATTCGCCGGCCACCTGCGCCAGCGCCTCTTCGAAGGTCTTGAAGTGTTCGCGCGCCACGGTGCAGCCGGCCGCCATGGCATGCCCGCCGAAGCGCAGCAGCACGCCCGGATGGCGCTTGGCCACCAGGTCCAGCGCGTCGCGCAGATGAAAGCCCGGAATCGACCGGCCCGAGCCCTTGAGCTCCTGCTCCTTGCCCGGCGCGCCGCTCGCTGCGAACACGAAGGTGGGGCGGTGAAAGCGGTCCTTGATGCGCGAGGCCACGATGCCGACCACGCCTTCATGAAAGTTCGCATCGAACACGCTGATGGCCGCGGGCGGTGCCTCGATGCCCTCGCCGTCGGTGGCAAAGAGCGACTCGGCCAGGAGCAGCGCCTGGTCGCGCATGCCGCCTTCGATGTCGCGCCGCTCGCGGTTGATGCCGTCCAGCATGCGCGCAAGCTCGTCGGCGCGGCCCGCGTCGTCGGTCAGGAGGCATTCGATGCCCAGCGTCATGTCGGCGAGCCGGCCGGCCGCGTTGATGCGCGGGCCCAGGGCGAAGCCGAAGTCGAAGGTGGTGGCGGCGGAGGCGGTGCGGCCCGCGGCCTTGAAGAGCGCGGCGACGCCCGCGGGCATGGCGCCCGCGCGGATGCGCCGCAGGCCCTGTGCGACGAGGCGGCGGTTGTTGGCGTCCAGCTTCACCACGTCGGCTACCGTGCCCAGCGCGACCAGCGGCAGCAGCACATCGAGCTTGGGCTGCGGTTTGCCTGCCCCTCGGCTTGCCACTTCGTGTGCTTCGCCACCCCCCGGGGGGGAGGCTCGCCCGCTTTGGGGCGGCCCGGCAGCGGGCGACGGCACATCGAACACACCGCGCTGGCGCAGTTCGGAGCGCAGCGCGAGCAGCACATAGAACATGACGCCGACACCCGCGATGCTCTTGCTCTCGAAATCGCAGCCGGGCTGGTTGGGGTTGACCAGCACGTCGGCCGCAGGAAGCTCGGGGCCGGGCAGGTGGTGGTCGGTCACCAGCACCTGCAGGCCGCGCGCCTTGGCGGCGGCCACACCGTCGACGCTCGCGATGCCGTTGTCCACGGTGATCAGCATGTCGGCGCCGCTGTCGGCCACGCGCTCGGCAATCGGCGGCGTGAGGCCGTAGCCGTCGACCACGCGGTCGGGCACGAGGTAGCTCACGTGCCTGGCGCCCAAAAGGCGCAGGCCCCGCACGCCGACCGCGCAGGCGGTGGCGCCGTCGCAGTCGTAGTCGGCCACGATGCACAGGCGCTTGTCGAGCGCCATCGCGTCGGCCAGCAGCACGGCGGCTTCGCGGGTGCCCCGCAAGGTGTCGGGGGGTAGCAAGCGCGCGAGGCCGTCGTCGAGTTCGTCCTTGGCCAGCACGCCGCGCGCGGCGAAAAGGCGCGCGAGCAGCGGATGCACGCCCGCCTGTTCCAGCGCCCAGACGGTGCGCGGGGGAATGTCTCGGGCGACGATCTTCACAGCGACTCCAGCACGTTGGCTGCGCGTGTGCGATCGAACAGGCTCCTGGCCCAGCGTGCCAGGCCGCGCTGCTGCACGGTGTAGCGCTGCGCGGCGCGGTCGCCGCAAAGGGTGAGCGTCACTTCGGCGCCGCGCGTGTAGTCGGCCAGCAGCGCGGCGATGTCGCCGGCGTCCAGCGCCTGCCAGGCCTCGGCCCAGGCCGCGCCGTCGTCCTGCAGGGCGGGCACGCGCAGGGTGTTGTTCACGGTGGGTGCGGGGGCGGTCGGCGTTGCGCCCTTCAACGCGCCGGTGCCGCTGAGCCAGAAGGAGTTGATGGCCGGCACGCCGCGCGCGGCGCGGTCGTCGTTCACGCGCTGCGTGTAGAGCAGCATCTGCATTTCGTTCTGCAGCCGGCGCAGCGGGCGGGCCGCGTCGCCCAGCGGCGACCATTGCGAGATCGGGTAGCCCACCGCGCGATCGATGGAGGCTGTGGCCAACCCGTCGAAGATGCGCGCGCGTGCAAGCCAGCGGCCCGGGGTGGGCGAGGGATGCAGCGCGATGCCGTCTTCCTCGAAGAAGGGCTGCGCCACGGCCAGGAGCGCGGCCGATTCGGCGGCGTCGATCTCGATGGCGGACGGATCGCCCAGCGCCACGTCGTCGATGCCCACCAGCCAATGGCTCAGCGTGGCCAGGCCCCATGCTTCTTCGTCGTCGGCCGCGGCCACGCCTGTTTGCCGTGCCTCCAGCGCGGCCCAGGGGATGCAGCCGTCGTCGACGGCGATGCCCAGGGCGCGGGCGAGGGCGCGTTCGTGCGGCGGCGAGCGGGTGCTTTCGTCCAGCGTGTCGGTGTCTGCCAGCGCCAGGCGGGTGAGCAGGGTTTCGAGGTTCGGCAGCTTCAGCGCGGTCAGTGCGGCGCGGCAGGACTGGGAACCGCGGCCGGCAAAGGGGATCAACAGATGTCGTGGGGGGTGTTGTTCGGCCATCCCTCTATTGTCCCGGAAGCCCCTCGGCTTTCCGTGATGCCACAATCCCGCCCCTATGCGACTCCCTTATGAACTGCAGCTCGGCTGGCGCTACACGCGCGCAGGCCGGGCGACGCGGCGCAACGGCTTCATCTCCTTCATCTCCGGTGTGTCGATGCTCGGCATCGCACTGGGCGTGGCGGCGCTGATCATTGTGCTCAGTGTGATGAATGGCTTCCAGAAAGAGGTGCGCGACCGCATGCTCGGCGTGGTGTCGCACATCGAGATCTTCTCGCGCGACGGCCAGGCGCTGCAAAGCCTGGACGACATCATGGCCGCCGCGCGCAAGAACCCCGAGGTGATCGGCGCCGCACCCTTCATCAACACGCAGGCGCTCATCGCGCGCGGCGAAGACATGAAGGGCGCCATCGTCCGCGGCATCGACCCCAAGCTGGAACCCGAAGTGACCGACACCGGCGGTATCGCCGGCAAGGGCACCTTCGACAAGCTGGTGCCGGGCGAATTCGGCATCGTGCTGGGCATCGAGCTTGCGCGCTCGCTCTTCGTGCAGCCGGGCGACCAGGTCACGCTGGTGGCGCCGGGCGGGCAGGTCACGCCGGCCGGCGTGGTGCCGCGCCTGAAGCAGTTCACCGTGGTGGGCGTGTTCGACTCGGGCCACTACGAGTACGACTCGGCGCTGGCCATGGTGCACGAGCAGGACGCGGCCAAGGTGTTCCGCCTCGAAGGCCCGACCGGCATCCGGCTGAAGCTCAAGGACCTGAACGAGGCGCGCGACGTGGCCGACCAGCTGGCCGTGAGCCTGCCGGGCGAGTTCCTCATCCGCGACTGGACGCGCCAGAACAAGACCTGGTTCGCGGCCGTGCAGGTCGAGAAACGCATGATGTTCATCATCCTCACGCTGATCGTGGCCGTGGCCGCGTTCAACCTGGTTTCCACCCTGGTGATGACGGTGACCGACAAGCGCGCCGACATCGCCATCCTGCGCACGCTGGGCAGTTCGCCGCGCAGCATCATGGGCATCTTCGTGGTGCAGGGCGCGATGGTGGGCGTGATCGGCACCGTGGCCGGCCTGCTGCTGGGCCTGGGCATCGCCTACAACATCGACGTGATCGTGCCCTTCCTGGAGCGGCTCTTTCATGCCAGCTTTTTGCCCAAGGACATCTACCTGATCAGCAAGATGCCCAGCGACCCGCAACGCAGCGACATCATGCCCATTGCCATCATCTCCCTCGTGCTCGCCTTCCTGGCCACGCTGTACCCGAGCTGGCGCGCCAGCCGGGTGAACCCTGCCGAGGCATTGCGCTATGAGTGAAGTGACCCCCACGCTCGGCACTGGCGTGTCCTCGCTGCCCCCCGAGGGGGCCGCCATTGGCTTGGGACGGCCCGGCGCCAATGGTGTCGTATTGAAGGCCCGTGGACTCACGAAGCGATTCCACGAAGGCCGCCTCGACCTCACCGTGCTGCACGGCGTCGACCTGGACGTGCGCGCCGGCGAAACGCTGGCCATCGTCGGCGCTTCCGGTTCGGGCAAGAGCACGCTGTTGCACCTGATGGGCGGACTTGATGCGCCGACCTCGGGCAAGGTCGAGCTGCTGGGCAAGGACATCGCGCACGCCGATGCCGCCGAGCAGGGGCGGCTGCGCAACATGCACCTGGGCTTCGTCTACCAGTTCCATCACCTGCTGCCCGAGTTCAGCGCGCTGGACAACGTGGCGATGCCGCTGAAGATCCGCCGCGTCGAATCCGCGCAGGCGGCACAGGCGGCCGCGAAGATCCTTGAGAGCGTGGGCCTGGGCGAGCGCCTTCACCATCGGCCGGCGGAACTGTCGGGCGGGGAGCGCCAGCGCGTGGCGATCGCGCGCGCGCTGGTCACGCAGCCGGCCTGCGTGCTGGCCGACGAGCCCACCGGCAACCTGGACCGCAGCACGGCCGACACGGTGTTCGCGCTGATGCTGGACCTGGCGCACCGGCACGGCACGGCCTTCGTGATGGTCACGCACGACCAGGAACTGGCCGGGCGCTGCGACCGCGTGCTGCAGCTGGTGGCGGGCCGGCTGGCCGGCTGAGCGCGGAGCGCCTGATCCATGAGCCCTCTGGCCATCACGCCGGAACTGTCGCAGGGGCTCGAAAAATACGGCCTCTTCGTGGGCGAGGGCGCGGTGCTGCTGCTACTGCCGTTTCGCTTCGAAACCCCGGTGCGACTGTGGCCGGCGGTGCCGGGGTAAGCCAAGGCGCGCTGGCGCCGCACGCGCAATGCCGCGAAACTGGGGGTTCGGTTCGTCATCCTGCACACCGACACAACCCACTGGAGTTTTTCCCGACCATGGAAACCGACGACGACACCAAGCCCGCAGCCACGGGCGAGCCGCGCACCTCCTACCTGGAGGAGAAGGCGTTCAAATCGCGCACGCTGCTGATCTTCGGCACCATCACCGACTCGGTCGCCGCCGACGTCACGCGCCGGCTCATCGCGCTCGACGCGGACAGCACCGACAAGCCCATCGACATCCTCGTGAGTTCGCCCGGCGGCCACCTGGAGTCGGGCGATGCCATTCACGACATCGTGCGTTTCATCAGCGCGCCGGTGAACATGATCGGCACCGGCTGGGTGGGCAGCGCCGCCACGCACCTGTTTTTGGCGGCTCCGCGCGAGCGGCGCGTGTGCCTGCCGAACACGCGTTTCCTGATCCACCAGCCCAGCGGCGGCGCCGGCGGGCAGGCGACCGACATCGCCATCCAGGCGCAGGAAATCATCAAGGCCCGCCAGCGCATCGCGCACGAAATCTCGCGCGAGACCGGCAAGCACATCGACGTGGTGCTGGCCGACATCGAGCGTGACCGCTGGCTCTCGGCGGAGGAGGCGGTGGAGTACGGGCTGGTCTCGCGGATCATCCAGCGCAAGACCGAGCTGAAGTAGCAGTTACTTCGGCTTGTAGGCGACGACGTCGATTTCCACTTTGGCATCGACCATCAGGCGCGCCTCGGTGGTCGAGCGCGCCGGCTTGTTCTCTCCGAAGTAGCTCATGTAGATGCGGTTGAAGGCACCAAAGTCGCGCGCGTCGTGCAGCCACACGGTGCTCTTGCACACGTCGTCGAGCGTGGCACCGGCCAGCGCGAGCACCTTCTTCAGGTTTTCCATCACCTGGCGCGTCTGCGCCTCGATGCCGCCCACCACGATCTCGCCTTCGGCGTTGGCGGGCACCTGGCCCGACACATAGATGAAATCGCCCGCGCGCACGGCCGGGGAGAAGGGGCGGGCCTGGCGGTCCGAGGCGACGGGCGGGGCGCCGAGGTATTCGAGGGGCATGGGAGGACTCCTGAAAAGTGAACAAGAAGGGAGGAAAAACGATCGCAAGTATCGATCCAATCTGAAAATCTATTTCAGAAAATCATCCAATCAAGGGTTAACACGGATGATTTGGCATGGTTGATGCTTCAAAGTTCGGGCAGAAAAGAAAATTTCTTTCATAACCTCGCCCGCCCCACGAAGGAGTTCCCCATGCCCCATGCCGCCAACGCCGGTCTTGCCCGGCGCCTGCCCATGCTGTCCAAGCGCAGCCTGCTGGGTGCATCCTTGCTCGCGATGCTGTGTGCCGTGCTGCCGCATCAGCAAGCGCATGCCCAGGGTCCGCGCAACTTCGCCACGCTGGCGATGGTGGCCGAGCCTCAGACGCTGGACCCGATGGCCTCCACCGCCGACCTGGTCGGAACCATCATGCAGCACGTGTACGAGACGCTCTACACCTTCGACGCCAAGTGGAACGTGGTGCCGATGCTGGCCGAAACCATGCCGAAGATCTCCGCCGACGGCAAGTCCTACGCGATCACCTTGCGCAAGGGCGTGATGCTGCACAGCGGCCGCGAGCTCACCGCCGACGATGTGGTGGCCAGCCTGCAGCGGTGGATGGACCAGTCGCCGCGCGGCAAGGCCGTGGGCAAGGAAATCGAGACGCTCAAGGCCAAGGGCCCGCTGGGCGTGGAGATCGTGCTGAAGGCGCCCTATGCGCCGCTGCTCTCGCAGCTTGCGCTGCCCAGCGGCATGGCCGCGATCATGGCCAAGGAATCGATCGCCTCGCCGCTCAAGGAGTTCGTCGGTACCGGCCCCTACAAGTTCAAGGAGCGCCGCCCCGACCAGTTCGTGCTGCTCACCCGCTTCGACAAGTACGCCGCGCGCAAGGAACCCGCGAGCGGCTACGGCGGCAAGCGCGAGGCGGTCATCGAAGAGTTGCGCTTCGTGCCCGTGCCCAACGCCAGCACGCGCGTCGAAGGTGCGCTCGCCGGCCAGTACGACTTTGCCGACCTGCTGCCGGTCGAAGCCCTGCCGCGCCTGGAGAAGTCGGGCGGCAAGACCGTGCCGATCATGACGCCGTCGTTCGGCTTCCCCTACCTCGTGCTCAACACCAAGGAAGGCGTGGCCGCCAACCCGGCCGTGCGCCAGGCCATTCAAACCGCGCTCGGCGAAGGCGAGATGCTCGCCGCCGGCTTCGGCGACACGCGCTTCTTCGTGGCCGAGGCCAACCACTTCCCCAAGGGCTCGCCGTTCTATTCGACCGCCGGCGGCGACCAGTACAACCAGCGCAACGCACCCAAGGCCAAGGAAGCCGCGGCCAAGGCCGGCTACAAGGGCGAGCCGATCCGCGTGCTCACCAGCCGCCAGTACGACTTTCACTACAACATGTCGCTGCTGATGGCCGAGCAACTCAAGCGCGCCGGCTTCAAGGTCGACCTGAACGTGGTCGACTGGGCCACGCTGGTGCAGCGCCGCAACGATTCGAAGCTGTGGGACATCTACGTGACCCACTCGGGCCAGTTCCCCGAGCCGATGCTGTCGCCGCCGCAACTGGGTGACGGTGCGCCCGGCTGGTGGGACACGCCCGCCAAGAAGTCGGCGCTGCAGGCCTTCAATGTCGAGAGCGATCCCGCCAAGCGCGGCGCGCTGTGGGGCAAGGTGCAGCAGGTCATCTACGACGAGGTGCCGTACATCAACGTCGGCAAGTTCAACGGCCTCTCGGCCAAGAGCCCGGCGCTGGACAACTACCAGCCCGCGACCTGGCCCTTCTTCTGGAACGCGAAGATCAAGTAAGGCCGGAAGGACCACTGCCATGCCATCGCGTCGCCAACTTCTGCAAGCCAGCGCACTGGCCTCCGGCCTCGGAGCCCTCGGCCTCACGGCCTCCACCGCACAGGCTGCCACGTCCGGTCCTGTGTACGCCTACGTCGGCACCTACAGCGACGGCGGCAAGCCGTGGCGCGGCGGGCGCGGCCTCGGCGTCCATCAGTTCGTGATGGACGGTGCGACCGGCGCGCTCAAGCCCATTCCCGGCGCACCGCCCGCCGTTGCCAGCACGGGCAGCAACGCCAAGCTGCGCAACCCCGCATCGCTCGCGCGCCATCCGAAGCTGCCGATGCTCTATGCAGCCAACGAGTTCGAGGCCGGTTCGGTCTCGGCCTTTCGCATCGGTGCGGACGGCGCGCTGTCGTTCGTGGCCGAGATGGCCTGCGGCGGCAAGGACCCGGCGTACGTCAGTGTGCATCCGGACGGCCGCTTCCTTTTCACCGCCAACTACGCGAGCGGTGACGTCAGCGTGATCGCACTGCGCGCCGACGGCAGCTTCGACACCGACCGCGCCGCCGTGGTCTACAAGGACGCGGCCGCCTGTGGCGCCACGCCCTGCAAGCCCGGTGCCGACGTGGTGCCGGCCGCGGCCCGCTCGCACGAAGGCTTTGCCACCAGCGACCACGACGGCCCGCATGCACACATGGTGCACAGCGACCCCACCGGCAGCTTCGTGCTGGTCGCCGACCTAGGCCTGGACCGCGTGATCTCGTACCGTTTCGATCGCATCACCGGCGTGCTGAGCCAGCCCAGCACCGTCGCGGTGTCCGAAAGCTCGGGCGCGCGCCACTTTGTCTTTCATCCAAACGGCAAGTGGTTCTACTTGGTGAACGAGGAGGCCTCGACCATCGCCTTCATGCGCTACGACAGCGCCACCGGCGTGCTCACGCTGGTGAGCGAAACCTCGGCGCTGCCGCAGGGCTTCAAGGGCACCAGCTACGCCTCGGGCATCCGCATGCTGCCGGACGGCCGGCACTTCGTGTCGCTGAACCGTTTGCACGATTCGATCTCGCTGTTCAGGATCGATGCCCGCACCGGCGCGCCTACGCTCGTGCGCGAAGAGTGGTCGCGCGGCAACTACCCGCGCAGCTGCACGCTGGACCCGAGCGGCAAGTTCCTCTACGTGTGCCACAACAAGCAGGGCGACAACGTCACGGTGTTCCGCGTGCAGAAGGGCGGCATCAAGTTCACCGGCCAGTACGTGGCAGTGGGCAGCGCGGCCGCCATCGAGTTCTCTTCGTGATGAAGAAGCCTTCGCTGCGCTACATCGCCTCGCGCGCGGTGGGCATGCTCGTGGTGCTCGCCATCGTGGCGGTGCTGGTCTTCGTGCTCACGCGCGCCGCCTCGGGTGACCCGGTCTCGGTGCTGCTCGGCGACCAGGCCACGGCGGCCGACATCGCCCGCGTGCAAAAGGAATACGGCCTCGACAAGCCGCTGCCCATGCAGTTCGGCTACTGGCTGCGCGAAGTGCTGCAGGGCAACCTGGGCACCTCGATCTTCCTGCAGCGCCCGGTGACGCAGGCGCTGTGGGAGCGCGCCGAGCCCACCACGCTGCTCGCGCTCATGGCCGTGGCCATCGCGGCGCTGATCGGCGTGCCTTGCGGCATCGTCTCTGCCGTGTTCCGCGGGCGCGTGGTCGACCAGCTGTTCACCGGCATCGCGATGCTGGGCGCGAGCATTCCGAGCTTCTGGCTGGGCATCGTGCTGATCCAGATCTTCGCGGTGTCGTTCGGATGGTTTCCGGTGTCAGGCTATGGCGCGCCCGATGCGGCGCTGGCCGAGCGGCTGCATGCGCTGGTGCTGCCTGCGGCGGTGCTGGGCCTCCTGAACTCCGCGCTCATCATCCGCTTCACCCGCGCCTCGATGCTCGATGTGCTCGGCGAAGACTATGTGCGCACCGCGCGCTCCAAGGGCCTCTCAGAGAGCAAGGTGGTGCTCAAGCACGCGCTGCGCAATGCGCTGGTGCCCATCGTCACGGTGATCGGCCTGACGGTCGCGCTGATGATCGGCGGCGCCGTCATCACCGAGACGGTGTTCGGTTTGCCGGGCGTCGGCAACCTAGTGGTGAGTGCGGTGCTGCGGCGCGACTACCCCGTCATTCAAGGCGCGCTGCTCGTCATTGCCGCGATTTACGTGCTCATCAATTTCTCCATCGACCTGCTGTACGCCGTCGTCGATCCGCGCGTGAAGGTCTGAGGGAAGAAAAGAAATGCAAATGCCAAGAATGCTCCGCCAGCTGATGCACCGCCGCATCGTGATGGTCTCCGCGCTGGTGCTGCTGGTCATTGCCGTCATGGCCATCGGCGCGCCCCTGTTCGCCTCCATCGACCCCAACGACACCGCCGTGCTCGACCGCCTGAAGGCGCCGAGCGCCGCGCACCTGCTGGGCACCGACGAGCTCGGCCGCGACATGTATTCGCGCATCGTGCACGGCGCGCGCTACTCGCTGGCCATCGCGGCGCTCACTGCGCTGGGCTCGGTCATCGCCGGCACGGTGCTGGGCCTGATGGCCGGCTTCTTCCGGCGCCTGGATACGCCGCTCATGCGCGTGGTCGACGCGATGATGTCCTTCCCCGACATCCTGCTGGCCATCGCGCTGGTGGCCATCCTCGGACCTTCGCTGATGAACACCGTGCTCGCGCTGGTGCTGGTCTACACACCGCGCGTGGCGCGGGTGGTGCGGGCCTCCACGCTGGTGGTGCGGGAGCTGCTGTTCGTGGAAGCCGTGCGCGCACTGGGCGTTCGCACCTCGCGCATCCTGTGGCGCCACATCCTGCCGAACCTGATGTCGCCGATCCTGGTGCAGGTGTCTTTCATCTTTGCCTACGCCATCCTGGCCGAGGCGGGGTTGTCGTTCCTCGGCGTCGGCGTGCCGCCCGAGATCCCGACCTGGGGCACCATGGTCGCGGGCAGCCAGCAGTACGCGCACCAGGCCTTCTGGGTGGTGCTGTTCCCGGGGCTGGCGATCATCTTCACGGCGCTGTCGCTGCAACTGCTGGGCGACGGCGTGCGCGACCTGCTCGACCCCAAGCTGAAGAAAACCTCGTGATGACGAACGCCAATCAAACCCCGCGTCTCACGGTCAGCCACCTGAGCACCAGCTTCCCCACCGAGGACGGCCTGATCCGCTCGGTGGCCGATGTGAGCTTCTCGATCCAACCGGGCAAGACCACCGCGCTGGTCGGCGAGTCGGGCTCGGGCAAGTCGGTCACCAGCCTCACGCTGATGCGCCTGTTGCCCAAGACGGCGAACGCGCAGGTCAGCGGCTCGGCCTCTTTCGTCACCCGTGAAGGCAAGACGCTCGACCTGCTGCAGATCGGCGAACGCGAGATGCGGTCGCTGCGCGGCAACCAGCTGTCGATGATCTTCCAGGAGCCGATGACCAGCCTGAACCCGGTGTTCACCATCGGCGAGCAGATCGCCGAGAGCGTGCGCCTGCACAAGGGGCTGGACCACAAGGCCGCGCTCGCGCATGCGCTGCGCATGCTGGAGCTGGTGGAGATTCCGGCCGCGGCGCAGCGCATCCACGAGTACCCGCACCAGCTCTCGGGCGGCATGCGCCAGCGCGTGATGATCGCGCTCGCGATGGCCTGCGACCCGACGTTGTTGATCGCCGACGAGCCCACCACGGCACTGGACGTGACCATCCAGGCGCAGATCCTGGAGCTCATGCGCCGGCTGCAGGCCGAGACGGGCATGAGCATCCTCTTCATCACCCACAACCTGGGCGTGGTCGCGCACCATGCGGACGATGTGGTGGTGCTGTATGCGGGCCGCGTGGTCGAGAGCGCGCCGGTGCGGCCGCTGTTCGCGCAGCCCGAGCATCCGTACACGCAGGGCTTGCTGGCCTGCCTGCCTGGCAAGGCGCGGCTGCCGGGGCAGCCCAAGCCGAAGCGGCTTTTTGCGATTCGCGGGCAGGTGTCCAGTCCGCTCGCGCCGCCGCCTGGTTGTGCTTTCGAGCCGCGTTGCGACCTGGCGCTGCCCGAGTGCAGCGCTGCGATGCCGCCGCTGATCGAAACGCACCATGGCCGCGAAGCGCGTTGCGTTCGCGTGCAGCCGATGCAGCCGCTGGTGAGGGTCGCATGAGAAGCGCACTGCCCGGCGTGTTGCTCCTTCCCCTTCCGGGGGAAGGCTGGGATGGGGGCAAGCGGCGTTCGTTCGGCGCAGTGCTTCATCCAGTGCCGTCGTGCCCCCACCCCAACCCTCCCCCGGAAGGGGAGGGAGCCAAAACAACATCCCCATGACCACTGCCGCCCCCCTCATCGAAGTCCGCGGACTCAAGAAGTACTTCGGCAGCAGCGACCGCCCGGTCCGCGCGGTCGACGATGTCTCCTTCGCCATCCAGCCCGGCGAAACCCTGGGCCTGGTCGGCGAATCCGGCTCCGGCAAGAGCACCATCGGCCGCACCGTGCTGCGCCTTGTCGAGCGCACCGAGGGCCAGGTGCTCTACCGCGGCGAAGACATCGGCGCGCTTTCGGGCGAGCGCATGCGCAAGCTGCGCAGCAAGTTGCAGATCATTTTTCAGGACCCGTACGCGAGCCTGAATCCGAAGATGCGCATCAGTGCGATCCTCGGCGAGGCGCTGTCCACGCATGGCCTGCACAAGGGCGCGGCGGCGCGCGACAAGCGCATTGCCGAGCTGCTCGAAACCGTGGGCCTGCGCGCCGAGCATGCGAGCCGCTTTCCGCACGAGTTCTCGGGCGGGCAGCGCCAGCGCATCGGCGTGGCGCGCGCATTGGCGGTGGAACCCGAATTCATCGTGGCGGACGAGCCGCTGTCGGCGCTGGACGTGTCGATCCAGTCGCAGGTCATCAACCTGCTGGCCGACCTGCGCGAGCGCCTCGGGCTCACCATGCTCTTCATCTCGCACGACCTCGATGTGGTCGAGTACCTGTGCGACCGCGTGGTGGTGCTGTACCTGGGCAAGGTGATGGAGGTGGCCGAGACCGACGAGCTGTTCGCGCGCCCCTCGCACCCCTACACCCAGGCGCTGCTGGCCGCCAGCCCCAAGCCCGACCCCACGCTCGCCACCGAGCGCATCGCGCTCAAGGGGGACATTCCCAGCCCCATCTCGCCGCCCTCGGGCTGCGTATTTCGCACGCGCTGCCCGCACGCCATCGAGGCTTGCGCGCAGACCGTGCCGCCGCTCGACGAAATATCTCCAGGACACTACAGCGCCTGCATCCGCAAGGAACTGCTTTCCAATATCGCCGCATGACGACCATGACAGACACCGCTACCGCCGCCCCTGACTTCAACGACCCGCTGCTGGGTAGCAGCTTCAAGGGCTACCCGCGCACGCAGGCGCCGCGCCGCCGCAGCGAAGTCGGCACCGCCGGATGGAATGTGCTGGCCGGCGACCTGCCGCTGCCGCTGGCCATGCTCAAGCGCGAGGCGCTGGAGCACAACCTCGCGTGGATGCAGTCGCGCGTGCGCGAGTGGGGCATCGACCTCGCACCGCACGGCAAGACCACCATGTCGCCGCAGCTCTTCCAGCGCCAGTTGGATGCGGGCGCATGGGGCCTGACCTTCGCGACCGTCACGCAGCTGGCCGTGGGCGTGGCGGCCGGCGCGCGCCGCACGCTGATCGCCAACCAGGTGGTGAGCGATGAAGACCTGGCGGGCATCCAGATGCTGCTGAGCGCCAATGCGGGCCTGCGCATCGTGTTCCTGGTCGATTCGCTGGCGCAGCTCGCGCTCATCGAAGACTGGGCCAGGCGCCATCCTGCAAGCGTGCCGTTCGAAGTGATGATCGAGATCGGCGTCGAAGGTGCGCGCACCGGTTGCCGCACGCACGAAGAAGCCGTGACGCTTGCCACGCGGCTGCGTGCAAGCGATGCGGTCAAGCTCGTGGGCATCGAGACCTATGAAGGGCAGGGCGCCACCGGCATCAGCGAGCCCGACACCGCGTATGCGAACACGCTGATGGACCGCGTCGAAGCCATCGCCCGCCACTGCGACACGCAAAAGCTCTTCGAGACCGACGAGGTGCTGGTCTCGGCCGGCGGCTCGGCCATCTTCGACCTGGTGGCCGGGCGCCTGAAGCCTGCATTGGGTTCGCCGGTGCGCGGCCTGCTGCGCTCGGGCTGCTACGTCACGCACGACCACGGTTTCTACAAGCGCATGGTGAATGCGGTGGACGAGCGCCTGGGCTGCGACTGCGGCGAAGGCCTGCGCCCGGCGATGGAGGTCTGGGCCACGGTGCAGTCGCGCCCCGAGCCCGGTCTTGCGATCCTTGCCGTGGGCAAGCGCGACATTTCGTTCGACCTCTCGATGCCCGTTCCCATTGCACGCGCGGCCCGCGGCGCGCTCGAAGCCGAGGCCGTGCCGACCGGCTGGAAGATCACCGCGCTCAACGACCAGCACGCCTACCTGCGCTGGGACGCGAGCGAAGAAGCGCTGGCGCCTGTCGTCGGCGACCGTGTCGGCCTGGGCATCTCGCACCCCTGCACCACTTTTGACAAATGGCACTGGATGCCCGTGGTCGAAGAGAACTACCGCGTGAGCGACGCCGTCGCCATGCATTTCTGAACGCGTGCCACCGATGACTCCCTCCTTGCTCAAGAGAATCGCCGAACTTCGCGGCAGCGCCCCCGCCACGCGGCGCGCGATTCTCGATCTGATCCTCGAAGACCCCGACCGCGCGCTCGAAGAGAGCTTCGAGCAGCTGGCCGAGCGCTCGCGCAGTTCGGTGCCCACCATCATGCGCACCTGCCGCGACCTGGGCTTTGCGGGCCTGCGCGAATTCAAGCTCGCGCTCGCGCAGGAGCTGGCGCTCGGCGGCTCGCCGCTGCACCGCCGCGTGAACATCGAGGACGCGGCGGACGAAGTGGTCAGCAAGATCGCACGCAGCGCTGCGGCCTCGGTCTCGGGCGTGCGCGGCCAGCTCGACATGCAGGTGCTTGACGGCGCCGTGGCCGCCATCGCCGCAGCGCCGCATGTGGACCTGTACGGCGCGGGCGCGACCTCGTGGTTCATGGCCAACGACCTGCAGGCGCGGCTCTTTCGCCTCGGCCTCTCGGCCAATGCCTGGGCCGACTACCACCTGCAGCAGGTCGCCGGCGCGGCGCAGCGGCCGGGCGGCGTGGTCATCGCGATCTCGCACGTGGGCGGCATGCCCTCGCTGCTCGATGCGGTGGACATCGCGCGCGGGCAGGGCGCCAAGGTGGTTGCGCTCACGCGGCCCGGCACCGCGCTCGCGGCCAAGGCCGACTTTCTGCTGGGCCTCTCGGTGCCCGACGATGCGGTGATGCACGTGGGCATCGACGCTTACCTCACGCACCTGACCGCCATTGAAATCCTCACCGTGCTGGTGGCGCAACGCCGCGGCGAGCCCGCGGTGCAGCGCCTGCAGCGCGCCCGCGAAGCCTTCCAGCGCCACGGCATCGACGCCACCACGCACCCGCTGCAAAGCTGGGACGGCGGCGGCATCAGCCGCAAGGAAGGGCGCGCATCGTGAGCGACGCCAAAGCCGTGCTGCTCGAAGCGGGCCTGGTGGTCGACGGTTCGGGCGGGCCTTCGTGGCCCGGTGACGTGCTGCTGCAGGGCGACCGCATCCTCGCGCTCGGCGAAGGCCTGCGCGGGCGGCTGCCCGAAGGACTTGCGCTCGCCGACATCGACATCGTCGACTGCCGCACCCAGGTGATCGCCCCCGGCTTCATCGACGCGCACACGCACGACGATGCGATCGTGCTGCGCGATCCGCTGTGCCTGCCGAAGGTGTCGCAGGGCATCACCACCGTGGTGACGGGCAACTGCGGCATCTCGCTCGCGCCGTACCGCACGCCGCAGTCGAAGCCGCCGCTCACGCTGCTGGGCGCCGATTCGTTCAGGCACGCGACCATGGCCGAGTACAGGGCGGCTGTCGATGCGACGCAGCCTGCGCTCAACGTGGCTGCGCTGGTCGGCCACACGACGCTGCGCTTTGCGAGCATGGAAGCGCTCGACCGGCCTGCGAGCGCCGAAGAGCTGGCGCGCATGGAAGCGCTGCTCGACAGCTGCATGGCCGATGGGGCGCACGGCATGTCGTCGGGCCTGTTCTACGAAGAAGCCTTTGCCGCGCCGGCGGAAGAGGTCACCGCGCTCGCCCGCGTCGTCGCGCGCCACGGCGGCGTGTACGCCACGCACCTGCGCAGCGAGATGCAGCAGATCGTCGAGGCGCTGCACGAGGCCGGCGACTCGGCGTTCAACGCCGGCGTGCCGCTGGTCATCTCTCATCACAAGTGCGCGGGCCCCGCGAACTGGGGCCGCACGAAGGAAACGCTGCCGCTCATCGAAGCGCTCGCGCAGCGCCAGAAGATCGCGATGGACGTGTACCCCTACGTGGCCGGCTCCACCGTGCTGCGCGAGGACCTGGTCGATGGCGTGATCGATGTGTTGCTGACATGGTCCGACCCGCATCCGGAGATGACCGGCCGCCTCGTTTCCGACATCGCGCGCGAGTGGGGCATCAGCGAGCAGGAGGCCTGTGTGCGGCTGAAGCCCGGCGGCGCCTGCTACTTCCAGATGCAGGAAGAAGACGTGGAGCGGGTCATCGCGCACCCGCTCACGATGATCGGCAGTGACGGTCTGCCGCACGACCGCCATCCGCATCCACGCCTGTGGGGCGCGTTCCCTCGCGTGTTCGCGCGCTACTGGCGCCAGCGCCGCCTCTTCACGCTGGAGCAGGCGGTGCACAAGATGACCGGCATGACCGCGCGCAACCTGCGCATCGCCGACCGCGGCCTGCTGCGCGCCGGCGCGATGGCCGACGTGGTGGTGTTCGACCCAGAGACCATCGCCGACACGGCGACCTACGACAAGCCGCACGGCGTGAGCGTGGGTGTGGAGCGGGTGTTCGTGAACGGTGTGCTGGCGTATCGCGGTGGGGAGGCGGAGGCGCGCGTGCTTGCGCGGGCGGGGCGGATGTTGACGCGCGGCAGCTAGACGCCTTCCGTGGCGCGTGCACATCGCACGCTGCTGGATCGCAGGCGTGCGCGGCTGGCATGAATGCTGCTTCGAAGGCAGCGTCTTTGCGAGGGAGGGGTGCATGACCTGACGGGCCGGCGATCAAGCCGCAGCCCGCACCGTCGCGCACGTGCTCCCGGACATTCGACACCCGTCGGGCGCGCTGTATGCCATGTGAGCAACACGCGCCCATCGTGCTTGGAGTCAGGGAGAGAAACAATGAAATTCAAACGTGCAAGGCGCGTGTCGCAGGCGTGCGCGCTTTTTCTTGCGGTCGCGTCGATGGGCGGATGCGGTGGGGGCGGTGATGGAGGAGGAAGCGCGGTGCCATTCGCGCTGACACAGCCGCCGCCTTCCGGTACGACAGACCCGGCGCCGCCACCCGCGGCACCTGCCGAACCCGCAGCGACGGTCCCCGTGACGGAGATGCCGAATCCGGCTGACCCGTCCGAAATCACCCGGTATTCGGCCACGGTGCCCTTTGGAGAAAAAGGCCGTTTCACGGCGTCGGAGCAGGTCGTCTACAGGTTGGGCACCACGGCTGTGTCCGACCAGAAGAACAAGGAGGTGATCTACACCGTGCCTTTGCGCGGCACGGTGAGGTATCCCAACGGCGAGGCCGGTACGCCGGGCATGTCCAAGGTTCAGGTGTCGCCATCGGGCGGCTTCCCCGTGGTGGTGTTTCTGCATGGCATGCACGACTCCTCGGAACTCAACAACGCCAAGGGCTACGACTACCTGCAGAAGAGCTTGGCGGAAAACGGCTACGCGGCGTTTTCCATCGATGCGGGAAAAATCAACGGTCTCAACAACTACAACGCATCCGATGCTGGCGCACTGGCGCGCGGCCAGTTGCTCATGACGACGCTCGACATGCTGCGCACGGGCAATGCCACCGGCGTTTTCAACGGCGTCGAGCTGGCGCAGCTCAAGGGAAAGCTGGACCTCGACCGCGTGGGCATCATCGGGCACTCGCGTGGCGCGGAAGCGGTCGCCTATGCGGTGGAACTGAACAAGCAGCGCATCGGTATCAGCTATGAGAACGTCGAGACGGCGCGCGGTCTTCGCATGGCCGCGGCGTTGGCCAAGGCAGAACTCGCGCAAGTTCTGGGTCGCGTGAACACAGCCAAGGCGGCGGCGGATGCCGCGGCCAGAGAACTGACCAAGGCAAAGACCGCGCTCGCGGCCGTGACGGCGGATTCGCCCACGCACGATGCACTCAAACAGGCCGTGGCGCAGCGCCAGAGCGAAGCCGTGGCCGCGAAGGCAAGACACGACACCGAGACGGCCGCGCTGACCACGGCTGCGGCAAAGCTGAGAGCCGCCGAGGCGGTGACACTGAAGGACATCAACGCGAACAGCGTGGCATGGCTTGAGCGCGCAGCGTCCCCGGATGCGCTGTCGCAGTCCGGTGTGCTGTTGCCTTCCGGCAATGAGCCGCCGCACAAGATACGTGCAGTTTTTTCGTTGGCTCCGATCAATGCCCGTCAGCTGTCGCGCGTCACGCATGTCCCGTTTGCAACGCTGTTGCCGACCTGCGATGGCGACGTCTACAACATGCCGGGCGCGCAGATCTTCGACGACAGCCGCTACACGGCGGAGGATGAAACCGCACCGAAATTCCAGATTGTCGCGAGAGGCGCCAACCACAATTTCTACAACACGCATTGGTCCGAGACTGATGATGCCGTAGGTTCGGATGTCAGTAACTACACGACGTCAGATGGCACCGTGTACGACATCGTGTCCCGCGGCGCTGCGCCCTTCCATTGCAAGCAGCCCGGGACCATGGAAACGCTGCGGCTCGGCGCAAGCGATCAACGGCGTGGCGGAGCCTTCCTGATGGAATCGTTCGTTCGCTATTTCGTCGGTGACGAAGTTCAGTTCGCGCCGTACTGGAAAGGCCAGGCACCCATTCCGTCCGCCGGATGTCCAGCCGGCGAGGCCAGTTGCAGCGAGCGCGTGGTCCTGACGATTCATCAACCGGCGGCTCAGCGCAAATTGCTTCAGAGCTTCCGAAATACAGACAGCAGCAAGAAGAACGAGAGCGGTCTGTCGGCAATGTTCGAGGCATTCAAGGAAGCCGTGCAGTGCCAGTTCCTGAGGAGCCGTGGACGGGCCGTGGCGGCGTGCACCGATCCTCTCACCAGCGCTTCCAGCAAGCCCCTGTTCAAAGAAGGCGAGACATATGACGTGAACACCTACGACAAGAAGACGCCGCTTATATGGTCGGTGACGGACCAAGCCCAGTTGCGGTGGGAAGAGGCCGGCTCGACCATGACCGTCAATACCGGCGACCTCTCGGCGAAGGGCTTCGACACCCTCAGCTTCCGCGTCGCCGTCCTGGCGCCGATCGGGCAGGAGGTCGAGGTGTCCCTGGTCGATACCAAGGATCGCTCCGTCGCGCTGAAGGGCAGCGATTTCAGCGACGCGCTCTACAGCATTGCGCGCAAGCCGAACGGATCGATCCCGCTGGTCGACGCGCCTGAAGACGCCATCTACGCCGACACCGGCACCACACGTCCGTTGCTGAACATGGTGGCCGTACCCCTCAAGGCGTTTGCAGTGCACGATGTGGACCTGGAGCACATCAAGCAGGTGAAGTTCCGCTTCCCCAAAGCATCGGGCAGCGTGGCTGTCACAGACGTGCAATTGCAGCGGATGGACTGAGCCGTCACCGATGGGATGTGCGTGAACACCACGCACATCCTTCCGGCGTAGTTCCGTCCGAATGTCCTCCGGCCCCCTAGATTCGTTGAGGAGGCGCCCGATGCCCGCGCAGCTGGACGCGCTGCCGGTGCTGGCCGATCAACGACCGCAGCTCATAAAGATCACGCCGATGGGGTGCCTTGCGCAGCGAAATAAAGGAGGAGGCCGCAGGCCGGGGGACATTCGCGGAGCAAGGTACCCCGTCGGCGTGATCGCGCCCCGAACAACGCACGTCAGTTTCGCCCGCAGTGCGTCAGTCCGCCGCGTCCGCCTGCGCCTGAAACATCCGCGTGAAATCGCAACATTCCTGCGCCAGCATCACGATCGACGAGGTCAGCGCGCTGCGGTGCTCGCCCTTGTGCATGGCCACGTAGCGCACCACCGGCAGTGGCGGCGTGACCTCGATCACCGCGAGCATGCCCGCGTCGACCATCGGAGACAGGCATTCACGCGGCAGGTAGCTCACACCCAGACCCGACACGGTGAGCCCCGTGAGCGCCACGAGGTTGCTCACCACGATCGCGTTGGACGGCTGCACACCCTGGTCCTTCATCCACGCGTCATAGGCGCGCCCTGTGCCCGAGTTCTTGCCCTGCACCAGCATGCGGTGGCGCGCCAGGTCGTGCAGGCGCACCGTGCCGGTGGAGGGCACCACGCCGGGCTTGCACATCCATGCGCTCTTCACCCGGCCGATGACCTTGCTCTGCATGCGCGAGTCGGCAAAAGAGTCCGGCACGACGGCCACGTCGAGCTCGTCGGCCAGGAGCTTGTCGCGCAGCTGCAGGCTGTCGTCCACGTCGGGCTCCAGGATCACCTTGGGGTAGTGCTGCTGGATCAGCCCAACCAGCCTCGGCAGCCAGGTCATCGCGGTGAGTTCGGTCACGCCGATGCGGATGCGGCGCTCCACCACTTCGGGCTTGCCGAACTGCTCGACCGCGGCATCGCGCTGCTCCAGCAGCCGCTTGGCGAGGACGAACATCTCTTCGCCCTTTTCGGTGAGGCGCGCGCTGCGCTGGCTGCGGTCGAAAAGCTCGGTGTCGAACAACAGTTCCAGCTCATGCACCCGCTTGGACACGGCGGATTGCGAGGTGTGCAGCTGGTTCGCCGCCTGCGCAAAGCCGCCCAACTGGCCGATCCAGTAGAGGGCTTCGAGTTGCTTGAAGGTCATCACGGTGCGGCACCTCGGCTGAAAGAACGCTTTTGGTGATCTGATTCGATCACAAAAAATCGCTTTTGGAAATTCGTCGACGGGCAGAAGATGCGCCCACACCCTCTTCATCGACCCTTCAAGGAACCCGCCATGAACCTCAAGAAACTGCCGCTGTCTCCCCTGGCATTCGGCCTCGTGCTGGCCTTCGCGTGCAGCGCCGCCAGCGCGCAGGACGGCGGCACCCTGCAGAAGATCAAGGAGAGCGGCACCATCCAGATCGGCGCGCGCGACAGCCAGATTCCGTTCTCGTACAAGCTCAGCGCCGACGGCGCGCCCATCGGCTTAACCAACGACATCTGCCTGAAGATCGTCGATGCGGTGAAGGCCAAGCTCGGCCTCGCGAAGATCGAGGTGCGCTACACCATGCTCAATTCGACCAACCGCATTCCGCTCCTGCAGAACGGCACGGTCGATCTCGATTGCGCGACCACCACCAACACCACGCAGCGGCAGGCGCAGGTCGACTTCGCGCCCAGCCACTTCGTGACCAACATCACCGCGGCGGTGCGCAAGAGTGCGGGCATCAACACGCTGGCCGACCTCAACGGCAAGAACGTAGCCACCGTCTCGGGCAGCACCTCCATCCAGCTGCTGCGCGGCGCGCGCAAGAGCGGCACCATCGAAGTGAACGAGATCGCGGGCAAGGACACCTCCGACGGCTTCCTGCTGCTCTCGACGGGCCGTGCCGACGCCTACGTGCTCGACGATGTGCAGCTTGCCGGCATGGTGGCCAGCGCCACCGCGCCGGGCGACTACAAGCTCCTGACGGAGTCGCTGCGCCAGGAGCCCTACGGAATCATGCTGCGCAAGGACGATCCGCAGTTCAAGGCGTTGGTCGACGAAACGGTCGCGGGCCTCATGAAGTCGGGCGCCATCGACCAGCTGTACGCCAAGTGGTTCATGTCGCCGATTCCGCCGAAGAACGTGAACCTCAATTTCCCGATGTCGGATGCGGTGCGCGAGATCTACAAGAACCCCAACAACAAGGGCGTCTGAGCATGGTGTCCACGGTTTCCAATCACCCCCGGGTCCTGGCCTTTTCCGATGCGCTGATGCGCGAAGTGAAGGAGCGCTTTCTGCTGGTCGACCGCGACCACCACGGTCGCGAGCGCCTGTACTTCGACAACGCCGGCGGTTCGTTCCGCCTGAAGGCAGCGGTCGAGCGTTTCGCGCAGGTCGATGCGATTCCCGACAACGCGGAGCGCATCCACGCCACCGCGGTCGAGCTGCAGCAGATCCAGGCGAAGGCCGCCGACGACCTGCGCACCATCCTCAACGCGCAAGGCGGCAGCGTGTATGCCTCGCTCACCGCCTCGGGCGCGATGTTCGACATGGTGCGTGCGGTGGCCGAGAACGTGCCGGGCACAAACATGGTCACGACCGTGCTGGAGCATCCCTCGGCCTTCGACGCGATGAGTCTCTACGCCGACCGGCTCGGCCGCGAACTGCGCGTGGCGAAGAGCAACCCGGTGACGGGCGGCGTCGATGTGGAAGAGATCGTGCGCCTGGTCGACAAGGACACCTGCCTGCTCAACGTGATCTACGCCTCCAACATCTCGGGCGCCAAGCTCGACATGGCCGAGATCGTGCGCCGCGCGCGCTCCATCAAGCCCGAGCTCTACATCCTGGTGGATGCGGTGCAGCACGCGCCGCATGGGCTCATCGACCTGCGGAAGACGCCGGTGGATGGCATCAACCTCGCGCCCTACAAATTCTTCGGATGCCGCGGCTCGGGGCTCTCGTGGGTGTCCGACCGCGCGGCCGTGCTGCCGCACCACAAGCTCGCGGGCAAGAAGCCGGACTTCTGGGACCTGGGCAGCTCCGCGCCATGGCAGTTCGCCGCGCTCACGGAAATCGTCGATTACGTCTGCTGGCTCGGCGGCCACTTCACCGATGCGGAGGAACGTCGCGCGTTGTTCGTCGAAGGCATCGGCCGCATCGAGCTGCACGAGCGCGCGCTGCTGGCCGCGCTGCTGGACGGCACCGATAACGCGACCGGGCTGCGCGAGATGCGGGGCGTCGAAGTGTTCCTCGACCACGAAGACTTGACGAAGCGCGACCTGATCCTGGGCATCGGCTTCGACCGCATCGACTGCACGCAGGCGGTGGTCGAGTACGGCAAGCGCGGCGTCACGGTGTACGAACGCGTGGCGACCAGCATCTATTCGAAGCGGATGCTCGAGTCCTTCGGGCTCGCCGGCACGGTGCGCGTCTCGCCGCTGCATTGCCATTCGATGGCCGATGTGGAGCGCTTCCTGAAAGTGACGCAGAACATCGCGGCGGCGTCGTGACCCGGCGGATCAAGTTCGCGCCGTAGGGTTGATCGAGCGGATGGCCGTTCGCATCGGAGATAATGCGAGCGATTCGCATTCGAATCTTCCCCGCAATCCGTCCCGTTCAGTCCACGCCATGGCCCGCAGTACCGCCTCCGCCGCTCACGTCGTCTCCCGCATCGCTGCCGGCGTGCTGGGCGGCTACGTCTTCTGCTGGGGCTTCATCGCGCTGGGTGTAGGCCTCCTGTTCAGCGCAGGCATGCCTTTCCACGACGCCGAGTCGCTCAGCAGCATGCTGGCCTTCCTCGTGTTCCTGGCCGCGTTTCTCTGGGCCTTCGCGGCGGGGAGCCTCACGCGCATGTGGCTTGTGCTGATGGGTGGCGGGCTCGTCATGACGGGTGCGGCCTCGCTGGTGCAGCGGGCGCTGCTCTGACCCTTTCCCTTCAGGAGCTTTCCCGTGTTTCAGAACTTCCGGCTTTCCATGGCCTGGCTGCACACCTGGTTCGGCCTGACGCTGGGCTTCGTTCTGATGGTCGTCTTCTTCTTCGGCTCGCTGTCGGTGTTCGACCGCGAGATCGACCGCTGGGCGATCCCCGAAACCCGATTCGATCCGCAGCCGATGCCGTCCTTCGACCGCATGCTGCTGCCCATCTTCCAAGACATCAAGCCCACTGCGCAAAGCATCGACGAGGCGCGCAGCCGCGTGAACGGGCCGATGGCCGAGAGCTTCAGCCCCACGCGATGGGCCGCCTACACCACCCACCGCGACCCGGTGCTGAGCCTGTTCGCGAACTTCACGCTGCCCAACGCCAAGGACCCGGAAGACACCGTTTTCGGTGGGCGCACCATCGACCCGCGCGTGGGCACGGCGCTGCCCGAAGACCGGCTCAAGGTCGGCAGCGAATTCTTCTACCCGCTGCACTACAGCCTGCACCTCGACTGGCTGAACCTGGGCACCTGGATCGTCGGCTTCGCCGCGCTCGTGATGCTGGTCGCGCTGGTGAGCGGCGTGGTGATGCACCGCAAGATCTTCCGCGAGCTCTTCACCTTCCGTCCGGCCAAGCACACCCAACGCAGCGCGCTCGACCTTCACAACCTGACGGGCGTGGTGGCGCTGCCCTTCCACTTCATCTTTGCGCTGTCGGGCCTGGTGATCTTCGCGGGCATCTATTTCCCGGTCACCCACACCCAGCTGGAGCCGCTGCACGAGCTGCACGAGAAACTAGACGCGAAAAAAACCGGGCTGCCGCACGACCGCGCTGGCGTCCCCGGCACGCTGGCGTCGGTGGATGCGATGGTGGCCGAGGCCAAGCGGCGCTGGGCCGCCCGCGACATGGCGGGCGAGGTGGGGCTGCTCGTGGTGCGCCATGTGAACGATGCCAATGCCTACGTCAGTGTCTACCGCGCGGGCAGCGACCGCGTCACCCTCACCGGCGAAGGCATCCATTTCAAAGGGTCCACGGGCGAGGTGATTCGTGAAGACCCGCCGCCGACGGTCGTGGCCGGCATCGCGGACTTTCTCACCGGCCTGCACCTGCAGCATTTCGAACACTGGCTGCTGCGCTGGCTGTACGTGCTCGGCGGGCTGTCGGGCTGCGTGTGCATTGCCACCGGCTTCATCTTCTTCGTGGAAAAGCGCAAGCGCCAGCACGCCAGGCAGGGCGTGAGCGGCGCGCGCTGGGTGGACGCCTGCGCGGTCGCCACCGTGACCGGGCTCCTGGTCGCGACTTTCGCCATGCTCATCGCCAATCGCCTGCTGCCCGACGGCCTGCCGCTGCGCGGCAAATGGGAAATGGGCATCTTCGCGGGTGCCTGGCTGCTGGCCTTCGCACACGGAATCTGGCGGACCGCCCCCACCGCCGAAGGCCGCCTGTCGCCCGCCTGGGCAGAGCAGTGCTGGGCCGCCGCCGTGCTGGCCGTGGCAGCGGTGCTGCTCAACTGGATCACCACGGGCGACCACCTGCTGCGCACCATCGGCACCGGCTACTGGCCGGTGGCCGGCGTCGATCTTTCCCTGCTCGCGAGCGCCGCTCTGGCCGTGGTGGCCGCGCGCATGCTCAAGCGCCGGGCCGAGGCCACGACGGCTGCTTCCGCGCAGTTCGCCCCAGACACCCGTACCTCGACCGCCCGTGCCTGACGCCATGTTCCTGTTTGCCGCCATGGCCGCCAGCATTGCGGGCGCGGCCCTTCTTGCGCTGTCGATCGATGTGCACTGGGAGCAGGTGCGCACCGATCCGCAGTGCTCCCCGCGCATGGTCCGGCTCCTGCGCGCCATGGGGGCTGCCTTTCTGCTCGCATCGCTGGTGCTGTGCCTTCGCGCGGACCATGTCTCGATGGCCTCGCTGGTCTGGTTCATGACCCTCGCCTGCGCGGCGCTGGTCGTGGCGTTCACGCTGAGCTGGCGCCCGCGCTGGCTGCGCCCCTTGGTGATGTGGGTTCCCGCAGCCGCCGCGCCGGAAAGATCCGGCCGCTCGTAGAACCCGCTGCCGCTCAGAACGGGTAGCGCCGCGGCGTCGTCTGCACCGTGAGCCAGCGCAGTTCGGTGAAAGCTTCCACGCCTGCCCGGCCACCGAAGCGCCCGTAGCCCGATGACTTGACGCCGCCGAAGGGCATCTGTGCTTCGTCGTGCACGGTCGGGCCGTTGACGTGGCAAATGCCGGCTTCGATGCGGCGCGCCACGTTCCAGGCGCGCGCCACGTCGCGGCCGAACACGGCGGACGACAGCCCGAACTCGTTGTCGTTGGCGACGGCCACGGCTTCTTCCACACCGCTGACGCGCACCACCGCCTTCACCGGGCCGAAGGATTCCTCGCGGTAGATGTGCATCGCGGGTGTCACGTGGTCGAGCACGGTCGCGGGCATCAGCGTGTTGGCGGCCTTGCCACCGCAGACCAGCGTGGCGCCCTTGGCCAGCGCATCGTCGATCAGCGCGTTGCAGCGCGTCACCGTGCTCATGTCCACCACCGAGCCCAGCACCACCGGGCCTTCGCGCGGATCGCCGAGCGGCAGGCCTTGCGCGCGCGCTGCGAACTTCGCGACGAATTCATCGGCGATGGCGTTGTCCACCACGATGCGCTCGGTCGACATGCAGATCTGCCCCGAGTTGGCGAAGGCGCCGAAGATCGCGCCGTTCACCGCGGCGTCGATGTCGGCATCGTCCAGCACCACCAGCGGCGCCTTGCCGCCGAGTTCGAGCACGGCGGGCTTGAGGTACCTGGCGCAGGTCTGCGCGATCAGCCGGCCCACGCGTGTCGAGCCGGTGAAGTTGATGCGGCGCACCGCGGGGTGCGCGACCATGGCTTCGACCACGGCGCCGGCATCGGCGGGCGCGTTGGTCACGAAGTTGACGACGCCCTTGGGCAGGCCGGCTTCGTTCAGCGCTTCGACGATGAGCGCGTGCGTCTCGGGGCACAGCTCCGAGCCCTTGAGCACCACGGTGTTGCCGCAGGCCAGCGGCGTGGCGATGGCGCGCGTGGCAAGGATCACCGGCGCATTCCACGGCGCAATGCCGAGCACCACGCCCGCCGCCTGCCGCACGCCCATGGCGAGGCTGCCGGGCACGTCGGAGGGAATCACTTCACCGCTGATCTGCGTGGTGAGGGAGGCGGCCTCGGTGAGCAGGCCCGCCGCGAGGTGCACGTTGAAGCCGGCCCACAGCGCCGATGCGCCGGTCTCGCGCGCCATGGCCTGGACGAAGGAATCGGTGCGTGCCTCGAGGGCGTGCGCCGCCTTGAGCAGCAGCGCGCGGCGTTCGCCCGGGCCGGTTTGCGACCAGGCGGCGAAGGCGCGCTGCGCAGCGTCCACCGCGGCGACGGCGTCCGCCGGTGTGCCTGCGGGCGCACGGGTGGCGACGCCGCCGTCCAGCGGATTGCGGCGCTCGAAAGTGGCGCCGCCCGAGGCCGGTCGATGCTCGCCGTCGATGAACATGAAAACGTCGGTCATGAAAGTGTCCTTTGAGAAAGAGGGGAGGGAGAGATGTCAGGCCACGCCCAGGTAGGCCTTGCGCACCACGTCGGAATGCAGCAGCGCCTGTGCCTCGCCCGAGGCGACGACGCGCCCGCGTTCGAGCACGTAGCCGCGGTCGGCGGCCTGCAGGGCCTTGCGCACGTTCTGCTCGACCATCAGCACCGTCACGCCCTGGGCCGCGATGCGGCGCACGATGGCGAAGAGCTCGTCGACCATGCGCGGCGCGAGGCCGAGCGAGGGCTCGTCGAGCATCAGGAGGCGGGGGCCGCTCATCATGGCGCGCGCCACGGCGACCATCTGCTGTTCGCCGCCGCTCATGGTGCCGGCGAGCTGCGTGGCGCGTTCCTTCAGGCGCGGGAAGTCATCGAAGGCGCGCACCAGCCGCTCGCGGCGCACCTGCCCGGGCAGCAGCCAGCCGCCGAGTTCGAGGTTTTCGGTCACGGTCATCTGCGGAAAGAGCTGACGCCCTTCGGCGACCAGCGCGAGCCCGCGGCGCACGCAGGCGGTGGCCTCGCCCGAGGGCAGGGCAGCGCCGTCCAGCACCGCATCGCCCGTGCGCGGCAGCAGGCCCGCCAGCGCCTTGAGCAGCGTGGTCTTGCCCGCGCCGTTGGGGCCGAGCACCACGGTGATGCCGGGGCGCACATCCAGGTCCATGCCCTGGATCACCTGGAAGCCGTGGTAGCCCGCGGACAGGCCGCGCACGGTGAGTTGGCTCGGTGCGGCGCTCATTCCGTGGTCTCCATCTCGTCGCCCAGGTAGGCCTCGACCACCTCGGCATTGCGCACTACCTCGGCCGGCGTGCCGTCGGCGATCTTGCGGCCCTGGTGCAGCACCAAGACGCGTTCGACGTACTTGAGCAGCGTGGCGACCGCATGCTCGATCCACACGACCGTGAGGCCGTGCTCGTCGCGCAGCCTGCGGATGCGCCGCGCCATCGCATCGACCTCCGCTTCGGTCACGCCCGCGGCGACTTCGTCGAGAAGCAGCACGCGCGGCCGCGTGCCCAGCGCCATGCCGATCTCGAGCAGCCGCTGCTGCGAGGGCGTCACATCGGCGGCGATGTTCTTCGCCAGGCCGCCCAGGCCCAGCATGTCCAGAATCTCGCCGGTGCTCCCCAGCCCCGCGATGGGCGCGCGACGGCGCCCCGCGAACTGCATGCCGAAGCGCACGTTGTCCTCCAGCGTCATGTCGGCCATGACGCGCGGCGTCTGGAAGGTGCGCGCGATGCCGTGCGCCGCATACAGGTGTGGGCCGCGCCGGGTCAGGTCGACATCGCCCTCGACCAGCAACCGCCCCGAGGTCGGCATGACCACGCCCGAGATCGCATTGAAGAAGGTCGTCTTGCCCGCGCCGTTCGGCCCGATGATGCCGACCAGCTCGCCCGCATGCAGCGTGGCGCTGACCGCATCGACGGCGGTGAGCCCGCCGAAGCGCACCGTGAGTTCGCGGGCTTCCAGAAGAGGCTGCGCGTTCATGGCCCGTGCCCCCGGATGGCCGCCACCTTGCGCTGCCACAGCGACGCGAGGCCGTTGGGCAGGTACATCACGCACAGGATCAGCAGCAGGCCCAGCACCATCATGTAGCCGTAGGGTAGCTGCAGCCGCAGCGTCTCCGACAGCAGGCTGAACACGATGGCCGCGGCCACCGGCCCGCCGATGCTGGCGGCGCCGCCGATCATCGCGATCAGCACGGTCTGGAAACCGATGAAGGGGCTGAACACCGCGGGCGGGTCGATGTAGGTCCAGCGCACGGCCATCGCCGCGCCGACCGCGCCCGCGAACGCGGCGGTGAGCGCGAAGCCCGCGATCTTCACGCGGCGCGTGTCCACGCCCAGCGTCTGTGCGCGCTGCTCGTCGGCGCCGATGCCGGAAAGCGCGAGGCCGAAGCGGCTGCGCTTGACCAGCAGCGCCGTGGCAATGGCCGTGCCAGCGATCGCCAGCACCGTGAGGTACACCGTTTCGTTCGACGGCACCACGGTGAGCACGCGCCCCACCGTGCCCGACACCTGCTTCTCGACGAAGGTCACGGCGTGGCGGATCAGCTCGGTCATGCCGAAGGTCAGCACCGCGAAGTAGGTGCCGCGCAGGTGCAGCACCGCCGCGCCCATCAGCACCGCCACCGCGCTGGCAATGGCCGCGCCCGAGAGGATGACCAGCGGCCACGGCAGCACCTCGAGCAGCGTGGCGCTCGCATACGCGCCGAGCCCGAAGAAGGCCGAGGTCGCGAGCGACAGGTAGCGCGTGGCGCCGCAGAACAGCGACCAGCTGGTGGCCAGCGCGATGTACATCAGGCAGCCCAGCGCCACCGAGGCGACGAACTCCGACGCGACCCAGGGCAGGGCGGCCGCCAGCAGGAGGCCGGTGGCGAGCACCCACCAGGGCTTGTTGTGGAAGAGGGAGATCATTTTCTGGAGAACAGTCCGTTGGGCCGCCAGATCAGCACGCCGATGAACACGGCGTACGACAGCAGCATCTTGAGCGAGGGGCTCGTGTAGTGCATGCCCAGCGCTTCCACCACGCCCAGCAGCAGGCCGCCGACCAGGCTGCCCGCGACGCTGCCGAAGCCGCCGAGGGTGATGACGATCAGCGCCGTCACCGTGTAGGGCTCGCCCATCGAGGGCGAGATTTCATAGGTCATCGACAGCAGCGCACCGGCCACGCCCGAGAGGCCCAGGCCGATGCCGAACATCAGCGGATGCAGCCGTTTCGTGTTGATGCCCACCAGCTGCGCACCGGTGGGCGACTGCATCAGCGCACGCACCGCCTTGCCCAGCAGCGTGAGCTTGAGCAGCGCGACGAGCGCCACGCTCAGCGTCAGCGCCACGCCGAACAGCACCAGCTTGTTGGCGGTGAAGCGCATCTCGCCCAGTTGCACCGGCTCGGCCAGGTAGTCGTAGCCGCGCAGGTCGCCGCCCCAGATCAGCAGCGCGGTGTTCTGCACGAGGAACATCAGCCCGAAGCCCACCATCAGGCTGCGCGCCTCGAACACATCGACGTTCGGTGCGCGCGCCGCCACCTGCCTGAAGCACAGCCAGTGCACCGCCATGCCCAGTGCCATCAGCACCGCGAACGCGACCGGCATGAAGACCAGCGGCGAGATGCCCAGCGCCGTGTGCGCCCACCATGTCAGAAAGGCGCCCAGCATCAGGAACTCGCCGTGCGAGATGTTCATGATGCGCATCAGCCCGTACTGCAGGTTCAGCCCGATGGCGACCAGCGCATAGATGCCGCCCGTGATCAATCCGCCGGCCAGGAGCTCGGCCCATCCAGAGAACGACACGCCGTTACTTCCAGGCCGGTTTCGGCATCAGTTGCGCGGTGGCGCGGTCCCTGGGCCAGACCACTTCGAAGTCGTTGCCCTGCCATTGCGCGACGGTGCCGGGGATCGAGGCGTTCTCGCTGCCCTCGAAGCGGATCGGCCCGAGGATGGTCTTGAACTCGTTTTTTGCGATCTGCTCGCGCAGCGCCTTGCGATCGAGCCCCACCTTCTCCACCGCCTGCTGCAGGATCTGCAGGCCGGCCCATGCGTGGCCGCTGGCCCAGCGGTCGGGCTCCTTGCCGAACTTCTTCGTGTGCGCTTCGAAGTAGGCCTTGGCCTCGGGGCTGGTCTTGCCGTTCCACGAGCCCATGCCGATCACGCCTTCGGTGTTGGCGGCCATCACGTTCTTGTAGAGCTGGAAGGCGGTGCCCACCGAGGCGTAGAAGTACTTCGGGTTGAAGCCGACTTCGCGCGCCTGCCGGCTCGCCAGGATGGTGTCCGGCGGGTAGGTGATGCCGATGAAGGCGTCCGGGTTCAGGTCTTTCATGGTGCGCAGCACAGGCGCGAGGTCTTTCACGCCGAGCGGGTAGCTCTTGCGGTCGAGCACCTGGATCTGCGTCTTCTTCAGCGCGTTGTTGAGCGCCGCGAAGTTCTCCAGCCCGAACAGGTCGTCCATGTAGACGATGGTGATGGTCTTCACGTTGTTCGCCACCAGCATGTCCACCAGCGCACCCATCATCTTGTCGGGCTGCTGCAGCAGCGAGAAGAAGAAGGGCAGCCGCATGTCGATCAGCTTGCGCGAGAGCGCGGTGGGCGCCAGCAGCGGATAGCCGAAGCGGTTGGCCAGCGGCGCAACCGCGAAGTTGGCGCCCGAACCCCAGGGCGGCAGCACGAGGTCGACCTTGTCGCTGCCCATCAGTTTCTCGAAGGTGCGCACGCAGGTCTCGGTCTCGCTGCGGTCGTCGTAGCCGATGAGCTCGATGGGGCGCCTGGCACCCTTCACCGAAATCCCGCCCGCGGCGTTGACCTGCTCGGCCCACAGCAGGTAGTTGGGCTCCTGGCTGACCTGCGCACCGGCCGCCCAGGGGCCAGTACGGGCGATGGCGTAGCCGATGCGAACGGGGCCGCTCTGCGCGAACAGGCGCGGTGCGACGGCGGCGGTGCCCAGGGCGGTGGCGGCCCCCTGGATCCAGCGGCGGCGGGTGGCTTGAAACATGGCGAGTCTCCTTCCGGGCGTCGGTATGCGCCCGCTGCGGTCATCCTAGGAAAGGGGGCCCCCGGGTGCTGTGCCCGCCGCGCACAAAGCACTTGACGCAGCGCGCAGGTGCCTAGTGGTTAACCCGAAAGCCCGCGGATTGCCCAGGCGATTCACAATGCGCTGCCGTCCGGCCGCGCATTGCGATCTTTCGTTTTCCTTCATGACCGAGTCCCTGCTGCTGTCCACCGACCCGATTCCGCCGAAGGAGCGCGGGCCGCAGTGGTGCGAGTGGGTGTGGCGCCACTTCGGCGGCCTGGGCTCCGACCTGTACGGCGACAGCGAATTCGAAGGCCATATCGCCGCCTCGCATGCCGGCGACGTCATCCTCACGCGGCTGGAGGCCAATCGCCACCGCGTGCTGCGCACCGCGCAGATGGCGCGGCTGAGCGAGGCGCCCTACCTGAAGATCGTCGCGCCCTGGCAGGGCTCGGCGGAGGTGACGCAGCGCGGCCGTGCGGCGGCGGTGCGCGCGGGCGGATGGGTGCTCTACGACACCACCGCCGACTACCGCGTGGAGAATCCCGAGCGCAGCGACCACCTGATCGTGATGCTGCCCAAGGACCAGATCGTCTCGCCCTCGCTGCCGCTCGCGGACCTGTTGGCGCGCCGCATCGGGGGCGACAGCGGCATCTCGCGCGTGGCGCTGGAGACCATGCGCAACACGTATCTCGAACTGCCATTCATGAGCGAAGCGGCGGCGCGCGGCGCGGGCGAATTGCTGATCCAGCTGGTGCGGCTCTCGCTGATGGAGCTTGCGGGCCAGAGCACGCCTCGCACCCAGCGCGAGGCGCTGAAAGACCGCATCCAGCACCACGTCGCGCAGAACCTGCACGACCCGGCACTGTCGATCGACGGCATGGCGCAGGCCCTTCGCTGCAGCAAGCGCCTGCTGCACAGCGCCTTCGCGGGCGACGACGACACGCTCACCGGCTACATCCTTCACCAGCGGCTGGCGGCGAGCATCCGCGGGCTGCTGGATCCGGCGAATGCGTCAAGGTCCATCACCGACATCGCGCTGGCCTCGGGCTTTGGCAACCTTTCGCACTTCAGCCGGGTGTTTCGCGAGCACACGGGCGGGAGCCCGAGCGAGTTCAGGCGGCAGGCGGCGCCGCGCTGAGCTGAACTGCGCGAGCGAATCGCCGCAAGGCGTGGCATGCTGGCTGCATGGCCCACCCCGCTCCCGCTACGCCGAACAACGCCGCATCGCCTTCGTCTTCGCACCGCCGCCCCGTTCCCCTCGCCAAGGCCTATCGCCTGCTCAACCACGGACCCACCGTGCTCGTGAGCGCGGCGCACGGCGGGCAGCGCAACATCATGGCGGCCGCGTGGGCGATGCCGCTGGACTTCGATCCGCCCAAGGTGGCCGTGGTGCTCGACAAGAGCACCTGGACGCGGGTGCTGCTCGAAGGCGCGGGCTGCTTTGCGTTGCAGGTGCCGTCGCGCGCGCAGCTCGATCTGACGGAGGCCCTGGGCAACAGCTCGGGCCGCGAGATCGTCGAGACCTCGGGGCGCGACAAGTTCGCGGCCTACGGCCTTCAGACTTTCGCCGGCACCGCCACCGATGCGCCGCTGCTCGAAGGCTGCGTGGCCTGGCTCGAATGCCGACTGCTGCCCGAGCCGCCGATACAGCAGCGCTACGACCTGTTCCTGGGCGAGGTGATCGCCGCGCAGGCCGATGCACGCGTGTTCGCCAACGGGCGCTGGAACTTCACCGGCCATGACGAACTGCGCACGTTGCACCATGTGGCGGGCGGGCACTTCATCGTGGACGGCGAAGCGGTCGATGCGCGGCCGCTGCCGCCCGTGCAGCCTTGAAGGGAACGCTTAGCGCAACGGCTTGCGCGGCGCCGGCGCGACCAGCATGCGCCGCAAGGCCAGCACGCCGACGACGGCGGCCAGCACCACCAGCAGCAGCATCCACAGCGTCTCGGCGGCCGTGGCCGCGTCGGGCCAGTCGCCGACCACCAGGGCGCCGGTGTTGTACGCGGCATGCAGCGCGATGCACGGAATGAGCGAACGGGTGCGCTCGTAGAGCCAGCCGAGCACCATGCCCATGGCCACGCCCACGACGAACTGGTAGATGTTCAGGTGCGCCGCACCGAACAGCACGGCCGAGCCGAAGATGGCCCACCCCCGCGAGTAGCGTCGAAGGAAGCCGCGCAGCACGATGCCGCGGAACAGCATTTCTTCGAGCAGCGGGGCCACCACGCACACCGCCAGCGTGGCCGCGACGCTGCCGTCGGCCATGCGGCTGAACATCGCCTGTTCCCCGGGCGAGAGCGGCGCAATGATCGCCAGCAGCGTGAGGGCCAGCGACATCGCCACCATCAGCCCCGGCACGAGCAGCAGCACCGGCGGCACGATCAGCATCAACGTGGCGCGGGTCGAGGCGGGCGACTGGTGGAAGAGCTGGCGGTAGGTGAGCTGCTGGTAGTGCATGACCACCGCGAACACGCAGCCGTTGCCCAGCACCGTGGAAAGTACGCCCAGCTGCATGCCGTTCAGCCCGAGCCAGCCGTTGGCATCGCGCAGCGCGGTGCCGACGATGAATTCGCAGAGGAGCAGCGCCAGGAACAACAGGGCGGCTTGCACGGCGGAAGGGAAGGCCGTGCTTTTCGGGGAGTGCATGGGGGAGACGGGCGCCGGGGAGGGAGGCGCATATTAACGTTGCGCCCCGCACTTGCAGGCTGCGGAGGAACCGCGACCCGTGAAGAATGGCCTAGATCACGAACGGAATGAAGCGCCGCGTGCGCCGCATGTAGTCGCGGTAGGTCTCGCCGAAATGCGCGATGCATTCCTTTTCGTCGCGCAGTGCCGTCAGCAGCAGCAGCACCGTGGCCGCCAGCACCAGCGCCAGGGTGAGCCAGGTGAACTGCTTGAGGAAGGCGCCCCAGGCCAGCAGCATCAGCGCGGTGTACATCGGATGGCGGATGTAGCGGAAGGCGCCGGTGGTTACCAGCGACGAGGTCTTCTCGAAACCGTAGAGGGCAGGGTCGTCGTTGCGCGCATCGCTGGGCTTGCCCTGTGCCTTGAGCAGCCGCACCGCGTGGATCGGCAGCCAGATGGAGAGCGCGAGGAAGATGCTCGAAAGAATCTGCGTCGGAGAGAACGGGTCCACATGCCACACCGGCAGGTTCACCACGATCAGCACCAGCATGCATTCCCACGCGAAGAAGCGGTAGAAGCCGTGCGAGCCGGGCTGGCTCAGCGGTCCGCGCGACACGTAAAGCAGCGCGGCCGTGCCGGCGACGAGAAGGAAGATCTGGAACCAGAAGAGCATGGCGGCCGAATTTACACGCGCCGCCCGTCTTCAGCCAGAAATAGAAAACCCGCCGTCCACCGGAATCGCTGTGCCGGTCACGTAGTCGGAGGCGGGGCTCGCGAGAAACACCGCGGTGCCTGCGATGTCGGCCGGCTGGCCCCAGCGGCCGGCGGCGGCGCGGGCCACCACGCGGTCGTACAGGCCCGGAATCTGGGTGCGGGCGCCGTCGGTGAGTTCGGTCTCGAACCAGCCGGGCAGGATCGCGTTGACCTGGATGTTGTCGGCCGCCCACGAGAGCGCGGTCGACTTGGTGAGCTGCACGATGCCCGCCTTGCTCGCGGCATAGGCCGGCGCATAGGGCGCGCCGAAGATCGACATCATCGAGCCGATGTTGATGATCTTGCCGCCGCCCGCGCGCTGAAGGTGCGGGTGCGCGGCGCGGCTGCAGAGGAAGGCGCTGGTGAGGTTGGTGTCCATCACCTGGTGCCACTCGGCCAGCGAGAGCTGGTCGACCGGCTTGCGCACCGTGGTGCCGGCGTTGTTCACGAGGATGTCGAGCCGGCCGCAGCGCGCGGCCGCGTCGTCGAAAGCCTTCTGCACCGAGGCCTCGTCGGTCACGTCGAGTGTGAGCGCGAAGCTGTCGCTGCCCAATGCCTTGAGGGCCTCGACCGCGGCGGCCGACTTCTGTGCATTGCGTGCCGCGACGATGACGCGCGCCCCGGCTTTCGCAAGGCCCTCGGCCATGCCGAGGCCGATGCCGCCGTTGCCGCCGGTGACGAGCGCGACTTTTCCAGTGAGATCGAACATCAGATGGCCTCCGGCTTCTTGGACACGAGGGTCAGTATGTCGTAGCTCGCGACCACGTCGCCGTCCTGGTTGGTCACCTCCACGTCCCACGCCACCACGCCCTGGCCCTGGCCGCTCGCGTCCTTCTTGTTGCGATCGATCTTGCGCTTGCAGGTCAGGCGCGCGCGGATGGTGTCGCCGATGCCCACGGGCTTGACGAAGCGCAGCGTGTCCAAGCCGTAGTTGGCGAGCACCGGGCCCGGCGCGGGCGAGACGAACAGGCCCGCCGCTGCCGACAGCACGAAGTAGCCGTGCGCGATGCGCTTGCCGAAGGGCGATTCCTTGGCTGCGACCTCGTCGAAGTGCATGTAGAAATAGTCGCCCGAGATGCCGCCGAAGGCCACGATGTCGGCCTCGCCGACGGTGCGCCGGTGGGTGAGCAGCGAGTCGCCGATGCGCAGGTCTTCGAAATAGCTGCGGAAGGGATGCACCTCGCTCTCGCGTACGGCGGCGCCGCGCACATGCTCGCCGGTGATCGCGGCCAGCATCGTCGGCGAGCCCTGCACCGCGGCGCGTTGCAGGTAGTGCTTCACGGCGCGCAGGCCGCCCAGTTCTTCGCCGCCACCCGCGCGGCCAGGGCCGCCATGCTTGAGCTGCGGCAGCGGCGAGCCATGGCCGGTCGATTCGACGGCGGCTTCGCGGTCCAGCACCAGCAGGCGGCCGTGCCACGCGGCAGCGACCGGAATGGCCTTGGCTGCGATGGCCGGGTCGCGCGTGACCAGCGTGCCGACGAGGCTGCCGCGGCCGCGTGCGGCCAGGGCCAATGCTTCGTCGATGCCGTCGTAGGGCATCAGCGTGCTGACGGGGCCGAAGGCCTCGACATCGTGCGCGGCATCGTGTTCCAGCGGCTTGCGGCTCAATAACAGCGTGGGCGCGAAGAACGCGCCTTCGCTCACGCCGTCGCCCACGGGCGAGAAGCCGTCGCGCTCGCCGTAGACCAGCTCGGCGCCCTGCAGCAGCATGGCCACGCGCTCGGCCACGTCGGCCTTTTGCGCGTGCGAGGCGAGGGCGCCCATGCGCACCTCTTCGCGCGATGGGTCGCCGATGACGGTCTTGGCGAGGCGCGCGCGGAGGCGCTCGGCCACCGCATCGAGGTGCTGGCGTGGCACGATCGCGCGGCGGATCGCGGTGCACTTCTGGCCGGCCTTGGTCGTCATCTCGCGTGCCACTTCCTTCACGAAGAGATCGAACTCCTCGTCGTCGGGTGTCACGTCGGGCGCGAGGATGGCGCAGTTGAGCGAGTCGGCCTCGGCGTTGAACGGGATCGACTGGCGCACGATGTTCGGATGCACGCGCAGCTTGGCCGCGGTGTCGGCCGAGCCGGTGAAGGTGACGACGTCGGGGCCTTCGAGGCGATCGAGCAGGTCGCCCGTGCCGCCGATCACCAGCTGCAGGCTGCCCTCGGGCAGGATGCCCGACTGCACGATGAGCCGCACCGCAGCCTCGGTGAGGTAGCTGGTGGCCGAGGCCGGCTTGCCGATGCACGGCATGCCCGCGAGGAAGCTGGGCGCGAACTTCTCGAGCAAGCCCCACACCGGAAAGTTGAAGGCGTTGATGTGCACCGCCACGCCGCCGCGTGGCACCAGGATGTGCGTGCCCGCAAAGCCGCCCTTCTTGCCGAGCGGGAAGGCCGGGCCTTCATGCACCAGGTTGCCCGAAGGCAGCTCGTTGGAGCCGATGCCGGCGTAGGCGCTCAGCGTGCCGGCGCCGCCTTCGATGTCGATCCAGCTGTCGGCGCGCGTGGCACCGGTGTGGGCCGAGATCGCGTAGAGCGTTTCCTTGTTCGCGGCGAGGTACTTGGCCAGCGCCTTGAGGCGCTCCGCGCGCTGCTGGAAGTCGAGCTTCATGAGCGCGGGGATGCCGGTGCGGCGCGCGTACTGCAGCGCTTCGGCGAAGTCGATGGCCTCGGCATGCGTGCTGGCCACGGGCTGGCCGTTGATGGCGCTGCGCAATTGCTGCGCGCTCTCTTTGCCGATCCAGCGGCCGGCGATGTAGCTTTGGAGGGGGGTCATGAAAGTGTCCTTTGGCTTTGTCTTTGTATTGGCTCCTTCCCCTTCCGGGGGAAGGCTGGGATGGGGGCAAGCGGCGCTCGTTCGGCGCAGTGCTTTGTCAAAAGCCGTCGTGCCCCCACCCCGACCCTCCCCCGGAAGGGGAGGGAGAAAGAGAAGGGCAGAGAGAAAAGCGGCGTCAGTGCTTGTTGCCGATCCCCAGATAGGTATCGATGATTCTTTGGTCATGCAGCAGATCGCGCGCATTGCCTTCCAGCGCCACGTCGCCCATCTCCAGCACATACGCCCGGTCGGCCACCTGCAGCGCCGCGCGCGCGTTCTGCTCCACCAGCAGCACCGACACGCCATGGCTGCGCAGTTGCGACACCACGCGCAGCACCTCGCGCACCACCAGCGGCGCCAGGCCGAGCGAGGGTTCGTCGAGCATCAGGAGGCGCGGCCGCGCCATCAGCGCGCGGCCGATGGCGAGCATCTGGCGTTCGCCGCCCGAGAGCGTGGACGCCATCTGCGGCTCGCGCTCGCGCAGCCGCGGGAAGATCTCGAACACCTCCTCCATGCGGGCGCGCTGGTCGCGCTTGCCCTTGCGCCACTGGTAGAAGCCGCCGAGCAGCAGGTTGTCTTCGACCGACATCTCGCCGAACAGCTCGCGGCGCTCCGGCACCAGCGCCACGCCGCGCGCCACCATGGTCTCGACGCCAGGGCGCGCGATGCGCTCGCCGTGCAGCGCGAGCACGCCGGTGGACGGCAAGAGCCCCATCGCCGCGCACAGCAGCGTGGTCTTGCCCGCGCCGTTGGGGCCGATGACGGTGACGATCTCGCCTTCGTTCACATGCAGCCGCACGCTGTGCACCGCCTCGACGGTGCGGTAGGCGACGCAGAAGTCCTCGAGTTGAAGCAGGGGATGGCTCATCGTGCGTCTTCCAGCAGTTCGTCGTCGGCACCGCCCAGATAGGCTTCCAGGACACGCGGGTTGGCTTGCACCTCGGCGGGGGTGCCGATGGCGATGACGGTGCCGAATTCGAGCACCGTGACGCGGTCGGCCAGGTTCATCACGAATTCCATGTCGTGTTCCACCACGAGGATGCCGAGGCCCTCGGCGCGCAGCTGGCTCAGCAGCACGGAGAGTGCGCGCTTTTCCAGGTGCCGCAGGCCCGCGGCGGGTTCGTCGAGCAGCAGCACCGAGGGCTGGCCGGCAAGGGCGCGCGCGATTTCCACCACGCGCTGCTGGCCGAGCGACAGCGATGCGGCCGGCGTGTCGGCATGCGCGCCCAGGCCGCAGCGTTCGATCTGGCGGCGGGCTTCGGCCATCAGCGCGGCTTCTTCGGCGCGGTCCAGCCGCAGCATCGCGGCGAGCCAGCCGCGCCTGGCGCGCAGGTGGGCGCCGAGCGCGACGTTCTCGACCACGCTGCGCTGCCCGAGCAGGCGCACATGCTGGAAGGTACGGCCCAGGCCCAGTGCGGCGAAGTCACGCGACGGCTTCGTGGCCATCGACTGGCCCGAGAGCCTGACCTCGCCCGAGGTCGGATCGTCCACGCCCGAGATCATGTTGAAAAAAGTGCTCTTGCCTGCGCCGTTCGGCCCGATCAGCGCGTGAATCTCGCCGGCCTTCAGCGTCATCGAGATCGCGTTGTTGGCGACCAGGCCGCCGAAACGCTTGCTCACGTCGCTGGCTTCGAGCAGCAATTCGCCCGATGCGGGCAGCGTGCGCTGCGCAAGCTGCACGGCGGGGGCCTTCGAAGCGGCGGGCGTTGGCTTGGGCACATCGGCACGCACCCAGCGGCTCGCCAGCCGTGCCAGCGTAGGCCACAGCCCATCCGCAAAGCGCTGCAGCACGAACAGCATCAGCAGGCCGAACACGATCACCTCGAAGTTGCCGCTGGTGCCGAGCAATGCGGGCAGCACGTCTTGCAGCTTCTCCTTGAGCAGAGTGATCAGCGCAGCGCCCAGCACCGCGCCCCAAAGATGCCCCGCGCCGCCCACCACCGCCATGAACAGCAGCTCGATGCCGATGTTCAGGTTGAAGGGCGTGGGGTTCACAAAGCGCTGCAGGTGCGCATAGAGCCAGCCCGAAACTGCAGCGAGCAGCGCGGCCAGCACAAAGAGCTTGATGCGGTGGCGCGCGGTGTCGACGCCCATCGATTCGGCCATCAGCCGCCCGCCCTTGAGCGCGCGGATGGCGCGGCCTTCGCGCGAGTCGAGCAGGTTGTGCATCGCCCACAGCGCGAGCAGCAGCACGGCCCAGATCACTACGCCCAGCGCGCGCGGCGTGGCAAGCGACACGCCCGCGACCACGAGCGGCGGCACGCCCGTGATGCCGGTCTGCCCGCCGAGGAACTCCATGTTGCCGAACAGGTAGTAGAGGCTCAGGCCCCAGGCGATGGTGCACAGCGGCAGGTAGTGGCCCTGCAGCTTGAGCGTGACCGCGCCCAGCGCCCAGGCGAGCGCGAAGGTGAACACAAGGCCCAGCAGCAGGCCGGCCCAGGGCAACAGCACAGGGTTGAGTCCGCTCATCCATGCGGCAGCGGTAGGCGAGGTGCAGATCCACGCCGTGGCGTACGCCCCCATGCCGACGAAGGCGGCCTGTCCGAAAGAGGTCATGCCGCCCACGCCGGTCAGCATCACCAGCCCCACGGCGACCAGCGCATAGAGCCCGATGTTGCTGAGTACCGACACGGTGAACTCGGGCAGGAAGCCCCAGGCCAGCGCGAGCGCGACCACGAAGACCAGCGTGAGCTGGCGCGGCGTGACCAGCGGCTTGCCGGCGGGCGGTGCATTGACCGCGACGGGATTCGAAGACGGGCTCATTCCTCGTCCTCCACATGATGGCTGCGCAGCGAACGCCACCACAGCACGGGAATGATCAGGGTGAAGACCAGCACTTCCTTGAACGGGCTGGCCCAGAAGGAAGCAAAGGCTTCGAGCTGCCCGACGAGGAGCGCGCCGACCAGCGCCAGCGGATAGCTCGCCAGCCCGCCGACGATGGCCGCGACGAAGCCCTTGAGGCCGATCAGGAAGCCGGTGTCGTAGTACACGGTGGTGATCGGCGCGATGAGCAGGCCCGACACCGCGCCGATGAGCGCCGCGAGCGCAAAGCTCAGGTCGCCCGACAGCTCGGTCGGAATGCCCGAGAGGCGCGCACCCACGCGGTTGATGGCAGTGGCGCGCAAGGCCTTGCCGACCATCGAGCGCCCGAAGAACAGGAACATCGCGATCACCAGCAGCAGGGTGACGCCAACGACCACCAGCGATTGCCCGCTGACCGGAATGCCGCCGATGTCGAAGCGGGCGTCCGAGAAGGCCGTGGTGCGCGAACCTTCGGCGCCAAAGAACAGCAGGCCCAGGCCGACCAGCACGCCATGCAGCGCGACCGAGACGATCAGCAGCATCAGCACGTTGGCATCCGCCAGCGGCCGATAGGCCAGGCGATAGAGCAGCGGACCGAGCGGCATGATCAGCAGCAGCGTGGTGAGCGTCTGCCCCGCCATCGAGGTGGGCTTGAGCAGCAGCACCAGCGCGGCGGCGGCCAGCGGCAGCACCACGCACCACGCGAGCGCCGAGGCCCAGTCGACCACCGCGCCGCGCTTCCAGCGCCAGAACTCGACGATCAGCACCATCACCGCCAGTGCGAGCAGCAGCCACAGCGTGGCCGGCACGCGGCCGGCCTGCAGCATCGCCATCGACAGCGCCCCGAAGGCGACGAACTCACCCTGGGGAATGAAGATGACGCGCGTGACCGAGAACACCAGCACCAGGGCGAGCGCCATCAATCCGTAGACGGCACCGTTGACGATGCCGTCCTGCCCCAACAACAGGGCGATCTGCAAATCCATAAAAGAACCTTTGGGCTCGGCCCGTGTGTCGAATCAGTTTCTGCCGCAAACGCCGTCAGCCGCGCTGCGTTGCTCCTTCCCCCTTTGGGGGAAGGTTGGGATGGGGGCAAGCGGCCCTTGTTCGGCGCAGTGCGTTGCCGTGTGCCGTCGTGCCCCCACCCCTGCCCTCCCCCAGAGGGGGAGGGAGCAAGGCAAAGGCCATCAGGGTTGGTATTTCCAGGCGCCGTTCTCGATCTTCACCATCACGCGCGCGCGCTGGTCCAGGCCGAGGTGATCCTTCTCGGTCATGTTGAACACGCCATGCGCGCCCGACACATCCTTGGTCTGCTCCAGCGCATCGCGCAGCGCGGCGCGGAATTCAGGCGTGCCGGGCTGGGCCTTCTTCAGCGCGACCGGCACGGCCGAGCTCATCAGCAAACCGGCGTCCCATGCGTGCGCGCCGAAGGTGGACACGGTGCCCTTGCCGTTGGCCGCTTCATAAGCCGACACGTAGGCCATCGCGGATTTCTTCACCGGGTTGTCGGCAGGCAGCTGGGCGGCCACGAGCACCGGGCCGGCCGGCAGGAAGGTGCCTTCCACGTCCTTGCCGCCCACGCGCAGGAAGTCGGAATTCGCCACGCCGTGGGTCTGGTACATCTTGCCGGTGTAGCCGCGCTCCTTGAGCGTCTTCTGCGGCAGCGCGGCCGGCGTGCCCGAGCCCCCGACCAGCACGGCGTCGGGCTTGGCGGCCATGATCTTCAGTGCCTGGCCGGTCACCGAGGTGTCGCTGCGCGAGAAGCGCTCGTTGGCGACCACGGTGATCTTCTTGAGCGCGGCGGCCTTGGCGAATTCTTCCGACCAGCCTTCGCCGTAGGCGTCGGAGAAGCCGATGTAGGCGACCGTCTTCACGCCGTTGGCGGCCATGTGCTCGGCGATGGCCAGCGACATCATGATGTCGTTCTGCGGCGTCTTGAACACCCACTTCTTCTTGGCGTCCATCGGCTCGATGATGCGGGCCGAGGCGGCGATGGAGATCATCGGCACCTTGGCTTCGCTCACCACGTCGATCATGGCCAGCGAGTTGGGCGTGGTGGTGGAGCCCAGCACGATGTCGACCTTGTTCTCGGCGATCAGCTTGCGGGTGTTGGCCACGGCCGCGGTGGTGTCGGAGGCATCGTCCAGCACGATGTAGTTGATCTTCTGGCCGCCGATGGTCTTGGGCATCAGCGCGATGGTGTTCTTCTCTGGAATGCCGAGCGAGGCGGCCGGGCCGGTGGCCGACACCGTCACGCCGACATTGACGTCGGCCCAGGCCGCGGCGGCGGTGGCGCACAGCGCGGCGATCAGCAGGGGCTTGAAGAGGAATTTCATTGGTTTTGTCTCCGGGTTGAAAAAGGGGTCGAGGCCTGGCGCATCAACGTTCGTCGAAGGACAGCGTCACGCGCTCGGTGAGGGGGTGGGCCTGGCAGGTCAGCACGAAGCCCGCGGCCACTTCATTCTTGTCGAGCGCAAAGTTTCTTTCCATGCGGACTTCCCCGTCCACGCACTTGGCACGGCAGGTGCCGCACACGCCCGAGGTGCACGAGAACGGCACTTCGAGGCCGGCGGCCGACGCCGCATCGAGGATGCTGGGCTGGCCTTCGGTGAAGGTGATTTCGCGCTGCAGGCCGTCTCGCACGATGGTGATGCGCGCCTGCTTGGCATCGCCGGGCAGCGTCTCGTGCACCACGGCGCCGACCTGGGTGGCCGAGGGCAGCGCAACGCCGAAGCGCTCGATGTGGATGCGGTCTTCCGGCACGCCGGCCGCGAGCAGCGCGGCTTCGGCCTCGTCGTTCATCTGGAACGGGCCGCAGACGTACACGTGGTCGATGCGCTTGGCCGGCACCACCGACGAGAGGAACTCGCCGATCTTCTCGCGGTTCATCACGCCGAAGCCCAGCGGCGAATCGGTGTGCTCGTCGGAGAACACATGCAGCAGCACCAGGCGCGTCATGTAGCGGTTCTTCAGGTCCTCGATTTCTTCCTTGAACATCGTGGACTGCAACTGGCGGTTGCCGTAGATCAGCGTGAAGCGGCTCGCGGGCTCGCGCGCCAGCACCGTCTTCATGATCGAGAGGATCGGCGTGATGCCGCTGCCGCCCGCGATGCCCACGTGATGCCGGGCCGAGGAAGGCTCGATAGGCACGAAGAAGCGGCCCTGCGGCGCCATCACCTGCAGCGTGTCGCCGGGCTGCAGGCTGGCGTTGATCCAGTTGGAGAACACGCCGCCGCGCACCTTGCGCACGCCCACGCGCAGCTCGCCGTCGTCCAGGCCCGCGCAGATCGAATAGGAGCGGCGCAGGTCCTGGCCGTCGATGTCGTGGCGCAAGGTGAGGTACTGGCCCTGCGTGAAGCCGAAGACTTCCTGCAGGTCGGTGGGCACTTCGAACGAGACGATGACGGCCTCGGCCGTGTCGGGCTCGATGGCCTTCACGCGCAGGGGATGGAAGAGGGTGCTCATCGCTTGGGGACCTAGATTGGCTTGAAGTGTTCGAAGGGTTCGCGGCAGGCCATGCAGCGGTACAAGGCCTTGCATGCGGTGGAGCCGAAGGCCGAGAGGCGCTCGGTGCGCTCGCTCGCGCAACGCGGGCAGGCGATGCGTTCGCCCGCGATGCGGCCGAAGAGCTTGATCGGCATCGCGGTGCTCGCCGCGGCTTCGGGGGTGAGGTGGGCCGGCGGCGCGATGCCGTAGGCCTTGAGCTTCGCGCGGCCTTCGTCGCTGATCCAGTCGCTGCTCCATGCGGGTGCGCGGCGCAAGGTGGCGCGTGCGCGGCCGAGGCCGGCCTGTTCGATGGCGGCCAGCACGTCGTGTTCGATGGCCTCGGTGGCGGGGCAGCCGGAGTAGGTCGGCGTGAGCACGATCTCGAGGCCCTCGTCGTGCTCGATCACTTCGCGCACGATGCCCAGGTCGCAGACCGAAACGGCCGGCACCTCGGGGTCGAGCACGGTGTGCAGCACGGCCCAGGCCGCATCGACGCGCGATGCAACTGCGTTCACCACACGCCTCCGGGAAAGCTGCGCTGCAGATGCTGCATCTCGGTGAGGATGTAGCCCATGTGCTCGCTGTGAACGCCCTGCTTGCCGTTGCTGCGGAAGGCGGCTTCCTTCGGCATCGTGAGGCCGGCGGCGTCCAGCACCTGCTGCATCTCGGCAAGCCAGGGTTCGCGCAACTCGCTCCACGCCGGGCCGAGGCCGCTGGCGCTCGCTGCTTCGTCCACCGCATCGCTTTCGAAGAGTTCGGGCACATAGAGCCAGAGTTGCTTCAACGCTTTTTCGGTGCGGCGACGCGATTCATCGGTGCCGTCGCCCAGGCGCACGACCCAGTCGGCCGAATGCTGCTGGTGGTAGCGCGCTTCCTTCACCGCCTTGCCGGCGATGGCCGCCACTTCGGCGTCGCTCGACGCGGCCAGGCGCTGCCACAGCAGCTTGAGCAGCGTGGCGACCATGGTGTTGCGCAGCACGGCGAATGCGAAGTCGCCGCGCGGCAGCTCGACGAGCGTGAGGTTGAAGTAGTCGCGCTCGTCGCGCAGGTAGGCGAGCTGGTCTTCGTCGTGCGCGCGGCCTTCGCCCTCGAGCTTGCCGGCATGCGTGAGCAGGCCGCGTGCCTGGCCGACGAGGTCCAGCGCGATGTTGGCCATCGCGATGTCTTCCTCGAGCACGGGCGCATGGCCGCACCATTCACCCAGGCGCTGCGCGAGCACGAGGCAGGTGTCGCCGATGCGCAGCAGGTATTGCACGGCGGGGGTGCAGTTCAGTTCTATCGATGCTTGCATGGTGTTGAGTTCCTGTGCGACTCCCGATCCGTTCATCCTGAGCTTGTCGAAGGTGGTGACTGGCTTCGACAGGCTCAGCCCGAACGGCCGGGTGGGCATTACATGTGGTCGACCTGCTTGGGCAGCGCGTAGAAGGTCGGATGGCGATACACCTTGTCTTCCGCCGGATCGAAATACATGTCCTTGTCCGCCGGGTCGCTCGCCACGATCTGCTCGGAGCGCACCACCCAGATGCTGCTGCCTTCCTGGCGGCGCGTGTACACGTCGCGCGCCATCTGGATGGCCATCTTCGAATCCGCCGCATGCAGGCTGCCGCAGTGCTTGTGGTCCAGGCCGGCCTTGCTGCGCACGAACACTTCCCACAGGGGCCACTCTTGTTTTGTCATATCGACGGTCATGCCGCCTCCTTGATCGGTTGTTTGTTGGCGTGGGCCATTGCGGCTTCGCGGACCCAGGCGCCGTCGTCCCACGCATCGACGCGGGCTTGCAGGCGCTCGCGGTTGCACGGCCCGTCGCCGCCTACCACGCGCCAGAACTCGCTCCAGTCGATGGCGCCGAAGTCGTGTGCCTGGCGCTCTTCGTTCCACTTCAGGTCGGGGTCGGGCAGGGTCACGCCGAGAATGGCGGCCTGCTCCACGGCGGCGTCGATGAACTTCTGGCGCAGCTCGTCGTTGCTGAAGCGCTTGATGCCCCAGCGCATCGACTGCGCCGAGTTGGGCGACTGGTCGTCGGGCGGGCCGAACATCATGATCGAGGGCCACCACCAGCGGTTGACCGCGTCCTGCACCATCGCCTTCTGCGCGTCGGTACCGTGGGTCATCATGGTCAGCAGGGCTTCGTAGCCCTGGCGCTGGTGAAAGCTCTCCTCGCGGCAGATGCGGATCATGGCGCGCGCATACGGTGCGTACGAGCAGCGGCAAATCGGCACCTGGTTCATGATCGCCGCGCCATCGACCAGCCAGCCGATGGTGCCCATGTCGGCCCAGGTGAGCGTGGGGTAGTTGAAGATCGAGCTGTACTTGGCCTTGCCGCTGTGCAGCGCGTCGAACATCTGGTCGCGCGAAGTGCCCAGCGTTTCGGCAGCCGCATACAGGTAGAGGCCGTGGCCGCCTTCGTCCTGCACCTTGGCCAGGAGGATGGCCTTGCGCTTCAAGGTCGGCGCGCGGCTGATCCAGTTGCCCTCGGGCAGCATGCCGACGATTTCGGAATGCGCGTGCTGGCTGATCTGGCGCACCAGCGTCTTGCGGTAGTGCTCGGGCATCCAGTCCTTCGCCTCGATGAAGTCGCCGGCGTCGATGTGGGCATCGAAGCGCGCTTCGAGCTGCATCTCTTCGGCGGAGCGCAAGGCTTTCTTCTTGTCGTCGCCGGCGTCCTTGCCCATGGTGTCCATTGCCTGGGTGTACATGTGCGTGTCCTTTCGGTGGGTGTGTGGGGCGGTTCAGCGTGGGCGCGTGTCGATCACGCGGCGGGCCTTGCCGGTCTGGGTGCGTTCCATTTCGTTGGGCGAATGGACGACCACGCGGGTGGAGATGCCGATGAGCGTCTTGACGCGGTGCTGCACCCATTCGCCGATGGCGGCCCGGTCGGCCGCGGCGGCGTCGGCGGCATTGAGCTCGCAGTGCACCTCGACCTGGTCGAGCTTGTCGGCGCGGCTCACATGCACCTGGTAGAGGCCCGAGAGGCTCTTGTGCGCGAGCACGATCTCTTCCACCTGCGTGGGGAAGACGTTGACGCCGCGGATGATCATCATGTCGTCGCTGCGCCCGACGATCTTGCCCATGCGGCGGAAGGCGCGCGAGGTGGGCGGCAGCAGGCGCGTGAGGTCGCGCGTGCGGTAGCGGATGATCGGCATCGCCTCTTTGCTCAACGACGTGAAGACCAGTTCGCCTTCTTCGCCGTCGGCCTTCAGTTCGCCGGTGTCGGGGTCGATGATCTCGGGATAGAAATGGTCTTCCCAGATGACAGGGCCGTCCTTGCTCTCGACGCATTCGCTGGCAACGCCCGGACCCATCACTTCCGAGAGGCCGTAGATGTCGACCGCATCGATGCCGGCCTTGGCCTCGATGTCGCGGCGCATCGCCTCGGTCCACGGTTCGGCGCCGAAGATGCCGATCTTCAGCGAGCTGTCTTTGGCATCGAGGCCTTGCCGCTCGAACTGCTCGATGATCACCTGCATGTAGCTGGGCGTGACCATGATGATGTCGGGCCTGAAGTCCTGGATGAGCTGCACCTGCTTCTCGGTCTGCCCGCCGGACATCGGGATGACGGTGCAGCCCGCGCGCTCGGCGCCGTAGTGCGCGCCCAGGCCGCCGGTGAAGAGGCCGTAGCCGTAGGCCACGTGGATCATGTCGCCGGCCCGGCCGCCCGCGGCGCGGATCGAACGCGCGACGAGGTCGGCCCAGGTGTCGATGTCGTTCTTCGTGTAGCCCACGACGGTCGGCTTGCCGGTGGTGCCCGACGATGCGTGGATGCGCGCGACCTGTGTGCGCGGCACGGCGAACATGCCGAAGGGGTAGTTGTCGCGCAGGTCGCTCTTGACCGTGAACGGGAACTTCGAAAGATCCGCGAGCGACTTGAGGTCGTTCGGGTGCACGCCCTTCGCGTCGAAGGCACGGCGGTAATGCGGCACGTTGTCGTAAGCGCGTTGCAGCGTGGCACGCAGGCGCGTGAGCTGCAGCGCGGTGATCTCGTCGCGGCTCGCGGTTTCGATGGGGTCGAGTTCGCCGGGGGCGGGGTGTCTGGCTGTCATGGGGTGCTGTCTCCTCAGGCGGCAACGGCGGGCCGGCCTTTGGCGGTGTAGGAGCGGCCGCGGAACATCGCGATGCGCTCGCCGCGCTGGTTGGTGATTTCGGTGTCGTACACGCCGGTGCGGCCGGCCTTGGAGACCTCGTGGCAGCGCGCGGTGAGCACATCGCCTTCGCGCGCGGGAGCGATGAAGTCGATGGAGAAGCCCGAGGCCACGGTCAGCTCGTTGTACGAGTTGCAGGCAAAGGCGAAGGTGGAGTCGGCCAGCGTGGCCATGAAGCCGCCGTGGCAGGTGGCGTGGCCGTTGAGCATGTAGTCGCGGACCTGCATCTCGATGGTGGCCTGGCCGGGGCCGACCTCGACGATGCGCATGCCGAGGCCTTTTGTCGCGTTGTCGTTGGCGAGCATTCCGTCGCGGACGTACTCGGCCGTTTGCTGGGGTGTGCGGGTTGGTTTGGAGGAGGCGTCGGTCATGGCTCAGCGGTCCTTGAACACAGGCGCGCGCTTGGCGCGGAAGGCTTCGACGCCTTCGCGGTAGTCGTTGGCATTGCCCATCTCACGCTGGATGCGGGACTCTTCGGCGAGTGCGGTGTCGAGGTTCATGTCCTGCGCCGCAGCCAGGGCCTGGCGGGTGGCGACGAGCGCGCGTGTGGGCATGGCGGACAGCTTCGATGCGAGTGCGGCGGCCGTGTCGGCCAGTGCCGCGTCGTCCACGCACTGCCAGATCAGGCCGATGCGTGCGGCTTCTTCGGCGGGCAATTTGTCGCCCAGCATCGCGATGCCGAGTGCGCGCGCCGAGCCCACGAGGCGCGGCAGCAGCCAGGTGCCGCCGGTGTCCGGGATCAGTCCGATCTTGGTGAAGGCCTGGATGAAGCTGGCCGAGCGGCCGGCCACGACGAGGTCGCAGCACAGCGCGAGGTTGGCGCCCGCTCCGGCGGCAACGCCGTTCACGGCTGCGACCACCGGCACCGGCATCGAGCGCAGGCGCGCGACCAGTGGAGCGTAGTAGGTGGAGATGACGTGGCCCAGGTCCTTGGGCGCGGCGCCGGGCGTGGGGTCGGGAGCGACCGAAGGGTCGGCCAGGTCCTGGCCGGCGCAGAAGGCGCGGCCGGCGCCGGTGAGGACCACGCATCGAACGCTGTCATCCTTCGCGGCCAGTTCAAGCGCCGCCATCAACTCGGCATGCAGTTCGGTCGTGAAGCTGTTGAGCGCCGCAGGGCGGTTGAGGCTCAGCGTGCGCACCGCGCCGGCATTGCTGGTGAGAACTAAAGGTTCTGACATGGGGCGTCTCTCATCCTTGTGTGGGTACAAATCGGTGAGCAAACACTATTGACCGACCGTTCGGTTGATTTTAGGATCGAGCTCAATCCCGACACAAGCGGGTTGATTCAGGGCAAACCCTGAGTCCCCCAAAAAAAGGAGACCCACCGAATGCCCAGCTATTCCATCGACGGCGTGATCCCCGTCGTTCACCCCAGCGCGTACGTGCACCCCAGCGCCGTGCTGATCGGCGACGTGATCGTCGGACCCGACTGCTATGTGGGCCCCTGCGCCAGCCTGCGCGGCGACTTCGGCCGCATCGTGCTGGAGCAGGGCTCCAACGTGCAGGACCACTGCTGCATCCACGGCTTTCCCGACAACGACACGGTGGTCGAGGTCAACGGCCACATCGGGCACGGCGCGATCCTGCACAGCTGCATCGTGCGGCGCGACGCGCTGGTGGGCATGAATGCCGTGGTGATGGACGAGGCCGAGATCGGCGAGAAAGCCATCGTCGCGGCCTGCGCCTTCGTGCCGGCCGGCATGAAGGTGCCGGAGCGCTCGCTGGTGGCGGGCATTCCGGCGAAGGTGAAGCGCGAGCTCACCGACGAGGAAGTCGCGTGGAAGCTCGACGGCACGCACGTGTACCAGGCGCTGACCGTGCGCTGCCTCGAGAGCCTGCGCGAAGTGGCGCCGCTCGCCGAGGTGGAGGCACAGCGCCCGCGCCTGCCGGCCATCGATGTGCAACCGCTCATCGCCACCCGCCGGGGCTGAGAGGCCGCCCGCTTCATTTCATGCAAGATCGCGCGTTGTCCTCAACCGCTTGATTCCAAGGAACCCGACCCGATGCCGCGTGGAAGATCCGCCACCTACGACGACCAGCGCGAACTGATCCTCGCGCAGGCCGCCCAGCTGTTTGCGCGACGGGGCTATCCCGCCACGTCGATGAACCAGGTGGCCGAGGCCTGCAATCTCTCGAAGGCCACGCTCTATCACTACTACAAGGACAAGAGCAGCCTCCTGATCAGCATCGCCGAGACGCATGTGTCCAAGCTGGCGGCGCTGGTGGCCGAGGAAGAGGCGTCGACGCACACCGACGAAGAGCGCCTTCGCCGCTTCATCTACCGCATCGTCGAGGAATATGCCGGCGCGCAGGACGCCCACCGCGTGCTGACCGACGACGTGCGCTTTCTCGAGGAAGAAGACCGTGAGCGCGTGCTCGACAAGGAGCGCGAGGTGGTCGCGGGCTTTGCGCGCGCGGTGTCGGCCCTGCGGCCCGGCGCGCCCAGCGACGACATGGCCAAGCCGCTGACCATGCTGCTGTTCGGCATGATCAACTGGATGTTCACCTGGATGAAGCCCGACGGCAAACTCGACCACGCGGCCATCGCGCCGATCGTGGCCGATCTGTTCCTGGGCGGCATCGGGGCGGTGAAGTCGCCCGACCCCGCCGCGATGGCGCTCAGGGCCGAGGCGGCCCGCGCGGCTAAAGAATCCGGTTGAACCAGAGCAGCGACAGCCCCGCCGACAGCAGCGTGAGCACCGCCGCGCCGAGCGCGAACAGCGCCGAGATTTCGGTTTCCTTCTTCTCCACGGTGAGCTTGGAGCTCAGCGTTTCGTAGACCTTCTTCAGGTCGTTCGCGGTGCCCGCGTAGAAGTATTCGGCATTGGTGCGGTTGGCCACGGCCTTGAGGGTTTCCTCGTCGAGCCGAACGCGCATCGACCAGCCTTCGAAGCCGATGGTTTCGCCGTCCACCGTGCCCACGCCCACCGTGTAGATGCGCACACCGCGGTCGGCCGCGGCCTTGGCCGCTTCGATCGGGTCGACGCCGGTGGTGCGCTGGCCGTCGGTCAGCATGATGACCGCGGCCGAAGTGAACGAGCCGGGCGCCACGGGCGTGAACTCCTTGGGCTTTTTCTCGGCCTGGTCGATGGGCGTGCCGCGCTGGCGGCTGGGGGCGCTGAACTGTTCGATGTCGATGCCGGCATCGGGGAACAGCGTGGCCAGCGACACCACGATGGCGTTGCCGGTGGCGGTGGCGCGTTGCAGCTGGAAGCTGTCGATGGCGGTCACCAGGTCTTCATGGTTGACGGTGGGCAGCTGTGCCACCTGCGCGCTGCCCGCGAAGGCAACGATGCCCACCTTCACATGGCGCGGCAGGTCCTTGATGAAGCTCTTGGCCGCCTCCTGCGCCGCCACCAGCCGGTTGGGCAGCACGTCGGCCGCGCGCATGCTGCCCGACACATCCATCGCCAGGATGATGGTCTGCTGGTTCGAAGGCAGCATCACCACCGCCATCGGCCGCGCCGCGGCCACCAGCATCGCGGCCATGGCCAGCAGGAAGAGCAGGGGCGGAATGTGCCGCCGCACGCTCTGGCCGGCGCCCATCGCCTCGCGCACGATCGAGAGGCTCGCGTAGCGCACCGCCAGCTTTTTCTTGCGGCGGATCAGCCAGACATAGAGCAACACCAGCAGCGGCAAGGCCGCCAGCAGCCAGAGGAATTGAGGCCAGAGAAATGTCATGCTGCCACCGCCTTCACATTGCCCGGGACCGAAGCTGCGCCCGCGCGCGTGCGGCGCTTGCGCATGTCGGCAAAACGAACGATGGCTTCCACCAGATCGTCGCTGGTCGAGAGCTCGAGCGCATCGACGCCGGCCTTGGCGAGCGAGGCGCGCAGCGCGGCCTCGCGCTCGGCGGCCAGGCGGGCAAAGCGCTTGCGAAAACCGGCATCGTGGGTGTCGACCCAAAGCTGCTCGCCCGTTTCGGCATCGCGCAGCGGCACCAGGCCCAGGTCGGGCAGTTCGAGTTCCAGCGGATCGAAGAGGCGCACCGCGATCACTTCATGCCGCTGCACCAACTGGCCGAGCGGACGCTCCCAGCCGGGTTCGCTCAGGAAATCTGACACCACGAAGACGGTGGAGCGGCGCGGCATCAGGTTGGCGGCGGACTTGAGCAGGTCGTCAAGGCGGGTCATGCCTTTTTGCGCCGGTGCGTTGGCCTTGTCGGCGCGGCGCTCCATGGCGTGCAGCAGGTGCAGCACATGGCGCCGGCCGCTGCGCGGCGGGATCACCGCTTCGAGGTCGTTGCCGTAGACCAGCGCGCCGACCCGGTTGCCGTGCCGCGTGAGCAGGCGCGCGAGCACGCCGACGAAGCCGGCCGAGATTTCGCGCTTGGCCTTCAGGCCCGAGCCGAAGTCGACCGAGCGGCTCAGGTCGAGCACGAACCAGGCAGCCATCTCGCGGTCTTCGGTGAACACGCGCACATGCGGCGTTTGCAAGCGGGCGGTGACGTTCCAGTCGATGTGGCGCACGTCGTCGTGGTGCTGGTATTCGCGCAGGTCGGCCAGGTCCAGGCCGCTGCCGCGCATCAGCGTGCGGTAGTCGCCCTGCAGCAGCCCGTCGAGACGGCGGATGACCGTCCATTCGAGCCGGCGCAGCGCGCGTTCGGCCCCGCCAGCTTGCGCGACAAGCTGTTCGTCGTTGGCGGCCGCGGGGGCCTTACGCCACCAGCTTTTCATGTTCCAGCGGTTTGGGGGGAGCAGGGACGGCTTTCATGATCTTCTCGACCAGCCCGTCGGGCGTGAGCCCTTCGGACAAGCCTTCGTAGGAGAGCGTCACGCGGTGGCGCAGCACGTCGCCCACCAGCGCCGTCATGTCCTCGGGCAGCGCGTAGCTGCGGCCGCGAAGCAGCGCGAGCGCGCGTGCGCCTTCGGTGAGGCTGATGCTGGCGCGCGGGCTCGCGCCGAAGGTGATGAATCGGCGCATGTCCTTCAAGCCGTGCTTCTCGGGGGTGCGGGTGGCCGAGACCAGCTTCACCGCGTACTGGATCAGCGAGGGGTCCACATACACGCGCCGCGCCTCCGCCTGCAGCGCCGCAAGCTGCTCGGTGGTGGCGACCGGGCTGGCCGACACCGGCGGGCCGATCACGCGCTGCACGATGACGAACTCTTCCTCGTCGCTCGGATAGTCGACCAGCACCTTCATCATGAAGCGGTCCACCTGCGCCTCGGGCAGCGGGTAGGTGCCTTCGGTCTCGATGGGGTTCTGCGTGGCCATCACGAGAAAGGGGCGCGGCACCTTGTGCGTTTCGCCGGCGATGGTGACCTGGCGCTCCTGCATCACTTCGAGCAGCGCGCTCTGCACCTTGGCCGGGGCGCGGTTGATTTCGTCAGCCAGCAGCAGGTTGGCGAACACCGGACCCAGCGAGGTGCTGAAGTCGCCGGTCTTCTGGTTGTAGATGCGCGTGCCCACCAGGTCGGCCGGCACCAGGTCGGGCGTGAACTGGATGCGCTTGAACTGGCCCTGCACGGTGTCGGCCAGCGTCTTGATGGTGAGCGTCTTCGCCAGCCCCGGCACGCCCTCGACCAGCAGGTGGCCGCCCGCGAGCATGGCGACCATCACGCGTTCCAGGAAGCGGTCCTGGCCCACGACCACGCGCTTGACCTCGTAGAGGATCTGCTCCATCAGCTCGGCGGTGGCGGCGGGCGTCGAGAAAGAGGTCTCTGTGCTCATGCGAAGGGCTTTCGAAGAAAGAAGATCGTCAGAACGGCGGGGAGCCGGCGGCCGACGCGGCGTTCTCGATGGGCACCGCAAAGCCGATGCCGATGAAGGTGCGCTGCTGCGTCGGGTTGAGGATGGCCGTGACGATGCCCAGCACCTCGCCGTCCATGTTGACCAGCGGGCCGCCCGAGTTGCCGGGGTTGGCGGCCGCATCGAACTGGATCAGGTTGCCCAGCTCCTGCTTTCCCTCGGGCGAGCGGAACGAGCGCTTCAGGCCCGACACCACGCCCGACGACACCGAAGGCCCGATGCCGAAAGGAAAGCCCACCGCGACCACGCCGTCGCCGGGGCGCAGGTCGGCCGTGGAGCGCATGACCGCGGGAATCAGGTCGTCCGGAATCTTCTGTGCCTGCAGCACCGCCAGGTCGTTCTCGGGTTGCACGCCGGTGATGGTGGCCACGGCCTCCAGGCCGTCGGCGAAGGTGACCTTGATGGTTTCCGCGCCCGCCACGACGTGCAGGTTGGTGAGGATCACGCCCTTGTCGACGATCACCACGCCGGTGCCTACGCCGCGCTCCACCTGGCCCGGCGGACCGCCGTCGCTGGGGGCTTCGGGCGGCTTGCCCTTGGCCATGTTGCGGCCGCGCTTCTGGGTCTTGGCTTCGGGCGTGGCCTTCTCGGTGCCGTAGCCGACCACCCGAACCACCGAGGGCCGCACGATGTCGGCGGCCTTGGCGGCGGCGGAGGGGAGGGTGGCGGTCTGCAGCGTGCGCATCACGGCCGCATCGATGTCTTTCTGCGTAAGGGCCTTGCCCTGGCGCGGCCAGAACACGGTGCCGCCGGTGACCAGTGCCGCACACAGCACCACCAGCAATGCGAAGCTCTTGCGCCCGGGTTGCCAGCCGGTCTTGAGTGAGGAAGACGGCAGGGCTTGCGCGCCGCCGGCCGTGCCTGCGGCGCCTCCCGCGTCGGGCGATGCAGTGGCATCCGCCGGATCGGCCGCTTGTTCTGCGGCCGGGGGCGGCGTGCGGGGCGAGCGGCTGTAGAAAGCGGGCCTGCGCATCGGAGAACCTCCGGCAAAAAAGGGACGCGTGAAGGAGTTCACGGTAGCACGCTTTCTTCGCCCGCGCATCCCTTCGGGCATCATCGCCCGATGGCTTCGTTCATCGATACCCACTGTCACCTGGATGCGCCCGAATTCGGTGCGCAGATGCCCGAGATCCGCGCCCGCGCCGCGGCGCTGGGGGTTTCGCTGTGCGTGATTCCGGCTGTCGCCGCCTTCAACTTCGACACTGTGCGCGAGCTCGCGCACAGGCAGGGCGACGCCTACGCGCTGGGGATTCACCCACTTTGCACCGGCGAGGCGAAGGACGCCGACCTCGAAACCCTCGACGCCGAACTCACCACGCGGCGCGACGACCCGAGGCTGGTGGCGGTCGGCGAAATCGGCCTGGACTACTTCGTCGAAGGCCTGGACGGCCCCAAACAGGAGCGCTTTTTTCACACTCAGTTGCAACTGGCACGCAAGCACGGGTTACCCGTGCTCATTCATGTGCGGCGTTCGGTCGACAAGGTGCTCAAGCACCTGCGGCAGACAGCGGGCGGGCAGCCCTGGCAGGGCATTGCGCATGCCTTCAACGGCAGCGAACAGCAGGCCGATGCCTGCATCGCGATCGGGCTCAAGCTCGGCTTCGGCGGCGCGGTGACCTTCGAGCGCGCGCTGCAACTGCGCCGGCTCGCGACGACGCTGCCGCTGTCGGCGATCGTGATGGAGACGGATGCGCCGGACATCCAGCCGCACTGGCTGTACAGGACGCAGGCACAACGCGAGGCCGGGCAAGCGCAGGGGCGCAACGAGCCCGGCGAGTTGCCGCGCATTGCCCAGGTGGTGGCCGGGCTGCGCGGCATCGGCGTCGACGAGTTGGCCGCCGCCACCACCCGGAATGCGTTCGAAACGCTGCCGAAGCTCGAAAGTCTGATGGCCTTGTCGGAGCGCCCGCCGCACCCCGCGTAGGCCGATGCCCCGAGTTGGCTTCACGGGGTTGGAGGGCGGCTTTTTGCTGTCATCCTTGAAGTTCGAAGTTACGTTGCTTGTCCAGTGACAAGTTCGTCACTCCCAAAACTTCATCCAAGAAGGAGTCCTCCAATGAACACATCTTTTGCCCGCACCGTGCCCGTCGTCCTCGCCCTGGCACTCGCCTCCATCGGCGTGTCCGCCGTGGCGCAGACCACCGCCGCGCCTGCAACGGCCGAGCCCACCACCACCGAGAAGGTGAAGGAAGCCGGCAAGGAAGCCGTGGATGCCACCAAGCGCACGACCAAGAAGGCCGTGAACGCCACCGAACGCGGCGCCGAAAAGGGCTGGGACGCGACCAAGCGCACCACCAAGAAGGCTGTGAACGCCACCGAGAACGGTGCCGAGAAGGCTTGGGACGCAACGAAGAGCACCACCAAGAAAGCCACCACCGCCACCAAGAAGGCCGCCGTGAAGACGGGCGACGCGGTCGAAAACGCCGGCCACAAGACGGCCGACGGCATGCGCAGCACCGGCGCGGCCATCGGCGAGAAGATCCCCGGCACCGCAGAGAACGAAGCTGCCAAGAAGTAAGCCTGCTGCTTCTTCGCTTCGGCCAACGAGAAAACCCGCTTCGGCGGGTTTTTTTGTGGGCGCGCCGCAATACCGGAAGACGATGCCAAGATAAGCCCATGAATCCACCCGCCACACCCGACGCCGACAGCAGCCCGGTGCTCACAGGCCTGGCGCCCATCGTCTCGCGCGACACCGTGGTGCTCATCCTCGGCAGCTTTCCGGGCGCTCGCTCGCTCGAGCAGCAGCAGTACTATGCGCATCCCCAAAACCAGTTCTGGAAAATCTTGCAAGCCGTCTGGCCCGACCATCCACTTCCGGCGGGCGTAGACAACAGCTACGCAAGAAAGAAGGCATGGCTGCTGGACCGCGGCCTGGGCGTGTGGGACGTGTACGCGGCCTGCGAGCGCGAAGGCAGTCTGGATTCGGCCATCCGCGCGCCGGTGGCCAACGACATCGCCGCCCTGAAGCTGCCCAGGCTCGCCGCCATCGCGCACAACGGCGGCGAGAGCTTCAAGCACGCACGCCACACGCGCACGCTCGGCGTGCCGGTCTACCAGCTGCCTTCCACCAGCCCCGCCAACGCGTCGTGGAGCTTCGAGCGCAAGCTCGCGGCCTGGCGCGAGGTCTTCGACGCCCACAAACTCATCTGATGGCCACGAGCAAAACCCCCGCCCTCCCCGAAGTCAATTTCTCCGACTGGGGCGACATCCGCTATCTGCACCTGGGCACCGAATGGGTACAGGGCTCGATGAAGCTGGACGCACCCTTCGAGATCGAGCTCGAATATGTGCAGCGCATGATGGCCTGGCTGCTGTTCGTCGACGGCAAGACCGTTGCCAGCCGCCATGCGATGCAGCTGGGCCTGGGCGCCGCCACGCTCACCAAGTTCTGCCGCAAGACGCTGCGCATGCGCACCACCGCGGTCGAGCTCAACCCGCAGGTGGTGGCCGCCTGCCGCGGCTGGTTCAAGCTGCCGGCCGACGACCCCAAGCTGCGCGTGGTGATCGCCGATGCGGCAACGGAGATCCGCAAGCCCGAATGGCACGGCATGGTCGATGCGCTGCAGGTCGACCTGTACGACCATGAAGCGGCCGCGCCGGTGCTCGACAGCGAAGACTTCTACGCCGACTGCCGCACGCTGCTCACCGAAGACGGCTGCATGACGGTCAACCTCTTCGGCCGCTCGTCCAGCTACGAGCGCAGCCTCGAGAAGATCGCCGCCGCGTTCGGCGCCGATGCGGTCTGGGCCTTCAAGCCGACGCGCGAAGGCAACACGGTGGTGCTGGCGCAGCGCACGCCGAGCCGTCCGAAGCGCGAGGTGCTTGCCGAGCGCGCGCAAACGATCCAGACTCGCTGGAGTTTGCCCGCGCCCAAGTGGCTGCGGGTGTTCAGGCCCCTGAATACATCCATCACCCGACCTGCCGGCTCATGAGCGTTGTCCCTGCCGTTTCCGCCCCCGCCCCCCTGGCCGCACCCGCGCCCGCCCGCCATGAAGGGCCGCTCGAGCTGCGCCGCCTGATCGAATGGCTGGCCACCGACGGCGTCATTTCCCCCATGGAGGCCAAGCGCACCATCGCACGCTGCGCGCAGGCCGAAAGCCGTCAGGCGCCGCTGGTGCGCCTGGCCAACGTGGCGATGACGCGCGAGAGCGACGGCAAGCCGCTCGACCTGGAAGCCCTCACGCAATGGCTCGCCGGCCGCGCCGGCCTGAGCTACCTGCGCATCGACCCGCTCAAGGTCGACGTGGGCAAGGTCGCCGACACCATGAGCGCGGCCTACGCCGAGCGCCACAAGGTGCTGCCGGTGCAGGTGCTGCCCAACGAGGTGGTGGTGGCCACGGCCGAGCCCTTTCTCACCGACTGGATCTCCGAGGTCGAGCGCCAGTCCAAGCGCACGGTGCGGCGCGTGGTGGCCAACCCGGCCGATATCCAGCGCTACACGGCCGAGTTCTTCGCGCTCGCCAAGTCGGTGCGCGCGGCGCAAAAGGCCGGCGGCAACACCGGCGGCGCGAGCTTCGAACAACTGGTGGAGCTGGGCAAGAGCAACAAGCAGCTCGACGCCAACGACCAGAGCGTGGTGCAGGTGGTCGACTGGCTCTGGCAGTACGCCTTCGACCAGCGCGCGAGCGACATCCACCTGGAGCCGCGCCGCGAGCAGGGCGTGATCCGCTTCCGCATCGACGGCATCCTGCATCCGGCCTACCAGATGCCCATGGGCGTGATGAACGCGATGGTCGCGCGCATCAAGCTCCTGGGCCGCATGGACGTGGTCGAAAAGCGCCGCCCGCTCGACGGCCGCATCAAGACCCGCAACATGCGCGGCGACGAAGTCGAAATGCGTTTGTCCACCCTGCCCACCGCCTTCGGCGAGAAGATGGTGATGCGGATCTTCGACCCCGACACCGCGGTGAAGGACCTGGACGCGCTGGGCTTCGCGCAACACGATGCGCAGCGTTGGGAACAGCTGGTGACGCGGCCCAACGGCATCATCCTGGTGACCGGGCCCACGGGCTCGGGCAAGACCACCACGCTCTATTCCACGTTGAAGCGCGTGGCGACCGAAGAGGTCAACGTGAGCACGGTGGAAGACCCGATCGAAATGATCGAGCCTTCGTTCAACCAGACGCAGGTGCAGCCGCAGCTGGACTTCGGCTTCATCGAAGGCCTGCGCGCGCTGATGCGGCAGGACCCGGACATCATCATGGTGGGCGAAATCCGCGACCTCGCCACCGCCGAGATGGCGGTGCAGGCTGCGCTCACCGGCCACCTGGTGTTCAGCACGCTGCACACCAACGATGCGCCCAGCGCCATCACGCGGATGATGGAACTGGGCGTGCCCTCGTACCTCATCACCGCCGTGATGCTGGGCGTGCTCGCGCAGCGCCTGGTGCGCACGCTGTGCCCGCATTGCAAGCAGCCCGACGAGACGGTCACGCGCGAAAGCCTGGAGACCTTCGTCAAGCCCTGGCAGATCACCGGCTCGGTGCGCGCCTACAAGCCCGTGGGTTGCGTGGACTGCCGCATGACCGGCTACATGGGCCGCATGGGGCTGTACGAGCTGTTGAGCGTGACCGAATCGTTCAAGGACCAGGTCACCAAGGAACCCAATCTCACCGGGCTGCGGCGGCAGGCCGTGATCGACGGCATGCGGCCGCTGCGCCTGGCCGGCGCCCTGCGCGTGGCCGAGGGCGTGACCACCATCGAAGAGGTGCTGAGCGCCACGCCGCCCCTGGAGTGATGTTGTCCTTTGGGTTAACCCTAATCGCGCGATTAGTGAAACCCACATTCTTCTGACCACCGCCTGACTCGACAATCCCGTATCGAATTTTTTCGAGGAGACTGTTCGTGAAAATCAAAAGTCAGAAAGACTTTTTCTCGGGTGTGATGTTCACCGTGGTCGGCGTGGCGTTCGCATGGGGCGCCACCACCTACAACGTGGGCAACGGCGCTCGAATGGGTCCGGGTTACTTCCCGTTGATGCTCGGCATCCTGATGGCCGTCATCGGCCTCGGGATCATGTTCAGCGGGCTCACCGTTGAAACCACCGACGGAGAAAAGATCGGCAAGTGGGCCTGGAAGCAGGTCATCTTCATCCTGGGCGCCAACCTCGCGTTCGGCATCCTGCTCGGCGGCCTGCCGAGCCTGGGCGTGCCGGCCATGGGAATGATCATCGCCATCTACGCGCTGGTGCTCATCTCCAGCCTTGCGGGCCAGGAGTTCAAGCTCCCGACCGTGCTGATCCTGGCCACGATCCTGGCCGTCGGCAGCTACGTCGCATTCATCTGGGCGCTCAAGCTGCAGATCCAGGTCTGGCCGACCTTCATCACGGGCTGAACAAAATGGATCTGATCAACAACCTCTCCCTCGGCTTCGGTGTTGCGTTCACGTTCACCAACCTGCTGTATTGCCTGCTGGGCTGTATTCTGGGCACGCTGATCGGCGTGCTGCCGGGCATCGGCCCGGTCGCGACCATCGCGATGCTGCTGCCCGCCACCTATGCGCTGCCGCCCGTGTCGGCGCTGATCATGCTGGCCGGCATCTACTACGGCGCGCAGTACGGCGGCTCGACCACCGCCATCCTGGTGAACCTTCCGGGCGAATCGTCCTCGGTGGTGACCGTGATCGACGGCTACCAGATGGCCAGGCAAGGCCGCGCGGGCCCCGCGCTCGCCGCTGCCGGCCTGGGCTCGTTCTTTGCGGGCTGCGTGGGCACGCTGATCCTGGCCGCCTTCGCGCCGCCGCTGACCGAGCTGGCCTTCAAGTTCGGCCCGGCCGAGTATTTCTCGCTGATGATCCTGGGCCTGATCGGCGCCGTGGTGCTGGCCTCGGGCTCGCTGCTCAAGGCCATCGCGATGATCGTGCTGGGCCTGCTGCTGGGCCTGGTGGGCACCGACGTGAACTCCGGCGTGGCGCGCTACAGCTTCGACGTGCCTGAACTCACCGACGGCATCGGCTTCGTGGCCATCGCCATGGGCGTGTTCGGCTACGGCGAAATCATCGCCAACCTCTCGCGCCCCGACGACGAGCGCGAAGTGTTCACCGCCAAGGTCTCGGGCCTGTTCCCGACCAAGGAAGACTTCAAGCGCATGGTGCCTGCCGTCCTGCGCGGCACGGCGCTGGGCTCTGCCCTGGGCATCCTGCCCGGCGGCGGCGCGCTGCTGGCGGCTTTCGCGGCCTACACCATCGAGAAGAAGACCAAGCTGAACGCGGGCGAAGTGCCCTTCGGCAAGGGCAACATCCGCGGCGTGGCGGCACCTGAAGCGGCCAACAACGCCGGCGCGCAGACCTCCTTCATTCCGCTGTTGACGCTGGGCATTCCGCCCAATGCGGTGATGGCGCTGATGGTGGGCGCGATGACCATCCACAACATCCAGCCGGGTCCGCAGGTGATGACCAGCAACCCCGAGCTGTTCTGGGGCCTGATCGCCTCGATGTGGCTGGGCAACGCGATGCTGGTCATCCTGAACCTGCCGCTGATCGGCATGTGGATCAAGCTCCTGTCGGTGCCCTACAAGTTCCTGTTCCCCGCCATCGTGCTGTTCTGCGCCATCGGCGTGTACTCGACCAACAACAACACCTGGGACATCTGGATGGTCGGCATGTTCGGCTTCGTCGGCTACACCTTCTTCAAGCTGGGTTGCGAGCCTGCGCCGCTGCTGCTGGGCTTCATCCTGGGGCCGATGATGGAAGAGAACCTGCGCCGCGCGCTGCTGCTGTCGCGCGGCGACTGGAGCGTGTTCGTCACGCGTCCGATCTCCGCCGCCCTGCTGGGCGCGGCATTGCTGCTGCTGATCATCGTGCTGCTGCCTGCGGTGAAGTCCAAGCGCGAAGAGGCCTTCGTCGAGGACTGATCGCGCGGCTTCGGCCATGCGTGGAGAGAGCGGCGTCTTCGGGCGCCGTTCTCATTTTTACTTGCCGTTGCGCGGCGGCTTCATGTGCTGCCGGGCCATTTCAAGGAAGGCCATGGCCGCCGGGCTGAGCGGATGCTTGGCCAGGCGGATGGCCACCACCGGGTACTCCAGTGCGGGGCGCGTCACTGCCACCGCGCGCAGGTTGCCGGGCATCAGCACCTCCACGTAGCGCGGCAGCAGCGCGACCCCGGCGCCCGACTGGATGAGGCCGAAGGCCGTGGACAGCATCGACACGTGATGCACCACATGCGGGTACACATTGGCCACGCTGGAGAGCTGCCGGCTCACCGCCCGCCAGATGTTGGCGTCCGGATTCACGTGGATGAAAGGCAAGGCCTCCAGGTGCTTCGCATCGACCACCACGCGCTGCGCCAGCGGATGGTCGTCGCGCACGAAAAGTGCCATGCGCTCCGTGAACAGCGGCTCCGTGGCGAGTTCGGAGTGCTTCTGCCCGATGTCCGAACCGAAGCCCAGGTCGGCTTCCTGCGAAAGGATGCGCGAGATCATCTGCTCGGCCGTGCTGTCGAGCAGCGTGGTCGCCAGCGTCGGGTGCTTGCGCGAGAAGCGGCCCAGCATCGGGGGCAGCAAGGCGCCCGCCGTGAGATGGCCTACTGCCAGCACCACGCGCCCCTCGCGCAGCTGCGACTGCGAACGGCAGGCGATCACCGATTCGTCGATCAGCCGCAGCGCGCGCACGGCCGTCTCGACCATCACCTGCCCCGCGCTGGTCAGCTGGATGCGGCGGCCGCGCACCACCAGCGGCTGCCCGAGCTCTTCTTCCATGCGCTTGACCAGATGGCTGATGGCCGGCTGCGTGAGCTGCAGGCTCTCGGCCGCCAGCGTGAAGCTGCCCGATTCGGCCACCGCGGCCAGCGCCCGCAGCTGCTGCAGGGAGACATCTTCGGTGCCGTTCTTTGTCATAAGCAGCGCTCATAGTTGAATAACCGGAATTATCTGGTTTGATGCGCGGCGGGTGCATAGCATTCTGTTTTTCTCCACAGGGCCAGAATCCGCACCATGAAAAGAATCCAGTTCCTTCAAGGGGTGGCCATTGCCCTGTGCATGGCCGCGTCGTCCGCCAGCCTGGCGCAGGGCTACCCGAACAAGCCGATCCGGCTCATCGTGCCGTTCCCCGCGGCCGGTGCCACCGACCTCTTTGCCCGCACGCTCGGCCAGAAGATGAGCGAGAAGCTGGGCACCACGCTGGTCGTGGACAACAAGCCCGGCGCGGGCGGCGCCATCGGCTCCGACATGGCCGCCAAGGCCGCGCCCGACGGCTACACGCTGCTGCTGGCCACCACCAGCACGCATTCGATCGGCCCGGCGGTCACGCCCCGGCTGCCCTACGACACGGTGCGCGACTTCACGCCTATCGCGCATGTGGGCGATGCGCCCAGCATCATGCTGGTGCCGGTCACCGCGCCCGCGAAAACGCTGCGCGAATGGACAGCTTACGCACAGAAGAACCCCGGCAAGCTCAACTACGCATCGAGCGGCAACGGCACCATCGTGCAGCTCACCGCGGAGCTGTTCAAGGCGCAGGCCGGTGTGTTCGTCACGCACATTCCCTACAAGGGCACGGCGCTGGCCATTCCCGACCTGATCAGCGGCAAGGTTGACGTGCTGTTCGATTCGCTGCCCACCGGCATGCCGCATGTGCGCGACGGGCGCCTGCGCGCATTGGGCGTCACCTCGCTCAAGCGCAGCCCGCTGGCGCCCGAACTGCCGGCCATTGCCGATACGCTGCCGGGCTTCGAATCGAACACCTGGTTCGGCTTCTACGGACCGAAGAACCTGCCCGCGGACATCGTGGCGCGCGTCAACAAGGCGGCCAACGAAGCGCTGGCCGATCCTGAAGTGAAGGACAAGCTCGCGCGCCTGGGCATCGAGCCGGCTGCCGCAGGCACGCCCGAACAGTTCGCGAAGATGGTGGCCACCGACGCCGCCAAGTGGAAAAAGATCGTGGTCGACCGCAAGATCACGAATGAATAACGAGAGCGCCGACATGAACTTCGACTTCAACAACCCCTACCTCTCCACGCGCATCCCGATCTTTGCGCGCAACGTGGTGTCGACCTCGCACCCGCTCGCCTCGCAAGCGGGCCTGCGCATCCTGCAGCAGGGCGGCAATGCCGTCGATGCGGCCATTGCCACAGCGGCCGTGATGACGCTGGTTGAACCGGTGAGCAACGGCCTCGGCAGCGACGCCTTCTGCATCCTGTGGGACGGCAAGGAACTGCACGGCCTGAACGCCTCGGGCCCGGCGCCCAAGGCCTGGACGCCCGAGTACTTCAAGGCCAAGTACGGCGCCGATGCCGCCGCGCCGCCGATGCGCGGCATCGACTCGGTCACCGTGCCGGGCGCTGTGCGCGGCTGGGTCGCGATGAGCGAGCGCTTCGGCAAGCTGCCCTTCGCCGATCTGCTGGCACCGGCCATCGACATCGCCGAGCGCGGCTATCTCGTGCCGCCTGTGGTGCAGGGCAAGTGGGCCGCGGCCACGCCGCTGCTGGGTTCGCAACCCGGCTTTGCGCAGGCTTTCCTGCCCTGGGGCCGCGCGCCCGAAGTGGGCGAGCTGTTTCGCTTTACCGCCGCGGCGCGTGCGCTCAAGGCCATTGCCCGCACCAAGGGCGAGGCCTACTACACCGGCGAGATCGCCGAGGCACTCGCGAAGTTCTCGAAGGAGCAGGGCGGTTCGCTCACCGTGGCCGACCTCGCGGCCTACCAGCCCGAGTGGGTCAAGCCGATCTCGCGCGATTACCGCGGCCACACGCTGCACGAGATCCCGCCGAACGGCCAGGGCATCGCCGCGCTGATCGCACTGGGCATCCTCGAAAAGTTCGACATCGCGTCGCTGCCGGTCGACTCGGTCGCGTCGCAGCATCTGCAGATCGAGGCGATGAAGCTGGCCTTTGCGGACGTGTACCGCTACGTGTCGGAGCCATCGTCGATGACGGTGACCCCCGCGCAAATGCTCGATGACGCCTACCTCGCATCGCGTGCGAGACTTATCGACGTGAAAAAGGCACAGGACTTCAAGGCCGGCAACCCCGTCAAGGGCGGCACCATCTACCTCACCGCGGCGGACGAAAGCGGCATGATGGTGAGCTTCATCCAGAGCAACTTCATGGGCTTCGGCTCGGGCTGCGTGGAGCCTGAATTCGGCATCAGCCTTCAGAACCGCGGACACGGCTTCAGCCTCAAGGCCGAGAGCCCGAACGTGGTGGCACCGGGCAAGCGGCCGTTCCACACGATCATCCCGGCCTTCCTCACCAAGGACGGCCAACCCGTCATGAGCTTCGGCGTGATGGGCGGCAACATGCAGCCCCAGGGCCACATGCAGACGCTGGTGCGCATGCTCGACTACAAGCAGAACCCGCAGGCCGCCTGCGATGCGCCGCGCTGGCGCTTCAATGCGGGGCTGGAAATCAACGTCGAGGCCGCGATGAAGGCCGACACCGTGCAGGGCCTGCGCGACCTGGGCCATCACCTGGACGTCATCAACGACTCGTACCAGGACTTCGGCGCCGGCCAGTTCATCTGGCGCGCGGGCGACCCGTCGGTCGAAGGCTATGTGGCTGCCAGCGATCCGCGCCGTGACGGCGTGGCGGCAGGGTTTTAACGAGCGCGCGATGATCGGGGAATGACCAAGACCGCCGCGCAGACCGGCATTCCCCTTTCGCAGAGCGGCGCAAAGAGCATTGCGCCCGGCCTGATCCTCGCCTCGCTGGGCGCCATCGCGTTCAGCGGCAAGGCCATCATCGTCAAGCTGGCCTACCGCTATGGCGTCGATGCCATCACGCTCATCATGCTGCGCATGCTCTTTGCGCTGCCGCTGTTCGCTGTGATGGCGTGGTGGGCGGGGCGCGGCAAGCCGGCGCTCACCCTTCGCGACTGGCTGGGCGTTGTCGGCCTGGGCTTCTCGGGCTACTACCTTGCGAGCTTTCTCGACTTCGCGGGGCTGGCCTACATCTCGGCCAGTTTCGAGCGGCTGATCCTGTATCTCAACCCCACGCTGGTCCTGCTGTTCGGCTGGATCCTCTACCGGCGGCGCGCCACACGGCCGCAGGTGCTGGGCATGATCGTGAGCTATGCCGGCGTGCTGCTGGTGTTCGGCCACGAGCTCTGGACCGGAGGCGGCGGCAAGGGCGGCGGCGCGGCGGCCTGGGGCGCGTTCCTCGTGTTCCTGAGCGCGGTGAGCTACGCGGGCTACCTCGTCTACAGCGGCGAGTTCGTCAAGCGGCTCGGCTCGCTCAGGCTCGTGGGGCTGGCCACCACGGTGGCGTGCCTGCTGTGCATCCTGCAGTTCGTGCTCACGCGGCCGATCAGCGTGGCGATGCAGTTGGCCCCCGAGGTCATCTGGCTGTCGGTGCTCAATGCCACGGTGTGCACGGCGGTGCCTGTCCTGATGGTCATGATGGCCATCGAGCGCATCGGCCCCGCCGTGGCGGCGCAAACCGGCATGATCGGGCCGCTGTCGACCATCCTCATGGGGGTGGTCATACTCGATGAGCCGTTCACCGCGTGGATCGCGGCGGGCACGGTGCTCGTCATTGCGGGCATCTTCGTTTTCACACGCAAGGGGCGCGAAGCCCCTGCACGTTAGGAGCAACAAACATGGATCTGGGCATTGCAGGCAAGACCGCGCTGGTGTGCGGCGCGAGCAAGGGGCTGGGCTACGGCTGCGCCGAGGCGCTGGTGCGCGAAGGCGTCAACGTGGTGATCGTGGCGCGCGGCGCCGAGGCGTTGGAAGCAGCGGCCACGAAGCTGGGCGAAGCGGCTGCATCGGGTGCCTTCGTGAAGCACGTGGCCGCGGACATCACCACCGAAGCCGGCCGCGCGGCCGTGTTTGCGCTGGGGCACGACTTCGACATCGTCGTCACCAACGCCGGCGGCCCGCCGCCCGGCGACTTTCGCAACTGGGACCGCGAGGCGTGGATCAAGGCGGTCGACGCCAACATGCTCACGCCCATCGAGCTCATCAAGGCCACGGTGGACGGCATGGCCCAACGCGGGTTCGGCCGCATCGTGAACATCACGTCGAGTTCGGTGAAGTCGCCCATCGACATCCTGGGCCTCTCGAACGGTGCGCGCAGCGGCCTGACGGGCTTCGTGGCCGGCGTGGCGCGCACGCCCATTGCGGCGCAGGGCGTGACCATCAACAACCTCTTGCCCGGCTCCTTCGAAACCGACCGTCTCAAGGGCACGATGGCCGGCACCGCCCAGAAGACCGGCCAGGACTTCGACACCGTGTGGGAAGCCCGCAAGAAGAACATTCCGGCCAAGCGCTTCGGCACGCCGGCCGAGTTCGGCGCCATCTGCGCGTTTCTTTGCAGCGTGCAGGCCGGCTACATGACCGGGCAGAACGTGCTGGCGGACGGCGGCGCCTACCCGGGCACCTACTGACGCGGCTCACGAGCGAGGGGGAGGCGCGTCGTGAGCAACAACACCAACAGAGCGTCTTTCGAGAAGATCACGCTGGTGTCGGTCACCGGGCTGCCCGACGCGCGCGGCGCGGCCATGGCCCTGCAGCACAGCCAGGCGCAGATGCCCGGCGCCCGCGCGCTCCTGTGCAGCCCCGAGGTGCCAGCCGACCTGGCACCGGGCATCGGGCACCTGCCCATCGCGCCGCTGAACTACCACGAGTACGGCTGGTTCATGATGTTCGCGCTCTGGCGCGTGGTGCAGACCGAGTTCGCGCTGGTGGTGCAGGAAGACGGCTGGGTCGTCAACGCGAACAACTGGCGCGACGAGTTCCTCGGCTTCGACTACATCGGCGCACCCATCCACCTCGCGAAGATCGACACGCCAGAAGGCACGTACTGGCGCAACCGCTTCGAGTGGGCCGATGAATTGCACAAGGCCGACCACCTCGTCACGCCGATCCAGAACGGCGGCTTCAGCCTGCGAAGCCGGCGCTTCATGCGGGCGCTCATCGACCACCCGCACATCCGCGTCGAGATTCCGCCGCCCGATGCGGTGCAGGGCGATCCGCTGAAGATGCACTGGCAGCACAACGCGCTGCTCGAAGATGTGCAGCTCAGCGGCGTGTTGCGTCCCGCGCTCGAAGCGGCCGGCATGCGCTTCGCGCCGCTGGAACTGGCGCGCAGCTTTTCCATCGAGCATGCGGGGCCGCAGCTGCACCAGGGCTACAACGCGCTGCTGCTGTTCGGGCATCACGCGAAGGTGCGGCAACTGGCGAGTCTTTCGCCGCTCACGCTGCGTTCGTTGATTCCGCTGTCGCAGCTCGATGCTTGGTACGGCGAGCGCGACATCCTGCAGATGTTCGAGCGCAACGGCTACCGCATCGAGTTCGCGGCCGAGCCCGTGGCGTCAAACGCTGCGCCTCGCAGGGTGTACGACTGCATCACCTACAACGGCGAGGCCGACATCCTCGCGGCGCGGCTGCACGAGCTGGCCGAGGTGGTCGACTGCTTTGTCGTCGTGGAGGCCGACCGCACCTTCAGCGGCGAGCCGAAGGCGCTGCGCTTCGATGCCGCCGACCCGCGCATCGCATCGTTCCTGCCGCGCATCCGTTATGTCGCGGTGCACGACATGCCGGTCGTCGACGAGGCGGCGGATGCGGTGCCGGTGGTGGGCGACTGGCTCTCCGACACGCCGAAGTCCGGCTTCTGGATTCGGGAGAAATTCCAGCGCAACCAGATCGTGCGCGGCCTGCACGATGCGGCGCCCGACGACCTCATCCTCATCTCCGATGCCGACGAGATTCCGCGCGCATCGGTGGTGCGCGCGATGCGGGGCGACCGCCGGCACGCGGTCTTCGGGCTGTGCCTGGCGTTCTATTATTTCTACGCGAATTACCGCAACGTCGAGGGGCCGGAGGCTTCGTCCGTGTGGACCGTCGCAGCGACGCGCGCGCAACTCGATGCGTTCACGCCCGACCAGTTGCGCATGCGGGTGCGCACCGGGGCGCAGCCGGCGCTGATCCTCGCGGAGGCCGGCTGGCATCTCTCGTACCTTGCGATGGACGAGGACGCCGTACGCGCCAAGATCCGCGCCTTCGCGCACCAGGAATACAACGCGCCGGAATTCCTCGCCGCCATCGACATCCCGGCGTTGCTGGCCTCGGGCAAGGATCTCTACGACCGGCCGGGTTATGCCTGGCGCCTGGTGGGTCGCGACGAAGCGCCGCAGTGGCTGGCCGGCCAGTCCGCGCTGGCGCATCTGTTCGCCGATCCTTCGGCCGAGACCACGCGCTACGCCAAGGAGTCGTACGTCACCGTCGAGCCGAGTCCCCTCGGTTTCTGGGAACGGCATGCGAACCGCCGCATCCTGCAGGCCTATGCGCCGTTCATCCGTGGCCGGGTGCTAGACCTCGGCTGCAACCACGGCGCAAGCACCTACTGGCTGCGCGAGAACCCGGAGGTGACCGAGGTGATCGGCGTAGACCTGAATGAACAGGCCCTGGACCTCGCGCGCGAGCTCTTCGCGTCGGTCCCCGTGCCCAGCATGTTCGTCGGCCACGACATGACGGCCGACGGCCCGATTCTTCCGCCGGCCGACACCGTCGTGAGCTTCCATACGCTGGAGCACATCTACGCGGACGACGTGCCCGACTTTCTTGCATCGGCGTGCCAATCGTTGGCGCCCGGCGGCCACTTCGTCATCTCCATTCCCTACGACCGGGCCTACCCGGACCCTTGCCACGTCGGCTTCTACAACGAGGCCAGCCTGGCGCGGGCGATGGAGGCTGCGGGTCTCGAAACTGTCGAGTGCTTCAAGGACGACCGGTTCGACGAAAAAGACCTGCTGACGGGGTTGTTCCGCAAGCCCTGAACCTCAGCGCCGCGCCGACACCACAATCCCACCCACGATCAGCACGAACGCCACGCCGTGGTACCAGTGCGGCGCCTCGCGCAGGAACGCCGCCGACATCACCGCCGCGAACAGCGGCGTGAGGTTCATGAAGATGCTTGCCGCCTGCGGGCCCGCGCGTTGCACGCCGTTGCCCCAGCAGCGGTAGGCCACCACCGCGGGGCCGATGCCGATGAACAGCATGGCCGCAACCAGCGGCCAGCCCAGGTCGATGTGCGCATCGGTCAGCGTCCATTCGCCCGCGGCCAGCGCGCCCGACCATGCGATGCCGAACACCAGCTGCGCCATCAGAAAAGCGGCCCAGTCCTTGCGCACCTGCGCGGGCTCGTGGGTGCGCGCCAGCATCCAGCTGTAGAAGGCCCAGGCGATGGTGCCTGCAATCATGTACAGGTCGCCCGGCACCAGCCGCAACGCGAGCAACTGCTGCCACTCGCCGCGGCTGAGCACCAATAGCACGCCCAGCATCGACAGCAGCGCACCGCCCAGTTCGCGCGCGCCGATGCGGGCGCCGAAGAAGAGCGCGCCGGTGGCGAGCATCCACAGCGGCAGGCTGGAGCCCACCAGCGTGACGTTGATCGGCGTCGACGTTTGCAGCGCCAGGTACTGGAAGGCGTTGTACAGGCCGATGCCCAGCAGCCCGAGCAGCGCATAGCGCTTCCAGTGCGCCCACAGCGGGCTTGCACCGCGCAGCACCGAGGCCGCGAGCGGCAGCAAGATCACGAAGGCGATGACCCAGCGCACGAAGTTCAGCGTGAGCGGCGACACCAGGTCGCGCACCAGCCGGCCGACGACCGCATTGCCGGCCCACAGCAGCGGCGGCACGGTGAGAAGAAGAACGGTAAGGGCGGTGAGGCGCGGCTGCTGCGGTGTGGACATGGCCGCCGACTCTACAGGCCCTGGTGCATCGCCCCTTGCGCCTCGCGAAACGGTCAAACGTGGCACGATGCGCCTCTTCTTTTTCTGCGCGTGGAGACTGCAACGATGTTGAGCAAAGCTGTCCGTATCGACCGCCATGGCGGCCCCGAGGAGCTGAAGATCGTCGAGGTGGAGGTCGGCGAGCCCGGCCCCGGCGAGATCCGCATCCGCCACAAGGCCGTGGGCCTGAACTTCATCGACACCTACCAGCGCAGCGGGCTCTACCCGTTCCAGATGCCGCTGCAACTGGGCATGGAGGCCGCGGGCGTGGTCGAGGCGGTGGGCGAGGGCGTGTCGCACCTGGCGCCCGGCGACCGCGCCGCCTATGCCAGCGGCCCGCCCGGCGCCTACTGCGAACTGCGCCTGATGCCGGCCAAGAACGTCTGCAAGCTGCCCGACGCCATCTCCTTCGAAACCGGCGCGGCCATGATGCTCAAGGGCCTGACCACGCAGTACCTGCTGAAGAAGACGCTGCCGGCCGAAGGCCTGCAGGCCGGCGACTTCATCCTGTTCCATGCGGCAGCCGGCGGCGTCGGCCTCATCGCCTGCCAGTGGGCCAAGGCGCTGGGCCTGCAGCTCATCGGCACGGCGGGCAGCGACGCCAAGTGCAAGCTCGCGCTCGACCACGGCGCGGCGCACGCCATCAACTACAGCACCGAAAACTTCGCGGCCCGCGTGAAGGAGATCACCGGCGGCAAGGGCGTGAAGGTGGTGTACGACTCGGTGGGCAAGGACACCTACGAAGGCTCGATCGAGTGCCTGCGTCCCTTCGGCCTCCTGGCCGTGTTCGGCAACGGCTCGGGCCCGGTGCCGCCGATCAACCTGGGCACCCTGGCCTCCAAGGGCTCGCTCTATGTGACGCGGCCCACGCTCTTTACCCACATCGCGACCCGCGAAGCCACCCAGGCGATGGCCGACGACCTTTTCGCCGTGGTGCAGAGCGGCGCGGTGAAGATTCCCATCGACCAGCGCTATGCACTGGCCGACGTGCAGCAGGCGCACCGCGACCTGGAAGCGCGCAAGACCACGGGCTGCACGATCCTGACGCTCTGACGGAGTCACCGCAGTGCGGAGACGAGGCAAGGCGGGCGCGCCGCCAGCCTTGTCCTACTTGGGGTGGGGTGTCATGCCTTCGACTTGCGGCGGGCGCATTTTGTAGCCTGTCGCAAACCGTAAAGAAGCGCAGAGGCCACACGACATGACCACCATCCGCACCTTCATCGTCGAAGACAACCCCACCATCCGCCAGAGCCTGATAGGCACCTTGCGCGAGGTGGCACGGGTCGATCCCATCGGCGAGGCCGAGACGGAAGCCGAAGGCACGAAGTGGCTGACGCACAACCTCTCGCAATGGGACCTGGCCATCGTCGACCTGTTCCTGAAGGACGGCACCGGTTTTCGGGTGCTCGAAGCCTGCCGCCAGCGCGATCCGGCGCAGAAGATCGTGGTGCTCAGCAACTACGCCACGCCCGAGATCCGTCGCAAGTGCGCCAACCTCGGCGCCGACGCCGTGTTCGACAAGGCCACCGAAATCGACGACCTCATCGACTACTGCCAGCGCCGCCGTCAGGCGCAGTTCAGTTCGTTCGCCGCACACTGAGCCGGGGCTATCGGGGTGCGAGCCGGCAGCGATGCCGGGCCTCCCCGAAAATCGCTCCGGGCGCGAGGAGCACGCGCCGGGCTCCGCAAATTGGCAACCAGATTCATGCGCGGAAATCAAACCTCCTTGTTTGCCGATGAATCGGCTGCGCGCCCGTGGCGTGCCGCAGCGCTCCCGCCATGTCCCGTCGTCCCCGCTTTCTTCCCGACAACTTCACCTTCGCGCTTCTTTCGGTCGTGACCTTCGCCAGCCTGCTGCCCGCAAGCGGCAAGGTGGCGCATCTGTTCGAGCTTTTGACGACGGCCGCCATCGGCTTGCTGTTCTTCCTGCATGGGGCCAAGCTGTCGCGCGAGGCGGTGGTGAACGGCCTCACGCACTGGCGGCTGCACCTGCTGGTGTTCGGCAGCACCTTCGTGATGTTTCCCCTGCTCGGCCTGGCGCTCAAGCCGCTCCTGCTGCCGCTGGTGACGCCCGAGCTCTATACCGGCGTGCTGTATTTGTGCGTGCTGCCCGCCACGGTGCAGTCGGCGATCGCGTTCACCGCGATGGCGCGGGGCAACATGCCCGCGGCCATCTGCAGCGCTTCGGCTTCCACCTTGCTCGGCGTGTTCATCACGCCGGTGCTGGTCAATCTGGTGGTGTTGCCGCACGGCGGACATGCGAGCTCGTCGCTGGGCTCCATCGGGCGCATCCTGCTGCAGCTGATGGTGCCCTTCGTGGTGGGCCACCTGCTGCGGCCATGGATCGGCAAGTGGATCCAGCGCCGGGCGCCGGTGCTGAAATTCGTGGACCAGGGATCGATCCTGCTGGTGGTTTATACGGCGTTCAGCGCGGCCGTGATCGAAGGGCTTTGGCGGCAGGTGCCGGCGCACGCGCTGGTGGGGCTGCTGTTCGTGTGCGCCGTGGTGCTGGGGCTGGCCTTGACGCTGACCACCTTTGCGGCGCGCAGGCTCGGCTTCGATACGGCGGACGAGATCACCATCGTGTTCTGCGGGTCGAAGAAGAGCTTGGCCAGCGGGATTCCGATGGCGAAGGTGCTGTTTGCTTCGTCGGCTGCGGGGGCTGTGGTGTTGCCGCTGATGTTGTTTCATCAGATGCAGTTGATGGTTTGTGCTGTGTTGGCGCAGAGGTATGGGCGGAGGGGGGATGTTGGTGCTTCTGCTGTTTTGAAGACGGCCGAATAGGGGCTGTTTTCCGGGATTCAAGCAAGGTGTCGCATGGCGCAATTCATGTCCTGCACTCCAGCAGGGACAACAGAGCCTCGCAGCTACGACCGCAACTGTTGTCAAGGAAAGGCCTCTAGGCCCTTTCTTTTTTTGTCACTGCTTTGTCGCTTTTGGAATGCACGGTGCGCCTAGTACACTGACGGCTCCATGCCACCCCGGGTTGTTTCGCTCCTGCTTGCTTTCGTTTTGCTGTGGTCGGCTCTCGCCATGACACAGCAGCGTTTCGCATTGACTGCGGAAATTCCTGCCCAGGATCAGCACCAAGTCGCTGACGCGTCACGCCACGCGAACTTCAGCGGATCGATCGATGAGCACCAGGTCGACGACCAGCCCAGCCAGCCACATGGGGGGCAGGTACTCGACTTTGCCGCCTTGCTGGACTCCCAGGGCAACTGGAGTGGCCTGCAGCTTGCCATGGCCCGTCCGTCGCAAGCCGTCGATCTGGTCCTGCCATCCCCAAGCCTGGAGGGGCCGCAACGGCCTCCCCGCGCGACAAGCATCCTCCCCGTCTGATGCGTCGCAGCCGATCCGGCTGTGAGTTCTGAGCTTTCTTCGACGCGATCGCGTCCTCGAAGCACCGCGACCGGCCCACTGCGGCTCCATCCCCTGTCCCCACGTGCGGTCTCCACTGGAGTCTTCATGAAACACCACTTGCACACATTGCCTGCCCTTGCCGTGGATCGGAGCGCCTCTGTCGAGCGCAACCGCGTCTTGCGCAACCCCTACTGGCTACTCTCCCTGTCCATGATTCCCACGGTGCTGGGCATTGGCGGCAGACGGGGATGAGTGAGCCGATGAGTACATGGGCGGAGGCGGCCTTCCTGGGCCTGGTACAGGGGTTGACGGAGTTTCTGCCGGTGTCGTCCAGCGCGCACCTGCGCATCATCGGGCCGCTGCTGCCCTCGGGCGGCGATCCCGGTGCGGCTTTCACGGCGATCACACAGATCGGCACCGAGGCGGCCGTGCTGCTCTACTTTCGGCGCGACATCGCGCGCATCGCCGCGGCTTGGCTTGCCTCGCTCGCAGGCGGCAAACGCCCCAGCGACCCCGACGCACGCATGGGCTGGCTGATCATCGTCGGCACGCTGCCGATCGCCGTCCTGGGCCTGTTGTTCAAGGATGCGATCGAAGGATCCTTGCGCAATCTCTACATCACAGCCGCGATGCTGATTGCTTTCGGTCTTCTCCTCGGAGCGGCCGACCGTTTCAGCCGCAAGCAGCGTTCGCTGTCTACGCTGACCTGGCGGGACGGGCTGCTCTTCGGACTGGCACAGGCGATGGCGTTGATTCCGGGGGTATCGCGTTCCGGCGGCACCATCACCGCAGGTCTTCTGATGGGCTACACACGCGACGCGGCGGCCCGCTATTCATTCTTGCTGGCCATTCCCGCGGTGCTTGCGTCGGGTTTCTATCAGCTCTACCGCAGCTGGGACATCGGCAGCCCGGTGGCCCCAGGCCCCACGGCGCTGGCCACCGTGATCGCGTTCGGCGTCGGCTACGCCGTCATCGTCGTTTTTCTCAAACTGGTGTCTACGCGCGGCTACCTGCCCTTCGTGTACTACCGCCTGGTTCTGGGCACGCTGGTGCTGGCACTTTTGCTCGGCGGCCTGCTGAGTCCGCACTGAATTTCTTGTTCAACTTCTGATCGTCCCCATGGAAATCGCCATACTTTTCGCTCTCATCCTTCTCAACGGCCTGTTTGCCATGTCCGAGATCGCGCTTGTCACTGCGCGCAAGGCCCGGCTGCAGAAGCTGGTGGATGAGGGCAACCGCTCGGCTGCCGCAGCCATCAAGCTCGGTCAGGACCCAACGCGGTTCCTGTCGACGATCCAGATCGGCATCACCTCCATCGGCGTGCTCAACGGCATCGTGGGGGAGGCGGCGCTGGCCGCGCCTCTGGCCGAATGGCTGACCTCGTTGGGCGTGCCAGCGCCCTGGGGCAGCTATGGCGCGACTGGCCTGGTGGTGTTGCTGATCACCTACTTCTCGATCGTCGTCGGCGAACTGGTGCCCAAGCGCATCGGTCAGTCGTACCCCGAAACCTTCGCCCGGTTGGTGGCACAGCCGATCAACTGGCTGGCGATGGCGACCAAGCCGTTCGTCGTGCTGCTGTCGGTATCGACCCGTACGCTCCTGCGTCTCCTGGGCGTGAAGGAAACCAGCGGCAGCCCGGTGACGGAAGAGGAGATCCACGCCATGTTGGCCGAAGGCACGACTGCAGGCGTGATCGAATCGCACGAGCATGTGATGGTGCGCAATGTGTTCCGGCTCGACGATCGCCAGATCGGCTCGCTGATGGTGCCGCGAGGCGACGTGACATCGCTTGACCTGGACCTGTCATTCGAAGAAAACCTGGCGCGCATCGAGGCGGCGGATCACGCGCATTTCCCTGTGGTGCGTGGTGGGCTGGACGGCCTGGTAGGCGTCATCAATGCACGCAAGTGGCTTTCCCAGGCGCTGCGCGGTGGCCCGCGCGACCTGGCGAGCCATGCGATGCAAGCGCCGTTGTACGTCCCTGAAACCTTGACAGGCATGGAGCTCCTCGACAACTTTCGTCAGTCGGACGTTCACATGGCTTTCGTTGTCGACGAGTACGGCCAGCTCCAGGGCATCGTGACCTTGCAGGACCTGATCGAGGCGCTCACCGGTGAATTCCAGCCGCGCGATCCCGAGACGTCCTGGGCTGTGCAGCGCGAGGATGGAAGCTGGCTGCTCGACGGCCACATCCCCGTGCCTGAGTTGAAGGACCGTCTTGCGCTCGATGAAGTGCCCGAAGAGGACCGCGGCCGCTACCACACGCTCAGCGGAATGATGATGCTGCTGACCGGTCGGCTACCCAAGACCGCGGATACGGTCGAGTGGGAAGGCTGGCGTTTTGAGATCGTCGACATGGACGGCAAGACCATCGACAAGGTGCTTGCAACTCGCCCGGGCAGGGGGTCCGCGGCGAAAAATCCCGAAGAAAGCGCCGATAAAAAATGAGCGTGGGTCGTGCGACCTATGCACGCGAACCCGGCACCACCGGGGTGCCCGTGCGTTGGTGTGTGATCCTGCTGTGTCTTCTGGCTTTCCTGGGAGCCGCGTGCTCCGACGGCTATCCCAAGGAAGATGTGCCAACGATCAACCCGTCGGAAATGACGCGCTCCGAACTCTTGGAAAAGATGAACTCGCTCGGCGATCAGCCAGGCCTTGACCGTCGTTGGCGATACGAAGTGTCTGAGTCATGTCAGCTGACGATCACGGTAACCGCCGGCAGCGTTTTCGGTTCGAGCGACGTTGTCGTCGTGTCGCTCGAGAACGCAGACATCAAGATGCACTTCGACGATACCGATGAGAAATTCGATATCCGCGTGCTCCAGACAGAAGACCCGGCTGCACTTGAGGTTAGCGCCATGGAGGGCGGCGGCTGGGCCATTGCGCTCCAGATGAAGGCGGCGTTGGAAAATTTGCGAATGCACTGCGATCGCCCAGTTCGTTGAGCGTGGAAAGAGTGACTTTGATCCGACACGCTGCGAAGCCGAGCGCAGCGATGGCGCGTCCAAAGCCCTTCTGGGTGCGCCGAGGAGCGGAGCACCGCAGGTTGCCCGCAGCTTCGCTGCGGGACGCACACAGCAGGGTCGCCCGCCGGGCCGAGACCCGGCCTCGGAATCAAAAAAGACTACCCCTCCATCTTCCCCAACCGCGACTCCCGCAACCTGCTAGGCGCCAAAGCCCCAGCCGACTCCAGAATCGGATAAGCAATGGAGCAGATGTGCGAATTGATCCGCTTCAGATCGCTGATCAGGTCGATATGCAGCGAACTCGTTTCGATGCTGAGCGTGGTCCGGTCCGACAACCGATCCAGATGAGTCGTCGCATAAGCCCGCTCCAGGTCCCGAAAACGTGCCTTCTCTTCCAGAAGCTTCTGCGCATCCCGGACATTGCCATTCAGGAACACGCTCATGCTCAGCCGCAGATTGGCCACCAGGCGCCCGTGCAGTTCGACGATCTCGGCCATTCCGGCCTGGGAGAAATTGCGCTGCGGCTTGATCTTCTTGTCCTCGACATCGATGATCACGCGCTCGATGATGTCGCCGATCTGCTCCATGTTGATCGTGAAGCTGATGATGTCCGTCCAGCGCCGGCTTTCTTCTTCGCCCAGCGCCTCGCGCGAGATGCGCGTCATGTAGTACTTGATGGCCGAGTACAGCTCGTCCACCGTGTCGTCCAGTTGCCGCAGCTCCTGCGACAGCCGCGTGTCGTTGTTGCGGATCACGTCGAGCACGCCGATCAGCATGGTCTCCACGATGTCGGCCTGGTGCAGCGCCTCGCGCGCGGCATTCGAGATCGCGAGCGAGGGCGTCGACAGCGCCGACGGGTCCAGGTGATGCGGCCGGCTGGTGCCCGCGGGCTGCTGCGGCACGGGCAGCATCCGCGTGACCAGCTTGGCCACCCATTGCGTGAGGCCGATGAAGCCGACACTGATGATGACGTTGAAGGCCAGGTGGAACAGCACCACGCCATGCGTCTGGTTCGGCAGCTCGGGCTGCACGTAGCGGATCCACAGTCCGACGAACGGCGCGATGATCGCCACGCCCAGCGCCTTGAAGACCAGATTGCCGACCGTCACCTGCCGCACCGACACCGCCGACTTGGCCGTGGTCAGCACCGCGAGCAGGCCGCTGCCGAGGTTGGCGCCCAGCACCAGGCCCAGCGCAACGTCCAGCGGCACCACATTGGAGGTGGCCATGGCCGCGACCAGCAGAACCACCGCCAGGCTCGAATAGGCCACGATGGCCAGCACCGCGCCGATGGTGATCTCCAGAAGCACGTCGCTGCTGATCGAGGCCAGCAGGGCGCGCACGGCCGGCGAGGAAAACAGCGGCTCGGTGGCGGCCACCACCAGCTGCAGCGCGAGCAGCATCAGCCCCAGGCCGATCAGCACCCGCCCCACGCGGCCCGCCACGGTGGCCGAGCGCGTGATGAACAGCACCACCCCCACGAAGATGAACATCGGCGAGAGCCACGAGAGGTCCGCCGAGAACAGCACCGAGATCAGCGCGGTGCCCACGTCCGCCCCCCGCATCACCGCCAGCGCCGCCGGTAGCGTGACCAGGCCCTGCCCGACGAAGGACGAGGTCATGAGCGACGTGGCGGTGCTCGACTGCACCAGCGCCGTCACGCCGATGCCCGAGAGAGCGGCCGTGAAGCGGTTGCGCATGCTCTGCACGAGGATCTTGCGCAGGTTGGCGCCGAACACGCGCAGCACGCCGGTGCGAACCAGATGGGTGCCCCACACCAGCAGTGCGACTGCCGCCAGCAGATTCAGGAGATGCTTCATGGGGTCGGGTTCTGTCCTTTTCGTTTGGGTTCGTTTGGACCCCCATTTTCCACACGCGGCGAATTCGTCCTAATCGATGAGCGCTCCGTTGTCGTGGAAGGGGAACGGACCGTCGAAGCGGCCGGAAGCCGCCAGATGGGTGACCAGCCGTCCGGCGCGCGCGGACCACGCATGCACGCGAAAGCCCGGCGGCTCCAGCGTCCAGGCCGAGGGGGCGCCGGGCGCCAGGTCGAGGCAGACCTGGTGCGCGGGCGCCGGCGAGGTCGAGGCGATGGTGCCGCCGAAGCGCACATCGATGGCGCGGTGCAGGTGGCCGCAGATCACGCGCTCCACGTTCGGATGGCGGGCGATCAGCGCTTCGAGCGCATCGGCGCCTTGCAGCAGGCCGATTTCGTCCATGTGGCCGATCAGCGTGGTGAAGGGCGGATGGTGCATCGCGACGACGACGGGCTCGCCGCGGCAGGCGTCCAGTTGCGCTTCGAGCCAGCCCAGCCGCTTGTTGCACAGCGTGCCGTGGCTCTCGCCCGGCACGCAGGTGTCGAGTGCGAGCAGCCGCAGCCCGCCGACGCGCACCGAATACTGGATGAAGCCGGCCGTGTCGTCGCCCGTGCCGAGGTAATCAGAGTGACCGGGGAAGCTCTTGCGCAACTGTTCGCGGTCGTCGTGGTTGCCGGGCAGCAGGTAGACCGGCATGGCCAGCGGCGCGAGCAGGCGTGCCAGGTGTTCGTATTCGGCGGCGCGGCCGAAGTCGGTCAGGTCGCCGGTGATCACCACCGCATCGGGTTGTTGCGCGAGGGCGAGCACCGACTGCACGGCTTGCTGGAGGTAGGGCGCCGTGTCGATGCGGCCATAGGCCAGCCGGCCCGGCTCGCGGATGTGAAGGTCGGTCAGCTGGACCAGGAAGGTGTCTGGGGTTGTTGTGCTTGTCATGCGCTGGTTTCCTGCGAGGTCATCAGGCGATCGGGGTGGACGCGAAGGCCGACCGGATCGCCCGGACCGAAGGGGTTGTCGCGCCCGACGTCGGCCACGAGCATCGGCTGGTCCTGCACGCGCAGCTGAAGCTGCACACGGTCGCCGAGGAAGGTGCGGCGTTCGACGGTGGCCGTGCCCCAGTCGGGCCGGGGCGCGCTCACTTCGACATCTTCGGGCCGCACCAGCAGCATCGCATGGCTCTGCCAGGCGGGAGGGCAAGGCAGGGTGCTTCCACCCAGTCGGACGACGCCTTGCGCAATCGCATCGGGGGCGCGCTCCAGCCGGTTGACCCGGCCCAGGAACTCCGCGACGAAGGGATGCGCGGGCGCGCGGTACAGGTCTTCGCCGCGGCCCACCTGCACGATGCGGCCGGCGCGCATCACCGCGAGGCGGTCGGCGATGGCCAGCGCTTCCTGCTGGTCGTGCGTGACGTGGATGGCGGTGATGTGCAGGCGGCGCAGCAGTTCGGCAAGCTCGTCGCGCAGCGATTCCTTGAGCTTGGCGTCCAGCGCGGCCAGCGGCTCGTCCAGCAGCAGCACGCGGGGGCGCACGGCCACGGCGCGCGCGAGCGCCACGCGCTGGCGCTGGCCGCCGGAGAGTTCGGCGGGGCGTTTGTTCTCCAGGCCGTTGAGGCGCACGAGGTCGACCAGCTCGCCCACCGCGCGTTTCTCTTCATCGGCTGACACACCGCGGATGCGCAGGCCATAGCCGATGTTGGCCGCCACCGTCATCTGCGGAAAGAGCGCGTAGCTCTGGAACACCATGCCCACGCCGCGATGCTCGACGGGGCGATCGGTCACGTCCTGGTCGCCGAAGACGATGCGGCTGCCCGCGTCGGGCGCTTCCAGCCCCGCGATCAGGCGCAGCAGCGTGGTCTTGCCGCAGCCCGAGGGGCCGAGCAGCGCGAGCACCTCGCCGGGCTCCACATGCAGGTTCGTCGGCTGCAGGCCGCGCGTGCCGTCGGCGTAGGTCTTGGCGCAGTTCGAGATGTCGATGGGAATGCGTTCAAGTTCCATGGCGTTTCTGAATCAGGTTGGCAAGGTATTGCAGTCCCCACAGCACTGGGAGGATGACGGCGAAGAAGACCAGCGTGTAGGCCGAGCCGATCTCGATGCGCATCGAGGCATAGCTGTCGGCCAGGCCCACGGGCAGCGTGCGCGTGAGCGGTGTGTGCAGCATCCAGGTGAGGTTGAACTCGCCCACCGAGAGCGTGAACACCATCAGGCTGCCGGCCACGATGGCAGGGAACACGGCAGGCACCAGGATGCCCATGAAGCGCTGGCGGAAGTTCGCGCCCAGCGAGCGCGCGGCTTCTTCCAGCGCGAGCAGGTCGTCGCGCTGGAAGGCCGAGCTCACGGTGCGCACCATGAACGGCAGCGTGAAGATGATGTGGCCCACGAGGATGAAGGCGAAGCTGGTGCGAAAGGCGGTGAGCTGGCCGTAGGCCAGAATCAGCGCGAGCGCCGTGGCAAGACCCGGCACCGCGACCGGCAGCGTCAGCAGCTCCTCGAAGACGCGCGCGACCCGCGAGCGGCTTCGCGCGAGCGCATAAGCGCAGGGCACGCCCAGCAGCACGGTGCCGATCACGCAGGCGACGGCCAGCGCGATCGACCAGCCGACGGTGCCGCCATAGTTTTCCCACACCTCGCCGAGCCAGCGCAGCGTGAGCCCGCTTTTGAGGCCCGCGCTGTAGTTGTTGACCAGCCCCGCCATCACCGACAGCAACATCGGCGCGATCATGAAGAGGCTCACGATCACCGTGACCGCGAGCAGGAAGGGCGCTTTGGGTTGCGTGTTCTTGCGCATGCGGGTTCCTCTTTCAGCGCGCGACGGGATTCGCCCCGAAGCGCCGCGCGACGAACAGCACCAGCCAGGTCACGAGGCCCAGCGAGATCGACAGCGACGCGGCGAGCGCGAAGTTGGCGTAGTTGGTGAACTCGTTGTAGATGGTGATCGGGATCACCTCGAATTTGCTGGCCAGCGTGAATGCCGTGCCGAACGCGCCCATCGAGGTGGCGAACAGGATCGCGCCGCAAGCCAGCGTGGTGGGCGCGAGCTCGGGCATCCACACGTCGCGCGCCACGCGAAGGCGCGAGGCGCCGAGCGAGCGCGCCGCTTCTTCGAGCTGCACGTTCATCGACTCGGCCGCGGCGGTGTAGGTGGCAATGGCACGCGGCAAGGAGAAATACAGGTACGCGAGGAAAAGGCCGAGCAGGCCGTACGCAAAGGTGATGCGCTCGCCGAACAGGCTGTCGCTCACGTCAGCCACCAGCCCTTGCCGCCCGCCCAGCAGGATCACGAAGAAGCCGATGATCACGCCCGGAAACGACAGCGGCAGCGTGAGCAGCGACAGCAGCACGCGCTTGCCGATGAAGGCATGGCGCGCGAGATAGATGCCCACCGCCGCGCCCAGCACCAGCGTTGCCAGCGTCACCGCCACCGACAGTGCCACGGTGTTGGCCATGCTCTGCAGGTAGCGCGCGTCGGTCAGCACCGCGAAGTAGGTGGCCCAGCCCTTGTCGGCCGGCAGCGTCAGCAGGCGCACCACCGGCAGCAGCCAGAAGGCCGTGAAGAAGGCGGCTGCGGGTGCCACGCAGGCGATGAGGCGCCAGCGTGGGTTCCAGGCGTTGGCGGGCTTCATCTCGTGGACTCGGCGCTCAGCGCACCTCTTTGAGGTAGCGGTCGGAGAACGCGCGCTGCGCCTCGGCCATGCGCGCGTAGTCCACGCTCTTGGCGCGCGCGTATTCGCTCGCCGGCAGGAACTGCGCCTCGATCTCCTTGGGCATCGCGTTGGCGCGCACCGGCCGCAGGTAGGCCTTGGCCCAGATGGCCTGGCCTTCGTCGGACAGCGTGAAGTCGAGCACCTTCTTCGCGTCGGCCGCATGCGGCGCCTTGGCGACCAGGCTCATCACATAGGGCACCACCAGCGTGCCTTCGGCAGGGATGACGAAGGCGACGTTGGCCTTGTCCTTGTACTTGGCGCGGTAGGCGTTGAAGTCGTAGTCCAGCAGGATCGCGATCTCGCCCGAGAGCACGCGTGCATAGGACGTTTGCTTTGGCACGATGGGCTCGTTCTTCTGCAGCGCCTTGAAGTAGTCGATGCCCGGCGTGAAGTTGTCCAGCGTGCCGCCGCGCGCCTGGTTGACTGCCACCGCGCCCACGTAGCCGACGAAGGCCGAGGCGGGGTCCAGGTAGCCGATGAGGCCCTTGTATTCGGGCTTGAGCAGGTCGGCCCACGACTTGGGGACCGGCTTGCCCTTGAGCGCATCGACGTTGACCATGAAACCGAGCGTGCCCGAGTGGATGGTGAACCAGTTGCCGGCCGGGTCCTTCAGGCCTTCGGGAATGTCGTTCCACGCGGCTGGCTTGTAGGGCTCGACCACGCCGTCCTTGGCGGCCTGCACCGCGAAGGTCACGCCCAGGTAGGTGACGTCGGCCACGGGGCTGGCCTTCTCGGCGACGAGCTGGGCGAGCGACTGGCCCGAGTTCTTGTTGTCGGCCGGCACGGTGACGCCGGTCTTGGCCTTGATGGCCTTGAGCTGCGTGCCCCAGTCGGCCCACTCGGTGGGGCAGTTGTAGCAAATGGCGGTCTGGGCCATGACGCTGCTTGCCGCAACGAGCGTGGCGGCGACGAGGCCCAGGCGGGCGATGCGGGGGAGACGGAGGGACATGAAGAAGCTCCTGGAGTGGATGAGAGTTGGCGGGGGAGAGAAGCGATCAGCTTGTGGCAACGTCGCACGCGGATGCGCACGATTCGCCGTCGCGGAAGGTGTGGGGCAGCAGCAGGCTCGCGTCGGCCTGCAGCGTGATGCCGCCGGCCATGGCCTGCATCAGCAGCTCGACGCTGTGGCGACCGATGTCGCTGTTGGGTTGCGCGATGGTGGTGAGGGCGGGCGTCAAGTCTTCACCGAGCGCGATGCCGTCGAAGCCGATCACGCTGAGATCATCGGGCACCGAGAGCCCGCCCAGGTGCGCGGCGCGGATGCTGCGGATGGCGAGCAGGTCGTTCGAGCAGACGAGCGCGGTGGGGCGGTCGTCGGCCTGCAGCACGCTGGCGAGCGCATCGACGGCGCTTTCAACGAAGGGCACTTCGATCAGCGAAGGGGCTTTGAGCCCTGCATCCGCCATGCCCCTTTGGTAGCCGCGATAGCGCTGCTGCGCGCGGTCGGATGCGGCGAGCGTGCCGCTGACCATCGCGATGCGGCGATGGCCGAGCAACACGAGGCGCGCGACCGCATCGGCCACGGCGGCTTCGCTGTCCACGGTGACGCAGGGGTGGTCCGCATGCCGGTTGTACGCAAGCACATAAGGCGTGCCGGTGGTGCGCAGGCGCGCGAGCGCTTTCGAGGTGGAAGGGTTGGAAACCACCAGAATCAGCCCGTCGACGTTGCCTGCGAGCAGCAGCTGGACCGCGCGCTCTTCTTCGTCGAGCCGGTAGCCCGTGGTGACGGGAAGGATCGCGTAGCCACCGGCGATGGCCGCGCGCGCGATGCCCTGCAGGCACTCGGCAAAGGTCGGGTTCAGCAGCGTGGGCAGCACGACGCCCAGCGCGCGGCTGCGCTGGGTGCGCAAGGTGCGCGCGCTGGCGTTGGGCACATAGTGGAGTTCGCGCGCCACGCGCTCGACCAGCTCGCGCGTGGCGGGCGTGACCTTGTCGGGGAAATTGAAGACCCGCGACACGGTGGCCACGGAGACCTTGGCTTTGGCTGCTACGGCTTGAATGCTCATCGTGCGGTGTTCATGTAATCGATTACATTGGACCGCGGCAGTATGACTTTGTTATGACATCGCTTGAAAGCGGGAAAACCCCTTGCGCTTTTTTGGAGGGCTTTGTTGCGCGGCCGCTTGTAGCCTTCCGGGGTTGGCGGCGATGGATGCTGTGCCCTTGGGCGGCCGACGTCACCGGCCCTTCGGGCTTCCCTGCGCTGCTCGCGACGGGCGGGGTCTCGCAGAACTCGCCTGCGGCTCAA
>NZ_JBEPKK010000020.1:0-76031 GCF_040544675.1 Variovorax boronicumulans
GGGTCGCAGACAGTGGGGTCGCCTTTCTTTTGCCTACGTTTCTTTGGCGAAGCAAAGAAAAGTAGGTCGGCCGCCGGGCCGAGACCCGGCCTCGGGAAGCAAACCGAAAACAGCAATCAACCAGCAGGAGCCAGTCAATGACCGACTCCCCCACAACCCCAACACCACCAGAAGACGACCGCACCCGAGTCGTCCCCAAACAGCCGCAGCCGCAAAACCATCAAACCACGACCGCCGACACCGCCTCCACAGTCATCACCTCCGGCACCACAAGCCTCCCGAACACGCCCGTCACCAGCCCTGCCGGCAACAACAGCAGCTCACAAGACGCCGGCCTCCTCCCCGTAGGCAGCCGCCTCGCAGAGTTCGAAATCACCAGAGTCATAGGCCAAGGCGGCTTCGGCGTCGTCTACGAGGCCTGGGACCACGACCTCGAACGCGTGGTCGCCGTCAAGGAATACCTGCCCACGTCCCTGTCGACAAGGCAGCAGGACGGCAACGTGGTCCCGCTGTCCGAAAGGCACCGCGAGACCTTCGACCTCGGCATGCGCAGCTTCATCAACGAAGCCCGCCTGCTCGCGCAGTTCGACCACCCGTCGCTGCTGAAGGTCTACCGCTTCTGGCAGGACCACGGCACCACGTACATGGTGATGCCCTTCTACCGCGGCGACACGCTGCGCGAAGCGCTGGTGTCCATTCCGGCAGGGGTGGACGAGGCCTGGCTGATCCGCATCATGGACGGCGTGACGCAGGCGCTGGCGGTGATGCACAACGCCAACTGCTACCACCGCGACATCGCGCCGGACAACATCATCCTGCTCGAGGGCTCCGGCCGTCCGGTGGTGCTCGACTTCGGCGCCGCGCGCCGCGTGATCACCGACAAGACACAGGCGATCACCGTCATCCTCAAGCCCGGCTACGCGCCCATCGAGCAGTACGCCGAAATGCCCGACATGTCGCAGGGCGCGTGGACCGACGTGTATGCGCTCGCGGCGGTGATGCACGTGGCCGTGTGCGGCCGCGCGCCGCCGCCTTCGGTGGCGCGGCTTCTGTCGGACAGCTATGTGCCGCTCGCGGGCAACGACATCCTGCGCCAACGCTACAGCCTGGGGCTGCTGCAGGCCATCGACGCCGGCCTGGGCGTGCGGCCGGAGCAACGGCCGCAGTCGATGGGCGAGCTGCGCGCGGCGCTGGGCCTGGAAGTGGGCCACAGCATGGCGCCCACGCCGCGCACCGTGCCGCCTTCGGGCGCGCGCAGCCATGCGAATGCCAACGCGGCCACCATCATCGGCGGCGGAGGCAAGAAGGCGCTGCCGCCCGCACCCGCACCCGGTGCGCAAGGCACGCAACAGGGCAACGCCGCAGGCGGCAAGGGCAAGGCCGTCGTCGCCATTGCCTCGCTCGCCGTCGCAACTGCCGTTGTCGCGGGCGGCGGCTGGTGGTGGTACCAAGGCCGCGCGGCCGATGGCGCTGCAAGCACAAGCGGCACGGACGTCACAACCACCACGCCACCCCCGCCGCCGGAGCAGGTCGCAAAAACCGATCCGCCGCCACCACCGCCTCCGCCACCGCCGGCGGCGCCGCGCACTCCGCTCGAATCGCTGCAGTCGCTCGCCGCAGGCGCGGCACCGGGCTTCGAGGTGAGCGCGGTGGCAAAGAAGGCCGAGGTCGCCATCGGCAAGGACAAGCTGGCCTTTGAAATCCGCAGCAAGCGGGAGGGCTTCGTCTACGTGTTCCTGTTGTCCAGCGGCGGCGAGATGTTCCTGCTGTTCCCGAACCTGCTGGACAAGTACAACAAGATCAACGCCAACAGCACGCTCGCGCTGCCGCGCGCCTCGTGGCCGATGGACGCCGGCGGGCCCGCCGGCACCAACCAGTTCGCCGTGCTCGTCAGCGAACACGAGCGCGACTTCGGTGCTTCCGGCGTGCAGAACGACGGCGTGTTTCCGCAGTTCCCGATACCGGTGCTTTCGGCGCTCGAAGCGACGCGCGGCACCGGGCCGACGCCGCTCCTGGGCAAGCCTGTGTGCGTGCCCGCCACCCCGTGCAACGACGTCTATGGCGTCGCGAATTTCAAAATCGTCGAGAAGTAATCGTCTGTAGAGCGTTGGCGCATCGACCGGATGGGCCTGTTTTTTCCGGACAAGGAGAGTTTCATGTCGCATACCTCACAGCCGCCGCGCCTGTCTTCCACCCTGCGCTGGGCCGGCCTGGCCGCCGCCTTCACGCTCGCGGGCTGCGCCATGCCGCCGCCGGCGTCGACCACAACCGCCACCGACGCCACGGCGGCCAGCACCACGGCCGCGGGCGCCACGCCGCCCCGTCCCCCGGCGGGCAACGCCAGCGTGGCGGGGCAGGCGCGCACCTTCTCCACGCAACTGGCCACCTACACCTCGGTGAGCTTCGATGCCATGCCGGGCTGGTCGCGCGACGATTTCTCGGAAACCTGGCCCGCGTTTCTTGGCAGCTGCAAGGTGCTCACCGGCCGCGGCGCCGAGTGGAAAGAGGTGTGCAACCGCGCCGGCCGGGTCGACAGCAAGAACCGCAACGCCATCCGCGGCTTCTTCGAGAGCGAGTTCTCGGCCTACCAGATCCGCGACGACGACCGCAAGCCGGACGGCGTGGTCACCGGCTACTTCGAGCCCGAGATCGCGGGCAGCCGCACCTACGGCGCACCATTCATCTACCCGGTGTACGGCCAGCCCGAAGACATGCTGTTCGCCGATGCGCGCAAGCTCCCGGCCGGCAGCGGTACGGTGGCCGCGAAAGTCGAAGGCCGCAACGTGGTGGTGCAAACGGGCCTGAGCACCCGCGACATGGGCGCCCCCGGGCTCTATGCGCTGGACCTCTCGGGCATCACCCGCGACACGCTGGACCGCAAGGTGCGCCTGCGCATCGAGGGCAAGCAGCTGCTGCCGTACTACACCCGCGAAGAAATCGAGACCAAGGGCGCGCCCAACGCCAAGGTGCTGGCCTTCGTGAGCAGCGCCACTGCGCTGTACGAAATGCAGATCCAGGGTTCGGGCCGCATCAAGCTGGCCAACGGCGACACCATCCGCGTGGCCTACGCCGAGCAGAACGGCCAGCCCTTCCGCCCGACCATCGCCCAGGCCGCCAACGGCAAGCCGCGCAGCGCGGTGAAGGTGCGCGGCTCTTCGATCGAGCTGCAGCTGGACGACGACGAGGAGGACGACGTGGGCGTGGACAGCGGCGCGATCCGCACGCGCGGCTTCACGCTCGCACGGCCCACCGCCAGCGGCGCGGTCATGGTGCCCGGCCGTCGCACGGCGGGCGCTGTGACGGGTTCGGGCATCAAGGACCCGAGCTACGTGTTCTTCAAGGAATCGACGTCGCCGGCCGCCGGCCCGGTGGGTGCCTTTGGCGTGCCGCTGTCGGCGGGGCGCTCCATTGCGGTCGATCCGCGCAGCACGCCGCTGGGCTACCCGGTGTTCGTCTCGACCCGCACCCCGGGCAGCGGCGCACCGATGCAGCGCCTGACCATTGCGCAGGACACCGGCGGTGCCATTCGCGGCGCGGTGCGGGCCGACTATTTCTTCGGCAACGGCCAGGCGGCCGCAACCAGCGCGCGCCGCATGAAGGAGCGCGGCCAGCTGTGGATTCTTCTGCCGCGCGGCCTGGCCGTGGCGCAGGCCGCGGCGTCGACCATCCGCACGCGCGGCGCGGCCGTCGGTGCCGACCTGCCGCAGTGCCTGGTGCCGACGGAAGGCGTGTGCGTCGACGATTGATGGACTGACTCGTCTCTTCAACGGTGGACGCAGTGGCGCTTTTTCAGGGAACACCGCGGAACCGGCTTTGCCGGGCCGCAGGTGTTGCCCCCTGCAAGGGGGTGGGAGAAGCGACACGAAGTGCGCGAAGCCTGGGGGTGAGCCAATGATTGAAACCCTTTCGTCAGCGGAAAGCACTGAACTCGTCCGCCTCTGGCGGCGGCGCCAGACGCTGTCCTCCGGCGACATGGGCACCATGTACCGCATCGTGGGCGATGCGCTCGTGGCCTGCAATCCGCCCGAGCTGCAGGTGTTGGGCGAAGGGCGGCAGGAACTGGTGGCGCAGTTCATCTACGTGAAGGTGCTGCGGCTCGATGCCGACCCCGACGAGGCCGATGAGCGCGCCAGCCACAGCGCACCCTCGACGGCCTTTGCGCTGTGCGCGTACTTCCGCCGCTACCTGATCGACTGCACCCGCGCGAGTTCGTTTCGCCGCAAGCTCTCCATCGGCGACCAGATCACCGAGGCCCAGCTGGAAGACGAGATCGGCGCCGGCGAAGACCTGGACGGCTGCCTGGCCGAGCACGGCCTGAGCGCCCAGGCCGTGCAGCTCGCCGCCCGCGCCTTCATCGCCGAGCTGCCCGAGCCCGAACGCATCTTGCTGTGCGAGGGCTTCGGCAAGGAGGCCGAGGGCGGGCTTTCGGGGATCGCGTCGCGCCACGCCATTGCCTCCTACCACTACCGCGCGGGCCGCCTGGGCCTGGTGCACAAGCGCGAAGGGCTCACCGCCGACTACGCCAAGACCCGGCTGGGCGGCTGGATCCAGCAGACCCTGGGCATCGCCATCGAGACCGAAAACATGGCGGCGATCCTGCAGGTCTTCAAAATCCTCGGTGCTGAAGCGTCTTATGCCTGAAGACATAGCCATTCAGGAACAGACCGCCATGAACACCGAACTCTGGCCCCCGCTCAGCGTGATCCGCAACGCGTTCGAAACCGGCCCCGCCGCCGTGCCCGACGCGTCTGCCGGCGTGGCCACCGTGGCCATGCCGGGGGCTGCATCCGGCGCTGCTGCTGCTGCTGCTGCTGCTGCCGCAATGCCCTCACTGCAGGATCTTCTGCTTCCTCTTACCGAATTGGCCCGGCGCCGCGAGGCTGTCGCCCAGCGCGCCTTCACCGCACGCTGGGCGCCGGGCCGCCTGGTCAGCGTGGTGCACGAGGGGCGCCTGCTGGGCGTGCTGCTCGACCGCTGTGTGCAGGGCGATCTCTGGCAGGGCTGGATGGCCGCGGGCGAGGCCGATTGGGCCGGTCCCTTCGACGTGCTGCTCGAACCCGACGACGAACCCTTCGAGCCGATGTTCGGGCTCGTCCAGGCCTGGAACGTCCTCACGCTGGAGCCCAGCCCGCAGCTGTGTGCGCGGGTGCTGGGCGAGATCTCCGCCACGCGGCTCGCCGCGATCCGCGCGGTGCACGACGAATGGGCCGGGCAGAAGGTGCTGGACATCGCGCCCGAGCCGGGCCGCATCGCGCTGCGCACGGTGGCCGATGTGTTCTCGGTGCTGTCGGGCACGCCGCTCGGCGCGCAGGACCCGCGCGCGGATTACCAGGCGCTTTATCGCTCGGCCGGCTTGCAGCTGGGGGCGGCGCTGCTGCCTTCGGCGAGCACGGCGCCCGGTGCTGCGCCGGCTTCCTCGGGCGCTTCTGCTTCGTCGCCTTCGCGTGCCAGACCGCAGGCGCGGCCCGAAGGCGGCTGGTGGGGCAGCATCCGTCGCTGGTTCGGCGCCGACGGCTGGACGCGTCCTGCCTTCGCTGTGCTCGCCTTGTGCGTGGTGGTGCAGAACGTCGGGTTGCTCGGCGGCCGCGGTGCGCAAGACGACGAGGTGCGCTTTCGCGCCGTGCCCACGGCACCGGCCGCCACGCCGGCGAACATCATCGTGCGCTGGAAAGACGGCGTGCGCGTGGACGAGGCCGATCGGCTGCTGCAGACGGTGTCGGCCGAAGTGGTCGGCGGCCCGGGTGCGAACGGCGTCTGGCGGCTGCGCGTGGCCGATCCGGTCGGCGCATTGGCGCTGCTGTCGGCGTCGCCGCTGGTCGAGTCGGCCGGGCCGGCGGCGGAGCGGCCATGACCTGCGCGGCGCCTCTGTTTTCTTCCCTCTCCCGCTTGCGGGAGAGGGCCAGGGTGAGGGCGGGGGCCTTCGCAAAAGCACCACCCTTGCTATCGCCGTCGGCCCTCACCCCAGCCCTCTCCCCAAGGGGAGAGGGAGCAACACAGCGGCGCTTTCTTCAAGCGTTGCTGATGGCGTGGCTGCTGGCCTGCGGCAACCTTTCTTTCGCCACCCAACGCGCCCTGCTCGTCGGCGTCTCCGAACTCGTCAACCAGCCGCAGGCGCTGTGGCTGCAGGCGCCGCGCAACGACGTGATCCTGATGCGCGATGCGCTGATCAAGCAAGGCTTTGCGGCCAGCGACATCACCGTGCTCGCCGACGGCGTGAACGGCGCCGCGCTGCCCGAATCGCAGGCCATCCACGAAGCGCTCGGCCGGCTGCTCGCGCAATCGAAGAGCGGCGACTTCGTGCTGCTGTACTTCTCGGGCCACGGCACGCGCCTGCGCGACGTGGCCAAGCGCTACCAGGAGCCCGACGGCCTGTCCGAAAACTTTCTCGCGCGCGATGTGCGCGGCGCGCTCGGCACCGACAACGCCCTGACCGGCGACCTGCGCGACGCCGACTTCGACGCCTGGATCCAGGCCTTTCTGGCACGCAACGTGTTCGTCGCTTCCGTCTTCGACACCTGCTCGGCGAACTCGATGACCCGCAGCACCGCCGCCGAAGCGCCCGCCACTGCCGAAGGCGCGGGCGACGACGAAGTGCGCTGGCGGGGGCTGCGCACCGCGCAACTGACCGGCGCACAGGGATCGGCAGCGCGCGGCACGCCCGCAAGCGCAATGCGCCCCGCGCCAACCGACCCCGTGCCGCGCGCCCGCTACGTCGCGCTCTTCGCCTCCGAGAGCCACCAGATCACCCCCGAGCTGCGCCTGCCGCGCAAGAACCGCAACGCCCGTCCGCAGGGCCTGCTGACGTGGGCCGTCGTGGAATCGCTCGCCCGCAAGCCCGCCACCTGGCGCGACCTGTTCGACGGCGTGCTCGCGCTCTACCCGCCGGTCATCGACGAACTCGCGGTGCGCTTTCCCACGCGCGAACTGCCCTCGCCGGTGGCCGAAGGCAACCTCGATGCGCCGCTGTTCGCCAACCGCGCGGTGGCCGCGTCCACGCGCCCCGTGTGGCGCGCGCAGCGCTCCGGCGACGCACTGACGCTGCAGGCCGGCCAGCTCGACGGCCTGGTGGCGCAGCAGCCGCTGCGCGTGATGGCCACGATGGAAGACGGCACGGTGCGCAGCGCCGATGGCACGCTGTCGCAGGCCTTCACCGACAAGGCGCGCATGGCCGTGCCGCCCGCGCTGCGCGAGCTGTCGGGCGCCGCGCTCTGGAACATCACGCCCGTCATCGAGCCGCCGTCGGTCGCGCTGCGCGTACGCGCCGACCAAGGCCTGCCGCCCGGCCTTAGCCTCGAATACCCGGCATCCGTCATCGCCGTGGGCGAAGCCGACAGCCCCGACGTGCGCTGGTCCGGCGGCCGCATCGAAGTGCTCTCGCCCCTGCTCGGCGCGGCCGCGGGCGCCAGGCCCACGCCCGCCGATGCGGCCACCGCAAGAAAGCGCCTCGAAACGCTGGCGCGCCTGAAGTGGCTCAACCAGCTCTACGCCATCGCCAAGGAAGCGCAGTTCGACGGCTTCGACGCGGTGTTCGAAGTCTGGAGCGGCGAGCGCCTGGTGCGCAGCGGCTCCGCCCAGCAGGTCGACGCCAAGCTCCTGCCGCTGCGCAGCGGCGAACGCGCCGTGCTCAACGTGCGCAACACCAGCGCGCGCTCGGTGGACCTGGTCATCGTCGGCATCGACCCGCAGGGCGGCGCGCGCCAGGTCTTTCCCGAAGACCCGGGTGAGACCAACCGCTTCAAGCGCGGCACGCGCGACGCGCCCGCCATCAAGCGCTTCGAGCTGCCGTGGTTCAACGCAGAAGGCGGCCGCCTGCTGGTGCTGGCCACGCCCGCCGCGCCCTACAGCGCGCCGCGCCTCTTCGGCACCGGGCCGGGCGATGCCGTGGCCGAGGTGCGGGTGCGCGGCGCCGTGCAACCCGACAGCGAGCGCCAGACCTTCGCCGCGATGGTTCATTGGGCGGCCGATGGCGCAGGCAGCAGCAGTGCGTCGGCGAAGTAGCGACGACCCCTCATCCCACGCACAACGCACCCATCCACCCACACACCGAATTTTTCTCAGGAGATCGACATGAGCTGGACCTACGATGGAAAACTGGACCCCGACGAGGCCCTGCGCCTGCTCGACTACCTGTCGGGCGAATCGGGCAACGACTTCTCGATGATGATCGAGAGCAAGGGCACGCCGATCGAGGGCGAGTCGGTGCGCACCTATGACGACGGCAAGCAGCGCATGGACATCGGCGGCTACTCGTACAAGTCCGACGTGGTCATCCCGCCCGGTTCCACCAAGGGCAAGCTGCGCAACTACTCCTTCATCGTGATCCGCGACTGCGACGCCGCCACGGCCTCCATCGCGAGCCTGCTCAAGAGCCAGGAGAGCGACCTGAAGGTGACGGTGTCGGTCTTCAAGGCCGGCGGCGACAGCTCCAAGGACCTGCAGTCGCACCTGGAGTTCGTGCTCGAGGGCGCGCGGCTGAACTGCCACGCCATCGTCACCGGCGGCACGCCCAAGCGGCCTTGCGACATCCTCTTCTTCGACTACACGAAGCTGGAGATCCGCTCGGCGCCGCAACAGAAGACCGGCGCGCGCGGGGCTGTGCGGACCTGCACGTTCACGGGCAATTGAGATGACCACGTCCTCCGCAGAACTCCTCAAGTCCGCCGATCCGGTGGCCGCCCTCAAGGCGCTCAGCGACGAGGTGCGCGCCAAGCCCTCCGACAGCAAGCACCGAGTCTTCATGGCGCAACTGCTGTGCGTGCTGGGCCAGTGGGAGCGCGCGCTCAACCAGCTCACCGTGGCGGCAGAGCTCGACGCGCTCGCCGTGCCGATGAAACAGGTCTACGGCGAAGCGGTGCGCTGCGAAGGCCTGCGCGCCGAAGTGTTCGCGGGTACTCGCACGCCCATGATCTTCGGCCAGCCCGACGAATGGCTGGCGCTGCTCATCGAGTCGCTGCTGCGGCAGGGGCGCGGTGAGTCCGAGCTGGCCGAAGACCTTCGCCAGCGCGCCTTCGACGGCGCGCCCGCCATCGCGGGCACCATCGACGGCGCGCCCTTCGAATGGCTGGCCGATGCCGACATGCGCCTGGGTCCCGTGCTCGAAGCCTTCGTCAACGGCAAGTACTACTGGATCCCGTACGCGCGCCTCTCGCACATCAAGATCGAGCCGCCCGAAGACCTGCGCGACTGCGTGTGGATGCCCGCGCACCTGCAGTTCGAGAACGGCGGCGAAACCCTGGCGCTCATTCCCACCCGCTACGAAGGCACCGAGAAAAGCCAGGACGGCGAGCTGCTGCTTGCGCGCAAGACCGAGTGGCGCGAACTGCGCCCCGAGGTCTGGGCCGGCACCGGCCAGCGCGTGCTGGGCAGCGACGCCGGCGAATACGCGCTGATGGACGTGCGCGAGATCCTGTTCACGCCGGTCGCCTCCGCAGACGCTCCGCAAGGGCCCGACGCCGAAAGCGGCGAAGGTGGCTGAGCTCACCGCCCAGGAGCGCCTGCAGCCCTCGCTGCTCGATCGCCTGGTCGACCACTCGCCCACCGAAAAACGCGAGGGCGACGAGAAGCGCACGCTCACCAAGCAGGCGCTGCGCGCGGCCGTGCTGCGCGACCTGAGCTGGCTCTTCAACGCCACCGGCTTCGGACTGGCGATGGACGACAAGCAGTACCCCAACGCGGCGCGCTCGGTCATCAACTACGGATTGCCTATGCTGTCTGGCCAGTTCACCTCGTCGGTGCAGCGTGTCAGCATGGAACAGGCTTTGAAGAACGCAATCCTGCAGTTCGAGCCGCGCATTTTGTCCCGCACCCTCGAAGTGGAACTCGTCATGGAAGGCTCCGCCATCGACTCGCACAACAGCATCGGCCTGCAGATACGCGGGATGCTGTGGGCACAGCCCGTGCCGCTCGAGTTTCTGATGCGAAGCCGTGTCGATTTGGAAGAAGGACGCATCGAGATCGTGGACATGGCGCAAAACCCTAGGTAAGTCCGACATGGACCCTCGGCTGCTGAACCTGTATGAACAGGAACTGCGCTACTTCCGCGAGAGCTCTTCGGAGTTCGCGCGCGCCTTTCCGAAGATCGCGCATCGGCTCGGCATCGAAGGCCAGGAGGTCGCCGATCCGTATGTCGAACGGTTGATCGAGGCCACGGCCTTCCTGTCGGCGCGCGTCAACCTCAAGCTCGATGCCGAGTACCCGCGCTTCACCGGGCACCTGCTGGACATCGTCTATCCGAATTTCCTGGCCCCCACGCCCGCGATGGCGGTGGTGTCCTTCGCGCCCGATCTGGACGATGCGAACCTGGCCACCGGCCCGAAGCTGCCGCGCGGCGCGGGCCTGCGCGCGCGCCAGGCCGTGGGCCAGAACACGCACTGCGAATTCCGCACCTCGGCCGCGCTGCGCATCTGGCCGATGGAGGTGCAGCGCGCCCAGTACTTCACCTACGCGCCCGACCTGCCGCTCACCACGCATCCGCAATCGCGCGCGATCCGCGGCGGCCTGCGCATCGCGTTGCGCGCGACGGCCGGACTCAAGTTCAACCAGATCGCGCTGGACGACCTGGTGCTGCACCTGGGCGGCGCCGAAGACGTGGCGTGGCAACTGCATGAATGCGCGCTGGGCCAGCCCATCGGTGTGATGGTGCGGCCGCTGTCGCCCACCGGCGCGTTGCAGGGCGCGGCGCAGAGCCTGCCGGCCAGCGCGATACAGCCCGTGGGCTTCGAGGACGACGAGGCACTGCTGCCGGTCACGGCCACGGGGTTCTCGGGCTTCCGGCTGCTGCAGGAGTACTTCGCCTTTCCACAGCGTTTTCAGTTCCTGCGCATTGCGGGGCTGCAGGCGCTGCTCGCCACGATGCCGGTGGCCGACCTCGAACTGGTGCTGCTGTTCTCGCGCGGCGATGCGGCGCTGGAAAAGCTGGTGGGCACCGAGAACGTGCAGCTGCACTGCGTGCCCATCGTCAACCTCTTCAACAAGCGGCTGGACCGCGTGCCGCTGACCGAAGGCGTGAGCCAGTTCCACTTGGTGCCCGACCGCACCCGGCCGCAGGACTTCGAGGTGCACACCGTCACCGAGGTCGTCGGCCACGGTGCGCCGGGTGTCGATGCGGCGGCGGCCGAGCAGCCGTTTCGCCCGTTCTACTCGGCCTTCCATGGCACGCGGCACAGCCACCCGGCGTACTTCACGACCACGCGCGAGCCGCGCATGCTGTCGGTGAGGCAGCGCACCGAAGGCCACCGCAGCAGCCATATCGGCTCCGAGGTCTACATGCAGATCGTCGATCCGCAGCAGGCGCCGTATGCGGCCACGCTGCGGCAGCTGGCGGTGAGCGCGCTGTGCACCAACCGCGACCTGCCGCTTCTGATGCCGCTGGGCCGCGACAACGATTTCGATTGCGTCGATTCCTTTCCGGTGCAGCGGGTGCGCATGGTGCGCGGGCCTTCGCGGCCGGTGTCGCCGGTGGTGAGCCAGGGGCTGGGCTGGCGGGTGGTGGACCACCTGGCGCTCAACTACCTGTCGATCTCCGACAGCACGCCGGAGCAGGGGGCGGCGGCCCTGCGCGAAACGCTGATGCTCTATGCGGTGCATGCCGACGAGATGCGCCAGGGCCAGGTGCGCGGCCTGCTGTCGGTCAAGAGCAAGTCGGTGGCGCGGCGCCTGCCGCTCAAGGGACCGATCGCTTTCGGGCGCGGTCTTGAAGTGACGCTGGAGGTCGACAAGGATGCGTTCCACGGCCACAGCGTGTTCCTGTTCGGCGCCGTGATGTCGCGCTTTCTTGCGCGGCATGTGGAGGTCAACCACTTCGTCGAGACCGTGCTGCGCGTGGCGGGCAAGGGCGAGACCATGCGATGGAGGCCGCTGTGCGGGACCCGGCAGATCCTGTAGAGCGCGCCGCCCGGCCGCCCGAAGTCCACGCAGTGGCGAGGCCGGGGGAGTCGGTGGCTGCGCGTGTGGATGCGGCGCTGCGCGGGTGGTCTGCGGAGCCGTGGTCCTTCGACTACTTCGCAGTGATGCGCCGGCTGGAATCGGTCGCCGCGACCACGCCGCGCTGGGGCCGCGCGCTGCTGCCCAGCGCCGAGCCAGTGCGCGTGGGGCAGGAGCCTTCGCTGTCGTTCGCGCCCGCGAGCTTCAGCCGCTTCGAGCCCGCGACCGCGCATTCGCCGCCGCGGCTGCGCCAGCATTTCTTCAGCTACGTCGGCCCCAACGGCCCGTTGCCGGTTCACCTGAGCGACTTCATCCGCGAGCGCAGCCTGAACTTCGGCGACCCGACCTGGCTCGCGTTCCTGGACAGCTTTCTTCATCGCTTCTCGCTGCACTTCTACCGCGCGTGGGCGCAGTCGCGGCCCGCGGTGGCGCTGGACCGTCCGGGGGAAGACCGCTTCAGGCTGCAGGTGGGCGCATTCATCGGCATGGGCACGCCGGGCCGCATCGGCCGCGACGACGTGCACGACGATGCGCGCCTTCATTTCTCGGGCTGGCTCGCGCGCCGCGTGCACAACGCCGAAAGCGTGGAGGCTGTGCTGTGCAGCTACTTCGGCGTGCCGGTCACGCTGGAGCGCTGGGTCGGCCACTGGATGAGCCTGCCCGCCGGCGAGCTCACGCGGCTGGGGCAGGGCGAGAGCTCGCGTTCCATGGGCATGGGCGCGATGCTCGGCACCCGCGCGTGGGACCGGCAGCATCGCGTGCGCTTGCACCTGGGCCCGCTCACGCTGGACCAATACCGCATGTTCCTGCCGATCGGCGATGCGCGCCCGGTGCTGCAGCGCTGGATGCAGCAACTGCTGGGCGACGAACTCGAATGGGACGCCGAACTGGTGCTCGAGAAGGCACAGGTGCCCGTGACGCGTCTGGGGAAAGACAAGGGCAACGCGCCGCGCCTGGGCTGGGCCTCGTGGCTCGGCCAGCGCACGCGTTCCAGGGATGCGGCGGACGTGCGCATCGGCAACAGTTCGATGGCCGTCCGCGCCGCTGCAGGAGCCGCCGCATGACGACGACGCCCGGGTGTGCAGAAGACACCGCGGCGCACGCGGCCGCGCTGGTGCAAGCGGCGGACCTGACGAAGGCGGGGAATCTGGACGCGGCCGACGAACTGCTTGCCCGCATTCTGGAAGCCGCGCCCGGCGACCCCGATGCCCTGCACTACCAGGGCTTGCTGCGCCATGCGCAGGGGCGCGACGCCGAGAGCATCGCGTTGATCGGGCGGTCGCTCACGCTGCAGCCCGCGCAAGGCGGCGCCTGGAACAACCTGGGCAATCTGCTGGTCGAGGCCGGTCGCGCCGACGATGCGATGCGTGCCTATGAAAACAGTGTGTCCTTTGCCGAGGGCGACGAAGGCGCGGACGCGCTGAGCAACATCGCGGCGCTCGAATGCGGCAAAGGCCACTGGCAGGCCGCCGAGCGCGTCAGCCGCCGTGCGATCGAACTGCGGCCGACGTCCAGCGAGGCCTGGTACAACCTGTCGATCGCGCTGATGGAGCAGGGGCTCATCCAGGAGAGCGTTATCGCCAACAGCCGTGCGGTGCTGCTGCAGCCGCGCAACATGAGCGCGCGCTCGAAGGTGATTCGCGCCCTGGAGCTGCTCCGCCAGAACGAGCAAGCCATCGGCATGTACCGGGAGTGGCTGAACGAAGATCCAGGCAACCCCGTGGTCGCGCATCTGCTGGCCGCCTGCGAGGGGCAGTCTCCCGCGCGCGCCAGCGACGGTTATGTGGAGACCTTGTTCGACAGCTACGCCGGAAGCTTCGACGCGAGCCTGGAGAAGCTGCACTACCGCGCCCCCGAACTGGTGGCGCGCGCGGTGCAGGACATCCATGGCCCGCCCGCCGCCAACCTGGCCGTGGTCGATGCCGGTTGCGGCACGGGCCTGTGCGCGCCGCTGCTGCGGCCCTGGGCCTCGCACCTGGCCGGCTGCGACCTGTCGGTCGGCATGCTGCAGCGCGCGGAGCAACGCGGCGGCTACGACGTGCTGCACAAGGCCGAGCTCACCCACTACCTGCACACCCAGCCCGCCCAGTTCGACCTGGTGGTATCGGCCGACACGCTGTGCTACTTCGGCGATCTGCACGAGGTGCTGGCGGCAGCCGCGCGTGCGCTGCGCCCCGAAGGCGTCGTGGTGTTCACGGTCGAGGCCATGGACGGCGGCACAGCGGATTTCAGGCTCGAAGGCAGCGGCCGCTATCGCCATGCGGCACTGCACGTCGAAGCAGCTTTGGCAGCCGCCGGCTTCGGCGCCATTCGCATCGAGCCGATCGTTCCGCGCCGCGAGGCGGGGCAGAACGTTCAGGGTTGGCTGGCCAGTGCAAGGCTGCGGGCGCAGTGACGCGATGTACGCACCGTCGAACTTCAAATTTCCCGAGATGAATCGTCTTCAACAGATACGGAGAGCACCATGAGTGAAATCAGTCGCACCGCCCTTTTCGGCAAGCTCAACTCGCTGGCCTACAAAGCCATCGAAGGCGCCACGGTGTTCTGCAAGATGCGCGGCAACCCGTATGTGGAACTGGAGCACTGGTTCGCCCAGTTGCTGCAGGCACAAGACTCCGACCTGCACCGCGTGATCCAGCACTACGGCCTGGATGTGTCGGTGATCGCCAAAGACATGACCGCCGCGCTCGACCGCCTGCCGCGCGGCGCCACCGCCATCAGCGATTTTTCGCCCCACATCGAGAACGCCATCGAACGCGCCTGGACCTACGCCACGCTGCAGTTCGGCGAGGCGCAGGTGCGCACCGGCTACATCCTGGTGGGCATGCTGAAGACGCAGAGCCTGCGCAACCCGCTGTTCAACCTGTCCAAGCAGTTCGAGAAGATCAAGGTCGAGGACCTGGCCGACAATTTTCCAAAAGTGTGCGACGCCTCGCCCGAATCGCAGATGCGCGCACAGGACGGCACCGGCATGGGCAGCGGCGCACCGGGCGAAGACTCGGGTGCGATGGCACCGGCCGCCATGGGCAAGGGCGATGCGCTGAAGAAGTTCGCGGTCGACCTCACCGAGAAGGCCAAGAAGGGCGAGATGGACCCGGTGACCGGGCGCGACGAGGAGATCCGCCAGATCGTCGACATCCTGATGCGCCGCCGCCAGAACAACCCACTGCTCACCGGCGAGGCCGGCGTCGGCAAGACGGCGGTGGTCGAAGGCTTCGCGCAGCGCCTCGCGCGTGGCGACGTGCCGCCGCAACTGAAGGACGTGAAGCTGCTCACGCTGGACATCGGCCTCTTGCAGGCCGGCGCAAGCATGAAGGGCGAGTTCGAGCAGCGGCTGCGCCAGGTGATCGACGAGGTGCAGAGTTCGCCGACGCCGATCATCCTGTTCATCGACGAGATCCACACGCTCGTGGGCGCGGGGGGCGCGGCCGGCACCGGCGATGCGGCCAACCTGCTGAAGCCGGCGCTCGCACGCGGCAACCTGCGCACCATCGGCGCCACCACCTGGGCCGAGTACAAGAAGTACATCGAGAAAGACCCGGCGCTCACCCGCCGCTTCCAGGTCGTGCAGGTGCCCGAGCCCGACGAGGTGAAGGCGATCTTGATGCTGCGCGGCGTGGCCAGCGTGCTCGAGAAGCACCACCGCGTGCAGCTGCTCGACGAGGCCATCGAGGCCGCGGTCAAGCTCTCGCACCGCTACATTCCCGCGCGGCAGTTGCCCGACAAGGCGGTGAGCCTGCTGGACACCGCCTGCGCCCGCGTGGCCGTGTCGCAGCATGCGACGCCGCCCGAAGTGGAAGACTGCATGCGCCGCATTGAGGGGCTCACGGTCGAGCAGGAAATCATCGGCCGCGAGGCCACCATCGGCATCGACGTGACCAAGCGGTCTGCGCAGGTGGAGGCGCTGCTGGTCGAATCGAAGCTGCAGCTGGATGCGCTGAATGTGCGCTGGCAGGAGGAGAAGGGGCTGGTCGATCGGTTGCTGGAGCTGCGCAGCAAATTGCGTGCGGGGAACAAGCCGGTGGACAAGGATGCTGACGTCACAGCCACCCCCGTTCGCACTGAGCCTGTCGAAGTGCAGGGCACGGCTTCGACAGGCTCAGCCCGAACGGATGGGGGTACATCCACCGGATCGGACGCCGCGCCCGCACACGACCGCGCCGCGCTGCTCGCCGAATTGCACGAACTGCAAGCCAAGATCCACGCGGTGCAGGGCGAGTCGCCGCTCATCCTGCCTTCGGTCGACGAGCAGGCCGTGGCCTCCGTCGTCGCGGACTGGACCGGCATTCCCGTCGGCCGCATGGTCAAGAACGAAGTGGAGGCGGTGCTCAAGCTCGCCGACACGCTCAACCAGCGCGTCATCGGCCAGAAGCACGGCCTGGAGATGATCGCGCGCCGCATCCAGACCTCGCGTGCGCGCCTAGACAACCCGCAGAAGCCCATCGGCGTGTTCATGCTGTGCGGCACCTCCGGCGTCGGCAAGACCGAGACCGCGTTGGCCCTGGCCGAAGCGCTGTACGGCGGCGAGCAGAACATCATCACCATCAACATGAGCGAGTTCCAGGAAGCGCACACCGTCTCCACGCTCAAGGGCGCGCCCCCGGGCTACGTCGGTTATGGCGAGGGCGGCATCCTGACCGAAGCGGTGCGCCGTCGCCCCTACAGCGTGGTGCTGCTCGACGAAGTGGAAAAGGCCCACCCCGACGTGCACGAGATCTTCTTCCAGGTCTTCGACAAGGGCTGGATGGAAGACGGCGAGGGCCGCATGATCGATTTCAAGAACACGATCATCCTGCTCACCACCAACGCCGGCAGCGAGCTCGTGATGAGCATGTGCCGCGACCCCGAGCTGCTGCCCGATTCGAACGCGCTGGCCGATGCGCTGAAGGCGCCGCTCATGAAGGTGTTTCCGCCCGCGCTGCTGGGCCGCATCGTCACCATTCCCTACTACCCGCTGTCGCCCGACATGATGAAGAAGATCGTGCGGCTGCAGCTGGGCCGCATCAAGAAGCGCGTGGAGACCAACCACGGCGTGCCCTTCGAATACACCGAGGCGGTGATCGAGCAGGTGGTCGCGCGCTGCCAGGACCCGGAGTCGGGCGGCCGCGTGATCGACGCGATCCTGACCAACACGGTGCTGCCCACGATTTCGGTCGAGTACCTGCAACGCCTGGCATCCGGCGGCGAGATCCGCCGTGTCGCGCTGGACGTGAAGGACGCCGACTTCACCTACGCCTTCGACTAAGAGTCCACCCTTCAAGAGAAAAAAATGGCCGACCACGAGTTCCGCATCGAGACCGATTCACCCGCCAAGGACGACCTGATGTTCTGGCGCATCGTGGGTCATGAGGCCCTTGCGCGCCCGTCGGCCTACGAGCTCACGGTGCTCTCGAAGAACAAGGCGCTCGATGCCAAGGACATCCTGGGCCGGGCCTTCGACGTGGTCATCGAGTTCCAGGACAAGGACGGCGGCAAGCACGAGCGGCACTGCCAGGGCCACGCGGTGCGCTTCGTGCGCGCGGGCCATGTGGGCCGGCATTTCGAGTACCGCATCACGCTGCGCTCCTGGTTCTGGCTGCTCACCAAGCGCACCAACTCGCGCATCCTGCAGGACAAGAAGATCCTGGAGGTGCTCGACGCGGTGTTCGAAGACAGCCCGATCAAGCGCTTCAAGAAGACCAAGGCCGGCAACGTCATCGGCACCCACACGCCCCGGCGCTACTGCGTGCAGCACCAGGAGAACGACTACCAGTTCCTCTCGCGCCTGCTGGAGGACGAGGGCATCTACTACTGGTTCGACGCGCACGACGCGCCCGGCACCATGCACCTGTCGGACGCCAGCGACCTGGCGCACGACAAGCTGCCGGTGGAAAGCACCTTGCGCTACATGGCCAGCGATGCGAGCGAGGCGCGCTACAACGAGATCTCGCGCTGGGTGAGCTCGCGCCAGTTCGACACTGGCAAGCAGGCCTCGCGCGACAGCGACTTCAAGGCGATCAAGAAGAAGCTGGGCGCCACCATCGACGTCAAGGACGACCATGAGCTGGCCGACTTCGAGGAGTTCGAGTTCCCCGGCGGCTACTTCACCGGCGATGACGGAGAAAACCGCACCAAGCTGCGCGGCGACGAACTCAACGCGCGCCGCGACCGCCACTGGGCGCTGACCACCTGGCCCGACGTGACGGCGGGGCGCAGCTTCAAGTTCGAGGGCGACCCCGACGGCACGCGCAACGGCGACTACGTGATCGCGGCCTGCACCTTCATGGCGAGCCATCCGGGTTATGAAAGCGTGGGCGCCGGCATGGCCGTGACACAGGACGTGCGCACCGCGCTGGCCGGCGTGTTGCAGGACGATGCGGTGAACGCCGACACGCTGCAGGTGCTGGACGACCTGATCGCCGGCACGCCGATGCTCAGCACCTCGCAGCCGGGCACCAGCGCGTTCTTGATCACCGCGATCCCGATGGAGCGCGCCTACCGGCCGCCGCGCCTGACGCCGCGCGTGACCATGCCCGGCCCGCAGACTGCCATCGTGGTCGGCCCTGCCGGCGACGAGCTGCATGTGGACGACCACGGCCGCGTGAAGGTGCACTTTCACTGGGACCGCTACGACGAGAGCAACGAGAAGTCGACCTGCTGGGTGCGCGTGTCGCAGCCCTGGGGCGGCAAGGGCTGGGGCGGGTACTTCATTCCGCGCATCGGCCAGGAGGTGATCGTCGACTTCCTGAACGGCGACCCCGACCGCCCCGTGATCGTCGGCCGCGTCTACAACGACGACCAGCCCATTCCCTACAAGTCGCCCACGCAGAGCGGCTTCAAGACCCGCTCCACGCCCGGCGGCGGTCCCGCGAACTACAACGAGATCATGTTCGAGGACAAGAAGGGCGAGGAGAACATCAACATCCACGCCGAGCTGGACATGAGCCGCAGCGTGGAGCGTGACGACTCGACCAAGGTGGACCGCGACCAGTCGGTGACAGTCAAGCGCGACCAGACCACCACGGTTGTGCGGGACCGCAAGCTGACGGTGGAGAACAACGACACCACCGAGATCCAGAAATTCCAGAAACTCACGGTCGGCAAGAACCAGGACAACCACATCGTCGGCTACCAGACGACGAACGTGGACATCGACCACGCGCTGCTGGTCAAGGGCAATCACAAGATTCATACCGACAGCAACCGGACCGACTACACCGGCGGCAACGAAGAGCGTACTGTGGTGGGCACCCAGACCGTCACGGTGAAAGGCGGCGTCAAGTACAAGGCGCCGACGATGGTGTTCGAAGCCGGCCACATGGAGTTCAAGGTGACAGGCGCCAATTCGATGAAGATCGATGCCAGCGCCGCGCCCTACTCGGCTGCATTCCAGAAGTACACGTTGATCAGCAACACCGACATGGATCTGGTGGCGATCAGCAACATCAACAATTTGTCAGTAGGTTCGAATACGACCGTGCTGGGACCCAACTCCAGCGGCTACATGGGCATCAGCACGGATTTCAACCTTGGCGTTGCCCGTTCGACTTTCATGGGACTGAGCATGGAGAACACGCTCGGTCTGTCCATGTCGAACTTCGGCGGTATCCAGATAGACCAAACGGCGGGGCTGCTGATGGAGTCGGTGGTAGCGCTGAAGATCGAGCGCGCCAATGGGCACGTGGCGCAGGCACCCATGCATGTCTTCAACCCGGGGACCGGGCAAGCGACCACCACGCCGAATGCAGCCAACATGGTGGGAGCGGCCAACGCCGCATCGGTTGTCTCGATCGGCTATGGCGTGCAAAGCATGGTTGCCGGAGCAATTTCGACGGGGGACCAGTACCGGGATGCCGAGAAACTGCTTGGCAAGATTCTGGAAGGCAAAGATATCGACGCCATTCCGGGTATGCGAAATCGGCTGGAGCGAATGAAAAATCTCGTGAACCTCAACCGCAACATCGGCAACGTGAGCATCGTGACGGGCGGCTTGGGCGGTGCGTTGATCGCGTTCATGGGAATGTTTCCCGGGGCAGTGGGCGCCGAGGCGGTGGCGTCCGATCTCACCAAAGACTAGAAGCATTCCATGCAGGTAATCAAGCCCCAGGCATTGGGTCTGTCGACCCGGCCGATCGAATATCGCAAGCGTTTCGGACTGTGCGTGACGGCGATGCTCCATGTGCCTTTCTCCCAGGCGCAGGGAGGCACGTTGTGGGGCGAGCAGTCGGCCTGGAATTTTCTCGGCCAGGAGATGGCTGCACCGCTGATCGACGAGGGTGTTGCGAAACTCACATCCGAGTTTCTGGTGCATGGCCAGGCCTTTGTGCCCGCCGATGGCCGGAATTCGTGCGCGGTGCGTGTACGGCTTGGTGGTCGCAGCAAGACCCTTCTGGTTTTCGGCGACCGGCAGTGGGAGGGCAGGCAGTTGAGTGCACCGAAGGCATTTGCTTCGATGCCGCTCGACTGGGCGCACGCGTACGGCGGCGCCGGGCATCCCTCCAATCCTGGCGGAAAGGGTTTTGCCTCCGAAAAGGGGGTGCGTTTGCTCCCCAACATCGAGCATCCGGACCAAGTGCTTCATGCGCCCGAACAGCGAGTGGAGCCGGCCGGATTCGGCCTGCTCCCGCCTACGCATCCTCAGCGCACGCGTTACCGGGGAACGTACGATGAAAACTACACGAAAGAGCATGCCCCCGGCTTCGCGCCCGATCTCGACTGGCGCTACTTCAACCTTGCGCCAGAAGACCAATGGCTCGATGAGCCACTGCGCGGCGACGAGCCATTTCAACTTGATCATCTGCATCCCGAAAGGCCCACTATCGAGGGGCGCTTGCCGGGCCTAAAGGCTCGGGTGTTCGCCGACTACCGCCAGGCCGGCGTGAGCGAGCCGCGTCTGCGGGAGGTGCCCCTGCGGCTTACGACCGTCTGGTTCTTTCCACACGCGGAGCGCGCATTGCTGTTGTTTCAGGGCCTGGCTGAAATCTCCACCGACGACGGCAGCGATGTGCATGGTCTGCTGGGGGCGATCGAGCGCATGGGCGAGCCGCGCAGCGACGCGCATTACCTGAACGCAATTGCTCAGCGCAACGATCCCCGATGGGGAGCAATCCAGAGCCTGGACGACAGCGATCTGCTGCCCGAAGGCATCGATGCCGTCGATCCGGAAACCGTGCGTGCGGCTGCGGCATTCGAAGGGGATGACCTGCAAGCCGAAGCACAGAAAAGGCGCGCCGCGATAGACGTGGAACTCGCCCGGGAGGAAGCGCGCGCGAGGGGCCAGGACCCGGACGCGCTGGGCATCGTGATGCCTGTGCCAGAGGCGAAGCCTGCGCCCAATGAGCTCGTTGCGCATCTGAAGGCCCAGGTTCTCCTCGCCGAAGCGCAGCAACTCGAAGCTATCGACGACGCGCTTACCGCGATGGAGAACGCCGTCGCTGCGCAACAAAAGTACAGCTTCGATCCCCTCACTATGGTGCACAGGGGGCCGCCACGCTTCAACGCCGACGACGAACTGGCCCGCCTGCGCGCAAGCGTGCCTCAAGCGAACATCGACGCGGACGAGCTCCACGCGAAACTGTGGGCCAAGGAAATCAGCGAGCACCAGGGTTACCTGCAGACAGCCCATGAGCAGCCGCCGGCGCATCCCATGAAGGCCGCAGATGCGGCCGTACTGCGCGAAGGCATGAAGAAAGCCATTGCCGGCGGATTGCGAACCTTCGCGATGATGGATTTCACCGGTGCCGATTTTTCAGGGATGGATCTCCATGGCGTCAACTTCACCGGCGCATGGCTTGAGAGCGTGGACTTCACCAAGGCCAACCTCTCCGGGGCCAACATGTCGAATGCGGTGCTGGCGCATGCCCGGTTCACCGATGCGATCGGCATCGGCACGCGGCTCGAGGGGGCAAATCTTGGACGCTCGAGTTGGGCGGGCGCTGTCTTCGAAGGCGCGAACTTCGGCAAAGCCCTGCTGTTCCATGCGGCCTTGGACCGCGCGACGCTGAGGCGCGCCGACATGGCCGGTGCGCAACTGCTCGACACGACCTGGCAAGGCACCGATGCGCAGGCGCTGAGCGCGCGAGACCAGGTCTTCTATCGGCGTGCCCTGACCGGCATGAAGTTCGCCGAAGCCGATATGGCAGGCGCCCAGTTCATCGAGTGCGATCTCTCGGGCGCCGATTTTCGGGGCGCGCAACTCGCGCTTGCCACCTTCGTGACCTGCAAGCTCGACGGCGCGAATCTGGCGGGCGCAAGGGCGGAGGGGGCGATGTTCGTGCAGGGCTGCAGCCTTGTCGACATAGAAATTGGCAAGGCGATCTTGTGCAACGCCAATTTCGGTGCTTCCGACATGACGCGGGCGCGGGCCGTGTCTTGTGTGCTCGACGGAGCGAATCTCTGCGAGGTTGCATCTCCTGATAGCGATTGGCGGCTGGCAAGCGCGCAGGGCGCTTTGCTGCGGCGAAGCGTTTTCGCGCGAGCTCAGCTGGCCGGCGTGAACTTTTCCAATGCCATCCTGCAGCATGCCGACCTTCGGAGTGCCGACATGCGACGCAGCAATCTCTTCGGTGCGGATCTCGCCCGTGTCCGCATGGACGGTGGTACTCGATTCGACGGCGCCCTGCTCAAGCGATCGCGGACGTGGCCGCGTCTGAGCGTCCAGGAGCAAGAGGCGTCGGCATGAACCTCGAAATACTGACCCTCGCAACGCTGATGGGCGAAGTGGTGGCCAACGTGGACCTCACTGGCGGCCATTTCGCCCGTGCACGACTGGGGGGCGGCACTTTCACGCAGGTGAACTTCACGCGCGCCGACTTGCGCGACGCCGACCTGCGAGAAACCGTGTTCGACCAATGCGACCTGAGCGGTTCCTTGTTGCACCGCGCGCAGTTGCGCCGCGCCGTTTTCAACCGGTGCAAGATGGATCACGTGGATCTGAAAGAGGCCGACATGCATTCGGCGGTGATTGCGGAATGCCAGTCGCCTCATGCGAACCTGAGCAAGGCCAACCTCGGCATGCTGGTGCTTTCCAAGACCAACATGGGCCATGCAATTCTCCGCGGCGCGATGCTCGATGCGGCGGTGCTCACCGAGAGCAGCTTGCTCGACGCGAACCTCGAAGGAACGGACTGGCGGTACGCGACCGTGCAGCAATGCAATCTCCTGCATGCAGTCTGGACGGGCGCACGCATGTTGAGGACGGCATTCGTCGAAACAGGGCTTTCGGGCACCTCGTTCGCGGGACTCACGCTTGAAGGTTGTATGTTTGCCGGTGCTGACCTGAGCGGCTCGGAGTTCACCGAGGCGCCTTTGCGGCAATGCAATTTCCAGGGCGCGAAACTCGACGGCGCCAGCTTCGCCAGAGTCGACGCGCCTCTCACGCTCTTTTGCGGTGCCACCGGAATGGGCGTCGACTTCGCGGGCGCACGTTTGCGGCAGGCGCTTTTCACCGCAGCGAAGTTGCCGGGAGCCAATTTCGCGTCGGCCGACCTCTATCAGACGCACTTTGCGGGGGCGGATCTGCAGGACGCCCTGTTCGCTGGCGCCGATCTGACCTATGCAGATCTGCGGCACGCCCGATTGATGGGGGCGGATCTGCGAGAAGCCACATTGCAACGCGCTTGCCTGCACCGTGCAATGACCGACAACGCACAGATGACAGACCGCGCTCGCGCGATAGAAACGGACCCAGATCTCGCTGAGGCGGAAGCCTGGCGTCCGATGGCCGTTTGAGCCCACCGGTCTTCAATCCAGAAAGGAACCCCATGCCCGCAGTCACCTCTCCATCCGTCAAGCGGCGGTCGCCCGTTACCCGACGTCCGAACCCGCCGCTGGCGGATGCCGCGGCCCTGTGCTGGAGCGCCACCGTGCAAGCCCGCGAAGGCGATGCGCTATGGCTCGCGCGGCCTGGTGTTGCGCGCACCCTGGCCCATGCAGCCGCGAGCTGCCTGCTGCTCCCTGTCCCCGGCGACACTGTTGCCTGCATCGGAACGGCCGATGGTGACGCGTGGGTTCTGGCGGTCCTGCGGCGAGCCGAAACATCGCAGCCCCGGGTGCTCCAGTGCGAAGGCGAAACGCACCTCGTCGTGCGCGGCGGAAGTCTCCGGGTGGGCGCGCCGGAACTGCGCTTCGAAGCGAACCGCCTCGATTTCAATGTGCAAGCGGCAAGTCTCTCGACCGACAGCGCCGAGTTTTCGGGACGCCAATTGCGAGTGGTCGCAGGCACCGTCAAGCTCATCGGCCATGCATTGAGCACGGTGATGGAGCGAGTCAACCATTTCAGCCACCACTATCTGCGAACCACCAAGGGACTTGATCGGGTCAGTGCGACGCACATCGAATGCGAGGCCGAGCAGTTACTGCGACTGCAAGGGGAGCATGCACTGATCAACGGTGCCAAGCTCGTCAAGACGCGCGGCGCACAGATCCACTTCGGCTGAGAAATCGGAGCTTGCCATGTTCGCCAATTGCCAGATGATGGGCACCGACATGGGGTTTCCCGATGTCTGCATGACACCGGCTGCCCCTTCGCCATTGCCCGTTCCGTATCCGAATGTCGCGATGGGGCCGATGGCCATCCCCAACTGTCCGACGATCCTGATCATGGGAACACCGGCACACAACCTGGGCACCACGATTCCGATGACCAATGGCGACAACGCCGGTGTGCTCCTCGGTGTTGCCTCGGGCACCGTGATGGGGCCGAGCCGCCATCTGACAGGTGCTTTCACCGTGCTGCTCAACAGCATGCCTGCCACGCGCCTTACCAGCACGACGTTGCAGAACAGCACCAATTGTCCAGGTGTACGCACCGTGCCGAGTCAGGCGCTGGTGCTCCTGCTGGCGCCCTGAGGGGTCACATCGACAGCTGGCCCTCGCCTGCTGGGCAGAGTCGGGAATAGGAAAACATGAAGAGGGCCTCGAGCCGAAACACATGGCCGATCACGAGTTCCGAATCGAAAGCGACTCACCCGCCAACGGCGAGTTGATGTTCTGGCGCATCGTCGGCCACGAGGCGCTCGCGCGCGCGTCGACCTACGAACTCACGGTGCTGTCGAAGAACCGCGCGCTCGACGCCAAGGACATCCTGGGCCGCGCGTTCGACGTGGTCATCGAATTCCAGGACAAGGACGGGGGCGTGCACGAGCGCCACTGCCAGGGCCATGCGGTGCGCTTCGAGCGCACGGGCCACGTGGGGCGGCACTTCGAATACCGCATCGGCCTGCGCTCGTGGTTCTGGCTGCTCACCAAGCGGATCAACTCGCGCATCCTGCAGGACAAGAAGGTGCTCGAAGTGCTCGATGCTGTCTTCGAAGACAGCCCGATCAAGCGCTTCAAGAAAACGAAGACCAGCAACGTGGTCGGCACCCACAACCCGCGCCGCTATTGCGTGCAGCACCAGGAGAGCGACTACCAGTTCCTGTCGCGGTTATTGGAAGACGAAGGCATCTACTACTGGTTCGACGCGCACGATGCACCAGGCACCATGCACCTGTCGGACGCGAGCGACATGGCGCACGACAAGCTGCCTGTCGAAGGCACGCTGCGCCACACGGCGAGCGACGCGACCGAGGCGCGCCACAACGAGATCTCGCGCTGGGTGAGCGCGCGGCAGTTCGACACCGGCACCTACGCCTCCAGTGACAGCAACTTCAAGTCGATCAAGAAGAAGCTCGAGGCTGCCGGTGGCGCGCCCGACAAGCACGAGCTGGCCGAGTTCGAGGCCTTCGAGTTCGCCGGCGGCTACTTCTCGGGCGGCGACGCGGACGACAAGGGCAAGCTGCGCGGCGAAGAGATCGTCGCGCGGCGCCAGCGCCACTGGGCGCTCACCACCTGGCCCGACGTGACGGCCGGGCGCAGCTTTACCTTCGAGGGCGACCCCGACGGCGCGCGCGACGGCGACTACATCATCGCGGCCTGCACTTTCGCGGCGAGCCATCCGGGCTACGAGAGCATTCCCCACAACACGCCGCGCATGCCCATCGAACGGGCGCTGCGCGAAGCGCTCGCCGATGATGCGGTGAACGCCGAGGCGCGCCCTGCGCTCGAAGCGCTGATCGCTGGCGCGCCCGCACTGCGCACCGACCCGCAGGGCACGAGCGCCTTTCTGATCACCGCGCTGCCGATCGACGTGCCGTTCCGCCCGCCGCGGCTCACGCCCCGTGTCGTGATGCCGGGCCCGCAGTCGGCCATCGTGGTGGGGCCGGCGGGCGAGGAGATCCATGCCGACGACTTCGGCCGGGTGAAGGTGCACTTTCACTGGGACCGCTACGACAAGAGCGACGAAAAATCGACCTGCTGGGTGCGCGTGTCGCAGCCGTGGGCGGGCAAGGGATGGGGCGGATATTTCATTCCGCGCATCGGACAGGAGGTGATCGTCGACTTTCTGAACGGCGATCCCGACCGCCCGATCATCGTGGGCCGCGTCTACAACGACGACCAACCGATTCCCTTCGGCTCGCACACGCAGAGCGGCTTTCGCACGCGCTCCACGCCCAAGGGCAGCGCGTCGAACTGCAACGAGTTCCGCTTCGAGGACAAGAAGGGCTCCGAGCAGGTGTACCTGCATGCCGAGAAGAACCAGGACATCGAGGTCGAGAACGACGAGACCCACTGGGTCGGCCACGACCGCACCAAGACCGTCGACCACGACGAGACCGTGCACGTCAAGCACGACCGCACCGAGACGGTGGACAACAACGAGACCATCACCATCGGCGTGAACCGCTCGGAGAGCGTCGGCAACAACGAGACCATCGCGATCGGCGTCAACCGCACCGAGACGGTGGGGAGCAACGAGACGATCTCCATCGGCGCAAACCGCAGCATCACCGTGGGCGCGAGCGAGACCGCGACGGTGGCGCTGCAGCGCACGCACACGGTGGGCATCAACGAAACCATCACCGTGGGCGCGGCGCAGGAGATCACGGTGGGCGCGATGCAGGCGATGACGGTGGGGGCGAGCCAGACGATCAACGTGGGGGCGAACCAGTCGAGCAGCATCGGGGCGAACCGGTCGGTGGATGTAGGCGGCAATCTCTCCACCACCGTGGGCAAGAACGAGTCGCGCAGCGTGGGCCAGGGGCGCACCGCCAGCGTGGGCAAGGACGACTCGCTCACGGTCGGCAAGAACCTCGTCATCAGCGCGGGCGACTCGATCTCCATCACCACCGGCAGCGCCAGCATCACGATGAAGAAGGACGGAACCATCGTCATCAAGGGCAAGGACATCACGATCGACGCTTCGGGAAAGATCAATGCCAAGGCGAGCAGCGACATCGTGATGAAGGGCTCGAAGATCTTGCAGAACTGAACACCATCGACGGAGCAAACACCATGAGCGGCAGAGACCTGATCGAGAGCGGAATGCAGCAAGCCCTGGCGGTCGCGCGTTGGGGCGGCGTGGTGATCGGTGAGCTGATCGCCATCGCCGACGAGGGGCGCACACCGCTCGTGATGTTCCCGGGCCAGGCCGGCACCGCGGCCGTGCGCGCGCGCAGCGTGGTCGACCTGCACGGCGCGCACATCGGAGCGGCGGTGGTGCTGATGTTCGAGCAGGCCGACGCGGGCTGCCCGATCGTGATGGGCCTGCTTCGCGGGGACGAGGGCTGGCCGCTCGCCGACAAGCCGGCGCAGGTGGAGGTCGAGGCCGACGGTGCGCGCATGGTGGTGAGCGCCCGCGAGCAGATGGTGCTGCGATGCGGCAAGGCCAGCATCACGCTCACGCGCGCGGGCAAGGTGCTGATCCAGGGCAGCTACGTGCTGAGCCGGTCCACGGGCGTGAACCGGGTCAAGGGCGGGGCGGTGCAGATCAACTGAACGGACGTAACCGGCCATGGAGATCGTCAATGCCACCGGAATGACCGTGGGATACACCATGGGGGTGGAGCCCTCGGGGCGCGAACTGCTGGTCGTGGTGGTGAAGGGCACGTTCACGATTCCGCCGGATGGCGGAACGGCAGAGCTTCTTGCGGTGCAACGCCCGCTGATCACGGCCGACACCTTCACCGGCACACCGGGGTATTCGGCGCCCGCGGAAGAGGTGGACTTCGCCCCGCGCAAGCTGCGCTGCGACGTTCTGGTGTCGGGCAGTGCGCACGCCCCGCACGGCGAGCCCGCGCAGCGCGTGGCGGTGGGCGTGCGTCTCGGGGGCTGGAAGAAGGTGTTCGCCGTCGTCGGCGACCGGCACTGGGAGGCGGGGCTCTCGGGTTGCCGGGCCTCGCCGCCTGTTCCTTTCGTGACGCAGCCGATCTCCTACGACCTCGCGTTCGGCGGCGTGGACGAGCGTCATGAAGATCCCGCCCGGCACGCCGCCTATATGGCGAACCCGGTGGGGCGCGGCTGGCACCGCAACCTGCAGGCCCGCTTCGTGGATGGCGCGCCGTTGCCGAACACCGAGGCGCTCGACCACCCGGTCGATGCGCCCGACGGTGTCTTCGCACCGATGGCGCTGGGCCCGCTCGGCAGGGGATGGTCGGGTCGGCTGCCGCATGCGGGCACCTACGACCAGGACTGGATCGACAACACCTTCCCCTTCTTGCCGGACGACTTTCGCGACGACTACTACCAGGCGGCGCCCGCCGACCAGCAGATCGCCCATCCGCTCGGCGGCGAGGAGATGGCCCTGGCCAACCTGACGCCCGAGGGCCAGACGCGGTTCCGCCTGCCGGCGCGCGATGTGCCCGTCACCTTCTTCCACCGCAAGGGCGGGCACCAGGAAACCCGCGCGGTGCTCGACACGATCGCCATCCACGCGGACCAGGGGTTCATGACGCTCGCATGGCGCAGCACCGTGCCGCTCAGGAAGAACATGTTCGAGATATCGAACATCCTCGCCGGCACGATGTCCAGCGGGTGGTGGCGTGCCCGCGCGCTCGGGAAAGCCTGGCATCCGTCGCTGGGCGCGCTGGTGCGCACCCACCGGCAGGACACGGAGCGCACGCCATGAGCGCGACGCCGTTGGTGGTCAGCAGGGTGGGAATGGTGACGGGCGTGGGGCTCGATGCGCCGGCGAGCTGCGCTGCGATCCGGGGTGCCATCGACAACTTCCAGCAGACCTCGTTCAGGGACCGGCGCGGCCAGTGGATCATGGGCTGCGAGGTTCCGCTCGAATATCCATGGCGCGGCGAGAAGAAGCTCCTGATGATGGCGGCGCGTGCGATCGGGGAGTGCCTGGATGGCTTCGACCAGGCCGCGTGCGAGTCAACGCCGCTCCTGTTGTGCCTGGCAGAGGCCGACCGGCCCGGGCGGTCGGTGCCGGACGACGCGCGCTTCCTGGCCGCCTTGCAGGACGAGCTCGGCCTGAGCTTTCATCCACAGTCCGCAGTGATCGTTCAAGGCCACGTCTCGGCAGCCGTGGCATTGCACCGGGGGCGCCAGATCATCGACGCGGCGGCGGCAACGCAGGTCATCGTGGCGGCCAGCGACAGCCTTCTGGCCGGTGCGGCATTGGCCGACTGCGAGGCGCGCGACCGGCTGCTGACCAGCGAGAACTCCGATGGATTCATTCCCGGCGAAGGCGCGGCCGCGCTGCTGCTGGAGCCCCTGCGCGCACAGCCGTGGGGGCAACTGGTGTGTCGGGGCATCGGCTTCGCGGTCGAGAAGGCCCACATCGATTCCGAGGAGCCGCTGCGCGCCGACGGGTTGACCTCGGCCATCAAGCAGTCGCTGCAGGAGGCTGCTTGCGACGAAAGCATCCTGGACTTCAAGATCATCGACGCCTCCGGCGGGCAGTACGTGTTCAAGGAGGCCACGCTTGCGTTCGGCCGCATCGACCGCACCAAGCGCGCCGAATTCGACGTGTGGCATCCGGCCGATTGCATCGGCGAAGTGGGTGCTACGGTGGGGCTCGCGATGATCGCCGTGCTCAAGGCCGCCTGCGAGAAAGCCTATGCCCGGGGAAACAACGTGCTGCTGCACCTGGGCAATGACGACGGCAAGCGCGCGTCGATGGTTTTTTCCTGGCTCCCGGCGGGAGGCTGACGATGGCCAACCAGGTGTTTGCCAACGGACGGGAGGTGGCTTGCAAGGCCGGCGCGGGCAAGACGATCTGCGCCACGCCCGACGTTTGCATGACGCCGCCCGAGAACCCCGCAACGCCGCCGGGCGTGCCGGTGCCCTATCCGAACACCGGCTTGGCATCGGACACAACCGACGGCAGCCGCACGGTGCAGATCTCCGGCCAGGAAATCATGTTGAAGAACAAGTCTTACTTCAAGACTTCGTCCGGCGACGAGGCGGGCAGTGCGGCCAAGAAGGGCGTGATCTCCAGCAAGAACAAGGGCAAGGTGTACTTCATCGACTGGTCGATGGACGTGAAGTTCGAAGGCGAGAACGCTGTGCGGCACCTGGACAAGACCACCAACAACCACGGCAGCCCGATGGCCAACGAATCCATCCCCTGGCCCTTCGTGGACTCGATGGCCGACGGCGACATCAAGGCGCTCTGCGACAAGGACATCGAGCAGGAAAAGACGGCCTGCAAGGGCTACAAGAAAAAAGCCGACGGTCCGGGCAAGGATGTGTGCGAGGAGGCCGGCATCGGCAGCGCATTCACACGCAGCAAGGGCGCGACAACCACGCGCGCGAAGAACGCGAGCGAAAACCCTTGCGCGGCGGCCCGCCGATGCCGGCTGGCGCCCTACAACGCCGAACCCAGGGACGGTATCACCGGCTGCTGTCCGGCGCAGACCGGCGATCACATCGTTCCCAAGAGTTCGTTCTTCGTGAACTCCGTCTCCGACGGAACGCCGATGCCGGGCTGGGAAAAGTACAGCATCGACAAGGCGCCCTGCATGTGCACGGAGGGCGGGAGCTGCTCGGGAACGCACGGCTTGCGCCATGCGCATCACAAGACGACGGCCGGCGCCGGCGTCTCGCCGGGCGACCACCGCTCCTTCAACGCCGAGGTCGCGCATTGCGCCAAGGGCGCCACGGCGGTCGCGCCGCAGTGCGACAAGGCCTGCATCGAGGCGCAGCTCAAGCAGGGGCACAAGGGCATGGGCGACCAGCGCAAGGCTGTGAAGTTCTCGCCGACCGGCAAGAACGACATGTCGAAATTCGAGGCGCTGAAGGCGACGATCGCCTCGGCGCTCGGCAAATTCGGTCGGCGCGCACGCTGACGAGAAGGAGAGTCCCAATGAGCAACCCCGTTCTTGATTCGCGTGAATTCGTCAGGGGCGCCGCGCGCTTCAACGACCTGGTCTACGTGATCAGCCGGGGAAGATCGCTGGCGGCCGGCGACATCGCCCACACCAGTCTGGTGGCAGTCGACCAGGGGCAGTGGAGCGACGCCGTGGACACGGAGTGGGATTCGGCGGCTGTCGCGATGGCTCGCGCGCCCGAGGAAAAGGTGGTCCTCATCGGCGAGGACGGCGACGTCGTCACCTACGTCGGCGGCAACTCGACGCAGGAGGCGATCATGCCGCCGCCGGTCATGATCCGCAACGCCCGTGAGATCGGCGGCCATGTGTATGCCTGCGGCATGAAGCGCCAGGTCTTCAGACGCGGCGGCGAGCGGCAATGGAGCGACATGAGCGCGCCGCGCGCAGGCGATACCGACGAACTCGGCTTCGAGGCAATCGACGGCTATTCGCAGAATGAGATCTACGCCGTGGGCTGGGGCGGCGAGATCTGGCAGCACGACGGCGCGGCCTGGCACGAGAGGGCCAGCCCGACGAACGTGATCCTCACAACCGTGTGCTGCGCCGGCGACGGCGTGGTCTACGCGGGCGGGCAGGGCGGCATCCTCGTGCGCGGAAGGAACGACGCCTGGGCGGTCGTGCCGTGGGACGACGAGGTCACCGCCGATCTCTGGGACCTGTGCTGGTTCGAGGGCCGGCTCTACGTGGCGACCATGACGGCGCTCTTCACGCTCGACCGCGATGTGCTCGTGCCGGTGGACTTCGGCAATGCCCGCCCGGCGACTTGCTACAGCCTCACCACGGCGGAGGGCGTGCTTTGGTCGGTAGGGCGGGACGACGTGGTCTCATTCGACGGCACCGCGTGGCAGAAGTACAAGTGAACCGGACGGCCCCGACATGACCGCTGCATCGCTGCGCGCCGCTGCGGCGATTCCGCTCGTCGTGGCGCGCCACGCCGAGGAATCCGCGCTGCTCTGCAACCAGCGATTTTTCCTGGCGGGTTCGGCGCACGCAAAGCTGCATCACCTGCGCCGCCTCGACGACAGGCTGGCCGCACACCTCGACGGCCTGGCGGTGGCGCGCGATGCGGGCAGCAGGGCCTGCGACGAGGCGCTGGCCCGTGCCGGGCGCGGCGAGGTGTTCGCGGCCATCGTGCTGGCGCTGGAGAACCGCGACCTGGCGCGGCTGGAGCGCCTGCTGGCCATTGCCGAGCTGTTGCCCGAGGTGCGCGATGCGGTTGCACTGGCCGGCGGCTGGGCGTCGGGCGAATCGCTGCGGGGCATCGCGAAGGACATGCTCGTTTCACCCCATGCGTTTCGACGCGCCGTCGCCATCGCCGCCTGCGATTTCCACATGGTCGACCCCGGCGATGCGCTGCACGCCGCTGTCGCCGATACCGACACGGTGCTGCGGGCGCAGGCACTGCGCGCCGTGGGCGAGTGCGGAAGGGCCGATCTTGCGGCCGCGTGCGTCGGGGCGCTGCAAGACGGAGATCCCGGCTGCCGCTTCTGGGCCGCGCGGTCGGCCGTGCTGCTCGGCGAGCGTCACAAGCCCGTGCGTGCGCTGCACGACGCCACACTGTTGCCCGAAGCGCCGCACGGCACACAGGCCCTGTCGCTGCTGTTCAAGCTGGCGACGCCGGCGCAGGCCGCGCCGCTGCTGGCGGAGATGCTCGACAAGCCCGGCCACGTGCGCGACGCCGTGCGCAGCGCTGGCACGGTAGGCGACACGCGGCTGGTGCCTTGGCTCATCGCGCAGATGGAAGAGCCGGCGATGTCGCGTCTGGCGGGCGAGGCCTTCAGCACCATCACCGGCCTGGACCTGGCCTGGCTGGACCTGGAGCGCAGGCCGCCCGAGGACATCGAATCCGGCCCCGGCGACTCGCCGGAAGACGACAACGTCGCCATGGACGAAGACGACGGACTGCCCTGGCCCGACCCCGCGAAGATCGGCGACTGGTGGGCCGCCAACGCGCACGGCTTTCAGCCCGGCGAGCGCTACTTCATGGGCGCGGTGCCATCGTGGGCGCATTGCACCGGCGTGTTGAGGAACGGCTACCAGCGCCAGCGCATGGCCGCCGCGGAATACCTTTGCCTGCTGCGTCCGGGGAGCAAGCTGTTTCCCACGAGCGCGCCGGCGTGGCGCCAGCAGCGATGGCTCGCGCAGTGGCCGGACGAATGAGCGAGGGACCGCCGATGGCCGCGAAGTACATCCTCGCCGCGCTCGCCGCCGCATTCCTGGTCGCCGCCGCACTGCGCTGCGCAAGAGGCCGCACGCTGCGCGACCCCGCCGTGCGCACCTGGCTCCTCATCGCCCTCATCTTCACCGCCGTCGCAGCCTGGCTGCAATGGCATATCTCTTAAGGCGAGATTGCCAACGTGCCCCACGGAATGAATACTCCTTCTGAGTTTTTTCGCTTGTGCACGCCGTGCGTGCGCGGGCTGTGTTCGGGCATAGAAGGGCCTAGAGCCTCGGGGGCCGTTTCATGATCCATATCGCTGTCGTCACCCGGCAAGGCGCTCCGGCGGGGCAGGCCATTGCGGCCGATTTCGGGCCCAACGGGGGCACCATCGGCCGGGCCGACACCAACACGCTGGTGCTCGACGACCCCGACCGCACGGTCTCTCGCGTGCATGCGCAGGTGCTGTGCCGCGACGGCCAGTACTTCGTGATCGACCGGGGCAGCAATCCGATGCAGTGCAACGGCGTGTCCCTGGGCTCCGGCAAGGAAGCGCCGCTCACCGACGGCGCGCGGCTGGTTGTGGGCAGCTTCGAGCTCACTGTGCGCATGACGGCCGCCGCGGCGCCGCCCTCGCTGGCCATTCCCAACACGGTGATGTCGGCGCCGGGCGCGGCCGCGCACGCGGGCACGTCGAGCGACGACCCCTTTGCCGATCTGCTCGCGGGGCTCGGTTCGCCGGCGCCAGCGGCTTCCTCGGCGCCAGCGCCTGGTGCCGCACGTGCGAAAGCGCCCGCACCCGCGCCAGCGCCCGCCAGCGCCGACTCGCTGCTGTTCCCCGACCCCATGGAAAGCGGCTCGCGCAACGCAGAAGCCGCGCAGGTCGATCCCTTCGCCAATCTGCTGGGGCCCACGCCGTCGTCGGCGCCTTCGGCCGGCATGGGCGCGCTCGACGATTTCTCCGACCTGGGCGCGCCGCCCGCGCACGGCAGGGCCGCCGGCATCGACGACCTCTTCGGCGGCATGGGCAGCCTGGGCGGCGGCATCGGCGGCGATCCGCTCGCGCTGTCGCCGCTGGCCGATCCGCTGCTGCAGCCCAACACCGCGTCTTCGATGGACCCGCTGGCCGCCTTGCAGAGCGCGGCGCCGTCCACGCCCACGCCGCGTTCGGACCACCTGCCGATCGACCAGTTCGGCTTCACGCCGCCGAAGGTCGTCACGGCGCCGCCGCCTGCACCAGCGCCTTCACCGGCCGTTGTGCCCATCGCCGCACCGGTCGCCGAGTTGCCGCAGTTCGACGACATCACGGGCCAGCCGATCCGCATCAGCGGGCCCGAGGTGGTGGGCAAGCCTTTCGAGCCGCCTCCGCCTCCGCCACCGCCAGCACCGCCGCCGCCCGTGCAGCGGGCGGCTGCGCCGGCCGTCGCGCGCGCCGAGCGCACCGCCTCCGACGACGAGCTGCTCGCCGCTTTCCTGCGCGGCCTGGGCAGCACGCACCAGACGCCCGAGATGCTCACGCCGGGCCTCATGGAGCGCATCGGCGCGATGCTGCGCAGCGCCACCGAGGGCACGCTGCAGTTGCTGCTCACGCGGCAGGAGTTCAAGCGCGAGGTGCGCGCCGAGGTCACGATGATCGCGGCGCAGGCCAACAACCCGCTGAAGTTTTCTCCCACGGTGGAGGTGGCGCTTGCGCACCTCCTGGGGCCAGGCGTGCGCGGCTTCATGCCGGCCGAGGCGGCGATGCGCGACGCCTTCAACGACCTGCGCGCCCACCAGTTCGGCGTGATGGTGGGCCTGCGCGCGGCGCTGGCCCATGTGATCGCGCGCTTCGAGCCCGAGGAGCTCGAGAAGAAGATCAGTGCCAGGTCGGCGCTGGACTCCCTGTTCAGCGCCAACCGCAAGGCCAAGCTCTGGGACCAGTTCGTGGCGCTGTACGGCGGCATCGCGACCGAGGCGGAGGACGATTTCCACAACCTCTTCGGCAAGGCGTTCCTGGAAGCCTACGAAGAGCAGATGGCGCGCCTGAAATCCGACGACCGCTGACGCAGCGGCGGCACGGCAAACACATCCAGCAATCACACGCGAGGCACCCCGCTTGGAAATTGAAATCGTCACGCTGTCCCGACAGGGCGGCCGCAACTACAACGAGGACGTTCACGGCCACTGGCACGACGAGCGCTATGTCGCCTGCCTGGTGGCGGACGGCGCGGGCGGCCATGGCGGCGGCGATGTGGCGGCGGCCACGGCGCGCAGCAGCGTGCTGGGCGGCTTTTCGGCCGCGCCGGGGCTGGACCAGGCCACGCTGCACAAGCTGATCGAACAGGCCAACCTCGATGTGGTGGCCCGCCAGGCCGAAGGCGGCAAGCTGGCCGGCATGCGCTCCACGGTGGTGTTCGCGGCCATCGACCTGGAAAGCCAGTCGCTGGCCTGGGTGCACAGCGGCGACAGCCGGGCCTATCTGTTCAGGGGCGGCGCCATCGTGGCGCGCACCACCGACCACAGCCTGGTGCAGCAGATGGTGGCCGGCGGCATGCTCGACGAAGAAGGGGCGCGGCTGCATCCGCAGCGCAACATGCTGCTGTCGGCGCTGGGCTCGGTGGAGGAGGCGCCCGACATCACGGTGTCGGACCGCATGCGCCTCTTGGCCGGCGACGTGCTGCTCCTGTGCAGCGACGGCGTGTGGGAGCCCTTGGGCGACGAGTGCCTCATCGACACGCTGCACGCCTCGCGCACGCCCACGCAGTGGACCGAGCAGCTCGATACGCAGATCAAGGCGCATGCGAAGCCGGGGCACGACAACTACACAGCGCTCACGCTGTGGGTGATGCCCGACGAGAACGACGACGATGCGACGCGGCTGATGCCTGCGAGTGCCGATGCCGATGCCGATGCGCAGGAGACGATGCCGGCGCCCATGGGTGAGGCGCCCGCGGTGCCTGGGAAAGCTGCGCAGTAGAGAGGGAACAGGAATGGAGGGAGCGGGCGGGGCGATGAGGCCCCGGGCCTCAGGGCGCCTTCGGCGTATAGGCCTTCAGCGTCCCCGTGACCGTCACCCCCACGGTCACTTCCACCGTGGCCATGGCCATCTTGCCGTCGTCCGCGCGCTTCATCATCTTGCGCGTGGTCGTCTTCTTGGCGGGCGAGCCCTTCCAGCGGATCGCGCTGGAGCGCACCTTGTCCTTGTTGCCCATGTAGTTCTGCTCCAGCACCGTGATGGCGCCGTCGCCCGGGTTCCTGGAGAGGATCGCGGTGTGGTGCGGATGCCCCACCGTGGTGACGTGGGGCTCTTCCTTGTCGGTCCAGCCCGAGCCGTCGGCAAAGGTGACGTCGGTGATCGACGTGGTCGTCATTTCGTAGTCGCGGTACTGGAGGATGTCGCCTGGCAGGGCGTCCTTGAGTGCGACTTCATCGCCCCAGATGTAGTCGTCGTCGGCGCCGGTGCCGCCGAAGTCCGACGAAGTGCCGGCTCCGGCCTGGCGCAGGGCCTTGTTGGCCAGGTCCCAGCACTCGCCCGCGCCGACCTGCTTGCCGGCCTGTCCGCTGGCCCACTGAAGGACCTTGGCATTGAATGTTCCCATCGCGTGTCTCCGGCTTCAGAGCGTGACGCCGCCCCCGGCCGCTTGCGGCGGCCGGAGGGTCGCGTCGGGTCTTCAGGCCTTCAGACCTTCTTGTTGGCCGCGATGTCCCAGCCGGTTTCCTTGGTGCCGTCGCCGGAACCGTCGGCCTTCTGCGGCGTGTACTCGTACTTGAACTTGGAGAAGTTCAGCGAGATGGTTTCGGTCAGGCGGTCTTCGCCGCCGCTGCCGCCGGCGCTGATGCTGCTCACCAGAATGTCTTCCATCGTGAGCTTGACGTATTCGAGCGGCGTGGCGCCGGCCTTGCGGATCACCAGCGTGCCCTTCTTGATGTGCTGGCCGTTGCAGCAATCGAGCAACAGCAGGTGCGAGGAGGCGTCCACGTACTTGGTGATCGAGATGTCCTGCACGCTCACCTTGCCCGCGCCCGAACCGCCGCCCACGTGGCCGGTGCCGGACTGGCTGGCGCCCCAGCTCCAGGCGAGAACGTCGATTTCCTTCTTGTGCGAATCGTCCTTGGATTCACCGTCGACGCCTTCGAGCTTCAAAAACATGTCTGCAGCCATGATGCTTACCTTTCAGTTGTGTGAGTCAGAGAGAGAAAAAAGGGCTTCCGTGCGGTGCTTTCGGCGTTGGTGCCCGGGAGCTATGAAGAGAACGAGCAAGGGGCGGTGTTTTCAAAGCCCCTCCGAAGGCATATGCCTTTCTTACTTTCCGCCCTTGGCCGAGGGCAGCTTGGACACCAGGCGCAAGGACACCGTGAGGCCTTCGAGCTGGTAGTGCGGGCGCAGGAAGAACTTGGAGCTGTAGTAGCCGGGGTTGCCCTCGACTTCTTCCACCACCACCTCGGCCGCGGCCAGGGGCTTGCGGGCCTTGGTTTCTTCCGACGAGTTGACGGGGTCTCCGTCCACGTAATTCATGATCCATTTGTTGAGCCAGCGCTGCATGTCGTCGCGCTCCTTGAAGCTGCCGACCTTGTCGCGCACGATGCACTTCAGGTAGTGCGCAAAGCGGTTGCAGGCAAAGAGGTAGGGCAGGCGCGCCGCCAGGTTGGCGTTGGCCGTGGCGTCGGGGTCGTCGTACTCGGCCGGCTTGTGCAGCGACTGGGCGCCGATGAAGGCGGCAAAGTCGGAGTTCTTGCGGTGGATGAGCGAGAGCAGGCCGGCCTTGGAGAGCTCGGCTTCGCGCCGGTCGCTGATGGCGATCTCGGTGGGGCACTTCTGGTCCACGCCGCCGTCGTCGCTCGGAAAGGTATGCAGCGGCAGGTTTTCGACCGCGCCGCCCGACTCGATGCCGCGGATGCGCGAACCCCAGCCGTAGAGCTTGTACGAGCGGTTGATGTTGGTGGCCATCGCATACGCGGCGTTGGCCCAGGCGTACTTGCTGTGGTCGGCGCCGGCGGTGTCTTCCTCGAAGTCGAACTCTTCCACCGGATTGGTGTTGGCGCCGTAGGGCGTGCGCGCCAGGAAGCGCGGCATGCACAGGCCCAGGTACTTGGCGTCGTCCGAATCGCGGAGCGACCGCCAGCCGGCGTACTCGGGCGTGAGGAAGATCTTGGTCAGGTCGCGCGGGTTGGCGAGTTCCTGCCACGACTCCATCTGCATCAGGTTGGGGCTCGCACCGGTGATGAAGGGGGCGTGCGCCGAGGCCGCGATCTTGGCCATTTCGCCGAGCAGTTCAACGTCGGGCGGGCTCTGGTCGAAGTGGTAGTCGCCCACCAGCGCGCCGAAGGGCTCGCCGCCGAACTGGCCGTACTCCTGCTCGTAGATCTTCTTGAACATCGGGCTCTGGTCCCAGGCCGCGCCCTTGAACTTCTTCAGGCTCTTGGCCAGGTCCACCTTGGAGATGTCCATCACCCGGATCTTCAGGTGCTCGTCGGTCTCGGTGTTGTTCACCATGTAGTGCAGGCCGCGCCACGCGCTCTCCAGCTTCTGGAAGTCGGCGTGGTGGATGATCTTGTTGACCTGGTCGGTCAGCTTCGCATCGATGGCGGCGATCATGGCCTGGATCGACTTGGTCACGTCCTTGCCGATGACGGTGCTGTTGCTCAGCGCCTGCTGCGCCAGCGTGAGCACCGCGGCTTCGACGGCGCTCTTGGCTTCGTCGCTGCGCGGCTTGAATTCCTTTTGCAGCAGCGACGAAAAATCGCTGCCCGCATAGGCGACATCTTTGAGTGCGCCCTGCTCGAGTGCTTCTGCCATGGTGGTTTCTCCTCGTGGTCCTGTGTGTCTGGCGGGTGGGGTCAGGCGGCAGGCTTGGCCGTGTCGTCGGGCTTGGCGGTGGCGGCCAGCGACTGCAGCAGCGCCGGGTCTTCCAGCACCTTGGCCAGCAGTTCCTCGGCGCCGTTCTTGCCGTCCATGTAGGTCACCAGGTTGGACAGCTGGGTGCGCGCCTCGAGCAGCTTGTTGAGCGCGCCCACCTTCTTGGCGACGGCGGCGGGCGAGAAATCTTCCATGTTCTCGAAGGTGAGTTCGACCTTGAGCTCGCCCTCGCCGGTGAGCGAGTTCTCCACCGCGAACGCGGCGCGCGGCTTCATCGCCTTCATGCGCGAGTCGAAGTTGTCGACGTCGATCTCCAGGAACTTGCGGTCGGCCACGGGCGCGAGTGGATCGGCCGGCTTGCCCGACAGGTCGGCGAGCACGCCCATCACGAAGGGCAGCTGGATCTTCTTTTCGGCGCCGTAGAGTTCGACGTCGTATTCGATCTGCACGCGGGGCGCCCGGTTGCGGGCGATGAATTTCTGACTGCTCTTGGCCATGGCGATGCTCCTTGCGGGGATGAATGGGGCGGTAAAGGTCGACAGGAAAAAATGGGGCGGGCTTGTGCGTTTGCTTGTGCGCTTGCGATTACTCGGACGAGCGCTTGCCGGTCACGTTCTCGATGGTGTCCAGCGCGCCGGGCGCGAGGTTGGCCATGATTTCGAGAAAGCTCACGCCGATGAGCTTCTTGGCGCGGTCGATCAAAAGCGGCGCGGGGTTGCCGGGCTCGGTCTGTTCGAGAAAGCGGATCACGCGGTCCAGCATCTGCACGGCGTCCTGCCGGGTCTGGATCTCGCCGCGCGCGGCAGCGGAGCGCGCGGTGCCGCCGGCCACCTGTGCGGCCTGGCCCTCGGCGCCCTCCGCGCCTTCGGGCGCATCGGCTTCTTCAGGCGTGCCGACGGCGGCGCTGCAGGCCTTCTGCAGCATGCGTGCAATGGCGCGCAGCGGCGCCAGGTCGATCACATCGGAGCGGCCGGTGCGCTCGACCAGCAGGGCCTGCAGCTTCTCGACCAGCGCCGGCACGCCGATGGCGGCTTGGATCAGTTCGGGCCGTTCGGCGTGCAGCGCCTCCAGCCCGCCCTGGATCTGCGCGGGCGAATAGGTGGGGTCGCCGCCCACCGCGTTCAGCAGGTTGTTGGCCACCGCGATGTCGCGCACGCGGATCGCGCCCACGCCGGGTGCCACGCCCACCTGCGCGTCGTACAGGTCGCGCAGCACCATGGTCTCGTCGCCCAGCGGCGCGAGCGCGTTCAGGCGCATGGTGGGGTCGTTGTCGTCGTCGGCATCCAGCTTTGGATGTATGCCGTCCCAGAAGGTGTCGAGCAGGCCGGTGAGCAAGCGCATGCCGGCGACGAAGCCGTTGAGGCCCTGCAGGCGCGTGGACGCGCGCAGCAGCAGCACCGCGGAACGCACGTCCTTGCTGCGGCGCAGGAGCGCATCGGACTGCTCGGCGACCTGGCGCCAGTCGGGTTCCACCGCCGCAATGACGGTGTCGCCGAACTGTTGTTCGGGTTTGCCCTGTGCGGCGGTGGTGAGCGCGGTGAAGTCCGCGTCGTACTCCAGGTCGTCCCCGCACGGCGATGCCTCGCCTATCGGCGTGAGCAGTGCTTCTACAAGTTCGTGAGTCAGCATGTTGCCTGTTCGAGTTCGCTGGTGATAATCAAAGATGCGTCAGGACCGGTCAATGCAACGAAGGGAATAGCATGCGCACGCTGGGTACACACCATTCGTCCTATGAAGGCATCCTTGCCGCGGCATCGCGGCGCCGCGTGGGGGCCCTGGGCCTTGCCCTGGCGGGGCTCGCGAGCCTGGGCCTTGCGGGTTGCGCGAGCAAACCCGTGGTCACGCCGGTGAGCATCACGCTCGTGGCCGGCGCCGATGCCAACCCCGATGCGCGAGGCCGTGCATCGCCGCTCACGGTGCGCGTCTATGCGCTGAAGACGCCGGGGCCTTTCGAAGGCGCCGACTTCTTCTCGCTGTTCGAGAAAGACCAGGCCACCCTCGGCGCCGAGCTGGTGCAGCGCGAAGAAATGCTGCTGCGCCCCGGCGAAACCAAGAAGCTCGACCTCACGCTGCCGGCCGATGCCAAGTCCATCGCGGTGATGGCTGCGTTCCGCGACCTGGACCGCGCGCGCTGGCGCGAAGTGGTGCCTGTGACCACGGGCAAGCCGCAGACGCTCACCATCAATTTCGGCGCGCGGCAGATCCGCATCGAGTCCAAGTAAGCGCAGGGCGGTGCGCTTCACGGCGCACCCGCCGTTCCTGCCGCAACCGCCGCGGCGTTCGATGACACCGCACGCCCTGGCCGCGCCAGCGGCTGGTCGGCCGGTAAAAAGCGCCCGAACAGGTCGTGCACGAAGGCGCCGCCCGTGGCCCCCGACGACGAGGCCGTGAGGTAGAGCCCGCGCCAGCGCGGCGCGCGCGAGCCCTTGCCATGGCTGTCGAACAGGGCCGCGGCCACCTCGCGCAATGCGGGTTGCAGCGCCTGCACCGATTCCACAAAAGAATGGATCGCCAGCTGCCCCGCCGCTCCCGGAAGTTCGCGCAGCAGCCCCATGCGCAGCGCATGCAGCTGCAGCGCGAGGGGCTCGAACACCGCGTCCAGCCGCTCGCCCGCCGGCGAGCTGGCCGACGGGTCGGTCAATCGGTGCCCCAGCACTTGCGCCAGCACCTCGGGCGGCAGTGCGCCGCGCACGGTCGCGTAGCCCGGCAGCTTCTGCAGCCCGGTGACCACCAGATAGACGGGCAACTGCAGCCGCAAGGTGTCGCCGGCCTCGTCGATCAGCCGGCGCATCCGCGCCGCCGTGGCCGGGGCGTCGGCCGCATCCGCGCGCAGCAGGGTGTTCGCCGCGAAGCACACCACCAGGCCGTTCAGCGGCAGCCGGTCGCGCCGGTCGGCCAGTGCGAGCAGCGCCTGCAGCCAGAGGCCGCGCGCGTGCAAGGAGGTGGAGGTGTCGGCCGGTTCGGCGACCGCGTCGGGGTGGATCTCGATGCCCATCGCCGCGTCGGTGAGCCACCAGCGCCAGCAGGTCTGGCCCAGGGCTTCGTCGCCGGCTGGGGGCGGGCGTTCGGCATGCGCTGTCGCGAAGAGGCCGGGCAGGCCGGCCGCCGCATCGCCGAGGAACAGGAACCAGGGCGTGGGTGCGGCCGGAGCATGCGATCCGTGAGAGGCATGCGATGCGCGGGCCGGCGGTGGCGGCGCGTGCCGCAGCGCCTGGCGCGCCTGCGCCATCGAGGTCCGCAGCGCATCGACGGTCGCTTCGTCGACCGGCGCGGCCAGCGCCTCGATGCGCCGCAGCAGCCCGCGCCGCCGCGCGCCGCGCCCGGCATCGCGCACCGAGGCATACAGCAGCACGAAGCCGACCAGGCACAGCGCCACCAGCGTCCAGAAAAAATAAAGGGGCGACAGCAGGGTGGTCATGGCGGTCTGGCGAAGCGGGCGCGGCCGGCGTTCAGCGCGCGACGGTTTCCAGGAACACGAAATCGGCGATCAGCCGTTCGCTGTTCTTGCTGGCCGCCAGCACCTCTCGCAGCCGCAGCAGATAGGCGGAGGCCAGCTCGAAGGGCGGCCGGTCGGAGGTTTCGGTGAACGGCACCGGCGCCGACAGCACGGTGATCAGCACGCTGCCGAACGGCGGGCTCACCAGCCAGCTGGAGGGAATGTCGCGGCCCAGTTCCAGCGTTTGGCCGGCCTGCAGCCGCAGCGGCGCCTGTCCCGCATTGAGGTGCATCACCGAGCCGTCGACGGTGTAGTAGTCGACCCAGATGTAGCTGTCGTGACGCGGTGCCACCACCTGCACGCGCACGTTGTCGCCCTCGCGCAGCTGGCGGTTGCGCGCCGAGGGTGCGTTCACATCCAGCCCGTGCTTCTTCTCCTGGTTGCGCGCCTGGTAGGGCTTGAGGATGGCGAACACCTCGCAGTGCGGCCAGACGCGCAGGCCGATGTCGAAGCGCGGCGACACCACGCCGGGCAGGGCCGACACCTCGCGCTCCACGCGGGGCAGGTCGCCGGGCAGCGAGACGAAGCCCGTGACCTGCGTTCGCCCTTCCTTGTCGACGAGGACCGTGAGGTCGGCGCAGGCAAAGCTCTGCAGGTGCTGGTCGATGCGCTGGGTCACCGCGGTCCGGGCCGTCGGCGGCCCCGCGGTCCACAGCCACAGCAGGTAGAGCAGGGGCAGCAGCAGCGCGAGCGAGGCGCTTGCGCGCAGCAGCGCGCGGTCGCGGCGGCGGGTGTCGTTGGGGCCGCGCGGATCGGCCACGCCGTAGGGCTGGGGCGTGATGTGCTCCTGCGCGAGGCTGCCGAGCACCAGCGGTTGCAGCCGCAGTTGCCGCCCGTGCAGGTCCTTGAGCTTGCCCAGCTCGCCGTGGTCGCCGTCCTCGAAGTAGTACTGGCCCTTGAAGCCGTGCGCCAGCGCATGCCAGTAGACCTCGCGCACCTCGTCGTCCTGAGGGGTCAGCGCCGAGAGGTGATGAAAGAACTCGCTGTGCGCGTTGTTGGAGTTGAAGAGCTGCGCCTGCAGCGGCGCGGCGCCGTCGGCCGCGCCGGGGTGGCGGGCCAGGATTTCGTCGATCCAGGCGACCATCGCGAAGGCGGCGGATTCGACCTGTACCGCGGGTGTTCCTGAGGCATCGGCCCTGGCGCGGGCCGCATCGAGCAACTGCCGCGCCTGCTGCTGCGCGGCGTCGTGGGGCAGCGCGGGACGGCCGGCCGCAAGCGAGGCATCCAGGGAGAGGCCGAACGAGATGAATGCGGAAAAACAGTCGAACAGGCGGGCCATGAAAAGTGCTGTGCCCGCTCAGTCGTGCATGGCGAAGGATGCGTTGCACCGGCGTCTGCAGCGATGGCACATGCCCATGTCCCCGGTTCCTTCGAGTAGGCGGCCATTCTTCCAAAGGGCTTGCGAAGCGCGCCATATCGCTTGGGGTCTATGCCGTTGGTAGGGGCTGTCAGCCTTGCTGTGCGGGGCAATCGCCGGTATCTTCGGACACCGTTGACTCAACGCATGCTGGACCACAGACACGCCATGAAAATTCTGATCGCCGACGACCACCGGCTCGTCATCGAAGCGGTCAAAGCCAAGTTGTCGGAGCTGGAGCCCGGCATCGAATTCGTGCTGGCGATGAGCGTCGACGAATTGCTTGCAGGTGCGAACGACGACCTCGACCTGGCACTGATCGACCTGAACATGCCCGGCGCGGACGGCCAGGCCCACATCGACGAGATCCGGCGCCGCCATCCGGCCCTGCCGGTGATCGTGCTGTCGGGCTACGAAGACCCGGCCATCATGCGCAGCGCGCTGGAGCGCGGCGTGCTGGGTTTCATTCCAAAAGCTTACTCACCGGAAGTCATGCTCTCGGCGGTGCGCCTGGTGCTGGCCGGCGGGGTGTATGTGCCGCCGATGATGATCACGGCGCTGCCGCCGGGCATCGTGGCCGGGGTGCCGGTGCAGGCGGGTGCGGCCGATGCGCCCACGCGGGGCGGCGGCGGTGGCAACCAGACGCTGGAGCACCTGCGCAGCGTGCTCACCGAGCGGCAGGTCGAGGTGCTGCAGCTGCTGTCGCAGGGCAAGCCCAACAAGCTGATCGGCCGCAGCCTGGGCATCAGCGAGGGCACCGTGAAGATCCACCTGGCTGCGATCTTTCGTGCCTTGAATGTGCGCAACCGCACCGAGGCGGTTGTCGCGGCGCAGGCGTTGACCGAGGCGCAGCAAGCCTGAGGGTTGCCCGCGGTCTGTGGGCCGTGTCGTGTAGCTTCGATTCGATTCAGGGCGGGTGCACAGGACATCGGGTACTCCCCTCCGCGAATGTCCCCCGCCTTCGGCTCCTCCTTTATTTCGCTGCGGGGAGCACCCGATGCCCTGTGCACTTGGGCACGCTGCTGGTGATCGTGCGATCAACCACTGCGGCTTACAACGCTCACGCTGATGGGGTGCCTTGCGCAGCGAAATCAAGGGGGAGGCCGCAGGCCGGAGGACATTCGCGGAGCAAGGTACCCCGTCGGCGTGAGCGTCGCCCCGAACTGAACAGCGAGGCCACTCAAGCAGCACGCAGCGCGAGAGGCGGCGGTGCCTCCATGGCGCCTTCGCGCAGCCCAGACTTCTTCTGCCCGATCGCTTCGGCAAGAAACTCCGCGTCGCGTGCCACGCCCGAGAAGCGTCCCGAGCCCCAGGTGTGCAGCCACGGCAGGCCGAGGAAATACAGGCCCGGCTCGTTGGTCACGCCGCGCCTGTGCACCGGCGCGCCGCGGCCGTTGAAGACCGGCGCGTCGACCCATGCGAAGTCGGGCGAGAAGCCGATGCACCAGATCACGCTGGTGATGCCGGCGGCTGCAAGGTCCAGGCGCGTGCGTTCTTCGGCCGGCTCCCACACCGGCGTGTAGACCGAGGGCGGCGGCGCCTCGATGCCCTGCGCGGCGATGAACTTGTCGATGGATGCGTTGATGCGGTTGTAGGTGTCGTCGGCGCTGTCCAGGTGCTCGCGCAGGTTGGGCTGCAGCTCGAAGCTGCCGTCGTCGAAACCGCTGAGCAGGCCGTAGAGCGCCATGCCTTCTTTGGCGAAGCGGCGCAGGTCGATGTCGCGCCCGCCGTCGCGGCCGGTCACGTAGTGGTTGGTGTTGTCGCGCACGCCTTCGCGCAGCGGATGCTCAGTGACGGGCATGTCGTAGTACTTCATGTCGGCGAGCCAGTCCACCACTTCGCGGCCGCGGTAGAAGCGCGCGCAGCGCGGCGCGTTGCCGGTGGCCAGGTGCACCTTGCGGCCCGCCAGGTGCAGGTCTTCGGCGATCTGCGCGCCCGACTGGCCGCAGCCCACGACCAGCACCGCGCCCTCGGGCAGTTGCGCAGGGTTGCGGTACTGCGCGGAGTGGTACTGCGCGACCGTGGCCGGAAGCTTCTCGGCCAGGCGCGGCACGATGGGGCGGTGGTAGCCGCCCGAGGCGACCACCACCTGATCGGCGGTGTAGAGGCCGGTGTCGGTCTGCACCATGAAGCGGTCGCGTTCGCCCGTGCCCTGCACGCGCGACACCCGCTCGACGGTGACGCCTTCGATGGCCGGGGCCTTCACATGCGCGACGAAGCCCGCGAGCCAGTCGTTGATCTGGTCCTTGACCATGAAGCCGTGCGGATCGCTGCCGATGTAGCCCCAGCCCGGCAGCTGGCACTGCCAGTTGGGCGTGACCAGGCAGAACGAATCCCAGCGCTGCGTGCGCCAGGTGTGCACGAGGCTGCGCTTCTCGATCACGAGGTGGTCGATGCCGCGCTGCTGCAGGCAGTGGCTCAGCGAGAGGCCGGCCTGGCCGCCGCCGACGATGACGACGCTGTAGTGGCTGCGTCCGCCGTAGGGATAGGACATGGGGTGCTTTCTCAGGATGAAGGTGTGAAGCGAGGTGTTCAGTCGAGGGCGAGCACGGTGACTTCCGCGTCGGCCTTGTCTGCGAAACCGGCGGCGATGTGCTCGATCTCCGCGAGCTGGTCCATCGCCTGCGAACACGCGAAGCCGTACTTGGCGCGCACGCGCTCGGAGGCGGCGCCCAATGCGCCACGGGCGCGCTGAAGGAAGTCTTGGAGCGCATAGCGTTCGCCGGGCGCGAGGAAGTCCCGCACTACGGACGAGGGCGAATAGCAGCGCGTTTCGCTGGCGTCGGGCCAGCGCACGTGGAAGTGCATCACGGGCATGCGAGCGCCTCCTGCGGTGGCTGGATGAATGCGTCGCTGCCGAAGTCCCACAGAAGGGCTTCGTCGCCGCCCGCCTGCAGCCGCACCTGTCGCGTCGCATCGACCTCGCCGACGACCGCGCAGGCGATGTCGCGCGCGGCGAAGCGACCCAGGACCGACGCGACCTGCGAAGGCGGCACGCTCAGCACGAAGCCGTAGCTCGGAAAGGACGAGAGCCAGCGCAGCAGCGGCACGCCTTCGGGCCTGGGCAGTGCGTCCAGGTCGATGCGCGCGCCCACGCCCGAGCACTCCAGCAGCATCATGGCCGTGCCCACGGCGCCGGCCATGCTGATGTCCTTGCCCGCGCGGCACACGCCATCTTCGGCCAGCGAGGGCAGCACTTCGAGGTCTGCGCGCAGGCGCGCGGCGGGTGCGGTGGTCGAGGCGTTCCAGTACGGAAAGGGCTCCTGGTAGGCGCCGCGAAGGTCGGCCGCCATCACCAGCAGGTCGCCGGGCTTCGCATCGAAGCTGGTGAGCAGCTTGCGCGCATGGCCGAGGATGGCGACCGCGAGCTGCGGACGTTCGCTGCGGTTGTTGCTGTGCCCGCCGACGATGGGTACGCCATAGCGCACGGCCGCCTCTGCGAGCCCGCGCAGCACGTCGTCCGCCGGGTTCATGCCGGTACTCCAGAGCGCATCGACCACGGCCGTCGGCCGCCCGCCCATGGCGTAGATGTCGCTCACATTCACCATCACACCGCAGTAGCCCGCGAACCAGGGCATGCGCACGATGAAGTCTTCGACCAGCCCCTCGATGGCGAACAGCAGGTACCCGCCGTGGCCGTCGGGAATCGCGGCGCAGTCGTCGCCGATGGGGACGGCCTGCGCGAGCGCGGCATGGCCGCCGGGCAGCGAACGGCCGAGGGCCGAGACCACATCGCTGATGTCGCGCTTGTGGGCGAACCCGCGCGTGGCGCGCAGGGCTTCGGCGATTTCGTGGACGTCGGTCGTCATCACAGCACCTTGGCGCGCGTGACGAATCCGCTCACCGGGTCGTTGCAGGGCGGGTACCAGGCCAGGTCGGCCTGCATGCGCGCATGCGACCGGCCGTGCACGGTGGTTTCTTCGAGCAGTTGCCAGCCCAGCTTGCGGAACAGCGGCAGGTTCTGCATCTGCACCTGCGCGAAGAAGGCGGTGCAGCCGAGCGCATTGGCGCGCGACACGGCCAGCCGGATCAGCGTCACACCCAGGTGGCCCTGGCTGCGGAACGCGGGATGCACCGCAAGGCGCGATCCCCACCATTCGCCTGCGGCCTCACCGCGATGGATGCGCACCGTGCCCACCACCTGCTCGGGCATGCCGCCGTTGCACGACATGGCCACCAGCAGTTGCGAGCGGTCGTCGGTCGCATCGCGGTCGTCGCGCGCGAAGATGCCCTGCTCGATGCAGAACACCGCGCGGCGCAGCGCCATTGCCTCGTCGCGCTCCCACTGCTGTGCGGCCTCGCGCACCAGGTATTCGACGGGCGCGTAGTGGGTGCCCAGCTCGCTCAGGTCGTCGATGCACAGCATGGTCAGCTCTCGCTTTCTTTTTCGTAGATGGAGAGCGACGAGCAGGCGCCGCACTTGCCGCAGCCGGCCTTGATGTCGGCCGAGCGCAGGCCCGCAGCCACCACGCGCTCGCCCAGCGGCGCGAGCAGCGACTTCATGAACTCGGGCGAGGGCGCGGGATGGTCTTCGAGCGGCGTGCCGCTGATCGGCACGAAGGGCACGACGAAGGGGTACACGCCGCGCGCGAGCAACTGGTCGCAGATGTCGAGAATCGCCTCGCGCGTGTCGCCGAGGCCGGCCAGGATGTAGGTGCTGACCTGTCCGCGCCCGAACACGCCCACCGCGGCTTCGAAGGCGCTCATGTAGCGCGAGACCGGCACGCTCGCCTTGCCCGGCATGATGCGTTCGCGCACCTCGGGCGTAACCACTTCGAGGTGCATGCCCAGCGTGTCGATGCCCGCGGCCTTCATGCGGTGGAACCATTGGTCGTCGTCGGGCGGCTCGCACTGGCCCTGGATCGGGATGTCGACCGCCGCCTTGATCGCGAACGCGCTCTCGCAGAGGACGGCAGCGCCGCGGTCGGTGGCATTGGGCGTACCGGTGGTCATGACCATGTGCTTCACGCCATCGAGCAGCACAGCGGCGCGCGCCACTTCGGCGAGTTGCTCGGGCGTCTTGCGCGCGATGGTGCGGCCGGCCGCGAGCGACTGGCCGATCGCGCAGAACTTGCAGCTCTTCCTGCGGCTCTCGTAGCGGATGCAGGTCTGCAGCACTGTGGTGGCGAGCACGTCGCTGCCGTGCAGCGTGGCAATGTGCGAGTAGGGCACGCCGTCGAAGGTCTGCATCGCGTAGAAGCGCGGCTGCTTCGGAAAGCTGATGCGCGCGATGGGGATGCTGCCGCGCATCACGCGGCTCATGCCATGCGCATCGGGCGCCTCGGCGGTGAAGGGCGAATGCCAGGCGGTGGAGGTGTGGACCGGCACCATGATCGTGTGGCCGTCCACCGTCACCGCCTTGTGGTCCGACGGCCCCGCGCCGCCGCGGCGGCTGGCGACGCCCGCCGAAGGATCAACCAGCCGCAACCCGAAGGACTGGAGCTCGGTCATCAGCTGCCGGCTGTCTTGCTGCTGCTGCGTCGTCGTGGTGGTCATGGTCGGGGCTCCGTGGGGCAAGGGATTGGGGTTGCGTGAGGTGCATCGGCACGGTCGTCTGCGCCGGCCGGTCGTTGATGGCGAGCGACAGCAGCTCGGGCCGCGCGTAGTGGCCGACCGAATCCATCATTCGCTTGCGCTTGGCGATCAGCGCCATGTCCAGGTCGGCAATCACCATGCCTTCGCCCTCGGTGAGCGGCGGCGCGAGGTGCTTGCCTTCGGGTGAGACGATGGCGGTGTGGCAGCCGCCGCGCAGCGCCTTCTGCAGTTGCGCGTCGGGCGTGACCGAGCGGATCTGCTCGTCGGTGAGCCAGCCCGTGGCGTTGACCACGAAGCAGCCCGATTCGAGCGCGTGGTGGCGGATGGTCACTTCCATCTGCTCCGCGAAGATCGGCCCGACCAGCGAGCCGGGGAACTGCGCGCAGTGGATCTCTTCGTGCTGCGCCATCAGTGCATAGCGCGCGAGCGGGTTGTAGTGCTCCCAGCAGGCGAGGGCGCCGACGCGGCCGACGGCGGTGTCCACCACCTTCAGGCCCGCGCCGTCGCCCATGCCCCAGACCATGCGCTCGTGATAAGTGGGCGTGATCTTGCGGCGCTTGAGCGCGAGCGTGCCGTCGGCATCGAACACCAGCTGCGTGTTGTAGAGGCTGCCGTGGTCGCGCTCGTTCACGCCGAGCACCACCACCATGCCGCGCGCGCGGGCCCGCTCGGCCACCGCCTGCGTGACGGGGCCGGGCACGACGACTGCGCGCTCCACCAGCTGCAGGTGCGGCGCGCCCTGCAGCACCGGCGGCAGCACGAAGCTGAAGTAGGGGTAGTAGGGCACGAAGGTCTCGGGGAATACCGCGATCTGCGCGCCCTTGGAAGCGGCCTCGTCGATGGCGCTGCACACCCGGTCGAGCGTGCCGTCGGGGCGCTCGAAGTCGGGCGCGATCTGGATCGCCGCGGCACGCACGATGCGGGGTGTGGAAGCCATCGCTCGGGTCCTGCCTTACAGGGTCCAGGTGTCCAGGATCACTGCGCCTGCCTTCTTGTGCAGCAGCACCAGGTCCAGCACGTCCAGCGGGTTGATCGGCGTGATGCCTTCGATCAGCGCGCCTTCGCCGTGGCCGTACAGCGCCTGCAAGGCGAAGCGGCAGGCGTAGACCTTGCCGCCTTCTTCCATGAACTTGGTGATCTGCTTGTTGAAGTTCTGGTGGCCCGGAAAGGCCTCGTCGCCCAGCGTGGGAAAGCCCCGCTGCACGCCCAGCGTCACGCCGGGGCCGTAGAGCAGCACCGAGGTTTCGTAGCCTTTGCGGCGCAGGCGAGTGGCCTGCAGCAGGTTCACGAAGCCGATGGAGCCTTCGAAGGCCACGGTGTGGAAGGTGACGAGCGCCTTCTCGCCGGGATCGGCCTTGACGTCTTCGAACACCTTCTCTTCGTAGTCGACGAGGAACTCGCCTTTCTCGTTGCGGGGGCGGGTGACTTTGGGCATGGGGGGTTCCGGTTGGGTGGTTGGACACGCAGGTCTTGCGTGCCTTCTCCTTCGCAGGCGATGTGCCAGCGTTCGGCCGGGTGCGTGCGATCAACGCGCGATCAATGCGCAGCAGCGCGGGCCGCGTGCGGATAAAAATTTTTCGGATGGCCGAAAAGGCGGGCGCACGGGTGGTCCGGCGAATGGTTTTTGCACCGCGACGACGCACGCGCCATGCGATCAATGCACCCGATCAATGGGGTTGATCGCACCTGATCGAAGCACCAGGCCCCTCTGGAGCGGGCGTGATTCATGCATGTTGATCGGTGGCCCGATGCAATCAATGGATGCAATCAACTCCACACGATGACCACCATCACCGCCCACTGGCGCAGGCAACTTCGAAACAGCGACCGGCCCGCCTACCTGCTGCTGGCCGAACTGATCGCCGACGACATCAAGACCGGCCGCCTGGGCGTGCGCGACCGGCTGCCCACGCTGCGCGAGCTCGCGGCCGACCTGGAGCTCAACTACACGACGGTGGCGCGCGGCTATGCCGAGGCGCGCAAACGCGGGCTGATCGACTCGCGCGCGGGCACCGGCACCTTCATCCGCTCGGGCAGCCCCAGTCTTCGCCTGCGCGGCGGCAGCGGCGCCGAGATGACCATGAACATGCCGCCCGAACCCGACGACGAACACCTGATGGCGCGGCTGCACGAGAGCGCGAGCCGGGCCTTTGCCGAGATCGACTTTCACGACCTGCTGCGCTATCAGGATTTCGGCGGCACCGCGCACGACCGCGAGGTGGCGATGCAGTGGCTGCGCCCCTTCGTGCTGCACGCCAGCGTGGACCGCATCCTGGTGTGCCCCGGCATCCACGGCGTGCTCACGGCGCTGTTCTCGCAGCTCGCGCGGCCGGGCGAGCTGATCTGCGTGGAGTCGCTCACCTACCCGGGTGTGAAGGCCATCGCGGCGCAGCTGGGGGTGCAGCTGCATGCGCTGCAGCTGGACGACGACGGCCCCATCGCCGATGCCTTCGAGCACGCCTGCAAGACGCTCAAGCCCAAGGCGCTGTACTGCAACCCCACGCTGCTGAACCCGACCGCCGGCACCGTGTCGCGCGCACGGCGCGAGGCGCTCGCCGACGTGGCGCTGCGCTATGCCATTCCGATCATCGAGGACGACGCCTACGGCATGCTGCCGCGCCAGACGCCGGCCACCATCGCGACGCTCGCGCCCGCGCTGACCTACTACGTGAGCGGGTTCTCCAAATGCTTCGGCGCGGGGCTGCGCAGCGCGTATGTGTGCTCACCGACAGTGGTGCAGTCGCAGCGCCTGGCCGGCGCGATGCGCGCCACCACCGTGATGGCCTCGCCGATCACCAATGCGCTCACGACGCTGTGGGTGGAAGACGGAACCACCGAGGCGATGCTGCAGGCGGTGCGCGCGGAGTCGGCGGCGCGGCAACTGCTGGCCACGCGCTACCTCGGTGACAGCGGGCTGCAGGCGCATCCCGAGGGCTTTCACGCCTGGCTGCCGCTGCCGCCGGGATGGAGCCCGGTCGAGTTTGCGTCGTACCTGCGCACGCAGAACGTGGGCGTGGTGGCGAGCGCTGCGTTTTCGACCGATGGCGATCCGCCCGATGCGGTGCGCATCTGCCTGGGCGGGCCGATGTCGCGGGAGCAGTGCGATCAGGCGCTGCGGCTCATCGCCGATACGCTGGCGCATCCGCTGCATCCGCACGCTACCTTGCGGGCGGGCGCTGGATGAAGCCTTGTGACGGAGCGATCCATTCGATGGGGTGATCGGCGCCGGCGATCGTTGCTGTGCCGCTTTCCGTGAAGAGCATGCGCTCTTCGACCAGCAGGAAGCACGGCGTGCCGTCGTCGCCGGTCACTGCCTTGAGGGTGGCGCCGCCGAGGTCCAGCGTACCGGCGGGCCATTCCGGAGGCATGGTTGGTTGCGTGCCCGGTTGCGTGGAGACGGTCCAGCGCACCGGGCCTGGCGCGGCGGCGCGAAGGGCGTCGTCCAGCGGCCGGGGGCCGATCAACACCCAGCCTTCGGTGCCGCCGACAAGGTAGCTGTTCGAGCCCGCTTCTTCCGGGGCCGCGCTCACCAGGCGCAGCACCCTGCCGGACAGCCGCGTGACCCCGCCCGCTTCGAGCGCGTAGCGGGCATCGCCTCGACCTTCGGGGTCCAGGTGGCCGATCTCGTCGTACGCCGGCTCTTCGATGTTCACCGCGCGGCGGCCGTCGGGGCCGTCGGCCAGTCGGGGCATGTTCAGCGGAATCTCGCGCAGCTGCCGCGCATGCGCCATGAATTCGTCGGCACGCGCGAACACGTCCAACTGCTGCAGCACGCGCCGCGTGACGTTCATCAGCTTGAGGCCGCGGGCCGGGTCCAGCGCATCCGCCGGCCGGAGCCACATGTGCGCGACGGTCTCGCGCCCGTCGGGGTGCACCTCTTGTCCCGCTGGCATCAGCGCGACGAAGAAGCGCGTGTCGAAGCGGCGCGGCATGCCCGGCGGGGTGAGCCAGTGGCCGAAGTAGACGACGCGGTCGCCGGCCAGGCGCCAGCCGCGCGCCTCGCACAGGGTGAGCAGCGCGTCGGTGCCCTGTTCGGCGGCATCGCGCATGGCGGCGAGGTCGGCGGGGGGAAGATCGACGAGCCGCACGGGGTGGTCCTGGGCGTCGTTCGCAAAGAGCAGGCCCGCCTCCTCGAAGCACTCGCGGATGGCGGCCGCGTAGAAGTCCAGGCCGCCTTCGGACACCGCGATGCGCGCGCTCGCCGCGGCATCGTCCAGGCCCACGCACAGCGCATGCAGGCGACGGTCGTGCGCATCCACCACGCCGCCAGGGAAGACGCTGGCACCGCTGTTCTGGTCGTCGGCTTTCTCGGCGCGGCGCAGCATCAGCGCTTCAAGGCCCTCGCTGCCGTCGCGCAGCACGACCAGCGTGGCGGCGGTGCGGACGGGGCGGGGCCTGGGGGCAGGGGCGGGCGTCGTGGCGTTCATGCGGCGCTATTGTCCTTGCGCGCGAGGCGGGATGCGCGGCCTGCGGTATCGATCCCGCTCTACCTCAACCCAGGCCCCCTGCCTTGAACGCCCTTCGCACAGACCACTCCCTGAGAAGAACCGATAGGGTTTGCAACAAGAATTCAGTTGCTTTCCTCAAGGCCTCGCAGTGTTGATCTTCCTCCCGGCACGGCCAGCATGCTTGCCAGCTTCGCGGTCGAAGACACGTTCAGCTTCGCACGGATACTGCGCAATTGGTGGTCGACAGTGGACTGGGATCGCCCCAGCCGACGCGCCATCTCCTTGTAGCTCAGTCCCAAGGTCACCAGCTGGGCCACGCGCCACTCGGCCGGGGTCAGCACTTCGCCGGCAGGCTGCAGTTGCGTCTGCGATATCTGCAGCTCGCGATGCTCCTGCAGGTCCAAGGCAGCCGACAGCACCGGGACGATGACCCGCTCCACCGTCGCCTGGAACAACGCAATGTGCTCGCTGCCGATGGCGTGCGGCAAGCCCAGCCAATCCGCGCATACCAGCCCGAAAGTGCCGCGCTCACTCACCAGGGGCATGGCGAGCTTGCTGCACGTTCCCTTGCTGCGAACGATGCTGCGCAGTCGCTCGCCCAGCGCGACCGACTGCTCCACCGATGGGATCCACACGGGTCCTTTGCTGGACAGCGCTGTCCGGATACCGGGCCACGCGACCGCAAGCGGCGTGCCCAGCATCGACGGCACATCCCGATCCTGGCGCAGTGATTCCGCACTGGCTTGGTACAGCAGCGCCGAAGGCTGGCACTCCCCGCCGTCCACACGGTCCGCGCCCATCTTCCGGCGCAGCCATTCCAATGCGATATGCCAGCATGCTTGGCGGTCGTCCAGATACAGCAGCAAGTGTGCGGCGAGGTCTCGCTCATCGACGTTTGCGTGCAAAGCCGGCGGGCGATCGAGCAAGCGCCGGCGCAATTGGCGTTGGGCATCCAGAATCGATGTGCTGCTATCGGTCATGGTTCATCTGCACAGGGTTTTCCCTTTCGCGAGGTTTCGCGATTCGCGGCGCGAGGCATCTGCCTAGCATTGAACCCATGCATGCTAGGAAATCCACATGACCCCGCAATTCAATTTTCTGATCGGCGGGCGTGCCGTCGGTGATGCCCGCGAATGCTTTGCCGTCATCAACCCTTCCACCGGAGAGCTCCTGGGCGAGGTGGCCAAGGCGAGCCCGGCCGACGTGGCAGAGGCCGTGCGCGTGGCGCAGCAAGCCCAACCCGGCTGGGCCGCTCGGAGCGACCAGGAGCGCGCTGAGACCATCCGCCTGCTCGCGGCCACATTGCGCGACAACGCCGAGCAACTGGCCGCTTGGGTCGCGCGTGAGCAAGGCAAGCCTCTGGGCGGACTCGGCCCAGAGACCGTGCCCGGCGCTCGCTTCGAGCTTTCGGCCTGCCAGGCCTGGTGCGAAGTCAACGCCTCGCTGTCCGTGCCACACGAGGTGGTATTCGAGGATCAGACGCGCCGCGACGAAGTGATGCGCGAGCCTTACGGCGTGATCGCGGCCATCGCCCCGTGGAACTGGCCCTTGATGATCGCCATCTGGCAGATCGTTCCCGCGCTGCGCATGGGCAATGCCGTGGTGCTCAAGCCGTCGGAGTACACCTCCATCGCCACGCTGGAAATGGTTCGCATCCTGGCGCAGGTCCTGCCCCCGGGCGTGCTGAATGTGGTCACCGGTGCCGGCGACGTGGGGGCCGCGCTGGTTCAGGATCCGCGCATCGGCAAGATCCTGTTCACCGGATCCACGGCCACGGGGTCCCGTATCGCCGCCATCGCAGCGCAGCGGATTGTGCCCACGACGCTGGAACTCGGTGGCAACGACGCTGCGGTAGTGCTGCCGGACGCCGACCCTCAGGCCATCGCCATGGGGCTCTTCTGGGGCGCCTTCATCAACATGGGGCAGACCTGCGCCTGCATCAAACGCCTGTATGTGCATGACAGCATCCACGATGCAGTGGTCTCCGAGTTGAGCGACCTGGTGCGAGCCATGCCGGTTGGCGACCCGCTGGCCGAAGGTACGGTCATGGGACCGATCCAGAACCGCATGCAGTTCGACAAGGTCACGCGGCTGGTGCGCGACACCGTCCAGCAAGGCCGTGGCCGCGTCGTCTGCGGTGGCGAGCCGCTCCCAGGTCCGGGCTACTTTTTTCCCCTTACCCTCATCACAGGTGTGCGCGACGGCGATGCCATCGTGGACGAGGAACAGTTCGGGCCCGTGCTGCCCATCATCCGCTACGACAAGGTGGAAGAGGCAATCGCCAGTGCGAACCGTCTCGATCTGGGACTGGGAGCCTCCGTCTGGGGACAGGACCCGGTCCAGACCCGGCAGGTCGCCAGCCAGCTTCAAGCTGGCACCGTCTGGGTGAACCAGCACGGTGCAGTTCACCCCATGGTGCCCTTTGGTGGCACCAAGCGTTCCGGCTGGGGCGTGGAGTTCGGCGTGGATGGCCTCAAGTCGGTCTCGACCCAGCGGGTGATCAGCATCAGGAAGTGAAGGTGTCCAGGGTGAGCCCCGGCCTTCGCATTTCAGCGACCGGGTCACGCCTCGAGCAGCCATCCTCCGTGCTTTCACGGATGGCTTTCTGGCACGCCCATTGCTAAACCTGCGCCCAGGCAGCACCTCGCCGCCGCCGCTGACCACTCCCTGGACGACCACCCGATGACCCCCGCTCCACCCTGCGCCATCGCCGAGGCCCGGTACAGCATCCGGCAGTCGTCCGGCATCCAGGAGGCGTCCGACCACACGAGGCTGCTCGACGGCTGGGGGCTGACCTACGAGCAGCTCTCGCGCGGGCGCTTCCACGGCAGTCTCAACGAAGCGTGGATCGACGGCGTCCACCTCTACCAGGAGACGCTGGCCCAGTCTGTTTTTCAGATGGGCGCCATGCGCCAGGGATGCATCAGCCTGGGGGTGTTCGCATCGCTCTCCGGCGAAGCCCGCTGGTTCGGAAAGCCCGTCACCATCGACGACGTGATTCTTCTGGACAGCGGTGGCGAGCTGCTGCTGTCCACGCCCAAGGAGAGCACCCTGCTGGTGCTGTGCCTGCCGCACCCCCGGTTCACCGACTCGGCGGAGCGCCGCGAGCTTCACCATTTCGTGCACCACCCCGAACTGGCCCAGCTGCTGCGGCGGCAGATTCGTCAGGCCCTGGGCCAACTGCTGACCCAGCCCCTGCGTTTCAGCCGCGAAAGCGCGCGCCGCCTGTTTTGTGCCGACATGCAGAACCTGGCCGACGACTGCCTGCGTGTTGCACGCGGCGAACCGCTGGAGACCAGCCGCGGCCGCGCCATCCAGGTGGTCCACCGTGCGATGGACTACATGCACGAGCGGCGCGGCGAGATGGTCTCCATCGACAGCCTGTGCGATGCCACGTACACCTCGCGGCGCAACCTGCAGAAATACTTTGTCAAGGTGACGGGCGAAAGCCCCGCCCAGTTCCTGAAAGCCCAGCGGCTCAACGGTGTGCGGCGCGACATCCTCAATGCGCCGGTCGGCCGCATGATCGGCGACATCGCCATCGACTGGGGTTTCTGGCATGTCTCGCAGTTTTCGGTCGACTACAAGCGGCTGTTCGGCGAGTCGCCATCGGACACCGTGCAGTACGCGCGGTACCGCAAGCTGGCCTGACGCCTCTGGTCTGCGCTGCCTCGGAAAGGGCTTCCGTCCCCGAAGTCCGGAATGTCCTCTGGCGTCAATCCACGACGGCGAAGAAGTGCTTGATGAACACGCCGCCGCTCACGTCCCAAAGCACCTCGGTGCCCTTGGTGACGAACCAGCTGTCGCCCACGCCGTAGTGGGCGGCGATGCCGGTCTTCACGTCGGTCAGCGTCACGCTGCCCTGCACCACCACCGCCTGTTCGTTGAACGGGTAGGTCATGCGAAAGCGCCCGGGCGTCACGGCAAAGTAGCCGGCCGAGACGGGGTCCGTCGGGCCGCCGAACGTACTCTGGGCGTAAGCCATGCATTCACCCGACAGGATCTCGGACCCCAACTGGGTCACGGGGCCGATGGCGTGCATTTCGTCGATGGAGCGGGGAGGGGCAATGGAGATCAGGCTCATGGTGTCGGTCCTTGAAGTTTGGGAACGGTCGGGAATGGAATCAGCGCCGCCCGTTGGCGAAGCCGGAGGCCTGGTGCCAGATCTTTCCGGCACTGACGATCAGCGGGCGGATCTGGTCTTTTCCGATCAGCGTGGAACGGCGAATGGCGCTGATCAGGTCGTAGCGCGGCGAGCCCTCGGTCATGCCCTCCGCCAGGATCTTGCAGATGACGTGGCTGGGCGTCACACCGAAGCCGGTGTAGCCCTGCACGAAGTACACGTTGCCATGACCCGGCAGTGATCCGATCTGCGGAAACAGGTTGGGACTGCAGGCCATGGGTCCGCCCCAGGCCAGGTCGATCTTCACGTCCTGGAGGTAGGGAAACACCTTGAGCATGAGCGCGCGGTTCCAGGCCTTGAGGTCGCTCGGGATGTGCTCGATGTAGGGCGTGGCCGAACCGAACAGCAGCCTGTTCTCGCGTGTGACGCGAAAGTAGTCGATGACCGGCCGGATGTCGCTGTAGGCGCCGCGGATCGGGCTGATCTGTTCGATCAGCGCATCGGACAGCGGCTCCGTCACGCACTGGAAGGCATGGGTGTTGATGGTCGAGCGATGCAGTTCGGGCTCCAGCCCGTTGAGAAAGCTGTCGCAGGCCCAGAGCAGTTTGCGTGCGGTGACCGAACCCTTGGGGGTGCGCACCTTGATCGTCTCGCCATAGGTCACCTCGACCGCGGGGGAGAACTCGAAGATGCGAGCGCCATGTCCGACCAGTGCCTGCGCCTCTCCCAGCAGCAGGTTCAGCGAGTGGACATGGCCGCCCCCCATGTGCAGCAGGGCGCTGCTGTAGACCTCCGAGCCGATGATCTCGCGCACCTCGGAACCTTCCAGGTAACGAATCTCGTGCGGCGGGTTGAGCGACCTGAACTCGCGCTCCCATTGGCGCAGCGTGGCGGCCTGGCGTCCGTTGTAGCCCAGGTAGCCGTAGCCGCGGCAAAAGTCGGCGTCAATGTCGTAGCGGTCCACGCGGGCCTGGATGATCTCCGCGCCGAGGTCGCTGATCTCGAAGATGGCGCGCAGACCATCCTCACCCACGTCCTTGCGGATCTTGCTCAGGTCGTGTCCGATGCCAGCCATGATCTGGCCGCCATTGCGGCCCGTACCGCCGAATCCGAGGTATTTGGCTTCCAGGACGGCAACGTTCCGGATGCCTTTTTCGGCGAGCTCCAGCGCGGTGTTGACACCGCTGAAGCCACCGCCGATGACCACGACATCGACGTCGATGTCCTGCTCCAGGCTGGGGAAGCTGAGCTCGTACTTTTTCGTCGCGGTGTAGTAGGTCGCGGCTTCCATGTGAATCATTTGAATGCCATGCACGTCTCCGTGCATCTCCGATCTCTTCAGGGGTGTGTTCAGGCAGCAGTGACGCGAGCCGCCCGCGCTGCACCAGGGTGACTGCAGTGTCCGGCGCACTTGCATCCTGGCGTTATCGAGATTCGGCACAGTTGATGTGAAGCGCTGTCCGCGGGTCCAGATGTGCCGAATCTCGATAACGCCCTCCGTGGGTCTGTTCGGATACTGCGAACCTTCCACGTCACTGGCACGACCAGCTTCCCAGGCGGACCGCAGCCGTGCCTCACCACTCCGGAGAGCTCCCATGAAAGCCACGATCACCGCCATGACCGCACTTGCTGCATTGAGCACGTCTGCCATGGCCGCAGAGGAAGCACCCGCTGCACCGCCATTTCGCATCTCGGGTACCGCGACCTTGGCCTCGGACTACTTGTTCAAGGGCATGACGCAGACCTGGAGCAAGCCCGCCGCGCAAGGCAGCATCGACCTGAACACGGACATGGGCTTCAGCGCCAGCATCTGGGCATCCAACGTGAGTTCCAAGGTCTATGCCGGGGCCAGCACGGAGATCGATCTTTCGGTGGGCTACAAGAAGGCCCTGAGCGACGACTGGACCGTCGGCACCGGGCTGCTGTGGGTTTACTACCCCAGCGGAAACTACAACAAGGTTCGATACACAAGCCTGCCCTCCCAGCGCTACGACTTCGCGGAGGCCAACCTGTTCGTCGCCTACAAATGGGTCAGCCTCAAGTACTCGCGCACGCTCACGGACCTGCTCGGATTCAACGAGAAGACGGGCTACACCGGCGGCACGCGGGGCTCCAGCTACATCGACCTGAGCGCCGATATTCCGGTGTCCGACAACTACGTACTGAACCTGCATGCGGGCCATCAGAACGTGACCGCCAAGCTCGTGACGCCCACCGCCAACGGGTCGCGCAATCCCAACTTTCAGGACTACCGCATCGGCGTGACCCGCAACTTCCCCGAAGGGCTGTCGGTATCACTGGGCGTTGCATGGAACAGCAACACAGCGTTCTTCAACGACACGCCGTCCAACCGCGATTCGTCCGACACCAAGGACGTTGGCAAACGCCGCTTCTACCTGTCGGCCACCAAGGTGTTCTGAGGCGCTCCGCTCTCATCTCGAAGGACATTGCATGACCCCAACACAACTCAAGAAAGATACGCTGGGCCTGTGGTCCGTCGTGTTCTTCGTCGTGGCAGCCGCGTCGCCGATCACGGGCGTGATCGGCGCCATGCCCATCGCCTTCATGTCCGGCAACGGCGCGGGCCTGCCCGGCGTCTATGTTCTTGCGGGCCTGCTGCTGTGGATCTTCTCGTTCGGCTTCGTCGCCATGAGCCGCCATGTGGTCAACGCAGGCGCTTTCTATTCGTATGTGGCGGTTGGTTTGGGCCCCCGGCTGGGCATGGCGGGGCTCAACGTCGCCCTGCTGACCTACACCGCCATCCAGATCTCGGTGATCGCCATGTTCGGCTTCTTCTTGCAGATGTTCCTCGCCGACAACTTCGGTGTGAGCATTCCCTGGTGGGCCTGCAGCATCGCGATGCAGTTCCTCGTGCTGCTGCTGGGGATCCTGAAAGTGGAGCTCGGCGGCATGGTGCTCGGCCTGCTGATGCTGGCGGAGGTGGGCATCATCCTCGCGGTCGATGCGGGCGTTCTGATGCATCACGCAAGCGCCGGCAATGCATGGACGTGGAGCTCCTTCGAGCCCTCGGTAGCGTTGAGCGGGGCGGTCGGCATTGCCATGGTGTTCGCCATCAGCTCCTTCATCGGCTTCGAGGCCACGGCGATCTACTCGGAAGAGTGTCGCGATCCCAAGCGAACGATTCCGCGGGCCACCTTCGTTTCGGTGACGCTGATCACATTGTTCTTCGGCCTCACCAGTTGGTGTTTCGTGCAGTTCCATGGCGCGGACGGTGTGGCGGCCGCAGCGGCCAAGGACCCCGGTAACTTCGTGTTCAACATCGCCTCGCAGGCCCTGGGACCCAAGGCCTTGCTGTTGATGTCGGTGCTGCTGATCACCAGCCTTTTTGCTGCCGCCCAGGCGTTTCACAACACGATGTCGCGCTACATGTTTGCGATCAGCCGCGACGGCTTTCTCATGAAGTCGTTTTCCAAGGTGCACCCGACCTACCGCACCCCCTACGTGGCCAGCATCGCGCAGGCCTTCGGGATGGTGTGCATCGTCGCCATCGTGGCGCTGCTGCGGCAAGACCCGATGGCCGTGGTCTTCTCCTGGTGCTCGGCGCTGGCGACCATGGGCATCCTGCTGCTGCAAGCGACCGTGTCGGTGGCGGTGGCGGCCTTCTTCAGGCGCAACCCTCGCGCGGATGCATCGGTCTGGAGCCGGCTGATCGCCCCGGTCATCGCCGCAGTGGGCATGTGCGCGGCGCTGACCATGGTGGTCAAGAACCTCAACGTCCTGAGCGGATCCGAATCGTCCGCCATCTACGCGCTGCCCTGGGTCTTGGCTGCCGCAGCGGGATGGGGCTGGCTTTACGCGATCCGCCTGGCCCGGACGCAGCCGTCCCGCTTCGCCCGTCTTCAGGGCGTCTTCGACCACACGGCATGAGGCGGCAGCGACGCACCCATGCGGCCTTACGGTTCAGGCATTTCGCCATCCAAGACGGCTGGATGCTTCTGCTGCCGCATTGCGAACGGCTGTCGCGGCGCTGGAGTTCCAATCCGACGAAAAGCTGTCCTGATGGCCAAGCGCCGTAATCACGACAACGGGTTCGCCGTCGTGATCGAGCGCAGGGGCGCTGAAAGCGTTGATGCCGGGAATCGGCTTTCCTTCGGCACGTGTGACGCCATGGTCGCGAAACTCCGCCACAGCCTCCAGGAGTTCGCTGGCCTTCGGCTTCAGCAGCGGCGCCTTCCGGTCTTCCGAGTCTCCGAGCGCGACCGCCATGGCCTTCTCGATGCGCTCGGCGGGCAGCACGGCTGCAAAGGCGCGGCCGGTGGCTGTGCCGAGTATCGACATCACGGTTCCAGCGCGCATGGACACGTGCAGCGGTTCGCGCGCCTCGATCATTCGAATGATCGTCGGCCCGAAGTTGCCCCAGATAGCCACAGCAACCGCATGCCCGGTCGACGCCGCAAGCTGCTGGGCGATCGGCAACGCGACCCGGACAGGGTCGAGCTGGTGCAGGCATGTCAGTCCCAACCGCAAGGCGGCCGGCCCGAGCGCATAGCGACCGGTTTCGGACTCCTGCTCGATCAATCCGAGCTTGCCGAAGCTCACCAGATACGGGTGCGCGCGTGAAGCGGAAAGTCCGGATCGGCTCGACAGGTCTCTGAGCGTCAAGGGCGTCGGGCTGTCGGCCAAGGCAAGCAGCAATCGCCCTCCCACCTCGATCGCCTGGACGGCCCGCTGCGCCTTGTCTTCCTTCACGGCTTCTCCGGGGTGGCTGTCTCGCATATCGCCTTTCAAGTTGTCGCGAGTCTAGTTCGCGCGGGACAAAGAGATTTGCCATATGCAAACCGCTCGGCGCGGTTGGCCTAGGGAAAACACTTAATTCTTTCTATGCGAATTGATTTGCCATAGACAAATTCCAGACGCACACTGCAAACACATTTGTTTTAGACAAATAACATTCCCCGGAACCACGCATGAACACCCCCAAGAAATTCGCTTCCCAAGCCGACCTCGAAGAGAAGACGGTGAGCTTCACCCAGCTGTCGGACCACGCCTGGGCATACACCGCCGAGGGCGACCCGAACACCGGCATCATCGTGGGAGACGACGCCGTGCTCGTGGCCGACACCCAGGCCACGCCGGCCATGGCGCAAGACGTGGTCAGGCGCATCCGCGAGGTGACCGACAAGCCGATCAAGTACGTCGTGCTGACCCACTATCACGCGGTGCGCGTGCTGGGCGCGAGCGGCTTCAATCCGCAGCAGATCATTTCGAGCCAGGACACCCGTGACTTGATCGTCGAGCGCGGAGAAGAGGACAAGGCCAGCGAAATCGGCCGCTTCCCGCGCCTGTTCCAGAACGTCGAGACCGTGCCCCCGGGCCTGACCTGGCCCACCATGACCTTCACCGGCAAGATGACGCTGTGGCTGGGCAAGCTCGAGGTGCAGCTGCTGCAGCTCGGCCGTGGCCACACCAAGGGCGACACCGTGGTCTGGCTGCCGCAGGATCGCGTACTGCTCAGCGGCGACCTGGTCGAGTTCGACGCCACGCCGTACGCCGGAGATGCCTATTTCAAGGATTGGCCAGAGACGCTCGAGAACGTGGCGGCCTTGAAGCCCGCCGCATTGGTTCCAGGCCGCGGCCCCGCTCTGCTGGGCGAGGAGCAGGTCGCAGCCGGCCTCAAGGCCACCGGCGGTTTCATTGCCGACGTGCGTGCCAGCGTCGAAGCCGGCGTGGCCGCCGGCAAGGACCTTCATGCGGTCTACCAGGACACCTTCGCCAGGCTCAAGCCCAAGTACGGCCACTGGGTCATCTTCGACCACTGCATGCCGTTCGACGTGACGCGTTGCTACGACGAGGTCACCCAGTACCCGGATCCGCGCATCTGGACGGCCGAGCGCGACATCGAGATGTGGAAGACGCTGGAAGGCTGAACGCCCGCAGCAATCAGCAGGCGCCCACCTCGCGCCGCAGGAGACAGAACCATGCAACTGAATGAACTTGCGCACCGCAAGGGGGAAGCCGTCGACTACCAGAAGCTGGTGTTCGACTACGTCCGCCATCCCGACCAGGACGCCGCGACGCCAGTGCGCCGCCCGGTGGTCGTCGTCGGCGCCGGCCCGGCGGGGCTGGCGTTGGCCATCGACCTGGCGCAGCGCGAGATTCCGGTGGTCCTTCTGGACAACGACAACACGCTGTCCACCGGCTCCCGTGCCATCTGCTTTGCGAAGCGCACGCTCGAGATTTTCGATCGGCTCGGATGTGGCGACCGGATGGTCGACAAGGGGGTGTCCTGGAATGTCGGCCGCGTGTTCTTCAAGAACGAGGAGATCTACAGCTTCGACCTGTTGCCCGAAACGGGGCATGCGCGCCCGGCATTCATCAACCTGCAGCAGTACTACGTGGAAGGTTACCTGGCCGAGCGCGCGTCCGAGCTGCCGCTGATCGATCTGCGCTGGAAGAACAAGGTCACGGGTGTCGCGCAGCATGCGGACCATGTCGAGCTGACCGTCGAGACCCCCGAGGGGCCGTACCGGCTCGAGGCCGACCATGTCGCGGCCTGCGACGGGAGCCGCTCGAGCATGCGCGGGCTGCTGGGGCTGGAAAGCAAGGGGCGCCAGTTCAAGGACCGCTTCCTGATTGCCGATGTGAAGATGAAGCTCGACCGGCCTGCCGAGCGCTGGTTCTGGTTCGATCCCGAATTCCATCGCAACCAGAGCGTGCTGCTGCACATGCAGCCCGACAATGTCTGGCGCATCGACTTCCAGCTCGGCTGGGACGCCGATCCCGAAGAAGAAAAGAAGCCCGAGAAGGTCATTCCCCGCGTCAAGGCGCTGCTGGGCGAAGACGCGCAGTTCGATCTCGAATGGGCGAGCGTCTACACCTTCTCGTGCCTGCGGATGGACCGGTTCCGGCATGGCCGCGTGTTCTTCGCCGGGGACTCGGCGCACGGCGTCTCCCCGTTCGGCGCCCGCGGCGCCAACTCGGGCGTGCAGGACGCGGAGAACCTGGCGTGGAAGCTTGCCGCGGTCCTGCGGCATCAGGCGCCGGACGCGCTGCTCGACAGCTACGGCCACGAACGCGAATACGCGGCCGACGAGAACATTCTCAACTCGACGCGCGCCACCGACTTCATCACGCCCAAGAGCGAGATCAGCAGGTTGTTCCGGGACGCGGTGCTGGACCTTGCAAAGTCCCACGCCTTTGCGCGCACCCTGGTCAACAGCGGCCGGTTGTCCGTGCCGGCCACGCTGCGCACCTCGGCCTTGAACACGCCGGACACCGATACCTTCGAAGGGGGCATGGTGCCGGGTGCCGTGGCGGCGGACGCGCCGGTGATCCGCGCCGATGGCAAGGCGGGCTGGCTGCTGCAGGAAGCAGCCGGCTCTGCATTCACGGCGGTGGTGTTCGGCGGCGGCGAGACGGCCGACCGCGCGGCGCGCGCCGTGGCCGAAGCCGGCGCCGCCGCCGGCGTGCCCGTCGCGACGGTACGCATCCCGATCGATGAAGCCCACGCGCTGGCGGCCCGACGCTACGACGCGCGAGCCGGCACGGTCTATCTGCTGCGCCCGGACCAACATCTGTGCGGACGCTGGCGCCAGGCCGACGCCGTCATCGTGCGTGCCGCGCTGCATCGCGCGCTTTGCAACGCCTGAAGGATTCCCGCATGTCTCAAGCCAACACTGCGCACCTGACGACCGCACCGAACCTCGAAGTGCCGGACGATTTCTACGAGGCGCTGATCGAAGCGCACCAGGGCCTCTCCACGGACGAAAGCCACGCCTTCAACGCGCGGTTGGTGCTTGTGCTGGCCAACCACATCGGATCGCTGCCCGTGCTGCGCGAGGCATTCGCCGCCGCAACACGCAGCTGAAGAAATTCCCATCACAACCACCGGAGACAAACCCATGATTCGCCTTTTCCTGACCGGCCTGGCACTGGCCGCAACCACCCATCTCGCCGTCGCGCAGGACAGCAGCAAACCCATCGAATGGGTGGTCGGCTACGCCGCGGGCGGCGGCTCCGACGCCGTTGCGCGCGCCACCGCCGAGGCGATGTCGAAGAACCTCGCCCGGCCCGTCGTCATTACCAACAAGCCTGGCGCGGCGACCAACATTGCCGCCGATTTTGTCGCCCGATCGAAGGACTACGGCAATGTGATGCTGACGGCCGACTTCGCCACGCTCGCAGCCAACCCGTTCCTGTTTTCCAAGCTCAGCTACAGCGCAGAGAAAGACCTCGCACCGGTCGGCATGCTGGCGCGCTTTCCGCTCGTTCTGGTGGTCGGTCCGCAGGTGCCGGCGAAGAACTTCAAGGAGTTCATCACCTGGGCCAAGGCGCAGCCCGGCGGTGTGAACTACGCTTCGGCCGGCGCCGGGAGTCCGCACCACCTGGCGACCGAACTGCTGCGCGAAAAAACCGGCATCGCGATGACGCACGTCGCCTACCGCGGCGCGGCGCCGGCGATGCAGGACATCCTCGGCGGCCAGGTGCCTTTCATGATGGTCGACACGGCCAGTGGCAATCAGTTCGTGTTGGCCGGCAAGGTCAAGGCCATTGGGGTCGCGAGCGCAAAGCGCATTGCGACACTGCCCGACGTGCCGACGCTGGCCGAACAGGGCTTGACCGATTTCGAGGCGTATGCGTGGCAGGGGCTTGCAGTGCCGAGCGGCACACCTGCTGAAACGGTGGCGAAGCTCAGCAAGGCGTTGGTCGATGCATTGAATTCGACGGCGGTGCAGGCCCGCTTCCTCGCCCTGGGCGTCGAAGGACTGCCGGGCACACCGAACGACATGGCGAAGTACGTGAAGGACGAGCGCGAGCGCTGGGGCCGTCTGATCAAGGCGAACAACATCAGGATCGATTGATATCCGAAGTTTTCCTCGTCTAGGATCTTCGAAATTTCTTGAACTCCATCTATTTGTTTTGAACTCCATTCGCTCCGACCAATCCCGCTTCGATGCCGCCATCGTCGACCTCGACGGCACCATGGTCGACACCCTCGGCGATTTCGCCGAGGCGCTGAACCGCATGCTGCGCGACCTTGGCTTGCCGCAGGTACCACCCGCCGCCATCGAGCGGATGGTGGGCAAGGGGTCGGAGCACCTGATCCATTCGGCGCTTGTGCACGTGATGACGCCTGCGGGCGCAGCCGATGCGGCAGGCGTCCAGGCAAGCGCACAGGCGCTGTTCGAGCGCGCCTGGGAGCGCTACCAGCACCACTATCTGGCCATCAACGGCCAGTACTCGGCGGTGTATCCCGGGGTGGTCGAAGGCCTCCAGGCGCTTAGGGCGCGGGGCCTGCGGCTGGCCTGCCTCACCAACAAGCCGACCTCCTTCGCCAAGCCGCTGCTGGCCGCAAAGGGGCTCGAAGGGTTCTTCGAACAGGTGTTCGGCGGCGATGCCTTCGAGCGCAAGAAGCCCGACCCGCTGCCGCTCCTGAAGACCTGCGAGGCGCTGGGCACTGCGCCGTCGCGCACGCTGATGGTCGGCGATTCAAGCAACGATGCGCGCGCGGCCCGTGCCGCGGGCTGCCCGGTGGTGCTGGTGACCTACGGCTACAACCACGGCGAGCCGGTGCGCGGCGTGGATGCCGACGGCTTCGTGGATTCGCTGGTCGACCTTTGATGATGAAGGCGCCGCCGGTCAGGGCTTGGCGCCGAGCAACGCTTCCTTGAGCTTCCAGTCGGCCGGGTTCGGGCCGAGCCAGATGCGCATCAGCGCGTTGAAGAAGGCCGGCTCCTTCACCGGATCGGGCTGCGGCACGCCGCGCACCGTGATCAGCGTGCCGGTGCCTTGCAGCCAGTCGATGGTGAAGGTGTCGCCGGTCTTCAGCTGCTTCTGGTCCGCGAACATCTGGCCCATGCGCAGCAGGCCGGGAATGAGGTTGACCATTTCGCTCTTGGGCGAGTTGTCTTCCACGCCCTTGGTGAAGAGCTTGCCGAGCTCGTTGGCGTCGATGTCGCGCAGCATCGTGATGGCCATGCGCTTGGGGCCGGGGGCGGCCAGCGCTTCTTCGGGCGTGGCGACCTTCTTGCCCACGTAGAAGCCGGCGGTATAGACCTTGAAGATGGCCTTGTAGCGAACGCCCGCGCCGTTGAGCTGCAGCGAGGTGCCGCGCAGGTCGAGCTGGTCTTCGAGCTTGACGCCGGCAACGTCCACTTGCGCGGCCGAGGCGCCGAGCGCAGTGGCCAGGCAGGCCAGCGCCGCGAGACGGGAGAACACGGTCGGGATCGAGAGTGCGGGCAAGGGAGTCTCCTGGTGTTCTGATGTTCTGGGTGTTTGCGAACGGTCGTGCGAATGTATCTTTTCGTGTTAACACAAGCCTCCGGGGGAACCCTCAAAACCGGCCTTATTGCGCGATCGGCCTTTTTTCGTGGGCTAAACTCGCGCCCTCATGTTCGTTCATCACATCAATCAAACAGGTGAAGGCAGCCGGGGAGCCTGGCCCTGGCGTAGCCATACTTCGCTGACTGTTTGATTTGCACGGCGCACGCCGTGCGCCCGCGGCACCGGGTCGATCGCATCGACTCCGGGCCACCAGTGAATGACCTTGCCACCGACCGAAGGCGTCGGCCGGCAATTGGAGAACGAATCCGTGATCACAGAACTTGAATTCAAGAGCCTCAGCGCCCAGGGCTACAACCGCATCCCGCTGATGGCCGAGGCCTTTGCCGACCTCGAAACGCCGCTTTCCCTTTATCTCAAGCTGGCCCATTCGGAGCGCGGCGGCAAGCACAGCTTCCTGCTCGAATCGGTGGTGGGCGGCGAGCGCTTCGGGCGCTACAGCTTCATCGGTTTGCCGGCGCGCACCCTGCTGCGTGCGAGCGGCTTCGGCGCCGATGCGGTGACCGAAGTGGTGACCGACGGGCAGGTCGTCGAAACCGCCGCGGGCAATCCGCTGGATTTCATTGCCCAGTACCAGAAGCGCTTCAAGGTCGCGCTGCGGCCGGGCCTGCCGCGCTTTTGTGGCGGCCTCGCCGGCTACTTCGGCTACGACACCGTGCGGCACATCGAGCGCAAGCTCGAGAAGAGCTGCCCGCCCGACACGCTCGGCTGCCCCGACATCCTGCTTTTGCAGTGCGAAGAGCTGGCCGTCATCGACAACCTCTCGGGCAAGCTGTATCTCATCGTCTACGCCGACCCGAAGCAGCCTGAGGCCTATGCCCACGGCAAGCGGCGCCTGCGCGAGCTCAAGGAAAAGCTCAAGTATTCGGTGAGCGCGCCCATCGTGAAGCCCACGCAGGCGCATCCGCCGGAGCGCAGCTTTGCCAAGGCCGACTACCTCGCCGCCGTGGAGCGCGCCAAGGAAATGATCGCCGCCGGCGATTTCATGCAGGTGCAGGTGGGCCAGCGCATCAGCAAGCGCTACACCGAGTCGCCGCTGTCGCTGTACCGCGCGCTGCGTTCGCTCAACCCTTCGCCCTACATGTACTACTACCACCTGGGCGATTTCCACGTGGTCGGTGCGTCGCCCGAGATCCTGGTGCGCCAGGAGAACACGGGGGAGGGCGAACAGAAGATCACCATTCGCCCGCTGGCCGGCACGCGCCCGCGCGGCGCCTCGCTGGAGCTCGACAAGGCTGCCGAGGAAGAACTCATCAATGACCCGAAGGAGCGCGCCGAGCATGTGATGCTGATCGACCTCGCGCGCAACGACATCGGCCGCATCGCCAAGACCGGCACCGTGAAGGTGACCGAGGCCTTCGCGGTGGAGCGCTACAGCCACGTGATGCACATCGTGAGCAATGTCGAAGGCACGCTGAAGGACGGCATGACCGCGATCGACGTGCTCAAGGCCACCTTTCCCGCCGGCACGCTGACCGGCGCGCCCAAGGTGCATGCGATGGAACTGATTGACCAGCTCGAGCCCACCAAGCGCGGCCTCTACGGCGGCGCCTGCGGCTACATCAGCTATGCGGGCGACATGGACGTGGCCATCGCGATCCGCACCGGCATCGTGAAGGACCAGATGCTGCACGTGCAGGCCGCGGCCGGCGTGGTCGCCGACTCGGTGCCCGAGCTGGAGTGGAAAGAAACAGAAGCCAAGGCGCGCGCACTCCTGCGTGCGGCCGAACTGGTCGAGGAAGGCCTGGAGTAAGCATGAGCACCGCACCCGATATTCAGAACGACTTCTCGCACGAGATCATCGGCGCCGCCGTCGAAGTGCAGCGCGTGCTCGGCACGGGGCTCGACGAGGGCGCCTATGCCGCCGCGCTGGCCATCGAACTGGCTGAGCGCGAGATCGGCTTCACGCGCGACGTGGCGCTGTCGGCCAGCTACAAGGGCCGCTCGCTCGGCGATGTGTACCGCGCGGGCTTTGTGATCGAGCAGTCGGTCATCGTCGAGCTCAAGGCGGTCGATGTGCTGACCGACCTGCACCGCGCGCAGGTGCTCGCCGCGCTGCGTCTTTCGGGCCTCAAGCTGGGCCTCTTGATCAACTTCAACGTGTTCCCCGTCGTGAAGGGCGTGCACCGGATTGTGAGCAAGCCATGAAACTGCTGATGATCGACAACTACGACAGCTTCACCTACAACATCGTCCAGTACTTCGGCGAGCTGGGTGCGGATGTGCAGGTGCACCGCAACGACGAAATCACCGTCGCGCAGATCGGCGAACTGATCGCCTCCGGCGTGACGCGGCTGGTGGTGTCGCCCGGGCCTTGTTCGCCGGCGGAAGCGGGCGTGTCGGTGGCGGCCATCGAGGCCTTTGCCGGCAAGTTGCCCATTCTTGGCGTGTGCCTGGGCCACCAGGCCATCGGCGCGGCCTTCGGCGGCAAGATCATTCGCGCGCAACAGCTCATGCACGGCAAGACCAGCGAGATCACGACGACGCAAGAGGGCGTGTTCGCTGGGTTGCCCGAGAAGTTCATCGTCAACAGGTACCACTCGCTCTCGATCGAGCGCGAGAGCTGCCCTAAAGAATTGGCTGTCACCGCGTGGACCTACGACGGCGAGATCATGGGCGTGCGGCACACCGGGTTCGCGCACGATGTGCGCATCGAAGGCGTGCAGTTCCACCCCGAATCGATACTCACCGAGCATGGCCACGCCATGCTCAAGAACTTCCTGGAATGACCCCATGACCGACCGCTCTTCCATCGTCGATCTGCGCAGCGACACCGTCACCCAACCCACGCCCGCGATGCGCGAAGCCATGATGGCGGCGCCGCTGGGCGACGACGTCTTCGGTACCGACCCGAGCGTGAATGCGCTGCAGGAAAAAGTCGCCGCGCTGCTGGGCTTCGAGGCGGCGCTGTTCGTGCCGACCGGCACGCAGAGCAACCTGTGCGCGATCCTCTCGCACTGCGGGCGGGGCGATGAGTACATCGTCGGCCAGCAGGCGCATTGCTACCGCTGGGAAGGCGGCGGCGCCGCGGTGTTCGGCAGCGTGCAGCCGCAGCCGTTGGACCACGCGCCCGACGGCACGCTGCCGCTCGCGCAGATCGAGGCGGCCATCAAGCCCGACGACGCGCACTTCGCGCGCACGCGGCTGCTGGCGCTGGAGAACACGCTGGGCGGCAAGCTGCTGCCGTTCGAGTACGTGCAGGCCGCAACCGAACTGGCAAAGAGCAAAGGGCTGCAGCGGCACCTGGACGGGGCTCGCCTCTTCAATGCCGCCACCGCGCAGGCCGCGCTGAACAAGCGCAGCGACATCCGTGCCGAAGCGCGCCGCATCGCGCAGTGCTTCGACAGCGTGTCGGTCTGCTTCAGCAAGGGCCTGGGCGCGCCCGTCGGCTCGGCGCTGCTCGGGTCGCGCGAGTTCATCGGGCGCGCGCACCGCATCCGCAAGATGGCGGGCGGCGGCATGCGTCAGGCGGGCCTGCTCGCCGCGGCCGCATCGCATGCGCTGGACCATCATGTCGATCGCCTGGCTGAAGACCATGCGCTGGCCCTGCGCCTGGCGCAAGGGCTCGAAGGCATCGAGGGCCTGGCGGTCGAGGCGCCGCACACGAACATCGTGTTCGTCGATCTCGCGGGGGCGGCCAAGGCGCGTTCAGCGGAGCTGATCGCCAGCCTCAACCAGCAGGGCATTCTTGCGACGGGGCTCTACCGCCTGCGTTTCGTGACGCACCTGGATGTCGATGCCGCGGGCGTGGACCGGGCGGTTGCCGCGATTCGCGCCTTCTTCAAGTCCTGAACTCCGCGAGGACGCGATGCCCGATCTTCCCCATCTGCTCGCCTTCATCGCCGCCGGCTGGTTGCTGAACCTGACGCCGGGGCCCGACGTGCTCTATGTCGTGACGAATTCGCTGCGCTCGGGCGTGCGCGCCGGCATCGTTGCCGGGCTCGGCATCACGGCCGGCTGCTTCGTCCACATCTTTGCGGCGGCGGTCGGCGTGGGCACCCTGCTGGCCACGTCTGCAACGGCGTTCACGGTGCTCAAGTACATCGGTGCGGCCTATCTGCTCTACCTGGGCTTGCGCATGGTGCTTTCGCGCGCGGCGCCGCCCGCGGACCTGGGCATGGCTGCAGCCACGGCGCCCGGCGAACGCAGCCTCAAGACGATCTTTCTCGGCGGCTTCTGGACGAACGTGCTGAACCCCAAGGTGGCGCTGTTCTTCCTGGCCTTCGTGCCGCAGTTCATCGCGCCTGGCGCGGACAACAAGGCCCTGTACTTCGTGCTGCTGGGCGTGCTGTTCAACCTCAACGCCATTCCTGTCAACGTGGGATGGGCGGTGGCTGCGGGCTGGATGGCGCGGCGCGGCGCTGTGCAAAAAGGCATGCATTGGCTCGACCGTGCCGCCGGCGTTCTCTTCATCGGCTTCGGCCTCAAGCTCGCGTTCACCGACGCCCCGGCCGTTCGCGCCGGTCATTGACGACAAACACAGACAGAGGAGACTTCCCAATGATCACCCCCCAGGAAGCGCTGCAGCGCACCATCGAGCACCGCGAGGTCTTCCACGACGAGATGCTGCACATCGTGCGGCTCATCATGAGCGGCGAATGCTCGCCCGTGATGATGGCGGCGCTGATCACGGGCCTGCGCGTGAAGAAGGAAACCATCGGCGAGATCACCGCCGCGGCGCAGGTGATGCGCGAGGTGTCCACCAAGGTGCCCGTTGCCGACACGACGAACCTCGTGGACATCGTGGGCACTGGCGGCGACGGCTCGCACACCTTCAACATCTCGACCTGCTCGATGTTCGTTGCGGCCGCCGGCGGCGCCAAGGTGAGCAAGCACGGCGGGCGCAGCGTGTCGAGCAAGTCGGGCAGCGCCGACGTGCTGGAGTCGCTGGGCGTGAACATCAACCTGAAGCCCGAGCAGATCGCGCGCTCCATCGAGACCTGCGGCATCGGCTTCATGTTCGCCCCCAACCACCACCCGGCGATGAAGAACGTCGCGCCAGTGCGCAAGGAGTTGGGCATCAAGACCATCTTCAACATCCTCGGGCCGCTGACGAACCCGGCGGGCGCGCCGAACATCCTGATGGGCGTGTTCCATGCCGACCTGGTGGGCATTCAGGTGCGCGCGCTGCAGCGCCTGGGCACCGAGCATGCGCTGGTGGTCTACGGGCGCGACGGCATGGACGAGATTTCGCTGGGCGCGTCCACGCTGGTGGGTGAACTCAAGAACGGCGAGATCCGCGAATACGAACTGCACCCCGAGGACTTCGGCTTTTCGATGTCGAGCAACCGCGCGCTGCGCGTGGAGACGCCCGAGCAGTCGAAGACGATGCTGATGGGGGTGCTCGACAACCAGGCCGGCCCGGCGCTCGACATCGTGCTGCTGAACGCGGGCGCGGCGTTGTATGCGGCGAACGTGGTCGATTCGGTGGCCGCGGGCGTGGAGCGTTCGCGCGCCGTCATCGCATCGGGCGCGGCCAAGGCCAAGCTGGCCGAACTGGTCAAGGCCTCCGCCATCGTCTGAGATTCAGAGAAAAAGAAAGCACCCCAAGCCATGTCCGACATCCTCGACAAGATCGTTGCCGTCAAGCGCCAGGAAGTGGCGGCCGCGCTCAAGCGCGCGCCGCTCGAAGCCGTCCGCTTCGACGCTGAAAGCCGCGTGCTGACGCGCGATTTCGAAGCCGCCCTGCGCGCGAAGATTTCTGCCGGCCAGGCCGCGGTGATCGCCGAAGTCAAGAAGGCCAGCCCGAGCAAGGGCGTGCTGCGCGAAGACTTCATTCCGGCCGACATTGCGCAAAGCTATGCCGAGGGCGACGGGACCATCAGCGCGGCATGCCTTTCGGTGCTGACCGACAAGCAGTTTTTCCAGGGCAGCGTCGACTATCTCAAGCAGGCCCGCGCCTCGTGCGACCTGCCGGTGCTGCGCAAGGACTTCATCGTCGATGCCTACCAGGTGTACGAATCGCGCGCCATGGGGGCCGATGCGATCCTGTTGATCGCCGCATGCCTGGACGATGCGCAGATGAAGGACTTCGAGGCCATCGCGCGCGAGCTCGGCATGGCGGTGCTGGTGGAGGTGCACGACGCGGCCGAACTCGATCGCGCGCTCAAGCTCAAGACGCCGCTGATCGGCGTCAACAACCGCAATCTGCGCAACTTCGAGGTGTCGATACAGGCCACCATCGACCTGCTGCCCAAGCTCCCGGCCGACCGGCTGGCGGTGACCGAATCGGGCATCGCCACGCGTGAAGACGTGGCCACGCTGCGCGCGGCGGGCGTCAATGCCTTCCTGGTCGGCGAAGCGTTCATGCGCGCCAAGGAACCCGGCGAGGCCCTCGCTGCGTTGTTTCGATGAGCACGCAGGATCAGCTGTCGGGCAGCGACCCTGCCGACTGGGCGGTGGCGCCGGGGTGGCGGCCGCTGGTCGACGGGTTCTTCGCCGGTGCCGTGGGGCAGAAGTTGCAGGGTTTCCTGCGCGAGCGCCTAGAGGCGGGCGCGGTGATCTTTCCGCCGCAGCCCCTGCGCGCGTTGGAGCTGACGCCACCCGAAGACGTGCGCGTGGTGATCCTGGGGCAAGACCCGTATCACGGGCGCGGGCAGGCGGAGGGCCTGGCTTTCTCGGTGGCGCCCGGCGTGGCGTTGCCGCCGTCGCTGCGCAACATCTTCAAGGAATTGCAGCGCGACCTCGGCACCGCACCGCCGCCTTTCCCCAATCCCGGCGGCAGCCTGGTGAAGTGGGCGACGCACGGCGTGTTGCTGCTCAACACCTGTCTCACCGTCGAGGAGGCGCAGCCGGCCAGCCATGCGGGGCGCGGCTGGGAGGTGCTGACGGACGCTGTGATACGCCATGTATCCGAAGGTGAGAAGCCTGTTGTTTTTATGCTCTGGGGCTCGCATGCGCAAAGTAAGCGCGCGTTGATCGACGTTGAGCGCCACAAGGTGCTGATGTCGAATCATCCGTCGCCGCTTTCAGCCTTGCGGCCGCCTGTCCCGTTCATCGGCTGCGGACATTTCGGCCAAGCGCGTGCTTGGCGCGAGGCGCATCAATCGGGGGTCTGAATTCGCGGATAATCCGCGCAGTTCATGCCTCGAGCAGTTCTCCCGCTTCATCTCGGTGCTGGGGATTCTGTGTAGTCACAAAATCGTGCTATATTTCGAGGTTCGCCGGAGAGGTGGCCGAGTGGTTAATGGCAGCAGACTGTAAATCTGCCCTCTTACGAGTACGCTGGTTCGAATCCAGCCCTCTCCACCAGCGATGAATTTGGTTTCTAAGAGCGATTGGATCTAGCGCTTTGGGTGCCTTGAAGTGCCCCCGATGCGGGAGTAGTTCAATGGTAGAACCCCAGCCTTCCAAGCTGATGACGCGGGTTCGATTCCCGTCTCCCGCTCCAGAGACCCGGTTCGACGCCGGAAGCGATTGGTTAGACAAAAGCCCTTTTGGCTCAGTGGTAGAGCACTCCCTTGGTAAGGGAGAGGTCGCGGGTCCGATTCCCGCAAAGGGCACCAGTTTTTGGGGGTTGCAACTGCAGGCTTGCAACCCATCTGCATACGTTGAAATCGTTTTTTTCGGAGTCGAAAAATGGCAAAAGGTAAGTTCACCCGCACCAAGCCGCACGTCAATGTGGGCACGATCGGTCACGTCGACCATGGCAAGACCACGCTGACGGCTGCAATCGCAACCGTTCTGTCGGCCAAGTTCGGCGGCGAAGCCAAGGC
>NZ_JBEPKK010000021.1:0-61661 GCF_040544675.1 Variovorax boronicumulans
GTGGTGAAGTTGAAGTCGTCCACCGTGTAGCTGCCCGAGCGAAGCTCCTCGCTGGGCTGCCAATCGCGGATGACTTCCAGGTCTTCGCTGATCGCGCGGTCGGCCGCGAAGTAGTCGATGGTCGCGTAGCCGGGCATCGGCTCGTGCGCTGCGATGTCGTCGGCCAGCACCAGCGTGTGCTGGCCCTTCTCGTGCTTGAAGAAGTAGTAGATGCCTTCCAGCTCCATCAGCCGGCTCACGAAGGCGAAGTCGCTCTCGTTGTACTGCACGCAGTACTCCCACTGCCGGTAGCTGCCGCTGAGTTTCTTCTCGAACGCAAAACCGTAGTCGCCGAACACCTCTTCCAGAATGTCCACCACCGTCTTGTTCTGGAAGATCTTGTTGTCGCTCGATCGCGTGAGGTACCACAGCCACGGCCGCACGGTGGCCCGGTACACGGTGTGGCGCACGGTATCGCCTTCGCGCCCCACCATCGAGAAGCGAATCACCTGCCCGTTCAGGAACCTCGGGGCGCCCATCGTCGCCGTCTGGATCTCCAGCGTCAGCGGCTTGCCCAGCACCGACTTCAGGTCGATCGACGCACTCGGGCTCAGCAGATCGACCTCGAACTCGAACAGCTGCGACAGCGCCTCGCTGCCGCGCATCGAGCGAAACTTCAGCGCCTCATCGCCCAGCGGGGTATGGGCCCGCACGACTCTGGTGGCCATAGACTTTGTCTCCTTCTATTTTTTTCATTCGGCAAACTCGTACTGGAAGTCGTCGCCAGCGGCCGAGAGCCGCACACCGGTCAACTTGCGCGCACTGACCGTGGCGCCGATGACTTCTTCGCTCAGCCGCGGCAGGATGGTGTGCGTGAGGATCGCATCGATCATCCGGCCGCCGGACTCGATGGCGGTACAGCGCCGCGCCACCAGTTCGACGGCGCTGTCGTCGTAGTGCAATGCAATGCCGTGGTTCGCTGTGAGCCGCGCGGCAATGCGGTCAAGCTGAAGGCGGATGATGCGGTGCAATGCATCGGCGTGCAACGGGTAATAAGGCACTACAACCAGCCGTCCGAGCAGCGCGGGCGCGAACACCTTGAGCAGCGGTTCGCGCAACGCGGCGGCCAGCGGCTCGGGGTCGGGGAGCAGCGTGGGGTCTTCGCACAGCTGCATGACCAAGTCGGTGCCGACGTTGGAGGTCATGATGATCACGGTGTTGCGAAAGTCGATGTGCCGGCCTTCGCCGTCTTCCATCCAGCCCTTGTCGAACACCTGGAAAAAGATCTCGTGCACGTCGGTGTGCGCCTTCTCGATCTCGTCGAGCAGCACCACGCTGTAGGGCCGGCGGCGCACGGCCTCGGTGAGCACGCCGCCTTCGCCGTAGCCCACGTAGCCGGGCGGCGCGCCCTTGAGCGTGGAGACGGTGTGCGACTCCTGGAACTCGCTCATGTTGATGGTCACGAGGTTCTGTTCGCCGCCGTACAAGGCCTCTGAAAGCGCCAGCGCGGTTTCGGTCTTGCCGACGCCCGAGGGACCGCACAGCAAGAACACGCCCACGGGCTTGTTGGGGTTGTCCAGCCGTGCACGCGCGGTGCGGATGCGCCGCGAAATGGTCTCCAGCGCATCGGGCTGGGCCACCACGCGGGCCGAGAGGATCTCGCCCAGGCGCAGCACCGACTGCGCATCGTCGCGCACCATGCGGCCAATGGGAATGCCGGTCCAGTCGGCCACCACCGTGGCAATGGCCTGTGCATCGACGGCAGCAAGGATCAGCGGCGATTCGCCCTGCAGCTGCACCAGCTTGTCCTGCGCCTCGTTGAGTTCGGCGCGAATTTCTTCGGGCGTGCGTTCGGGTTCGGCGGGTTCCGCAGATTCGGCAGGGAGTTGCGGTGCTTCACCGACCGGATCGGCGTCCTCTTCGGTTGCAACTTCGGCCTCTGCCTCTGCCTGCACCGGCACCGCCGCGGGCGACAGCAGCTTGCGCAGCGCCACGATGCGCTCGACCAGCGCGCTCTCTTCCAGCCGGCGCTGTTCCAGCAGATCGAGTTCGGCCTGCGCGGCGGCGACCTGGGCTGCGATGTCTTCCACGCGCTGGTGCTCGCCCACGCCGATCGCCGCTTCGCGCCCCGCAATGCCCGACTCGATGCCCAGCACCTCGATGCGCCGTTTCAGGTCTTCCAGCGCGGCCGGCAGCGCATGCTGGCTCAGCGCGACGCGCGCGCATGCCGTGTCGAGCAGGCTCACCGCCTTGTCGGGCAACTGGCGCGCGGGAATGTAGCGGTGCGACAGGCTCACGGCCGCTTCGAGCGCGGCATCGAGGATCAGCACGCCGTGGTGCTTTTCGAGCTCGGCCGAGATGCCGCGCAGCATGATCACCGCCTTGGGCTCGGTGGGCTCGTGCACCTGGATGGTCTGGAAGCGCCGCGTGAGCGCCGGGTCTTTCTCGATGTACTTCTTGTACTCCGACCAGGTGGTCGCGCCGATGGTGCGCAAGCGCCCGCGTGCGAGCGCGGGTTTGAGCAGGTTGGCCGCATCGCCGGTGCCGGCCGTGCCGCCCGCGCCCACCAGCGTGTGCACCTCGTCGACGAACAGCACGATGGGCTTGGGGCTCTTCTCGACCTCGTCGATCACCTGGCGCAGGCGCTGTTCGAACTCGCCCTTCACGCCCGCGCCGGCCTGCAGCAGCGTGGGGTCCAGCACCCACAGCGACACGTCCTTGAGCGACGGCGGCACGTCGCCCGAGGCCAGCCGCGAAGCGAGCCCCTCGACCACCGCCGTCTTGCCCACGCCGGCCTCGCCGGTGAGCAGCGGGTTGTTCTGGCGGCGGCGCATCAGGATGTCGATGATCTGGCGGATCTCGTCGTCGCGGCCGAACACCGGATCGAGTTCGCCGGCGCGCGCCTTGGCGGTGAGGTCGCTCGCGTACTTGGCAAGCGCCGAGCCGCCGGCGGCGGGCGCATCGCCCTGGTGTGCGACGGCCGGCCCGCTGCCCGCGCCTGCGCCGGTGTCGGCATCGAAGTCGTCTTCGGGCGAGCCTTCGGTCCACGCGGCCAGCTGGGCCACCAGCACGTCGGGCACGATCTTGTCGAACTCGCGCGAGATGCCCGAGAGCACCTGGCGCAGCCCCGGCGTCTTGATGATGCCCGCCAGCAGGTAGGCGCCGCGGATCGAGGTGGCCTCGAAGCGCAGGCTCGCATACACCCACGCGCGTTCGACGGCGTTGTCGACGTGCTCGGAGATGTCGCTGATCGAGGTGGCGCCGTGCGGCAGCCGGTCGAGCGCGCGCACCAGGTCCTGCTCGACCGCGTCGAGGTTGAGCCCGGCGCGCTTGATGATGCGCAGCATGTCGCTGTCCTGCAGCTGCAGGATCTGATGCAGCCAGTGCACCAGCTCGACATAGGCGTTGCCGCGCAGCTTGGCGAAGGCGGTGGCGGTTTCCAATGCCTTGTAGAGCATCGGATTGAGTTTGGAGAAAAGAGAGACGCGGCGGATGTCGGTCATAAGGCCATGGAAGATGCGGATGCGGCGGACATGCCTGCCGCATCGGTCGCGTTACGGGAAAACAATGCTTCGGGTTGGAACACCATGTCGCCGGCGTCGGTGTCCGAGAGCCGCGTGCCGACCCAGCTGCCCCAGCCCAGGCGCTGGTCGCTGCCCAGCTGCATGCCGCGGGCCTCTTCTTTCTTGAGCACGAGCCGCAGCTCCCAGGCGAATTCGATGCCGACGTACTGGCGCACCCAATCGACCACCTGCTGCAGCCGGCGCGAGCCCGGCAGCAGATCGCGGAACTCCTGCTGCGAGAGCGGGCCCAGCTCCAGGCGGAACTTGCTTTGCGCATCGCGCACCGCCAGGCCGATGGTGGCGCCGCCGCCCAGCCGGTGGTTGCGGCCGAAGCGGCCCAGGCGGCTGACCTCGCGCTCGTCGATCATCACCCAGTCGCTCACGAACTCCACGATCTGCACCGGCACGTCGAAGTAGAGCCTGAGGATCTGGATCAGCCCCTCGGGGTTGCGCGTCTGGCGCACCAGGTGGCCGGCCATGAAGGTGCGCGCATGGTCGGCGATGCGGTCGCGTCCCTTCAGGCCCGGCTGCCCCATGTTCACCAGGCTCGCGACGTAGTCGACGAAACGGTGGCCGTCGGGGCGGTCCAGGCTGTTGACCGACTGCGCGTCGGCCCACGCCCGGTAGAACAGCAGGATCAGCCGGTGATGGAACAGGTCGGCAAACGCGCTGATGGTGTCGTCGTTGTGGTGGCGCTTGCGCTCGCGTGCGTACTCGGTCAGGTGCAGCGGCAGCGGCCCGTTGGGGCCGAACAGCCCGAAACCCAGGATCGAAATGCGCGGCGGCCCGTCGCCGTCGACGTCCACGCCCGACACGTTCGAGGGCGCGAAGGCCATCGAGGGCTCTTGCCCAAGGCGCAGCGGCTCGTCCACCGGCCGCGGCGCACGGCCCAGCAGCGGGTGGTTGCCCTGCGCATCGAGGCGGCGCAGCAGCATGAAGAGATCGTGCTCGTAGGGATGCTCGACCAGCCCGGCCCACAGCGTGGGGTCGGCCTGCGGCATGCCTCGGGCGGGCACGGGCGGCGCGAACGCCGCAGACTGGGTCGGCGCCTCGGCGGCCTCGGCCTCCGTCGGCGCGAACACCTGCGCGCCCTCGCCTTCCCCGTCACCCGGCGCGGCCTGCTCCATCCCGTGGGAGACGCCGGTGTCGTTCATACGGCCGGGCGGCGTCCGACCCGTGGGGTCCATCGCGCGATTTCGCCGCGCTGCAGGCTGGAGAGCGCGAACTCGGTGAAGGCGTTGAGCGACACATGCCGGCTGAAGAACTGCTCCAGCACCGCGCCGAAAAGATAGGGGCTCGACCCCGAGAACGCGACCTCGTCGATCTTCAGCGCAATCTCCACGCCGCGGCCGAAGACGATGGGCCCGGGCTCGGGCAGGCGGCGGAACACCGGCGCCAGCGCCATCGAACGCACGCCCTGGATCTGCCGGCGCACCGACGGGTCGGCCAGGTTGCCGTACAGGTCGAGCATTTCGCGCAGCGCGGCCGCGCCCTGCTCGGCGTCGATGTCGGTGAGGCTCAGGTAGTTGAGGCCCAGGTGGCTGATGAGCCGCCAGGTGAGCGCGCCTTCGGCCAGCGCCGGGTACGGCCGCGACGGGCCGCGCAGGATGCGGATGGCGCGCACCGGCGCCGACACGCGCAGCGTGAAATCGGATTCGAGCCCCGTGGGCAGCAAAAGCGGCAGGTCGCGGTTGGTGCACAGCGCATCGAGCGTGATGTGCCGCATGCTGTGCGGAAAGGGCGCATCGTGCTGGTCGACCAGCGACACATACACCTCGCTGCCGGTGTAACTGGTGCGGGTGCCCTGCGCGCGCGCGCGGTCGGACACCAGGCGCGGTTCGCGCCGCAGCGAGAAGTAGGCGCCGAAGTCGCCGTCGTCGGCCGCGAAAGAGCCGAGGAAGGGGCGGAACTCACGCTCCTCCGAGCCGTTGGCCATGTGGCCGGTGACGCGCTCGACGGTGAAGATCTCGAAGTCGCGCGGTCGCGTGCGGTCGATCACCGCGTGGTGCTCGTGCTGGCCGGGCCCGACAGGAATGCGGTCGCTGCGGCGCGGCACGAGGTTGATGATGGGCGTGCAGAACAACGAGAAGTGCTTGGCATCGACCAGCCGCTCCAGGTCGGCGTCGGCGCGGTCCAGCAGGATCACGATCTCCATCGTGCTGCCGCTCATGGCCGCCGCCGCGGCGCGCAGGTTCTTCACGCTGAAGAAGAAGTAGCGCTCGGGAAACGCAAAGTACTCGTGCAGCAGCCGGTAGCCCTGGAACGAGCGTGCGTCGTAGGGCAGCAGCGCCTGGTCGGGGTCGAAGCCCTCGTGGCGGATGACCTCGTCGCCCAGCGGCACGATGCGCGCGGTGGAACCCGGCCCGCTGCGGCAGACCACGCCCACGCTGTGGTGCGCCACCAGTTCGAGCACGCGCAGCGCATGCAGCTCGGCGCCCGACAGGAAGAACTCGAGCCGGTCCAGCGGCATCTCCGAGAACCTGGCACCGCCCACCGCTTCCAGCTTGATGGTGATCGCGCTCTTGGCCTGGCGCGCCACCTGCGGCATGGCATGCCCGATTTCCGCGGGCACCGGTCCGATGGCGGCATCGGCGATCTTCAGCGGCCACAGCGTGACCGCGTGGCCGGTGCGGAACTCGCAGGCCGTCTGCTCGCCCTTGATCATGCGGCCGCGCAGGATGGTGTGGCGCGGCAGTTCGTAGCCCGCCTTCAGCGAGCCTTCGTTGAGGTTGCCGTCGATCTGCACCACGGCCATGGCCGGCAGCGGCGCAAGGAAGTTGGGGTACACCACCTCCAGCAGGCGCTGCGAGAAGCGCGGAAACTCCGCGTCCATCTTGAGCTGCACGCGCGCGGTGAGAAAGCTGAAGCCTTCGAGCAGGCGCTCCACATAGGGGTCGCTGACCTCGATGCCGCGCATGCCCAGGCGGCCCGCGATCTTGGGGTAGCGCTGCGCGAACTCGGCCCCGAGCTCGTGCATGTAGGTGAGTTCGCGGTTGTAGTAGTCCAGCAGGCGCGCGTCCATCAGAGCCCTCCCGTGGGCCGCAGGACCATGTGGCCGCTTTCCAGGTCCAGCTCGGAACGCAGGATGAATTCGATGGGGTACGGGACCGACCACAGCGTGCCGCGGATCTCGAGCGCGAGCAGGTTGTGGTGTTCCAGGTCGTTCACCTCGGTCACGCAGCGCACGTCGATGCTGTCCTTCATGATGCGCGGCTCGAAGTCGATGATCGCGGCGCGGATGGCGGCCTCGACGTCCGCGAAGTCGACCTCCGACATGCGCCCGCCGGCCCAGCCGCGCACACCGTAGTTCACGACAGAGCGCCGCGCGCGCGGCATGGTGTTGATGTCGTGGTCGGCGCCGAAATTGGTGGTGTTGAGCAGCCACTGCAGATCGCGCAGCACCGAGTCGCGCAGGAGCTTGCCGCTCATGAGGAAGGAGCCCGCGCGCTCCTTGCGGGTCTGCGGCTGCTTGTCGGTCAGGCGGTCGAGCAGCACGGGCTGCAGGCGGTCGCGGGCGACGCTCTCCTGCTGGTCGCCGTCGACATCCTTGGCCGGGCGGCTGACAGGCAGCGCGGTGCTCACGAGGCGGCGTCCTCCGCGAACTCGACCAGCCGCACATCGAGCAGCGAATGGTCGCCGGCTTCGCTGATCAGCGTGCGCTGGCCCACGCCTGCGTACTGCTCTTCGCCCGCCAGCGGCAGCCAGTCGGTGCGGCGGCCCAGCGTGGTTTCGTCGTCCAGCCCGTCGAGCTGGCCCGGGTAGCGCACCGGCACCAGGCCGTTGAGCCCGCGGCCGTCGTGCAGCACGATCTCGGCCGGCGTCCACAGCAGGTCGACCAGGTGCTGCGGGCGTTGGAATTTCAGACGGCGCACCGCATGCAGCGGCAGCCAGGCATAGCCCGAAGGCGTGAGCAGCTCCAGCACGGCGCCGATGCGCACATCGCCGTCGCAGAGCCAGGCGAATTCAGCGGTTTCCACCGGTTCGCCGTCCAGGGCCTCCGCGGCGCGGGAATCGGAGCGGTCCACGCAACTGAGCGTGCCCTGCAATGCAGGCGCGGCCTGGCGCGCGGTTTCCCGCAGCTCGGCGGCTTCGGCCGCCTTGTCGGGCGGCAGCGCGACGGCGGCGATCAGGCCGTCGACCCAATCGGCGGGGCCGGCCACGATGGCGGGCGCGGGTCCGCCGTTCCAGAATTCGGTTCGGAGTTTTTCGGCCCGGAGCGCCATCGCACAGGTGGCACTGGCCGGCGCAAAGGAAGGATCGATCTTGGCGGCCAGCTTGAGCTGGTCTTCAGCACGCTGCCATTCGCCGCGCAAGGCGAGGAAGTGGCACAGCGCGAGCCGCAGGCCCGCGTTCTGCGGACTGGCGCGGATCTGCCGCTGTATCCATTCGGTGTGCTCGGCCACGGACCGCTCGCCCAACACTGCAAACCCATTGCCCATGGCACTTCCCCGTTGACTCGCACACGACGAGACGTCGTTTGGTGGTGATCCTCCGCCGAAGGGCAGGCCGCCGGCCGGCGCGCGAACTGCTCGCGCGTCCGGCCCGGGCTGCCCCCGGCATGACGACAGGAAGTCAGACTTCCTTGTTTTCCTTGATGTTCCAGGCCAGCACGGTCTCGGCGCCCTTGCCGCCCTTTTCCGTCTGTTCCCAGTACTGCTGCTTGACCTTGGCGGCCTGGAAGGCGTACTGCACGAACACCGCATCGCTGCCCTGCTCGGCCGTGTACTGCACCGAGGTGACCAGCACTTCCTCGAGCGTGACGCGGGTGTATTCGATCTGGCCGCCGCCGGCCTTGCAGACCGACACTTCGATCTTGGACAGGTGCTTGCCGCTGGCGCAGTTCTTCAGCACGGCAGGCGCCGCCTTGTCGATGCGCGCGAGCACTTGCAGGTCGTTGAAGCTGGCCTTGCCCACGCCGCCGCCACCGCCGCTGACCATGTTGCCCGGCTGCGTCGCGCCCCAGGCGAACGACTTGATATCCGTCCACTCCTTGTGGTTCGAGTCCTTGGATTCGCCGTTCGCGCCCTCGACGCGCATGAACATGTCTACTGCCATGAGTAACCCCCAAAGTTATATGTGCCCGACTACGGGACACCGTTGAATTAGCTGCTGTCCTTCTTGTTGGATGGCAGCTTCGAAACCAGCCGCAACGACACCGTCAGCCCTTCGAGCTGATAGTGCGGCCGGAGGAAAAACTTGGCGGCGTAGTAGCCGGGGTTGTCCTCGATGGACTCCACCTGGACTTCCGCTGCCGCCAGCGGCTTCATTGCCTTGGTGTCTTGCGACGACGTGCCGGGGCTGCCGTCCACGTAATTCATGATCCAGTCGTTGAGCCAGCGCTCCATGTCCTCGCGCTCGCGGAACGAACCGATCTTGTCCCGCACGATGCACTTGAGGTAATGCGCAAAGCGGCAGCATGCGAACAGGTACGGCAGGCGCGCCGCCAGGTTGGCGTTGGCCGTGGCATCGGCGTCGTAGTACTCGGCCGGCTGCTGCAGCGACTGCGCGCCGATGAAGGCCGCGAAGTCGGAGTTCTTGCGGTGCACCAGCGGCATGAAGCCGTTCTTGGCGAGCTCGGCCTCGCGGCGGTCGCTGATGGCGATTTCGGTGGGGCACTTCATGTCCACGCCGCCGTCGTCGGTCGGGAAGGTGTGGGTGGGCAGGTTCTCCACCGCGCCGCCCGATTCCACGCCGCGGATCGAGGTGCACCAGCCGTACTGCTTGAACGAGCGGTTGATGTTCACGCCCATCGCATAGGCCGAGTTGGCCCAGGTGTAGCGGGTGTGCGCGGCCGAATCGGTTTCTTCCTCGAACTCGAACTCGTCGACCGGGTTGGTGCGTGCACCGTAGGGCAGGCGCGCGAGGAAGCGCGGCATGGCCAGGCCGATGTAGCGCGCGTCTTCCGATTCGCGCAGCGACCGCCAGGCGGTGTGCTCGGTGTTCTGGAAGATCTTGGTCAGGTCGCGCGGGTTCGACAGCTCCTGCCATGAGTCCATCTGCATCACGGTGGGCGAGGCGCCTGCGATGAAGGGGCAGTGCGCGGCGGCCGCGATCTTGGCCATTTCGCCGAGCATCTCGACGTCGGGCGGGCTGTGGTCGAAGTGGAAGTCGCCGATCAGCGCGCCGAAGGGCTCGCCGCCGAACTGGCCGTACTCGGCTTCGTAGATCTTCTTGAACAGCGGGCTCTGGTCCCAGCCGATGCCCTTGTGGCGCTTGAGCGAGCGCGCCACTTCGCGCTTGGACGCGCACATCACGCGGATCTTGAGCTGCTCGTCGGTCTCGGTGTTGTTCACCAGGTAGTGCAGGCCGCGCCATGCGCCTTCGAGCTGCTGGAACTCCTCGTGGTGCAGGATCTGGTTGATCTGCTCGGAGAGCTTGCGATCGATCTCCGTGATGATGCTCTGCACAGTGCGATAGGCATCGTTGGAGATGGTGACCGTGTTTTCCAGCGCCTGCACGGCGAGCGTCTTGACGGCGTTCTGCACCGCCTCGCGCGCCTGGTCGGTCTTGGGTTTGAACTCGCGCTGCAGGAGGTCGGAGAACTCGTTGGGCTCAAGCGCCTCGACCGTGGTGGTCTGCGCGCGCGCTGTCTGTTTGGGTGCGGTGCTCATGATGGAGATCCTGTCGGCTTGCGTTGCTGCTGGCGCTTACTCGGAAGGGGTGCCGGGGTTGCCGGCCTTTTCGTTCGCCGCTTCCACCGCCTTGGCCACCGCGGGGTTCGGGGCCGAGGCCAGCGACTTGAGCAGCGCCGGGTTCTGCAGTGCCTGCGTGATCAGCTGCTCCGCGCCGTTCTTGCCGTCCATGTAGGACAGCAGGTTCGACAGCTCGGTGCGGGCCGCCAGCAGTTGCTTGAGCGAGTCCACCTGGCTGGCGATGCGCGCGGGCGAGAAGTCGTCCATGGTGTCGAAGGTGATGTCCACGTTCATCTGGCCTTCGCCGGTGAGCGTGTTGGGCACCTGGAACGCCACGCGCGGCTTGATGGCCTTCATGCGGTCGTCGAAGTTGTCGATGTCCACTTCCATGAATTCGCGGTCGACCAGGTCGGGCATCGGATCGACCTGCTTGCCCGCGAGGTCGGCGATGACGCCCATCACGAAGGGCAGCTGGATCTTGCGTTCGCTGCCGTAGATCTCGACGTCGTACTCGATCTGCACGCGGGGCGCACGGTTGCGCGCGATGAACTTCTGACCACTGTTTCTGACACGGTTGTCTGCCATAAGCTTCCTCTTGAAACTGAATGCGTGAGTCGGACCTGACTGCCTGCAAGCCTGCGTACTCGGCGGCCAGCGCCGCTACTGCGACGAGGCGCCGCCGCCCACCGGTCGCCCGGCCAGGCTTTCTATCTTCTGCAATCCCTCCGGCACGAGCTCTTCGATGATCTGGAAGAAATTGAGGTCCAGCAATCTTTGCGCTCGTCGGATCAACATGGGCGCCGGATGACTGGGCTCCGCGCGCTCCAGGTACTCGCAAGCTTTTTCCAACAACACTTGCACATCATCACGGCTCGATATTTCAAACTCTTTAATACTCGGCGGACGTAGGCCTGCGCCGCCAGTTGCGGCACCAGCGCCAGCGCTGTGCACGGCCGTGGCAGGCGGTTGCGACGTGCCGTTTCCGGCCGCTCCCGCACCCGCGGCACCCGCATCGGTTGCGGCCTTCGGGCTCGCGGTGTCGGCCTCGGCCGGCTGCTCGGGCAGCATGTGGACCACGGTGCGCATCGACCGCTCGAGCCGCGAAAAATCGGGCGCCCAGCTCTGGCCCAGCGCCCGCTCGGAGGTCTCGCGGATGCGCTGCAACAGCTCGAGCGCAGCGCGCAAGGCCACCACCGGCGGCGTCGCTTTTTCATGCGCGCGGCGCGCCACTTCACGCAGCCGGCCGATGCCGCCCGGGTAATCGATCTGATCGGCCTTGCTCGAATCGAGCAGGGCCTCGACCTGCCTGAGGCTCACCGACGTGCCGCCGTCGTCGAGCAGGCGGGCATCGCGCACGCTGCGTCCGAGCCCTTCGGCCTCGGCCAGCGCGGCCAGTGCGTTCATGCGCGGCAGCGGGTCTTCGAAGCCGTCATCGACGACCTGCGGATGCACGCCGTCCCAGAATTTTTGCAATACCGCATCGACCAGCCGGAGACCGTCGACATAACCGGGCAGGCCGCGCGTTTCGGTCCAGGCCAGGGTCAGGGGCACCAGCACCCGCAGGTCGCGCGTGCGTTCGCACAACTGCCTGGCGATGCGCTCCACGCGCGCCCAGTCGGGAGGCTCGGCCGGAATGATGGTGGAGCCGAACTGCTGCTCCCGCTTTCCGGTCGTCGCCTGTTGCAACGCCATGAAATCGGGGTCGTATTCCAGGTCTTCTCCGCACGGAAGCGGGCCGTCCACAGGCGACTGCAATAGATCGATTTCACTCGGCGACAACCGGCTCTCCCTTTTTTGTTAACCAACATCAACAATGGTTATCTTGAGGGGAACAGGAGTTGCGGTCAACAGCAACAGAATGCAACACGCGGGCAATGAAGCCCAAAGGACTACATCTTCCTGAAACGCGACACCAATTGATTACAGCAACCCACGCCCGCCAAGATTGCGCATCAGCGCACTCAGGCCAAAAGTCCACCGCGGTGCCTGGTCGGCGTGAACCACGCGGTTGAACAGCGCGCCGAGTTCCGGTGCGCCGATGCGCACGTGGTCGCCGACGACGTGCGTGAATCCTTGCCCAGGCCCGTGACGGTCTTGTGTAGGCGCGAACATCGTGCCGAGAAACAACATGAAACCGTCCGGGTAGTCATGGTGGATGCCCACCGCCTGCGACACGATGTCCAGCGGATCGCGGCTGATCCTGGCAAGCGAGCTGGAGCCTTCGAGCGTGAAGCCTTCGGGCCCCGTCACCTGCAGCGCCACCGTGATGCGGCGCACCTCGGCGATGCCGAAGTGCTCGTCGAACAGGCGGATGAACGGGCCGATGGCGCAGGACGCGTTGTTGTCCTTGGCCTTGCCCAGCAGCAAGGCGCTGCGGCCTTCGAAGTCGCGCAGGTTGACGTCGTTGCCGAGCGCCGCGCCCAGCGTCTGGCCGCGGCTGTTGACGGCCAGCACCACCTCGGGCTCCGGGTTGTTCCAGACCGAACCCGAATGGATGCCCACGTCGGCGCCGGTGCCCACGGCGGCGAGCACCGGAGCCTTGGTGAAGATCTCGGCGTCGGGGCCGATGCCCACCTCGAGGTATTGCGACCACATGCCCTGTTCGAGCAGCACCTCCTTGACCTTCGCGGCCTCAGGGGAGCCGGGCACGATGTTCGCGAGGTTGTCGCCCAGCACATCGCCGATGGCCGCGCGCGCGGCCTCGGCCCTGGAGGCGTCGCCGCGCGCCTGCTCTTCGATCACGCGTTCGAGCAGGCTGGCCACGAAGGTGACGCCGCTGGCCTTGATGACCTGCAGGTCGCAGGGTGCGAGCAGCCAGGGCTGGCTGTTGTCGCGCGCGGTCTCGTCGCTGTTGGCCAGCACCGCATCGAGCGCGGCGATGCGCGGCGCCTTGCCGCCCCGCAGCGCGGCATGCACGGCCTCTGACGGCGAGCCCTGCGCTTCGAGCAGGTCGCTCATGGTGGGCGCGAGCGTCGACAGGTCGTGCAGACCGCCTTCGTGCACGGCCACCAGCACCGGCCCCACGCCGGGTTGCCAGATGCGGCCGACCAGGGTGGCGCGCGCGGCGTCGGCGGGAAGGCTGGTCGAGGGCGAGAGGTTCAGGGCCATGGTGCGGTGTGTCTCCGTTTGAATGTGTTCGATGCGGCGCGGCCATGGCGAGCAAGGCGCGCGACGCAGCATCGTAGCCCCGGCGGTGCGCACGCACAGGCAGTGCGCCCGGACACTCGGCGCGGCCTCGCCCGGCTCAGCGGCCTGCGCCGTGCGCCTTCGCCGCGCGGACACGCGCCACCTGCGCGGGCAGGTCGGTCCATGCCGGCTCCTGCGGCGCGAAGCGCGCGCGCATGTAGCCGGCCAGCTCGGCGATCTGCCGGTCGTCCAGGGCCTCGCGGAACGCCGGCATGAAGCCGATGTCGCGGTTCGCCGGCTCGCGCACGCCGTCGAGGATGGTGCGCAGCAGGTTGTCGGGACGCGCGCTCGTGAGGTTGCTGTTGAGCGCAAGCGGCGTGTTCACGCCCAGCAGCGTGGGGCCGTTGCCGTCGTGGTGGCAGGAGGCGCAGGCGCTGTCGAACATGCGTTGCGCAGGGCCGAGCAGCTGGCCTTGGGTGCGTGCCGCGTTGTCGATGGCCTGCTGCGCGAGCGCCTGCGGCTCGGCGGCCGGCGCGGGATTGAACGAGCCCAGGTAGGTGGCCATCGCGCGCACATCGGCATCGGACACCTCGCCCAGTTCGCGCACCACCTCGGCCATCGGGCCGCCGGCGATGCCATGGCGCTGCGTGTGGCCGTGGCGCAGGTACCGGTAGAGCTCTTCGGCATCCCATGGCACGGCGGACTTCGACAGATGCGTGAGCGCCGGCGCCTCCCAGCCGTCGATCATCGCGCCCGAAAGGAATGCGCTGCCGCCCTGCTCCGCGCCCAGCGCATTGCGCGGCGTGTGGCAGGCGCCGCAGTGGCCCAGGCCGTTGACCAGGTAGGCGCCGCGGTTCCATTCGGCGCTTTGCGTCGCCACGGGTTGCAGCGGTGCCGGGTCGTGGAAGAGCGCGTTCCAACCGGCCATCAGCGGACGCATGCTGAACGGGAACTTGAGCTCCGACTTCGGCGTTTCCGCGCGCACCGCAGGCATCGACATGAAGTACGCATACAGCGCCTGCAGGTCGTCGTCGCTGGTCTTGGCGAAAGCGGTGTACGGGAACGCGGGGTACAGGTAATGGCCGTCGCGCGAGACGCCTTCGCGCATCGCGCGCTGGAACGCGCTGAAGGACCAGCGGCCGAGCCCGGTGTCGGCATCGGGCGTGAGGTTGGTGGTGTAGAGCGTGCCGAAGGGCGTGTCCATCGCACGCCCACCCGCGTTGGGCGCGCCGCCGGGCGCGGTGTGGCACACAGCGCAGTCGCCGAGCGCGGCGAGCACGCGGCCGCGCTCGATGGTGGACTGGCTGTAGACCGGGGCGGTAAGCGAGACGGGGGCGATGGACGAGCGCCAGCCGAGCAGCCCGGCGACGAGTCCGATGCCGCCGATGAAGAGGGCGGCGCCTGTGGCCCACACACCTTTTCTTTGGGGCCAGATGGCTCCCGCATTGCTCCTTCCCCCTCTGGGGGAAGGCTGGGATGGGGGCACAGCGGCGTCACCATTCGACCGCCGCATGCCCCCACCCCCGCCCTCTCCCAAAGGGGGAGGGAGCAAACCCCGATTCAACTCCGCCAGCACCGTCTCCGGCGTAAACGGCGGCGCCCTGAACCTCACCCCCGTCGCATCGAAGATCGCATTCGCAATCGCCGCCGTCCCCGGCACCGACGACGACTCGCCCGCACCCAGCGAGGGCTCGCCCGGCCGCGGCATGTGCATCACCTCGATCACCGGCACGTCGCGGAAATTGATGATCGGGTAGCCGCCCCACTCGCGGCTCGCCACCACGCCGGTCGGCCGCACACCCGGCAACTGCGCGCCGCCCGGCGGCGTGCCCTGCTGCGGCGCGAACTTCACCTCTTCCATCAGCGCGCGGCTGGTGGTCTGGATCACGTTGCCGTGCACCTGATGCTCGACGCCCGCGGGATTGACCATCAACCCCGCGTCGTGCCCCACCACCACGCGGCGCACATGCACCTCGCCGGTCTTGCGGTTGACTTCCACATCGGCCACCCACGCGGCCCATGCGGCGCCGTAGCCCGGCCACTTGCTGTGGATGTAGCGCGCGTACGCAAAGCCCTGGCCGAAGAGGATGTCGCCGCCCTCGCCCAACCCGCCGTCCGCGTTTTCCTGCGGCCCGGTGCGCATGCGCCAGCCGGCCTTCTGCGCAGTGGCCTGCACCAGTTCGACCGCGCGCGGATCGTTCAGATGGCGCAACCGGAACTGCACCGGATCGACGCCCGCCGCCGTCGCCAGCTCGTCGATGTACGACTCGTGCGCGAACGAACTCGGCAGCGCCGACACGCCGCGCAGCCACGAGGCGCGCACGATCGGCGCCATGTCGTTGACCTTCACGCGCAGGTTGTCGCAGCTGTAGGGCGGGCGCGCGGTGCGGTCGCCCATCTCGTAGGCCTGCGCCACCGGCTCGATGGTGCGGGTGAGCAGCAGTGCGAGCGTGGGCGCACCGTTCGACGGATAGGAAGTCACGAAGTCGTAGGCGGCGATGCGGCCATCGGCCATCAGCCCGCCGTCGACTTCCATCAGCTGCGCAGCGCCCTTGGGCTCCCACGCATGCTCCTGCTCGCGCGTGAGCTGCACGCGCACCGGCATGCCCACGGCGCGTGCGAGCAGCGCCGCATCGGCGGCCACGTCGTCGGCGCCGTTGCGGCCGTAGCAGCCCGCGGCTTCCATGCGGACCACATCGACCTGCACGTCGTCCACGGCCATGAGCTTTGCCAAGTCGGCGCGCAGCACGTGCGGGTTCTGCGAGCCCGCCCACACGCGCAGTTGCATGCCGCTGCCGTCCGCCGGCTGCCAGTCGGCGAGCGCACACGACGGACCGATGGAGGCATGCATCTGGTACGGCCAGACGTAGGTGCGCTGCATCGGTTGCGCGGCGGAAGCGATCGCGGCGTCAACGTCCCCCTCATCGACCAGCAGCCGCTGCGTCGAAGGGTTGTCGCGCAGCGCCTGCGCGACATCGGAAAGATCGGGCATGCCGGGCCACGGCTTCCAGGTGACGCGCAGTTCGCGCAGCGCCTGCTCGGCGTGCTCTTCGCGCTCGGCCACGATGCCGACGAAATCGCGGACCACAACCACGGCGCGGATGCCGGGGATGTGCGCGATGGACGATTCATCGACTGAGTCGAGCGTGTTGCCGATGAACTCGCCGTGGTCCGCGCCCGCATACGGCGGACGCACGACGCGCCCGTGCAACATGCCGGGCACGCGCATGTCGTGCACGAACACGAGGTCGCCCGCGAGCTTGGCGGGAATGTCGACGCGCGCCTGCCGCGTGCCGACGATGCGGTAGTCGGCCGGGTCCTTCAGTTGCGCGGCGGTGTCGAGCCGCAGCACCGTGCGTTGATGGGCGACGAGGTCCGCATAGTTGACTTGGCGATCCGGCGCCTCGGCGACGCGCACGACGCCGTTGCGCACCTGCAGCGCATCGACCGCCACGCCCAGGCGTTCGGCCGCGCGCGCCAGCAGCCAAGCGCGCGCCTGTGCGGCGGCAAGGCGCAACGGCTGCGCATGGATCTGGATCGACGCGCTCGCAATCGTCGCGCCCTGGTTCGGCGCGCGCGCGGTGTCGCCCAGCATCATGCGCACGCAGGGCATGCCCAGGTCGAGTTCTTCGGCCACGATCTGCGCGAGCGCGGTCTGGATGCCGGTGCCCAGGTCGACGTGGCCGTTGAGCGCGGAGGCGCTGCCGTCGTCCCACACCGCGAGCAGGATCTCGTCGCCTTCGATGGGGTTGCCGGCGATCAGCGCCGGCTGGCCCTTGGCAGGCGGCGGTGCGGGCGGCGCATCGCGCACCACGAGGAGCACGCCGTCGGCGGCAAGGAACTCCGCGCGGGTCTGCGGCAGGTCGGCGCGGCGTGTCATGCGGCTTTGTCTTCGTGCGATGCGCTCATGCGCGCGGCCGCGCGCTGCACGGCGTCGAGGATTTCAATGTGCGTGCCGCAGCGGCACAGGTTGCCCGACAGCTCGCTGCGGATGCGCGCCTCGCTCGCCCGCGGATCGCGCGCGAGCAGCGCCGCGGCCTGCATCACCATCCCGTTGAGGCAGTAGCCGCACTGCGCGGCCTGTGCGTCCTCGAACGCCGCCTGCACGGGATGCCATCTCCCGCGCATGCCCAAGCCCTCGAGCGTGGTGACAGCGCGCCCCGCCACGCCATGCGCGGGAATCACGCAGGCCCTCGCCGCCACGCCATCCACATGCACCGTGCAGGCACCGCACTGCCCCAGCCCGCAGCCGTACTTGGGCCCGTTGAGCCCGAGGTCGTTGCGCAGGAAGTGCAGCAACGACGCCTCGCGCGGCACGCCCGCGAGCGAACAGGCCCGGCCGTTGACCTGCAGGTGCGGTGGCTCAGCGCCGCAACTGTCCGTCACGGGTGTACATCTCCAGGTCCACGAAGGTCGAGCCGTTGTGGTTCTTGGCGCTGTAGTCGATGGGGAAATCGCCGAAGCGCGTGTTGCCGATGCCCTCGAGCCCGGCGATGAAGCTGTCGCGCGTGAGCGTCTTGCCCGCGCGGCGCAGGCCCTCGACCATCACGCGCGCGACGATGTAGCCCTCCAGCGTGGTGTAGCTGTCGATCTTTTCGCCGAATTCGGCGCGGTCGCGCTGGTAGTCGGCCACGATGGGCACGCGCTGCGCGGTCGGCGGCGGCACGATGCTGGCCGTGACCAGGCCCGCGAGCTTGCCGTCCAGCCGCTTGGCGGAACCAGCGGCATCGGTGATGCCCACCGACAGCGTGTACAGCGGCGCGCCCGCACCGCTCGCGCGGTAGTCGCGGATGAAGGTCTCGACCATGCGGCCGGCCATGATCATCACGACCGCGCCGGGCTTGGCCGCCGAGATTTCGGCGGAGACCTGCTTGGCGTCTTCGGCGGTGATGGCCAGCGGCAGCGTCTTGACCACCTGCACCTTGTATTCGGCCGCCAGCTGCTCGCAGGTGGCGAGGTTCGACTTGCCGAAGGGGCTGTCCTGGTACACCACCGCGATCGACGAGAAGCCGATGGTCGAGAGGTGGCTGATGATCTTGCGCAGCTCCAGGTCGTAGCCCGCGCGCACGTGAAAGAGGTAGCGGTTGACCTTGGTGCGAAACGAGGTGGTGCCCACCAGCGGCGCGAACATCGGCACGCCCGCCTTCTCCGCGAGCGGCATTGCGGCCGCGAGGTTGCCGGTGGCGACGAAGCCGGTGAGCGCGAAGACCTTGTCCTCGTCGATCAGCTTGGCGGTGTTGACGGCCGTCTTGGCGGGGTCGTAGGCATCGTCGTAGGAGACGAGTTCGATCTTGCGGCCGTTGACGCCGCCCGACTTGTTGACGCGGTCGAAGTACAGCTTGATGCCCGCGCGATAGTCGACGCCGAAGTCCTTGGCCGGCCCGCTGAACACGGCCGACTGGCCGATGCGGATGGCGGTGTCGGTCACGCCGTTTTCCGCGCGTGCCGAACGCAGCAGGCCCGGGCCCAGCGCCAGGGCCGCGCCGCCCGCCACCAGGGCGCGCCTTGAAATCGAAAGCTTCATGCGTCTTCTACTTTGGAGTTGTTGTTGTGTGTGGGTGTGGGGAGGCCGCGCGTTCAGGCGCCCTGGATGTCCGCCGACTGGATGCGCTTGACGCCCTTGGCCGTCATCTGCTTCCAGGCCGCGGCCAGCGAGCCGTTCAGGTCGATGCCGCGCGTGGCGTCTTCGATCACATAGGCTTCGAAGCCGGCCTTGCGCGCGTCCATCGCGGTCCAGGCCACACAGAAGTCGGTGGCCAGGCCGGTGACGAACACGGTCTTGATGCCACGCGCCTTCAGATACCCGGCCAGGCCCGTGGCCGTCTTGTGGTCGGCTTCCTCGAACGCGGAGTAGCTGTCCATGTCTTTATGGAAGCCCTTGCGGATGATGAGCTGTGCGGTCGGCACCTTCAGGTCCTTGCCGAGCGCGGCGTCGTCGGTGCCCTGCACGCAGTGGTCGGGCCACAGCACCTGCGTGCCGTAGTTGAGCTTGGTGGTCTCGAAAGGCTTCTTGCCCGAGTAGGTGCTCGCGAAGGACGCGTGGCCCGCCGTGTGCCAGTCCTGCGTGACCACGATGTTCTCGAACGCGGAGGCGAGGCCGTTGATGACCGGAATCACTTCGTTGCCGCCCTTCACCGCGAGCGTGCCGCCGTCGAGAAAGCAGTTCTGCACATCGACCACGATCAGCGCGGCCTTGCTCCCGGGCTTGATCTTGCCGGCGGCGAAGGCCGGGAAGCCAAAGCTGCCGAGGCCACTCATGAGCCCGAGGGCAGCGGCGGACTTCAATACGGTTCTGCGATGCATGGTGTGGACTCCGGTGAGGTTGAGAGAATCGATCAGACGCTGAGATAGGCGCGGCGCACTTCCTCGTTGGCCGCCAGTTCGGCCATCGTGGCGTGATAGCGGATCTGGCCCTTCTCCAGCACATAGGCCCGGTCGGACACCAGTTCGGCGAAGTGCATGTTCTGCTCGGACAGCAGGATGCTCACGCCCTGCGCCTTGAGCTCCAGGATCATGTGGGCCATCTGCTCGACGATGACCGGCGCCACGCCTTCGGAGGGTTCGTCCAGCAGCACCAGGTACGGGTTGCCCATCAGCGTGCGAGCCACGGTGAGCATCTGCTGCTCGCCGCCGCTCATGCGGCCGCCGGGGCGGTTGGGCATTTCGCCGAGGTTGGGGAACAGCTTGAACAGGCGCTCGGGCGTCCACACCGGCGCCGGGGTGCCGTCGGCCCATTGGCGCGCGGGCTGCTTGCCGACTTCGAGGTTCTCCATCACCGTGAGGTCGGTGAACACGCGGCGGTCTTCGGGCACGAAGCCCAGGCCCAGCCGCCCCGCATGGTGCGGCTCGCTCTTCGAGATGTCGTGGCCCAGGAAGTGCACCGCGCCGCGGCGCTTGGCCAGCATGCCGATCAGCGCCTTCAGCGTGGTCGACTTGCCCGCGCCGTTGCGGCCCATGAGCGCGACGACTTCGCCGCGCCGCACTTCCAGGTCGACGTCATAAAGAATCTGCGCGGCGCCGTACCAGGCGCACAGCGACTTGGCTTGCAACAGAGGTTCGTGCGTGCTCATCCGTTCACTCCCAGCGCTGCGGCTTTTTCCGCGATCTTCTCGAATGTCTTGCCGCTGCCGAAGTACACCTCCTGCACTTTCGGATGGTCGCGGATTTCCAGCGGCCTGCCCTGCGCGATGAGGCGTCCGCGCGCGAGCACGATCATGCGGTCGGCATACGCGAACACCACGTCCATGCTGTGCTCGGTGAAGAGCACGGCCATGCCGCGCTGGATGACGAGGTCCTTGGTCAGCGCCATGAGCGAGTTGCGCTCCTGGGGCGCCATGCCGGCGGTGGGCTCGTCCATCAGGAGCAGCTTGGGCGAATTGGCCATCGCGATGGCGAGCTCGACGCGCTTCACGTCGCCGTACGCCAGCACGCTGCAGGGCCGGTCGGCCTGCGACTTCATGCCGACCTGGTCGAGCAATGCGAGCGCTTCGTCGCGCTTGTGGTCGGCCGCGCGGCGCCACATCGAGAACAGCTTGCCATCGTGCGAGAGCAGGGCCATCTGCACGTTCTCGACCACCGTGAGCGAGGCAAAGGTTTCGGCGATCTGGAAGGTGCGGCCCACGCCCTTGCGCCAGATCTCGCGCGGCTTGCGGCCCACGAGCTCGTGGCCGTCGAGCGTGATGGAACCCTGGTCGGCCTTGAGCTGGCCGTTGACCATGTTGAAGGTGGTGGACTTGCCCGCGCCGTTGGGGCCGATGAGCGCGAGCAGCTCGCCGGCGGGCAGCTCGAAGCTGATGCCGTCCACGGCCTTTACACCGCCGAAAGACTTGCCGAGGTTGTCGACTTTGAGGAGGCTCATGCCTTCACCTCCTTGAGCTTGGCATCTGCTTCAGCGGTTTCATTCTTCGGTGCGCGCCAGCGGTCGGCCAGTTGCTTGATGGAGCCCGCGATGCCCTGCGGGAACAGAAGCACCAGGATGAGGATGATGGCGCCGAGCATCGCGCGCCAGTAGTCGGTGTTGCGTGCCACGGTGTCGTGCAGCCAGGTGAAGGTGACGGCGCCGACCACCGGCCCGGCCAGGGTCTGGATGCCGCCCAGCAGCACCATCACCAGGCCGTCGACCGACTTGCCCACCGACAGGCTCTCGGGCGAGATGCTGCCCTTGGAGAACGCATAGAGCGAGCCGGCCAGGCCTGCCACCGTGCCGGCGATGACGAAGGCCATCCACTGCATGCGCTTGACGTCGATGCCGATGGCGTCGGCGCGCAGCACCGAGTCGCGGCCCGCGCGCAGCGCATAGCCGAAGGGCGAGAACAGCACGCGGCGCAGCCACCACACGCCCGCGCCCACGAGCACCAGCGTGAGCCAGTAGTAGGCCTGCTTGTTCGACAGCCACTCGGAAGGCCACACGCCCGTCAGGCCGTTGCTGCCGCCGGTGAAGCTGTCCCACTGGTAGGTGATGGCCCAGGTGATCTGCGCGAAAGCCAAGGTGAGCATCGCAAGGTACACACCCGAGAGCCGCACCGCGAACCAGCCGTACACCAGCGCGCCGAGCGCGGCCACGGCAGGCGCGACGACCAGCGCGACTTCCATCGGCAGGTGCAGCGAGCGCACCAGCAGCGCCGCGCCGTAGGCACCCAGGCCGAAGTACGCGGCATGGCCGAAGGAGTGCATGCCGGCGGGGCCCATGATGAAGTGCAGGCTGGTGGCGAACAGCGCGGCGATCAGCAGGTCGATCATCAGCACCATCGTGTAGGGCGAGTTCACGGTGAGCAGCGGCAGCACCGCGAGCATCAGCCCCAGCACCGCGGCCGCGACCAGGTAGGCATTGCTGGCCGGGCGCAGCGGTTCTTCCTGCATGCCCACGTAGCGGCTGGGCGCCTGCGGCCGGCCCATCAGGCCCCACGGGCGCCACACCAGCACGATGGCCATCACCAGAAAGTCGACCATCAGCGTGAGCTTGGAAAAGGACACGTCGACACCGAAGATCTGCACCACGCCAAGCCAGATGCACACCGCCTTGATCTCGGCGATGAGAAGCGCCGCCACGTAGGCGCCCGGCAGCGAGCCCATGCCGCCGACCACCACCACCACGAAGGCTGCGCCGATGGTGTTGAGGTCCATTTCCAGCGTGGCAGGTTCGCGCGGCAGTTGCAATGCGCCACCCAGGCCGGCGAGCAGGGCGCCGAGCGCGAACACGGCGGTGAAGAGCCATGCCTGGTTCACGCCCAGGGCGCTGACCATCTCGCGGTCTTGCGTGGCGGCCCGCACCAGCGTGCCGAAGCGCGTGCGGGTGAGCAGCAGCCACACCAGGCCCAGCACCAGCGGGCCGACGACGATCAGGAACAGGTCGTAGGACGGAAACTGCCGGCCGAGGATTTCGACCGAGCCCTTGAGGCCCGGCGCGCGCGGGCCGAGCAGCTCGTCAGGCCCCCAGAGCCACAGCACCGCATCCTTGATGACCAGCACCAATGCGAAGGTGGCCAGCAGCTGGAACAGCTCGGGCGCCTTGTAGATGCGGCGCAGCAGCAGCACCTCGATCAGCGCGCCCAGCACGCCGACCGCCAGCGCCGCGATCAGCAGCGCAGGCCAGAAGCCCAGGCTCGAACCCAGCTTGTCGACGAGCGTGTACGCGACATAGATGCCGACCATGAAAAACGATCCATGGGCGAAGTTGACGATGCGCGTCACGCCGAAGATCAACGACAAGCCGGCCGCCACGAGGAAAAGCGAGGACGCACCGGCCAACCCGTTGAGCAACTGAACAACGAAGCCTGAAAAGCTCATTCAAAAATCCTTGGTGGACGCGGTATTCATTCGCGAGGGCCGCCGCGCGCGGCCGCCCGAAGCGGCCGGCCCGCCCCCGGTAGGGGGTTGGCGAAGCGACACGAAGTGCGCGCAGCCTGGGGGCGAGCAACGGTCAGTCTGCGGGGCGCATCCTCTTCACTTCTTCGTCGGTGGGCTGGAACTTGGCACCGTCGAGGTAGACGTAGTCGACCATCACGCCCTTGCCGTTGTCGTTCTTGGTCTTGCCCACGTACGCACCCATGGTGGACTGGTTGTCCTGCGCGCGGTAGCTGATCTTGCCGAAGGGCGTATCGACCTGCAGGCCCTTGAAGGCGGCGGCGAGCTTCTCGGTGTCGGTGCTGCCGGCCTTCTTGATGCCGGCCGCGATCGAGTGGATGGCGCTGTAGCCGACCACCGAACCCAGGCGCGGATAGTCCTTGAACTTGGCCTGGTAGGCATCGAGGAAGGCCTTGTGCTCGGGCGTCTTGACGCCGTTCCACGGATAGCCGGTCACGATCCAGCCGTTGGGCGCCTCGTCCTTCAGCGGGTCGAGGTACTCGGGCTCGCCGGTCAGCACGCTCACCACTTCACGGTCCTTGAAGAGGCCGCGCGTGTTGCCTTCGCGCACGAACTTGGAGAGGTCGGCGCCGAAGAGCACGTTGAAGATCGCGTCGGGCTTGGCATCGGCCAGCGCCTGGACCACGCTGCCGGAGTCGACCTTGCCCAGCGGCGGGGCCTGCTCGGCGACGAACTCGACATCGGGCTGCGCGGCCTTCAGCAGGGTCTTGAAGGTGGCGACCGACGACTGGCCGTATTCGTAGTTGGGGTACACGATCGCCCAGCGCTTCTTCTTGAGCTTGGCGGCCTCGGGCACCAGCATCGCGACCTGCATGTAGGTCGAGGGGCGCAGGCGGTAGGTGTACTTGTTGCCGTTGCTCCAGACGATCTTGTCGGTGAGCGGCTCGGCAGCCAGGTAGAAGAACTTCTTTTGCTTGGCGAAGTCGGTGAGCGCCAGGCCGGTGTTCGACAGGAAGGCGCCGGCCAGCACGTCGATCTTCTCGCGCGAGATGAGCTCTTCGGCCACGCGCACCGCATCGCCGGGGTTGGCGTTGTCGTCGCGGCTGATGAGCTCGATCTTCCGGCCGTTGACCCCGCCCTTGGCGTTGATCTCGTCGACCGCGAGCTCCATGCCCTTCTTGTAGGGCTCCAGGAAGGCGGGCTGCGCCTTGTAGCTGTTGATTTCGCCGATCTTGATCACACCCTGCGCATGCGCGGGGACGAGGGCTGCAGTGGCCAGCGTGACGACGGAAGCGGCGCAGAAGACATGGCGTAGTGGAATCATCGGGAAGCTCCTTGGGGTTCGAACGGAAAACACGGATTGGGTGATGGTGCGAAGGGCGGTCAGCGAAGACCGTCTTCCCCCTTGATGTCGCCGGCCTGGAGGCCGCCGACGCGCGGCAGCGGACGGCCGCTGTCGGTGACGGCCACGGCGACCACGATTTCGTTGGCGCGCGGCGCATCGGACACACGGGCCTCGATGGCGTCGAAGTGGCTGCGCACGAAGGCGGCATCTTTATGGCCGAGCGGCACGTCGATGGCGGTGCCCAGCGTGCCCTGCTTCTTGGCCGAAGGCACGAGCGCCGCACCTTTCTCGACCGCCACGCGCAGCGGCGCGCCGAGCTTGGGGTGCAGGATGGCGGCCGCATGTTCGAGCTCGCCGCGCTCGCCGACGATGGCGGCCTTGCCGTAGCTCTGCGCCTGGCCGGGCTCGATGCCTAGCGCCTTGACGGCCTTCTGGCCGAGCAGGGCGCCGAGTTCTTCGCCGATGGCGATGAGTTCGTCGAGGTTCTCGCTGTAACGGCCGGCGTAGGGGTTCTCGATCACGGCGATGGCGACGGCGCGGCGCGTGGGCGGGGTCACGTCCTTACCCATTTCCTTGCGGACCTCATCGACCTGGATGACGAGCTTGCGGATGTTGGCGGTCATGTTGTGCTTGTTCCTTGTCTTGTCTCTGTGTGCGTGGGATCAGCGCAGGCCGTCCCACTTGCTGATGTCTTTCGCGAGCAGGCCGCCGACGCGGGCGTGCACGCGGTAGCCGGTGCTCATCGCGAGGATGAAGACGATCTCGTCGGCCGCCGGTGCGCCGGGCACGCGCACCTCGATGGCGTCGAACTGGCCGCGCACGTAGCTCGCGTTGATGTTGGTGAGCGGCACGTCGAGCGAGGCGCCGGGCGGCCCAACCTTCTTGGTCGAGGGCACGATGGAAAGTGCGTTGGCGGGCTGGCCGCTTTTTTCTTCGGCCACGCCCTGGGTGTAGGCGACGCGGCTGCCCTTCCAGCCCAGCAGTTCGCGCATGGCGTAGCCGCCGGGCACATGCCAGAGCGCACCATGCTCCAGCTCGCCGTCGGCACCCACGATGGCGCCCTTGCCGTAGGTGGCGATCTGCTCCAGCGGCACGTCCATGGCGGCGTGCAGCTTGTGCGCCATGTCCACGCCCACGGGGTCCAGCAGCGCCATCATCGGCAGGATGTCGGGCTCGTAGCGGCCCGCGAAGGGATTGGTCAGCACCGCGCCGATGGCACCGCGCACCAACGGGGTGTCGGCACGCGGACCGAACTCGTGGTGGATGTGCTCGACATGGGTGAAGACGCGACGGATATCGATCATGAAAAAGAACCTTGCTTTTCGTTAAGCAAATACTGAACCAACCGACTTCGGCTGCACGCTTGGCAGCGACTTCGAGCATAAGGGCGCAACAAGTCGCCACTGCCCCTGGCAAACGATGAGAACGGCCCACACGAGCCCGCCTTTTTGCAGGACCTTGGCGCATATCGCGCCCGTATCGAGTGCACTTTTTACCTGCGACGGTGCGAGCGGCGGCACGTCCACGGTGACCAGGGCCTCGCCCAGGTCGCTGTCGTCCTTGCATTCGCTGGCGATGCGCCGCTGGATCAGTGCGTCGTCGACATCGACGGCGTTGGCGATCACGGTGGCTGCGGCGTCGGCCTGCGCGGCGGTGGCGGCCAGCACCGTCACGCTGTCGGCGATGCCCAGCGAAAAGCTGCGTCCGCGCCAGCCGCTGGTGGCGACGCCGCGCACCGGCTGCGCCGCATGGAGCTCGAATTGACCATCGGTGGTGAGCAGATCGCCACTGTCGCCGTGGCTGCGCCAGTCGAAGCGCGCGATGTCGGCGAACACACCCACGCGCGCCGACTGGCCGGGGGCGAGATGCAGCGCGATGTCGCCGCCGTTGTTGATCCAGGCGCGCTCGATGCCGGGGCGGTCGTAGAACGCGACCAGCTCCTGCGCCACCGAGCCGGCCACGGCCGCCATCGGCGTGATGAACATCGGCGAGAACGCAGCGCAGGCGTCCCACATGCGCTGGCCAACCACGCCGCGCGGGCGAAGCTTGTCGGTCACCGGCAGGCGCAGCAGCGGCAGCTCGCGCACCAGTTCGTCGAGCACATGGACAAAGCGCGCCCAGGCCGCGTCGTGCGCGGCCGCGACGGCATAGGGGTCGCCGTGCGCCTCGGCCACGATGTCGATCGGGCCGTGGTTGAAGTGCCAGCGATTGCTGTCGAGCGCACTGCGTTGGGCGGACATGGTTCGTTCAGCCCAGCATCGGGGCGTGGCCGAGCGGCCACGGGTTGGCGTCGTCCATCACGAGCCATTGGCGCGCGAGCGGCGCGCCGTCGTCCTGCCACGCACCGCGCGCGAGCGCCTGCTCGAGCGAAAAGATGTGTTCCATGTGGCCGCCGAGCGCCTCGTAGTCGTCGCGGCACATGCTGAACTCGATGGGCGCCACGATGGCCGGCGTGGGCACGGTGCCGAAGCTGTTGTCGGGCATGCGCATGACGTCGGCCATCACGGTGATGCCGCCGCCAGGCCACACATAGGCAGGCGCGCCGCCGCAGGTGACATTGACCAGCGCGCGCTTGATGGCGCGCGTCAGCAGCACCGGGTTTTCGGTGACGCCGGCGCGCAGGCTGCCGCCCGCGCCGCCGAGGAACAGCACGGTGCACAGCGACGGCTCGCAGTTCTCGCCGATGCGATCGACGATGCGCTTCACTTCGGCGGGCATCTGCTGCTCGACGGGTTTCAGTGCCTCGTCGAGCACGTACCACTGCGCGTGCTCGCCGGTGGTCGAGGTCATGAGCAATCGCAGGCCCGGGCGCGCGACGCCCTCTTCCCAGCCTTCGATGATCGCGAGCGGATCGGCGATGTCGGTGCCGCCCCAGCCGTTGCCCGGGTTCGCCACCTGAAAGTAGCGTCCCGGCGTGGATTTGCGCCCCAGCATCTGGATGCCCGAGGGCGCCATGTCCAGGCACCGGCCGGCCTGGTGTTCGGTGAGCACGCCGGTGATGTGGTCGTCGACCACCACCACTTCGTCGGCCACGCCCGCGAACTGGCGCGCGAAGATGCCCACAGCCGCCGAGCCGCAGCCCACGCGCATGCGCTGCTCTTCGACGCCGTTGACGATGGGCGCCTTGCCGGCCTGGATCACGAGGGTGGAGCCGCCGTCGATGGTGCACTCCACCGCCTTCTTGTTGCCCAGCAGCTGCATGAGTTCGGCTGTCATACGGCCCTCCTTCTTGCTGCCGCCGGTGAGGTGGTGCACGCCGCCGAGCGACAGCATCTGCGAGCCGTACTCGGCCGTGGTGACGTGGCCGACGACCTCGCCGCGGTAGCGCACGTTGGCCTGCTCGGAGCCGAGGAAGCGGTCGGTGTCGATCTTCACCTTGAAGCTGCAGTAGCTGAAGATGCCTTCGGTGACGACGGTGACCATGTCCACGCCCTGGGCCTTCGAGGCCACGATGAACGGCGCCGGCTTGTAGTCGGGGTAGGTGGTGGACGAGCCCACGCCGGTGACGAAGACTTCGTCGGCGTGCAGCAGGTCGCCGTTCCAGTCGGGGCCGCCGGCTTCGATCACTTCGCTCTTTTCGGCGGCCGGCCGGTCGAAGGGCACCAGCGCGGGCGCCTCGCTTGCAATGGCGCGGCGCAGCAGGACCACGGGGTCGACGCGCACCAGCACGCCCTCGCGATTGGCATAGCGGTCGCAGGCGCCGGTGCGGCCGTCGGAGATCTGGCACAGCACCGGGCAGGCGTTGCACTCGACCTTGGCGGTGCTCATCTTCTCGCTGCGCGGCGGGGCCTTGCCGAAGGCGTGGCCCGCGGCGGCGGATTGCATCGGCATGTCCATGCCGGGCAATCCGTCTGTCTTGGTGTGTTCGGTCATCGGGGCGATCTCGTGGGCGATGTCGGGTGAAGTGAACGGGGCAATCCGGTTCGGTGGGGTTTGCAACAAACGTGCCGCAAGCCCCGCTTGTGCGCCGCCTGCCGTTTGTGTAGCATTCCCTACACTTTCATGTTGCGTTCACTACATTCGTGGTCAATGTAGCAAACAGGCCCGATGCTTGCAATGGTGTTTTCTCGCGGTGGTCATCGGGGTTTTTACGACCAACGACAATGGAGGGTTGCCAGCCCGCCGACGCCTGCCGCCCCAAAGGCGTGCATATCGGCTCAGCCACCTTTCCCTGTCTTCAACCAACTCTTGAGTTCCGTATGAGTGCATTCAGCGAAGAACGCGTCCTGAGCGTCCACCACTGGACCGACCGCCTGTTCACCTTCACCACCACGCGCGACCCGGCGCTGCGCTTCTCGAACGGTCATTTCACGATGATCGGCCTGAAGGTCAACAACAAGCCCCTGCTGCGCGCCTACAGCATCGTGAGCCCCAACTACGAAGAGCACCTCGAGTTCCTGAGCATCAAGGTCGAAGACGGCCCGCTCACCTCGAAGCTGCAGCACATCCAGGTGGGCGACACCATCATCGTGGGCCGCAAGCCCACCGGCACGCTGCTCATCGACTACACGCTGCCCGCCAAGCGCCTCTACCTGTTCGGCACCGGCACCGGCCTCGCACCGTTCATGAGCATCATCCGCGACCCGGAGACGTACGAGAAGTTCGAGCAGGTCATCCTGGTGCACGGCGTGCGCCAGGTCGACGAGCTGGCCTATCACGACCTGGTCACCGACCACCTGCCCAAGCACGAGATCCTGGGCGAGATGATCGAAAAGCAGTTGCTCTACTACCCGACCGTCACGCGCGAGGAGTTCCGCAACCAGGGCCGCATCACCGACCTGATCGAGAGCAACAAGCTCACCGACGACCTGGGCCTGCCCCCGCTGAACGTCGAGGAAGACCGCGTCATGCTGTGCGGCAGCCCGGGCCTCTTGGTGGACCTGAAGCACATCCTGGAGAAGCGCGGCTTCAAGGAAGGCAACACGAGCACGCCCGGCGACTTCGTCGTCGAACGCGCCTTCGCGGAAAAGTAAGCAGGGACGCCGCGCGCACGATGGCCGACAGCCGCCCCGCCACGAAGGCAAGCAAGGCAACAACCAGGCCCCAGCGCCGCACCGGCGTGCGCGAAGCCGCAGCGCAGGCCACGCGCGACAGCATCCTGAAGTCGGCGACCAAGGTGTTCGCCAGGTACGGCTACGACGGCGGCAGCGTGGAGAAGATCTCCAAGGCCGCCAAGTCGTACGACCGGATGATCTATTACTACTTCGGCAGCAAGGAAGGCCTCTTCATTGCGGTGCTCGAAGGCATCTACCAGCGCATGGACGATGCCGAGGCGGCCATCGCGCTCGACGCGAGCCGCCCTGTGCAGGCGCTCACCGAAGTGATCCGCTTCGTGCTGGGCTACTACCGCAAGAACCCCGAGTTCGTCACGCTGCTGAACACCGAGAACCTGCACAAGGGCCGGCACATCTCCAAGTCGCTGCGGGCGCGCGAGTACTCCTCGCGGGCGGTGGCGATCATTGCGGAAATCCTGGCCAGCGGCTGCGCACAGTGCCTGTTCCGCAAGGACCTGGTGGCCCGCGACATCTACCTGCTGATCGCCTCCACCGGCTATTTCTATACCTCCAACCGGCACACGCTCACCGCCTTCCTCGGCGAGCCGCTGGAGTCGCCGGAGGCGATCACGCACTGGGAAAACTTCGTGATCGAAACCGTGCTGCGCACCGTGCGCGCAGACACGCCGCAAGACAGCCCCCCACCCCACGACGAGGACAACACCAAATGGCAGAAATCGCAGCCGGCGCAAGGTCGGGCAAGGTCGTCATCAAGAACATAGGGCTGCTGCTCTCGGGCGACATCGACAAGCCCATCCTGGACGCCGACACCATCGTGGTGAACGACGGCCTGATCGTCGCGGTCGGCAAGGAAAAGGACTGCGACCTCGAAGGCGCCCAGACCGTCATCGACGCGAAGAAAACCTGCGTCGCGCCAGGCCTCATCGACAGCCACGTGCACCCGGTGTTCGGCGACTGGACCCCGCGCCAGGGCCAGATCGGCTGGATCGATTCGACCATGCACGGCGGCGTGACGACCATGATTTCCGCGGGCGAAGTGCACCTGCCGGGGCGCCCCAAGGACATCGTCGGCCTGAAGGCATTGGCCATCACCGCGCAGCGCGCCTTCGACAACTTCCGCCCCGGTGGCGTGAAGGTGCTGGCCGGCGCGCCGGTCATCGAGAAGGGCATGGTCGAGAGCGATTTCAAGGAGCTCGCCGAAGCCGGCGTGGGCCTCCTGGGCGAAGTGGGCCTCGGCTCGGTCAAGGCCGGCTACGAGGCCAAGGAAATGGTGGCCTGGGCGCGCAAGTACGGCATCCAGAGCACGATCCATACGGGCGGCCCGTCGATCCCGGGCTCGGGCCTGATCGACAAGGACGTGGTGCTGGAGGCCGACGCCGACATCATCGGCCACATCAACGGCGGCCACACCTCGCTGCCCGAGGCGCATGTGTGCGAGCTGTGCGAGAAGAGCACGCGCGCCATCGAGATCGTGCACAACGGCAACGAAAAAGTCGCCATTGCCGCGGCCAAGGCGGCGCTTGAACTCAAGTGCCCGCACCGCGTGATCCTGGGCACCGACGGGCCCGCAGGCTCGGGCGTGCAGCCCCTGGGCATCCTGCGCATGGTGGCGATGCTCTCGTCCATCGCGAACATCCCGGCCGAGCTGGTGTTCTGCTTTGCGACGGGCAACACGGCAAAGATCCGCAAGCTCAACTGCGGTCTGATCGAGGTGGGCCGCGACGCCGACTTCGTCTTCATGGACCGCGCCCAGCATTCACCCGCGCCGGGCCTGCTCGAAAGCGTGCAGCTGGGCGACATCCCGGGCGTGGGCATGGTGATGATCGACGGCATCGTGCGCTGCGGCCGCAGCCGCAACACGCCGCCTGCGACCGAGATTCCGGTGGTGGTGTCGGGCGCACACTGAGCAGCGCGCTTTTCTTTCTCCTTCCCCCTCTGGGGGAAGGTCGGGATGGTGGCATGCAGAGCGCCCGATGGATGCGCAGCGTGCCCCACCCCTGCCCTCCCCCGGGAGGGGAGGGAGCAAGACAGTTACTTCGCTCTAAACACCAGGTAGCGCGCCGACAGAAAGTTCACCACCAGCCCCGCGCAGCTGCCCAACGCCACGCCGGCAGCCGGCGCCCATGCGCCGCTGGCCCAGTGCAGCACCAGCACATACGCGCCATAGTTGACGACCGCGCCGCCCAGCATCGTCACCAGGTACCCCAGGTACTCGCGCAGCACCGACGCATCGGAGGCGCGTCGATCGGCAAAGGTGTAGCGCCGGTTCAGCGCCCAGGTGGCCGTGGCGGCCGCCAGGAAAGACACGACCCGCGCGCCGTACCAACCCAGGAGCGGCGCCAGCAGGTACAGCACCGCCACATCGACCACGAAGCCCGCCGCGCCGACCGCGGCGAACGACAGGAACTCGCGCCCCAGCTTCATTTCCCGGCGCAGTGGCGCACGCCCGGTATCGCCAGGTAGCGCAGCCGCTTGGCCTCGCGCCGGCCGAGCCTGATGGCGTGCATCACCACGCCGCAGACCATCGACAGCATCGCGCCCAGCATGCAGCCGGTTGCCAGCACCGCCGTGGGGAGCCGGGGCACCAGGCCGGTGTGCAGGTAGGTCAGCAGCAGCGGAAAGACCAGCGCGATCGCAGCCGCCGCAAGCAGCGCCGCAATGATCGAGAAGAACTGCAGCGGCCGCTCGCTCACGAAGAGCTTGCAGATGGTCTTGAGGATGCGCCAGCCGTCGCGGTAGGTCGACAGCTTGCTGTGCGACCCCTCCGGGCGCGTGCTGTAGGCGGTGGTTTCCTCGGCCCAGGGCATGCGCAGTTCGAGCGCGTGCACGGTGAGCTCGGTCTCGATCTCGAAGCCGCGCGACAGCGCCGGGAACGACTTGGCGTAGCGCCGCGAGAACACCCGGTAGCCCGAGAGCATGTCGGTGAGGCCGCCGCCGAACAGCTGCACCACCGCGCCGGTGAGCATGCGGTTGCCCAGGCGATGGCCGGCGCGGTAGGTGAGCGCGTTCTGGCCGTCGTCCACGCGGTTGCCCACCACCATGTCCAGGTTGCCGTCGACCAGCCGCTGGATCAGGCGCGGCGCCGCGGCGGTGTCGTAGGTGGCGTCGCCGTCGACCATCACGTAGATGTCGGCCTCCACGTCGGCGAACATGCGCCGCACCACATTGCCCTTGCCGGGCGCGGCCACGTGCGTGACGATGGCGCCGGCCGCGCGGGCGACCGCCGCCGTGTCGTCGGTCGAGTTGTTGTCGAACACGTGGATCTCTGCGCCGGCCGGCAGGGACGCGCGGAATCCCTCGACCACCTGCGTGATCGCCAGCGCTTCGTTGAAGCACGGAATGACCGCCGCGATGCGCGGTGCGGCGCTTCGGCGCTGGGTGTCGTCGGCGTGGGTCATGGCGATGAAGAGGACGTCGGAAGGATGCGGTAGGCCCGGCTGCCGTCCTGGTCGTACAGCAGGGCGAAGTGCTTGTCGAAATCGGGGCGAGTGGTGAGCGTAGGCACGAGGTTGCCCGGCATGACGATGGCGGTGAAGCCCAATCCGCCAAGCTTGCGCGCCATCTCGGCCGGCGGCAGCAGCAGAAAGTCGGCATAGCGCCAGGGGCCGAGCGTGTCGCCCCATATCGGGTTGGGGCCGTAGTAGATCGCCTCGTTCAGCGCGATCTGGTAGACGCGGCCGGTCGGGTTCTGGCGCAGCTGGTTCATCACCGCGTAGCCCGGCACATGCTGGCGCAGAAACGCCTCGCGGCTCTCCGCCGTGGGCGAAATCATCGCGACCTTGCCCGCGGTCTGCCGCACCGACACCGCCGCGAGCACGGCCAGCAGCAGCACCACGACCCAGTCGCCCATGCGGGCCGAGCTGCGCCGGTTGGTGAGCTCAGGCACGCCTTCGCCGGTGTCAGGCTTCATGCCGAACAGGCGGCGCACGCCTGCGACGATCCAGCCGAACAGCACCTGCCATCCGACGGCCGCCGTCAGGGCCAGGAGCGGGAACGAGGCCGTCAGATACCGCGGATAGCGCGAGGTCACGACCCACACGACCACCGAGTAGAGGCAGAACCAGCCCGCGGCGCGCACCGCGGCCGAGCGCTTCCACAGCACGCCGAAGGGCGCGAGAAACACCGACCAGATCAGCGCGTTGGGCATCTCGGCGTGGTCGCGCACGTCGGCCAGCTGCTGCACGTAGTCGGCCGGCGTCCACTCGGTGAAACCGAACACGCGCGCGCCGATCGGGTTGAAGGGGTCGCCGGTCATGACGGCGTTGCGCGCATACCAGTAGATGCACGGAATCAGGAAGCACAGCATCGCCAGCGCCCAGGCCTTGGGCCGGCGCTCGTGCCACACCACGAACAGCGCCACCAGCGGCATGAAGATCAGCGCCTGGTACTTGGAGCCCGCGGCCACGCCGAGACAGAAGGCGGCCAGGCCCAGCCAGCGAATGCCGCTGTGCACCGGCTGCGATTCGCGCCACCACCACAGCGACACGCAGGCCGTGAGCACGAAGAGCGCCACGCCCATGTCGATCAGCGCGTTCGAATAGTCGCCGAGCCCCAGCCAGATGGCCGCGCCGATGCAGGCGGTGAGCCGGTTGGCGTGCAGCATGCCGAGGCGGTAGATCATCACCACCGACAGCCCGCCCGCCAGCGCATTCAAAAAGTGCGGCAGCACGTCGTCGCCCACCTGCAGGGCGGCGGCATACAGCAGGTTGTAGTTGTACGGAAACCAGGGGTAGCGCAGCCATTCGTGGATGCCCAGCGTGCCCTGCTGCGCGACTTCGCGCGCGTAGGGCAGGTGGTACATCAGCTCGTCGAAGGCGGCGGGCGGCGCGAGCGGCGCGATGAGCGCGGGCAAGGCGACCAACGCCAGCGCGACCATCGCGACGCGGTCGAAGTAGGTCCACGGTGCGGCGGCGGCGCCGGCGTACAAGGTACGCCGTTCGCGGAGCCAGCCCGGCAATTGCAAGCCGGCCACGACCACACCCGCCGCCACCAGCGCCAGCGTGGCGCCGGGCTTGAACACACCGAAGATGGCCAGCGCCTGGAATGCGCAGATGTAAAGCCCGACGCCGAGCGCGACCGCCACCGCGGCTTCGAGCCAGGCGTCGCGGCGCGGCGGCGGCGCCAAGCGAGCCAGCACCCCGCGCCCCCACCCCCAGCAGCCGATCACGAAAACCACCAGTGCCGCGTAGTGCGCGGCTGCAAACATCAGCTTCTGAATAACAACTCCCGGGGCCGGGCGGCCGAGCCGGCCGGCAGGTTCAAAGGACGTTCAAAGATTGGGCGCCAGCAGACGTTCCAGATCGGACTCGCTCTCCTTGCGCCGCGCGGCCTGGTCCTGCAACTGGTCGTGCCCGATCTTGCCGACGTTGAAGTAGGTCGCATCGGGGTGGCTCAGGTAGAAGCCACTGACGCTGGCGGCGGGCATCATAGCGAGGCTTTCCGTCAGGGTCATGCCGATGTCCGCGCAGGCCAGAAGGTCGAACATGGGCCGCTTCACACTGTGGTCGGGGCAGGCCGGGTAGCCGGGCGCGGGGCGGATGCCGCGGTACTTCTCGCCGATCATGTCCTCGTTGCTGAGGCCCTCGTCGGGTGCGTAGCCCCAGAGGTCGGTGCGCGCGCGGTGGTGCAGCGATTCGGCAAAGGCTTCGGCCAGCCGGTCGGCCAGGGCCTTGAGCATGATGGCCGAGTAGTCGTCCAGGTCGTCGATGAAGTACTTCTCTTTTTTCTCGACGCCCAGTCCCGCGGTGACGGCGAACACGCCCACGTAGTCCTTCAGGCCGCTGTCTTTTGGCGCGACGAAGTCGGCGAGGCACCGGCTGGGGCGCATCACGCCGTCGATCGCCTGCTTTTCGGTCTGCTGGCGCATGCCGTACCAGGTGAGCGCGACTTCGCTGCGCGTCTCGTCGGTGTAGAGCTCGATGTCGTCGTCGTTCACCGTGTTGGCGGGCCAGAAACCGACGATGCCGCTCGCGCTGAGCCAGCGGCCCTCGATCAGGCGCTTGAGCATGCGCTGGCCGTCGGCGTACACGCGCACGGCCTCGGTGCCGACGACTTCATCCTTCAGGATCGCAGGGAACGGGCCGGCCAGGTCCCAGGTCTGGAAGAACGGGCCCCAGTCGATGTACTTGGCGAGCTCGGTGAGGTCGAAGTTCTTGAACACGCGGCGGCCGATGAACTTGGGGCAAGGCGGCACGTAGTTCGACCAGTCGATGGGCGTCTTGTTGGCGCGCGCCTTGGCCAGCGGCCACATCGGCACCTGCTTCTTGTTGGCGTGCTGCTGGCGCACCTTGTCGTAGTCGGCGTTGATCTCGTCGATGTACGCGGTGGCCTGATCGGACAGCAGCGACTGCGCCACGCTCACGCTGCGCGACGCATCGGGCACGTAGACCACCGGCCCTTCGTAGTGCGGCGCGATCTTCACGGCCGTGTGCACGCGGCTGGTGGTGGCGCCGCCGATCATGAGCGGGATCTTCTTGATGCGGAAATGGTCGTCGCGCTGCATCTCGCCGGCCACGTACTGCATTTCTTCCAGGCTCGGCGTGATGAGGCCCGAGAGGCCCACGATGTCCGCGCCCTCGACCTTGGCCCGCGCCAGGATCTCGTGGCACGGGACCATCACGCCCATGTTCACCACCTCGAAGTTGTTGCACTGGAGCACGACGGTGACGATGTTCTTGCCGATGTCGTGCACGTCGCCCTTCACGGTGGCGATGATGATCTTGCCCTTGGTGCGCACATCGCGGCCGGCGGCCTCGTCGCGCAGCTTTTCTTCCTCGATGTAGGGCAGCAGGTGGGCCACGGCCGACTTCATCACGCGCGCCGACTTCACCACCTGCGGCAGGAACATCTTGCCGGCGCCGAACAGGTCGCCCACGATGTTCATGCCGTCCATGAGCGGGCCTTCGATCACATGCAGCGGACGGCCGCCCGTCGCCAGGATCTGCTGGTAGGCCTCTTCGGTGTCTTCCACGATGAAGTCGGTGATGCCGTGCACCATCGCGTGGGAGAGGCGCTGGTTGACGTGCACCGGCTGCTCGGGCGTGCCGCGCCATTCGAGGCGCTTGCTCTCGTCCTTGGCGCCGCTCTTGGCGGTTTCGGCCACTTCGACGAGGCGCTCGCCGGCATCGGGGCGGCGGTTGAGCACCACGTCTTCCACGCGCTCGCGGAGTTCAGGCTCCAGGTCGTCGTACACGCCGACCATGCCGGCGTTGACGATGCCCATGTCCATGCCCGCCTGGATCGCGTGGTACAGGAACACGGTGTGGATGGCCTCGCGCATCGGGTCGTTGCCGCGGAAGCTGAAGCTCACGTTGCTCACGCCGCCCGACACCTTCGCGCCCGGCAGGTTCTGCTTGATCCAGCGCACCGCGTTGATGAAGTCGACCGCGTAGTTGTCGTGCTCCTCGATGCCGGTGGCAATGGCGAAGATGTTCGGGTCGAAGATGATGTCCTCGGGCGGAAAGCCCACCTCGTCCACCAGCACGCGGTAGGCACGCTCGCAGATTTCGATCTTGCGCGCATAGGTGTCGGCCTGGCCCTTCTCGTCGAAGGCCATGACCACGGCGGCGGCGCCGTAGCGCTTGACCAGCTTGGCCTCGTGCTTGAACTTGTCCACGCCCTCCTTCATGGAGATGGAGTTGACGATGCCCTTGCCCTGGATGCAGCGCAGGCCCGCCTCGATCACGTCCCACTTGGAGCTGTCGACCATCACCGGCACGCGCGCGATGTCGGGCTCGCTGGCAATGAGGTTCAGGAAGCGGACCATCGCGACCTTGCTGTCGAGCATGGCCTCGTCCATGTTGATGTCGATGACCTGGGCGCCGTTTTCCACCTGCTGGCGCGCAACGGCCAGGGCCTCTTCGAACTGGCCGTTCAGGATCATCCGCGCGAAGGCCTTGGAGCCGGTGACGTTGGTGCGCTCGCCGATGTTGACGAACAGCGTGCCCTCGCCGATGGCGACCGGCTCGAGGCCGGACAGCTTCATGGGGGGAACGGAGATCTGGGGGGTCTGGGCCATGGGCTCACCTGCGAAAGGAACAAACAGGCGAGCGTCGTTTTGGAATCCCAAGCCTGACAGCCCGCCTGGCGAACTGCTGCAACGCTCCTTGGGAGGGGGTGGATTTTAAGGTCCTTCGCAACGGTCCGCGGGAAAGCCCTAGTTTGGCCGCGCGGACACCCTCACAGAATGCGGGCGCGCCGTCCATAAAAAATCGAACGTTCGTGTTTTTATCTGAAAACAAAGGAATGACAAAGATGCCGAGACAAAGGAAATCGAGGCTGTTGCGCCTCACCGCCCGCCCGGTGCGCGCCGCACTGCTTTGCTGCTGCATCGCGGGGGCCGCGAGCCTGGGCCAGGCGGCCGTCAGCGACACGCCCACGCAGGTGCAGGCCCGGGTGACCTCCAGCGAAGCGAAGACCAAGAACCCGATCGTGCTGGTGCACGGCCTCTTCGGCTTCGACAACGTGCTGGGTGTCGACTACTTCTATCGCATCCCCGAAAGCCTGGCCGGCGCGGGCGCGAAGGTGTTCGTGGCCCAGGTTTCCGGCGCCAACAGCTCCGAGATCCGCGGCGAGCAGCTGATCCAGGAGCTGAAGAACCTGCGGGCGCTCTCGGGCAATCCGTCGCTCAAGTTCAACCTCATCGGCCATTCGCAGGGCGCGCCCACCGCGCGCTACGTGGCGGCGGTGGAGCCCGGGCTGGTCGCCTCGGTCACCTCCGTGGGCGGGGCCAATGGCGGATCGAAGGTGGCGGACCTCCTGCGCAAGATTCCCGAGGGCAGCGCCGCCGAAGCAGTGGCCGCGAAGGCGCTGAAGCTGGTCACACTGCTCATCGGCGCGCTGTCGGGCAAGGACCCGAGCCAGCTGCCCGAGGTGCCGCTGAACGCGCTCAACTCGCTGACCACGGCCGGCGGCGCGGCCTTCGATGCCAGGTTTCCCCAGGGCCGCCCTGCCCCCGGCTCCTCGTGCGACGTGAAGAGCGGCCCGGCCGAAGTGAACGGCGTGCGCTACTACTCCTGGTCCGGCACGATGCCGCTCACCAATGCGCTCGACGCCAGCGACGTGGCCATGGGCGGCCTGAGCCTGGTCGCCTTTCCGGGCGAGACCAACGACGGCCTGCTGGCCGTGTGCAGCACACGCCTGGGCACGCACCTGGGCGACTACCGCCAGAACCACCTGGACGAGGTCAACCAGCTCTTCGGCCTGACCTATGCGGGGCTGTGGACGCTGTTCGAGAAAAAGCCGGTGCAGCTCTTCCAGGAGCAGGCGGCGCGCCTGAAGAGCGTGGGCCTCTGACGATGCGGTGGGTCCCGTTGTGAGACCGCTGCAGCTCGGCGCGATGGCGTGCGCTGCGGCGCTCGCCATCCTTGCCGGATGGTGGCTGGTGGACGAGCAGACGCCGGCAGACTCCCCGGCCACAGTGGTGGCGACATCGGCCGCCACCGCCCCGGGCGCCGTGGCGCCGGCAGCGCAACCCAACGGGGATGCCCGCCCCGCGCCCGACGCCATGCTGAACCCGTCGCTCATCCTCATCTTCGAGAGCGCGCTCGCCGAGGCGCAGGCCACCGGCAAGGTCGCCTTCATGGCGGTGGCGCCCGGCCTGCTGGCCAAGCGCCTGCCCGCCGAGCTGGTTTCCCGCGCGATGGGCCTGCTGGAGCGTTATGTCGACATGCAGGAAACCATGCAGGCCCTGCCGCCCCCCGACACCGGCGACGCCGCCTCGCTGCACAAGACCATCGAAGCCCGTGCCGCCGTGAGGCGCACGTACTTCACGCCCGAGGAGATCGAAGGCCTCTTCGGCGACGAGATCCGCCAGGACCTCCTGATGGCCGACAAGATGGCGCTGGCCCGCAACACCGGCCTCACGCCCGAGCAACGCGAGGCGGCCGCGCAGCGCAGCGAGGAAGCCCTGCTCACGCCCGAGCAGCGCGAACAGCGGCGCGGCTTCACGGCCCAGGTCGATGTGCAGCGCCAGACCGACGCGATGGACGCGCGCGGTGCCAGCCCGCAGGAGCGCTTTGCCGAGCGGAGCGCCACGTACGGTTACGACACCGCACGCCAGCTGGAGGCGCTCGACCAGGAGAACAAGGATTGGAGCAGCCGCCTCGACCAGTACGCCAACGCGCCCCCGGAACAGCAGGCGCATCTGCGCGAGATGCTGTTCAACGAACGCGAGCGCCTGCGCCTGGCCGGCGCGCTGGCGCTGCGGGCGTCCCGGGCTACGCCGTCTGGGCAGGCCCCATCGCCGAGCGGGGCAGGCCAAACACCCGGTCGAAGCCCCAGTTGAAGACGAAGGTGTAGACCAGGAAGAACACCACCAGGCCCAGGTCCATCACCAGCGCCTGCCAGAGCGACACGCCCAGCCCCCAGGCGAGCATGGGCACCAGGAACGCGATCAGCCCGCCCTCGAAGCCGATGGCGTGGGCGATGCGGCGGCGCACGCTGCGTCCGCGCACGGCCTGGCGCGATTCCCAGCGCTCGAACAGCGCGTTGAAAACCAGGTTCCAGATCACGGCGATGACCGAAGCAGCCACGGCCAGCATGCCCGAATGGCCGAGCCCCGCGTCCGTCATCAGGGCCAGGCCGGCGCTGGCGCACACGATGGCGATCCCTTCGTAAAGGGAGATGTAGACGACACGACGCTGGAGCCCTTGCATGACTTTTCCTCTGAGAACTTGAATGCGATGGCTGGACTTTATTTGCTATTTACTGATATAAAAAGTCATCTTGTTTCAATTAAATTGATAAGTCGGACGCCATGGCTTTCTCCAGCGACAACGTCGAGGTGTTCCTGGCCGTGATCGACCACGGTTCCTTCTCGGCCGCCGCGCGGGCGCTGCGCAAGGTGCCGTCGGCCGTGAGCATGGCGATCGCGAGCCTGGAGGCCGAGCTCGACCTGCCCCTGTTCGACCGCAAGGGCCGCGAGCCCCAGCCCACCGCCGCTGCCCGTTCGCTGGAGCCGCAGGCGCGCATGCTCGCGGCGCAGCTCAAGCAGCTGCAGGTGCAGGCGCTCGCGCTCACCCAGGGGCTGGAAAACCGCCTGACGCTCGCCATCGCGCCCGAATTGCTGGCCGCCCCCTGGAGTGGGCCGCTGGCCGAACTAGCGCAGGAATACCCGCTGCTGCAGGTCGAGGTGCTGGCCGCGCCGCAGGCCGATGCGCTGGCGCTGCTGCACAGCGGCCGCGCGCAGCTGGCGCTGGTGTTCGAGCGCCCGAGCCTGGACGGCCGCGAAGGTTTTCAGGAAGTGGGCAGCGACACCATGGTGGCCGTGATGGCGCCCGACCATCCGGCCTTGCTTGCGGCGGCCGGCGAGCGGCTGCGGGAAGAGCACCTCACCAACACCCGCCAGATCGTCGTCGCCGGGCGCGACCTGGCGACCAGCGATCCGCGCTTCGTGTTCGCGCGCCACGTCTGGCGCACCGACAACGCGCTGGCCGCGCTGAGCCTGATCACCGCAGGCCTGGGCTGGGGCTGGCTGCCGCGCAACTTCGCGCGGCCGCATGTGGCGGCAGGGGCGCTGGTCGAGATTCCCTTCGAGAACCTCAGCAACGGGCTCGACCTGTGGGTCGATGTGGTGTGGTCGAGGGAACGCCCGCTGGGCTTGGGCGCGCAGCGCTTCGTGGCGCTGATTGCGCGGGATCGGCAGGCGGCGGCGTTGCGCTGAACTCCAGACGCGTGATCACTCCCCTGCTTCTCGCAACGTCAACTCCAGCTCCCGCTGCAACTCTTCGCGCTCGGGCAAATAGAGCTGGTACTTCTGGACGAAAAGCTGGCTGTTGAGGTTGTAGGTCGCGTACTCGACCAGCAGTTCGTCCTTGTGGCGGCTCAATATGATGCCGATCGGCGGGTTGTCGCCTTCGGCGTTCTCTTCATTGGCAAAGTAGCCCAGGTAGAGATTCATCTGGCCGATGTCGTGGTGTTGCACGTCACCCAGCTTCAGGTCGATGAGAACAAAGCAGCGCAGGATGCGGTGATAGAAGACCAGATCGACCTTGTAGTGGCTGTTGTTCAGCGTGATGCGGTATTGCCGGCCAACATAGGTAAACCCTTTTCCCAGCTCCAGCAAGAACTGCTGCAGGTGATCACACAGCAGGGTCTCGAGTTGGGTTTCCGACACCTGTCCCGGTTCTGGAATCTTGAGGAATTCGAAAACGTAGGGCTCCCGCAGCAGATCGACGGGCTGCTCGACCACCTGCCCCTCGCTGGCGAGCTTCAGGATTCCGGCCTTGTCACGGCTCGCGGCCAGGCGCAGAAACAGCGCACTGTCTTTCTGCCGGACCAACTCACGTACCGACCAGCGCTCATTGACGCTTTGCTGCTCGTAGAAACCGCGCTCCAGCGGATCGTCGATCTTGAGCAGTTCCACGACGTGCGACCAGCTCAATTGGTGCGACAGCGTCGCACCTTTCGGGTACAGCAGGTAGAACTGGCGGATACGGATCAGGTTGCTCCGGCTGAAGCCCTTGCCGTGGCGCAGCTTGAGATCGCGCGCCAGTTGCTCGATCAGCGCCTTGCCGTACTCGGCGCGCGCCTGCCCGGCCTGTTCGAATTCGACGATATGCCGGCCGACCTGCCAGTAGGCTGCCAGCAACTCCTGGTTGGCTGCTCGCAGCGCCTGGACGCGGCCGCGGGTGAAGGTATCGCCGATTTGCGTGAGCAGCTGGCCGTAGTCGTCACGTTCACTTAGCTTCATGCGAAACCCGTCTTTTCGAGGTGGCGCCCGACTTGGGCAGAGGAATGCGCAAGTATCCCAACGGCGAGCGCTCCGATGCCGGAAGAAATGACGATTTCTCCCAAGAACAAGAGGCAACCGATGCCATCGGCGAGTCCGCCTGCCACGAATGCCGCTGCGCAGATGACCCCGTGAAAACGAAGGCGGCCTGCGGGCTCGCTCAGGCGGCTTCGCTGTAGAAGCCGGCCGTGTTGTTCAGCAAACGCCCCCGCACCGGCGCTACGGCCTTGCCGATCGCCGCGATGTGGTCCGGCGTCGTGCCGCAGCAGCCGCCCACGATGTTCACCAGCCCCTCGGCCGCGAACTCGTGCAGCAGGCGCGAGGTGACATCGGGCGTCTCGTCGAAGCCGGTGTCGCTCATCGGGTTGGGCAGGCCCGCATTGGGATAGCAGCTGATGAAGGTGTCGCCCGCCACGCGCGCCAGCTCCTGGATGTAGGGGCGCATCAGCGCCGCGCCCAGCGCGCAATTGAGGCCGATGGCCAGCGGTTGCGCGTGGCGCACGCTGTGCCAGAAGGCGGTGACGGTCTGGCCGCTCAGGATGCGGCCCGAGGCGTCGGTCACCGTGCCGCTGATGATCAGCGGCAGGCGCTCGCCGCTGTTGTCGAAGTACTCGTCCACCGCGAACAGCGCCGCCTTGGCGTTGAGCGTGTCGAAGATGGTCTCGACCAGGATCACGTCGGCGCCGCCTTCGACCAGCGCTTCGGTCTGCTCGTAGTAGGCCGCGCGCAGCGATTCGAAATCGACGTTGCGTGCGCCCGGATCGTTCACATCGGGGCTGATGCTCGCGGTCTTGGGCGTCGGGCCGAGGGCGCCGGCCACGAAGCGGGGCTTGTCCGGGGTGCTGAACTTGTCGCAGGCCGCGCGCGCGATGCGGGCGGATTCCAGGTTCATCTCGCGCGCCAGGTGCGCCATCTTGTAGTCCTCCTGCGCGATGGTGGTCGCGCCGAAGGTGTTGGTCTCGATGAGGTCGGCGCCGGCCGCGAGGTAGCCCTCGTGGATGTCGCGGATCACATCGGGGCGGGTGAGCGAGAGCAGCTCGTTGTTGCCCTTCACGTCGCGCTCGAAGTCCTTGAAGCGCTCACCGCGGTACTGCTCCTCGGTGAGCTTGAAGCGCTGGATCATCGTGCCCATGGCGCCGTCGAGGATGGCGATGCGCTTTTCGAGGATGCCGGCCAATGCCTGGCCGCGGGTATAGATGACGGGCTTCATAACCTGCGATTGTAGAAAAGCAGGCTTGCCCTGCCGCCCGTCAGTGCTTTGCCTGGCCTTCGACGAAGGCCAGCACCGCCTCGATCATCCGCCGCACGTGCGGCTGCACGCCTGCTGCCACCTCGGGCAGGTAGTCGAAGGGCAGCGTTTCCTGCATGTAGCTCGACTGCGTCATCTCCAGCTGCACTGCATGCACGCCGCCGGCCGGGTTGCCGTACTGGCGCGTGATGTGACCGCCCTTGAAACGCCCGTTGAGCACACCGGTATAGCCCGGCGCGGATTCAGCGATGCCCAGCAGCGTGGCGGCCAGCGCCGGATCGCAACTCGTGCCGTTGCCGGTGCCCAGGTTCAGGTCGGGCAGCTTGCCTTCGAAGAAGCGCGGCAGCACCGAGCGGATCGAATGCGCGTCCCAGAGGGCGATGGTGCCGTGGGCAGCCTTCAGGCGGTCGAGCTCGGCCTGCAGCTGGCGGTGGTACGGCTGCCAGATGGCATCGCGTCGCTCGGCGACTTCCGCGTCGTCCGGCAGGTCGTCGCTCGATGCGTAGATCGGCGTGTCGTCGAAGGTGTCGACCGGGCACAGGCCGGTGACGCTCTGGCCCGGGTAGAGGCTGGCGCCATCCGGCGGACGGTTCAGGTCGATCACGTAGCGCGAGTGCGTGGCCACGAGCACCGAGGCGCCGAGTTCGTCGGCGAAGTCGTAGAGCCGCTCGAGGTGCCAGTCGGTGTCGGGCACGTGGCGCGCTTCGTCGGTGAAGCGGGCGGCGAGCGCGGGCGGCACATGGGTGCCGACGTGCGGCATCGAGATCAGCAGAGGGCGTGTGCCCTGGCGGAAGCGGAACGCCGGTTCGGCGGTGGTGAAGGCCATGGTGGTTTCAGTCCTGGAGGAGTTGGGTGCGCGCCGCGACGAAGGCGGACGCGGCTTCGTTGTGCAGCGCGTGGCGCCCGGCCGAGACGCGCTCGCGGCCGGCGACCCAGACGCTGTCGATGGCGGAGGTGCGGTGGCTCGCGAAGACGTGGGCCGAGAGCATCTCGGGCGCGTGCAGCCCCTGCAGCGCGACATGCGCGGCATCGAGCACGACGAAGTCGGCCTGCTGCCCCACAGCGAGCCCGCCGACCGCGCGGCCCGCCGCCTGCGCCCCGCCCTGCACCGCTTCGAGCGTGAGCGCGGTCGCAACGTGCGGCTGCGCCGCGCTCGCGCCGACGTTGCGCTGGCGTTTGGCCAAACGCTGGCTGTATTCGAGCATCAGCAGTTCTTCGGCCGCGTTGACGCTGGCGTGGCTGTCGGAGCCCACGCCCCATGTGCCGCCGTGGCTGCGCCATTTGGAGAAATCGAAGATGCCGTCGCCCAGGTTGGCTTCGGTCGTCGGGCACAGGCCCGCCACCGCGCCGCTCTTGGCGGCGTACTCGTATTCCGCGTCGTTCATGTGCGTCGCGTGGACGAGGCACCAGCGCGCATCGACCGGCGCGTGGTCGAGCAGCCACTCGACCGGCCGCAGCCCACTCCACTCGACGCAATCGTCGACTTCCTTGGTCTGCTCGGCGATGTGGATGTGAATGGGTGCAGTGCGGTCGATGGCTTCGAGCCCCGCGACCGCATCGCGCAGCGCCTCGGGCGGCACGGCGCGCAGCGAATGCGGCGCCATGCCCAGGCGCGCGCCCTGCGCATCGCAAGCCGGCTTGAGCGCTTCGAGCAAACGCAGCATCGACTCGGTCGATCGCACGAAGCGGCGCTGGCCTTCGTTGGGCGGCTGGTCGCCGAAGCCGCTGGTCTGGTAGAGCACCGGCAGCAGCGTGAAGCCGATGCCGGTCTTCTGTGCAGCGCGCAGCAGCGCGAGGCTCAGCGTCGCGTCGTCGGCATAGGGGCGGCCGTCGGCGTCGTGGTGCACGTACTGGAACTCGCACACGCTCGTGTAGCCCGCTTCGAGCATCTCGGCGTAGAGCCAGGTCGCGATGGCTTCCATGTGCTGCGGGCCGAGGCGCGCGGCAAAGCGGTACATCAGCGTGCGCCAGCTCCAGAAGCTGTCCTGCTGTTCCGCGCGGTGTTCGGTGAGGCCTGCGAAGGCGCGCTGGAAGGCGTGCGAGTGCAGGTTGGGCATGCCGGGGATCACCGGGCCGGTCGCCACTTGCGTTCCGGACGCCGGTTGCGCGGCGGGCTGCACTTGCGTGAGCTGGCCGGCGTCGTTCCACGCGAGCAGCACATTCTTCGACCAGCCGGCGGGAAGCAGCGCATCGGCTGCGAAGAGGGTGCGCGTCATGCGGCGTTCTCCACGGCAATGCGGCCTTGACGCACCACGGTGCGCAGCGGACGTTGACCGAACCAGTACGCGAGCTCGGCCGCATCGCGCACGTTCCACAAGACGAAGTTGGCGGGCATGCCCACGGCGATCGCGCCGTGCGTCGATTGAAGGCCCAGCGCGCGCGCCGCATGCACGGTGACACCGGCCAGCGCCTCGGGCACCGTCAGGCGGAACAGCGTGCACGCCATGTTGACCATCAGCAGCAGGCTCAGCGTCGGCGAGGTGCCGGGGTTGTGGTCGGTGGATACGGCCATCGGCACGCCCGCGGCGCGCAGCGCTTCGATGGGCGGCAGGTGCGTGTCGCGCAGCGTGTAGTACGCGCCGGGCAGCAGCACGGCCACGGTGCCCGACTGGCGCATCGCTTCGATGCCGTCGGCCGACAGGTGTTCGATGTGGTCGCACGAGAGCGCGCCGTAGCGCGCGGCGAGCGCGGCGCCGCCCATGTCGGAGAGTTGCTCGGCATGCAGCTTGACCGGCAGGCCCAAAGCCTTGGCGGCCTGGAAGACCTGCTCGGTTTCTTCGAGCGAGAAGGCGATGCGCTCGCAGAACACATCCACCGCATCGACCAGCCCTTCGGCCGCGAGGGCGGGCAGCATCTCGCGGCACACGAGGTCGATGTAGTCGCCGCTGCGGCCTGTGTATTCCGGTGGCAGTGCATGCGCGCCGAGGAAGGTGGTGCGCACGGTGACGCCATAGGCTTCGCCGAGGCGCCGCGCCACACGCAATTGCTTGCGCTCGTGTTCCAGCGAAAGGCCGTAGCCCGACTTGATCTCGATGGCGCAGACGCCGTCGGCCAGCAGCTGTTCGAGGCGCAGCGCGGCCTGCGCGAAGAGCGTGTCTTCATCGGCCTCGCGCGTGGCGCGCACCGACGAGACGATGCCGCCGCCGGCCTTTGCCACTTCTTCGTAGGTAGCGCCTGCAAGCCGCATCGCAAACTCGTTGGCGCGCTGGCCGCCGTAGACCAGGTGCGTGTGGCAATCGACGAGGCCGGGCGTGACGAGCGCATCGCCGCCGTCGTGTGCGGTGAGCCCCGCGAACTCGGCAGGCAATGCGCTGCGTGCGCCGACCCAGCGGATCTCGCCTTGCGCGACCACGATGCCGGCTTCGGTGCCGGCGTCGGTCGCAAGGCGCAGGCCGGTCCAGAGGCCGTCGGCCGAGGGGAATTCGCTTGCAGGTTTCATCGTCTTTTTCTTTCTGCAGATCAGGCCGGCACGATGCGCACCGCCACCAGCCGCGCGTCTTCGCTCTCGGGCATCGCCTGCCATGTCCGCGGCGCGTCAGCCCAATGCAGGCCTTCGCCCTCGCGGCATGTTTCGTCATTCAACCGCCATGCGCCGCGCAATGCCAGCAGCACGCCGTGCGGTGCGGGCTCGATGGCCGCTGCGTGGCCCAGCACCCGCACATCGGCGCGCCACTGTCCGTGCCGCGTCATCACATTGAAATCGTTCGATGCGCCACCCAGCAGCGTGCAATCGATCGCATCGTCGCCGCTGAACGCGAACGGCCGATGAGGCATGTCGAGCCGGTGCTCGATGCGCCCGTCGTGCGTGAAGAGCCGCACCCCGTCGCCTTCGAGCAGCATGATGCTGCGGGCTATGCCGGGGAACACCGAGAACGGGCCTGCCGCCGCGATGGTGGCGATGCTCACGCGCCAGCCGAAGCTGTCGAGCGCGGCGCCCTGCGGCCAGCTCGCGATTTCCTGGGTGGTGCCGCCGCCGTTTTTCCAGGGCATGACCGACAGAGAGGCGCGCGAGAAGCGAGTTACCTTGCTCATGACCGCCCGTCTTGCTCCTTCCCCTTCCGGGGGAAGGTTGGGATGGGGGCAGCGCCCAACGAGCGCCATGTTGGGGTCGAGGCCGTCGTGCCCCCACCCCTGCCCTCCCCCAGCGGGGGAGGGAGAAATACGTGAAGCACGCTCATCGCATCAACCCGCCTTGCCGCAGCTTCTGCTCGAAGTGCCGCAGCACCAGCGTCATCGTGCCCGTCAGCACGAAGTACACCAGCGCAATCGCCAGGTACACCTCCAGCGAGCGATACGACACGCTGATGATCTTCTGCCCCTCGTGCATCACGTCGTGAATCGTCAGCAGCGACACCAGCGCCGAGTTCTTGATGAGCGCGATGAACTCGTTGCCCAGCGGCGGAATCATGCGCACCACCGCCTGCGGCAGCACGATCTGGCGCATCGCCACGCCGGGCGTCATGCCCAATGACTGCGCCGCCATCGTCTGCCCCTTGTCGATCGACTGGATCGCGCCGCGCACGATCTCTGAGACGTAGGCGCCCGAGTACACGCCAAGCCCCAACACGCCGCACAGGAAGGCCGGCAGCAGGATGCCGAAGTGCGGCAGACCGAAGAACAGAATGAACAGCTGCACCAGCAGCGGCGTGCCGCGAATCGCCGCCACATAGGCGGTGCACACGCCGTAGATCCACCGTCGCTTCGGGTTCAGCCGGCCGATGCCGACAATGAGGCCGAGCACGCAACCGAGCGCGAGTGCGCAGGCGGTGATCTCCACCGTGACGAGCGCACCGCGCAGCAGGTCGGGCCAGCCTTGCCAGACCGGCGAGAAATCGAGATCCATCGCGCGCTTACTTGGCGTTGGCGCTGAACCACTTCTTCACGATCTGGTCGTAAGTGCCGTCGGCCTTCAGCTTCTCGATGGCCCCGTTCACCGCCTTGGTGAGTTCAGGCGTGTCCTTGCGGATGGCCATGCCGTATTCCTCGGTGGTGATCTGCTCGGGCAGCACCTTCAGGCCGCCGCGCGTGCGCACGTACTGATAAGCGGCGGGCTTGCCGGTGACGGCGGCGTCGGCTCGGCCGATGTCCACGAGGTTGAACATCTCCTGGTTCTTCTCGACTTCCATCAGCTGCACCTGCGGGTACTTCTCCTTCGTGAAGGAGACCGACTTGGTGCCCACCTGCACGCTGACCTTCTTGCCGTTGATGTCGGCCGGCGTCTTGATCGTCGTGTTGCCTTCTTTGACCATCACGACCAGGCCGCCCGCGTAGTACGGCACGGTGAAGTCGACGACCTTTTTGCGCTCGTCGGTGATGTAGATGGCCGAGACGGCCATGTCGAAACGCCTGGAGATCAGGCCCGGCACAAGCCCCTTGAAGTCGATGTCGATCCACTCGATCTTGCGGCCCAGCGTCTTGCCGATGGCCTCGACCAGTTCCACGTCGAAGCCGGTGCGCTTGCCGTTCTCCACGAACTCCATCGGCGGAAAGGTGGCGTCGGTGGCCACGCGCAGCGGCTCGCCTTGCGCGTGTGCGGCGCCGGCAAGACCGAAGAGAGCGGCTGCGGCAACAGTGAGAAGAGTGCGGCGGGTGTTCATGAGGCGGGGCTTTCGTGGGTTTGAAAAAGGTAGATGCAGCAACTGGCTGCTACTGCAGCGCGCGAGAGATGCGGGCCGCCGTGACGACCGTCATGTGGAGCAATGCAGCTTCCATGCCCTCGACGCGCGTGAGCGGCGCCATGAGCGTGATCGCGCCGCGCAGCCGCCGGCTCGAAGCCAGCACCGGTGCGCTCGCGCCCCAGACGCCGGCATCGACCTCGCCCTGCGTGACGGCATGGCCGGCCTCGCGGATCGCGTCGAGTTCAGCGACGCGTTCGGCGCGGCGCTCGGGACTTTCGCCCAGGCCGTCGAGCAAGGCATCGCGCTGGTCGAGCGGCATGTGCGCCAGCAGGCACTTGGCGCTGGCGCCGTCGCTGGCCGGGACGCTGCGGCCCCGGTCGAAGGAGCAGCGCAGCGAATGTTCGCTGTCGATCATCTCCAGGCACACCACGCGGTCGTTCACCGCGGTGACCAGCGCCACGCTCTCGTGGCTCTGCTGCACCAGCGCGCGCATGTCGGCGCGGGCGGCCATGACCAGGTCGGAGTTGCCGTCGAAGCCGCTAGCCAGCTGCACGCTCACCGGGCCTGGTGAGTAGCGGCCCTCCGACTCCATCACGAAACCCCAGCGGCGCAGCGTGGCGATCTGGCGGTACAGCGTGCTCTTGACCAGGCCGGTGGCCTGCACCAGCTCGGCGGCCGTCATCGCGACCTTGCTCTGCGCCAGCACCGACAGCACGAACAGCGCGCGGTCGTTGTGGGCGGGGGCATCGGTCGGGGGCGTCATCGAAGGCAGTATCTTGCTCGCCGTTCTCACTTCCAAGCCCCGATTCCCACCGGGTGGGAATGGGCCGGATTTTTACTTCTACCTTTGTCTTACCGGTTTGCGCGGGGCCAGGGGCCCGCTCAGCGCACCATCGGCAGCTTCAGGCCCTGCTTCTTCGCGGTGGCGACGGCGATGTCGTAGCCCGCATCCGCATGGCGCATGACGCCGGTGGCCGGGTCGTTCCACAGCACGCGCTCGATGCGCTTGGCGGCCGCATCGGTACCGTCGCACACGATCACCACGCCCGAGTGCTGCGAGTAGCCCATGCCCACGCCGCCGCCGTGGTGCAGGCTGACCCAGGTGGCGCCGCCCGCGGTGTTGAGCAACGCGTTCAGCAGCGGCCAGTCGCTCACCGCATCGGTGCCGTCCTTCATCGCTTCGGTCTCGCGGTTCGGGCTGGCGACCGAGCCGGTGTCCAGGTGGTCGCGGCCGATGACGATGGGCGCCTTCAGTTCGCCGTTCTTCACCATCTCGTTGAAGGCAAGCCCCGCGATGTGGCGCTCGCCCAGGCCCAGCCAGCAGATGCGCGCGGGCAGGCCCTGGAAGGCGATGCGCTCGCGCGCCATGTCGAGCCAGCGGTGGGTGTGCGTGTTCTCGGGGAACAGCTCCTTGATCTTGGCGTCGGTCTTGTAGATGTCTTCGGGGTCGCCCGAGAGCGCCACCCAGCGGAACGGACCCTTGCCTTCGCAGAAGAGCGGGCGGATGTAGGCGGGCACGAAACCGGGGAAATCGAACGCGTTCTTCACGCCCTCGTCGAACGCCACCTGGCGGATGTTGTTGCCGTAGTCGACGGTCGGGATGCCCATGGCCTGGAAGTCGAGCATGGCCTGCACATGCCCGGCGCAAGACTTCGCGGCCGCCTTCGTGAGCGCGTCGTGCTGCGAAGCGTCCTTCATTGCGGCCTGCCATTGCGGCACGGTCCAGCCCGAGGGCAGGTAGCCGTTGATGAGGTCGTGCGCCGAAGTCTGGTCGGTCACGAGGTCGGGCTTGATACCGCCGGCCTTCGCGCGCTTCACCAGCTCGGGGAGGATGTCGGCCGCGTTGCCCAGCAGCGCGATCGACACGGCTTCCTTCGCATCCGTGTGCTGCTTGATGAGTTCGAAGGCATGGTCGATGTCGCGCGCCTGCTTGTCGACATAGCGCGTGCGCAGGCGAAAGTCGATGCTCGACTGCTGGCACTCGATGTTGAGCGACACCGCGCCCGCCAGCGTGGCCGCGAGCGGCTGCGCGCCGCCCATGCCGCCGAGGCCGGCGGTGAGGATCCACTTGCCTGCCCAGCTGTTGTTGTAGTGCTGGCGGCCGGCTTCGACAAAGGTCTCGAAGGTGCCCTGCACGATGCCCTGGCTGCCGATGTAGATCCAGCTGCCCGCCGTCATCTGGCCGTACATGAAGAGGCCCAGGCGGTCGAGCTCGTTGAAGTGCTCCCAGTTGGCCCACTTCGGCACGAGGTTCGAGTTGGCGAGCAGCACGCGCGGCGCGTTCTCGTGGGTCTTGAACACGCCGACCGGCTTGCCCGACTGGATGAGCAGCGTCTCGTCGTCGTTCAGTTCCTTCAGCGACGCGAGGATCTGGTCGTAGCAGGCCCAGTTGCGTGCGGCACGGCCGATGCCGCCGTACACCACGAGGTCCTGCGGGCGCTCGGCCACCTCGGCGTCGAGGTTGTTCTGGAGCATGCGAAACGGTGCTTCGGTGAGCCAGCTCTTGCAGTTGAGCGTGCTGCCGCGTGGCGCGCGGATCACGCGGGTCGGGTCATGGCGCGGGTCGGCGAGGTCGGCGGCGTTCAGTGCGAGTTTTTCGGGAGCGTTCATGGCGTGGTTCTCCTATCGGGCGATGTTCAAGAGTGACTGGGCAGGATGTTCAGCAGCGCGGCCGGCAGGTCGGCCTTCAGCGCCCACTGGCGCATGGCTTCGATGTCCGGGGCGAGGTAGCGGTCGCGTTCGAGAAAGGCGACGTTCTGGCGGATGGCCGCGAATTCGGCTTCGACCATCGGCGAGCTCTTGAGCCCGCGCTTGAGTTCGATGCCTTGCGCGGCGGCCATGGCTTCGATGCCGACCACCACCGCGGTGTTGTTGACCATGTCGCCCAAACGGCGCGCGGCGAAGGTGGCCATCGACACATGGTCTTCCTGGTTGGCCGAGGTGGGCAGGCTGTCGACGCTGGCCGGATGCGCAAGCGATTTGTTTTCCGATGCGAGCGCGGCCGCGGTGACCTGCGCAATCATGAAGCCGGAGTTCAGGCCCCCATCGCGCACCAGGAACGGCGGCAGGCCCGAGAGGCCGGTGTCCAGCAGCAACGCGATGCGGCGCTCGGCGATCGCGCCGACTTCACTCACCGCCAGCGCAATGATGTCGGCCGCGAAGGCGACCGGCTCGGCGTGGAAGTTGCCGCCCGAGATCACTTCACCCGTGTCGCAGAACACGAGCGGGTTGTCCGATGCGGCGTTGGCTTCGATGACCAGCACGCGCGATGCATGCGCGAGGTTGTCGAGGCAGGCGCCCATCACCTGTGGGATGCACCGCACCGAGTACGGGTCCTGCACGCGGCCGCAGTCGGCGTGCGAGGGGACGATCTCGCTGCCTTCGAGCAGGGTGCGCACCGCGCCCGCGACGGCCATCTGGCCGGGCTGGCCGCGTGCGGCGTGGATGCGCGCATCGAAGGGCTTGATCGAGCCCTGGATCGCTTCGAGCGACAGCGCGCCCGACATCAGCGCCGAGGCGAACACGTCTTCCGCGCCGAAGAGGCCGGCGAGTGCCAAGGCGGTCGACACCTGCGTGCCGTTGAGCAGCGCGAGGCCTTCCTTCGGGCCCAGCACGAAGGGTTCGAGGCCGATGCTGCGCATCGCCTCGGCGCCACCGACGACCTTGCCGTCAGCCAGCGTCGCCTCGCCTTCACCGATCAGCACGCAAGCCATGTGCGCGAGCGGCGCGAGGTCGCCCGAGGCGCCGACCGAGCCCTTGCAAGGAATGCTCGGCGTGACGCCCGCATTGAACAAGGCCAGCAGCGCATCGACCAGCGCGGGCCGCACGCCCGAGTGCCCGCGCGCCAGGCTCACCGCCTTGGTCGCGAGGATCATGCGCACCACCGGCGCAGCCAGCGGCTCGCCCGTGCCCACGCTGTGCGAGAGCACGAGGTTGCGCTGCAGCTCGGCCAGGTGGTCGTTGCCGATGCGCGTGCTCGCGAGCTTGCCGAAGCCGGTGTTGATGCCGTAGACCACCTGGTCGTTCTCGACGATGTGGCGCACCGCGGCCTCGGCCTTCTTCATGCCGTCGAGTACCGACGGATCGAGCACAAGCCGGACGCCACCGGCCTGGATGCGGCGCAGCATCGCAAGGTCGACCTTGCCGGGCGTGAGGGTCAGGGTGGTGTCGGAGGAAGCTTGGTGATTGCTTGGCATGTGAACCTGTCTATACAAGTAGTTGCGAGAGATAACGATCGGTCTGTGCGACGAAAAAAATCAGCCGAAGCTCGGGTTGCCGTCGGCTTTGAAGCGGCTGCCCAGGCTGTAGCGAGACGCGGGATGCAGGCATCGCACCCAGGTCACGGGCGTGTTGCGCGTCCAGGTGCGGCGCGTGAGCAGGAGGCAGGGGTCGGTGACTTCCATGGCGAGCCGCTCGGCCTGGTCGGCGTTGGGCAGCACGGCATCGACGACGTGTTCGATCTGGTCGAAGGGCACGTTGCGCACCAGGTACTCGCTGGGCGGCATCAGGGTGAAGTCCTGCTCGAGGTAGTCGGGCACGACCTGCGGGTTGACATAGCGCTCTTCGAGCTGCACCGGCGTGTCGTTCTCCAGGTGCAGGCAGGCGCTGTGGAACACCGAGTCGCCGGCGCGCAGGTCGAGCCAAGCGGCCACGTCGGGCGAGGCGGCGAGGCGTTCGACCGCGAGCATCTCGCAGCGGTAGTCGTGGCCGCGCTGGCGGATTTCGCTGGCGATGTTGGCGATCTGCAGCAGCGTCGATTGCGGCTTGTTCTCCGCCACGAAGCTGCCGACGCCGGCCACGCGCACGATGCGCCCCTGCTCCACCAGTTCGCGCAGCGCGCGGTTCACCGTCATGCGCGCCATGCCGAACTGCGCGACCAGCTCGTGCTCAGACGGCAGCCGGTGGCCGGGCGGCCAGGTGCCGTCCTGGATCTTGCGGGAAATGTGGTCCTTGACTTGCGCGTAGAGCGCAAGGGTCGGCAGGTCGCGTTTCATCGGGTGGTCAGTGCTCGGCCGCGGCCATGGACTCGGCCCGGATTTCCTCGGTCAGGCGCGCCTTGATGTCCATGAACTCGGGCGAGGTCTTGATCGTGTAGCTGCGCGGATGCGGAAAGTCCACCGCGATCTCGGTCTTGATACGCCCCGGCCGCGCGCTGAACACTGCCACGCGGTTGGCCATGAAGATCGCCTCGTCGATGTCGTGCGTGACGAAGAGCACCGTCTTCTGCGCCGACTCCCAGATGCCCAGCAAGAGCTCCTGCATCAGCACGCGCGTCTGGTTGTCGAGGGCGCCGAAGGGCTCGTCGAGCAGCAGCATCTTGGGGTCGTTGGCGAGCGCGCGCGCAATCGCGGTGCGTTGCTGCATGCCGCCCGACAGCTGCTTGGGAAAGTGATGCTCGAAGCCGCGCAGGCCCACCTTGGCGATGAAGAACTCGCTGCGCTCCTTCTGGTCGGCCTCGCTCATGCCGCGCTCGCGCAGGCCGAAGCGGATGTTCTGCGCCACGGTGAGCCACGGAAAGAGCGTGTAGCTCTGGAACACCACCCCGCGGTCGGCGCCCGGGCCGTCGATGCGCTCGCCATCGAGCATCACCTGGCCGGTGGTCGGAAAGTCCAGGCCCGCCACGATGCGCAGCAGCGTCGACTTGCCGCAGCCCGAGGGGCCGAGGATGGTGACGAAGTCGTTCTCCTTCACCTCGAAGTCGATGGGCAGCAGCGCCTGCGTGCTCTGGCCCTTGGTGCCGGTGAAGACGCGCGAGACGCCCTGGATGGAAAGCTGGTTCTTTGCGGTCGTCATCACAGTGCGGCCCATGCGAACAGACGGCGGTTGAGCGCCTTGAAAGCGAAGTCGGACAGGAGCCCGATGACGCCGATCACGATGATCCCGAAGATGATCTGCCCGGTGTTCAGCAGCGCCTGGCTGTCGGTGATCATGTGGCCGATGCCCGAGGACGAGCCGATCAGCTCCGCGACGATCACGTAGGTCCATGCCCAGCCGAGCACAAGGCGCAGCGTTTCGGCGATGCCCGGCGCAGCGCCCGGAATGAGCACGCGCGCGACGATGCCGCGGCTGCTGGCGCCCAGTGTGTAGGCGGCTTCGACCAGGTCGCGCCGCGCGCCGCCCACGGTGACGGCCACCATCAGCACGATCTGGAAGAACGAGCCGATGAAGATCACCAGCAGCTTCTGCATTTCGCCCAAGCCCGCCCACAGGATGAGCAGCGGAATGAAGGCCGAGGCCGGCAGGTAGCGGCAGAACGAGACAAAAGGCTCGAAGAAGGCTTCGACGGTTTTCCAGGTGCCCATCGCGATGCCCAGCGGCACCGCGAACACCGCCGCCAGCAGGAAGCCGCCGAACACGCGCCACACGGTCATGCCGATGTCGACGATGAAGCCGTACTCGGTGAAGAGCAGCCAGCCCTCCTTGACCATGGTCGGCGGGCTCGCAAGGAAGGTCGGCGACACGAAGCCGCCGAGCGTGGCGAGCGACCACGCGAGCACGAACACGACGAAGAAGCCGAGCCCCAGCAGCACGCGCGCACGCGCACCGATGGGTTCGAGCGGTGCGAACGCGCGGCGCCGCACCGGAGCCGCGGGCGGGGGTGAACCGGCGACCGCCGATGCCGCACGCGGCGGCACCTGCTGCGGCAGCGCCTTACTTGACGAAGCTTGCATCGAAGGTGGCTGCGTAGTCTTCAGGCGCCTTGCGGATCACGCCGGCTTCCAGAAGGATGGCGGTGGCTTCCTTCATGAACGTGGTGAGCTCGCCCGCAAAGAACTTCTGGTTGGCCGCCTTGTCCTGCCAGCGCAGGTACGCCGACGACTTGGCGAACTGTTCGCCGCTCTGCTTGACGGCCGAGCCCATGAGTTCGTTCGACTTGGCCGGGTCGGCCTTGATCATGTCCAGCGCATCGAAGTACGACTTGGTGAGCGCGGCGGCGGCCTTGGGGTTGGCCTTGAGCCAGGTGGGCGCGCAGCCGACGGTGTCCATCACCATCGGGTAGTCGAGCGTGGTGGCCAGGATCTTGCCGGCGGCCGGGTTGGCGCGCACGGTCGACAGGTACGGCTCGTAGGTCATGGCGGCGTCGTTCTGGCCGGCCACGAAGGCTTGCGCGGCGGGCTGCGGCTCCAGGGAGACCAGCTTCACGTCCTTCAGCGTCATGCCGTTCTTGCTCAGCATCCAGGCCAGGCCGAAGTACGGCGCGGTGCCGGGGGCGCTCACGCCGATGCTCTTGCCCTTGAGGTCGGCAAAGGTCTTGACGTCGTTGCGCACCGCGATGCCGTCGGCGCCGTAGGACTTGTCCATCTGGAAGATCTGCACGATCGGCACGCCGTTGGCGTTCCAGGCGACGTGCGTTTCCACGGTGGTGGCCGCGCACTGGATGGCACCGGAGGCCAAGGCCAGGTGGCGGTCCTTCTGCGGGATCATCTTCAGTTCGACGTCCAGGCCGTTCTTCTTGAAGATGCCCGCCTTGTCGGCCAGCGAGAGCGGCGCGAAGCCGGTCCAGCCGGACATGCCGAGCGCGATCTTCGTGTCCTGGGCGGCGGCCGTTCCGGCCATGCCCGCTGCACATGCACCTGCTGCCAGCAGCGAAGCGACTTTCACAACTACCGTCTTGACCATGGGTACTCCTGGTTCCGTTTTCTAGAAATGGCTCGGCGGTGCGCCCGGGTCTGGGCCGCGCACGCCTCGCATTGTTGCCAAGCGCCCCAACTTGTATATACAGGATAACCCGAGAGGGCTTTTTCGGTGCATTTCTTCAGGAAGATGCACCAGATTGCTGTCTAGACAAGAAAGGCGGCGGGACGGGGGTCACCATTGCAAAGCTCGTGCCAAGAACGTCCCGCCTCAATCACATATCGAGCACTGCACCGCAATCGCCGCAAAAAGGGCTGCTCGATCACGGTCTATTCGCTCAAGCGCCGTCGCCGGTGTGATGCTTCAGCCAATGCCGGCCCTGGGCGGTCAGTCGGTAACGCTGCTTGCTGCTGCGAGGCTTGTCCGGCAGGGTCATTTCGATCATTCCGGCTTCAAGCGACGGCAACAGGTACGCCTTGCGAAAGTGCTCGTCATCCTTCAAACCGAGCGCTTGCTGGAGCTGCTGGCGCGGCCACTCGCCCTCCAAGGCAACAACGACACGCTCAACTTCCGGGGTGACTTCCGGGGTGACTTCCGGGGTGACTTCCGGGGTGGCCTTCACCTTGGGGTGCGCCGGCAGCCGGATCACAAACGACGTACGCTCTTCGTCGCTCTCGAACACTGGCTGCGGCGAACCATTGGCTGCCATCACCTTCAGGATTTTGGGGATGCCGGTGGCGCGCCCCTCAGTCAGGTCGAGCTCCTTCAGAAATTCGCCGATGCGCCGGTTGCGATAGCGGCGGCTCACGGCGCGGCCCGCCTGCAAATCCGCCAACGCGATGGAGCGGTCTGGCCCCGGGAAGCTCAGCACCACCAGCTCGTCACGGTCGATGCGCACTTCGATCGGCTCGCGCTCTTCATACGAGCGGTGATACACCGCGTTCACCAAAGCTTCTTCGATCGCGGCATAGGGAAAGTTCCACACCCGTTCGGCCTCCGCGCGCTGCGGATGCTTGATGACCGTTTCGACGAGGTAGTTACGCCGGATGTAGTCGAGTGCCTCGCGCGTGATGCGGCCGAGCGGGCCCTTGAAAGTCTTCTCCTCAAAGCGGTCACCACCCGCGCCCTCGGGAAACCACAACACGTCGATCTGCGTGCCCGGAAAGAAGCGCTCGGGTGCATCGTTGAAGAACAGCAGGCCGACGTTCTTGGGCATGGGCGCTTCGACAGCGCCACCCACCACATTCATCTGCCGACCCAATGCCTCCAACGGGAGCGCGGCCGCGTCGTCGGCCAACTCGCTGCCGACCTCGTGCAAGAAGGCTTCCATCAGGGGCGCAGACAGATCGGCTACCCGCGCCATCTGCTGGAACCGGTCGTCGAACGGTATCTTGGCCGTGAGGCTCAACAGCTCCTGCTCGACCTCACCCTTGGCCTCCACAGTGCTCGAATAACGGCGGATGTAGTAATGCCAGCTCTTGTGCTTGGCAGTGACCGACGCTGGCACCTTGTAAGGTCGGGTCTGACCGCCCGGCGCCCACAGAACGATGAGCTTGCGGTGCTCGACCTCCTCAACGCCCAGCATCGGGAAGTAAGGCGGTTGGATCAACTGGCAGTGCGCGAGCAACTCCTGCTGAATTCTGTCGAGCTGGTTGTCGGCCAGGCCCACCGGTGGAAAGATGGGCTGACCATCGGCATCGCAGTCTTGCCCGATCACCACATAACCACCGCCCAGGTTCGCGAAGTCGTTGGCGAATGCACAGACGGTGCGCAGGATCGCGTCCGGGTTCCAGCCGGCCTTGTACTCAATGCGCTCGCCCTCGACTGTGCGCTGGCGCAGGAGGTCGTCGAGGTTGATGGGGAGCTTGGCGGGCATCAAACAGCAGGCCGCGGCAAATGACCGAAGTATCGATCCGCAAGCGCATCACGGGTACGGGACATGGACAATGGGTCTCCTTGAATAGCGCGGCAACTGGTCAATTCTCCACGCTCCAAGACGCTCCGGCCTGCTGACTTCGCACGCACCGGCGAGCGACAATCCACCCTTCGCCGCAGGAGTTGGATTCTCAAGCCGAATCAAATTCCGCTCCCGCGCGGAGGCTGTTAATTTCATAGCGTCATAACTGTTTGTTGCCTGTGTCCTCCCTCGCTCCCCACCCCCTCGACGCCCCCGGCAGCAGCACCGCACCGGCCGACATCCTCCACGAAGTCTTCGGCTACTCGCAGTTCCGCGGCGCCCAGCAGGACATCGTCGATCACGTTGTCGGGGGCGGCGACGCGCTGGTGCTGATGCCCACGGGCGGCGGCAAGTCGCTCTGTTATCAGATCCCGGCCATCGCGCGGCAGCGTGCGGGGCGGGGCGTCGCGGTGGTGGTGTCGCCGCTGATCGCGCTGATGCACGACCAGGTCGGCGCGCTGCACGAGGCGGGGGTGAGTGCGGCGTTCCTCAATTCCACGCTCGACTGGGAGCAGACGCAGGACGTGGAGCGCCGCATGCTGCGCGGCGAGATCACCCTGCTCTATGCGGCGCCCGAGCGGGTGAACACGCCGCGATTCCTGTCGCAGCTCGATTCGCTGAAGGAGCGCGGCAAGCTCTCGCTGTTCGCGATCGACGAGGCGCACTGCGTGAGCCAGTGGGGCCACGACTTCCGTCCCGAGTACCGCGCGCTCACCGTGCTGCACGAGCGCTATGCGGGCGTGCCGCGCATCGCGCTCACCGCCACGGCCGATGCGCTCACGCGCGCGGACATCGTCGAGCGGCTGCAGCTGGAAGAGGCGCGCCAGTTCGTCTCCAGCTTCGACCGGCCGAACATCCGCTACACCATCGTCGAGAAGAAGGACGCGACCACGCAGCTCCTGCGCTTCATCGAGCGCGAGCACGAGGGCGATGCGGGCGTGGTCTATTGCCAGTCGCGCAAGCGCGTGGAAGAACTCGCGACGACGCTGCAGGGCGCCGGCATCAACGCCCTGCCCTATCACGCGGGCCTCGATGCCGCGGTGCGCCAGAGGCACCAGGACCGGTTCCTGCGCGAAGAAGGCATCGTGATGGTCGCGACCATCGCCTTCGGCATGGGCATCGACAAGCCCGACGTGCGCTTCGTCGGCCACCTGGACATGCCCAAGAACATCGAGGGCTACTACCAGGAAACCGGCCGCGCCGGCCGCGACGGCGCCCCCGCCGACGCCTGGATGACCTACGGCCTGAACGACGTCGTCAACCAGCGCCGCATGATCGACGAGAGCCCGGCCGGCGAAGAGTTCAAGCAGGTCATGCGCGGCAAGCTCGACGCCCTGCTCTCGCTGGCCGAAGCGAGCGACTGCCGGCGCGTGCGCCTCCTGGGCTACTTCGGCGAGAAGAGCACGCCCTGCGGCAACTGCGACAACTGCCTGAATCCGCCGAACGTGTGGGACGGCACCGATGCCGCGCGCAAGCTGCTCAGCACCATCTACCGCGTGCAGCAGCTGAGCGGCATCAGCTTCGGCGCGGGACACATCATGGACATCCTGCGCGGCAAGGAGACCGAGAAGGTCAAGCAGTTCGGGCACGAGCGCATCAGCACCTTCGGGCTGGGCGCGGAGTTCAGCGAGGTGCAGCTGCGCGGCGTGCTGCGCCAGCTGATTGCCACGGGCGCGCTGGCGGTCGATGCCGAAGCGTTCAACACGCTCAAGCTCACTGAGGGATCGCGCGCGGTGCTCAAGGGCGAGGCGGTGGTGAGCCTGCGCGAGTCGATCTCCTCGCCCACGGAGCGCAAGCCGCGTCGCGAAAAAGCCGCCAAGGGCGCGCCTTCGCCGGCCGCCGCCAAGCTCGACGACACCGGCAAGAAGCGCTTCGAGGCGCTCAAGGCCTGGCGGGCCGAAGTGGCCAAGGAGCACAACCTGCCAGCCTATGTGATCTTTCACGACGCCACGCTGGCGGCCATCTCCGAACGCGCACCGGCCACGCTCGAAGACCTGCAGGGCATCAGCGGGATCGGCACCAAGAAGCTCGAGGCCTACGGCAGCGAGGTGCTGCGCGTCTGCGCGGCGTTCTGAGGCTCTGACAACAGGCCCCGCCATGGACACCCGCCAGATGCGCTGCGTTGTCGCGGTTGCCGAAGCGGGCAGCCTCACGAAGGCGGCCGAGCGGCTGGGCCTGGCGCAACCGGCACTGACGCAAACGCTCAACCGGCTGGAGCAGGAACTCGGCACGCGGCTGTTCACCCGCACGCGCCGCGGCGCCGCGCTCACCGAAGCGGGCCTCGCGATCGTCGATGACCTTCGCGACAGCCTCGCCTACAGCGACACGGCCGCCGAACGCGCGCGGGCCATGGGCGCAGGCCGGGCCGGCCGGCTGACCGTGGGGTTCGTGACGCATGCGGTCTACGAAGTGCTGCCGAACGCGCTGCGCAGGCTGCGTGAGGCGCACCCGCAGCTCGACGTGGTGCTGCGCGAGATGAGCAATGCCGAACAGGTGTCGGCGTTGGAGGGAGGCCGCATCGACATCGCGCTGTTGCACCCCCCGGTGTCGGTCAATGCCCCGGTGCACGAGCTGCGCCTGGGCGAGGAGGCCATGATCGCCGCGGTGCCGGCGGCGTGGCCGCTGGCCGAGGGCGGTTGCGTGTCGCTGGCCGAGATCGCCCGGCACGGCCTGGTGTGGTTTCCGGAAGAGCAGATTCCCGCGCTGCGCGCCCAGTTGCTCAGTGCGTTGCGCCTTGCCGGCCACGAAACGCGGGTGGTGCAGGACGCCAACCGCACGCTGACGGTGCTGGCCTGCGTGGCGGCGGGGCTGGGCTGGTCGCTGCTGCCTCGCTCCGTGCGCGCCCTGCAGCACGAGGGCGTGCGCTATGCCCCCGTGCGCGACGGTGCGGGACTGCCGGCCTTCGAGCTGTCGGCGCTGTGGCTGTCGCGCTCGCGCCCGACCTTCGCGGATGCGTTCGCGGCGTTGCTGCGCAGCTAGTGTCCTGTCCCGTTAATTCGCCCGCATAGGCGGGTGAGTTTTTCGAGGATCGAATTGGCCGTTGCTGTCCATGTGAACGGCTTGCAGTT
>NZ_JBEPKK010000022.1:0-59337 GCF_040544675.1 Variovorax boronicumulans
GAAGCGGCCGGCACAGTGGGGGCGCCCGCCCCGCACCGCACACCGGGCGCCCCCCCAAAGGTAGCGAACAGGACATTCACACCGCCACCCTCCTCAAGCTGCTCACGTCGTCCACGGTTCCGAGGTAGGCCTCGATCACGCGCTCATCTGCCTGCACCTCGCGCGGCGTACCGGTGGCCAGCACTTCGCCCATGTTCATTGCGAGCACGCGGTCCGACACCTTCGACACCAAAGACATGTCGTGCTCCACCATCAGCAGCGACACGCCCAGCTCATGCTGGATGTCCTGGATCCAGAACGCCATGTCCGCCGTCTCTTCGACGTTGAGTCCCGACGACGGCTCATCGAGCAGCAGCAGCTTGGGCTCGGTGCACAGCGCACGCGCCAGCTCCACCACCTTGCGCACGCCATAGGGCAGGCCTGCCACCATCGAATCGCGGTGATGCTGCAGATCGAGCAGCTCGATCACCTGCTCGGCCTTCTCGCGCGCCGCGATCTCGGCTCGTCGCGTGGCGGGCGTGAAGAACACTTCGCTCCAGAACCCTGTCTGCCGATGCGTGTGACGACCGATCAGCAGGTTGTGCAACACGGTCGCATGCTCGAAGAGTTCGATGTTCTGAAATGTGCGTGCGATGCCCAACGCGGCAATCGCGTGCGGCGCCTGCTGCGTCAGGGCGAGCGGGCCGGCGGCCTCGCCGTGCCATGTGATCTCGCCGGTGGTCGGCGTGTAGATGCGGCTGATCAGGTTGAACACCGTCGTCTTGCCCGCGCCGTTCGGGCCGATGAGCGTGAACACCTCGCCGCGCCGCACATCGAAGCTCACCTTGTTGACCGCGAGCACGCCGCCGAAGCGCACGCTCAGGTCCTTGGCCGACAGGAGGATGTCGCCGCTGTTGCTGCCGCTCATCTCAGCCGGTCCGATTTGGTGAAAGACTTCTGCCGCTTGAACAAGCCCTTGCGGTAGAACGGAAAGAGTTGGAGATACGTCCTGATCTTGAGCCACCGGCCATAGAGCCCCAGCGGCTCGAAGAGCACGAACGCAATCAGCACCACGCCGTACACCAGCCCCTGCAGGCCGGGCGCCTGGCCGATGACCGCGGGCAGCCAGTCCTTGCCCATCGAAATGAGCTGCGGCATCGCGATGAGGAAGATCGCGCCCAGGAACGCGCCATGCACTGAACCCAGTCCGCCGATCACCACCATCAGCAGCAGGTCGATCGATTGCAGGATGTTGAACTGGTCCGGTGAAATGAAGCTCAGCTTGTGCGCATACAGCGCGCCGCCCAGCCCCGCGAGCGCGGCCGAGATCGCGAACGACATGGTCTTGTAGCGCGCCAGATGAATGCCCATGCTCTGCGCCGAGATTTCCGAATCGCGGATCGCGACGAAAGCGCGCCCCGTCGGCGAACGCAGCAGGTTCAGGATGCCCAGCGTGCTGAGCACCGCCACCACCAGGCACAGAAAGTAGAAACCGTCGCCCGAACCCAACGACCAGCCGAAGAGCTGCGGCGACTTCACATGCAGCCCTGCGTTGCCGCCGGTGACGCTCTCCCAGCGCGCAAACACTTCCTCGACGATGAAGCCGAACGACAGCGTTGCGATGCCCAGGTAGATGCCCTTCACGCGCAGCGCCGGCAACGCGACCACCACGCCCACCGCCGCCGACAGCGCCGCCGAGGCGATCAGCGCCAGGGGAAAAGGCACACCGAGATTCGTCAGCACGCCCTGTGCGTAAGCCCCAGTTCCCAGAAACGCCGCATGCCCGATGGAGAACTGCCCCGTGAAGCCGGCCAGCAGCATCAGGCCCAAACCGACGATGCCGTAGATCAGCACGAAGGTGAGTTGCGCGAGCCAGTACTCTTCGATCACCCATGGCGCGGCGATGAGGAACGCGATGAGCAGGCCGTACCAGAACACATGGCCGCCGTGCCGGGCAAGGCGGATGTCCTGGTCGTAACTGGTCTTGAAGATGTAGCGCATGAACGTTCAGACTTTCTTGCGCAGCTTTTCGCCAAAGAGACCGTTGGGCTTGATCATCAGCATCAGCAGCACCACGATGTACGGCGCCGTGTCCTTGAAACCATCTGGCAGATAGAAACCGGCGAACGATTCGACGATGCCGATCACCAGCCCGCCGACGATCGCGCCCGGCAGGCTGCCGAAGCCGCCCACCACCGCCGCCGGAAAGGCCTTGAGCCCGATGAAGCCCATGTTCGCGTGCACAAAAGTGATGGGCGCGAGCAGCATGCCGGCAATGGCCGCGACCGCCGCCGCCAGCCCCCACACCAGCCCGTTGAGCCGCTTGACCGGAATGCCCATGTAGTAGGCCGCCAGCTGGTTCTGCGACGAGGCCTGCATCGCGATGCCCAGCTTGCTGTAGCGGAACATGGCAAACAGCAGGCCGCACAGGATCGCCGTGGCGATGATGATCGCGAGCTGCTCCAGGTTGACCACCAGCCCGCCCAGCTTCCAGATCTGGTCCTTGTAGGGCACGGCCAGCGTGTGGGTGTCGGTGCCGATGTCCGGCACCATGGTGATGACGCCGCGCGCCACGTAGGCGATGCCGATGGTCAGCATCACGATGGAGAACTGCGGCTGGCCGAGAATCGGGCGGATCACCACCAGCTCCAGCAGCACGCCGAAGGCCGCCATCGCCACCACCGCGAGAAGGGCCGCCAGCCAGAACGGCATGCCGAAGAGCGACATGCCCGCGAACGCGCCGAAGGCGCCGAGCATCATCAGGTCGCCCTGCGCGAAGCTCACGGTTTCGGTGGCCTTGTAGATCAGCACGAAGCCCAGCGCGATCAGGCCGTAGATGCAACCTTGCGCAATGCCCGACAGCAGGAGTTGAAGGATCTGCATGCGGCCTCTGTGTGCCTAGTGCCGGAAGCCGCCGGCCGCGTCGTGCAGCGCGAGGCGGCGGGAGCCGGCCAGGATGTCGCTGGGCTTGAGGCCATACACCTGTCGGATCGAATGGCTGAAGTGCGTGGAGTCGGGGTAGCCGGTGTCCAGCGCGATGTCGGTGAGCGTGGTGGTCTGGCGCACATAGCGCAGCAGACTGCGTGCGCGCTTCCAGGCCCGGAAGGCGCGAAACGCCATGCCGGTTTCCTGCTTGAACAGATGCAGGAAGCGCGAGAACGACAGGTGCACCGAGGCCGCGCAGTCCTCGGCCGAGGTGGGCGCGGCCGGGTCGGCGACCAGGGCGTCGATGACCTTGCGGATGCGCGCATCGAGCGCGCGCGGTGCGAGAGCCTCGCCGAAGAAGAGCGCATCGAAATCGAAGCCGTCGAAGTCCGTGCCGCGGCCCGAAGCGGCCAGCAAATGCGCATGGGCGTCGCGCACGCGCCGCACGAAGGCGGGAGCATCGACCGTGCCGCAGTGCTGCATGAAGTCCGGCAGCCGCGCGGGGTCCACCGATTCCGATTCGACGAGCAGGTTGAAGATCAGCGGATGCCGGCTCTCGACATGGTGCGGCACCTGCGGCGGCACCACGATGAGCTCGCCGGTCTGCCAGGCACCGCCGCCGATGCGGATGCGGATCGGCGGCACACCCGCGGGCGACACGTACACGCCGTGCCCGCCCATCGTGCGCTCCGCCGCCGCACCGAGCAGGCCGGCGTAGAACACGCGCTGCGGCGTCAGCCACATGAGGCGTTCGCCTTGCCGTGCACCACCGGTTTCCGGGGGTGCATCAATCGCTCGCTGCATGGTGTTTGTCTCCTGCATCGGGTCTGGACTGCCGGCCTGCTGGCGGCGTCGCGGTGGCTGGATCGTAGCGGCGCGGACCGTGGACGCGGCATGCATTTGCGCGGGGACTTTCCCTAGGCTGCCGCGAAGGCGCGACGCAACTCGGTGGCGCAAAGCGCGACCGCCGTGCCGGCCTCGTCGAGCACCTTGCCCATGGTGATGAAGCCATGGATCTGCCGCTCGAAGCAGACGTAGTCCGCGCGGTTGCCGGCGGCGGTGAGCGCCTCTGCGTAGGCCAGTCCCTCATCGCGCAGCGGGTCGTACCCTGCGGTGATCACCAGGGCGGGCGGCAGCTTCGACAGATCGGTGTGCAGCAGCGGCGAGGCGCGCCAGTCGAGGTCGTGCTTCGCATCGTCGATGTAGTGGTCATGGAAGTACGTCATCGTGTCGCTGGTCAGCAGGTACCCCTGCCCGTTCGCCTGGTGCGAGGGGTGGCCGCGGCGCATGTCGGTGGCCGGGTAGATCAGCAACTGGAAGGCGATGGGCAGGTCGCCCGCATCGCGCGCCGCTATCGCCACCACCGCCGCGAGGTTGCCGCCGGCGCTGTCGCCGCCCACGGCCAGGCGGCCCGCATCGAGCCCCAGCGTCGCGGCCTCGCGGCGCACCCAGCGCGTGGCGGCAAGCACATCGTCGACGGCGGCGGGAAAGCGGTGCTCGGGGCCCATGCGGTAGTCGACCGCGACCACCGCGCAGCCCGCGCCGTTGGCCAGTTCGCGGCACAGCACGTCGTGCGTGTCGAGGTCGCCGATGACCCAGCCGCCGCCATGGAAGTACACCAGCACGGGCAGCGGGCCGGCGCCCGAACCGAGCGGCCGGTACAGCCGCACCGGGATGGTGCCGTGCGGGCCGTCCGCGGCAAGGTCGCGCACCTCGGCCACTTCCGCGGGCAGCGGCTGCGTGGCGTCGCGGCGCTCGCGGTAGAAGGCCCGCGCATCGGCGGGCGAGAGCGTGTGGGTCGGCGGAATGCCGCGTGCCTCGATGAAGTCGAGCAAGGCGCGCGCCTGGGGATGCAGCATGGGGTCTCCGGAAGGGTCGAGTGGTGTTGCTCGATCTTCACGCACGATGCCCGCGTCATTGCAACGCGGCTTGCGGAAACTGGCTACCCGGGCGTTGCACCCGGGTTCACCCTCAGAAGGCTCAGGCCCTGCGCGGCTTCACGCGCGAGGCGGCTTCCTTCGCCAGCTTGCGCGCCGTGTCGGTGTCGGCCGCGTGCACCAGCGCCACGCCCATGCGGCGCTTGGCGAAGCTCTCGGGCTTGCCGAACAGGCGGATGTCGCTGCCGGGCACCTGCAGCGCCTCGGCCACGCCGTCGAAGGCGATGCCGGTGGCGTCGACGCCGCCGTAGATCACCGCGCTCGCGCCCGGGCTCTTGAGCGAGGTGTCCACCGGCAGGCCGAGGATGGCGCGCGCATGCAGCTCGAACTCGTTCTGCCACTGCGTGGCCATGGTGACCATGCCGGTGTCGTGCGGACGCGGGCTCACTTCGCTGAACCAGACCTCGTCGCCCTTCACGAACAGCTCGACGCCGAAGAGGCCCTGGCCGCCCAGATCCGCCGTGACGGCATGGGCGATCTGCTGCGCCTTCTGCAGCGCGGCGGGGGCCATGGGGTGCGGCTGCCAGCTTTCGACATAGTCGCCGCTCACCTGCACATGGCCGATGGGGTCGCAGAACTTCGTTTCAACCGCGCCAGCCGCGTCCCTGGCGCGCACAGTCAGCAGCGTGATCTCGTAGTCGAAATCGATGAAGCCTTCGACGATCACGCGGCCATGGCTCACGCGTCCTCCGGCCATGGCGTAGTCCCAGGCCTTCTGCACGTCGGCGGGGCCGTCGATCTTGCTCTGGCCCTTGCCGGAGCTGCTCATCACGGGCTTGACGATGCACGGATAACCGATGCCTTCGTCGATGGCCGCCTGCAGCTCGGCCAGCGAGTCGCAGAACTTGTAGGGGCTGGTGGGCACGCCCAGTGTCTCGGCGGCCAGGCGGCGGATGCCTTCGCGGTCCATCGTGAGGCGGGCGGCGCGGGCCGTGGGAATCACACGCACCACGCCCGCGTCTTCGAGCTCCTGAAGCATCGGCGTGGCGATGGCCTCGATCTCCGGCACCACGAGCATCGGTTTCTCGGCCTCGATCAGCGCCTTGAGCTGCGCGGGGTCGCTCATGGTGATGGTGCGCGCGTGGTGCGCCACCTGCTGGCCGGGCGCGTTCTCGTAGCGGTCCACCGCGATGGTCTCGACGCCGAGGCGCTGCAGGGCGATCAGCACTTCCTTGCCGAGTTCGCCGGAGCCGAGCAGCATCACGCGGGTGGCGGAGGGGGAAAGAGGGGTACCGAGGGTGGTCATGGTCGATGCTGGAAAGAAGGAAGAAAAGCAACCGCCGCACTGTAAGCCACCCGTGCGCCGCAGGTGTCGCACGCGGGAACGGCCGCTTGGCGGGGCTGCTTCACAATCAATGTCCTGCCGCGGTGGCGGCCTGGCGCCCCACCCGCTCCCCCTTTCTGTTTTGCACTTCCAAGGAGTTTTCTCATGACGATCAAGACCGTCGGCATCATCGGCGCCGGAACGATGGGCAATGGCATTGCGCAGGCCTGCGCGGTGTCCGGTGTCAACGTGGTGATGGTCGACATCGCCCAGGCGGCCGTCGACAAGGGCCTGGCCACCATCTCGGGCAGCCTCGACCGCCTCATCAAGAAAGAAAAGCTCACGGCCGAGCAGAAAGCCGCGGCGCTCGCGCTGATCAAGGGCTCGACCAATTACGAGGACCTGAAGGGCGCGCAGCTGGTCATCGAGGCGGCCACCGAGAACCATGCGCTCAAGCTCAAGATCCTCAAGCAGGTCGACGAGCTGCTGGCGCCCGAAGTGATCATTGCCTCGAACACTTCGTCGATCTCGATCACGCAACTGGCGGCCGCCACCTCGCGCCCCGACCGCTTCATCGGCATGCACTTCTTCAACCCGGTGCCGATGATGGCGCTGGTGGAGCTGATCCGCGGCTATCTCACGAGCGACGCCACGCACGATGCGGTGAAGGAACTGGCCGTCGCGCTGGGCAAGTCGCCGATCACGGTGAAGAACGCGCCGGGCTTCGTGGTCAACCGCATCCTGGTGCCGATGATCAACGAGGCTTTCTTCGTGCTGTCCGAAGGCATCGCCACCGCCGAAGACATCGACGCCGGCATGAAGCTGGGCTGCAACCAGCCCATCGGCCCGCTGGCGCTGGCCGACATGATCGGCCTGGATGTGTGCCTGGCCGTGATGGAGGTGTACCTGGACCAGTTCGGCGACTCCAAGTACCGCCCCTGCCCGCTGCTCAAGGAAATGGTCGCCGCGGGCCAGTTGGGCCGCAAGACCGGCCGCGGCGTGTACACCTACTGAGCCCCACGACAAGAACAACTCGGAGACAAAAACCAATGACCGCCACGCCCACTTCCCCGCCCGCAGAAGGCTGCATCGACACCCAGGTGCTCGACCATGTGCTGCTGATCGGCATCAACCGCCCCGCCAAGCGCAACGGCTGGACGCCGCCGATGTTCAAGCAGCTGGCCGAGGCCTACACCCGGCTGGACGACGACCCGACCCTGCGCGTGGGCGTGCTGCATGCCTTCGGCGACCACTTCACGGCGGGCCTCGATCTGCCGGCGGTTACCGAGTACATGAAGCGTGGCGAGAAGGCGATTCCCGCCGGCTTGGTGGAACCGCACGACTTCGGCCTGCCCGACTACCGCCGCCGCACCAAGCCGATGGTGGTGGCCGTCAAGGGCATCTGCTTCACGGTCGGCATCGAGCTGATGCTGGGTGCGGACATCGTGGTGGCCGCCGACAACTGCCGCTTCTCGCAAATGGAAGTGCAGCGCGGCATCATGGCCACGGGCGGCGCCACGCTGCGCATGGCCGAGCGCGCGGGCGTGGGCAATGCGATGCTGCACCTGCTCACCGCCGACGAGTTCGACAGCGCCGAGGCGTACCGCTTGAACTTCGTGCAGAAGGTGGTGCCGGCCGGGCAGGAGCTCGATGCGGCGCTGGCCATTGCGCAGCGCATCGCGGCACAGGCGCCGCTCGCGGTCGTGGCCACGCGGCTCAACGTGATCAAGGCCGTCGAACACGGGCCGCTCGCGGCGGTGTCGGAATTCATCGAAACGCAGAAGCGGCTCTCGAACAGTGAGGACGCGGCCGAGGGTGTGCGCTCCTTCATCGAGCGCCGTCCCGCTCGCTTCAGCGGTCATTGATGAATTCATCCGGAGCCTTGCAACCCATGTCTTTTTTCCAACGCACGGCGCTTGTCGCCGCCTCGACACTGTTTGCCGTGAACACCTCCATTGCACAGACGCCCGCGCCCGCCGCGCTGCCCGATCCCGCGGCCACCTCTGTCGATGCGCTCGGATGGATGAAGGGCTTTCCGCCCCCGCCCGACAAGCAGATCACCTTCGACAACCCGGCCGGCGGCGTGTTTCCGCGCACGCGCTGGAGCTTCTCGCATGTGCGCGAGACGGTGCCCACGGCCAACGTGTGGCGCGGCAGCGGTGCGGCGAGCCCGCTGCCTTCGGCACCGCGCAACGACATCGAAGCGGTCACCTTCAAGCCTCTTGGAAGTGCAGGCAGTGAAGAGACCGTGACCTTCGCCCAGATGATCCCGCGCACCTACACCGACGGCATCCTGGTGATGCACCGCGGCAAGGTGGTCTACGAAAAGTACTTCGGCGCGCTCACGCCCGAGCGGCCGCACATCGCGATGTCGGTGACCAAGTCGTTCGTCGGTACGCTCGCCGCCATCCTCGCGGACGAAGGCAAGATCGATCCGTCGGCGCCGGTGACGAAGTACCTGCCCGAGCTCAAGGACACTGCGTATGGCGACGCCACCGTGCGCCAGGTGATGGACATGACCATCGGCGTGCACTACTCGGAAAACTACGCCGACCCGAAGGCCGAAATCTGGGACTACGCGCGCGCCGGTGGCATGTTGACGCAAGGGCCGAACTACACCGGCCCCAAGTCGTTCTACGAATTCCTCGTCACGCTGAAAAAGGAAGGCGCGCACGACGCCGCCTTCGCCTACAAGACGGTGAACGCCGAGGTGCTCGCGTGGATCCTTCGCCGCGCGAGCAACCAGTCGCTCGCCGACCTGCTGAGCGAGAAGATCTGGCGCCGCATCGGCGCCGAGCAGGACGCGTATTTCATGGTCGACCGCATCGGCACCGAGTCGGGCGGCGGCGGTCTGAACACGGTGCTGCGCGACCTCGCGCGCTTCGGCGAAACCATGCGCAACGGCGGGCGCGCGCCCAACGGGCAGCAGGCCATTCCGAAGGCCGTGGTCGAAGACATCCAGCGCGGCGGCGACCCCGCCAAGTTTGCCAAGGCCGGCTATGCGCTGCTGCCGGGCTGGTCGTACCGCAACATGTGGTGGGTGTCGAACAACCCGCATGGCGCGTACATGGCGCGCGGCATCCACGGCCAGAGCATCTACGTCGATCCGAAGGCGGAGATGGTGATCGTGCGCTACGCCGCGCACCCGGTGGCGGCGAATGCAGGGAACGATCCGCTCACGCTGCCGGCATTCCAGGCGGTGGCCGAGGCGCTGATCGCGCGGCCCTGATTCTTCTGCAGTTCGTCAAACGGCGGCGCGCTCGCGAGCGATGACAAGCAGGCCGTCCATGATCAGGCTCTCGACCAGTTCGAAGTGCCCGTTCATCACGGGCGCCATCTTCCAGCCCGCGCCGCCGGTCATGAAGCAGGCCGGCTCCTCGCCGCAGTGCGAGCGCACGTGCTGCACCATGCGCTCGACCGCACCCGCGATGGCGTAGGTGCCGCCGCTGGTGAGCGCATCGCTGGTGTTGGTGGGAAATTCGCGCACCTCGCCGGTGGGCACGTGCAGCCCCGCGGTGCCCGATTCGAGCGCGCGCAGCATGATGCCGTGGCCCGGCAGGATCAGTCCGCCCAGGAATTTGCCGTCGGCATCGATGGCCTCCACCGTCACTGCCGTGCCGATCAGCACCACCACCATCGGCCGCGCCGGCCCTTGCGCGAGCATGCGGTGGCGCGCGCCGATCATCGCCACGAAGCGGTCGGCGCCCAGGCGCGTGGGGTGGTCGTAGCCGTTGACGATGCCCGCCTCGCCCGCGCTGGCCACCACCCAGCGCGGCGTGCAGTCGAAGCGCTCCACGATCTGCTCTTCGGCGCGGCGCCGCAGGGTGTCGCCGGCCACCACGCAGCCCAGCATGGACTCGGGGGCGGGCAGGTCGGCCCAGGGGCCGTCGGCGAGGCGTTCGATGTGGTCCAGAAACTCCGCGCCCGAGGCCTGCAACGCGGCGCCCGGATGCGCCCCGTCGTAGAGCGCCCATTTGAGGCGGGTGTTGCCGATGTCGATTGCGAGGAAGGGGGAGGCCATGCGCGGGATTATTGCGACTTTGTTGTTATTCCTGCTGGCGCGTGCGTCGCATACGCGGCATGGGCCTACGCTGCCCTGCGGTGGTCCACCGCTACATTCGAAAATTCCATCCACCACGGCACAAGGAGAACACCATGGGATTGCTCAGTTTCATCAAGGAAGCCGGTGAAAAACTGTTCGGCGGTTCGTCGGCCCAGGCGGCCACGCCCGACGCGAACACGGCGGCCGCAGCCGCCATCAAGACCTACATCGAGACGCAGAACCTCGGCCTCACCGGGCTCGAGGTGACCTACACGGCCAGCAGCGGCGTGGTCACACTCGCGGGCCAGGCGCCTTCGCAGGAAGCCAGCGAAAAGGCCGCGCTCGCCGCGGGCAACGTGGCCAACGTGACCAGCGTGGACAACAACCTGGTCGCACCCGCCGCGCCGCCCGCGCAGTTCCACGACGTGGTCAAGGGCGATACGCTCTCGGCCATCTCGAAGAAGTACTACGGCGACGCCAACAAGTACAACGCGATCTTCGAGGCCAACAAGCCGATGCTGTCGCATCCGGACAAGATCTATCCGGGGCAGAAGCTGCGGATTCCGGCGCTGAACTGATCTCCCGCGCCTCGTCAAGAAAAGGCTCACGGCTTGCCCGTGGGCCTTTTGTTTTTGTGCGCGATCGCTCGCCGTCGCCTGTTCCGCTCTTCGAGCATGGCGCGCAGTGGCCTTGCCGAATGTCGCCTTATTAGCAACAATCGTCGCCTAATGAGCAACGACTCTTCCCTGATGGACCTCCTGTTCCCCGCCGCGCGGCAGCGTGCGCTGGCGGTGTTGCTGCTGCAGCCGCAATCGGCCTTTCATCTAAGGGAGCTTGCGCGCCTCACCGACAGCCACGCGGGCACGCTGGCGCGCGAGGTGGACAAGCTGGCACGCACCGGCCTGCTGTTACGCAGCGAACAAGGCAATCAGGTGCGCTACAACGTCAACACGCGCCATCCTCTGTTCGACGATCTGGCGGCGCTGTTTCGCAAGACGCATGGCGTGGTGCCTGCCGTGCGTGAAGCACTGGCGCCGCTGGACGCGCAGATCAGGTTGGCGCTGGTGTTTGGCTCGGTGGCGCGCGGCACGCCCTCGCCGGGCAGCGATGTGGACCTGCTGGTGCTGGGCAGCGTGGATTTCATGACGCTGGCACAGGCGGTGTTTCCTCTGCATGCGGCACTGGGCCGAGAGGTGAACACGGTGCTCTATACGCCTGAAGAGTTCGCGCAGCGTGCGCGCAGTGGCGATGCGTTCGCGCGCGACATACTGGCCAAACCAAAATTGCTTGTGAAGGGAGGCGCCGATGAGCTTGCAGAACTTGCTGGCGATCGGGCGGCTGCAGGCCCACCAGCCTGACGCCGCGGGCATCGCCAAATTGCTTTCAGGCGGCGCGGCGAAATCTGGCCGACGCGCATATTGCACAACTCAGCACCGACAACCGATTCGATGCGGCCTACAAATGCATCATGCAATGCGCGATGCTGGCTTTGTGGGCCAACGGCTACCGCACATCCACCAGCCAACCCGGCCACCACCAGACGGCCATCCAGAGCCTGGGCCTCACGATGGGTGTGGCGCAGCCGGACATCATCGTGCTCGATGCACTGCGTCGGCAACGCAATGTGAGCGACTATGAAGGTGACCCGGTTTCCACCGCCACGCTGCGGGGCTGCGTTGACCAAGCCACGAAATTGCTGGCCAACGCCGAAAGGTGGCTCCGAGCCCATCGACCCGATCTCCTGACCCCGCCATGAATCTGCTGGAGGCGCTGCGAGCGCGGTCGAACAGCGCAGACCCAAGGCCTTCGGCCTCGTAGCAGACGCGGATTCAGTTCTGCTTCCAGGGCAACCCGCGCTTGCGCCAGCCGCCGGTCTGCCCCCGGTGCCCTTGCTCGTCCGGATTCCCCTCGAAGCCTTCGAGGATGTTGTAGGCCTCCAGCCCCAGTTCGGTGGCCCGCTTGGCGGCCGCGATGGAGCGCACACCGCTGCGGCACAGCAGCACCAGCTTCTTCCCGCCTTCCCCGGCGGCGCGCACGCCGTCGTCGAACGCCGGATTCATCGCCATCCCGGGCCATTGCTTCCACGCCAGGGGCACGGCGCCGGGCACGTAGCCGACCCATTCGCGCTCCGCATCGGTGCGCACGTCGACCAGCACCGCCTCGCCGCTGGCCTGCCATTGCGCAGCTTGCTCGGGGGTCACGTCGCCCGCGTAGCCTTTTTCACCAATGGGTTCAGTCATTGCTTTGCTTCCTTCAATCAATAGGGTTAGTTCGGAGGCGGCTCGTCTTTACTTCGGAGCCGGCGGCTCGCCGGATGATGGAATTTTTCACCAGTTCGTGAAAACCCTGTTTGTCACGTTTTCGCGCGCGCCAAAGATGGGGGCTTGGCCTGCAGAACATAACTCCAAGAAGGCGGGCAGGGTTTATTCGGTCAGAACTTGGATGGAGAGAGACACATGACAGACAGCAAATCACCCCGCCGCCGCAGCCTTCTGAAGGGTGCAGCCGTTGCCGCAGGCGCCATGTCGGCGCCGATGGTCAGCATGGCCCAGACCACGTCGCTGCGCTTCCAGAGCACCTGGCCGGCCAAGGACATCTTCCACGAGTACGCCACCGACTTCGCCAAGAAGGTGAACGACATGGCCGGCAACCGACTGAAGATCGAAGTGCTGCCCGCCGGCTCGGTGGTGCCCGCCTTCCAGCTGCTGGACGCTGTGGCCAAGGGCACGCTGGACGGCGGCCACGGCGTGGTGGCGTACTGGTACGGCAAGAACTCGGCGCTCGCGCTGTGGGGTTCGGGCCCGGGCTACGGCATGGACGCCAACATGATCCTGGCCTGGCACACCTACGGCGGCGGCAGGGCGCTGATGGACGAGATCTACAAAAGCCTCAACCTGGACGTGGCCTCCTACCTCTACGGCCCCATGCCCACGCAGCCGCTGGGCTGGTTCAAGAAGCCGGTGTCCAAGGTCGAAGACATGAAGGGCCTGAAGTTCCGCACCGTGGGCCTGGCGGTCGACGTGTTCACCGACATGGGCGCGGCGGTGAACCCGCTGCCCGGCGGCGAGATCGTGCCCGCGCTGGACCGCGGCCTGATCGATGCGGCCGAGTTCAACAATGCCTCCAGCGACCGCGTGCTGGGCTTTCCCGACGTGGCCAAGACCTGCATGCTGCAGAGCTTTCACCAGTGCGGCGAGCAGTTCGAGGTGCTGTTCAACGGCTCCAAGCTCAAGGCGCTGCCGCCCGAGCTCAAGTCGATCATCGAGTACGCCACGCAGGCCGCCAGCGCCGACATGAGCTGGAAGGCCATCGACCGCAACTCCAAGGACTACGAAGAGCTCAAGAAGAGCGGCATCAAGTTCTACAAGACGCCCGACGCCGTGCTGCGCGCGCAGCTCGCCTCGTGGGACAAGACCATCGCCAAGAAGTCCGCCGAGAACCCGATGTTCAAGAAGGTGCTCGATTCGCAGCGCGCCTTCGCCGAGCGCGCGGGCCAATGGCAGAACGACTACTCGGTCGATTTCAAGATGGCCTACAACCACTACTTCGGACGCCAGGCCAAGAAGTCCTGATGCGCTTGCAGTGACACGAGGGCACCCGGGGGGTGCCCTCCTTCATTTTTCTCGCCCCATTTCCCTGTTCCATGCCTGAACGCAAGCTGCGCACCGCTCGCAGCGAGGAGTTCGTTCCGATGCAATCTTTACTGCTGGCGGTCGACCGGTTTTCCACCTGGATCGGCAAGACCTTTGCCTGGTGCGTCCTGCTGCTCACGCTGCTGATCGCCTGGGAGGTGTTCTCGCGCTACGTGCTCAACAAGCCCCACGCCTGGGTGCTGGACGCGCAGATCATGCTGTACGGCGCCATGTTCATGACCGCCGGGGCCTACACGCTTTCCAAGAACGGGCACGTGCGCGGCGACGTGCTCTACGGCTTCTTCCGGCCGCGCACGCAGGCGCTGTTCGACCTGGTGCTGTACATCGTGTTCTTCCTGCCGGGCATCGTGGCGCTCACCTACGCGGGCTGGATCTACGCGGGCGAGTCGCTGGCCATCCGCGAGCAGACCTTCTCAGCCGAGCCGCTGCCGCTGTATCCGTTCAAGTTCATCATTCCGCTGGCGGGCTTCACGCTGCTGCTGCAGGGCATCGTGGAAATCATCCGCTGCGTGCAGTGCATCCGCAGCGGCGCCTGGCCCTCGCGCGAGCAGGACGTGGAAGAGGTCGACGTCGCAAAACTCAAGGAGATGGTGCACGTGAACGATGACGACATCGCCGCGCTCGACCGCGTGGTGCTCGCCCACGCCGCACCCGGCGCCAAGGAGGGTGCGCGATGATCCGCCGCGAACTCTGGTTCGGCCTGTCGTTCATGGCGCTGATCATCATCGGCGCGGCCACGGTGCTTTTCAACGCCCCGACCATCACCAACGGCCACCTGGGCCTGTTGATGCTGTCGCTGGTGGTGGTGGCCATCATGCTGGGCTTTCCCACGGCGTTCACGCTGATGGGCATGGGCATGCTGTTCACCTGGCTGGCCTACGACCGCGACTGGCACCGCACGCTCGACCTGATGGTGCAGTCGGCCTACAAGACGATGGCCAACGACGTGCTCATCGCGGTGCCGCTCTTCGTGTTCATGGGCTACCTGGTGGAGCGCGCGAACCTGATCGAGTCGCTCTTCAAGAGCCTGCACCTCGCGATGGCGCGGCTGCCCGGCGCGCTGGCGGTGGCCACGCTGGTGACCTGCACCATCTTTGCCACGGCCACCGGCATCGTGGGTGCGGTGGTCACGCTGATGGGATTGCTGGCGCTGCCCGCGATGCTGCGCGGCGGCTACAGCGTGCCGCTGGCCGCGGGCTCGATCACCGCGGGCGGGTGCCTGGGCATCCTGATTCCGCCGTCGGTGCTGCTCATCGTGTACGGCGCGACGGCTGGCGTGTCGGTGGTGCAGCTGTATGCGGGCGCCTTCTTTCCGGGCCTGATGCTGGCGTCGCTCTACGTGCTGTACGTGGTCCTCATCGCGTGGATCAAGCCGCAGTGGGCGCCGCCGCTGTCGCAGGCCGAGCGCCAGGTGCCGTTGCCGCCGCTGTCGCAGCGGCTGGCCGACAGCCCCGCCGCGCATGCGGTGGTGGGGCTACTGAAAGGTCGGCGCAATGCCGACGTGCCCTTCTCGCACGTGCTGCGACAACTGGGCATCGTCGCGCTGCCCGGCGTGCTCTTCCTGCTGCTGGCCGGCTTCAGCTACAAGTCCGTGACCACGGTGGAAGCGGAGGTCCGCTACGACATCCAGGAGATCGGCGCCATGCGAAGCGCAGCACCCGCCGAGGGCGGCTTGCAGGAGCCGCCGGCAGAAGGCGGGCTGCAGGCGCCGCCGAGCGAAGGGGGACTGCAGGAGCCGCCCTCCGAGGAAGAGGCCGCCGCGCCGGCTCCTTTGGGCGAGCCGCCGGCTTCCTTGAATGAGCCCCCCATGGCCACACCACCCGCCACGCCGGGCACGGCCCAGCCCGCCGCGGAACCCGCCGCCGCAACGGCCACCGAGGCCGCCACCACGCGCCCCGCACCCACCTGGTGGTGGGTGGTCTTCGCGGTGTTCGGCGCGCTCGTCTCGCTGTTCTATCTGTTCCTGAGCTTCGCGAGGCTCGAGATCTTCAAGATGCTGCTGGCGTCGTTCTTCCCGCTGATGCTGCTGATCTCCGCGGTGCTGGGCTCCATCGTGCTGGGCCTGGCCACGCCGACCGAGGCGGCCGCCATGGGCGCGCTGGGCGGCATGCTGCTGGCGGCGGCCTACCGGCGGCTCAACCTCACGGTACTCAAGGAGTCGGTGTTCCTGACCGCCAAGACATCGGCCATGGTGTGCTGGCTCTTCGTGGGCTCGGCCATCTTCTCGGCCGCCTTCGCACTGCTGGGCGGGCAGGCGCTGGTGGAGGAGTGGGTGCTCGGCATGAACCTCACGAAGCTGGAGTTCCTCATCCTGAGCCAGGTCATCATCTTCCTGCTGGGCTGGCCGCTGGAGTGGACCGAGATCATCGTGATCTTCATGCCCATCTTCATTCCGCTGCTGGACAACTTCGGGGTGGACCCGCTGTTCTTCGGCCTCCTGGTGGCGATGAACCTGCAAACGGCGTTTCTCTCGCCGCCGGTGGCCATGGCGGCCTTCTACCTGAAGGGCGTGAGCCCGCCGCACGTCACGCTGAACCAGATCTTCCTGGGGATGCTGCCGTTCATGGGCATCCAGGTGCTGGCGATCGTGATGCTGTACATCTGGCCGCAGATCGGGCTGTGGCTGCCGCAGCTGCTTTACAAGTGAGAAATCGCGGCGAGCAGCCACGCGCTGCTCGCCGCGCGGCCTGCCTCATCAGCGCGCCAAGCCCCGCCCACGGCACTGTCTTCGGCCGGCCGCTACAGTCGCCCGCAAGGAGCGCTTTCTCATGCCCACATTCGACTTCGATCTCTTCGTCATCGGCGGCGGTAGCGGCGGTGTTCGCGCCGCGCGCATGGCCGCGCAGACAGGCGCCCGCGTGGGGCTGGCCGAGGCCGCCGAGCTCGGCGGTACCTGCGTCAACGTGGGCTGCATTCCCAAGAAGCTCTACAGCTACGCGGCCGGCTATGCCGAGTCCTTCGAGGAAGCCGAGGGCTACGGCTGGAAGCTGCCGTCGGCGCCGCAGTTCGACTGGTCGCACCTCAAGTCGCAACGCGCGAAAGAGATCGGCCGGCTCAACGGCATCTACGGCTCGCTGCTGAAGAACTCGGGCGTCACGCTGGTCACCGGATGGGCGCAGCTGGTCGATGCGCACACGGTGGAGATCGACGGCAAGCGCCACACCGCGCGCCACCTGCTGGTCGCCACCGGCGGCACGCCCTTCGTGCCGGACATTCCGGGCCGCGAGCACATCGTGACCTCGGATGCGATGTTCGACCTCGACCCCTTCCCCAAGCGCCTGCTGGTGGTGGGCGGCGGCTACATCGCGTGCGAGTTCGCGTCGATCTTCAACGGACTGGGCTCCAAGGTGACGCAGTTGCATCGCCGCGCGCATTTGCTCACCGGCTTCGACGACGACGTGCGGCAGTTCCTCGCGAACGAGATGGGCAAGGCCGGCGTCGATGTGCGGCTGAACTGCGAGGCCTCGTCGATCGCGCGCGGGCCGAACGGCCTGGTCGTGACGCTCGCGCGCGGCCAGCAGGTCGAGGCCGACACGGTGCTCTTCGCCACGGGCCGCGTGCCGAACACGCAAGGCCTCGGCCTCGAAGCGGCGGGCGTGAAGCTCGACGACAAGGGCGCCATCGCGGTCGATGCGCACTACCGCACCTCGGTGCCGTCGATCTACGCGGTGGGCGATGTCTCCACGCGCGTGCAGCTCACGCCGGTGGCGCTGGCCGAGGCGATGGTGGTGGTCGACGAACTGTTCGGCAAGGGCAAGCGCCGCATGGATTACGAGTTCATCCCGACGGCGGTGTTCACCCATCCGAACATCGGCACCTGCGGCTACTCCGAGATCGACGCGCGCGCCAAGTTCGGCGAGGTGACGGTGTTCTCCAGCGAGTTCAAGTCGCTGCGCCACACGATGTCGGGCCGCAGCGAACGCACCTTCATGAAGCTGGTGGTCGACAAGAAAAGCGATCGCGTGGTCGGCCTGCACATGGTGGGCGCGGACGCGGGCGAGGTGGTGCAGGGCTTTGCGGTGGCGATGCGCGCGGGCGCGACGAAGGCGATCTTCGACAGCACCATCGGCATTCACCCGACGGCGGCCGAAGAGTTCGTCACCATGCGCGAACCCATGCCTGGATAGGGCTCGCCCCCAGGCTTCGCGCACTTCGTGTCGCTACTCCTACCCCTACCGGGGGCAACACCTGCGGCCCGGCGAAGCCGGTTCCGCGGTGTTCCGCGAAAAGAGGGGGTCAGCGACGCTGCTGCTTGCCTTCGAGGAGCTTCACCATCACGAACAGCACGCGGTTCGCTGGCGTAGGCACACCGAGCGCTTCGCCGCGCCGCACGACCAGGCCGTTGAGGTGGTCGATCTCGCTGAGCTTGCCGCGTGCGAGGTCTTGCGCAGTCGATGAGTACTGCGAGGGCATCGACTGCGCGATGCCGCGGATGGCTGCATCGGTGTCGCCCGGGATGACCACGCCTTCAGCCTTTGCCACGGCGAGGCATTCGGCGACCACGTCGCGGATCACCTCGGCCACGCCCGCGCCTTTCACGAGTTCACCATAGGGCAGCTGCGACACCGCCGAAAGCGCGTTGTAGGCGCAATTCAAGACCAGCTTGGCCCAGAGCGCGCCGCGCACGTTGTCGGAAATCTGCGTGGGCACGCCAGCGGCGACCAGGTGCTGCGCGACCTGTTCGCTGGCGCGCGAAGGCGCGATCACCAGCTCGCCGCGGCCGTGGTGCTTGACATGGCCGGGGCCGGCCATCTCGGTCGCCACGTAGACCACGGCGGCGGCCACCTCGTTGGACGGCAGCACCGAGCGCACGCGCTCGTCGTTGTCCACGCCGTTCTGCAGCGTGAGCACCAACGCATCGGACGCCAGGTGCGGCCTGATCTGCGCGGCGGCCGATTCGCTGTCGGTGGACTTCACGCAGAACAGCACGAGGTTGGCGCCCTGCACGGCGCTCGCTTCGGTGCTCGCACCGAGGCGCACCTGCTCATCGAAGGTCTTGGTCTCCAGCCGCAGGCCGTTCGCGAGGACAGCCTCCACATGCGAAGGCCGGCCGATCAGCACCACCTCGTGGCCCGCGCGCGCCAGCATGGCGCCGTAGTAGCAGCCGACTGCGCCGGCGCCCATGACTGCGACTTTCATCGGCTCATCTCCTTGCTCGTTGTTCGTTCGACGCCAGAGGTTAGCTAAAAAACCTGTGCCGCCATGCCTTTGTGCACGGAAAGGCATCCATCGCTCTTTCACACGCATGCAGACTGTCCGAGCCGCGCACGACCCATGGCGCATCGACGCTCGACCACTCACCTTCACATGCCGATCGATCAAGACTCCTTCCATCTCCAGGGCTATGCCCGGCTGTCCAGGGCCATCGAGCCCGTCCTGATCGACAGCCTTTGCGCCGCCATCGACGCGATCCAGAGCCGGGTCCCCCGGATGTCGGAAGCGGAGCGCGCCAGGCTGGTTTTCGAAAAAGACCTGCCGGCCCATCGACGCGACGACGTTCAAGCGCAAGCCGTGGGCGATGCGATCTTCATCCTCGGCGAACCGTGCGCATTCGATCCGATGTTCGATGCGCTGCTTGACCACCCCGCGATTCGCGATGCCGCGCGCACCCTCCTGGCGAGCGACGCGCTCACGGTTCACTTCATGAACGTGACCATCAAGCATCCACGCTTCGGCCGGTCGATCGGCTGGCACCGGGATTTTCCGAACGACTACATATGCCCGGCAAGCTCGGGCTTCGTTCGCCTGATGCTGTGCCTCGACGGCATGGAGGAGGCAATGGGCGCCACGCGCTTCCTGCCGGGCAGCCACCGCCTCTCTGATGCGGAAGCGCTGCGCGAGAAAAGCGAAGGCACGCCCCCCCGACCATCGGACGACGAAGGCATGGCACTGGAATGCACTGCGGGCGATCTGGTCGCCATTCATCCCAAAGTCTTGCACGGCGGCGGCATCAATCGCAGCGACCGCATGCGCCGCAACGTGGTGCTGCAGATCGGGTTGGCGTCCGAGCCGCTCGTCACGACCGAGCGCGAGGGAGTGACAGGAAGACTGCTGAGCTAGCGCATTGCACAATGCCGCCATGCCCTACATGCCCACATTCGTCGCCCCCGCCCGCTTCACCGACGCCGCCGCCGCACTCGACCAGGTCAAGGCCATCTACCAGGGCGGCATCGCCCATCTGCGCGAGTCGATGCTGCGCTTCGTAGCGGGCGAGGCGCTGCCGGGCCGGGTGCGGGCCTGCTATCCGTTCGTGCGGGTGCACACCCACACCGTCTCGCGCCACACGCCGCCGGCCAATGCGGGCCTGAGCTACGGCTTCGTGGCCGGGCCCGGCCGCTACGAGACCACGCTGACGCGGCCCGATCTCTTCTCGCGCTACTACCTCGACCAGTTCCGCCTGCTGCTGGAGAACCACCAGGTCGAGCTGGAGGTCGGCACCAGCACGCAGCCGATTCCGATCCACTTCTCGTTCGCGGAGAACGACCACATCGAAGGCACGATGAGCGACGACCGCCGCGCGCTGATGCGCGATGTGTTCGACCTGCCCGACCTGGGCGTGATGGACGACGGCATCGCCAACGGCACCTATGAGGCGCGCGAGGGCGAGGCGCAGCCGCTGTCGCTGTTCACGGCGGCCCGCGTGGACTACTCGCTGCACCGCCTGCGCCACTACACCGGCACCGCGCCCGAGTGGTTCCAGAACTTCGTGCTGTTCACCAACTACCAGTTCTACATCGACGAGTTCGTGCGCCTGGGCCACGAAGCCATGGCCGACGAGAACAGCGAATACATCGCCTTCATCGAGCCCGGCAACGTGATCACGCGCCGGCGCGGACTGGATGCCGGCGCGAGCGCCACCTTCGGCCACCTGCTCGACGGCAGCCAGGGCACCGCGCCGCCGCGGCTGCCGCAGATGCCGGCCTACCACCTGGTGCGCGAGGACTACAGCGGCATCACCATGACGAACATCGGCGTGGGCCCGGCCAATGCCAAGACCATCACCGACCACATCGCCGTGCTGCGCCCGCACGCCTGGATGATGCTGGGCCACTGCGCGGGTCTGCGCAACACGCAGCAACTGGGCGACTACGTGCTGGCCCACGCCTATGTACGCGAGGACCATGTGCTCGACGAAGAGCTGCCGCTGTGGGTGCCGATTCCGGCGCTGTCGGAAATCCAGCTCGCGCTGGAAAAAGCGGTGGCTGACGTCACGCGCTACGAAGGTCCGGACCTGAAGAAGATCATGCGCACCGGCACCGTGGCCAGCACCGACAACCGCAACTGGGAGCTGCTGCCCGGCAACCAGCCGCAGCGCCGTTTCAGCCAGAGCCGCGCGGTGGCGCTGGACATGGAGAGCGCGACCATCGCAGCCAACGGCTTCCGTTTTCGGGTGCCCTACGGTACTTTGTTGTGTGTGAGCGACAAACCGCTGCACGGCGAGATCAAGCTGCCCGGCATGGCCAACCACTTCTATCGGGAGCGTGTGGAGCAGCACTTGCGAATCGGCATGCGGGCCATCGACATCCTTCGCCAGGAGGGCTCGACCCGTCTTCACAGCCGCAAGCTGCGCAGCTTTGCGGAGGTCGCTTTCCAGTAACAGTTGGCACCGCCTAGGGTTTCCACTTAGGCATCGGCGCAGTCGTTTGACGCGTTTCGCGGACATCATCCAGTTACCTTTGTGAACAACTGGAAACAAAATGTCTAAATCGTCGACTGCGTGCCTTTCCCGCCGCAACTTCAGCGCATGGATGGCGGGCGGCGTTGCCGCCGCAGGCGCCGGCCAGGCCGCGCTGCTGTGGCCCCGGTCGGCCGGCGCGGCCGAACCGCAGCTGGTTGCCAAGCTGCGCATCGTGATCCCCGCCAATGAAGGCGGCGGCTGGGACCAGACCGGCCGCGCGCTCGGTGCGGCGCTGCTGGCCTCGGGCGCGGCGGGCGACGTGGCCTACGAGAACATCGGCGGCAAGGGCGGCACCATCGGCCTCGCCAAATACGTCGAGAAATACGATGCCGACCCCGACACCCTGTTGATGAGCGGCATGGTGATGGTCGGCGCGGTGGCGCTGCAGAAACCCGCCGTTACCATGGCGCAGGTCGCGCCGGTGGCGCGCCTGACCAGCGACTACGAAGTGGTGGCGGTCAAGGCCGATTCGCCCATCAAGACTCCCAAGGACCTGATCGCCCAACTGCGCGCCGATGCGGCCAAGACCGTCATCGCCGGCGGCTCGGCCGGCGGCGTCGACCACATGTACGCGGGCATGCTGGCGCGCGTGGCCGGCAACACCGCGGGCCTGGTCTACCAGCCGTACCCCGGCGGCGCACAGGTGGTCGAGGCGCTGGAGACGGGCAAGGCCGTGGCCGGCATTTCCGGCTACAGCGAGTTCAGCGAAGCGCTGGCCGGCGGCAAGCTGCGCGCGATCGGCGTGTCGGCCAAGCGGCCGTTCCTGGGCATTCCGTCGGTGCGCGAACAGGGCGTGGACGCCGACCTCGCCAACTGGCGCGGCGTGCTGACCGGCAAGAAGGTGCCCGCCGAACGCAAGGCCATGCTGCTCGAAGCCGTGCGCCGCGCCACCAGCGCCGACGTCTGGCAAAAAACCATCAAGCGCAACAACTGGGACCCGTACTGGATGGCGGGAAAGGACTTCGAGAGCTTCCTGGAGCTGGACCTGGCAATGGCCGGTCCGATGATCTATCTGCTCAAGCTGAAGGCCTGAGCGCACGCCTTCAGGCAAAAAGCTCCGGCATCTCGCGCTGCGCCTTGGGCGTGAGCGCGAGTTCGCGCCCGTCGAGTTCCTGCCGCACCCACCCGCGGCGCAGCGACAGCTGCAACCACGCCGCACCCAGCGCGCCGCCCAGGTGCGGGCGGCGCTCGCTCCAGTCCAGGCAGGCACAGGCAAAACGCCGGCGCGAGCGGCGCACCGCATCGACTTCCACACCCAGGCTTTCGAGTGCGATCGCACCTTCGGGCGTGAGTTCGTACGAGCCGCTCTGCAGGCCGCTGAGCCAGCCCTGTGCATGCAGCCGGTCGTGCAGCGCGACGCCCGCCGTGCCGGCCATGTGGTCGTAGCAAGTGCGTGCGCTGCGCAGGCGGCTCGGCGTGCTGGGCTTGAAGTCGGCTGCGCGCGGCGCGCCGGCCACCACCATCAGGCTTTCGAGTGCGGCCGCGACGTTGTCGTCGGCCAGCCGGAAGTAGCGGTGCTTGCCCTGCACCAGCAACTGGACCAGCCGCTCTTCCTTCAGGCGCGCCAGGTGCGCGCTCGCGGTGGAGGCGGCCACCTCTGCCACGGTGGCGAGCTCGGTCGCGGTGCGCGCGTGGCCGTCCATCAGGCAGTTGAGCATGCGGGCGCGCGCCGGTTCGGCGATGGCGCCGGCCAGGCGCGCCAGTTGCACGTCCGCGTTCGGCGATGAAGAGGAGGGTGGGGTGTCCATGCGCAGATCCTAAGACGCCGCTGCATCCCACACTTCGTTCACGGCCGAAGTGTGGCGGCGCCTGCAATCGCACACTGCGCGGCATGACCCCCCGCCCCACTTCTTTTGCCGACGCGCCCTCGGACCCGGTCGCGGCCGTCACGCATGCCGACCCCTATCCCTTCTACGCCGAGCTGCGCGCCGGGCCGCCGCTCGCGTGGCACCCGAAGCTGCGCGTCTGGGTCGCGAGCCGCGCGGAAGTCATCGAATCGCTGCTGCTCGCGCACGGCGCGCTGCATGTGCGGCCGGCGGCCGAGCCGGTGCCGCGCGCCATCGTCGGAAGCCCGGCCGGCGAGGTGTTCGGCCATCTGGTGCGGATGAACGACGGCGCGGCGCACAGGGCGCATCGCCCCGCGCTGCAGCGTGCGCTGGCGGGCCTGGATCTGGATGCCGTCCATGCGGCGGCCCTGCGGGTTGCCCAAGCTGCCTCGCCGCAGCCCTTGTCGGACGCGTTGTTCTCCGTGCCGGTGCGCACGGTCGCGCACCTGCTCGGCTTTGCAGACGAAGCGCTGCCGCAGGTGGACCGGTGGATGCGCGATTTCGTCGCCTGCCTGTCGCCGCTGTCCACGGCGGACCCGTTGCAGGACGCCAGCGCTGCGGCGGCTGCACTCATGGCGCGCATCGAAGCCATCACCGCGGGGGCATCGCCACGACACGGCACGCTGCTCGCTGCCGTGCGCGAACAAAGTGCCGCCAGCGCGCCGCTCGCACGTTCCCTGCTCGCCAACCTGGTCGGCCTGCTCTCGCAGACCTGCGATGCGACGGCGGGCCTGCTGGGCAACAGCCTCATCGCGGTGATGCGCGAAGCTTCACTGCGCCAGGCCCTGCCCGCGCGCCTTGCGCTGCAGGCCGTGGTCGAGGAGACGGCGCGGCACGATCCGGCGGTCCACAACACGCGCCGCTTCGCGGCCGAGCCCGTCACCATCGCCGGCACGCCCTTGGCGGCGGGCGATGCGGTGCTGCTCGTGCTGGCCGCCGCGAACCGCGACCCTGCGTTCAATGCGGACCCCGACAACTTCAGGCTCGTGCGCGAAAGGCGCCGCATGCTGGGCTTCGGACACGGCATGCACGCCTGCCCGGGTCAGGCGCTGGCCTGCACGCTCGCCGCCGCGGGGCTCGAAGCAGTGCTCGGGCGCGCGCCCGATCTCGATGCGATGCGCGAACGCGGCTGGCACTACCGCCCTTCGGCCAACGCGCGCATCCCCGTCTTTCACTGACACCACGCGTGCTCAGCGTCGCCCGGCCGCCCACTGCCCGGTGCCTGCGAGATGCGGCGACAGTTGCGCATCGCCCCAGCGCAGCGGCAGCGCGGCCGGTCGGCGCAGCGCATGCTGCACACGCAACCGCAGCAGCCGCTCCGCGCCTTCGAACGCGGCGAGCTCGGGGCCTTCATGCACGATCTCGGCGGTGGCTGCCACATGAAGCAGCTCACCGTTGTCGTGGTCGATGAACAGCAGCCCCGCGCGCGGATGGGCCAACAGGTTGCCCAGCGTGTTGAAGAAGCGGTTGCCGTTGAAGTCCGGCACGGTCAGCACGCCGTCCTCGTCGACGCGCACGAAGCCGGGGCGCCCGCCGCGGTGCGACACGTCGACGCCGTGCGACGTCGCATCGGCATCGTCACCCGCCGCGACGTCCTCCGGATATGCGGTGGCGATGAACAGCGTGTCCGCGCTGCCGATGAGGCGTTGCGCATCCAGGTCCAGCGCATCGAGCCGCTGCACGGGCGCGGTGTCGTGGCGCGCGGACACGAACTCCGGCTCGCGCGCCTGGATGTAGCGCGGGCAATTGCCAAAGCTCTGCTGCACCTGGACCATGAAGCCTGTGCCGTCGAGCGATTCGACGGTGCCGTTCATGCGGTTGCGGCGCCGTGTGTGCGGCTCGATGCCCAGCAGGCCGAGCGGGGCGCCGTGCACGAGCTGCGCCGCCAGCGGATCGCCGTCCGCCGGCAGCGCATCGACACGCAGGTGCGTCGCATCGGGCGAATGCGCAAAGCCCGGCGGCGCCGAGAGCACGCTGGCCCAGGGCTGCAACTGAGCATCGAGGCTGCCGACCACCAGGAACGGCAGCTGCGCGAAGAACTGTCGATGCTGGTCGGGCATGCGGTCGCGGATCACGCGCGGCCCCACCAACGCCATCTGCTCGCGCGCGCCGGTCTGCGCCTGCAAAGCGCGCTCGCCGGCATGAAAAGGCGCGGCGATCACAGCGGCACCGCCGCGAGCCCGACGGGCGTGCGCACCATCGGCACGAAGCCGGGCAAGGCTTCGATGCGCGCGAGCCATTCGCGCACATGCGGATAGGCATCGAGCGACACGCTGCCCTCGGGCGCATGCGCCACGTAGGCGTAGTTCGCGATGTCGGCCAGCGTAGCGGCAGGCCCGGCCAGAAAGCGTTGCTGCGTCAGATGCATCTCCATCACGGTGAGCAATGCATGCGAGCGTGTGACCGTCTCGGTCGGGTCGGCCGACGGGGCGAACAGCGCCATGATGCGCGCCGCCGCCGGGCCGTTGGCCAGCGGCCCGGCCGCCACCGAGAACCAGCGCTGCACGCGCGCCGCACCGACAGGGTCGGCCGGCATCCAGCGCGCCGGGTCGGGCGAATAGCGCGCGTTGAGGTAGACCAGGATCGCGTTGGAATCGGCCAGCGTGGTCTCGCCGTCCTCGATCACCGGCACCTGGCCGAAGGGGTTGCGTGCGAGGAACTCGGGCGTGCGGCTGGCGCGCTTCTTCAGGTCGAGCTCGATGATCTCGAAGGGCAGGCCGAGCATCGAGAGGAACAGCCGCACGCGGTGCACATGCCCCGAGATGGCGCTGCCGTAGAGCTTGATGGGGTGCGCTGGGCGGGTTGCGTTCATGGGGCGTCCTTTGGAGTGGCGGAGTGGGTATGGCGCCGATTCTTCTCTGTTGCGCCGAATGAATGAATAGCCATTTTTGTATTTGACTCCTGCGATTTCCGGTTTAATGACCGCATGGACCGTTTCAAAGCCATGCAGACCTTCGTTCAGATCGCCGACCAGGGCAGCATGACCCGCGCCGCCGCGGCGCTGGGCACCTCGTTGCCGGTGGTGGTGCGCTCGCTCGCCGCGCTGGAGGCGCACCTGGGCGTGCGGCTGTTCCACCGCACCACGCGCCGCCTGTCGCTCACCGACGAAGGCCGCCACTACCTGCCGAGCGCGCGCGAGGTGCTGCTCGCAGCCGACGCCGCGGACCTGGCGCTCAAGGACGAAGCGCGCGAACTCGGGGGCCATCTCACCATCACCGCGCCGGTGCTCTTCGGCCACATGTACGTGGCACCGGCCATCACGCGCTTCATGCAGCGCTACGACCAGGTGCGCTGCAGCGTGCTGCTGCACGACCGCACGGTGAACCTGCTGGAAGAAGGCATCGACGTAGGCATCCGCATCAGCCCGCTGGCCGATTCGTCCTTGGTGGCGCAAACGCTGGGCACCGTGCGCCGCGTGGTGGCGGCCAGCCCCGACTACCTGGCGCGCCACGGCACGCCGCGGCATCCGCGCGAGCTGGACGGCGCGCCCTGCGTGCGCGGCCATGTCGACGGGCCGACGCCATGGACCTTCCACGAAGGCGGCAAGACCCTGAGCGTGACGCCGCAAAGCCGCCTCGCGTTCAACCACCTCGCACCCGCCATCGAGGCCTGCGCCGCGGGCATGGGCTTCGGCAGTTTCTTCTCGTACCAGGTGCTGCCGCATGTGGCGCAGGGCCGCCTGGCACTGGTGCTGGAAGACTTCGAGCCGCCGCCGCGGCCGGTGAGCGTGATCTACCCGAATGCGCGGCTGCTGCCGGCGCGCACGCGGGCCTTCATCGACTGGATGAAGGCGGAGTTCAGCGGGTTGCGGATGTAGATCACCCGGCGGGCGGCGCGGGAGGCGCGGGCAACGGCCGGCCTTCGCACAACGCGCCGGCATCGCTTGCCAGGCTGCGCACCGCCTCTTCCATGCCGAGGTTCAGCACCGACATGAACTCGCTGTTGCCGCTGGCCCAGTTGGTGCGCGTGCCCATGCCGTGGTACTGGCGCACAACGACCTCGCCGCCCGGCAGCCGGTAGCTCGCCTGCAGCACCACGTGCGAGACGAGGTTGAGCCCGGCAGACCAGCCATGGGCGAGGCGCAGCGCCACCTCGGCCGTGACCTGCCGCGCGGCGGCGGGCGGCGCGGATGCGCCCACCACGGTCTGGAAACCATAGCGCCGCGTCGACTGCAGCGCATCGCGCGTCCATGCGCCCGCGTCGCCGCTCTTGAGCGACTGCATGGTCCTGGGCGTGGCGTGGACGGTCGGCATCATCAGCGTGAGGTTGCCGGCGTTGGCCTTGTTGCTGCGGGCATCTTCGATCTTCGGCAGGTAAAGCGTGCAGCCCTGGGGCACGCGAAGGACTTCGACCGGCGGGCCGTTGGGGCGCTGCTCCTGTTCAGGGGCCTGCTCGTAGACCATGCTGAGCGGCTCGCTCTCGGTCATGGCATGCACGAGGCCGGGCGTTGCAAGGAAAGCCGCCAAGGGCAGCAGCGCGGCATGCGCGGCGGCGGCGAAGGCTGTGCGAAACAGGTGCTGCGGCTTCATGGCGCGACGTTCCTTACCGTGTACATCGCGTTGTCCTGGTCGCGAAACACCACGCGCCCCGGCAGCTCGTCGAAGCTCTGGCCCGCCAGGGTGAACCACGTGCCGTTGACGTTGAAGCGCGCTGTCCTGATGCCGCCGGAGCGCGCACCGGCGATGTCCATGCCCAGCACATGCAAGGTCTGCTTCACCGAATCGCGCATCACCGCCTTGAGCACCTGCCCGTCGTTCGCGGTAAGCCGCCGGATGACGGTGGCGCGCGCGCCGCCGCCCAGCGGCGTCTGGAAGATGGTGGCGGAACGGTATGAAGGCTCGCTGTTGCCCGCCTGCCAGAGAAAGGCCGAGGTGCGCGTGGTGAAGGCGCCCAGCCCCGGCTCCAGCGCGTACTGAAGCAGCAGCACCAGGTAGGCAGGGCCGGTCTTCGTGGCGGCGATGCGGGCCTCGTGCACGGCCTTGTCGGGCATGGCGGCGAGCACCTGCGACGAGGCGATCTTCAAGGGGAACGATGTGGGCTCGGCCAGCAGCTCGCCGAATGCCAGGCCGGCCTCGTCGCGGTAGTCGTAGTCCAGCAGCGGGCCGACGATGGCCTGCACTTCGGCACTCATCTCCTTTTGCCGCGACTGCTGCACCGAGGAATCGATCAGCGCGCCGATCAGCCCGCCGCCCGTGGCGGCGCTCAGGCCTGGCGCCTGCGCGGAGAACATGAAGCTCTCCTGCGCCACGACCAGGCGCACGTCGACCGACTGGACCCTGGCCCGGTCCGCGCTTGCCAGCGGCCGGTGAAAAAATGGTGCGCAGGCGGTCAGCAGCAGCAACACCGACAACACCGACAACGCCGACAGCAAACGAAGCATCTTTGGGTCTCCCCCGCGATATCGGAACAAGAAGCCAGTACGCGAACACGCACCCGGGCGTGGATTGTGCCGGGAACTTGCGCGCAAGACGCGCGCCTTGTCCATCGGTTGATCCGCTGCCGACGCCTGTCGCGTGCCTGGGCCAGAATGCCCTGTGCCTTCTTCTTTTACCTCCCCCCTCTTTCGCGTCAGCCATCTGCGCAAGCGCTATGGCGACACCACGGTCGTGGACGACCTGTCGTTCGAGATCGCACCCGGCGAGTGCCTGGGCGTGATCGGCCCGAACGGCGCCGGCAAGACCACCACCATCCGCATGTGCCTGGGCCTCACCGCGCCCGACGGCGGCGAGATCTCGGCCCTGGGCCTGCAGATGCCGCGCGATGCGCTGGCCATCAAGGCGCAGCTGGGCGTGGTCACGCAGTTCGACACGCTGGACCCCGACTTCAGCTGCGCCGAGAACCTGGTGGTGTACGGGCGCTACTTCGGCTTCGGCAAGGCAGAGGTGCGTGCACGCGTGCCGCAGTTGCTGGACTTCGCTGCGCTCTCGCACAAGGCGGATGCGAAGCCGGGCGAGCTCTCGGGCGGCATGCGTCGGCGGCTGTCGCTGGCGCGCGCGCTGGTGAACGACCCCAAGCTGCTGCTGCTCGACGAGCCGACCACCGGGCTGGACCCGCAGGCGCGCCACCTGATGTGGGAACGTCTGCAGGTGCTGCTGCAGCAGGGCAAGTCGATCCTGCTGACCACGCACTTCATGGACGAAGCCGAGCGCCTGTGCTCGCGCCTGCTGGTGCTCGACCATGGCCGCAAGATCGCCGAAGGCAAGCCGCGCGACCTGATCGCCGAGCATCTGGAGCCCGACGTGGTCGAGGTGTACGGCAACGGTGCGCTCGCGCTGGCCGAATCGCCCGAACTCAAGGCGATGGCGGCGCGCGTCGAGGTGAGCGGAGAGACGGTGTTCTTCTACACGCAGGATGCGCGGCGGCTGCTCGATGCACTGACGCAGCATGCGGGCCTGCGCACCTTTCATCGCCCAGCAAATCTCGAAGACCTTTTCCTGAAGCTCACCGGACGGCAGATCCGCGAGGACGGCTAGACCATGAACACAACGACTGCAACGACAACGACGAACAACACGCCGGCTCCGCCTTCCGTGTGGCGCGCGCCCGAAATCTCGCTGCGCTGGTGGCCCGTTTTTTTGCGCAACCTGCTGGTGTGGCGCAAGCTCGCGATACCCAGCCTCATCGGCAACATCGCCGAGCCGCTGATCTGGCTGGTGGCCTTCGGCTACGGCATGGGCGCGCTGGTGGGGCAGGTGGCGGTGGACGGCGTGAAGGTGCCCTACATCCTGTTCCTGGCAAGCGGCTCCATCTGCATGAGCGCGATGAATGCCGCGAGCTTCGAGGCGCTGTACTCCGCGTTCTCGCGCATGCATGTGCAGAAGACCTGGGACGGCATCATGAACGCGCCCGTGGGCCTGGACGACATCGTGATGGCCGAGATGCTGTGGGCGGCCTTCAAGTCGATCTTCACCGTCACCGCCATCCTGTTCGTGATGCTCGGATTGGGCATCAGCCACAGCCCGAAGCTCATCGTCGCGTGGCTGGTGCTGATCGGTGCGGGCATCACCTTCTCGTCGATCGCGCTGATCTTCAACGCGCTCGCCAAGGGCTACGACTTCTTCACCTATTACTTCACGCTGTTCATGACGCCGATGATGTTCCTGAGCGGCGTGTTCTTTCCGCTGGAGCAGTTGCCCTCGGCGGTGAAGGCGGTGGCCGCATGGCTGCCGCTGACCAACGCGGTGGCGCTGGTGCGGCCGCTCTTCATGGACCAGTGGCCGGCCGACTGGTGGCTGCATGCGGGGGTGTTGGCGGTGTATGCGGTGGTGGCGTTCTGGGTCGCGCTGGCGTTGACGCGCAAGCGGTTCCGGGCCTGAAGCCGCACGCCTGATCGCATCCGGAAACGGATGCTTTCAAATTTAAATTGCACACAATTTAATTGCTCACTACAATCCAGCTCATGCGCTCCACCAAGGTCACTGCCGACGACATGCTCAAGCTGGACAACCAGCTGTGCTTCGCGGTGTATTCCGCCTCGTTGGCGATGACCCGGCTCTACAAGCCGGTGCTCGAAAAGCTGCAGCTCACCTATCCCCAATACCTCGTCATGCTGGCCCTCTGGGAGCAGGACGGGCCGATGGTGTCCGAACTCGGCGAACGCCTCTCGCTCGACTCCGGCACGCTCACCCCGCTGCTCAAGCGCCTGGAGGCCAGCGGCTACGTGGCCCGGGTGCGCGACGTGGCCGACGAGCGCCGCGTGCACATCACCCTCACCGCCGCGGGCCGCAAGCTCAAGGCCCGCGCCGCCGATGTGCCGGGCTGCCTCATGGCCGCCGCCCAGTGCTCGGTGCCCGAGCTCATTGCGCTCACCCAGCAGATCCAGACCCTGCGCGACCGCATCAAGAAGGCGGCCTGACACCTCACGATTTCTCCCGGCTTCGATCCAGCAAAGAGAGAAGCTTTTTTCACCCCTCCCTCATCCATCACCAAAGGAATCACCATGACCACCAAGCTCGACAAAGTGCTCTACACCGCAGAAGCCCACACCGTCGGCGGCCGTGACGGCGCAGGCAAGTCCAGCGACGGCGCGATCGACGTCAAGCTCAGCTCGCCCGGTTCGGGCAAGCCCGGCACCAACCCCGAGCAGCTGTTCGCGGTCGGCTACGCCGCCTGCTTCATCGGCGCGATGAAGGCCGTGGGCCCGAAGATCAGCGTGAAGGTGCCCGAGGACGTGGCCATCGACTCGAAGGTCTCCCTGGGCCCGACGAACGGCGGCGCTGCCTACGGCATCTCGGTGCAGCTGGCGATCACCCTGCCAGGCCTGGACGACGCACAGAAGAAGCTGCTGGTCGACACGGCCCACCAGGTCTGCCCGTACTCGAACGCCACCCGCGGCAACATCGACGTCGAACTCACCATTGTTTGAGCTCGCCCCCAGGCTTCGCGCACTTCGTGTCGCGTGCGCCTTCCCCTACCGGGGGCAACACCTGAGGCCCGGCAAAGCCGGTTCCTCGGTGTTCGCTTGAAGGGACCCGACAATTTCAGAGAAAGCGCCCCAGCCAAATGCAGGGGCGCTTTTTTCATGGCCGGGGTTGTCTCACGGGTGACGCGGAAAGGGACAACGCGATAGCGCCTTTCATCAAGCTTGGCTAACGTGGCCGCACGCCTCGCAACTCACACCACCGTGGAGATCGCCCCATGAGCACCACCAGCCTCCTGATCCGCAAGGACAGCCTCCCCACCACGCGCCTGCACACCGCCACCGACCTGCCATTGGTCGACGGCCAGGTGCGCGTGCGCATCGACAGCTTTGCGCTCACCTCCAACAACATCACCTATGCCGCCTTCGGCGATGCAATGAGCTACTGGCAGTTCTTTCCCTCGGAAGAAGACGGCTGGGGCAGCATCCCCGTGTGGGGCTTTGCGAGCGTGGTGCAGTCGCTGCACCCGGGCGTGGCGGTGGGCGAGCGGCTCTACGGCTACTGGCCGATGGCGTCGAGCGCGGTGCTCAGCCCCGACCGGCTCTCGGCCGCGCGCTTCACCGATGCGGCGCCGCACCGCGCCGAGCTGCCCGCGGTGTACAACCAGTACTTCCGCTGCAACGCCGATCCGCTCTACACCACCGACACCGAAGACCTGCAGGCGCTGCTGCGCCCGCTGTTCATCACCTCGTGGCTGATCGACGACTTCATGGCCGACAACGATTTCTTCGGCGCCGGCACCATGCTGCTGTCGAGCGCGTCGAGCAAGACGGCCTACGGCACGGCCTTCCAGTTGCACCAGCGCAAGGGGATCGAGGTGATCGGCCTCACATCGCCCGCCAACGTGGCCTTCTGCCAGAGCCTGGGCTGCTACGACCGCGTGGTGAGCTACGACGCACTGGACAGCATCGCGGCCGATACGCCCTGCGTCTACATCGACTTCGCGGGCAACGGCGGGTTGCGCACGGCGATCCACACGCGCTTTGCGCAGCTCAAGTACAGCAGCTCGATCGGCGGCACGCATGTGGAGCAGCTCTCGGCCAAGGGCGCGGGCAAGGACATGCCCGGCCCGCGCGCCACGCTGTTCTTCGCGCCCGCGCAGATCAAGAAGCGCACTGCCGAGTGGGGCGCCGACGAGTTCGGCCGCCGCATGGTGGCCGCCTGGCACGCCTTCCTGGCCACGGTGACCGACGCGAGCAACCCCTGGCTGCACGCCGAGCACCACGACGGCGGCGAGGCCGTGCAGGCCGCCTATGCGCAGGTGCTGGCGGGCAAGGGCGACCCGCGCGCCGGCCATATCCTTTCGTTTTACAAGCAAGCGGGCAGGCTGTAGGCGGCTTGGGGGTCCGTGTAGCGACAATCGCTGCATGACCCCTTCTCCCGCGGCGCCCGCCAACACCCATCCCTACGAGAGCCTCACGCCCGACGTGGTGCTCGACGCGCTCGCGACGCTGGGCCTGCACGGCGACGGCCGGCTCACCGGCCTGAACTCCTATGAAAACCGGGTCTACCAGGTGTTCCTGGAGGACCGCAGCGCCGTGGTGGTCAAGTTCTACCGCCCCGAACGCTGGAGCGAAGCCGAGATCCTCGAGGAGCACGGCTTCTCGCTCGAACTGGCCGCGGCCGAAGTGCCCGCAGTGCCGCCGCTGGTATTCGACGGCAAGACCCTGCACCACCACGCGGGGTTCGCCTTCAGCGTGAGTCCGTACCGGGGCGGCCGCGCGCCGGAGCTCGACAACTTCGAGGTGCTCGAATGGGTGGGTCGCTTTCTGGCGCGCATCCACACCGTGGGCAGCTCCAAGCCTTTCGAGGCCCGCCCCGCCCTCGACCTTCAGACCTTCGGCCTCGACTCGCGCGACTGGCTGCTGGAGAACGACAAGATCCCGCTCGACATGCAGCGCGACTGGGAAAAGATGTGCAACCAGTCGCTGGACATGGTCCGCGCCACTGCACTGGCGCTGCAGCCGCCGGCCTCCGACTTCAAGCCGCGCAAGCTGCGCCTGCACGGCGACGTGCACCCCGGCAACATCCTGTGGACGCCGACCGACCGCCCTGGCGGCGGCCCGCACTTCGTCGACCTGGACGACGCGCGCACCGGCTTTGCTGTTCAAGACCTGTGGATGCTGCTGTCTGGCGACCGCGCCCAGCGCACCTCGCAGCTGTCGGGCCTGCTCGACGGCTACGAGCAGTTCCGCGAGTTCGACCGCCGCGAACTCGCGCTGATCGAGCCGCTGCGCACGCTGCGGCTCATTCACTACAGCGCCTGGCTGGCGCGCCGCTGGGAAGACCCGATCTTCCCGATCAACTTTCCGTGGTTCGGCTCCAGCGACTACTGGAAGGGGCAAATCCTCGTGCTGGAAGACCAGTGCGAGCAGATGGCGGAAGAGCCGCTCTACGCCTGAGCCTCCGCTTCAGCCGTAAGGCTATCCGCCACGCCCTGCAGCAAGCGCTCGACCAGCACGTTGGGCGGGCCGCTGCGCCACACGCCGTAAGCCTCCGACTGCGCCACGGCCCTGTCGAGCGGCCGGAACACCGCGCCGCGAAGCGCCGAATTGCGCATCGCCTGCGGCACCAGCGCGACGCCCATGCCTTGCGACACGAGCGACACCACGGCCAGCCAGTGGCGCACCTCGTGCCGCACCTCGGGCAGAAAGCCAGCATCGGCGCAGATCGACAGGATGCGCTCGTGATAGTCGGGTGAAGCCTCGCGCGAGAACAGCACGAAGGGTTGGTCGCGCAGGTCGGCCGGGGCCAGCACCTTCTTGCGTGCGAGCGAATGCCCGGCAGGCAGGCAGCACACGAAGGGCTCCGACAGCAGCAGGCGGTGATGCAGCTCGGGCGGCATGCGGCTCGTGTGGACGAAGCCCAGGTCCAGCCGGTCGTGCAGCAACTCGGCGATCTGCACACCCGAGTTGAGTTCATTCAGCGTGATGCGCACTGCCGGGTGCTTCGCCTGGAATGCGCGCAGTGCCGGCGGCAATCCGCGATAGAGCATCGCGCCGACGAAGCCGATGCGCAGCCGGCCCGCCGAGCCTGTCGCCACATCGCGCGCTTCGGTCGCGGCCTCTTGCGCCTGCTGCAGCAATCGCCGTGCCGAAATGCGCAGCGCCTCGCCCGCGTGCGTGAGCCGCACCTCCTTGCTGTTGCGCTCGAACAGCCGCGCGCCCACCGATTCCTCGAGCTGCCGGATGGCGACGGACAGCGGCGGCTGCGAAATCGACAGACGCCGCGCTGCGCGACCGAAGTGCAGCTCTTCGGCCAGCACACCGAAATACCGCAGATGACGCAATTCCATGAATAGGCAGATCAGATTGAACAAGACCAATTCGATATTAGACACAGATCGTCTCGGCTTCAACAATGCAGCGAACCAGGAGACAAGACACATGTCCGAGAACGCCGTTCACGCCGCGTCGCCAGCCGCGCACGCCCATCCGATCCCCGACCGCCACGGCCAGAACCTGTTCACCGTCGACACCGAGCTGCACGGCCTGCTCGCGCTCTACCTGCCCGACGACCTGCGCGTCCATATGCAGCCGCACTTCGAGCGCCTCGGCGGCCTTGCGGGCGGCCTGCTCGACGAACTGGCGGGCACCGCCGACCGCAACCCGCCCACGCTGAAGCAGCGCACGCGCACCGGCCTGGACGATCAGAAGATCGTCAAGCACCCGGCCTATGTGGAGATGGAGCGTCTGGCGCTCAGCGAATTCGGCCTGGCCGCGATCTCGCACCGCGACCAGACGCTGGGCTGGAAGGGCAAGATGCCGCCGCTGGTCAAGTACGTGCTGACCTATCTCTTCGTGCAGGCCGAGTTCGGGCTGTGCTGCCCGGTCTCGATGACCGACTCGCTCACGCGCACGCTCAAGAAATTCGGCAGCCCCGAGCTGGTCGCGCGCTTCCTGCCGCGCCTGACCTCGCTGGACTTCGACGAGCTCGCGCAAGGCGCGATGTTCATGACCGAGCAGGCCGCGGGCTCCGACATCGCGGCCACCGCGACGATGGCACAGCGCGAAGGCGACGGCAGCTGGCGCATCACCGGCGACAAGTGGTTCTGCTCGAACCCCGATGCCGACTTTGCGATGGTGCTCGCGCGCGCAGAAGACGGCGCAGCGGGCATGAAGGGCGTGTCGCTGTTCCTGCTGCCGCGCCGGCTTGAGGACGGCAGCCTCAACCACTACCGGATCATTCGCCTGAAGGACAAGCTGGGCACGCGCTCGATGGCCAGCGGCGAGATCCGGCTCGAGGGCGCGATCGCGTACCTGGTGGGCGAAGAAGGCCGCGGCTTCGTGCAGATGGCCGACATGGTGAACAACTCGCGCCTGTCGAACGGCGTGCGCGCCGCGGGCCTCATGCGCCGGGCAGTGGCCGAGGCCGAGTACATCGCCTCGGAACGCCGCGCCTTCGGCCGCACGCTAGCCCAGATGCCGCTGATGCAGCGCCAGCTCGACAAGCTGCGCGTTCCGGCCGAGCAGGCGCGCACGATGGTGTGCCAGACCGCGCTGGCGCTGGCACGCTCCGACGCCGGCGAGCCCGATGCGTATGCGCTGCTGCGCATCCTCACGCCGCTCATCAAGTTCCGTGCGTGCCGCGATGCGCGCAAGGTGACGGGCGATGCGATGGAAGTGCGCGGCGGCTGCGGCTACATCGAGGAGTGGAGCGATCCGCGCCTTGTGCGCGATGCGCACCTGGGCTCGATCTGGGAAGGCACGAGCAACATCGTGGCGCTGGACGTGATCCGTGCGGTGAAGCGCGAAGGCTCGCTGCCGGTGCTGCGCGCGCACTGCGAAAAGCTGCTGGACGATGCGGCGCTCGCACCTGCTTTCGCCAAAGCCTTGCGCGATGCACTGGCGCGCGCCGCAGCGCTGGCCGAGACCGCCGCACGCGAAGGCGGCGACGTGCTCGCGCGCCAGGCTGCCTCGGCGCTCTACCACTGCACGAGCAGCATCGCGATGACCTGGGAGGCCAGCCACACCCACTCGGCCGCGCGCCTGCGCTGGGCGCAACTGGTGCTGCTGCACCGCGTGCTGCCGCGCGATCCGCTTGCGCCCGATGCGATGCCCGCGGACTGGAATCTCGCCGCCGCGCGCACCGCCACAGACATCGCCTGATTCACAAAACAACGGAGACATCCCCATGCGACACCTCACCCGACTTCTTGCTGCAATCAGTGCCTGCGCCGCGCTGCTGAGCGCCGCCCCCGCCGTACAAGCCCAAGGCTCGTTCCCCACCAAGCCCCTGGTGCTGGTCGTGCCCTTCCCGCCCGGCGGACCGACCGACGCCATGGCCCGCACGCTCGCCGCCGAGATGAAAGACCGCCTCGGCCAACCCATGATCGTGGAGAACCGCGCGGGCGCGGGCGGCAACATCGGCGCCGAGTACGTGGCGCGCGCCGAGGCCGACGGCCACACGCTGCTGTTCGGCACCTCCGGCCCGCTCGCCATCAACGCGAGCCTCTACCGAAAGATCAACTACGACCCGGTGAAAAGCTACGCGCCGGTGATCCAGGTCGGCTATCTGCCGAACATCCTGGTGGTCAACCCGGCACTGCCGGTGAAGACCGTGCCCGAACTGGTCGCGTATGCCAAGGCCAACCCCGGCAAGCTCAGCTATGCGTCGTCGGGCAACGGCGCCTCGTCGCACCTGGCGGGTGTGCTGTTCAATTCGGTGGCGGGCACCGACCTGCAGCACATCCCGTACAAGGGCACGGGGCCGGCGCTCAACGACCTCCTGGGCAACCAGGTCAGCATGACCTTCACCGACATCCTCACCGCGCTGCCTTACGTCAAGGCCGGCAAGCTGCGCGCGCTGGGCGTGGCGACGCTCGCGCGCTCGCAGGCGCTGCCCGAGGTGCCGACGATTTCGGAGCAGGGCTACAAGGGCTATGACGTGAGCGTGTTCTTCGGCATCGTCGCGCCGGCCGGCACGCCCGCGGACCGCGTCACCAAGCTCAACCATGCATTCGCCGAAGTGCTGAACTCGCCGAAGGTCAAGCAGATGTTCGCCGCGCAAGGGCTGGAAGCCTCGGCCGATACCTCGCCGCAGAAGCTCGGCCAGTTCATCGTGAGCGAATCGGCCAAGTGGAAGGACGTCGTGAAGACCTCGGGCGCGCAGCTCGATTGATGGCCACGCACGGAGCACTCGCATGACACCGACCCAAGGCGCCCTCTCGGGCATCCGTGTGCTGGACATCTCGCGCATCCTCGGCGGTCCCTACTGTGGCCAGATCCTGGGCGACCACGGCGCCGACGTGCTCAAGGTCGAGCCGCCGCAGGGCGACGACACCCGCACCTGGGGCCCGCCCTTCAAGGAAGGCGTGGCCTCGTACTACCACGGACTCAACCGCAACAAGCGCGTGCAGCACCTGGATTTCTCGACCGAAGAAGGCCGCGAGGCGCTGCTCGCGCTGGTGGCCGAGGCCGACGTGCTGATCGAGAACTTCAAGACCGGCACGATGGAACGCTGGGGCATCGGCTACGAGACGCTGTCGCTGCGCTTTCCGCGCCTCGTGTGGTGCCGCGTGTCGGGCTTCGGCGCCGACGGGCCGCTGGGCGCGCTGCCCGGCTACGACGCGGCGGTGCAGGCCATGACCGGCATCATGAGCATCAACGGCGAGGCCGACGGCGGACCGCTGCGCGTGGGCCTGCCGGTGGTGGACATGGTGACGGGGCTGAACGCGGTGATCGGCGTGCTGCTGGCGCTGCAGGAGCGCCAGCGCAGCGGACGCGGACAGTTCGTGGAAGCGGCGCTCTACGACAGCGGCCTCTCGCTGCTGCACCCCCACGCCGCCAACTGGTTCATGGACGGTACGGCGCCGCGCCGCACGGGCAACGCGCATCCCAACATCTATCCCTACGACGCGCTCGCCACAGGCACCGACCCGGTGTTCGTGGCGGTGGGCAACGACCGGCAATTCGCCAGCCTGTGCCGCTGCATCGGCCTGCCCGAACTCGCGGACGACCCGCTCTACCGCACGGCCGGTGCGCGCTCGGTGCACCGCGACGGGCTCAAGCAGCGGCTCGAAGCGGCGATGGCGGCTTTCGACGGCCGCACGCTGGTCGATCAGTTGATGGCCGCCGGTGTGCCCGCGGCGCCGGTGCTGCCGGTGGCCGATGCGCTGCAGCATCCGCACACGCTGCACCGCGAAATGGTGGTGGAAATGCCCGGCGGCTACCGAGGCATCGGCGCGCCGGTCAAGCTGAGCCGCACGCCGGCGAGCTACCGCCATGCGCCGCTGACACCGGGCAATGCATTCCTGCCCGCTGATGACTCAGCGCAGCACTGAACTGCCCCGGCCAATGCCGTAGCACCTGCGCGGCCATCAAGGCGCGATGGGATTGCCCGGCGTGCCGAGCGCGCCGGCCGGCACGGCAGCGGCGGGCACGGCTGGCGTGCGGTAGGAGACGCGCGCAGCGGGCACAGGCTGCGGCGCGGAAGAAGCCACCGGCCGGGTGACGCCGCCCTTGGTGACCATGACCGGCGGGGTCGGCGCGATCGGCGCGACAGGAGACACTGCAGCCAGGGGCGCGGCAGGGTTGGCCGCCGCCACAGCCGCGGAAGTCACCGGTGCGGCGCCGCCCGGGGGCGCGAACGCCGGCTTTCCCGCATTGGGGTCGTGCAGCACCACGCTCTTGCCCACACCCACGCCGGTGCCGATCGGCCCGATGCCGACACCGACCCCCACGCCCGCGTTGCCGGCCACTACACCGGTGTTGTTGACCGACACGCCCGCGCCCAGCGGGCCCCAGCCGGTGTTCAGGCCCACGGAAAAGTTGCCGTCCTTCGTGGCGCCCAGCCCAAGCGAGAGCCCGGGCACCAGCGGAATGCCGATGTGATAGTGAGAACAGCCGCTCACCAGAAGCAGCAGCACCGCCGCCGAGGCGGCGCTTGCTGCACGAACGGTGCGCGGCCGGGCGTTCACACCAGCAGCGCGTTGACGCGCCTCACATAGGCGGCGGGGTCGGCCGGCAGACCGCCCTCGGCGAGCAGGGCCTGGTCGAACAGGATGTTGGCGAGGTCGTCGAAATGCTCGGAGCCTTCGAGCTTCTTCACCAGCGCATGCTCGGCGTTGACTTCGAGCACCGGCTTCAGGTCGGGCGCGGGCTGGCCGGCTTGCTTGAGCATGCGCGCGAGCTGCGTGCTCATGCCGCCGTCCTCGGCCACCAGGCAGGCGGGCGAATCGACCAGGCGCGTGGTCACGCGCACGTCGCCGGCCTTGTCCTTGAGCGCTTCCTTGAGCTTTTCCAGCAGCGGCTTGAAGGACTCGGCGGCTTCCTCGGCCGCCTTCTTCTCGGCTTCGTCCTGCAGCTTGCCCAGGTCGACCGCGCCCTTGGCCACGCTCTGCAGCGGCGTGCCGTCGAACTCGGTGAGGTAGTTGAGCGCCCACTCGTCGACGCGGTCGGTCATCAGGAGCACTTCGATGCCCTTCTTCTTGAAGACTTCGAGCTGCGGGCTGTTCTTGGCACCCGGGAGCGTGTCGGCGGTGATGTAGTAGATCGCGTCCTGGCCTTCCTTCATGCGCGCCTTGTAGTCGGCAAAGCTCACGGTGGCCGCATCGCTGGTGGTCGAAGCAAAGCGCAAGAGCTTGGCGATGCGGTCGCGGTTGGCCATGTCCTCGCCCAGGCCCTCCTTGAGCACCGCGCCGAACTCGGCGTAGAACCTGGCGTACTTGCCGGACTCATCGGCGTGCGCGGCAGCGGCTTCCGCGGCCGGGGTGCCGTTCTTGTCGACCACGTCGGTCACATCGGCTCCGTCGGCGAGCGCTTCGGTCGGCTCGGGAGCCGGCACCGATTCGCCCGAGCCCACGTCGATCTTGCCCTCGACGCTGTCGGGTGCGGTCTTCTGCTTCTTCGCCAGGTCTTCGAGCATGGAGAGCACGCGCTTGGTGCTGCCCTCGCGGATAGCCTTGACGTCGCGGCTTTCCTGCAGCAGCTCGCGGCTCACGTTGAGCGGCAGGTCGGCCGAGTCGATCACGCCCTTGACGAAGCGCAGGTAGCTGGGCATCAGCGCCTCGGCGTCGTCCATGATGAAGACGCGCTTGACGTACAGCTTCACGCCCGCGCTCTTCTCGCGGTTCCACAGGTCGAACGGCGCCTTGGCGGGGATGTAGAGCAGCTGCGTGTATTCGGTGCTGCCCTCCACGCGGTTGTGGCTCCAGGCGAGCGGCGCCTCGTAGTCGTGGCTGATGCTCTTGTAGAACTCCGCGTACTGCTCGGACGTGATGTCCTTCTTGGGACGGCTCCAGAGAGCGTTGGCCTTGTTGACCGTTTCCCATTCGCCGGTTTTCACCATGTCGCCGGGCTGGTCGTTCTCGCCTTCCTTCCACTCTTCCTTTTCCATGAGGATCGGCAGCGAGATGTGGTCGGAATACTTGCCGACGATCTGCTTGATCTTCCAGGCGTTGAGGTATTCGTCGGCATCGTCGCGCAGGTGCAGCGTGATGCTGGTGCCGCGCTCGGCGCGCGTGATGTCGGCCACCTCGAAGTCGCCCGCGCCGCCGCTGACCCAGCGCACGCCCTGCTCGGCCGGAACACCCGCGCGGCGCGATTCCACCGAGATTTTGTCGGACACGATGAAGCCCGAATAGAAGCCCACGCCGAACTGGCCGATGAGCTGCGCGTCGGCCTTCTGGTCGCCGCTCAGCTTGCTCATGAAGTCCTTGGTGCCGCTCTTGGCGATGGTGCCCAGGTTCTCGATGGCCTCCTGGCGCGACAGGCCGATGCCCTTGTCGGTGATGGTGAGGGTGCGCGCGGCCTTGTCGAACGAGATGCGCACGTCCAGCTCGGGCTGGTCTTCGTACAGATCGGGCTGGTCCAGCGCCTCGAAGCGCAGCTTGTCGCACGCATCCGACGCGTTCGAGATCAGCTCGCGCAGGAAGATTTCCTTGTTGGAGTAGAGCGCATGCGTGACGAGGTGCAGCAGTTGCGCGACTTCAGCCTGGAAGGGGAGTTTGGTGTTGGAGGAGTCAGCCATTGGGACAAAAGGGTTGGATCGAAAAAATTCTAAGTCGGCACGGCGACCGAGAGACGACGCGGCACCAACTTCTTCAGCTGGGGTTCGGTGTTCCAAAAACAACGGTTTGGCTTGAAAAAAGCGGAAATTTTCACAGTTGAGTCACAAAAATCTGGCCCCCGCGCCTAAAACGAATACTTTAGACCCATATAAGTTACCTAAGTTAACAATTCTGGACTAGCCTCCGCACCCAGTGATCAATCAGGGCCGCGATGCCCGAAGGAACGGAGATGTTGTTGAATGACGAGTGTTGCCCTGTCGACTTCCACCGGCCCCGCCGGCATGTCGTGGCGCCTCGTCTTCGCCCGGTTGGGCGTCGGCAGCGCGGCCGCGATGGCCTGCCTTGCAGCACAGGCGCAGACCGCTCCGGAGAAGGCGGCGACCATGCCATCCGTCGCCGCTGATGTCCGCATCCAGTCCATGGACCGCGCCCAGGCGGAGCAGGCGCGCCTGAAGGCGCTCATCGAGGCCGCGCCCAAGGCCTACCAGGACAACTTCATGAGCGCGCCTGAAGCGGGCGCCGCAGCCGCCGAGGATGCCGCCTCGCAGGCCGAGCAACCGCAGGGCTTTCGCGCCTGGCTGGTCGAGAGCCGCATCGGCTTCGGCGATTCGAAGACCACCGGCTACGGCCGCCAGCGCGCAACCGAGTTCGGGCAGCGCCTGGAATATCGGCAGGAAACACTGAACTACGGGGAGTTCGTGCTGCAGGCGGATGGGCGGCATTTGAGCGGCGACGGCTTCGTCAGCGGTGGGGCCATCGGTGCACTGGGCTATGCCCGGCAGCCGACCAGCGGTCGCTTCACGCTGCGCAACCTGGGCTTTCCGCTCACCACGCAGACCTTCGCCGACAGCGCCGTGGGCGACATCTACAGCGAGCTGACCGATGGCCTGAGTCGCAACTACCGCCTCTCGCTGGGCTCGACGACGGTTCGCGGTGCCTCGACGCGCATCTTCAGTAACGATACCGATGTGCGCGCGGGCTTCGGCCAGCGCGGCAACCTCACAGGCGGCCCATACCCGGGTTTCGAGAAGAGCCAGGGCACGCTCGGCTGGCTGGGTCTGACGCGACGCCTGGACGACCAGTGGGTCGTCTCTGCGCAGGTGGACCAGGCGCGCGACATTCCAGCCTACTACTTCGATCCGGTCACCGCACAGGGCCTCGGCTCGAAGAACGTCTCGAGTTGGGCCACCTCGCTCGGGTACGGCCGCGAGGTGGTCCGCGATGGCGACTTCAAGGCGCGCGCCACGCTGGTGGGCAGCCGCGCGAGCTCCCAGACCCCCGGCGTTGCCACCGGCAGTTCGCAGGGGCTGTTCCTCGAGGCCAGCACGCTCGCCGGCGCCTATCGCCACGAGTTCGGCGCGTATGCGGCACGACCCAACCTGTACTTTGGCGACTACGCACTGACCACAGGCACCCGTGGCGTGTACTGGCGCGTCGACCGCAGCGCCCGCAGCATGAACTGGGGCGCCTCCATCGATCACGAGCGGGCGGCGCCGAACGACAGCTTCAACCTGGCGGGATACACCCGCACCGGCGCGAGCGGCAACTTCCAATACCTGCTGGACCGCCACACCTCGTTCGGCGGCAGCCTGAGCGTCTTCCAGACACGCTATGAAAGCGCTGCGACTGGCGGGCCTTCGGAAGCGGCCAGCGGCGCACGCAGCCTCTACGGCAACGCGTTCTATCAGACTCGTTTCTTCGACTGGCCTCGCAGCCGCTTCAACCTGTCAGTGCGACGCAACGAAGCCATCGTGCTCGGTTCCGGCACGGCCACCGGACAGGAGTTGCAATGGGAACAGGATTGGGTCGGGGGCCGCTACGAAACGATGCGCCCCGAACTGACCACGACGCTCGGCTTCGCTCGCGACGAAAGCGGCGGCACGCCGCAGCACTACCCCACTGCCGGGGTGCAGTTCCGTTACTGGATCGCCAGCGGCTTCAGCGTCCTGGGCAACCTGCGCTACACCTCGCAGCATGGCGGCCTCTCCACGAGCCGCGGGCTGTCGGGCACGCTGAGTGCCGAGAAAGAGATTGCCCCCGGATGGCGCGCGGGCATCGCCGCCAATCTGAACCAGGCGCGCGCCACCACGATGCCGACCTCGCCGAACACCCCGCGGCTCTTTCGCACCAACGACAAGACGGTCTACATCTTCCTGCGCTGGGAGGGCAGCGCCGGCTCGGCCTTCCAGACGGCAGGGGCACGCGGCAACAGTGCCGGCGGCGGCAGCGTGGCGGGCCGGGTGTTCCTCGATGCCAACCGCGACGGCGAGCAACAGATCGACGAAGGCGGCGCGGCCAGTGTCGAGGTGGTGCTGGACGGCCGCTACCGCACCGTGACCGACCGCGACGGCCGTTTCGAGTTTCCGCTGGTGACGACCGGTCGCCACCAGCTCACCCTCACCCCCGAAACCGTGCCGCTTCCCTGGGGTGCAGCACGGGATGCCGGTGTGAGCATCGATGTTCCGCTGCGTGGCCAGGCCACAGCTGCGATCGCCGTGGTCAAGGTGGGGCAATGACCACGCTCGGCTTGCTACCCCGTGAAGGCATTTCCGCCTCGTATTTTTTGAACCACTGAAAACCAAGGAAACTGAAACATGAAATCCCGCATGAAGTTGCTCACCGCCATCACCGGCATGGCCATGACGTTGGGCGGCGGCACGGCCCTGGCTGAAAGCCAGTACGGCTATGGCACGGGCGCTCCGGCCGTGACCGCGCAGGCGCGCCTCAACCTGAGCGTGACGGTGCCCAAGCTGATCTTGCTGCGCGTCGGCACGCAGACCGGCGGCGGTGACTCGCTGGCCTGGACCGCCCCGCTGACGTGGGCCACGGCACCCGCTATCACCACCGCCAACAACCAGGCCGCCAACTGGGACGGCACGGCACCGACCATTGGCACAGTGACCAACCCGGCCGCCGTGCCCGTGTTTGCATGGACCAACAGCAGCGGCGGTGGATCGCTGAGCTACACCGCCGCTGCGTTTGCAGCCGGAGGCCCGACCCTGGCAAACATTTCGGTGGCGTCCGGAGCGGGTCTGGCGCACCCCGGCGCAGCAACGCTTGCAACCAGCAGCGGCGCCGCACCAAGCACCTTCGGCGCCGCCACCCTTGCAACCGGCACCTGGACGTTCTCGCTGACAGGTTCGGCGGTGACCTGGCTGCCAGGCGCCTACACGACCATCATCACGTACACCGCCACCAGTGTCTGAACGATTCCACCCGGCGTTTCCATCGACGCAAAAATTGCGCTCCATGGCGCGTCGGGCGCTCGCGCCCGCGTTCCTCGCCTGCATCGCGCCGAACGCGGGCGCTGTGTTCACCTATGCCAGCACCAATGCGCCCTACGGCATCACGCTGCAGGTCGGCTCGGCGGTTGCTGTCGATGAGGTGGCCTTCAATGTGACAGGCGCCAACGTCGGCCTCACGCCGACATCGGTTGCCGGTTCGCAGCCGATCACCATCCGCATCAGCCCCAGCCGACCCTCGATGCTGTTTGCCGAAACGCGGCCCGTGACCCTCACCGTCGACGTGCCGGCCGGATTGAACTGCACGACCTTCAGCAGCTGCGGCAACACCATCATTCCGTTCAGCACGATCAGTTGGGTCTCGACCAATGCGACCAGCCCCAATCAGGGCGACATCCAGAGCGGCACCTTCGCCAACAGCACGACGCAGTCGCTCGCCAGTTTCAATGCGGCAACAAGCGCCTTTCTTATTTTCAACAGCGACACCCGCTTCATGGCCAACACCCTGACTTTCCGTTACGCCAACACCACGGTGTACCCAGCAGGGAGTTACCGTGGCAAGGTGCGGTTCACAGCCACGATGGTCTGATGAAGACTGCGACTGCTTCACCGATGCGTAGGCGCTTGGCCGCCAGCGCGCTCGCTTGCCTGTCGGGCCTGCCTGGCCTGGCGCAGGCCGTGGTCGAACGGCTTGACGATTCGACATCGCCCAGCGCGCAGGTGCATGCCACCCTGGACGACGGGGCGGCGCTCACGGCACCTCGTGCGCCCTTTTCTTCGGTGCTGCAAGTCCCTTTCGGACGAGTCCACTATCGCCTTTCCACTTCGCGCTACATCGGCCGTCATGCCCGCATCTACTACGTGTTGCCGATGGCCATTCCAGGCTTGCGCTCGCCTGCCGGCCTGCAGGTGAGTTGGCGTACCAACGGTTTGTTTGCCGCCGGCACCGGCCGACCGGGCGACCGGATTCCGGTATGGACTGGCGTGGTGCGCGATGCCTGGACGAACGAGTCGCTCGATCTGACCTGGCAACTGGACGTGCGAGAGCTGCGGCTGACCCGCGGCATGCCCCTCGGCTTCGAGGCTTATTTCGAGATAGAGACATTGCCATGAAACTGCTTTCAACTTCCCCGCTGCGGGTGCTTCGCGCCATTGCGCCGCTGATGCTGGCCGTTGCGGCATCGGTCACCTGGGCCGCCCCGTTCGAGATCGCCGTCATGCCCTCGCGCTTCGAGTTGTCCGCCAAAAGCGGCGTTCGCCTCGGCCAGTCGCTGGACATCCACAACGTGGGCAACGCCGCCACCGAGGTGTCGGTGCGAACCCTCGATTGGCGCTACTCGCCCGAAGGCGATATTGCGTACCTGGACCCTTTGCAACCCGACAGCTGCCGGCCGTGGGTGACACTGGAGCGCAAGACGGTCAAGGTGGCTGCGCGCGGCAAGGCCAGCTTCCGCTTCCAGATCGACCCGCCAACCGACGCACCGCGCGGCGAGTGCCGCTTCATGCTGGCGATCGAAGGGGTAGAGCCTGCCTACCAGGCAGCCATCGGCCAAGGCGGCGCAAGCCTCAGCCTTCCTGTCAGCGGACGCATCGCCGTGGCGGTTTATGTACAGATGAACGGCGCGGAGCCGAAGCTGGTGCTGAGCGAGGTCGGCATGAAAGACATTCGCGGCAAGCGCTCGCCCTATGTCACGATCAGCAACACCGGCGACGCACACGGGCGGCTCGAAGGCAGCCTCGAGGCGACCGATGCGGCCGGAACTGCTTTCGACTTGGCGCCGGAAGGCACCCCCATCATGCCGGGCCAGACCCGCGCGATCCCGCTGCAACTGAAGGGCGATGCCCAAGGCAAGGCGCCGGCGCCGGTCTATCCCCTGAAGGCCAGCGGCACCCTCGAGTGGGAAAAGGGCGGCTTCAAGGTGAACGCCGAGTTCCGCTGATGCAGCCCGGCATTCGGCCACTCTTGCACGTCCTGCGTGCGGGACTCGGTTGCGTCGTGGCCGCGACATGGCTTTGCACAGCGCAGGCTGGCACGACCACCACGACCGGCCTTGGCAACCCCGCGTCGGCCGATCTGAACTTTGCGATCAACATCGACAAGTTCGTGTTCTTCCGGCTGGGCAACAGCGCCTGGCCCGCGGAGGACCCGGGCATCAGCGGCATTGCTTTCAATCTCACGCCCTCGATCCCGGGTGGACCGACAACCCCGGTCGCCGTCAACAACGCGTCGGCCAACTGGAGCGGTGGAGCACCCAACTTCGCCGTCACGCCCAACGGCAGCGCGCTGCCCGTCGAAGTGCGCAGCAACGCCGGGCAGATCAGCTTGCGCGCCTCGGTGGTGCTGCCGCTCGCCAGCGGCACCAACACCATTCCATTCTCGGAGATCACGATCACCACCAGCAACCCGGCGCTGCCCGCTCCCGCCATTCCCAACACCGGCCTCGGCATCACCGCAAATGTCACGCCCACGAGTCCCGACAACTTCGTGACCTTGCGCAGCGCGACCTGGACCTTCTTCTACGCCAATCTGATCAACCGGCCCGCCGGCGCCTACACGGGCCAGGTCATGTTCACAGCCACCTCACCCTGACACTGCTCGAGGTATTGAGGCCTTCCGTACACACGCAACGCAGTTGCGGCACCGCACAAAACTTCGCGATCCGTGAAGAGATGCCGTTCACAGCCAGGCGGTGCTCGACGCCATGCTTTTCCCGCTCCAGAATCCGCCCGCGCCAGGCAGCCGCCGGGCGCGATTATTCATATGGAGGATGGAGCGTCATGGAACACAGTACCTACAAAAAATGGTCGGCGGAGTTCATTGGTACTTTCTGGCTCACGCTCGGAGGCTGCGGCAGCGCAGTCCTGGCGGCGGCCTTCCCCGGCTTGGGCATCGGCCTGCTCGGGGTTTCGCTGGCCTTCGGTCTCACGGTGGTGACCGGGGCCTATGCGCTGGGGCCGATCTCGGGCGGCCACTTCAATCCGGCGGTGTCCATCGGCCTCGTGGCCGCGGGACGCTTCAAGGTCTCGCAGCTCGCGGGCTACATCGTGGCGCAGGTGCTCGGCGCCGTGGCGGCGGCCGGCATTCTCTACCTGATCGCCACAGGCAAACCGGGTGCCGACATCGGCGGCTTCGCCACCAACGGCTATGGCGAGCACTCGCCCGGCAAGTACGGACTGTATGCAGCCGCGCTGTGCGAGGTCGTGATGACGGCGGTGTTCCTGATCGTGATCCTCGGCGCGACCGCCAGGCGCGCGGCGGGCGGCTTCGCGGGCATGGCCATCGGCCTGTGCCTGACGCTGATCCACCTGATCTCGATCCCCGTGACCAACACCTCGGTGAACCCGGCGCGCAGCACGGGCCCGGCGCTGTTCGCACCGTCCTATGCGCTCGCCGAACTGTGGCTGTTCTGGGCCGCGCCCATCGCGGGCGCGATCCTCGGCGCGGTGATCTACCGCGTGCTGCTGAGCAACGGCAACGACGACTGAGCGACGCCGCTGCCGTTGCGTCCGCCGGTCAGCTGCCGCTGGCCGAGTTCACCAGCGGCAGCGAGGTCGACTGGCCGATGGCTTCGGTGCCGCTCGCATGCGAAGCCGCAAAGGCGCCGGCCTGAACCTCGGTGTCGGACACCGTCGACATCATCGCGGGCGCGCCGGTCGACTGGCCGATGGCTTCGCTGCCGGTCGCATGGGCGGCGGCGATGGCGCCGGCCTGCACATCGGGCAGCTCGGGCGAATTCATCTGCAACGGATGGAAGTCGGAGCCATCGGTCGTTTCGGCCGATGCGTTGATGGCACCCAGCGCTGCGAGCGCAGCGAAGGAGCCGACGGCCAAAAGCTTGAAAGAAAACTTCGAAGAGGTGCGCATGGTGTGTTCTCCTGAGGGCTGTTTGTTTTCAGGTCTCGTGCCATCGCGCGATATGCATGTGTGGCAGGACCTGCACGCACTCTAGGCACCCAGACTGAGCGGACGATGAGCGAAGACTTAGCCCGGCGTGAGCGGCAGATGCACCCGCGCCATCAGGCCCGGGCCGGCATCGCCCGCGCCATCGTCACCGCGGTTGCGCAGTTCGATGCGCAGGCCGTTGCGCTCGGCGGCGGTGCGCGCAATCGCCAGCCCGAGCCCGCTGCCGCCGGCCGCTGAGCCGGGCACGCGGAAGAAGCGGTCGAACACGCGCCCCATCGCGTCCGCCGGAATGCCGGGGCCGTTGTCCAGCACGTCGACCACCGCATGGCCGTCCACCTCGTGCAGCCGCACGTCGACCACGCCGCCTTCGGGCGCATAGCGCAGCGCGTTGTCGATCAGGTTGTCGAACACGCTGCGCAACTCGGCGGCCGGGGCCGGCACCACGGGCGTGATGCGGCCCTCGAAGCCCACGTCCACGCGGCGCGCGTCGGCCAGCACCATCAGCTGGCTCACGCTCTCGCGCAGCAGCACCTCGATGTCGACCGGCTCGCTCGCGGTGGCGCGCCGCGGCGCGTCCTGCCGCGACAGGCTCAACAGCTGCTCGATGAGGTGCTGCGCGCGCGTGACGCCCGCTTCGAGCTGATTGAAGCGCTCGGTGGCCTCGCCGGCCGGCACGTGCGCGCGCAGGTTCTCGATCTGCAGGCCGATGGCCGCCATCGGCGTGCGCAGCTCGTGCGCCGCGTCCTGCACGAAGCGCCGCTGCGTGGCGAAGGCGCTGCGCACGCGCGCGAGCAGGTTGTTGAAGGCGCCGACCAGCGGCGCGATTTCTTCGGGCACGCGCGCGAGCGACAGGTCGGTCGGGCTGCGCTCGTCCTGCGAGGCGACGTCGCGCGCCACCACACGCAGCGAGCGCGAGGCCGACGAGACGATGAGCCACAGGATCAGCAACGCCGCCGGCAGCAGCAGCGCGATCGGCAGGCTCTCGAGCAGGGCGCGCCGCAGCGCGCGGCGGCTGCGGTAGTCCTCGTTCTGCAGCACCTGCACGCGCGGCTGGTCGGCGCGCGGGCCGGGCTCGGCGGTAAAGACACGCCAGTTCGAATGCGCAGGGTCGTCCATGCTGAGGTTGCGAAAGCCGTCGCCGGGCTGCAGCGGCACCGACAGCGCGGGCCACGAACTCGCGCGCAGCGTGCCGCCGTCGGCGCTCCAGATCTGCACGACGAAGGCGCCGCGCGAGAGCGCCGCTTCGCCGGCGACCGGGCGCGGCGTCTTGGCCGGATCGTTGCCCGCATACGACTCGGCCACCAGCCGCATCTGGTCGTCCAGCGCGTTGTGGACCAGGTTGCCGAACGCGAGAAAGGAAAACCATACGGTCGCCAGCGCGCCGACCAGGTGCAGCGTGATCAGCCACAGCAGCAGCCGGGTGCGCAGCGAGCGGGGCCGCCACCAGCGGGCGGCCTGCGCGGCGCCGTCGGTCATGCGGCCACGCGCCAGCCCAGGCCGCGCACATTGCGGATGGACTCGGCACCCAGCTTGCGGCGCATGCCGTGGATCAGCACGTCGATGGCATTGCTGGTCACTTCCTCGCCCCAGCCGTAGATGCGGTTCTCCAGCTGCTCGCGCGAGAGGATGGCGCCGGGCCGCTCCAGCAGCGCATGCAGCAGCGCGAATTCGCGCGCGGTGAGCGCCTCCCGCGCGCCGTTCACCAGCACCTCGCGCGTCGTGAGGTCCAGCTGCAGCACGCCGCTGCCCACCAGCGAATGCGCGGCCCCGTCGCGGCGCCGCACGATGGCCCGCATGCGCGCGAGCAGTTCGCGGAATTCGAAGGGCTTGAGCAGGTAGTCGTCTGCGCCCAGGTCCAGGCTGTGGATGCGGTCGTCCAGGCCGTCGCGCGCGGTGAGCACCAGCACCGGAGTCGCGTTGCCGCGTTCGCGTGCACGGCGCAAGACCTCGGTGCCGTCCTGTTTGGGCAGGCCCAGGTCGAGCAGCACGCAGGTGTAGTCGCCGTCGCCCAATGCGCTTTGCGCGAGCTCGCCGTCGCGCACCCAATCCACGGACCAGCATGCGCCCTCGAGCGCCTGTTTCAGGCTGCGCCCGATCATTTCGTCGTCTTCCACCAAAAGCACGCGCATTGCGGCGACTCCTTGGGCGGCAAGGTAGCACGCGATCGGAATGATCGGTAGTGCCCTGCGCCGCGGCGCAGCGTAGAGGCGAAGTCTTAGGCGAGGCTTAGACGCCGTGCGGCCACAAGGGTCACAGCACGCGGATGGCGTGCTGTTCGGCCGGACCCTCGCCGTCCGCGGCAAAGGTCAGCAGGCGCATCGCCTCTTCCTGCACGCCGAGCCGGTCGGCCTTGGACCAGCGCGTGAAGGGCTCCAGCACCACCGTGGCTGCGTTCTTCGCACGCTCGATCTTCCAGGTGCCCGCGACGAAGCCGTCGAGCAGCACCGTGCCGCGCACGATGCCGTTGGCGGTGAACACGCGGGCGCGGTGCGCCTCGCTCATCACGCGGCTGCGGTCGGCATGGGAGAGCAGCAGGTTGTCCCATTCGGCGACGAGGCGCGGCGGCGCGGGCGTGTCGGGGTCGGGGCGCGGCGCGCGCGGCAGGTCGAACAGCGCCTGGCCCTGTTCGCCAGTGAACTCGCGCAGCTGTGGGCGCAGGCGCTCCGCCACCGCCTTCCAGCCGGTGAGGCCCGACCATGCGCCGGCATCGGCGAGCGTGGCGGGGCCGAAGGCGGCCAGGTAGCGCAGCAGCAGGTCGTCCTGTGTGGCGGCTGCGGCATCGGCGGCAGAGGGGCCGAGCCACTGCCCGATGGGCTGCAGCTGCGCGTTCTGGTGCGAGTTCCAGCTGCCCGCGGGCGGCAGGTGCACCAGGGGCAGGTTGTTGCGGATGAGCGCGGCGAGCGAGGCCGGCGCGCGGTCTTTCCAGCGCGCCGCGAGCGCCTGCCCGAGTTCGGTGCTGGTGAGCGGGCCTTCGTCCAGCAGCGCCCATCCGGCCTTCACCACGGCGGCACGGTCGATGCCTTCGAGCGCCCGCGCGTGCTCGCCCGACAGGCCGCGTTGATGCACGGCCTCGAGCAGCGGCCGCCACGCCAGTGCGTCGCTTGCCGTCATCAGGTGCAAGGTCGCGCGCAGCGTGGACATGCGCACGATGCGGCGCTTCTTCAGCGCATCGGTCAGTTGCTCGCGGCGAAAGCCTTCGAGCCGGCTCCAGAGGCCGATGTAGGGCGGGTTCGGCGCCTGCGCCTGCAGGCCGCCCAGTTTTTCGATGGCCTGCACGACCGTCGCCTTGCGCCGCTCCAGCAGCATCTGCCGCGCCAGCGTGGCCCGGTTCAGCGCGCGCTGACTCAGCAGGGCGGCCATCGGCGAGGGCTCAGAACTTCTCGTGCGGCCCGAGGTAGCGCCACTGCCCCACCGGCAGGTTGCCCAGCATCACCTTGCCGATGCGCACGCGCTTCAAGCCCACCACCTTGAGGCCGACCAGCTCGCACATGCGGCGGATCTGGCGCTTCTTGCCCTCGGTGAGCACGAAGCGCAGCTGCTCGGGGTTCTGCCATTCGACCCGCGCCGGCTTGAGCGCCTGGCCGTCGAGGCTCAGGCCGTGCCGCAGCCTGGCGAGCATCGCCGGCGGAAAGACCGCCTGCACGTTCTGCGTGACCGGATCGTCGTCGTCCATGCGAATGAGCTGCCCCGTCGGTGCGGCCTGGCCCGGGCCGTAGTAAGCGACGCGCACCAGGTATTCCTTCTCCATCACCGAGTCTTCGCCGATCAGCTGGCGCGCGACGCGGCCGTCTTGCGTCATCACCAGCAGGCCGATGGAATCGATATCGAGCCGGCCGCAGGGCGCAAGGCCGCGCAACTGCTGGGGGCTGAAGAAGAAACGCGCGTTGTCTTCGGCCCAGCGGTTCTGCGGCGTGAACAGCGTGACCGCCGGTTCGTGGCCGTCTTCGGCCTGCCCGCTCACATAGCCGATGGGCTTGTTGATGAGGATGGTGACCTGGTTCGCCTGCTGGCCCTTGGCGGCCTTGTCGATCTCGATGCGGTCCGACGGCGTGACCTTCACGCCCATCTCGGCCGGCTTGCCATTCACCTTGACCCAGCCGTTGGCGATCCATTCGTCGGCCTCGCGGCGCGAGCACATCTTGAGTTCTGCCATGCGCTTGTTGAGGCGCACGGGCGCATTGGGGGAAGTGGAGGGCTCGGTCATCAGGGGTTGATCAATATGCGGCACCGATGCTATCCTGAACCCAAGCGCAAGTTGATTGCGCCCTTTTTGGGGGATTCCCAAGTGAGCACACGCAAGTACCAATACGCCATCGTCATCGGGCGTTTCCAGCCCGTCCATTTCGGTCACCAACGACTCATCGAAGAGGGCCTTCGCGCCGCCGATCGGGTCATCGTGGTGGTCGGCTCCGACCGCAAGCCCCGGAGCGTCAAGAACCCCTTCACCTTCGACGAACGCGAACGCATGGTGCGCGCCTGTCTGCGCGGTACCGAGCAGATGCGCGTGAGCGTCGTGGGCGTGGGCGACTCGCCCTACAACGACCAGATCTGGATCGCGTCGATCCAGTCCGCCGTCGAGCGGCTGATCCAGCAGGACGGCCATGCACCGTCGAAGGCCAAGGTCGCGCTGGTGGGCCATCTGAAAGACGCATCGAGCTACTACCTCAAGCTCTTCCCGCACTGGGAATTCGTCGGCCAGCACAGCGTCGAAAGCCTCAACGCCACCGACGTGCGCAGCCTCTACTTCGACCCCGAGAACCGCGGCCAGCTCGCACCGGCCGACCTGCCCGACGGCACGGCGGCATTTCTCGAACAGTTCACGCACACCGCCGACTACGCCGATCTTTGCGAAGAGCGCGCCTTCCTCGTCGACTACCGCGACAAGTACCGCTATGCCGGCAGCGACTTTCCGCCGATCTACACCACGGTCGATGCCATCGTGGTCGAGGCCGGCCACATCCTTTTGGTGCAGCGCAAGTTCCATCCCGGCAAGGGCACCTGGGCGCTGCCCGGCGGCTTCGTCGGCCAGCACGAGCGGCTTCAGGATGCGGCCATCCGCGAGCTGAAGGAAGAAACGCGCCTGAAGGTGCCCGTGCCCGTGCTCAACGGCAGCATGAAGGCCAGCCACGTGTTCGATGCGCCCGACCGCTCGCAGCGCGGCCGCACGATCACGCACGGCTTCTTCTTCGAGCTGGCGCACAACCAGTGGGCGGGCCTGTCGGATGTGCGCGCCGACGACGATGCGGCCGAAGTGCGCTGGGTGCCGATTGCAGAATTCCTCGACATGCAAGACCGCATCTACGAAGACCACTTCTTCATCGCGAATCATTTTTTGGGTGGCCTGGGCAAGAACTGAACGACCAGGCTTTGTCAGCAAGAACGGCCCCGGTTGACGGGGCCAACGTGAAAGGAGCTTTCACATGAACCGCAATCTCACCTCTTCGCCCCTGGGCAACAACCTGCTGCTGCGCACCGACTCCTACAAGGTGTCGCACTGGATGCAATATCCGCCCGGCACGCAGACGGTGCACAGCTACATCGAGTCGCGCGGCGGGCTCTTCAGCCACTCGCTGTTCTTCGGCCTGCAGGCGTACCTGCGTGAGTATCTGCAGACGCCGGTGACGCTGGCCGATGTCGATGAAGCCGCCGCGCTCATGGCGGTGCACGGCGAGCCCTTCAACCGCGAAGGGTGGCTCCGGCTCATCGAAAAGCACGGCGGGCTGATGCCTGTGCGCATCCGCGCGGTGCCCGAGGGCAGCGTGCTGCCGGTGCACAACGTGCTCGCCACCATCGAGAACACGGACCCCGAATTCTTCTGGGTCACGAGCTTTCTTGAAACCGAGTTGCTGCGCGCGATCTGGTACCCGACCACGGTGGCCACGCTCTCCGCGGCGGCGCGCACCACGCTGCTGCGCTACCTCGAAGCGACCTGCGACGACCCGCAGGGCCAAATCGCCTTCAGGCTGCACGACTTCGGCGCGCGCGGGGTGTCCAGTCTCGAATCGGCGGCACTCGGCGGCATGGCCCACCTGGTCAACTTCATGGGCACCGACACGCTGGCCGCGCTGGTGGCGGCGCGCCGGTACTACGACTGCGACGTGGCGGGCTTCTCGATTCCCGCGGCCGAGCACAGCACCATCACGGGCTGGGGCCGCGACCATGAATCCGACGCCTACAGCAACATGATCGACCAGTTCGGCAAGCCGGGCGCCACGTTTGCGGTGGTGAGCGACAGCTACGACATCTTCAATGCCTGCGCTCGCATCTGGGGCGACGAGCTCAAGGCCAAGGTGGTGGCCTCGGGCGCGACGCTGGTGGTGCGTCCCGACTCGGGCGACCCGGCTGAGACCACGTTGAAGGTGGCGCAGATCCTGGCCGACCGTTTCGGCACCACGACGAATGCCAAGGGCTTCCGCGTGCTGAATAACGTGCGGATCATCCAGGGCGATGGCGTCAACCTCGACTCGCTGCGGCTGTGTCTTTCGAACTTCTTCCACAACGGTTTCTCAACGGAGAACATCTCCTTCGGCATGGGTGGCGGGCTGCTGCAGCAGGTCAACCGCGACACCATGCAGTGGGCGATGAAGTGCTCGGCGATGCAGGTGAACGGCGAGTGGCGCGATGTGTACAAGTCGCCGGTGGGCGATGTGAACAAGGCGTCCAAGAAGGGGCGGCTCGCGCTGGTGCGGAATGCGCGCGGCGGCGTGCAGACGGTGCGCGAAGAAGAAGCGCTTGCGGATGGGCAAGTCGATCTGCTGCAGACGGTGTTCGAGAACGGGCGCATCGTGGCAAGCACCACCTTCGATGCGATCCGCGAACGGGCGGCCATCGGGGTGAACCAGTTCGTCACCTCGCGGGCGCCGCTCTGAGGCGCTGCCGAGTCGTTCAGGGTGATTGCGGATGGGGTGAGCGCACCCCGGATCTTCGAAAGCGGCACTGCCACATGCCCTCGCCATAATCCGCGCAGCTTTTCGAATCCATGACCAAACTCCTGATCCTCAGCGTGAGCGCCGGCAACGGCCACGTGCGTGCAGCACAGGCGCTCGCCGCCACCGCCCAGAACCTCGTCCCGCCCTGCACGGCGGTCCACATCGACGCCATGGCTCATGTGGCCGGGGGCTTTCGCAAGGTCTACACCGACTGGTACATCCAACTGGTGAACCGCGCGCCCGAGCTGTGGTCGTACCTGCACCAGCGCACCGACAGCACGCCGCATCACGCGCCTTCGCAGCGCCTGCGCCGGGGCATCGAGCGGCTGAGCACCGGCGCGCTGGTGCGCGAGATCCGGCGCGAGAAGCCTGATGCGGTGATCTGCACGCACTTCCTGCCGGCCGAACTGCTGATGCGCGAGCGCAACCGTGGGCGCATCGACTACCCGGTGTGGCTGCAGATCACCGACTACGACCTGCACAACATGTGGCTGGTGCCCGGCATGGCGGGCTATCTCGCGGCCACGGAAGAAGTGGCGTTCCGGCTTCGCGCACGCGGCATTCCGGCCGAGCGCATCCACGTCACGGGCATTCCGGTGATGCCGGCTTTCTCCGAGCCCGATGTGCCGGCGCTCTCGCGCAACACCTGCGCTGCCGAACTCGGCCTCGATCCGTCGCGGCCCGTGCTGCTGATGGCCTCGGGCGGCGCGGGCGTGGGCGACCTCGCGAGCATGGTGGAGCGTGTGCTCGGCCTGGGCGGGCATGACGGACAGCAAGGCAACTTCCGGGTGATCGCCGTCGCTGGCCGCAACGCCGAGGCGCACGGCAAGCTGCAGGCGCTGGCCGCCCGCCATCCGGGCCGCGTGGTGGCCATCGGCTTCACCAACGAGATGCACAAGCTCATGGCCGCGGCCGACCTCGTGGTGACCAAGCCGGGCGGCCTCACGGTGTCCGAGTGCCTCGCGCTCGGCAAGCCGATGCTGCTGATCTCACCCATTCCCGGGCAGGAAGAACACAACGCCGGCTTCCTGATGGAAGAAGGCGCCGCCTGGCTCGCCTACGACGCCATCGGCCTCGACTACAAGGTGGCGCGCCTGATGGCCGACCCGGCCAAGCTCGCGAACATGGCCGCGCGCAGCCGGGCGCTGGGCAAGCCGCAGGCGGCGCGGGCGGTGCTGCAGCGCGTGCTGCCGGGAGAGTCCGCATGACGCCGGCTGTCGAGAAGACCGGCGTGGGCCGCACGCTGGGTTACCTGGCATGGGTCGTTGTGATGTCCTTCTTCTTCGCCAACGCCGAGATCCAGATCGAAGGCGGTGCGGGCTGGGCCACGTCGCTGCCCACCTGGCGCATCGAGAACAGCATTTGGCTGGACCTGTTCTGGGGCGGGCGCGCGATGACCGGCTACCACGCCTGGGTGTTCTCGTTCATGGCGCTGGTGTTCTTTCTGCCGCTGGCCTTCAACGGCCGCTGGACGTGGCGCGATGCAGGGCTGGCGGTGGCGGGGCTCATCGTGTTCTGGGTCTGCGAAGACTTTCTCTGGTTCATGATCAATCCGGCCTTCGGCTGGGCCCGCTTCAACCCGGTCGATGCGTTCTGGCACAAGCACTGGCTGTGGGGCGCGCCGGTGGACTACTGGGGCGGCCTCGCGGTCGCGGCGCTGATCCTGACGGTGCGCCACTGGCGCCGTCGCGCACGATGACTGCCACGAAGATCGACGACCTGCGCCCCGGCCACTGGGCCGATCCGCTCGACGCACTGCAGGTCGAGAACCTGCACCGCATCACGCCCACGCTGTACCGCAGCGCACAGCCGCGGCGCGCGAACGTGGCGGCGCTGCAGTCGCTGGGCATCCGCACCGTCGTGAGCCTGCGTTCGTTCAACGACGACAGGAAGGTGTTCGCAGGCAGCGGCATCCGGCTCGTGCGCGTACCGATCAACACCTGGTCCATCGACGACGCCAAGGTGCTGCGCGCACTGGTCGCGATCCGCGAGGCCGAGAAGCAAGGGCCGGTACTCATCCATTGCATGCACGGCGCCGACCGCACGGGTGTGGTGGCGGCCATCTATCGCATGGCGGTGCAGGACTGGGACAAGGACAGCGCGCGCCACGAGATGCTGCGCGGCGGCTACGGTTATCACACGCTGTGGCGCAACATTCCGCGCTACATCGAGCGGCTCGATCCGATCAAGATGCGCCATGCACTGGCCCACGCGCCGGTGATTCCGGTGGTGTCCTGAAGGCGCCTGCAGTTTTCAGAACCCGCTCCTATACTGGCCGCCCCGTGGCCGATGGCCATCTCCGAACGACCTTCACAAGGGCTTCTTCCATGGCACTGCAACTGCGCTCCCTCGTCCGCTCGAATGGCGAACTCGAACTCTCGCTGCACGACGAACCAATCCCCGAACCCAAGCCCGATGAAGTGATCGTGCGCGTCGAGGCGTCGCCGATGAACCCGTCGGACCTGGGCCTGTTGTTCGGCGCTGCCGACATGAGCACGGCGAAAGCATCGGGCACCGCAGACCGCCCGGTCATCACCGCCATCGTCCCCGAACGCGCGCGGCCTTCGATGGCGGCGCGGCTCGACCAGTCGATGCCGGTCGGCAACGAAGGCGCGGGCGTGGTGGTCAAGGCCGGTTCGTCGCCGGCCGCGCAGGCCCTGCTCGGCAAGACGGTGGCGGCCATCGGCGGCGCGATGTACTCGCAGTACCGCGCCATTGCGGCGGCGCAATGCCTGGAACTGCCCGAAGGCACGACGCCGGCCGAAGGCGCATCGTGCTTCGTCAATCCGCTCACCTCGCTGGGCATGGTCGAGACGATGCGGCGCGAGGGCCACACGGCGCTGGTGCACACAGCGGCCGCTTCCAACCTGGGGCAGATGCTCAACAAGATCTGCCAGAAGGACGGCATCGATCTCGTCAACATCGTGCGCAAGCCAGAGCAGGAGGCGCTGCTGCGCAGCATCGGCGCGAAGTACGTGTGCAACGCGAGTTCGCCCACATTCCTCGAAGACCTGACGCAGGCGCTGGTCGACACCGACGCCACGCTCGCCTTCGATGCAACGGGCGGCGGCAAGCTCGCCGGCCAGATCCTCGGCTGCATGGAAGCGGCGCTGAACCGCACCGCCAAGGAATACAGCCGCTACGGCTCGACCACGCACAAGCAGGTCTACATCTACGGCGGCCTGGACCGCAACCCGACCGAGTTCGTGCGCAACTTCGGCATGGCGTGGGGCATGGGCGGGTGGCTGCTGTTTCCTTTTCTCCAGAAGCTGGGGGCTGAAGGCACGCAGCGGTTGAAGGCGCGTGTGGTCGCTGAACTGAAGACGACGTTTGCCAGCAAGTACACGCGGGAGGTTTCTCTGCTCGAGGCGCTGCAGCTGGATGCGATCGGGGTTTATGGGAAGCAGGCTACGGGGGAGAAGTTCTTGCTAAATCCGAACAAGGGGCTGGGGGGCTGATTCTTTTTTACTTGGCGGAGGGCGCCCGGTGCGCGGTGCGGCGCAGCCGGCCCCACTGTGCCGGCCGCTTT
>NZ_JBEPKK010000023.1:0-42595 GCF_040544675.1 Variovorax boronicumulans
GCCACGTTGAAGGACCAAATCCCGGCGTTGCTCTGCAGCGTCTGGAATCCGCCCAGGGAGAGTGGCGCAAAGGTGGCCGCGGCGCCGTCCGCGCTTTCGAGGGTCAGAAGGTTGGCTCCGCCTCCGCCACTGATGTTGCCGGTGATCGAGGACCCCGTGTAGACATGCAGCGCATCATTGCCGTTGGCGAAGAAGAGCGATCCGATGACGCTGCCCCTGTTGGTGAAGTCCACGGCCGAGGTGCCGTTCGCGCCGAACACTGCTGCCGTGCCCGGATTGCCGATGCCGGCCACATAGCCCGCTTCCATCGTGCCGGTGTTGACAACGGTGTTGTTGCCAGAGGCCGCCTGGAACCAGATCGCCGCATGCGTCGATCGCACAGTGCCGTGATTGATGATCGTATTGCCGCTGCCGATGGGATTGACCGCCTCGGAATTGCCTGCAGTCCCATCTGCGAAGACGTTCGCGCCCTGCTCGATGGTGAGGGTGCTGTTGCTGTTGAACTCGACGGTATTGGCGCCGATGCCGCCGTATGGACTATCGCCGGAGGCGGAGCTGTTCTGGACCGTGGCGCCATTGCGAACCGTGATGACGGCATTGTTGCCAAGGCTGATTGCGGTGCTGTTGCCTGTGCTGACCAATGCACCTGACTGGACATCCACCGAGGTGTTGTCAGCAGTGGCCGGTCCCGTCCCGACGGTCGTGCCTTGCGTTCCCCCTGCCGCACCGCAGGCGATGGCCGCACCCGTGGCCACGCAATCCGCCGCGGCCGGCATTGACACGGCTGCCAGAGCAACGACCACCGCCGAGGCTGCAGCGCTGGCGGCGGCGCGCGCCTTCGAATGACCGCGGCTCAACTCCGAAGCGACCGTCCATGCCGCAAGAGCATCGTTCCAAACGATGCGAAATACTTTGTTCATGATGTTCCTGGTTGATCCCGCCGCAGCGGTGTAGAGACGCTGTCTCAGCCAAGATCAGGAAGAACGGGTATGCCGAACAACCCTCTGTGCCGGAGCGCCGAGCGTGAGCGCGCAAGCATATGTAACAAGCGCCAGGGGCTGCATGAACATGTTTGACATTGTTTTAACAATGTCGACAACTTCACACAAAACCTGCGATCTTTGACCAGGCATCGTTGCCGTGTTGTCAAAGCGAGACGGGCTTGTAGGTCTAAACAGGGAACGGCGCACAGGCCGGGGCGCACGGCTCGCAGACAGATCGCGTGGTCGAGCCTTGCGTCATGTTGCAGGGCACTGAGTCTGAAGATAGGCGCGACGCTGCCACTGCGCGGGCGATGCCAGTTGCAGTGGTCCTGCGAGCTTGCCAGTCATCGGTTCGGTGAGCTCTGGCAGGGCTAACCGCAAGCCCGCTCGCGCGGCGCCGGTTAGATACGTCTCTGGGCCTTGCGTTGGTCCGCGGTCGGCAGGGTCACAGTGAAACTGTGCTTGTGCGTCCCTCGTGTTCCGCTACGACGAGCAAGGGACAGCGGAGTAATGTCAGCACGCCTCACCCAGTCGCACTGCCGACGGATGGGTACATGGATGGGTAAGGGTATCGAACTGGCCGAGCGTCGATGAGGGACATCGATGGCTGGCGGAGAGTGTGTCCGCACAGTATTCAGCATCCACGCGGGTTACGAGATTATTTTCTCGCTCTCCCCTCATCCCTACCACCATTGGCGATTTCATCAATTGCCCGCAGAACGCATAAATCTTGGCGTTTACGTGACCATGGATTCCCCGCCCGATTGTGACAATACGTTATGAGCGGATGGAGCCCGAATGACTAGTGAAGTGCTAATTCTGAACAAACGAGCCGTAGTCATTGGCGCTGACAGTGCAGTGACAACATCCGGCGGAGGGGGCGAGCACCCTCGCTACTCAAAGACGGCCAACAAAATCTTCGAGCTGACGAAACATGGCTCTGTCGCAGCGGCAATTTATGGCTCTGCGAGCATAGACGAAGTGCCATGGGAGTTGGCATTGAAGATGTTTCGAAGGCACCTCGCGCTTGAGCTTTTTCCGCATGTCAAAGACTATGCAGCAGCGCTTGCGGGTTTTCTACAAGCTCATGCCGTTCTATTTCCACTCTCCTTGAGGGCTGACTGGGCCATCGCGCAGTTTGACAGGGCGATCGCGGAGACGACAAAGCACCTCCTGTCCAAGGCGCCCGAGATCATGGACCTCACCGTGGTAATGGCTGACCGACAAGCCGCTTGGGCGGCTCAGGCGACAGCTTGGGACGTGATCCTTGAGCGCCGGGGAGTAGAAGCTCCGCTGACTCGGGGTCCCCTTGATCAACTGCTAGCGGATCTTGATCTGTGGACGGCTCGCGCTCAAGCCCAGCTTGACGCAGACCCTGTCCTTGCGGCGGTCGACGCTGCGCAACTCGCAGCTCTTGGGCACAAGTTCCGCTACATGCTCCCGGAAATGCTCTTCACTTCGCACTCCGGCATTGCAGTTACCGGCTATGGCGAGATTCAGATATTTCCCGCATACACCAGGCTTGACGTGTTCGGCCACGTCGGTGACGAGCTGTATTTCAAAGTCGGGGGTGAGTACGAGGTTACCCACACGAATCACGCGATGATCCAACCGCTCGCGCAATCTTCAATGATCGATGTGTTCACAGACGGTTTCGGTCAGTCGCTTGAAGAGATCATCAATGCGAAGAGCCGCGATGCGATTGCCGATGTATTCGCCAAGCTTGACGCCGAAGGGATCAACATAGCGCCAGACAGGAGGCAAGAGATTTCTGCTTTGTGCCATGATTCCTTTACGATGGAGTGGAAAAAGGCGAACTGGAAAGAGAACTTCAGCCCCCTGGTGGGGGTCCTACAGAGCTTGAGCGTCGGGGAGATGGCGCATCTTGCTGAATCGCTCCTCGGCCTGCAATCTCTCAAGGAGCGCGTGACGTCAGCCTCGGAAACTGTTGGCGGCCCCATCGACGTGGCGGCCATTTCGAAGAACGAAGGACTTGTCTGGATCAAGCGCAAGCACTACTTCGACCCTGAACTGAACATGCGATACGCGGCAAGACTGAACCACTCGTTTGATTGAGGGAAACCTGATGAGCAAATTCGATCAATATCTCTCCACAAAGCCGCCGGCCAAGCTCGGCGACATTAGCGCGCACACAGGTCATACTGATAGCCGCGTCGCAATGTACAAAGCTTTTGCCGAGGATGAGCGTGCGAAGGACGCACGCACCGAGAGCACGCCGCTGGTCCAATGGGCTCGCAAGGGCGCAAGCCTAAAACAGCGTCTCGTTGCTTCTAAAACGCCTTCCAGTACGAGCCTAGCAAGCATCACACGAAAATAAACGAGTCATCTCTTGGCACGCAGCCCGCCTCGAGCGGGCTTTTTCTCGGGCGACGTTAGCGCAGGTTAGCAACCGCTTGGCCACCATGGCGCCGCAACTTACACCAACAGCGGTTCGGGAGGTGGTGCTGGTGGTACTTTCGGCTTTGCTGCCTTCGGCGGCAGCGGCTCCGGCGTCATCGTGAGCCGATCCGCCGGGTACTGCAGCATGAACTCCCTCGCGTCCTTAGGCGGCACGTCGAGCCAAGGCTCGAACTGGGCCTGCGGCAGGATGACCACCATGCGCTTGTCCTGCATGTGCGGCGGCCGCTTCCGATCCGGGCGGTGCCTGTGCTTGAGCAGCGGATGATCGTCGGCGTTGATTGTGAGCATGGTGAAGCCGAGTTCTCATTCGCCTTTCGCCGGGTTCTTCCGTGGCGACGAACAAGGCCACAATGAAAAACAGCCCCGAAGGGCCGTTCTCTAGGCTGCTTCCAGTTCCGCTTTCTCAGACTCGACCTTGATCTTCGGCGTCCAATGGCCCTGGCTCTCCTTGACGACAATCTTCTGCTTGACTAGGCGTTCGACCGTCTTCACGCGCTCGATCGCTTTGCTGATCGGTTCGTTCCCATCGTTGCAGGCGGCAAACAGCAAGCGGATCAGCTTGTCTGCCCAACGCGGAACCTTGCCGGTTTTCTCCCACCGAGCAACAGACTGGCCATCCGCACCGATCAGCTTCCCGAGTGCTGGCTGGGATAGCAACATCCCGCCCGAACGAACGTAGCGAAACTCTGCACCCGTAAGTGTCCCTGCTTTGCTCGTCAGCGCGATGCAAATAGCACGAGAAAGCCCATCGGCGTCTCTAAACGCGACTGCTTCGCCATAGGGGGTCTTCCTGATTTCGTAGCCGTTAGCAAGCCACACATTGCGGAGTCCGCCGTCTGTGTAGTGATACATGGCTCAATCCTTTTGAATATCCAACACGGTAATAACAACCAAATCCGGCGACGGAAACTCGACCGCGACAACCACTGCTACTTCCATCCCCGCAACGAAACGAGCCATCCGGCAGCGAATTGCCAATGACCGCATGTCAGGTTCGGGCGGGAGAATCAAGTTCCCGCTGGTAAGCACCTCAAACACCATCTGGTCGTTGACGTGACGCTTGCGCATACGCTGTCGCGCGTGAGGCAAAAAAGACACATTCCACGAATCGCTGGCGCTCGTTCGGATGTGTTTTTCGATCTGCCTCTGAGAAGGAGCTGCCAAGCCGGCTACCTATCATTTTGATAGGTCCGATATTACCGTTTTGTTGAGACGATGGGGCTGTTCGTTTGAACAGCCTTGTCAATCAAAGGTCACATGCCCTTTCTGATCGCCCACCTTCGAGACGGCTTTTCAGGGACGCTGCTGTGGCCACCGTCCGGGGCTGCATTGAACAGCTCGACCTGTGGCACCGACAACATCGCCCGCGCCTCTTCGACAGTGCAGGTGAGCCAGCGGTCGAAGTCGTGTGCCTCGACCGGAATGACCGTGCGCTTGTCCTGCTGATCGGCGGGCAGCTTCGGGTCGGGCTTGTGCATGCGACCCATCAGCGGATGGCCATCCGCGTTCATGGTCAGCATGGTGTAGCTGTCCCACACCAGGCCCGTCTCGTGATCTGTCCAGGTGTCCCACAGCCCGGCCAGCCCCCACGGCGCACCATCCGCTCGGCGGAAGCGCCACCAGACGTTCTTCCCTGTCTCCCAGTTCGGCTCGTCATAGCTGGCCGCGGGAATGATGCAGCGCTTGCCCCGCGCCCATGCGTCCCGGTAGGTCGGCGACTTCTCCATGCCTTCCGTGCGCGCGTTGACGGTGCTCAAGCGCTTTCCCTTTTCCTCGCCCTTCTTCGGCTTCGTGGCGGGAACGTTCGAAGTCGACCAGGGCGGAATCATTCCCCACTGCCCCACCACCAGTTCGCGCTCGTACTCGACTTCATCGGCCCGTCGGATAAACGACGCCATCGACAGCGGGAAGACAGCCAGCAGGTTCTTCCAGTCCTTCGGCCGCTGCTTCTTGCGGTCGATGCGCCAGAAATCCTCGATCTCACGGTCTTCAGGGGAGATGTAGCGCGTGCACATTGCGGTGCGCCCTACGGGAGTGAGCTAGGCTCGGTCTTCTTTCGCAACCGATTCAATTCCGTGCGTCCAAGGGGCGTGATTCTCAAAATCACCGCCGCCCGCTCGGGGACGCCCTCACTTTTCGAAGGCGGCAACACAGCCTCGATGAACTCAGCGGCGGCAAGGACCGCTGCGCATTGGATGTCGCCCTCAGATCGCACCGCCAGAGGGAACGAGGCGTCTTCAATACGCCAGAGCAAATCCATTGGCATGCAGGCTCCCTTGCTGGTTTGTGCTTTCGTCGAAATTCACAATCTACTCCACTTCGTTGACTGGCTGAGGCCAATCAACTGCAGCCTCGTCAGGGGGCATCGCTCGCAGGCGTTCGTCGCGCCAGAGATCGCGCGCGACATCCTCCAGTTCAAGGGGGTCGATCGTGTGCCATTGCTGCTGCAACCGGTGCGCGCAGGCGGCGATCCAAACGTTCACTGGCGTGCTGTCCATGGCTTCCATTTTAGGCGGACTACTGTATATTTATCCAGTAATGACACGCAAGTTTTGCGTGGCGCGATGTGGAAACCTAACTGGAGAAAGCCATGAGTAAAGTGAAAGCTGCTCGCAGCGAATGGTTCGACAAGTACATCGATGCGATGCTCCAACTCGAACCCAGGGCCTCGGCTGATGATTTCTGGGAAGAGGCTTGGGAACTCTCCGGCAGTCACGCCGAGGAGAACCCGTCGACGGTCGCGTTCCGGCAGGTATTTCCTGACGGAAAAGCGGAGCCTCGTCCGGGAATGAGCTCACCCGAGTGGATGCAGCCGGGGGTCCAAGCGCCGCCGGGGTGGAGGCTCGAACGTGATGCCTGGCGCAACGATTGAGGAAGAGCTTCTTGAAATGGCGCGGCAGACAGGCGAGCTCGGGCTGCAAGACGCAATGCGCCCCTCTCTGCGAGACTTCGCAGACCGGGTTGCCGGTCGCTGCGCGCGCATAGGCGACTTGTACGGCGACTGGGATCGCAACGCGGGCGATCACATCCGCGCCGTGATGCACGAGATTCAGGAGCTGCCGCCCAAGTCGCAGATCGAGGACGAGCCGTGTTCTTCGCCGAAGTCACGTTCTTGATGCGCGACGGCGTGCGCCTCTTGAAACGCGAGCGCGTGGCGCCGGTGCGTGTGACGGTATTGATCCGCGACTCTGATCGCGACAAGAACAATTCCAAGCGCAACCTGGTTGAGGTGATGCTTTTCGAGCACTGGGGGGTGCCTCAAGCTCGCTCGGCCGGGCGGATCTCCGATCCAGTCATCCTGCCGTACAAAGGGCCTGGATTTCTGCTATCGGGCACGGAACTCGACACACAGACCATCGATGCCCAGTCGCGAACGTGCGAGCACCGGCAGGTGTGGCATGTGTTGCCCATGGCCCGCAGCAAAGACGACTGACGCGCAGGGCCTGCAGCGACAAAACACAGTTGAAACCAAAAGTAGCACATACTTGAGGCATGAAGAATGTCTCGACCTTCTCAGGGCGCCTCATATCCGCGTCGGTGATGGGTAGCCAGCCGACCGTCAAGGACATGATGGTCGCTGGGCAGGTCTACCTCAGCGAACTCGAAGAACAGTTCACGAGCACGCACCACCTGCTTGCCTGCTATTCCGCGTGGAAGGAGAGCGACCTTCTCCAGCCAGCAGAGATGCTTGAAGAACAACTCGATAAGGCCAGGCAATGGATCAAAGCGCACAAACACGCAGATGAACTCGCAAAGCAGTGGCTGAGTGATCCTGGCAATCAATCCTTCGAGCTGAGGATGACTGCGCGCTAAGCCGTCCGCCCCCCCCCCGATCTGAGTAAGACCATGGCGATCAAGCACCTCTCATTGCCGGCACTTCTCCTGTGCTGCGCTTCCATGTACGCTGCGGCAGCCTTTATGGATGGAAACAAGCTTCTCACGGGATTTGAAGGGCACCCGCTCGACGTAGCGGCCTCGCGCGCTTACGTGATGGGCGTCGTCGATTCCGCAGAGTCGCTGAAGGCATTGCCTGGCTCAAACGGCATGTTCTACGCCTGCTTTGACGTGCCAAATAGAGCTACAGCCGGACAACTCGGCGACGTGGTGAAGGTCTGGCTTCAGCAAAATCCGCAGCATCGCCACTTCAACGGCCCCAGCCTAGTCGCCAACGCTTTAGCTACAGCCTATCCCTGCGCGGCGAAGCGCTGAACGTCCATGCCGGCGAGCCGGTGAAGCGTTGACTGCGGTCAGTCGGCGGTGTCTAGCCCTTCGGCGTCTAGATCAAATCTTCCAGGCGGCGGTCGCGGCGGTTATGCAGAGGGCAACCATGCCAGACTCCGCCGGCGCCATCGCGTTGACGCCGTTGCAGACCGCGAGCATCTCTCGCCCCTCGTTTACCACCAAGAGCACATCGCCCACGCCGGCCATCAGGGGCGATACCGGTTCGCCTAGATACTGGCTCGCAAGTTCCTTCAGGCCGCCCGCGCGGGCAATCAGCTTTGCCGCCCCGATCTCACTGGCGTAGGGCGCCGCGCCCGGCATCGGATTGCGGCCGGTCAGCGCCTCGACGGCAGCAGCTGCGAACGAGCAGCAGTCATTCGAGCCCCAGGCAAACGGCATGTTCACGCGCGCATGGGCAAACTCCGAATAGCGCAACTGCCAGTCAGTGAGACGCATCGCCTTAGCCTTCTGCTTCCGATCCGCGCGCAGAGTGCAACACACCCAGGCTCGAGAACTTCGCCTCGTCCTTGGTGAGCTCGCACAGCAGCAGCCTGCCACCAATCGGTGCGTCTGGAACGATCGCTTTGACGCGCTCCCGCTGGAACTTCGCAAGCGACAGCATGAGTTCGGGGGTGTTTGGATCGAACATGTCTTCTTCCCAGTCTTCGGACCATGGGGAGGCGTTCGCATCGACCTCTTCGATCTCGTAGGAGTCCACCTCCGCGCTGCTGCGCGAGGTCGAGAACACCACAGCCGCCATGCGCCCGCGGCTTGCCGAGTAGCCCACCATCGTCACGTTCTGCTCTGCCACGTTGCGATGGTCGTCCTGGTCGATCTGCGTGTTTGGGAACATCTGCGCAGCGTTGGCGCGCATGTAGTCGATCGACTGCGTCATGACGGTAGGCATGTTCTTTTCGATAGTCTCGAAGTCGGATGGCCACGCCATCACCGCGTTTGAGAAGGCGGTGGCCAGCAGAAAGGTTGTGCCGCGTATTGCAAGAACGATATTGCAGTGAGGCAGCAGCGTCATCTTGCTGCCTTCACCGAACTCGCCGTTTGGGTTCCCGGTTTCAGTGTCAACCGAGATGAGTGCGCGATGCGGCGTGAGAGAGATGTTGACCAGACTCATTTGGGACCTTTCAAAGTTGCGCTGCCCATGATGGTCGAGCCGACTGCAATGGCGGTGGCGTTCATGATGAGTACTGCGCCGGTGACGCCGCCGATTGCCGCGCCGAGGTTAGCGATGACTGGGACTAGAGCTTGAGGCATGGTGTCCTTTCAAATAAAAATGCCGGCCACGCGATCGAGCGCACCGAACTTTTTGATGCTTGCGCCTGGCGCGTCCTTGCGCGTGAGCGTGTAGAGCTCGGACTCGCGCGTGGACATGCCGTCAACTGCCACTTCGATGACTCCTTGACCGATGACTTGGGACATTCGTTTCTTTCAGTTGATGTTCGAGTGAGCGTCGTCGCTGGTTGGATCAAGTTGATCCAGGTGTGCGTTGAGTTCGGCCACACCAGCGCCATTTGCGGCGAGAGCCGCCAGGGCTTGCAGGGCCGTCTCGCGCACCTCAGCCTCGTGTCGCAGCGCGGCGGCATGCGCGATCCGATTGAGGCGCCTCTTCACGACGCCCGGCAGAGGCCTCGCCAGGCCACCCGCGTTCAAAGACACCCCTCTGCCTGCGTACCGGGCATCCCACCGGCCACCGCGCGCGGGTCATTCTTCTGGCTCCTGGGCGGAGATCGGCGGCAGGCGAGGCATGTACATAGGCTTGCGGCCGTAGGCGTCGTAGATCAGCGCCGCTTGTTCACGGGTGAGCGTTCCGGTGGCCATGCCTCGAAGCGCACGCGGTCGAAGGTCCGCCCACTTCTGCGGGTCGCCCTTGGCTTCATGCATGGCCCGCATGAGGGCTAAGCCACGCAGTGGGGGTTCATCCGCGGTTGCTCGGCGGGCGCGTGGTCTGCGATCAAGGGTCGGCATTTCAGATCTCCAGGGTTGACGTCAACCGAAGTGCGCGGACGTGCGCGAGGATGGTTCGCCGAGCAGCCTCTTCAGCCTGCAATAGCGGGTTCATGCGCAACTGGCCTTGCGAGCCTGCGACCATCAGGCCGCCCGTCTTGATCGCGCGCTGAATCTCGCGCAGGCGGTCCAGGGTCTCGCAAAGTTGGCACAACAGCGCGAAGTCGGCCGCCGTCTCGAAGGAGTACTCGTCGTTGGTAGCGGTCCAGAGCGCGCGAGCTTCACTGCTCAGGCCAGCGGGCGCTTTGGTCCGAGGGGGTCGTTTTCGAGTCGTCATAGGCCAAAAATCAGGAAAAATGCCCGCGGCACAACGCGCGTGCGGAACCATGTGGTTTCCGGCAGGTCGGGGGCGGCGACTTTTGACCCCCCTACCCACCGCCGGGTGCCCCCTGCCCGCGTCAGGAGGCCGCAGGGCATGCGATCGGCCCGCGCTGAGGGGCTTGTGGCTTCACGCTCGTGGGTGTGCTGGAGGGCTTTGGCCATCTCGACCTACCGGCCTTCGAACGTTCGGAGGTCCGAGCGCGTGATGTGGATCAGGTCGGAGGTCATCAGGTAGGCGTGCCTGTTGGTCAGGCGCATCACCCCGCTGGGCAACTTCTCGACGGTCACGCCGAGCGCGGCCAGCTCGTGCAGGACGTAAGCGCGCCACTCGACCGAGTCCATTACTGCACGGCCTCGTTGATGTCGTTCACCTCCATGACCATGACACCGGGGATGCGGGCCAGGAAGTCAGCCTGCAGGGCCTGCGTCTTGGGCTGGCTGGAGTACTCGATCCGGATAGCTGCTGCCATCGATTCGAGCTCGAGCATCACGTCGGCGGGCAAGGCTGCTTCCAGGCGCATCGCATCGGCGCGGGCAACGCTGTCCATCACCATGTGGCCAAGACGCACAAGCGACTCCGACTGCAACCGATGATCCAGGGCAACGCGCTTCTCGGACCCTTGTTCGACCATAAACAGCTTGTGATGACTGCCGTTCATGCCCACCTGGTCGGACGCCAAGCGGTAGGCATAGTGCGCCCACATCTCGAAGTTGTTGATGCGCGGATCGGCGCCGGCCTTGATTTGCGCCTTGAGCGCGGCGAGCTCGCGGTTGTTCGTGCTGCGGATGCGCGAGCCGGTCGCATCGAGATCGTTAAGTTCCAGGCCGAGTTCGTTGCGGCGCTTCTCGACCAAGAGGATCTCGGCATTGATCTCGGCCTCGCGCTTGCTGCGCATCGTGGTGAACGTCCGAAGGGTGGTGCCCAGTGCGGCCATCTCGGCGATCAGTGCCTGGCGGTCGGCCAGCTCGTTGGCCTCGATCTCGCGCATGGCTTCTTGCACCACGGGTGCAGCCTTGAGACGGTCGAGGAATTGGGTCTGTGCGGATTTCTTGAAGAACATGATGACTCCTTAGTTGACGATTGCTTTGTTGTCGGTGCCGTCGAAGTCACCCAGATCCATGAAGTGCTCGCTGAAATCGGGGCCGCTGATGTGGAAAACAGGACCCCAGGGAGCGCTTTTGCGTTGGACCACGTAGCCCATTTTTTTGATCAGAAGCTGCGCGTCCCGGCGCCGTTGCTCCACCGTGCCGTCTGCACTCTTGGTTTGGGGCTTTGACGACGAACTCACCAGTGTCGAAGTGGGCCTGCCGTACTTCGCTAGTGAGCGAGCGCTCGGCGGGAGGCCGAACTTGATGCGGAGCAGCGAGAGAGTGCCCAGCACGTCGTCCGTGGCGTCGGCTAGGCGCTTGCGCTCGACTTCAAGCAGCGCTTCTTGTTCCAAGACGCGATTCTTGAGGTCTTCAAAGGCTTTGGTCATGGTGACTTTCAATCAATCAGTAGGACTACTTTGCAATGGGTAGATTGGGTAATTAGTCTGGTTACCCAGAATCTTCAGATCGACTTGCGGATGGTTTCGATCGCAGCGGGCGGAAGCTTCTCTCGGTAGGCGATCGCCTTGGCTTTCCCGCGGTTCGTGGGCAGGCGCATTAGGTCCGGCTGGGCTGCCATGTGGCGCCAACGCTCTTTGTCAGCGCTGCTGTACTTGCAGTTCAGGGGCTGCCGAGGCTTGTCACCTTCACCGTCCATGCGCTCAGCAAATTCCAGCAACTCAGCCAGCGCCGCCTGCATCTGACGGATGGTCCCGGCGAAGTCACCGCGCTTCATGGCGCCCCCGGATCACAGGCCCGCGCCCGTGGTTCGTCGTTTCCGGGCGACTCATCGCGCGCCCCTGAAGATCTTCTGCAGCAACTGGCCCTCCAGTGCGACCACCACGGCCTCAATCGTCTCGGCGCAGGGGTTGGAGAGATAGCCGGCGAACGCGAGCCCTACGTTGATGTCGGTCATGCGAGTAGCTCCTTCTGCGCGGGCGTGCTCGGAGCAGTGCTCGAAGCATCCCGTTTTTGGGTGTGTTGAAGCGGCCTGATCTCGGTCCTGCTTTTGTCACGCTCAGTGCGTGACGCATCGCGGACAGAATCAGAGAAATCTGCGCGACGTGGCGTGACAACCGCGCGCGACTCTTCGATCTCGGCCTGGAACTCGGTCGACAGTTCCATCGTGGCGGCGCTGTACCAGATCTCGGTGCTGATGTCGGCGTTCTCGTGGTCTGGGTGTTCCCACAGCCATCGATCCATCTGCGTGATGCGCTCGTGCAGCACTTTCAGCCGGCGGGCCAGCTTGTCGACCATCCGCAATGCGTCCGCTTCCGATGCGGACATTTCGCGGACGAGCCCCAGACTTTCGGCCATGTGACGCAGGTGCAGCGGGTGAATCTGGATGCGGTCCGGCTCGTCCAGGCTGTTCTGCTGCTCCAGTTCGATCAGGCCGTCGTTCGTGCACTCAATGCTCAGTTCTGGAATCTTCATGCTGCCTCCTTCGGCTTCATCGCCAGTGCGGCCAAGAGCTGGCGCTCGGCGTTCTTCAGATCGCGGCGGCGCTTGGTCACGGCAAGACGTCTACATTCGAGCAACCATTCGTGCGCCTCCGCCCAAGAGTCGAAGACCTTTCTGGACAGGCCGAAGATCTGCGGGTTGCGAACCTCAAACGTCTCCAGCGGGCGATGGGAAATCCGATTGATGTGTCGGTTAGCGATCCACTTTTTCATGCTGCCCCCAATACCGCGTGCAGCGACTGGCCGGCCTTGTAGACGCCTTCGCACGCTTGGGCTTTCCACGATGCGCTGGCGGGGTCGGACAGCCCCTCTGCCTTCAGCCACACTTCAACGAAGTCCGCCCGCATGGGCTTGGTCGAATAGTCGACGCGCATGTGGCAGTCGCTCAGGTGGCTGACGAAGAAGAAGCGCGGGTGCCGGGCCGAGGGCTCGACCAGGTAAACATCCGCGATGCGATCCACCGAGCCCCCGATCAAGCAAGCCATCGCTTGGCCCTCGACGGGCATGAAGGCCGGTGGTGGGTTTTGATGCAAGGCAGTCACTGAGACTGCGTGATTCTTTTTCATGATCTTCAATCCTTCGTTCAATGCGTCGTTGCAGGTACTGCAGATGGCTTCTCTAGATGGTGTCCGCGAGACGGACTAGGCGAAGCGTCGAAAGTGGCCTTGATAGGTCCGCGAGACGGACTAGGCGGGGGGTCCTCTAGTCCGCGAGACGGACCAATGACGGCCTTCTCTAGTCCGCCAGACGGACTAAGGCTCGCGTTTTGATAGGCACCGCGCACGAATGACGCGGCGGCCCCTTCGTCGTAGCCCGGCAACCGATCCAGGGCACGCCACGTCACCGCGTACCAACCCGCTCTGTTTGGTCGATGGCCCTTCACCGTCTCGTGAATGAAGCCGGCTTCAAGCAGATCGTTCTTTGCTCGATGAATCACGGCCGCGCTCTGCCAACCGCGCTTTGCCAGGTAGCTGCGCGACGCGAGCAGTCGCCCGTTGTTGTCGCGCACGAACTGACGCGCGATCTCCAACAGCAGCGAGCGTGCCGGGTGGCTGAGGGCGGCGTAAGCGGCGCTGTCCATGACGGACCAGGGCAGCGCGATGAAGCCGCCCGAATCGCGTCCGGTATCGCCCTTCTTGCCGCTATTGCGGCTGTTGGCCATTCGGCTCGGCGATCAGCGAATAGAGGGCCACGCCGTGGTGCTGGAAACCGTCCGAGTCCACCGTGGTCACGCGAGCCGACTCGATCAGGAAGCCGCGCTCCATGAGGTTGAGCACCCGGCCGGCCGGGTGGCTGATACCGCACTGGCGAAGCTCGTGGGTGTGGTGCGGGCGGTGGCGCAGGCGAGCCAGCAGCTTCGCCAATTGCACTTCGGTGGCGGTCGACTTAGACTCGCCCTGCAAGCTGCTGACCTTTGGAGTCCCTGTGCCGCTGGAACCGGCCGAGGATTTCGTCTTTTTGGGCTTCATGCTGGCACCTCCGTCGACGGTTGGTCAAGGCGGTCGAGCCAGGTGTCGGCCTTGTCGATCGTGCTGAAGATCCAGGCGCCGCCGAGGCGGGCGAGGACGACGTTCCCGGCCTCGGTGAGGGTGCACGTCATGCCGGCCAGCGCGGCGCGCGCCTGCAATGTGCTGAGGGCCTTGTCGGCGGTGCTCATGCGCCCACCTTGCTGGCATCTTCGAAGCGCTCTATCGCCTCCATGCGCCAGTACGGCTTCGATGGGCCGAACGGGTATTCAGGCGCGGGGATCACCCCGGCCTTGAGCTTCTCGTAAAACGTGGAGTTGGAGATGCCCCAGCGCTGCCGCAGGCGTGGGCCTTGAATGTAGACCGGGGCTTCCGGCTTGGTGCGATTCAGTTGCATTGCATTCATCCGTACTTGTTTGGATGGATGCAGTGTGTTTTTCCCTTGTCTTGGGGTACAGCCTGTGTGCCGCGCAGGACTCGGGTGCTCTGGCGGAGCCTATGTAGGCTCCGCCGCAGACTTCAGGCTAAAGCCCCTTGAGCCATCCCCGGATCGTGCTGAACTCTCTTGGGAAATCCTTGACGAACCGGATAGCGGCGTCATCTTTGCTCGAAAAGTTCTCTCTCTCAGCGAGATACCGGACTCGCACTTCTTCTCGATAAAGTCGGTTTTCGGCGTGTCGGGCCTCTAGCGCGAATTGCACGCCTTCTTTGGTTCTTTGGCTATGTTCGCGGCTGTATTCCGTGAAGGCGACGAACTCCGACTGTCGCTCAGCGTCAAGAACGAATGTCCAGGCGAGATTCGACTCTCCGCGTCGGAACGCCTTCAATGCTTGCACGCAATAGGCCACGGTGATTTCAAAGCCGACCATAAGGGGCGCCGGCATGTCGCGTCGGTCCTCTTCAGACGTATCTGTTTGCACTTTGACGAATGCTGCGGCCAGACTATCCCCGTCCGTTGCAGCGTTCTCCCACGCCGGCATGAAGTGTTGCTCTAGCACCGCATTTTTGCCGGGTTGACTGCTGGCAAAAAGCCATTGATACCAACCCTCCAAGCGCGCGAGAATCGCGGCCACCTCTGTCTCAGGCGTGCGGGCGCCTCTGTCTGTTTTTCTCATATTGCGTACCTCACGCACCTGTGAAAGTGCCGCGCCAGCCCGCCAGGTTCACAGGTTTTCGGGGATCAGCCTAGGCGCGGCAAAAAAAGGCGAACGTTAGATGATCCGGCCGCCGAGCTCACGGAGCAGCGTTGCCTCGTCCTCGGGGTCCTCATCCGATCGCATGACCGCGCTCCAAGCCACGTTAGCCAGGGCTTCAATGCGGGTCAGGATGCCACGCGATAACAGGCTGATTTCCACGTCGGTGGAGTTGTCGGCGATGTGGGTCCGCAGCATCTGCGAGAGCAGGGTAATCTCTTCGGTCGCGCTGCGCGCCATCGGAAGCAGCGGGCCGACGGGTTGAACCTGCTCAGCCATGGCGCACCCCCCTCGCACGGTTGACGGCCCCGCGGCCGGTGTAGACCTTGTCCACGTAGCCCATGATCTGCACGCCACCGGGCAGCGGGCGCCATTCGTCGATGTCCAGTACCTTCGGACCTTCCAGGGTGTCAGCGAAGCGCCGCACGCCGGTCCAGTCGCCCAGCTGCAGGACGTAGAAACCATCCTTCGATACCGCATGCTGATCGAAGTCGATGCGCAGCAGGTCGCCCGCTTCGATTTCACCGGGAATGGTCGATGCCGACACCTGCACCAGTTGCAAGCCGACCGCGCACACAGCGACCGTTTCGATTTGAATAAGGTCAGTCATGGCCGGCCTCCAGGAGTGTGGCGGTGTCTGCGATTTCGCGGATGGTGCTTCGGTGCTTCAGAAGAAGCAACTCCATGCCGTCTGCAGTTTCGCCATCCCAGCAGGCAGAGGCGTATGCCACTTTGTGGTCGGTGAGGCGCTTCTGAAATTCGAGGTCAACTTCGGCGAGCATCCGCACTCTCTCGATGAGTGCTCGAGCCTCGCAGATCCAGAGCATGAGGCTGGCGATGTTGTATGCCTCGTAGGCGTTGCACGACAGGTCGCTGAAAGTGCGACTAGTGATATTCTCGGATTTAGCCATGATGTGTGCGTCCTTCCAGGTTTGCACGTTGTGGTTAGAGCCTGCGTCGGATTGCCGTCCTTCGCGGGCTCGCCTTTTAGTGCTGCAGATTAAAGGTGCACCCGGTGCACCTTTACGCCCTGCAGCGCGGCGTTCATTCCTCCGGTAGCTTGGCCTTGTCGATGCGCTCTCGCACCCATACAGGACCGCCCAGTTTGGCCAGCTTCTCTCGCTGCTTAGCCGTCATGCGCAGCGTCACAGGCACCGTGTCGGCGCCCTCCTCCAGCCTTGGGCGGCCGGCCTTGCGTTCGGTTTTTTTAACTAACACCATGGAAATAATGTAGCCGCTTATGTATTCCTTTTGTGTTCTATTTTGTAATCGCAAACCCTAATCGACTAGATGCCTGCGCCGAAGCCCAAGAGCGGATGACTTCCTTATCGATCACGCTTGATCGTCGTGCGCCAGCGGTGGTCAGCCTTTGGACCACCAGTGAGCACTCGGGCGGCGCGCTCCATCGCGCTCAATGGAGCAGACGGTGGGGCCTCAGCATCGTCTTCGCTGCGTGGCGGCAAGCCGCGCTGCGCGAGATTACTATTCGAACGCTCAGCGGCTTGGGTCTCGATGAACGGAACGTCGAGCGAGCCTTTCATGATGGCAGACAGTTGCACCTCGAGCCGCGTGATGTCGATCACTCGATCGGCCAACGCACATTTGAGCCTGATCCGATCAATGTCGGCATCCGTCGGATTCCCTTTCAGCGCTTCAAGTTCATCAAAGAGGAGTGCCCGAAGATCGGCGATGTTCGGCATCGATAAGTCCTTTCTTAAGCCTTGTGTTGATGGTTATCAAATCGCGCAGGTCTTGGGGAAAGAGATGGTGGGCGCGGCCAATGCTGATGTAGTAACTCGGTGACCTGCGAATTTTGTGCTCCAACTTTGCACGCAATCTGACTGCCGAAATAGTTCGGTCCAGCGCTATCGCAATGTCGCTGAGCTTGTCCGTCTGCCAAGCTAACAAAAGATAGGTGTCCTCAGTTTCCGTCCATCGGCGAGGTGCAACGGTCCGGGATAAGCGCAACTCTCGGATTCTTCCCTTGATCGCTTGCTTTGTCCGGCCGAGATGATCCGCAATTTGCTGATTGGACAAGACTCCATGTTTTTCTCTCAGAAATGTGTCTTCCTCATCTCTCCAACGGCGGTTCGGTCGAATCCGAATGCCCAGAAAATACGACATCCACCTGATCGAGCCGCGTGTACGCCCCAATAGGTGTGCGATGTCTTGCGAGGCTACTCGCCCGCGCATGTCCTTCAACAAAGCCACTTCTTCCACGGTCCACAACCTGGTCACATGCTTCAATTTGCCCACCTTGGTTTTATCGAGCTAGTTGACGTCGATCACGAAGCGCAATCGACGCGGCGGAAGAGCGGAGTATCGAGCGCCGCCGTGACCACAGTTCACCTTTATTGAGCGCAGTTAGGCAATAACAGTTAACCGGCCTTCGGGATCGTGTCGCAAAAGTCGGCCCATGACTGCATCATCTTGAGCCGCTTGGCCAGCATGTCGCCGCGGCGGTAGGCTGCCTCGACCGCTGAGTCGATCGTGTGCGCAAGCGCCATCTCTGCCATTTCGCCGGAGAAGGTCGTCTTCTCCGAAGCCCAGTCCCGGAACGTGCTCCGGCAGCCGTGAGGCACACACACCCTGCCCTTGGCATCCTTGTAGTCCATCCGTCGCATGCAGGCGCTCAAGGACATATCCGAGAGCGGTTGTAGCGGCTTGCGCCCCGGGAACACGAGTTCAGAGCCTTCGATGCGCGGAACTGCCTCCAGCAGCTTGAGCGCCTGCTTCGACAGCGGCACGCGGTGTTCTTTCTTCGCCTTCATGCGCTCCGCCGGCACCGTCCAGAGCTTGGCCTGCAGGTCGATCTCATCCCAACGAGCCCCGCGCACTTCGCCGGATCGCGCGGCGGTAAGCACGGCAAGCTCAAGGGCTCGCGCGCTCATGCCTTCAACCTGGCGCAAGTCCGCCATGAAGGCGCCCACGTCAGCGAGTTGGAGCGCCGGATGGTGCGTCACCTTCTTGATCTTCCGCGGGCGGCCGAGAAGCTGGTCGAGGTGGCCACGCCAGCGGGCCGGGTTCTCGCCCTTGCGATAGCCGCGCACGGTCGCCCAGTCCAGCACGGTCTCGATGCGGCCACGCAGCCGGGAGGCGGTTTCAGTCTTCGTGGTCCAAATGGCCTCCAGCACCGTCAGTACATGCGATAGCTCGATGTCCTGCACGAGCATCTGTCCGATCGTCGGCTTTGCGTACAGGTCGAGCGTGCTGCTCCACTGCGCGCGGTGCTTGGCGTTCTTCCACTCGCCGGATTTGGCCTTCAGGTAGGCGTCGACACACTGCTCGAAGGTCCGAGCCTTGGCGCTGGCAGCCGCAACGGCGCTGCGGGCCGCTTGGCGGGCATGGATGGGGTCTTCCCCTGCGTGGATCTTGTCGCGCGCAGCCCTGGCCCGTTCTCGGGCTTGCGCAAGGCTCACGTCGGGGAAGCCCCCGAGCCCCATATCGCGGATCTTGCCGGCCACGGTTGCACGCAGCACCCAGGATCGAGCCCCGGCGTCATTGATTTTCAGCTTGAGGCCAGCGACGCCGCCGACGGCGTGCGCCCCGGGCTTTACCAGCCGGCTGACCGCCAGGGCGCCAAGCTCTGCCGCTTTCTTAGGCATATCGTCCTTTCCACTATCCTTGCCACCAAAGATTATGCGATTGGAACGAATCAAGCTGGATTGTTTCGGAGCCTGCTTTCGAGGTTTCCCCTCTGAAAAGCGCCAAAACTCGGACGGTTTTGGAATCTGCCGGATGCGCAAGCGGCGGAGAGTGTGAGATTCGAACTCACGGACGCTTTCACGTCGGCAGTTTTCAAGACTGCTGGTTTAAACCACTCACCCAACTCTCCGGAGCCGGCGATTTTAAGCCGACGGCGCTACCTCAATCGTCATCGGGCAGGAACAGCGTCTGCAGGTCGCTCAAAAAGTCCAGGCCTCGCTCGGTAGGCCACACCCGAAACAGGTCGCGCGCCACGAGCCCTTTGCGCTCGGCCTCTTCGAGACCGCGTTGAATGGACGTCATCGCAAGCCCCGTGCGCTCGCTGAACTGCGGCAGCGTGAACCCCGCCTTCAGCCGCAGCGCGTTGAGCATGAACTCGAACGGCAGATCGGCCAGCGCCACCTCGTCGCTCTGCGACACGGCCGCGCCGGCACGCGCGTTGTCCATGTACAGGCGCGGCTCGCGATAGCGCACCTGCCGCACGATGCGGTGGGCAAAACTCAGCTTGCTGTGCGCGCCGGCGCCGATGCCCAGGTAATCGCCGAACTGCCAGTAATTGAGGTTGTGCGCGCACTGATGCCCGTCGCGCGCATAGGCCGACACCTCGTAGCGCGACATGCCGCTCTGGCCGGTCCGCTCGGTGATGCGGTCGAGCATGGCGTAGGCGATGTCGTCTTCGGGCAGCGTCGGCGGAAACTTTGCGAACCAAGTGTTGGGCTCGATGGTGAGGTGATAAACAGAGATGTGCGGCGGCGCAAGCGCCAGGGCCTGCGACAGGTCGGCCTCCAGATGCTGGAGGGTCTGGCCGGGCAGCGCGTACATCAGGTCGAGGTTGAAGGTATCGAAGGCGCTCGCGGCCTCCTCCACCGCGGCGATGGCCTGGGCGCGGTCGTGCACGCGGCCCAGGGCTGTCAGGTGCTCGTCATTGAAGCTCTGCACGCCGACCGACAGGCGCGTGACACCGGCCGCACGATACGCGCGGAAGCGGTTGCGTTCGAAAGTGCCGGGGTTGGCCTCGAGCGATATCTCGCAGTCGGGCGCGAGTTTCAGTCGCGCGCGCACATCGCCCAGCAAACGGTCGATGGCCTGCGGCGAGAACAGGCTGGGCGTGCCGCCGCCGATGAAGATGGTGTGGACGGTGCGACCCCAAATCAGCGGCAGCGCGGCGTCCAGGTCGGCCACGAGCGCGTCGATGTAGGCCGCCTCGGGAATGCCCTCTGCATCGGCCGCGGTCGTTGCGCGCCACTCGTGCGAATTGAAGTCGCAGTAGGGGCACTTGCGCAGGCACCACGGCAGATGGATGTAGAGCGACAGCGGCGGCAGCGCCGAGAGCTGCAGCGGGCCGGGCCGCATCCAGTGCAGCACATCGTTGGCCTGCGGCGCGCCCGTGGGCTGCGCCTGCAGGATCGGGAAGACAGTGGCCATCGATTACAGCCAGCGCTCGCGCATCAACGCCAGCATGGCCTGTGCGGCGCGGCCTCGGTGGCTGTTGGCGTTCTTTACTTCCGGCGACAGCTGCGCAAAGGTCTTGCCGAAGGCGGGCAGGTACATCACGGGGTCGAAGCCGAAGCCGTTGTCGCCCACCGGCGCTTGCGCGATTTCGCCGACGACACGGCCGACGGCGATGAGCGGCTCGGGGTCGTCGTGGCTGCGCAGCGCGACCAGCGTGCTGACCAGCGCGGCGCGGCGGTCGACCACGCCATCGAGCTGTTCGAGCAGCGCTTTCACGTTGTTGGCATCGCCCTTGGCGTAGCCGAACTGCGTGGCGTAGAACGCTGTGTCCACGCCCGGCAGGCCACCGAAGGCATCGACGCACAGGCCGGCATCGTCGGCAATGGCCGGCAGGCCGGAGGCCGCGCTCGCGTGGCGCGCCTTGGCCAGCGCGTTCTCTACAAAGGTGCGGAACGGTTCTTCGGCCTCGCCTACGCCCAGTGCCGATTGCGGCACCAGGGTGACGGCCAGTTCTGCAAACAGTTGCTGGAGTTCGGCGAGCTTGCCTGCGTTGTTGGAAGCCAGAACCAGTTTCATGAATCGCTCAAAGTGGCTGTGGCGCCCGGATGGCGGGCGTCGTAGCTGGGGGAGATGTTCAGTTCGACTGCAAGGCCTGCTGCTGCAGGGTCACGAGCTCGCCGATGCCCTTTTCGGCCAGGCCGAGCAGGAGGTTCATTTCGTCGCGCGTGAAGGCCACACCCTCGGCCGTGCCCTGCACTTCGACGAAGTGGCCGGCGCCGGTCATGACGACGTTCATGTCGGTGTCGCAGGCCGAGTCTTCGGTGTATTCGAGGTCCAGCAGCGGCGTGCCGCCGACGATGCCCACCGAGATGGCGGCCACGTGGCCCTTGATCGGCGAGGCCTTGAGGGTGCCGGCGGCCAGGAGCTTGTTGACTGCGTCCTGGGCAGCCACGAAGGCGCCGGTGATGGCTGCGGTGCGGGTGCCGCCGTCGGCCTGCAGCACGTCGCAGTCGAGATGGATGGTGCGCTCGCCCAGAGCGGCCAGGTCGAACACGGCGCGCATCGAGCGGCCGATGAGGCGCTGGATTTCCTGCGTGCGGCCGGTCTGCTTGCCCTTGGCGGCCTCGCGGCTGCTGCGGGTGTGGGTGGCGCGCGGCAGCATGCCGTATTCGGCCGTGACCCAGCCTTCTCCGCTGCCCTTCTTGTGCGGCGGCACGCGCTCTTCGACGGAGGCGGTGCACAGCACGCGGGTCTGGCCGAACTCGATGAGCACCGAGCCCTCGGCGTGGATGGTGAAACCACGGGTCATGCGCACCGGGCGCAGCTGGTCGGCGGCACGGCCGCCGCTTCGTGTGAAAGCAGTCATTGTTGAAACTCGAAAAGGAAAAAAAACCAGCCGCTCTTCAACGGCAGGTTCGGGGAACACCGCGGAACCGGCTTTGCCGGGCCGCAGGTGTTGCCCCCTGGAAGGGGGTTGGCGCAGCGACACGAAGTGCGCGAAGACTGGGGGTCATCTAACTCTTGCGGGCAGCGGAGCGGCGGATGGCTTCGTTGATTTCGGCGATGGAGCGCTCGATGGCGTCTTCGTCCATGTCGCCGATCTCGCTGTCCGACGGCATGCCGGCCTGGATGGTCGAGGCGAACACGCCGTCGTCGATGGTTTCGGTGGAAATGCCGCGGTCGTCGCCGGAGGTTTCGGACATTTCCCACTCCAGCGCGATCAGCGTCACGTTGTCGCTGTGGGGGCCGCCCTTGCGCAGCGCCATTTCGGCGAGGTCGGGGGCGGCATCGGACACGGGCTTGCCGGACGAGAGCGTGTGGACGATCAACGCGTCATCCAGCACACCCCACACGCCGTCGGAGCACAACATGATGCGGTCGCCGCGCTGCAGCGTCAGCGGGGGCGAAATATCGAACATCGGCGTGGTCGGCGAACCCAGGCAGGTGAGCAGCAGGTTGCGGTTGACCGGCATGTCCGAGCCGTGGGGCCTCGGGCGTTCGGCGTGCGAGTGATCGCGCGTGCGAACCAGCAACCGGCCGTCGCGCACAACGTACAGGCGCGAATCGCCGCAGTGCATCCAGGTGGCCGTGGTGCCCTGCAGCAAGGCCGCCACGACGGTGGTGCGCGGCGTGTCGAGCATGGCCTTGTGGCTGGCATACCGCATGATCTGCTGATGCGCCGCCATGGCCGATTCGGCCAGGAAGGACTTGGCATCCTTCACCGTCGGGCGGGCTTCGCGCTGGTAGAGCGCGGCGATGGTCTGCAAGGCCAGCTGGGCCGCGACCTCGCCTTCGGGGTGGCCGCCCATGCCGTCGGCCAACACGAACAGGCCCGACTCCCGCGTGTAGCAATAGCCCATGCGGTCTTCGTTCTTGACGCGCCCGCCCTTGCGGCTGACCTGGAAAACTGAGAATTTCATGTCATGCGGGGCGAGTTGTGGGGGCGGCTGCGCGAGGCAGGCTCTTCTTGTCGAAAGAACGGATGTTGTCGATCGAGAGGCGCACCTTCTCGCCGACGGTGAGCTTCGTGTAGCGGCGATCGCCTTCGCGGCTGAGTTCTTTTTGCAGCGCAAACACCGACTGCGGACGCGAGAGCGGATCCAGCGACATGCACCACTCGACCACCTCGATCAGGTTGTCGGAGTACACGCCGCGCAGCCGCGACAGCGACAGGCTCAGGCGGTCTTTCTCGATGCGTTTGGGGGCGTCGTTGGGCGGGTAGCCCTGCATGCAGGCGTAGATGCAGGCGCCGATGGCATAGATGTCGGTCCACGGGCCCATCGACGAGTCGCGCCGGTACATCTCGGGGGCGGCGAAGCCCGGGGTGTACATGGGGCGGATGAAGATGCCTTCCTTGCTGAGCACTTCGCGCGCGGCGCCGAAGTCGATGAGCACGGCGCGGTCGTCGTCGGTGACGAAGATGTTGGCCGGCTTGATGTCCAGGTGCAGCATCTTGTACTGGTGGACGATGCGCAGCCCGCGCAGGATTTCGTCGAACAGCGAGCGGATGGTCGACTCGCGGAACACCTTCTGGCGTTTCAGGTCGCGCGCGGTGACCACGAAGTCCTGCAGGGTCGCGCCCTCCAGGTAGTTCATGACCATGTAGACGGTTTCGTTCTCGCGAAAGAAATTGAGCACGCTGACCACCGAGGCATGCGAGATCTGCGCGAGGGAGCGGCCTTCTTCGAAGAAGCTCTTCAGCCCCAGCCGGTAGAGGGAGAGTTTCTCGGGCGGCACCTGCGGATTCAGCTCGCCGGGCCCGCGGGTGGCCAGCGAAGAAGGCAGGTATTCCTTGATGGCCACTTGCTGCCCGCTGGGGTCGATGGCGAGATAGACAACGCCAAAACCTCCGGCGGAAAGCCGGCGAACGACGCGGTAACCGCCAATGACCGTATCGGGCAACAGGGGCGAAGGCTTGACCTTTGACATAATCCGGGAGTTTCGCCCGAAGGCGATGGTGCGGCAAGCGAACGCTGTACCGACGCCTCGGTGCATGCAAGCAAAACCACAGTGAGGCGCAATGCCAGTTTACAGCATGACCGGCTACGCCAGCGGCCAAAATGGGTCCGCAGGCAGCCACTCCGAAGCCGAAGCACGGCCTTCCGCCGCGGGTCGACTCGGGGTCGAAATCCGCTCGGTCAACAGCCGCTTCCTCGACCTCACCTTCAAGTTGCCCGAGGAGCTGCGCCAGCATGAGACGGCGCTGCGCGAGTTGCTCACCGGCAAGCTCAAGCGCGGCAAGGTCGAGGTGCGCGCGGCCATCGAGAACACCGCCCAGGCGGGTGTCGTCGAGCCTTCCGTCAAGCTGCTTCAGCGGCTCAACGGGGTGCAGGACAGCATCAAGGCCTGGCTACCCGGAGCACGGGAGCTCAGCGTGGCCGACGTGATGCGGCTCGCGGGCGGCGACGGCGCCACCCGCGGCGACTGGGGCCCCGACCTGCTCGACGTCGCCGGCAAGGCGCTCGAAGCGCTGATGTCGGCCCGCCAGCGCGAAGGCGCCCGGCTCGCCAAGATGCTCGAGGCGCACTTGGCCCAGCTGCGCACCCTGGTGCTGCAGGCCGGCCCGCTGGTGCCTCAGTTGGTCGAACAGCAGCGCAACCGCTTCCTGGAGCGCTGGCAGGAAGCCATGGGCCTGACCGCCGGCACGGGCGGCACGCTGCCCGAAGCCGCTCAGGACCGGGCACTGACCGAGGCCACGGCCTTCGCCATTCGCATCGACGTGGCGGAAGAACTCACCCGGCTGAATTCGCACCTCGACGAGATCGAGCGCCTCCTCAAGAAGGGCGGCGAGATCGGCAAGCGGCTCGACTTCCTCATCCAGGAACTGCACCGCGAGGCCAACACCCTGGGCTCCAAATCGGCAGCCCTGGAACTCACGCGCATCGGCGTGGACATGAAGGTCCTGATCGAGCAGATGCGCGAGCAGGTCCAGAACATCGAATGACGACGAGCGAAAGAATGGACTACCCCGGCAATATCTTCGTGGTCGCCGCGCCCAGCGGGGCCGGCAAATCGAGCCTGGTCAAGGCGCTCATGGAGCTGGACTCGGCGGTGCAGCCCTCGGTCTCGCACACCACGCGGCCGCCGCGCGGGCAGGAAAAGCACGGCCGCGAGTACTTCTTTGCCTCGCCGCCCGAGTTCGACGCGCTGATCGCGGCCGACGGCTTCGTGGAATGGGCCCATGTGCACGGCCACCGGTACGGCACCTCCAAGAAGGCCATCGAGGAGCGGATCGCCCAGGGTGCCGACGTGATCCTCGAAATCGACTTCCAGGGCGCGCTCCAGATCCGCAAGACTTTCGCCAACGCGGTGATGATCTTCATCCTGCCTCCCAGTTGGGAGGAACTGCGCTCCCGGCTCGAGCGGCGCGGCGAAGACAGCGCCTCTGTCATCGAATTGCGGCTGAAAAATGCCGCCGAAGAGATGGCCAGGGCCGGGGAATTCGACTTCGTTATAATCAACGAGTTATTTGAGCGCGCGCTTTTTGATCTCAAGGCGATTGTCCACGCTCAGCGGCTCCGGTATTCCGCACAGCGCCGTGCGCGTGCCGACACCTTTGCCGCACTGAACATCCCCTGATCTCCTGCTCACCGACCGAAAGATACTCATCATGGCCCGCATCACCGTCGAAGACTGTCTGCTTCAGATCCCGAACCGCTTCCAGCTCGTGCTGGCCGCCACGTACCGTGCGCGCATGCTGAGCCAGGGCCACGCCCCCAAGATCGAGAGCAAGAACAAGCCCGCCGTGACCGCCCTGCGCGAAATCGCGGAAGGCAAGATCGGCATCGAAATGCTCAAGAAGGTGCCGGGCTGATCTGACGCAGCCCTGCAACGAAAAAGCACCGCAAAGCGGTGCTTTTTTTATGCCTGGACGCGTCCATGGAACGGTCACGCTAAAGTGGTAGCCATGAGTGCGGTCGCCAAACATCAGTCCCAAGCCCCTTCGGGCGTGCCGAAGCCGAGCCCGGCGGCGCTGAACGCGGCCGCCGCAAGCTTTGCCGCACTGACCGCGCGCCTGGACTACCTGGGCCCGGAAGACACCGAGCTGGTACGCCGCGCCTATCGCTTCGCAGACGAGGCCCACCTGGGCCAGTTGCGCAATAGCGGCGAGCCTTACATCACTCACCCCATCGCAGTGGCAGCGCAATGCGCCGAGTGGAAGCTCGATGCACAGGCGCTCATGGCGGCGCTCCTGCACGACGCCATCGAAGACTGCGGCGTGACCAAGCCCGAACTGATCGAGCGCTTCGGCGCCCCAGTCGCCGAACTGGTCGACGGGCTCACCAAGCTCGACAAGCTGCAGTTCAACACCCGCGAAGAAAACCAGGCCGAATCCTTCCGCAAGATGCTGCTGGCCATGGCGCGCGATGTGCGCGTCATCCTGGTCAAGCTGGCCGACCGCACGCACAACATGCGCACGCTGGCCGATGCGCCGCGCGAAAAGTGGGCCCGGATCTCGCGCGAAACGCTCGAGATCTACGCGCCCATCGCGCACCGGCTCGGCCTGAACCAAACCTACCGCGAATTGCAGGAACTGTCGTTCCGGCACCTCAAGCCCTGGCGCTACGCCACGCTGTCCAAGGCCGTGGCCAAGGCGCGCGGACGACGCCGCGACCTGATCCAGAAAGTGCAGAAAGAGGTCGAGTCGGCCTTCTCGTCCGCCGGCATGACGCTGCGGATCGCGGGCCGCGAGAAAACGCTCTACTCCATCTACCGCAAGATGGAAGACAAACACCTGAGCTTTGCCCAGGTGACCGACATCTACGGCTTCCGGCTGATCGTGCCGAACGTCATCGCCTGCTACACCGGCCTGGGCATCCTTCACCAGATGTACAAGCCGCTGCCCGGCAAGTTCAAGGACCACATCGCGATCGCCAAGCTCAACGGCTACCAGTCGCTGCACACCACGCTGGTGGGGCCCGCCGGCGTGAGCGTCGAGTTCCAGCTGCGCACCGAGGCGATGCATGTCGTGGCCGAATCCGGCGTGGCGGCGCACTGGCTCTACAAGGCGGCCGAGCCGAACGGCGCAAGCAACGACAGGCTGGGCACCAAGTGGCTGCAGTCGCTGCTCGACATCCAGGACGAGACGCGCGATGCCGCGGAGTTCTGGGACCACGTCAAGGTCGACCTCTTCCCCGATGCCGTCTACGTCTTCACGCCAAAGAGCCAGATCATGGCGCTGCCGCGCGGCGCCACGGTGGTCGACTTTGCCTACGCCATCCACAGCAACATCGGCGACCACACCTCGGCCGCGCGTATCAACGGCGACCAGGTGCCCCTGCGCACCGAGCTCAAGAACGGCGACGTGGTCGAGGTAATCACCGCGCCCGTGTCCACGCCCAATCCGGCCTGGCTCGGCTTCGTTCGAACCGGCCGTGCGCGCTCCAAGATTCGTCACTACCTCAAGACCCTGGCGCATGCCGAGTCCGAAGGCCTGGGCGAAAAACTGCTGGCACAGGCCCTCCGCGCCGAAGGCCTCGGCAAGCTGCCCGACGAGGACGACGACCATCAGGCGATGTGGGAGAAGCTGCTGCGCTTCACCGGCAATCGCACCCGTGCCGAACTGCTGACCGACATTGGCCTCGGCAAGCGCATCGCGAGCATCGTCGCCAAGCGGCTGATGGCGCTGCTATCCGAACTGGGCGAGCGGCCCGACGCCCTGCTCCTGAGCCGCGAGCGCTTCACCTCGCACGAAACCGTGTCGCAGGGCGCGGTCACGCTGGATGGCAGCGAGAACTCGTCCGTGCGCTTTGCGCTGTGCTGCCGGCCGATTCCGGGCGACCCGATCGTCGGCTACCTCGGCCATGGCGAAGGCCTGGTGGTGCACACCGAGGATTGCGGCGTTGGCCAGCGCCTGCGCCACAAGGACAGCGAGCGCTTCTTCGCCGTCGAATGGGCGGACGAACCGACACGCGCCTTCGAAACCGGCGTCGTGATCACCGTGCGCAACGACAAGGGCGTGCTGGCACGCGTGGCCGCCACGCTGGCGGATGCCGAAGCCGACATCACGCATGTGGAAATGGCGGACGAAACCCCGCAGGACTCCACCGACCTGCGCTTCGTGATTGCCGTGCGCGACCGCGCGCACCTCGATGCCGTGCTGCGCGCTGCACGCCGGACCGCGTCGGTATTGACCGCTGCGCGGACGGTGCCGGCGCCCTGATGAATTGAAGGCCGCCGTCCGGCGGCCAGCCCTTCAGTCCGCGACCGGACGCGGTGCCGGATAACTCACCGACAGTATCTCCACCTCATGCGCCCCCCCTGGCGTTACCAGCTTCACCACATCGCCCTCGCGTGACTTGAGCAGCGCACGGGCAATCGGCGAAATCCAGCTGACCTGCGCCTGCGAGCTGTCCGCCTCGTCGATGCCCAGAATGGTGATGCTGCGCTCGTCCTCGCCCGTCTCGTCGACATAGCGCACCGTGGCGCCGAAGAAGACCTGGTCGCTGCCGTGGTGCACCGAGGGATCGGTGATTTCGGCGATTTCAAGCCGCTTGGTAAGAAAGCGGATGCGCCGGTCGATCTCGCGCAGGCGCTTCTTGCCGTAGAGGTAGTCGCCGTTCTCGGAGCGGTCGCCGTTCTTGGCGGCCCAATGGACGGCTTCCACCACTTTTGGCCGCTCTTCGTCCATCAGTTGAAGCAGTTCGTCGCGCAGACGCGCATAGCCTTCCGGCGTGATGTAGTTCTTGCTGCCCGCAGGCAGCGGCGGCGGCGCGCCTTCTGTGCCGTCGTCGTCACCGTCGGTATCGGTTTCCTTGGTGAATGCCTTGTTCAACGAAGAACCCTCTGAATAAGAAATGCAAACCGCACGCGTGGCAGATGGTGCGAGCCAAGCGCTGCATGCAGCAATCGGGGAGCGGGAATCGGCTCTGGAGGTTTGCTCCCAGAAGTCTCCCAATTCATCCAACATGATGGCAATGCCTGCTGCTCTTCCTGGGCTGCAGGCCCTCCCTCCGGCCGCGCGCAAACGTGGCTTTCAGCCCGCCCCTTGCGGGCCTTTTTTTGGGCTTGTCAGCCGGCGTCCAACAGGGCGGAGGCTTCCCGGGCGCCGAGGTTTCGCACGGAAGCGAGGCTTTCGAGTTGCGCTGCCCGCGGGCGGGCCTTGCCCTGCTCCCAGTGATAGATCGTCTGGCCGGAAACGCCCACGAGCTTGCCGTAGGCCGCCGCCGAAATACCCAGCTTGACGCGGTGCGCAGCCAGGCGCTTTGCGCTGAATCGGCGCTTGAGGCCTTCTTCTTCCGCGGCAGGCTCTTGTGTCGAAGCGCGACGACCGGCGCCCTTGGCAGTGCGCCGCAATTCCTTTTCGAGCGCACTGACTTGCCGGCGCAAGGCGGCAATCGAAGAACGGTGCTGGGTCGACGTCCTCTTGAGTGCCTCGATTTCGGCGCGAACCTCTTTTCGGGCCACACGCGAGATTTCTGCTTTCAGGATCGATGCGATGTTTGGCATGCCGGCATTGTGCCTAACTCGCCGCCATGCGATGTCGGCCGATCACCCCATGTCCGATCGTTTGCAATCGAAAACTATGCCCGGTTCGATGGCTCGCAGCGCGGGGGTCTTGTTCACAAATGTCACACCAGCGCTGATGAGACGCCAATCCCCGGCCTTGAAAAGCTTGAAGAGATGGGTCACTTCGGTTCCGAGCGTCGGGATGGAATTGAAGACGTAGACGGGGTCGCCGGAGGAGTCGTCCATGCTCACCAGTTCGGCGCGCATCTTGCCCATGGTTTCCGTGTCCTTCGTCCTGGAACGCACGATGTCCATGTTGACGGTTCTCGAATGCTCGTCGATGGAGATCCTGCGGACCCAGTTGAATGGCGCAGTGCCACCGACCGGACCGGGAACGCAGGTGATCGTGGCCGCGGAGGCCGCACCGGTCGCCGACACCAGCAGGAGCAGTTGGCCAACGAGTCGCGTCGCTGGAATACGCATGATCGCCCTCCTTCGTTTCTGAACAAGGGGACTTTAGCCTCCGACACCGGCGCTTGCAGCCGGTCGCTCGTACAGCCAGTCGGAGGACGGACAGGCGAGCGTTCGCGGTCGACCTGCTGGTATCCGTTCAGCCAAAAGAAAAAGGGTTAGGACACGTTGATGTCCTAACCCTCTAAGAGAATGGTGCGGCTGGCAGGAATTGAACCCACGACCCCTTGGTTCGTAGCCAAGTACTCTATCCAACTGAGCTACAGCCGCACAGCTTGCGATTATAGCATGCGGTTTTGCCCTCGGACTCGCCTGCATCCACGATGTTCGAACGGCACGCGAAACGGGACGACCGCGAGCCGCTCTGCCTGCCGTGCTTTACGCAACGAAGGCCAGACTTGTGCAAGCCCGAATCAAGCACCAGTCTGCCTGTCTCGGGACAGACTTTCCCAGGGCCTGTTCAGCCTCAATGAACGAAGCGCCCGCCCGCGCCGATCATGGTCATCTCCACGAAACAGGAGCCGTTGTGATCTTCCGGAATGAGGGACAACACCAAGCCTCCGGTATCCCAGTTGCGCAGCGTTTCCAGCGCCGCCGCCAGCCTTGCGCGCGTGGGATCGCGCCCGGTGCGGCGCAGGCCCTCGACCAGAGCCTTGGCCGCCAGGAATCCCTCCATGCTGTCGACCGAGCCTGCCGGCTTGCGTTCCAGGAAGTATTTGAAGCAAGCCTCCTTCTCCTGGGCGGTCAGCCGAGGCTTGTTGGACAAGGTCGGCAGGAGGATCGACACGGCAGCGTAGTTGGCCACGACCTTCGTGGGATCGCCCGTCTGCAACGAGGCGTTCCAGCGATCGAACAGGGCAGCAACCTGTTTTTCCGAGATGTCCTCGCAAGACTCGGACTTGGCGCGTGCACTCGCAGCCACGGCCGCGAATGCCACGGCGCCGAGCAGAACCGAACGAGAAAGGCGCATGTCGCTATCTTTGTGAAGAGACGCTTCGCGTGATTCGCGTGCCCGGCTTCAAAACTGCATCTGCTTGTCGGCGTCCTGCGTCTTGCGGCGGCCGAGGGCAAGATTGGCACGCAGCTTGTCCAGCACCACGTAGATGAACACGCCCTCCTTGGTGGCCGAGGGGCGGATGATGTGATAGTGCTTGCCGAGCGTGATCAGCATGTCCTCGATCACGTCGTTCAGGCCCAGGGAGCGCATGGTCTTGAGCTTGGCGCGCACAACCTCCGTGTTGCCGGCTGCCGCGATCTCCATGTCCACGCCGGTGCCCGCGCTGCCAAGGATCATGCCGCTGCTCGAATCGACCACCGCCGCGCACATGGCGCCGTCGATGGTCAGGATGTCTTCCAGGGTTTGCTTGATGGATGCCAACTTGTTCTCCAGTAAAAAAAACGTACAAAAAAATGAGGCCTTGCTGCCTCGGTGAGTCATGCGTCGGTGAGGGTCCTGGCGAGGTGGGTGACCCGATAGACGACCAGCGCCAGCACGGCCGAGTCCTTGGCAAGCACGTTGATGACGAGCTCGACGTCGCGCCGGTACACGCTGCAGAAGACTGCGAAGCCCGACTCCGTCTGCACTATCACGCTCTTGTGGCGGCCCAGGCGGGCCTCCTCGGAAACCACGCTGCTGATGGCCACGATGGAGCTGGCCATCGCCGCCACGCGAACGGGGTCCGCATCGCCGACAACGGCCGAAGCCACATTGAAACCGTCGATGGTCGCGACCACCGCGGCCGTCACGCCCCCCAGTTCGTCGACCAGCTTGCGCGCCTCACGCTGCGCGTGCGCGGCTGCGGTCCGGGAAAGTTCTTGTCGATCGCTCACTCTTTGTCTCTCCCCATGTCGGCTTCCAGTTGCATCAACAGCGTGTCGATCAACAGGATCACGTCGCCCCTGTTTCGCACGTCCACGCCAAGAATCGGAAACACCCGGCCTTTTGCGGCAAGCGCTTCCGCGTAGTCATCCAGGCCTGGCACCGGATGCGTCTCCATCCGCCCCACACCGATGGCGCAAGGGATCGTCTTGAGCGCTTCGGAGAAACCGTCCAGGTAGACGGCCAGGTCCGCCAGCGGATCGGGCCGCGAGTTGTCCATCAGCACGATCACGCCCAGCGCGTTGCGCACCAGAATCTTCCAGAGGAAGTCGAAGCGCGCCTGCCCGGGCGTGCCGAACAAGCGGAGGCGGTCGCCGTTGTCCAGCGTGAGCTGGCCGAAGTCCAGGCCCACGGTGGTGCGCTCCTTGTCGATCGACACATCGGAGTTGCGCACGTCGGTGACCACCGGCGCCGCATCGCTCACGCACCCGATCGCCGTGGTCTTGCCGGCGCCCACGGTGCCGGTGAAGAGAATTTTGTATTCCCTCATGGCACGACTCCCAGGCCCAGCCGACGCCGGATGCCGGTGATGAGGCTTCGCGCGAATTCGCTTCGCGCCGGTGCGGAATGTCCCTGTGCATACGGCAGGTCTGAACGCGCGCTTGCGGCAACCGGTGCCACATGCAGTTCCAGCACGCCCGCCGAGCGCAGCATCTGCAGAAAAGTGACGCACTGGGACAGCGGGAGCTGGCCAAGCTCGGCCAGCTCGACCGCGCTCAACGCGCGGCGCGCCAGCAGGCTGGCCATCCGCACCTTGTCGGGGTCGTTGCGCAACAGCAGGGCCGAGGGCCAGCGGCGCAGCGTGAAGCGCACCGCATTGGAAACCTCGATTTCCAGGGCAGCCTGCGCCTCCCCGCCCGACCGTGCGGCCGGCGCCGCCAGCAAGGCGCGCTCGGTGCTTTTGAGCCACTGCTGCAGCTTGTCGGCACGTATCGGCCGCTCCAGCGTATGGGGCCGGTTGCCCGAATTCCTGCGCGTGAGCGTGAGCACGGCCTTGGCCGTGCGGGAGAACTCGGCACGCTCGTCCAGGGTCGCACTCTCGTCGACAAGCAATGCGTCGTAGGGTGGAAAGTTGACCGGAACCCATGGAAAGGCGACATCGTTCGCATACAGCCGGACGATGGTCCGGATCACGGCCACTTCGGGCGCCGGCAGCCTGTAGACACCGATCCTCAGAGCGGACATGTGATGCCTCCTTGAACATCGAGGTTTTGCATCGGTTCACCATCGGCACTTCGCACCAGTTCAACAGGCGCTGCAGGCTGGAGAAAGCCACGATGGGCGTGGTGACGGTTCATGGGCAACCGTCCAAGGAATTTGCGAACTTGCGAGCCGGATCGCACATGCGAATCTGCCCGCCCATTCCGGCGAGCACGCGCAGCTTGCGGTCCGAGCCGGCCGCGTCGACGACGTAGGTGATCACCGGCGATTCGGTGTTGCAGCTGGCGCCGCTCACGCCGGTGTCGGTGTTCGCCACGAGCCGTCCCATGGCGTTGAAGCAGACGGCCGCGGGCCCGTTGATCTGGACGCCGGATGCAAGGTCGGCCAGCACGCCGGCCTGCACGAACACACTCTGTGCGTCCAGGCTCGACCGGGACACGTTGATGGACCAGTTGCCGCCGCCGGCCACAGCTGTGAGGCTTGTTTCGGGCGCGGCGCTGTCGGTGAGCGAGAAGACCATGGGCCGGCTGCGGCGCAGCGCTTCGGACTGAGCGAATCGCAAGCCGTTCTGCAGCGAGTCGCTGACGGCGCGCACCTTGTTGTTGGCGGCCCAGGTGGCGAACGACGGCATCGCCAGCATGGCGAGGATGGACATCAACGTGATCGTCACCATCGCCTCGCCGAGCGTAAATCGCACTGCCCGGGCTCGGCGGCCATTCATGCCGGGCACGACTGGCCACGCCGGGTCGCCCGGGCCTTGTCGCTCAATGTGAAGCCGAGCGGCCGCGGGCCTGCGACGCGCATCGCACGCCGCCACCCCGGTGTCTTCGAAAGTCGTTCTTGCATCCACTGCCGTGACCACAAAAGACCAGCTCGTCGTTGTTTTATTGCGAAACTCATGTGACAATTTTTTGCAAAAACGAATGCTTTCGACTAGCTCCATGACTGAAATGCACCCACTCATTTTTCAATCCAATCGCGTGCACGCTGCTGAGTCAGTCGGGCGCTCAGGCTATGCACCAGACGAGGGCGCCCAGTCCTGGCGGCTCAGTTTTTCGACCGCCATGTCGGCGAAGGTCGACACGGCCAGCGGACGCTGCTGTCGACTGGGGTAGACGATGCTCAGGCCGCGCCCGGCCCGCGTGTACTGCGGCAGCACGCGCACGAGCCTGCCGGCTGCAATGTCGGAGGCCGTGAGGATCGAGGGCAGCGCGGCAATGCCCAGGCCCGCGCAAGCGGCCTTGCGCAGCACCTCCTGCGCGTTGCTGTTGAAGCGCCCTCGCACGCGCACTTCGCTCTCCACGCCGTCCGAGTCCTGCAGGCGCCAGGTGGCGCTGCCGCTGGCATCGGACTGCACCACGCACTCGTGCTCGCTCAGGTCCTCCAGCGTCACGGGCGTGCCGTGCGTCGACAGGTAGGCGGGGCTTGCGATCAGTTCGCCATAGCTCGCAAAGATTCGCCGGGCCACATAGCAGGAGTCCTGCAAGGGCCCACCGCGAAACGCGATGTCGATGCGATCGGCAATCAGGTCGACCAGAAGATCGCTGAGCACGAAGTCCAGCCGCACCAGCGGATGCTCGGCCAGAAAGGCCTGCACCCATTCCATCTGGAAGAAATCGAAAAAGCTGGTCGGCGCGGCCACGCGCACCATGCCGCTCGGCTCGGCGCTGTTCGCCACATGCAGTTGGCCGGCCTCGATGAGCTCTTCGACCGCAGGTCCGCATCGCTCGTGAAAGGATTCGCCCGCGCTCGTCAACGTGAGCTTGCGCGTGGAGCGCTGCATCAGCCGCGTTCCCAGCCGTGCCTCCAGTTGCTGGATGCGCCTGCTCACCGTGGCGGAGGGCACGCTCAACCGTCTTGCCGCCTCGGCAAAGCTGCCGCTGCGAGCCACTTGCACAAACATCGCTACTTCATTCAGATCGAGCACAAGGATTCTTTCTGTTGTTGTCGTCGTTGGTTCGAGCCGCCCTTTGACAGGTACTCGTCCAACTTTTAAGAAAGCGCTGGAAATCACCAATTCGGGGCTTTTGCGAGATACGCCAGAATGCGCACCGGAACGCATGAGGTACGTCCCTCACTCACAACGCTGAACGGCAGCTGACATCCCCGCCAGCGCGGTGCACATTGCAAGAAAAAGCTGGTAGTCCGCGCCGTGATGCAGCAGCATGTCACCCGTGGATCGTTATAGAGACACAACAATCAATTGACCTAATCAATTATTTGGACCCTTCTTCACGCGCACTGGATTCACATGCAAGCCCTTCCCGACACGACAGCACTGCGTGCGCCGCGCGCACTGAGCGATCTCCTGCTGTACCGCTTGTGGAGAGCCACGCGTGCAAGCCGGGGCATGGTGACCCGCATCGTCGAGGGGGGCTTCGGCATCACGCATCGCGAGTGGGGAATGATCGGCATGCTCGCGAAGGTCGGGGAGATCAGGCCCTCGGCACTGGCCGAACGCTTGCAGCTGGACCGTGTGCGCACCTCGCGCGGCCTGCGGACTCTTTTGGAGAAACGGCTGATCGAGCGGCGCCAGAACGCAGACGACGGACGCGAAGTCCACGTGCGGCTGAGCGCTGCCGGTATGCGACTCTTCGACGACCTGTTCCCGCGCATCGCCTCTTTGAACACCGCGCTTCTGGACGGCCTCGATACCGAGCACCATGACGTGTTTCTGCAGTGCCTGCGTCAACTCGAATCGCGTGGCAACGCGTTGAGCGAACGGAACGCCGCTCCGCAAAGAGCCGACCTTCGTCCAGCAGGTGGCACACGCCACCATTGACGGCCCTCGCGCCAGGCCCCGAAACGCAACCGCTACAACGGTCTCAACAACTTCAAGGGCCTAGCGAACTTCAAGAAATTTGCTTCGGGCGATAGCGCGCAAGCTCGTGCTTGGCGATCGCGTTGCGGTGCACTTCGTCAGGGCCGTCGGCCATGCGCAGGTGGCGCGCGTAGGCCCAGAAGTTCACCAGCAGCGTGTCCTGGCTCAGGCCCATCGCGCCGAAGGCCTGCATCGCGTCGTCGATCACCTGGATGCAGTTGTTGGGCGCAATCACCTTGATCATCGCGATCTCCTGCGCTGCCACCTTGTTGCCCACCGTGTCCATGCGCCATGCCGCATGCAGCACCATCCAGCGCGTCTGGTCGATCAGCATCCGGCTTTTTGCAATGCGCTCTCGCCACACGCCCTGCTCGGACAGCGGCTTGCCGAAGGCCACGCGCGAGACCACGCGCTCGCACATCATCTCCAGCGCCGACTCGGCCATGCCGATCATGCGCATGCAGTGGTGGATGCGTCCCGGACCCAGGCGCCCCTGCGCAATTTCGAAACCACGGCCCTCGCCCAGCAGGAGGTTGTCCACCGGCACGCGCACGTTCTCGAACAGCACCTCCGGGTGACCGAAGGGCGCGTCGAAGTGATTGACCAGCGCCATGTCGCGCAGCACCGTGATGCCGGGCGTGTCGGCGGGCACGATGATCATCGACTGCTGGCGGTGGCGATCGGCGTTGTCGGGGTCGGTCTTGCCCATCAGGATGAACAGCTTGCAGCGCTCGTTCATGGCGCCCGTGATGTACCACTTGCGCCCGTCGATGACGTACTCGCCGCCCTCGCGCCGGATGCTGCACGCGATGTTGGTGGCGTCCGAAGAGGCCACGGCCGGTTCGGTCATCGCGAACGCGGAGCGGATCTGGCCGTCCAACAGCGGTTGCAGCCAGCGCGCCTTTTGTTCGGCCGAGCCGTAACGCTCGATCACCTCGGTGTTGCCCGTGTCCGGTGCGCTGCAGTTGAAGGCTTCGGCGCTCCAGTAGCGCCGGCCCATGATCTCGCACAGCGGTGCGTACTCCAGGTTGCTGAGCCCGGCGCCGTGCGCGGCCTCGGGCAGGAACAGGTTCCACAGGCCGGCTGCGCGCGCCTGCTCCTTGAGCTCTTCCAAGAGCGGCAGGCCGGTGTAGAAGCCGCCGTTCTTCTGTGCGTTCAGGTAAGACTGATGCGCTTCCTCGGCCTGGCGCTTCTCGTTCGGGTAGATGTGCGCGTCCATGAACGCGAGCAGGCGCGTTCGCAGATCCTGGACCTTGGGCGTGTAGGCGAATTCCATGCGGGGTCTTCCAGATGAGGGAGTGAAGTTGCCCCCATGGTGCCCCGGCTTGATCGCTCAGGCTGTCTCCTGCAGGACGATCTACAAGATCCATCGGTTCCTACCGAAGTTCTCGATACGCACAGCGCACGCGAACGCGTGACCTCGACGTGGAACCCAATCTTCAACGGGTGACGTGATCGCCGAGGGGGTCGGCGGTGCATCGCGCCAGCACTGCCTCTCTGTTCGATGTTGTGTTCAACGAATGTATCGGCCGCCGCTTCGCGCCAGCGTGAGGTCGGTGTAGTGCGAGCCGGTGTGATCGTCGCGGTCGATCGTCAATTCGAAACCGCCCAGGTTCAGATGGCCGAGCGACTGCATGGCCGCGAGCATCGCCGCACGCGTAGGCGCGCCGTTGCCGTTGATTCGACGCAGCCCTTCGACCAGCACCTGTGCGCTGATGTAGCCCTCCAGGCTCCAGTAGCCGATGCGGGTGTCGTTCGCGGCCTTCATCGCGTCGCGGTACCTGGCCACGATCGGGAACGAACCCACCGTCCAGGGATAAGGCATGACCTGCGTCACCGCAATGCTCACGCCTTGTGCAGCCAGGTCGCCGAACACGTCGCCCGCCGAGGAGATGGTGTAGAAGGTCGGCGACCCCTTTTGCTTGCGGATTTCGCCGATGAGATCGGCGCACATCTTGCCGGGGCAGAACATCACCACGGCCTGGACTTCCTTGGGCTTGAGTTCTTCGGCCGCCTTCTTGAGGTCGACCTTGCCGGGCGGCTGGTTGACGGCGCTGAAGAACTTCTGGCCGCTCTTGCCGAGCAGTCCGCTCATGTGATCGAACATCACCTTGGACTCGGGAATCTCCAGCGAGAAGAAGCCGATCCTCTTGATGCCCAGCACTTGCAGGTGCGAGACGATATGGCTTGTCTCGTCCTTGAAGCTGCTGCGCACATTGAACACATAGTCGTTGCCGGGCTGCCGCAGGCTGCTCACGCCGGTGGCGGGCGCGATGAACGGCACGCGGTTGTCGACCGCCACCTTGGCGCCAGCCACGGACGACGGCGTGTTCACGAAGCCGAAGAGACTGATCGCACCTGCATCGATCAGGCTCTTGGCATTGGCGGCCGCGCGCTCGGGCACATACATGTCGTCCAGCGTACGCAGTTCGATGATGCGGCCCTTCACGCCGCCGGTGCGGTTCACCTGGTCGATGTAGAGCCGGGCTCCGTCGACGAACGCCGTACCCGCCGCAGCCGCGGCGCCCGTGAGAGGCGCCGACTGGCCGATGAGGATCTTCTCTTGCGCGGAGGCGGCCAGCGCGACAGTCAGGGCGAAGAGTGTGATCAACGTTCTCATGGGGTCGATGCTCGAGGTGAGTTTCAAAAGATGTGAATGGGTTTTATCGATCACACGTACTTTCGAATAGCAGACGAAATGAAATTCAGATACTCATTTCCCGTCGCAATCGCACCGCATGCGAGAGCAGGCACGAACACCCGTGCCGCACCAGCCGCGCGCTTGCAGCTTGTGCGTTGCTCGTTGTCGAAGTTATTGCCCGGCCGCAGCGCTCAAGCCCATCGGGCCGGTGCGCTCGAAGCTCTGCCTGGGCCAATGGTGGCGTGTGCCGCCCGCATGGCGGTTGGCCTTCTCGGGCACCGCGCCCTGCGCGTTCAGTTCGCTACCGCGCATCTCGAGCCGGTGCAGGCACTGCAGCAAAACCTCCAGATCCGCCGCATCCATGCCTTCGAGAAGCTCGACGTTGAGGCCCGCGACGCGTGGGAACAGCTCTTCGAAAAGCTGATGGCCCGCGGAGCTCAGGCGCACCCGCACTTCCCGGCCGTCCTCGGCGTCCTGGCGCCGCTCCACCAGCTTTTTCTCGAACAGGCTGCGCAGGGCGCGCGAAGTGCTCACGCGGTCCAGGTGAAGGTGCTCGGCCAAGCCGGAGGACGTGACCTCGCCGACCTGCGCGAGCATGCCGATCATTCCCCACTCGCGATGCGTGATGCCCGATTCGTCTTCGATCATGCGGGTGGCCATGCCGCTGCCCGCGCGCACGGCACGCCACAACCGGGACAGGAAGAGGTCATCCAGCGGACTGGCGGCGCTGAACTCGATGGCGTCGAAGGCGTCTTGCATGGGAGTCAATGGAGAAGAATCAAAAGATCAGGGACCACAAATTTCCGGCGAGTGGCGCGGCCCGGACAACGACGCTGCGCGCATGCCGTGCCGTTCATGACGAGCGCAGGCCGATTCGGCGAAACAGTCCGCCCATGAGGCCCAGTCCGGTCTCCGGGTCTTCGTGCAGCGCCTGCCACGCCTGCTCCTGCTGCCGCTCTTGCGGCGTCGCCTGCAGTTGCGCCTCGTCCGGCAGCGGCGCGCCCACATGCACATCCAGCACGCCTGCGTTGCGCAAGACCTGCAGGAACCCCATGCATCGGGACACCGATTGCCCGCAGCGCTCGGCCAGTTCGCTCACACTCAGCCTGCGCTGCCAGAGCAGATTGGCCATCCGGTCGTTGCTCTCGTCGCGGCCCATCAGTGCGGCCGGAGGCCAGCGGCTGAGCATGAAGCGGGCCGAATCGGGAAACTCCTGCGACATGGCAACCGGCAGCTCTCTTGCAGCGCCCGACCATCGCCGCGCTTCGACCAGCTCTCGCCCCGTGTTCAACAACCACTGCTGCAGCTTCTCGGCGCGGATGGGCCGCTCCAGCGTGTTCGCCATGCCCTCGGAATGCAGGCGCGTCACGGTCAGTACCGCGGGGGCCATCTGCTCGACTTCGGCCAGCTGGTCTTCGATCAGGGTGCCGTCCACCAGCAGCGCGTCGTAGGGAGGCACGTCCACCAGCTTCCATGGAAAGGAGCCGTTCTGGGCGGAGAGCCGAACGATCGTCTGGATCACGACCACTTCGATGTTCGGCAACCTGTACAAGCCAAGCCTCAACCTGGGCATGGCCCGCTTTCGAATTGCATAGGGATAGCGATCACTTGCTGTCGTTCTTCCTGCGATGAAATATTGGGCATGCGTTGCCAACGCGGTCGCACCACGCGGCGACCGTCGAAGCAAACGCAAACGGGCGCCGCGCCGGCTTCGAACTAGGGATGGAGGCGGCAACGCGGAAGGGCGTTGGCAGCTTCGATGAATGCGAAAGGCGGCATGCAAGAAGGAATAAGAAACAAGCAGTAATGCAACCAAGTCGCGGAGCATAGGAGGGGGTGATGTATTCGCAAAATTGTTTTGCTCGATACCTCGTATCGATGCCAGCGATACGTGAGAATCCGCCAGCCACCACTGCAGCACCTGCACCGACACAACGGTTGGGTCCACAAACGGACCCTGGAGTAAAAGAACAATGCGATTCCAGAAGCTGGACCTGAACCTGCTGGTGGCCCTGGATGCCCTGCTCAAGGAGCGAAGCATCAGCCGGGCGGCGGAGCAACTGCACTTGAGCCAGTCCGCCATGAGCAGCTCGCTGGCGCGGCTGCGGGCTTACTTCAACGACGATCTGTTGATGCCGGTGGGCCGCAAGCTCGAACTCACCTGCCGGGCTGAAGCGCTGAAAGACGCCGTGCGCGACATCCTTATCCGCGTGGACACCACCATTGCCACGGCTCCAGAGTTCGATCCGGTGGCATCGGATCGCAAGTTTCAACTGGTCATCTCCGACTACACCGCGGCCACCCTGCTCCCCCACATGCTCGCGCTGGCTGCCGAGCAATCGCGCAGCGTGCGCTTCGACCTGATGCCGATGCCCGGCCAGCCCCGGCGCGCGCTGGAGAGCGGCGAAGCCGATCTCATGATCATCTCGCGCCCCTACGCCCTGCCCGACCATCCGGTCGAGAAGCTCTACGAGGAAGAGTTGTGCTGCGCGGTGTGGCGCCACAGCCGCATTGCGCAGTCCGGCGAACTGACGCTCGCGCAATACGCAGCGGGCGGCCATGTGGCGGTGCAGCCTCCGGTGATGGACAAGCCGACCCTGGAGAGCTGGTTCAAGCAGCGCTACGTCGGTGCGCAGCACATCGAGGTCACGACCTCCGGCTTCCTGAGTGCGCCGCATCTTGTCGTCGGCACCGAGCGCATCGCCACCATGCATGCCAGGCTTGCCCGGATCGCGCAGAAGGCGCTGCCGCTCGCGCTGTTCCCGCTGCCCACGCCTACACCCCGCCTGGAACAGATACAGCAATGGCACAGGCACCGCACCCGGGACCCTGGGCTTGCGTGGCTGCGCGGCCTCATGCATGAAGCCGCCCTGCGCATGGACGCCGAAGCGGGCCAGGGCCCATCGACAGCCGATTGAGCGTCACGCTCGGAAGAGAACAAGAACCATGCGATTCCAGGATCTGGACCTGAACCTGCTGGTGGCCCTGGACGCCATGCTCAGGGAGCGAAGCATCAGCCGGGCGGCGGAGCAACTGCACTTGAGCCAGTCCGCCATGAGCAGCTCGCTCGCGCGGCTTCGTGCATATTTCGACGACGACCTGCTGGTCCCCGTGGGCCGCAAGATGGAGCTCACCCAGCGGGCCGAAGCGCTGAAGGAATCCGTGCGCGACATCCTCATGCGCGTGGACACGGCCCTTGCAACGCCTCCGGCGTTCGATCCGTCGGCGTCGGATCGCCAGTTCAAGTTGATCGTCTCCGACTACACCGCTGCAACGCTGATGCCGCACCTGCTCGCGCTGGCGGAGAAGCAATCCCGCACCGTGCGTTTCGACCTCATGCCGCTGCTCGACCGGCCTCATCGTGCCCTGGAGAACGGCGAGGCCGACCTGATGGTGGTCCCTCGCGCCTACGCGCTGTCGGACCATCCCACCGAGTTGCTGTTCCAGGAAGAGTTCTGCTGTGCGGTGTGGAACCGCAGTTGCTTTGCGCTGTCCGGCGAACTCACGCTCGAGCAATACGCGACAGCCGGCCATGTGGCGGTGAAGCCGCCGGCCATGGACAAGCCGACGCTGGAGAGTTGGTTCAAGCAACGCTACGTCCAGGCGCAGCACATCGAGGTGACCACGTTCAGCTTCGCGAACGCGCCCCATCTTGTGGTGGGCACCGACCGCATCGCCACCATGCATGCCAGGCTTGCCCGCATCGCACAGAAGTTGCTGCCGCTCACGCTGCTTCCGATGCCCGCGCCGATGCCCCACATGGCGCAGCTGCAGCAATGGCACAGGCAGCGCACCCGGGACCTGGGGCTGATCTGGCTGCGCGAGCTCATGCATGAAGCCGTTCTGCGCATGGATGCCGAAGCGGATCCAGGCATGCAGGTTTGAACGCAGCGCTCGATTCATACCCTGCAATGCAACGCCGGAACTCTCACCACTTCATGCGCAACCCGATCGAGCCCTGCACGGAAGACTTCACATCCGTCGCACCGCCCGCAGCCCACAGCTTGCCGATCTCGCCGTAGACGCTGGTCGTCTCGCTCAGCGCCAGCGTGAGGCCCCCGGCCAGTTCGGCCGTGGTCGAGCCGGTGCGGCCCGTGATGTCGGTGCTGCCGGCAGCGCCGATGAAGCGGGCCACATCGGCACCGCCGCTGGCCTTGTAGAGGTTGAAGCGGCCGTACGGCTGCAGCGTGCCCAGGCCCGTGGCGATCTCGCCCTTCAGGCGCACGCCGATGCGCGCGATCCAGCCGTCGTCGCTGTCCTGGCGCACGCGCGCGCCGGAGATCGCGATGTCGTCCAGCCCCAGGTGCTGGTGGATCAGCTGCAGCTGCGGCTCGATCTTCCAG
>NZ_JBEPKK010000024.1:0-36105 GCF_040544675.1 Variovorax boronicumulans
CATCTGCGCGGCGTTGCCCGGCAGGATCTCCAGCACCAGGAACACGATGATCGACGCGCCGATCAGGGTGCCGATCAGCGTGGCGAGGCGCTTGAATAAAAACAGACTCATGGGGCGGGGCGCAGCATAACTGACCACAGCAACAAATGTGCCCTGAATGTGGCCTTTGTCATTCAGGGAAGGGCGGCCCGGCCGTCCCGCCGATAATCGGGGCATGGCCCTCATGATCACCGACGAATGCATCAACTGCGATGTCTGCGAGCCCGAGTGCCCGAACGATGCGATCTACATGGGCGCCGAGTACTACGAGATCGATCCGCACAAGTGCACCGAGTGCGTGGGCCACTTCGATGAGCCGCAGTGCGTGCAGATCTGCCCGGTGGCCTGCATTCCCCTGAACCCCGAGCATGTGGAAAGCCGCGAGGCGCTGATGCAGAAGTACCAGCGCCTCACGGCGATCAAGGTGACGACGGTCTCAGCCGGCGTCTGAATCGCGGGACTTGCGCTTCTTTTTCCGGGGAGCCGGAGCATCGCCGGCTGTCTTGCCGGCCAGTCCGCCGCTGTTGAAGTTCATGGTCGATTTGCGCGGGTCGCGGAGCGCCTTGGTCGCGCGCTCGCGGGCCTGCTGCTCGGACAAGGCCATGCGCCGTTCGGCCAGCGCTGCGCTTCGGGCTTCCCGCGCCGCCTGGCGATCGCGCTCGTAGGCCGCTTTTTCCTGCGACAGGCGCGAGCGCTCCAGCTTGTCGGCCAGGGCGTGATTGCTGCGGACGCCGGCCTCGGCGGCCTGGCGGTCCGCATCGCTGCGCGGATCGTCCACCTTCACCGTTTTTCCGCCTTCGCAGGGGCGGTCCGAATAGGTGTTGCCGCATCGCCATGTTGTCGCAGTGCCCTGTGCGGGCATGCTGGCGGAACAGAGGCAGGACGCCATCACGAGCACGGCTGTCCCGAATCCCCTCGCTCTCGTTTCTCTCTTTCTTCTGGATCTCATTTTTTATTTCTCTCCCTCCTGCGCTCCGGTTGCCGGCTAGGTGGCGGCAGGTGTGCCCCCTTCGCCGGGCTCCCGCCGCGGCGGTTTGGGCCGCGGCGGTTTGCTCGTGTGAATCAGCAATGTCGCTTTCTCCATTTCGCCGGCGATCAGCGCGGGCGTGGCATGCAGCGTGCGGACGATGGCGTCGTCGATCTGTTCGCGTTGTTCCTTGAGCGGCTTCTTGAGCACCCAGTTCACGACCTCCGACTTCACGCCCGGATGCCCGATGCCCAGGCGCAGCCGCCAGTAGTCGCCGGTGCCCAGTTGCCCGTGGATGTCGCGCAGGCCGTTGTGGCCCGCATGGCTGCCGCCGAACTTGAGCTTGGCCTGGCCGGGCACCACGTCGAGCTCGTCGTGCACCACGAGGATTTCCTCGGGGGCGATCTTGAAGAAGCGCGCGAGCGCAGCCACCGATTTGCCCGACAGGTTCATGAAGGTCTGCGGCTCGAGGAGCCAGATGCTCTGGCCACCGATGTTGGCGCGCGCCGCGAGGCCGTGGTAGCCGCGCTCGGGCACGAGATTGAGTTTCCAATCGCGCGCCAGGGCGTCGATCCACCAGAAGCCCGCGTTGTGGCGCGTGGCTTCGTACTCAGGGCCCGGGTTGCCGAGGCCGACGAACAACTTGATCATGGGTGCGGATTATCCAGTTCGCCGCAAATGAAAAAGGCCCGCACGAAGCGGGCCTTGCTGACAGCGGACGCGAAGAAGCGAATTACTTCTTGGCAGGCGTCTTGGCTGCGGGGGTCTTGGCAGCCGGAGCGCCCTTGCCACCCTTGCCGGCCGGTGCGGCGGCTGCTTCTGCAGCGGCGCCTTCGGCGGGAGCGTCGACTTCTTCAGCCGCCGGCGACACGGCCGAAGCCAGCACCGGGTTGACCTTGCCGTGGCTGACCCACTTCACGCCGCGGGGCAGCTTGATGTCCTTCAGCGTGACGGTGCCGTTCTTCTTCAGGCCCGACAGGTCGACTTCGATGAACTCCGGCAGATCGCTCGGCAGGCAGTTCAGTTCGAGTTCGGTCGTCACGTGGTTGACCAGGTTCTGGTCGATCTTGACGGCATCGGATTCTTCTTCACCCTTGAAGTGCACCGGCACCTTGGTGGTCATGCGGGTCTTGGCATCGACGCGCTGGAAGTCGATGTGTTGCACCAGCTGGCGGAACGGGTGGTATTGCACGTCGCGCAGCAGCACCTTGCTCACGGCGCCGCCGAGTTCCATCTCGAGCACGCTCGCATGGAAGGCTTCCTTCTTCAGGGCGTGCCACAGCGCGTTGTGATCGATTTCGATCAGTTGCGGCTGGGTGTCGCCACCGTAGACAATACCGGGCGTCTTGCCCGAAACGCGGAGACGGCGGCTCGCACCCGTGCCCTGCTTTGCGCGCTCAAAAGCGACGAATTTCATAACTAGCTCCTGTGAGAGTCCACCGCGACCAGTGCGACTCCGGTTCAAAAAGGCTTCCGGAAGGAAGCCCGCTCTTTGGTTCTCGGCTCAGAACAGGTTGTCCTGGTCCGAGAACAAACTCATGACCGACTCGCCCTTGGCAATGCGCTGGATCGTCTCGGCGATCAGCGGTGCCACGGAGAGCTGGCGGATCTTTCCGCACGCGAGGGCCGCGTCGGAAAGGGGAATGGTGTTGGTCACGACCACTTCGTCGAGGGCCGAGCCCTTGGTGATGCGCTCGATGGCCGGGCCCGAGAAGATCGGGTGCGTGCAGTAGGCGTAGACGCTCTTGGCGCCGCGTTCCTTCAGCACTTCGGCCGCTTTGACCAGCGTGCCGGCCGTGTCGATCATGTCGTCCATGATCACGCAGTTGCGGCCGTCGATCTCGCCGATGACGTTCATGACTTCGCTGACGTTGGCCTTCGGACGGCGTTTGTCGATGATGGCGAGGTCGCAATTCAGTTGCTTGGCCAGCGCACGGGCACGAACCACGCCGCCGACGTCGGGCGAGACCACGATCAGGTCTTCGTAGTTCTTGGCCCGCAGGTCGCCCAGGAGGACGGGCGACGCGTAGATGTTGTCGACCGGGATGTCGAAGAAACCCTGGATCTGGTCGGCGTGCAGGTCCATCGTGAGCACGCGCTCGACGCCAACGGTTTCCAGCAGGTTGGCCACGACCCTGGCCGAGATCGGCACGCGGCTCGAGCGCGGGCGGCGGTCCTGGCGGGCATAGCCGAAATAGGGAATCACGGCGCTGATCCGCTCGGCCGAAGCGCGCTTGAGCGCATCGACCATGATCAGCAGTTCCATCAGGTTTTCGTTGGTCGGCGCACAGGTCGACTGCACCACGAACACGTCGCGTGCGCGCACGTTCTGGTTGATTTCGACGGTGACTTCGCCGTCGGAGAAGCGACCGACGCGTGCGGCGCCCAGCGAGGTGCCGAGGTTGTGCGCGATTTCTGCGGCGAGGCCAGGATTGGCGTTGCCGGTGAAAACCATGAAATCAGGGTGATTAGCCTGCATGAGCGCGTCCCGGCAGTGCGAAATGGCTTTTAGGAAGCCGCCAAAAGATGTTGAGTCGTGGCGGCCCTGGGGCTGCCGATTATTGCAGCGGGTGGGCTGCAGAAGAAACACTGCGGCCATCAGGCCGCAGTTTTTAAGGCACTGCGGCGGTTGAGGCCGCAGTTTCCAAAGATTTGGCAGGGGAGAAAGGATTCGAACCTTTGCATGCTGGAATCAAAATCCAGTGCCTTAACCAGCTTGGCGACTCCCCTACACGGGTCGATGGTTTGCACCATCAACCGATATATGTCGCGTCAGACCGAAACGATCTGACCATCTTCACTCAGGCTGCCCAACCTCCCAGAGGATGAACAGCCAGATTGCTGCACTGACGAACCTGCCAGCCCGCGGGGGCTTCGGCCAGTTCCGCTTTGTGCGGCCCTTGCGGCATTCTTGCAAACACCGAACTTCCGGAGCCGGTCATCCGGGCCTTCAATCCTTGGTCGCCGAGCCATTCGATGGCGTCGGTGACCGCGGGGCAAAGTCGCTGGGCAACCGGCTGCAGGTCGTTGTGTCCGAAGTCGAAAACCTGGTTGCCTAGGTTTGGAGCTTCGTCTTGTTCGCTTACTGCAGCAAAGCCCGAGATTATAGCAACAGGAGTTGAGCGTTCAAGATCGGGCGCTGAAAAAATTAGGCGGGTATCCAATCCCTCGGGTGGTTTCACCACGGCGAAGTGTGCCGCCGGCAGGGTAACGGGCGTGATCTGCTCGCCGATTCCCTCGACCCAGGCATTGCGTCCGCCCAGGAAGAAAGGCACGTCGGCGCCCAATGTGAGGCCGATCTGCGCGAGCCGCGACAGGGGCAGGTTCAGGTTCCAGAGGCGGTTCAGCGCAAGCAGGCAGGTCGCGGCATCCGAGGAGCCCCCGCCCATGCCGGCCTGGGCAGGGACGTGTTTCGCAACGCCGATGTGGGCGCCCTGGCCGGGTGCCGCATGCGCTTGCAGCGCCCTGGCGGCGCGCAGGATGAGGTCTTCCGCGGGCAGTTCGGTCGTCAGGTCTTCGCGGCTCAGTTGGCCGTCTTGCCGCAGCTCGATGTGCAGCACGTCGCACCAGTCGATCAGCATGAAGACCGACTGCAGCAGGTGGTAGCCGTCGTCGCGCCGGCCGGTGATGTGCAGGAAGAGGTTGAGCTTGGCCGGGGCGGGAAGGTCGTAGAGCGCCTTCATGAGCGCTCGAACACGATGCGCAGGTCCGCCCGGGGGCTCGGGGATTCGCGCGTGGCCTGGAGGCGGCCGTTCGCGAGCTGGCCCAGGTCGGGGCGCCAGCCCGGTACGCGCTCATCGCGCCCCGCGAGCCAGCCGAACAGCGCACCGACCGGGATGGCGGCGCCGGTGGCCGCTTCGATCAGCGCGTCGACGGAGTCGTAGCGGCGCGTGTCGTTGCCGTTTTTGAGCAAGGCCTCGCCGGGCGCCCAGTGCAACTGGGCCAGGGTGCTGCCGATGGGGGTCGTGAGCGTCAGGTCACCCTGATCGGCCGAGCCGCGCAGCTCGAACAGCGCGGCGAAGGTCTGGACCGGCTCGCTGTCGATGCGCAGCGACATGCGGCCGCTCCAGCTGTCGGAGCCCTTCGGTGTGGAAGCGCCGCCCGTCAACTGCGCGCAGCCCGCCGTCAACAGCAAGGCCGCGCCACCCGCCGCCAGCATCGTGCGGCGCGAGGGGGCGGCCGGTCCCGGAGCGGCAGGCCTTGCCGGGGTCGCCAGCGCCATGCTACGGCTTCACCCGCAGGCGCTTGAGCGTCTCTTGCAGGGTCTCGTTTTCAGCATCGCTCAGCAGTGCTTCTTTCCAGATCGTCACTGCGCGATCCTTTTGCCCGGTGGTCCACAGCACTTCGCCGAAATGCGCGCCGATCTCGGGGTCGGGCCTGGTCTTGTAGGCCATCTCCAGGATGCGGATCGCCTCGGCCGTGTTGCCCAGCCGGAATTCGACCCAGCCCAGGCTGTCCGCGATGAAGGGGTCTTCAGGCGCCAGTTGCACCGCCTTCTGGATCAGCGTGCGCGCCTCGTCCAGGCGGATCTTGCGATCGGCAAACGAATAGCCCAGGGCGTTGTAGGCGTTCTGGCTTTCCGGCTTGAGCTGGATCAGCCGGCGGAGCAGCCGCTCCATGTCGTCCAGGCGGTTCAGCTTCTCGGCCACCATGGCCTGGTCGTAGATGAGGTCGGTGTCGTCCGGCGCGGCCGCGGAGGCCTGGGCCAGCATGTCGTAGGCCGCCTGGAACTGCTTGGCATCGCGCAGCAACTGCACCTCGGCAAAGAACTTTTGCTTCTTGTCCTCGGGCGTGCGCTCGGGCAGGCCGCGGATGACTTCACGGGCCTGGGGCAGCTTGCCCTGGCGCGCCAGCAGGCCGGCACGGCGCGTCTGCGCGATGGTCAGGTCGTCGGTGCTGTCGATGCGCGCCAGCCAGCGCTCGGCGCCCGCGAGGTCCTTGCGCCGCTCCGCCAGCTGCGAGAGGGCCAGATAGGCCTGCGTCACGTTGCGGTTGCTGTCGGCCGCATCGGCGTCCTTGCTCTTGCTTGCCGCGGAAAGCTCGATGAAGCGCTTGAGCGAGGTTTCGGCCGCGGCGTCCTGCCGGGCCTGCATCTGCAGGCTGCCCAGCAGCAACCAGGGCTCCGCCAGTTCGGGCCGCGCAGCGGTCAAGGTTTGCAGCTGCGTGGTGGCGTCGGCATAGCGCTTGTTCTCGACCAGCACGCGTGCGTAGGCCACGCGCAGTTCGGGCGTGGCCTTGGTGTTGCTCGCCAGGTAGCGCGTGACGATCGGCTCTGCCAGCGGCTGGTTGGGGTCGATGAGCTCGAGCGCCAGCGCGGGCGGCGCGTCGGAGGCCGGATCGACTTCCTGGCCCTTGCGCGCGGCCTCCAGGGCGCCGGAGGTATCGCCCGCATTGAGGCGCAGCCGGCCGACGGTGGCCCAGGCCAGCCCGCCGGTGGAGGGGCTCTTGAGTTCGTCGACCAGCGCGCGCTCGACCACCGAGGCCGCCAGCTTCTTGTCCGTGGCGCGCGAATAGTTGCGTGCGATCACCGCCATCAGCAGCGGGCGTTCGATCTGGGAGGTGGCGGCCACTTCGGCGCGCAGGGGTTCGACCGTTTCGCCGATGCGGTTCAGTGCGATCAGGATCTGAAGCTCGATGCGCCGTGCATCGCGCGAGGTGGGCAGCGTTTCCTGCCAGGCCCGTGCCGCGGCCAGTGCAGCGTCGCCGGAGCGCGACTGCAGGGCGATTTCAACCGCCCGCTGGAACAGCTTGCCGTCACGCAGCCTCTTGGCTGCATCCAGCACCAGCGCATAGCCGGAGCCGGGGTCGCCCGAGCGGGTGGTCAGCTCGCCCATGAGGATTTCGTAGAACAGGTCGGCCGTCAGGGCCGACGGCCGGGCAGCGGGGTCGCTGGCAGGATTCGGTGCAGCCGGCCTGGGCCGCACCGCCGGCCGGGGCGGCGCATTGCGCTCGATGATGGGCGCCGGGCTGTCGGGGGCGGCGGGATCGGAGCTTTGCGCGTGCACCGCGCAAGCCAGCAGCACGAGAGACGCGGCCGCCGCAAGGCGGTGTCGGCGGGGCGATGAAATCATCTGTTCATAATAATCGAGGCTCCTGAACGAGCGCCGCGTGGGGCTTCGTCTTGCGATGGTTCCTGCCGGAGTTTTACTTTCATGCCCGAGTTACCCGAAGTCGAAGTCACGCGGCGCGGTTTTGCCGATCGCATTGCCGGCGCGCGCATCGACGCCGTGCGCATCGGAAAACCGTTGCGCTGGGCCCTGATGGTGTTGCCCGAGGTGCTGGTGGGGCGGCATGTGCGCCAGGTGCGTCGGCGCGGGAAGTACCTGCTGATCGACCTGGACCGGGGAATGCTGCTGCTGCACCTGGGCATGTCGGGCAGCCTGCGCTTCGATGCGACACTGCCGGCGCCCGGCACGCACGATCACTTCGACATGGTCACCGACCGGGGGACCCTGCGGCTCAACGACCCGCGCCGTTTCGGCGCCGTGGTCTATGTGGAGGACGAGGCGGCGCCCTGGGCCATCAAGCTGCTCGGCGGCCTGGGCATGGAGCCCCTGGGCGACGCCTTCGACTTCGACGCCTTCCATGCCGGCCTGCGCAAGCGCAAGACAGCGGTCAAGCAGGTGCTGCTCGCGGGCGACGTGGTCGTGGGCGTCGGCAATATCTATGCGTCCGAAGCGCTGTTCCAGGCCGGCATACGGCCGACGCTGTCGGCCGCGCGCATCAGCCGGCCGCGGGCGGCCAAACTGCATGCGGCGGTGCGCGAAATCCTGGCGCGGGCGGTCGAAAAGGGCGGCAGCACGCTGCGCGATTTTTCGAACGTGGACGGCCAGAACGGTTATTTCCAGCTTGAAGCGACGGTTTACGGTCGGGCCGGCGAGCCGTGTCGGGTCTGCGCAACGCCGATCCGCTTGCTGCGCCAGGGGCAGCGCTCCACCTACTATTGCCCCAATTGCCAGAAGTAGCGCGCCGCACTTCTCAAGGAATACCCGCGAAATGGCCGCTGGACGCTTTGCGGTGCTATATTTGTAAGCTCTTTCTTACATATTTCCCTTGAGCCGCTCTTTCAACCAACAACTCGATCAGCACGGTGCGTGGCGGAGCAATTTCGCCCATCGGCTGCAGTGGCTGTCCCGCTGGCTGACCGAGAACGAGCTGCTCGACCAGGCCGTGGCCGAGCGCTTGCGGGGGCTCGAACTGCAGATCCGCACCAGCAAGGTGATGGTTGCGTTCGTGGCCGAGTTCTCACGCGGCAAGTCGGAGCTGATCAATGCGATCTTCTTTGCCGACTACGGGCGCCGCATCATGCCCGCGAGCGCGGGGCGGACCACGATGTGCCCGACCGAGCTGGGCTACGACCCCGCGGTGGCGCCCAAGCTGCGCCTGCTGCCGATCGAAACCCGCCTGGAGCCGCACTCGCTGACCCATTGGCGCGAAAAGTCGACCCGCTGGACCGAGATTCCCATCGAGGTCGGCAACGCCGAACAACTGGCGCAGGCCATGGGCAAGGTGGCCGAAGTCCGCTGGGTGAGCAAGGCCGATGCGCGCGCGCTCGGCTTCTGGAACGACGACACGCCCGACGACAACCCCGTGCAGGACGCCGAAGGCCGCGTCGAAATCCCGCGCTGGCGCCATGCGGTGCTGAACATGCCGCATCCCTTGCTCGAGCAGGGGCTGGTCATCCTGGACACGCCCGGCCTGAACGCGATCGGCGCCGAGCCCGAACTCACGGTGAGCCTGATTCCGCAGGCGCACGCCGTGGTCTTCATCCTGGGCGCCGAAACCGGCGTGACGCGTTCCGATCTTTCGATCTGGCGCGAGCACCTGATCACCGAGGACGACGGCAGCGACACGCGCTTCGTGGTGCTCAACAAGATCGACACGATGTGGGACTCGCTGAGCACGCCCGCGCAGATCGAGCAGCAGATCGAACGCCAGCGCGACAGCGCGGCGCGGCTGCTCGAAGTGCCGCTGGCCCAGGTGCTGCCCGTGTCCGCGCAGAAGGGCCTGCAGGCCAAGATCCAGCATGACCCGAGGCTGCTCGAAGCCAGCCGCCTGCCCGCGCTCGAAGCCCTGCTGGGCGAAGGCGTGCTCGGCAAGCGCGAGACCATGTTGCGCCTGGCCGTCGACGCCGGCATGGCCGCCCTGCGCACCGAGGCCGAACGCATCCTCAAGGTGCGCCAGCGCGACCTGTCGGAGCAGGCGCTCGAGCTTCAGGGGCTGCGCGGCAAGAACGTCTCGGTGATCCGCCACATGCGCGCGCGCATCGACCAGGAACACGCCGAATTCGAGGGCAGCAACACCCGCATCCTGGCGCTGCGCTCGGTGCAGGGCAAGCTGCTGCGCGAGGTGTATGCCGTGCTCGGCCGCACCGCGCTCAAGGCCGACATGGTGCGGCTCTCGGCGGCGCTCAAGCGCCCCGGCATCAAGCTCAGCGTGCGCAAGGTGTACGGCGAGACCTTCGATTCGCTGCGCAACAACCTGCGCGAAGTGCAGGCGACGACGGCCGAGATCCAGTCGATGCTGCACGCCACCTTCCGGCAGCTCAACGCCGAGCAGGGCTTCACCCTGCAGGCCCCGGCCGAACCCGACCTCACCGGCTTCGAGCAGGAGCTCAGCCAGATCGAGCGCAGCCACATCCATTACCTGGGCGTGGGCAACCTGCTCAAGCTCGCGCAGGCCGACTTCTGCGACAAGCTCGTCCGCGCGCTGGCCAGCCGCCTGCGCCTGGTCAACGAGGCCGCGATGACCGAGGTGGAGCGCTGGAGCAAGGGCGCGAGCGCGCAGATCGATGCGCAACTCAAGGAACGCCGCCGCAACTTCAGCAAGCGCATCGAGGCGATCGAGCGCATCCAGAATGCGGCCGGCAATCTCGATGAGCGGCTGGTCGAACTCGCCACGCAAGAAGGCAACCTGGCCGAACTGCACCACCGGCTGCGCGAGTTCACCTCGCTGATCACGCAGCAGGGCAAGCCGCAGGCGGCGGCCCCCGCCGTCAGCCAGTTGCGTGCGGCCTGAGCCTTCCGCCTTCGCGGCGGCAGCAGATTCGCCGGCGCCGCCCGACTTCGCCGCGCAGATCGTGAGCTGGCAGCGCAGCCACGGGCGCAGCCAATTGCCGTGGCAGAACACCCGCGATCCGTACCGTGTGTGGCTCTCGGAGGTGATGCTCCAGCAGACGCAGGTGTCGACGGTGCTCGGCTACTTCGCCCGATTTCTCGAAAGATTTCCCAATGTGAAGGCTTTGGCCGCGGGCACCGAGGACGAGGTGTTCGGCCTCTGGAGCGGCCTTGGTTATTACAGCCGCGCGCGCAACATGCACCGCTGCGCGCAAGAAGTCGTCGAGCGATTCGGCGGTGCGTTTCCGCAGACCGCCGCCGAGCTCGTGACGCTGCCGGGCATCGGCCGCTCCACCGCGGCAGCGATTGCCGCTTTCTGTTTCGGTGAACGGGTGGCGATTCTCGACGGCAACGTCAAGCGCGTGCTCACGCGGGTGCTGGGCTTCGGCGGCGACATGTCTTCTTCCGCGCAGGAGCGCGCGCTGTGGGACCGGGCGACGCAACTGCTGCCGCCCGCCGAGGAGCGCGAAGCCATTGCGAGCTACACCCAGGGCCTGATGGACCTGGGCGCCACGGTCTGTCTGCCGCGCAAGCCCAGTTGCATGATCTGCCCGGTCAACAAGACCTGCGTGGGTTTGCGCGAGGGATCGCCCGAGCGCTATCCGGTCAAGACCCGCAAGCTCAAGCGCAGCGCGCAGTCGCTCTGGGTGCTGCTGGCACGCGATGTCCAAGGGCGCGTGTGGCTGGAGAAGCGCCCGGCCAAAGGCATCTGGGCCGGACTCCATTGCCTGCCGGTGTTCGACACCCGCGACGACCTGTTCGCCGCGTTGCCCCCCGCCGCGCAGCAAAGCGCAGAAGATCTGCAACCCTTCGTGCACGTGCTGACCCACAAGGATCTGCACCTGCACCCCGTGTTGCTGCAAGGCAGCCAGCCGCAAGGCGATGCCGCGCGCTGGGTCGATGCCGAAGAATGGCGCCGGCTGGGGCTGCCCGCGCCGGTGCGCAAGCTGCTGGAAAGCCGGCTGGGCTAAGGCTGCTGTCTGTCTATGCCGCGTCGAGTTCGCGGTGCCGCTTCAGCGCACCCCAGCGGGCGCCGAAGGTGTGCGCCAGCTGCTCGACCAGGAACACCGACCGGTGCTGCCCGCCCGTGCAGCCGATGGCCACCGTGACGTAGCTGCGGTGGTCGCGCGCCAGTGCGTCCAGCCAGTGCGACAGAAACTGCTCGATGTCGTCGTACATGCGCGCGACGTCCTCGTGCCCGCGCAGCCAGTCGATCACCGGCGTGTCGCGGCCCGTGAGCGGGCGCAGCGCGGGCACGTAGTGCGGGTTGGGCAGCATGCGCACGTCGAACACATAGTCCGCGTCCAGCGGCACGCCGCGCTTGAAGGCGAACGACTCGAACACCAGCGTCAGCGCGCTCTGCGGCGCCGAGATCAACGCCTTGATATAGCTCTGCAGCTGGGCGGGCCGGATGAGGCTGGTGTCGATCACGTCGGCACCGTCGCGCAGGTCGGCCAGCAGTTCGCGTTCGAGCTCGATGGCCTGCATCAGCACGCGGTGCTGCTCGGGCACGTCGGTGCGGCCCTCCTGGCGCGAGAGCGGGTGGCGCCGGCGGGTTTCCGAATAGCGGCGCAGCAGCGCGTCGGTGGTGGCATCGAGGAACAGCGAGCGCAGCGACACGCCGTCGCGGCGCAGCGCCTCCAGCTGTTGCGGAACGATCGGCAGCGACACGCCGCTTCGCACGTCCATCGCGATGGCCACGCGCGTGGCTTGCTGCTCGTGCTGAAGCGCGATGAACGAAGTGAGCAGCTCGGGCGGCAGGTTGTCGACGCAGTAATAGCCCGCGTCTTCCAGCGCGTGCAGCGCCACCGACTTGCCGGAGCCGGACATGCCGGTGATGAGCACCAGGTCGAGGTTCATGGTGCGATCGCCGACGATGAAGTCTTGTGGCCCAGCATCTCGCGGGCATGCGCGAGCGAGGTCTGCGAAACCTTTTCGCCGCCCAGCATGCGGGCGATTTCCTTGGCGCGGTTGTCGTCGTCCAGCCGCGACACGCCGCTTTCGGTGCGCGGGCCGTCGTTGCCCGCCGCCGCCGTCTGGCGCTTGGCGACGACCAGGTGATGGTCGGCGCAGGCGGCCACCTGCGGGAGGTGGGTCACGGCCAGCACCTGGCGGTCGCGGCCCAACTGCTTCATGAGGCGGCCGACGGTTTCTGCAACAGCACCGCCCACGCCCGCATCGACCTCGTCGAAGATCAGCGTCTGCGCGGCGCCCAGTTGGCTGGTGGTCACCGCGATGGCCAGCGCGATGCGGGAGAGCTCACCGCCCGAGGCCACCTTGCCGATGGCGCGCGGCGTGCTGCCGGTGTGGCCCGCCACGAGGAAAGAGATTTCTTCCAGGCCCGCCCGGGTGGGCTGCGCCAGCGGCTGCAATTCGACCTCGAAGCGCCCGCCCTGCATGCCCAGGCCCTGCATGGCTTGCGTGACGGCCTGCGCGAGGCGTGGGGCCGCCTGCTTGCGGGCCTTGCCTAGCGCCTTGGCCTCTTTCAGGTAGGCCTGCTGCGCGTTCTGTTCGGCGCGCTCCAGCCCTTCGAGATCGCTCTGCGCATCGAGCGCCTGCAACTCCGCCTGCCAGCCGGCCAGCAGCACCGGCAGGTCGGCCGGCGTGCGCTTGTAGCGGCGCGCGAGCGACATCCACAGGCCCATGCGCTCGTCCAGTTCGGCCAGGCTTTGCGGGTCGGCTTCGGCGTTGCGCAGGTACCCGTGCAGCGTGTGGGCCGCATCGGACGCCTGCGCCACGCACGAGGCGAGCACCTCGCCCAGCGCGCGGAATTCGGGCTCGATGTGTTCGCAGTTCTGCAGCAGCGACGCGGCACGCGAGAGCGCCGAAAGCGCGCCGTTGTCGTCGTCTTCCAGCGCCTGGCTGGCGCCTTGCGCCGCATCGATCAGGGCCTGCGCGTTCGAGATGCGCGTGTGGTTGGCCGACAGCTCTTCCCACTCGTCGGCACCGGGCGAGAGCTTGATGACTTCGGCGATCTGCCACTGCAGCCGCTCGCGCTCGCGCTGCAGCGAGTCTTGCGCCGAGCGCGCATGTTCGAGTGCCGAGAGCGCCTGCCGCCAGCTGTGCCAAGCCGCGTCGAGCGCGTCGGTTCGCACGCCGGCGTAGGCGTCCAGCAGGCCGCGCACGGCCTCGGGGCGGGTCAGGCTTTGCCAGGCGTGCTGGCCGTGGATGTCCAGCAGGCGGTCGCCCAGCTCGCGCAGTTGCGTGGCCGTGGCCGGGCTGCCGTTGATCCAGCCGCGGCTGCGGCCCTGCAGGTCGACGGTGCGTCGCAGCAGCAGGGCGTCGCCGGCCTCGAAGCCGCCTTCGTCCAGCCATGTGCCGAGCGCGGGGTCGGCGTCGAATTCGGCGCTCACGTCCAGGCGCTCGGCGCCTTCGCGCACGGCGCCTGCGTCGGCGCGGTTGCCCAGCGCCAGCTGCAGCGCATCGATGAGGATGGATTTGCCCGCGCCGGTTTCACCGGTCAATACCGTGAAGCCGCCGGACAGGTCGAGTTCGAGTGATCGCACGATCACGAAGTCGCGCAGTGCGATGCGTCGCAGCGCCATGTCAGGAGCCCCCTTCGTTCCAATGGAGTTTCTTGCGCAGCGTGTCGAAGTAGCTCCAGCCGCGCGGGTGCAAAAAGCGCACCCGGAATTCGGAGCGCCGCACCACCACGCGATCGCCGATCGCGAGCGAGGCCAGGGACTGCATGTCGAAATTGGCGCTCGCGTCGCGCCCGCTCACCAGTTCGATCACGATCTCGTCGGCATCGGGCAGCAGCACGGGCCGGTTCGACAGCGTGTGCGGTGCGATCGGCACCAGCACCCAGCCCGGCACCGCCGGATGAAGCAGGGGCCCGCCGGCCGACAGCGCGTAGGCGGTCGATCCGGTGGGCGTGGCGATGATCAGGCCGTCGGCGCGCTGGTTGGCCACGAAATGGCTGCCCACCGAGACGCGCAACTCGACCATGCCCGAGGTGGCGCCGCGATTGACCACCACGTCGTTCATGGCGAGCGCATCGAACACCGACACGCCATCGCGCATGACCTGTGCGTGCATCAGGCTGCGGTGGTCTTCTTCGTATTCGCCGGCCAGCATGGGGATCAGCGTGGCCTGGTAGTTGTCCAGGGGGATGTCGGTGATGAAGCCGAGCCGGCCGCGGTTGATGCCGATCAGCGGAATGCCGTAGCTGGCGAGCTGCCGCCCGATGCCGAGCATGGTGCCGTCGCCGCCGACCACCAGGCCCAGGTCGCAGCGCTGGCCGATTTCTTCGACCGACAGGGCTTCGTAGCGCGGATGGGCGGGCGCGCCTTCGTCGGCGTCTTCACAGGTCGAGCGTTCGACGAAGACCTTGCAACCCTGGGATTCGAGGAAGGTGCCGATGTCTTCCATGATGCCGTCGCGCGCATCCGCTTGCGCTCTGGCGCCGGAGGCCTGGTATTTGCCGATCAGGGCGACGTGACGGAAGCGAGAGGTCATATCTCACAAATTACAACACTAAAATCTTGCAATGCTGGACGACCGTGCCAAGTTGCTGCTCAAGACGCTGGTAGAGCGCTACATCGCCGACGGGCAACCCGTCGGGTCACGCACGCTGTCGCGTTCCTCGGGGCTGGATCTGTCGCCCGCGACCATCCGCAACGTCATGTCGGACCTCGAGGCACTGGGGCTGATTGCCAGCCCGCACACCTCGGCCGGCCGCATCCCGACGCATCGCGGCTATCGCCTGTTCGTGGACACCATGCTGACCGCGCAGCGCGAGCAGATGAGCACGCCCCGCCTGCCGCCCGACCAGCCGCAGAAGGTGATTGCCAACGCGGCCAACATCCTGTCGAACCTGTCGCAGTTCGTGGGCGTCGTCATGGCGCCGCGGCGAGCGTCGGTGTTCAAGCAGATCGAATTCCTCCGGCTGTCCGAGAACCGGCTGCTCGTGATCATCGTCTCGCCGGACGGCGACGTGCAGAACCGGGTGATCTTTCCGGAGGCCGACTACTCGCAGTCGCAACTGGTCGAGGCCTCCAACTACATCAATGCGAACTACGCGGGCCTGACCATCGAGCAGGTGCGCGACCGTCTCCAGGCCGAGGTCGAGACGCTGCGCGGCGAGATCGCCGCGTTGATGCAGGCGGCCGTGCAGGTGAGCTCCGAAGTGCTGACCGAGGCGCAGGAAGACGACGTGGTCATCTCCGGCGAGCGCAACCTGCTGGCGGTGACCGATTTCTCCAGCGACATGGGGCAGCTGCGCCGGGCCTTCGAGCTCTTCGAGCAGAAGGCGCAGCTGATGCGCTTGCTCGACGTGTCGAGCAAGGCCGAGGGCGTGCGCATCTTCATCGGCGGCGAAAGCCAGGTGGTGCCGTTCGAGGAGCTGTCCATCGTCAGCGCCAACTACGAGGTGGACGGACAGGTGGTCGGCACGCTGGGCGTTATCGGGCCGACCCGCATGCCCTACGAGCGCATGATCCAGATCGTCGACATCACGTCGCGGCTGGTGAGCAATGCCTTGAGCCACCGCAAGTAGGGCGCCGCCGCGAATAGAATCACCGCCCAGTGGGCCGTTAGCTCAGTTGGTTAGAGCAGCGGACTCATAATCCGTTGGTCGATGGTTCAAGCCCATCACGGCCTACCACCTCCCCATCAGAAAAGCCCGCTATCGAGAAGGTAGCGGGCTTTTTGCTTCTATGTGTGCCGACCGCGCACCGCCGCTGCGCGAGGCCGAGGGCCGCTCTGCCCTGCGGATAGGATGGCTTGATCCAGGAAGCAAAAGGGGGCACGGATGAGCAGTAAGGTCGCTGGCGCATTGCGCATCGTCGCGGCAATGACGGTTGTGGTGTCGCTGGTGGGGGCAGGGTGTCTTGGCCGCTCGCCCTGGATCGTCGTACTGGCGACACCGGCGTTGACCCTGCTCTATGCACTGGGAAAGTTTCGCCAGTGGCAATTGGCCTGGCGCGCCGGTGGATCGAAGTCCATCGCCCTCGGGGTGCTGGTGGCATTGCCTATCCAACTGGTTCTTGGCTATGTTTTCTACCTGGTCGGGCGGGGACTGGCGAGCCTGATCGAACCTGCGCCGATTGCCGCTTTTGGCACGGCAGACGTTCTTGCCGTCGGCCTCATGTTGCTGATCGGCCTCGGCTTTTCCCTCGCCATCATCAAACTGGAGAGGAATGCGACGGCACCCGTCGCCGATCAGGCGGCGCACCCGACCGACGAGGTGGAACTCGACATGGATCAGAGGCCCCTGACACCTGAGACCTTCTTCAAGTCACCTGGATACTGGCGGCCCGATCCTTTGCGCGAGGCACTGGAAGGTCGCGGCAAACGCGTCGCCAAGCCGGCGCTGGCGGCCAGCGAGTTGGAAATCGCCGCTGCCGAAGAGCGACTGGGTTTCCGGCTGCCGGAAAGCTTGCGCGCGCTCTACCGCATGCTCGACGGTGGCTATGTGGGTGCACTCTATGTGCCGTTGAAGACGGACCCGGGCCCCGTCTACGACGACTGGCGCGGGGCCTTCAGCATCGACTATTCCAGCCTCAGCCCGTTGAAAGACCTTCGCACGGTGCGCGCCCATTACGAGGACTTCACCGACGATCCGGACGACATCCCCACCCAAGCGGACACGCTGCTGGTGCTGCAGTCGCGCTATGGCGACATGACGCTGCTCGACTACTCCCGGCCTGGTGAACCCCGGGTTTCCATCGTCGATTTCGACAGGAACGGCGATCTCGCCGACATCACATTCGAGACATTCGATGCCTTTTTCCAGGCGTTGCGACGGCCAAAAGAAGAAAAGCCCCGCTCCTTCAATCGCGAGCTCTTTCGCAGCAAGCCGCTGGGAGACTTGCCCGGGGACGGTCGCGCGACCGCGTTCTGGGGCGACGCCAATCATCCTTTCGTCAACACGGCGAAGGGGAGAGACGATGGCTGGCATCCGAAGGCCATGGCGGACGACGCATTGATCAACGAGACGGAAGCGCGGATCGGCGCGAAGCTGCCTGAAGTGTTCAAGCATCTGTGGCGAGCCAAGAACGGTGGCGATGTTGCCTACCGATTTCTGAAGGATGGCCCGGACGGCGAGTTCGAGCCTTTCGAGGAACTGGCGCCGATGGAATATGTTGTGACGCTGGCCGAGCTTTCGCGGCGCATCGACTTTTCGCCAGGGGAAACGCCCTGGCATGAGTCGATGGCAGAAGCAGACAAGCTGGTCGTGTTGAACGCCAAGCGCGAGGTAATGGTGCTGCTGGACTTCCGTCGCGAGGGTGATCCGTCGCTGCTGGTGGTTGACGATTTCGACGCCTGCGGCATCGACAACGCACGTGCCTTCGATGACATCGATGCGTTCATCGAGAAGCTGCGCAAGTTCGAGCGTTCGCCTTTGTTGCCGTCGCCGCTGTGATCGCGATGCGGTGCTGGCGCTTGCGCTGCAATCGGGGTGAGAAAAGAAAACTAAATCTTTCTGGCTAACCATTCGCGCAGATCGAATTTTCATTCGCAGAATGAGACACCAACCGCCGCGCCAGGCCTCATGAAGGCTGCAACGCGCTGGTATGGTCCCCGGGTAGTTTTTCATTGCCCGTGGTCTTGCACCGGGCCCGACACATGCCCTCGAGCCACGCCAGAATCTTTCCTCGCCATTCCTTCTATTGCGTGCTCGGCGGCCTTGCCGCCCTCTATGTCTTCTGCGCCATGATGCTGGTGCCGGTGAAGGTGTACATCCTGCCGTACCTCATCACGCCGGACTTCATTCATCACAAGGGCGCCATCGTCGTTCTGTTTCTGGCCGTTCCTGCAGCGATCTATTTGATCTGCTGGCAGGGCAGCGATTTCTTCGCATGGCTGCGCACGCCCAAACAGCTGACGCTGAGCGAGAAAGCACTGCAGTTGGGCGATCGCACGCTCGCCTTCGCGGACGTCACGCGCATTCGCCATCGCCACAACCGACACCACCTGCTGCTCGCCACACGGGACGGCAAGACGCTGCGCCTGCGCCTGAACCTCTGGGACGCATCCGATGAGTTGCTCGCCGGCGTGGAAGCGGCCGTCGGCGACACCATGGCGCACGAGGTCGAGCGCCGCCTGCACGCTGGCGAAACCGTCAAGTTCGGCGCGCTCGGGCTGCAGGCCGAAGGTCTGGTGCACAAGGGACAGCTGATTGCGTGGTCGAGCATCGACACCATCCGCACGCAGTCCGACGAGGAAGGCATGGACGTGGACGAGCACCTGGTGATCGTTGCCCACGGCAAGTCCCGAAAGATCGACCGCTCGAAGATCGACAACGAGCCCGTGCTGATGGCCTGCCTGATGCAGCGCCTGCCTGCGCACTGATCTTTTTCTCCGCTTTTTTTACAACCACTCCAACACGCGTTCACAGCGAATCAGACAAATGGAAATCTACAGTTCCGCCGCCCAGCAAGAGAAGACCCGCCACGACCGCCCGGTGTTCTATTCACGTTCTCGCCTGATCGCCGGCACCGCGCTGTGGGCCGTGGTGACCGTGGTGCTGGCGGTCCTGTGCATCCGCGCGCAGGACAAGAACATCGGCATCCTCATCGCCGCCGGCTTTGCAGTGCTCACGGCGTGGCTCACGTTCAAGTGCTTCAACACGCTGCGCAACATCGACAAGCCCGCGCTCGTGATCGGCCACCAGGGCCTGACCCTCGAGAACGGCATGCTGCTGCCGTGGAACAACATCGTCGAGAACATCTGGGTCAACCAGGACTACATGGGCATTCCCATCGGCAAGCAGATCCAGATCAGGACCGACCTGCCCAAGCCGCAGGCGCGCGTTCTGCGCCGCGCTACGGCGCTGGAGATTTCCGGCGACGAGTATCTGGCGCTGTGCGACGCCTATCGCTGAGGCGGCGCGCGCCTGTCGAATGACGGTCTGCCCCGAAGCTCAGTCGGCGGTGAGCGCCTGCGCCGGCACCTGCGGCAGCGGTTCGGCATCGAAGCGCTCGAACCCGCAGTAGCAGAGAAAGTGGCGGTTGGCAGCACGCCCGAACAGCGTCATGCCCAGCTTTTTTGCCAGTTCATGCCCCATCGCGGTGACGCCGTTGCGCGACACGATGATCGGCACGCCCATGTGGGCCGACTTCATCACCATCTCGCTCGTCAAACGTCCCGTCGTATAGAAGACCTTGTCGCCGCCGTCGATGCCATGGACGGGCGGCCATCCATCCCGCGATGGTGTCGATTGCGTTGTGCCGGCCGGATCGTTGTCGAGCGCCCCGCCGCGTGCTCGGGTTAGAATCCGAGGCTGCGCGGCTGTAGCTCAGTTGGATAGAGTACTTGGCTACGAACCAAGGGGTCGTGGGTTCAATTCCTGCCAGCCGCACCACTCTCAAAAATGGCCTAGAAGGTTGATTCCTTCTAGGCCATTTTCTTTTTGGGGGCCTCTGGGCTCGCGTTCCATTTAGCGCCCCCAGTTCGCGCCCCCGGTCGCGTCTCTCCTCGGCCTGCGGGCTCCCTCTCAGTCGTCCTTCCTGCTGCTCAAGCCTCTAGCTTGGGCCCGCTTGCGTCCCGGCAGCCGCCGTCGGCCTTGAGCGTCGCCGCGCCCGCGCCCATCCCCGTTCCTCGTCGCCAGCACCGGCAATGGCCGAGCCACGCCACCAATACAGCCTCCAATTTAGTGCCAATACAGTTATTTAAAACGAATAGAACTGTAAATGGAGTGCCCCTAATACCGCGTCGTACTATTCCCGGCGCCAATCAATTCATTGATCCTTGATCCTGATTTGGCGATTCGAGTATTCCTTTCTTCTTACATTTTGAAGAAGACATTTCAAATTTTTTTGCCGATCCCGACGGAGAATTCATGAGCGAAACCACTGGACGATCGACGTTTCCCGCCCCGCATCCCGAAATTGCATGGATGGACGGGAATTTTGTCGACTGGGAACAATGCACCCTGCATGTGCGCACGCAAGCCGGGTTTTTCGGTGCGAATATCTTCGAAGGGCTTCGAGCCTATTGGGACGAATCGACTCAAAAGTCCTACATATTCCGGCTGGACGATCATCTGAGCCGGCTCGAGCAGTCCATGAAGATCATGCGCATGAAATCGCGCTTCGATACGCCCACCCTGCGCCGGGCCACGGTCGATCTGCTGTACCGATGCGAATTCAAGGAGCACGCCCAGATCAACCTGTCGACGTATTTCAGGTATTCCGGCCCCGGCGAACCTCTGGTTGCGACCGAAGATACCGGCGCGCACATCACGGCAATTCCATTGCCGCGCTCTCCGAAAATAGAAAAAGGAATTTCCGCCGGAATTGTCAGCTGGCGAAGAATTTCCGACGACTCGGTTCCGCCGCGCGCCAAGGTTGCTGCCAATTACCAGAACAGCAGGTTTGCGCAAAACGAGGCGCGTGAAAACGGATATGACGTCGCCATCATCCTCAATAGCAGGGGAAAAGTGTCCGAGGGGCCGGCGGCCTGCGTTTTTATTATCAGAAACGGCGTGCTGATCACGCCGCCTGTTTATTCCGATATTCTGGAAAGCCTGACGCGTGACACGCTGATGGTGCTGGCCAAGGAAAAGCTGGGCCTGCAAGTCGTGGAACGCGAAATCGATAGAACCGAATTGCTGATTGCCGACGAAGTTCTGATGTGCGGCACCCTGTTCGAGATACTCCCCGTCACTTCTGTCGACCGCCTGCCCGTGGGCAACGGCAAGGTGGGGCCCCTCACTCGCCAGCTGCAGGACCACTACCTCAAGACAGTGACCGGGCAATACCCGGAATATGCGTCCTGGTGCACCGAAGTGACGGCGCCCAGGGTGTCGCTCACGCACAAGGAGGCGCTCCAATGGGTGGAGAGCGACGACGCCTATCCGTGGGCCAAGGCCAGCCTGGAAGATTTCAGCACCTATCTGCGGGAGCCCAGCAAGTTTCCCTGCCATTTCGCCCGCACCGCATTCCGAACCTACACGCTGCATTTCGTCTTCGCGGGCTCGGACACCGATCCGCTCGAGCTGGCGCGCGTGCGCCAGGGGTTGGGCGAGTACCTGCACACGGTGTCCAAGCTCTCGGGCATCGAGGAATCCATGAATGTGCTGGCGATCCTGTTCAAGCCGAACACCGACCAGACGCTGGCGCAGTACCACGAGACCGCGTGGCAGGTGATGCAGGACTGGATCGACAACGATCCCCAGCCGTGGCCGCAGGAGATTCCCACCGACCCCGAGCAACCGTTCTGGAGCCTGTGCTTTGCGGGCGTTCCGCTGTTCGTCAACGTGAGCGCGCCCGCGCATGTTCGACGCAAGAGCCGCAACCTCGGTCAATCGCTGGCGATGGTCACGCAGCCCCGGGCGGGTTTCGACCTGGTCAGCGGACCGACGGCCGAGGGGGACAAAGTGCGGCAGCGGATCCGTACGCAAGTGGAGCTGTACGACGGGCAACCGCCGCCGGACGTGGTGGGCACCTACCACCGCGGCGACCTGGAGTGGAAGCAGTACGTGTTCACGGAGTCCAACGACGAGCGTCTGGACCAGTGTCCCTTGCATGTGGGCGCGAAAAAGCCTGTCCAGGAAAGCGGCGCGGGCACGCAGCGCTGAGCAGCGCCGAAGCCGCACCAACCCCCATGTCAGCAGCCTCGCTGCAGGAGAAAAAATTGAACGGTTCCGACGTTATCTGCGACACCCTGATCGCCCAGGGCGTGAAGGTCTGCTTTGCCAATCCCGGAACCTCCGAGCTTCATCTGGTGGCCGGCATGGAGCGCAGGGCCGACCTGCGCTGCGTGCTGGGCCTGTTCGAAGGCGTGGTCACGGGGGCGGCGGACGGCTATGGGCGAATGACCGACACGCCCGCCGCGACGCTGCTGCACCTGGGCCCGGGCCTGGGCAACGGGCTGGCGAACCTGCACAACGCCAGGCGGGCTTCCACGCCCATCGTCAACATCGTGGGCGACCATGCAACGCACCACCTGCCCTTCAACGCGCCGCTGACATCGGACATCGAGAGCCTGGCCAGGCCGATGTCCGATTGGTACGGGCGCATCGACTCCGTGCACGGCATCGTCTCGACCGTGGCCGACGCCTGCCGGGCCGCGACGTCGTTGCCCGGCGTCGCCACGCTGGTGGTGCCCGCCGAAGTCACCTGGGGCGATGCCGACCCGGTGCAGCCGCCGAGCCTTGCGCGGGCTGCGGGTCCGTCGTCGGTGCCCGACCGCGAGAAGGAGCAACGGGCCGTGGCCTTGCTGCGCAGCGACCGCAAGACGGCGCTGTTCCTGGGCGGCCGCGCACTGCGCGCGGAGACCCTGGCGCTGGCGTCCGACATCGCGCGCAAGACGGGCGCGAGCCTGCTCTCGCCCTTTGCAAATGCACGCATGGCGCGCGGTGCCGGCAGGCCCGCCGTGCCGCGCGTGGCCTATGCGACGGACCTGGCCCTGGCGCAGCTGGGGCAGTTCGATGCCATCGTCATGATCGGGGCCGAGCCGCCGGTTGCGTTCTTCGCGCACCCGGGCATGCCGAGCCGGCTGCTACGGGACGATTGCGAGGTGGTCGAGCTGGCCGCGCCGGGAAGCAACGTGGCCCTGGCGCTGGAGAGCCTGGCGGAGCACTTCGCCGCCAGCCGGCTGGTGCTGGATGCGCCGCCCGCCCGACGCGGCGGCGACGACGATCTGCCGCTGGGCGCGCTCACCAACGACACGCTGGCCGAGCTGATCGTGCGGCTGCTGCCCGAGGATGCCATCGTGTGCGACGAGGCCCTGTCCTCGGTGACGCGCCTTTTTCCGACCTCGTACGACGCCGCGCCGCACGACTACCTGCAGATCACCGGCGGCGCGATCGGCATCGGCATTCCGCTGGCCACCGGCGCCGCCATTGCCTGCCCCGGCCGCAAGGTCGTCACGCTGCAGGCCGACGGCAGCGGCATGTACACGCTGCAAGGCCTCTGGACGCAGGCGCACGAGAACCTCAACGCCATCACCATCATCCTTGCCAACCGCAAGTACGCCCTTCTGCTCGACGAGATGCGGCGCATGGGCGTGAAGCCGCCCGAACACCTGGCGCGCCCCATGTTCGACCTGACCGACCCGGTGCTCGATTGGGTCTTGCTGGCCAAGGGCATGGGCGTGGAGGGCGCGCGGGTCGGCACGGCGGAAGAGTTCATCAGGATGTTCAAGGTGGCGTTGAAACGCGACGGTCCCTTTCTCATCGAGGCCGTGCTCGCGTGAAGGAGGCGGCATGCACAGCGGCGGCCTACAGCTTGTCGAGGAATCGCCAGAATTTCTCGCTGTCGCAGTAGGCGACGTTGAAGCGGAACCACGCGCTCGCCGTGCCCGACGTACCGAAGTACGCCCCCGGTGCCAGCCAGATGCCCTGCTTGAGCGCGCGCGCGGTCACGTCCTTGGCCGATTCGGGATCGATCGGCAGGCGCCCCCAGAGAAAGAGCCCGGCCTGCGGACGATGGAACAGTTCCACGCCGGCCGCGGAGAGCTTGCGCTCGATGCGCGCGTGCATGTCGGCCAGCCGATGCCGCAGGCGCTCCAGATGCCGAAGGTAGGCGCTGTCGATCAGCACCTGGTGAACGGCCTTTTCCGTGACCGCCGAAGAGGTCAGGCCGGTGACCATTTTCAGGCGCGTCAACGCGCCCAGGGTGGCCGGATCGGCCGCGACGAAGCCCACGCGCAGCAGCGGCGAAATCGTCTTGGAGAACCCGCCGATGTACACGACCGCCTCCAGTCCCGCCATGGCGGCCAGCATCGGTGCGTCGGACGGCGCGAGCCCCCGGCTCACATCGTTTTCGATGATGCGCATCTGCGCGCGCTGGGCGATCTGCAGCACCTTGTAGGCCGCGGACACGGTGAACGACGAGCCCGTGGGGTTGTGCAGGGCCGAGCTCACGAACAGGGCCTTCGGCCTGTGCCGCTGCACCAGGTTGTCCAGCACTTCGATGTCCAGGCCGTCCGGTGTGCGGGGCACGAACACCAGCCGCACGCCCGCCAGCCTCAGCAGCTCGAGCAGGTTGCAATAGCAGGGGTCTTCGACGGCGACGACGTCATCGGGTTTGAAGAGCGAGCGGATGATCAGGTCCAGGGCCTGGCTGGCACCCTGGGTGATCAGGATCGACTGGGTGTTGGCGGGCAGGCCGAAGCGCGCGAGATCGAAGGCAACGCGCGCGCGCAGGCTGGCGTCGCCCTGCGGCTGGCCGTATCCGCCGACCTGGCCCGCCATGGTGCGGCTCAGCGAGCGCAGCGCCCGGCCGAACTCGATGCCGTCGAGCCAGCCCGGCGGGAGCCAGCCGCAACCGGCCTTGATGGACGTCGACTGGTCGGAGAACACCTCCGACGACAGCCAGTGGTCGTTCGGCCCCGAGGGCGGCTGCGGCGACTGCGGCGCCGGATGCGGGGCGACCTGGTTCACCACGGTGAAGCCGGCGCCGGGGCGCGAAGCGATCATTCCGAGCGACACCAGCCGCTGGTACGCCTGGACGATGGTGAAGGTGCTCAGCTGCAGATGCGCCGCCAGCTGGCGCACCGACGGCAGCTTTTCGCCGGCAAGGATCCTGCGCTGCCTGATCGCGTCGCCCACGCCCTGCACGATCTGGCTCACCAGGGAGGTCTCGCGGCTTTTCCGACGATCGATCGACAGCTTCAAGTCCATGAGCGCTCATTCCCACTGTGTCCCTACCGACGGGCGATGCGATGACTCTGCCCAGGCTCAACGCTTTACCGCTGTCGGTGCCGAACGTTGCGCGCGCTTGTCCAGCGCCGTGAAATTGGCACCGAATGCGGGGCGCTTCAGGTAGCGGCCGGCGCCCTGTTCCGCGCGCAGATCGCCGCGGGCGTACACCATGCGGCCCTGGCTCACGGTGTGCGTCGGAATGCCCTGCACGGTGCGTCCCTCGAAGATGTTGAAGTCGCCCCTGGAGTGCTGCGTCTTCGCCGAGAGGGTTCGCGAGCCCAGCGGGTCCCACAGCACCAGGTCGGCATCGGCACCCTCGGCCACCACGCCCTTGCGGGGGTACAGGTTGAACAGCCGCGCCGCGTTGGCCGAGGTGACGGCCACGAACTCGCTGGGGGTCAGGCGCCCGGTGTTCACGCCGGCGTCCCAGATCACGGCCATGCGCTCCTCGACGCCGCCGCAACCGTTGGGAATCTTCGCGAAGTCGTCCTTGCCGGCGGCCTTCTGGGCCGCGCAGAAGGTGCAATGGTCGGTGGCCGTCGTCTGCAGATTCCCCGATTGAAGGCCGCGCCAGAGAGACTCCTGGTGCGACGTCGCCCGGAACGGCGGGCTCATCACATGCGCTGCCGCATGGGCGAAGTCGGGGCTGCGGTAGACGCTCTCGTCGACCACCAGATGCCCTGCGAGCACTTCGCCATAGACCCGTTGGCCCGCCGCACGCGCGCGCGCAATGGCTTCGGCCGCCTCGGTGCAGGACACGTGCACGATGTAGAGGGGAACGCCCAGAACGTCGGCAACGGCCATCGCGCGGTTGGCGGCTTCGGCCTCGACCGCGGGCGGGCGCGACAGCGGATGGCCTTCGGGCCCGCGCACGCCGGCGTTGGCCAGCTCCTGCTGCAGAAAGTAGACCAGCTCGCCGTTCTCGGCGTGCACGGTGGGCATGGCGCCGAGTTCGAGCGCGCGGCGGAAGCTTTTGACCAGCACCTCGTCGTCGCACATGATGGCGTTCTTGTAGGCCATGAAGTGCTTGAAGCTGCTGACGCCTTCTTCCTTCACCAGCGTGCCCATGTCGCGGTGCACGCTCTGGTCCCACCAGGTGATCGCCACGTGGAAGCCGTAGTCCGAGGCGGCCTTCTGCGCCCATCCGCGCCAGGTGTTGTAGGCCTCCATCAGCGGCTGCTGCGCATCGGGGATCACGAAGTCGATGATGGTCGTGGTGCCGCCTGCGAGCCCTGCCGCCGTGCCGGTGAAAAAATCGTCCATCGTCACGGTGCCCATGAAGGGCAGCTGCATGTGCGTGTGCGGATCGATGCCGCCGGGCAGCACGTACTGCCCGCCGGCATCCAGCTGCACCGCATCGGCCGGCGCATGGCGCGCGGCGTCGGGGCCGACGGCCGCGATCTGCCCGCCGACGCACAGCACATCGGCCCGGAACTCGCGGTCGGCGTTGACCACCGTGCCGCCGCGGATCAAGAGGGATTCGCTCATGGTCAGGCCTTCGACGGTTGCGTGCCGCCTGCCATGGCCGGCGCCCGCAGCTTCATGGCGGCCAGATAGACCAGGGCCGACGCCGCGATGCCCACGAACCATGCGTAGGTGTAGATCGTCTTGAAGACTTCGGGCACGTGCGGAAAGGCGGACGGCAGGGCCGCATTGAGGAAGCCGGGCAGATTGGGCAGCACGCCGACGGCAAAGGCCGCGATCGCGCGCAGGTTCCATCCGCCGCTGTACCGGTAGTCGCCGCTGTCGCTGTAGAGGTCGTTCACCTTCAGCTCGGTGCGGCGAACGAGGTAGTAGTCCGCAATCAGGATGCCGGCAATCGGGCCGAGCAGGGCGGAGTAGCCGATGAGCCAGGTGAAGATGTAGCCCTGCGTGGACTCCAGCAGCTTCCACGGCATCATGGCAATGGCGATGCCCGCGGTGATGTAGCCGCCGGTGCGGTACGAGATGGCCCGTGGATTGAGGGCGGAGAAATCGTAGGCCGGCCCCACCAGGTTGGCCGCCAGGTTGACGCTGACGGTGTCGATCAGGAGCACGATCAACGCAATGAGCACGGCGGCGCCGGTCATGCGGCTGGCCAGGTCCACCGGGTCCCAGATCGCCTTGCCGTAGATGACGACCGTGGCGGAGGTCACGATCACCGCAAGGCCCGCGAGCAGCCCCATCGGAATCGGCAGCCCGATGGCCTGGCCGATGACCTGGTCGCGCTGCGATTTGGCGAAGCGCGTGAAGTCGGGAATGTTGAGCGCCAGGGTGGCCCAGAAGCCCACCATGGCCGTCAGCGACGGCCAGAACACCGACCCGAACTGGCCCGCCTTCTGTCCGCCTTCGGCAAACTGCGAGGGCTGATGGAGGATGGGACCGAAGCCTCCGGCGCGGTTGTAGGCCCAGGCCAGCAGCACGAAGCAGATGAGGATCTTGATCGGTGCGGTGTAGGTCTCCAGCTTGCGGATCGCCTCGATGCCGTGGACCACAAAGTAGAACTGCAGCGCCCAGAACAGAAGAAAGCACGCCAGCTGGCCGAAGTTGATGCCCAGCCCGGCGATCTTCTCGCCCTCCAGCGGATGGCCGATGAGCACGCCGGCGAGCGTGTAGATCATCATCCCGCCGAACCAGGTCTGGATGCCGTACCAGCCGCATGCCACCAGCGCCCGCAGCAGCGCCGGAAGCCTTGCGCCGCGCGTTCCGAAAGACGCGCGCGCGAGCACCGCATAGGGAATGCCGTACTTCACGCCCGCATGCCCGATGAGCAGCATCGGAATGAGCACGATGAAGTTGCCCAGGAAGACGGTGCCGACGGCCTCCTTCCAGGACATGCCGCTTTCGATGAGCCCCGCGGCCAGCGTGTAGGCGGGGATGCACATCACCATGCCCACCCAGAGGGCGGCGAAGTGATACCAGCGCCAGGTGCGCTGGTCGGGGCGCGTGGGTGCCAGGTCGTCGTTCCAGAGCCCTGAATGGGCTTGCACGGGGTCGCTTGCTTTCATCATGGTTTCTCCTTCGTGGGGTCGTCGAGTGAGTGGCTGCGCGGCCGAATTTCTATTTAGCCGTATAAAACATATAAATATGTTTAATCGTTTTCGCAGCAAATCTTATGCCCGCTTATTCGATGGTTTTGCGACGCATTGCACGCATTTCTGGTGTAAATCTTGCCGATTGCGTCGATTTATGATGTAGCACTGCTCCGATCTGGAGCTTTTCCAAGGAACACAAGCCATGCCTGTCGGCCAGCACACCAGAGGCCGCCAAAAGCTGTCAGACCTCATCGTCGAGGACGTGAAGCGATGGATCGTCGCGGAGCGAAAGCAACCGGGCGACCGCCTGCCCAACGAGAAGGAGCTGGGCGAACTCTTCGGCGTGTCCAAGAGCACGGTGCGCGAAGGGCTCAAGGCCCTGGAGGTGCGGGGACTGATCAAGACGCGCACCGGCCCGGCGGGCGGCGCCTACCTGCAGCAGGTCTCGCTGGACCATGCGTCGGAGCCACTGAGGAATTTCCTGCACTTCAAGCAACTGGACGGGCACCACATCTACCAGCTGCGCAAGATCCTGGAGCCCGAACTGGCGGCCAGCGTCATCGGCCGGCTCGACGCGGTGCACCTGGGCCTGCTGGAGCAGACCATTCATTTCTGCGAGAAGGAGCCCCACAACGAAGACGAGTTGCGTGCGCAGCGCGTGGCCGAGCTGGAGTTCCACAACCTGCTGGCCGACCGGTGCCCGAACCCCCTCCTGGCCTTCATGTGCCGCTTTCTCAACGACCTGCTGCGCGACCTCATGGTCTACAAGAACGCATGGGAGCATCGCCACTTCGGCGAGGCCAACGTGAACTTCCACAGCGCCTTGCTCCAGGCGTTCCGGGACGGAAATGCCGAGGTGGCGCGCCGCCTGATGGCCGAGCACATGCTGGACGCCGAAACCCACATGCACGAGATGGAAGCCCACGTGGGCGCCCAGCAATTGCTGATGCCCGCGGGTCAACGCCACGGCTGAAGGCCTTGCATGCGCGGCCTCTGCCGCTTTGGCGTGACCGCTGGCGCGGTTGGACGCTCATGAATGCTGTGGCGGTTTGCCAGCACGCAAGCGTGAACGAATTGGCGTTTCGGGGGAGGAAGCGCAAATTGCGTCCCCCATGAAGAGAACTTTGGTTCATCAAATCAACGCCCTGAACTACAGTCCGCCCGTTGCCAGGGAGAGATGAGCGCCGGACACACCGGCGCCGCGCACGCTGGATTCACAGCCACCGATGGCAAGCCCCGTGAATCGCGACAACGTCTGGGGACGACCATGAAGCACTTGAGTTTTTCTGCCCGCTCCGCACAGCCGGTCGGTGGACGGCGCTCGTTCCCGCGAACCTGCATTTCCGGCGCATTGCTGCTCCTGACGGGAGGCAGCGCGCTGGGTGCCTGCAACACCGCGAACGTGAACAGATTGGTGGCCACTGCAGGTTCGGTGTGCAGCGCGGCCGGCAGCTACGGCATCAGCGGCCTGCCCAACGGCTCGGCAGCGTTGGACGCCTCCACCGGCGGCATCATCAACGCGGCGAACGCCGTCACCATCGGGCTGACGCAGGACGTCGTCAGAGGCGTGTCTGCACAGGGGGCCGGGTCGCAGGTCAACCTGCAAAACGGCCTGACCGTGACGCGCACCACTGCAAGCACCGGCGTTCGCGGCCTGAACGCAACCACCGGGGGCGCGATCACGGTGAACGGGCCGCTCGAGATCAAGATCACCAACGGGTCGGGCAACTACGGGATCTATGCCGATGGTGCGAACACCCGCGTCGTCCTGAACGGAGCCGTCGACATCGGCATGGGAGCGGGGGTCCCCTTCGCGCCGGGTGTCCGTGCCACCGCAGGAGCCACCGTCGAGGCCAACGGCGCGGTGACCGTCACCACGGGCGGGGACAATCGCTCCGACGCGATCACCTCCGACAACAGCAGCACCGTGCGGCTGAACGGCAGCCTGAACCTGGGCGTGACCGGTACGCAAGCCGCCACGCTCAAGATCAGCAGCGCCGCCACCATCGCCTATGTCGGGGCGGCCGACCTCAGCAACTCCGGCATCAACGGCTCGGGCATCCGCGCGGTCACGGGCGGCGTGGCCACGGCCAGCGCGTCGTCGACCACGTCGATCCGCACGAGCGGCGTCAACGGCATCGGCATCTCGGCGCGCGATGCCGGCTCGCAGGTGAACCTCGCGGGCCCCGTGTCGATCCGGGTCACTGGCGCCACGCAGGCAAACACGCCTGTAGGCACGCAAGAGTCCTACGCTGCGGGCCTGTTGATCACCGGCGGCGGCGCGCTCAATGCGACCGGCTCGCTCGCCATCGCCACCACCGATGCGAGCAGCTACGGCGCCGTGCTGCTGGCGAACAGCCCGTCGATCAGCGCCACCGGCACGGGTTCGATCACGGCGGCCGGCAGTGCGCTGGGCTTCTTCGCCGGCGCGGGCCAGACCGCGAGCTTCGACGGTTTCGCAATCACCAGCGCAGCGGGCGATCTCGTGCGTGTCGATGCGGCCACGGGCGCGACGCTCGCGCTGAAGAACTCAAGCGCCACGGCCAGCGGCACCGGCAACCTGCTGCAGGCAGTGAACGCCAGCAGCCTGGCTTTCACCGCCGACAACAGCACGCTCACCGGCAACGTGATGACCGACGCCACCAGCACCGTCGACATGCGCCTGCTGAACGGCTCCAGCCTCGCGGGCAGCATCGACCCGGTGGCGCTCACCATCGACGGCACCAGCCGCTGGACCATGACGGGCAGCTCGTCGCTGAGCCGCCTCGCGCTGGCGGGCCGCATCGACTTTCAGCCGCCGGGCACGGGCTTCGTGCCGCAGACGCTCACCGTCAACGGCAACTGGGTGGGGCAGGGCGGTGTCGTGGGCATGCGCACGGCGCTCGGAGACTCCGGCTCATTGACCGACCGCATCGTCATCGACGGCGGCACCGTCAGCGGCGCCACCACACTGCAGGTGCGCAATGCCGGCGGCCTGGGCGCATTGACGACGGGCGACGGCATCATGCTGGTGAGCGCCGTCAACGGCGCGACGACCACGGCCCAGACCACCAGAGACGGCTTCTCCCTGGCCGGCGGCCACGTGGACGCGGGAGCCTACGAATACCGCCTCTACAGCGCGGACGCCGTGGGTGCCGGCGAGAACTGGTACCTGCGCTCGACCGTGCAGGCGCCCACGAGTCCGCCGAACCCCGCCCCGCCGACCGTGCCGGGGACACCGGCCACGCCGGTGCAACTGCCAGCCTACCGCGCCGAGGTGCCCCTGTTCTCGGCGCTGCCCGCGCAGCTTCGCCAGGCCGACCTGGCCATGCTGGGCAACCTGCACCGGCGCACGGGCGACGAGCAAGGGGCCTCTTCGGGCAATGCCGCAAGCAGCCGACGCGCCGCATGGGGCCGGCTGGTCCATGCCGACATCGACTTGCGGCAGCAAGGCACGGTCACCCCCTCCAGCGACGGGCGGCTGCGCGGCTTTCAGACCGGCATCGACCTGTATGCGCCCGCGGGCTCGGCCTGGCGCACCGGCGTGTACGTCGGCCAGCTCGAGGGGCGGATCGGCGTGCAGGGCTTTGCGCGCGGTATCCAGGGCGCCGTGGGCGCCAACGACGTGCGCTCGCGCTACCTCGGGGCCTATGCCACCTGGAAGGACGAGAACGAGCGCTACGCCGACGCCGTCCTGCAAGCCGGCAGCCACCGCTACAGCGTGGAGGCCACGGGCAACCCGGCGAGCGGCGGCAAGGGCCGCAGCCTCCTGGCCTCGCTGGAGGCCGGGCAGGCATTTGCACTGGCGCCGGGTTGGCGCATCGAGCCACAGGCGCAGATCGTCTATCAAAAGCTGAGCCTGGACGACGTGCTCATCTCCGGCGCGCGCGTCTCGCAGCAAACGGGCGGCGGTTGGCTTGGCCGGCTGGGCGTGCGCGTGCGCGGCGAAATCCCGACGGCCGCGGGCCTGCTGCAGCCCTATGCGCGCCTGAACCTCTACAGCGCCGGCGCGGGCACCGATGTCGCGCAGTTCATCAACGCGGCGGCCGCGACGCGCATCGACAGCGCCACCCGTTACCGGAGCACGGAACTGGCGGGCGGCTTCACCTTGACGCTCTCGAACGTCGTCGATGTCTACGGCGAACTGGGTCGCGTGCACGCCATGGGCGGCAGCACGCGTGCGCAGTCTTCGGTGCAAGGGGCCGTGGGGATGCGCGCGCGCTGGTAGCAAGTGCGAAGTGCGGCGAAACGTGCGGGGAAGGCCGAGACGCCGTCGGGGAATGCGCGAAACCGCGGCGCCGATCAGATAAATTCGCCCGGCATCCGCAGACCAGCGGACGGGCGGGCGGGCGAGATTTCTTCCTGGCCTTTGCCCGTGGAACCTTGCTCAACCCCTCCCCGGCGCTGCCGGACCGAAAGAACCCGATGCTCGAACTCCTGACGGACCCCCAGGTCTGGATCGCCTTTGCCACCCTGACTGCACTCGAGCTCGTGCTGGGCATCGACAACATCATCTTCATCTCGATCCTGGTCGACAAGCTGCCTGTGGCCCAGCGCGAATTCGCGCGGCGGGTGGGTCTGTTTCTGGCCATGTTCATGCGCATCGGGTTGCTGCTGGTGCTCGCCTGGATCGTCGGCCTGGTCACGCCGCTTTTCTCGATGTTCGGCAAGGACTTCTCGGGCCGGGACCTGATCCTGATCCTGGGCGGCCTGTTCCTGATCTGGAAGAGCACGACCGAGGTTCACCAGTCGCTGGAAGGCGAGCACGAGCAGAAGGCCAGCGCGGTCAAGGCGACGCTGGCCTCGGTCATGCTCCAGATCATCATCATCGACCTGGTGTTCTCGCTGGATTCGATCATCACCGCCGTCGGCATGGTGGACGACGTTCGGATCATGATCGCCGCGGTGATCGTCTCGGTGCTGCTGATGATGCTGTTCGCCGGCCCGATCGGCCGCTTCGTCTCGGCCCATCCGACCATCAAGATGCTGGCGCTGTCCTTCCTGGTGGTGGTGGGCGTGGTTCTGGTGGCCGAAGGCTTCGACCACCATGTGCCCAAGGGCTACGTGTACTTCGCGATGGCTTTCTCCCTGGCCGTGGAAGTGCTCAACATCCGCATGCGAACGAAGGCGGCCAAGGCCGTGGAGCTGCACCCGCCCCGCATCCCGGGCGGCTGAAAGACCGGCCGGCGCCCCCCAGGCGGGAGCCCGGCGCGGCGATGATGGATTAGGTCAACAATTCATCGCAAACATATAAAAGCACGACAGCTCCTCCTGGCGCTGGAACAGGAGAACCCGTGCGACTGTATGTTTCCCAGCTTCCTTTTGAAACCGCGCTGAGCGGCTCGTTCCTGGGCGCGGGCGGCGCCGCCCTGGCGCAGATCGACGACGACGTCGACACCCTGCGCGTGTTGCTCATCGACCACCAGTCGACCCAGTGCAGGTCGCTCAGCGAAGGGCTGGAGAGAAACGGGTTTTCCGTCGACATTGCCACCGGCGACAACGCCACGGCCAATGCGGCGCTGGCAGGGGACTACGCGCTCATCCTGCTGAGCTCCATGCGGCCCGGCCTGGCCGGATTCAGCGCCGTCGAGTCGATCCGGCGCAAGTCCGATGCGCCCCTCTTGGTCATCACCGAGCGCGACAGCGTTGCCGCCCGCATGGCGGGCCTGGAACTGGGCGCCAGCGACTACCTGGTCAAGCCGTTCTCGCTGTCCGACCTGCTGGTGCGCGTGAAGGCGCTGGCCCGCCACCCGCGCATGCGCCACCAGCCGGTGCTGCGTCTTGCCGACCTGGAACTGGACGAGCGCACCGCGAGATGCTCCCGCGGCGGCGTCGAACTCGACCTGACCCGGATGGAGTTCTCGCTGCTGCTGGTGCTGCTTCGCGGCCGGGGCCGGGTGCTCTCGCGGCAATTGCTCGCCCAGCGCGTATGGAACTCGGTGCTCGAGGGCAAGAGCAACGCGGTCGATGTGGCCGTGCTTCGGCTGCGCACCAAGCTGGACGCCCCGTTCGACATCAAGCTGCTGCACACCGTGCGAGGCGAGGGGTACGTCCTTGAAGTGCGCCATTTCGCTTGACAGGGCACATCGGATGCATCGGGCAGATCGAGCGCTCACCCAGGGCCATCGCGGACCTCGGCTTTCCCTCCTGGCTTGAATGCAACGAATGACTGAACAACAAGACCTGTCCATCGCCTTGTACGACAGCGACGACGCGCGCAGTGCCGTGCTGCAGCGCAAGCTGAGCGCGATGGGGCACCAGACCGTCGTGTTCACCCACAAGGACAACTTTCTGGAAACCCTGGAAAGCGAGGGAAGACGCCAGCGCTTCGACCTGCTGCTGGCGCCCTTGCAGGACGACCTGGTCAAGCAGGTTCTTGGCGCCGGGGCGGAGGAGGCGGGCATGCCGGCGCTCCTGCTTGTCGAGCGAACGCAGTGGGCGCAGATGCCGCGCCGCAATGAAGGCTTCGAGGGCTGCGATGCCATCGACTTCGATGTTTCGCGAACGACCAACGAAGAGCTGGACTGGCGCATGCGCGCGCTGCTGGAGCGGCACAGGCGAGCTTCGGCGCAAGCCGCGCAGGTTCCGGGCCTGGTCTGGGGCGACTACCGGTTCCTGGAGCGCCAGCGCATCGTGATGCATCGAGGGCGCGAGATCCTGCTGCAGCCACGGCAGTTCGACTTTGCGCTGGAACTGTTCCGCAACATGGGCCGCGTGCTCACGCGGGACTGGCTCTGGAGCGCGCTGTGGCGGTCCACGTCGCAGCGCGACTCGCGCGTGTGCGATGTCTGTGCGGCCAACGTGCGAAAGAAGCTCGCGCTGTGCAAGGAAAACGGCTTTGTCTTGAGGGCCGTCTACAAGCAGGGCTATTTGCTTTCGAAGTACACGACCGCACACGACGAGGCGGCCTATACCGCTTCCTGTTGAGCGGCCGGCGCGTGAGAGCGCGCCTTTTGAACATCTATTTGAGGCTGGCCATGCCCGGGCCGGCTATTCGCTGCTTGCGAAAAATAATTGCGTCTCGCAATTAAAGATGTTCATTAAAAAATACGAGCGACAAAGCTCCTGAGAACGCCACGGAAGTTCTCGAAGATTTCTTTCGGGTCTTTTCAAGAAATCTGGAAATAACCAATAGCCAGCGGCAGCCAATGGCGCGCCCGTTGGCCATTCCGCTTCGCCACCGCCCATCTTGAAAAGACGCAAGCGCTTGTCGGCGTTGGCAATTTTTGCTTTGTGCCTGCCACATTGATTGCGTCGAAATATGAGTTGGTGAATTTCATATTTGATGCAAATAAAAGGCGAAAACGAGCTCTGTCGTTGCAGAAATGCAAATCAGACCATGAATCTACCAATTGGAGCGGCATGAGTTTCAATTGGTTGCATTAAAGTCCGCGTCGTGTCAGGGAGGCACCGAGCACCGGCCGCACCGGCGCCGCGCACGCAGTTCGACAACTGCGCCGTTCTTTTGTCAATACAAGCCATGAACAAAATATTTAGAGTCATCTGGAATAGCGCTTTAGCTCTTTGGACAGTTGCTTCCGAATTCGGGCGCGGGCATGGCAAATCGAGCGCGAGCTCGCCGGGTGTTGCGCTCGTCGCGGCCGGCTTGCTGGCGGCGGCTTCCTTCTCGGCGTCTGCGGCGTGCACAAGCGACACCGTTGCCAATGCGATCACCTGCTCTGGCAGCGACGAGCAGACCACCACGGTGGGCGCGGGACTCGCGACGCCGCAAGGCACGACGGTATCGGTCGCGTCGGGCTCGAAGATCAGCACCGGCAACAGCGCAGGCATCAGCGTCGGCAACGCGGCCAGCGTCGTCGTCCAGGGCGGGGCCACGGTCCAGAACAGCGCCACCAACAAAGGCACGTCGCCCTACGGAAACATCGGCGCGAACGCGATCGAGGTCAACAACAACAGCACGATCACCATCGAAGAAGGCGCGTTTGTCATCGCCAGCGGCGCGGGCACCAGCACCGAGGCCATCAATCCGGTAGGCAGCGGCAACACCATCACCAATCACGGCACCATCAGCTCGACGCATGCGGCGATCTGGTTCCAGGCGGCCTCTGGCAACAACACCGTCGTGAACAACGGCACGATCATCGCGGGGGCCGGCACGAACTCGACTGTCGCGACCGTCATCGGCGCCAGCGGCACGATGGCGGTGGACTTCACCAACAGCGGCCATCTGGTCGGCTCGCTTGCCTTCGCCAACGGCAACGACGTGCTGCGCTGGCACACGGGCGCCTCGATGACCGGCAACATCAGCGGCGGAGGCGGAGCCAACCTTCTGACCCTCGAGAGCGCGGACGGCGCCGCGGCCACCTTTGCGCCACTCTCCCTGGGCGGATTCCAGACGCTGCAGAGCAACGCCGGGATTTGGTCCTTCAACGTGGC
>NZ_JBEPKK010000025.1:0-26365 GCF_040544675.1 Variovorax boronicumulans
AAGGTGGGGCGGGAGAAATCTCAAAACTGTCGGTCCGCTGCCGCGGCCGAATGCGAAACGAGTCCCTCCACCCCAGCGCCTCAACCATACAAGCGCAGCGAGTTCTGCGAGACCCCGCGAAGCGCGAGCACCGCAGGGAAGCCCGAAGGGCCGGCACAGTGGGGCCATCCGGGCCGTGCCGCACACCGGGTGCCTCTCAACACGACAAAGGGAAGGCGCAAAAAAATGCTGACAGTCAAAAACATCCACCAGTACTACGGCGGCTCCCACATCCTCCGGGACGTGAGCTTCCAGGCAACCCTTGGCAAAGTCACGGTACTCCTGGGCCGCAACGGCGTAGGCAAGACCACGCTGCTGAAATCGCTGATGGGCCTGGTCCCCATCAAGAGCGGCAGCATCGAACTCGAAGGCAAGCCGATCCAGAAAGCCACGCCCTACGACAGGGCAAGAGCAGGCATCGGCTTCGTTCCGCAAGGAAGAGAAATCTTCGCCCGGCTCACGGTAGAAGAAAACCTGCGCATGGGCCTGGCCTACAAGAGCGGCAGCACGCCCATTCCGTCGGAACTGTTCGAACTGTTCCCCGTGCTCAAGCAGATGATCAACAGACGAGGCGGCGACCTCTCCGGCGGCCAGCAACAGCAGTTGGCCATCGCACGCGCCCTCGCGCCCAAACCCAAGCTGCTCATCCTCGATGAGCCCACCGAAGGCATCCAGCCCAGCATCATCAAGGACATCGGCCGCGTCATCCGCATGCTCGCCGACCGCGGCGACATGGCCATCGTGCTGTGCGAGCAGTACTACGATTTTGCGCAAGAGCTGGCCGACGACTACCTCGTGATGGAGCGCGGCGAAGTCATCGCGCGCGGCCTCGGCAAGGACATGGAAGCGCAGGGCGTGCGCCAGCTCGTCGCGATCTGAGTTTGCCCCGGAGCCCTTTGGCAGTGCGCCCGTACAGGGGCTTTGGCATCTGCGTATCGGCCCGAATTCAGGGTTTACCCTAAAATCCGGCTTCTGCCCGTCGCCGCCGGGCACCCTCCCAGGAGCCTGGCCTTGAACGCCTCCCCCACCGCGCTGGACAGCGCGGACACCCCTGTTTCCGCTTCCCCCTCGACCTCTTCGTCGTCGCGGCAGCCCGTCAGTTTCTTGCGGGCCGTGCTCGCGCTCGGCGTCGGCGGCTTTGCCATCGGCACCGGCGAATTCGTGATCATGGGCTTGCTGCCCGAAGTCGCGAGCGACATCGGCGTCAGCATTCCCCAGGCCGGCCACGTCATCAGCGCCTATGCGCTCGGCGTGGTCGTCGGCGCGCCAGTGCTGGCCGTGCTCGCTGCCGGCTGGGGCCGGCGCGCACTGCTGATTGCGCTCATGGCCGTGTTCGCCGCCGGCAATTTCGCCAGCGCCCTGGCGCCCGGCTACCTCTCGCTCAACCTGCTGCGCTTTGCCACGGGCCTGCCGCACGGCACCTACTTCGGCGTGGCTGCGCTCGTGGCCGCCACGCTCGCACCGCCCGGCCGCCGCGCCCGCGCCGTGGGCCTCGTGATGCTCGGGCTTACCGGTGCCACGCTGGTCGGCGTGCCCATCGCCGCGTGGCTCGGCCAGCTGTTTGGCTGGCGCGCGGCCTTCGTGTTTGTCGGCGTCATTGCGCTCGTGGCCGTGGTGCTGCTGCGCCGCGACGTGCCCGACATCGCCGCGGCCCATGGCGCCAGCCCCTGGCGCGAACTCGGCGCGCTCCGCCGCAAGCAGGTCTGGTTCACGCTCGGCATCAGCGCCATCGGCTTCGGCGGCATGTTCGCGGTGTTCAGCTACATCAAGCCCACGCTCACCGAGGTGGCACACCTGTCGGTGCACAACGTGCCCTTCGTGCTCGCGCTGTTCGGCCTGGGCATGGTCACCGGCAACCTCGTGGGCTCGCGCCTGGCCGACAAGTCGCTGATGCGCACCATCGCCGGCGTGCTCGTGTACGCGGTGCTGGTGCTCGCGCTCTTCACCTTCGCGGCGCAGCACGTGGTCACGGCCGCCATCGGTGTATTCCTCATCGGTACCACCGTCGCCATCGGCCCGGCATTGCAGATCCGCCTGATGGACGTGGCCGGCGATGCGCAGACGCTCGCCGCCGCGCTCAACCACTCGGCCTTCAACATGGCCAATGCGCTCGGCGCGTGGCTGGGCGGCGTGGCCATCTCGGCGGGCCTTGGCTGGACCTCGACCGGTTGGGTCGGCGCCTTGCTCGCGCTTGCGGGCATCGGCATCTTCGGATGGGGCGTGGTGAGTGCGCGGGCCGACGATGCGCGCCGTGCGCGCGCGGCTGCCGGCGAAGGCGCAACCGGCTAAGCGCAGCGTCAGACGGCGGTGCTAGCGTGGCGCGATTCCTTTGCGAATGAACGAATCACGACAAGACAACGTCCGCCATGACCATCGTGCAACTCGGGCTACGACGGCCTCGATGCATGTCCAGAGGTGCGAACCAATATGAGACTGCCTGATTCGCGGACGATCACGCCGCTTTTCTCAAGTGCTGCCACCGTCCGGTAGAGCGCCTCGTGGCTCACGGCAAGTTCAGTGGCCAGAGACTTCAGCCCCGAGCCGATTGGCAAGCGGCCATGAACACCTTCGGTCTCGACCATGTGCAGCAATCGCTCGCCCACGCCCTTGAGCGACATGCGCTCGCACTGCGCGCGCAGCCGGCGCACCTCGGCATTGAGCATGCCGATCCAGCGCAGTGCAAAGGCAGGGTCCGTTGCCAGTTCGGCCTTGAGGGGTTCAATGGGTACGGCGATCGCAGCACCTGGCGATGTCACCACCGCGTCGCAGTGGTAACTCCCTGATTGCAGACTGGCCTCGGCCACGAAGCCTTGGCGAACCCGCTGCAGCACCACGGGGTCGCCTCCTTCACCGGTGCGCTCCAGAACGATCTCGCCGCCGACCACGAAGTACATGTACCTGGGACGCTGGCGCTGCAGGAAGAGAGGCTCACCCCTGCGCAGTTCCAAGCCTGAGGAAGCCGTCGTGAGGGTGGGCGTGAGCAGCTTGCGAAGCGCATCAGGCACTGTGTTCGGAACGCTCATTCAATCTGGACCCGTGTGATTCAAATCATATGCCTTTGGTCCGCGGGTTTCCACAATCGGTGCATCGACACACGTTCAACCCGGGATCACGCCATGCTCAACACCACCCTTGCCACGCTTGTACTTTTGATGGGCGCGGGAAGTGCCAGCGCCCAGACCATGGATCACTCCCGGATGAACCACAGCACCCACCGCATGGCCACCATGCCTGCCGATCAGCGGCAGGCGGACGTGGCGCAGCGTGGCAAAGAGGTCATGCCTTTCAGCCTGGCCGCGACCACTCACATCTTCACAAAGACGGCGCAAGGCGGTGTTCAGCAGGTGGTGGTCAAGAAGACCGATGACACAGAGCAAGTGAGACTGACCCGGCTGCATCTCCAGGAGATTCGCGAGCAGTTTCTCAAAGGGGACTATTCAGGTCCAACGCGCATCCACGGCCAGGACATGCCCGGCCTTGCCGAGCTGAAGGCGGCCGCTCCCGGCCAGGTCGCCATCACCTACACCGACATCAAGGGCGGCGCCGAGCTGGGCTATGCGACGTCGAACACGGCGCTTGTCGCAGCGCTTCACCGGTGGTTCGACGCACAGCTGTCGGACCATGGCAAAGATGCGATGGCGGGTCATGCAGGTCATTCCGGTCACACCGGTCATGGCGAGATGAAGAAGCCCTGACGCAGTCCCGGAGCCGCATCACCGTCGCTCGCAGAGCTGCCTCCCACGCGACGCCCACGAACACCCCGACCCCGGCGTTCCAGACCGACACGGCAGCGCGGGGCGCGCCCCTGCGCGATCCTGCACACCGTCTGAATCTCCGGCGCCTGCAGGATCGCGCGGCCCTGCCTATGATGGCCGGCGCCTCCCTTCCTCATCTTTTTCTCATCTCTTTCTTCGGAGCGAGACCCCCCATGAGCATTCCCACCACCCGCCTCGGCCGCACGGGCCTGACCGTGTCCCGCCTCGCCCTCGGCACCATGACCTTCGGCCTGCAGACCGACGAGACGGTGTCGCACCAGATCCTGGACAAGGCGGCCGAGGGTGGCATCAACTTCCTGGACACGGCCGACGTGTACCCGCTGGGCGGCACTGTCGAGACGACCGGCCGCACCGAGGAAATCATCGGCAACTGGCTGGAGAAGCAGGGCCCGGCGGGCCGCCGCCGCTTCGTGGTCGCCACCAAGGCGGTCAACAGGGTCGGCCCGAATCCTTGGGACCAGGGCGCATCGCGCAAGCATCTGCTCGATGCGATCGACCTCTCGCTCAAGCGGCTGAAGACCGACCACGTCGACCTGTACCAGCTGCACATGGACGACCGTGAGACGCCGCTCGAAGAGAGCCTGGAGGCGCTGGACATCATCGTGAAGTCGGGGAGGGCGCGCTACATCGGGGTGTCGAACTTTTTGGCTTATCGGCTGGCGCGTGCGCTGGGCAAGTCGGATCTGCACAGGTTCACGCGCTTCGTGTCGGTGCAGCCGCGCTACAGCCTGCTGTTCCGCGAAATCGAGCGCGAGTTGCTGCCGCTGGCGAGCGAAGAGGGGTTGGGTGTGATTCCCTACAACCCGCTGGCCGGCGGCCTGCTCACCGGCAAATACAAGCCGGGTGCGAAGCCGGAGGAGAACACCCGCTTCACGCTGGGCACGGCCGGCGGCATGTACCAGGACAGGTACTGGAACGAACGCAGCTTCAACACCGTGACGCAGTTGCACCAACTGGCCGACGAAGCGGGCGTGCCGCTGGCGACGCTGGCCGTGGCGTGGGTGATGGCGAATCCGCTGATTACCGCGCCGCTGCTCGGTGCGAGCCGGCCAGAGCAGCTCGACGCGACGATCGCGGCGGCCGAGTACAAGCTCGAGCCGGCGCTCAAGCAGAAGCTCGATGAGCTGACGGCCGAGTACCGCAAGGGCGACGCCCCACGCTGATTCTTGTCTTGCTCCTTCCCCCTCTGGGGGAAGGCTGGGATGGGGGTCGGCAGCGTCCGTTCGGCGCGGTGCTTTATCAACCGCCGCCGTGCCCCCACCCCAACCCTCCCCCGGAAGGGGAGGGAGCAAGACGGAAACCCGTCTGGCGTGTTGCTCCTTCCCCTCCCGGGGGAAGGCTGGGATGGGGGCGGCAGCGTCCGTTCGGCGCAGTGCCTTCTCAACCGCCGTGAGCCCCCACCCCAACCCTCCCCCGGGAGGGGAGGGAGCCAATCCAAAACTGTCAGAACTGTCAGTCAGACGACAGCGAGGCGTTGGAGCCGGGTTCCTAGAGTGAACCCACCATGGTTCTCTTCGCCACTTCCCCCTCGCCCAAAGCGACAGCCGTCGCGCTGGCCGCACTGCTGCTTGCAGGCTGTGCCGTCGGCCCCGATTACGTCCGCCCGCAGATGGACGTTCCGGTCGCTTACAAGGAAACCGGCCCCTGGAAGACCGCCACGCCGCAGGCCATCGACGCCAGCCATCCTTGGTGGGAGGCCTACGGCGACACCGCGCTGAATGCGCTGATCGTGCAGGCCAACGCTGCCAACCAGAACATCCGCATCGCCGAAGCCCAGTACCGCGAGGCGCAGGCCATCGCGGCCGCGGCGCACGCGGGCTTCTACCCGACGGTGGGCCTCGACGCAGGCGCCACCCGCGCGCAAACCAACAGCACCGGCACCGTCAAGCGAGGCACCACCGACACCCTCGGCCTCGCCGCCAGCTGGGAGCCCGACCTGTGGGGCGCGGTGCGGCGCTCGGTCGAGGCCGGCAATGCCGACGTGCAGGCCAGCGCCGATGACCTGGCCGGTGCCCGCCTCAGCATCCAGACCACGCTCGCGCAGGACTACCTGCAGATCCGCGTCATTGACCTGCAGCGCGCCCTGTACGCCAGCACCACGGCGGCCTACGCCAGGGCGCTCGAACTCACGCAGCACCAGTACGCGGCCGGCACCGTGCTGCGCTCCGACGTGGCGCTTGCGCAGAGCCAGCTCAAGACCGCCGAAGCGCAGGCCGTCGATCTCGAAGCGCAGCGCAGCCAGCTCGAACACGCGATCGCGGTGCTGACAGGGCAGGCGCCTGCGTCCTTCTCGCTCGCGCCGCTCCCGTCGTCCGGGCAAACAACGGCTGCATCGCTCTCGACGACGAATGCGCTGCATGTGCAGCTGCCCATCGCCCCCACGGGCTTGCCCTCCGAACTGCTCGAACGCCGCCCCGACATCGCCGCCGCCGAGCGCCGCGTGCAGGCCGCCAACGCCAACATCGGCGTTGCCAAGGCTGCGTACTACCCGCAGATCGTGCTGAGCGCCAGCGGCGGCTTCAGCGCCGGCAACCTTGCCTCGCTCTTCAACACGCCCAGCCGCGTGTGGTCGCTGGGCGCGGCGCTCGCGCAGACCGTGTTCGACGGCGGCTTGCGCCGCGCCCACACCGACCAGGCGGTGGCCACCTACGACGCCTCGGTCGCGCAATACAAGCAGACCGTACTCGGCGGCTTCCAGCAGGTCGAGGACAACCTTGCGACCCTGCGCGTGCTCGACCGCGAATCGGCGCTGCAGGCGCAGGCCGTGCAGGCCTCGCAACTGGCGGAACGCCTCGCGCTGAGCCAGTACCGCGCCGGCACCGCCACGTACCTGAGCGTGGTGACGGCGCAGCAGCTTTCCCTCACCAACCAGCGCACCGCCGCGCAGCTGCTCGGCCGCCAGCTCGCGGCCAGCGTCTCGCTGATCGCAGCCACGGGCGGCGGCTGGACGACCGCCGCTGCAACCGCCACGACTTCCGGAAATTGATGCCATGACGACGACCACAACCCAAGCTCCTCTTCAGCGCCGCTCGACCTGGGTCGCGGCCGCCACGCTCGTGATCGTGCTGGGCGGCGGCGCCTGGGCGCTCAACCACAACAAGGCCTTCGGTGCCAAGCCCGAAGCGCCGAAGACGCCGCCGGTGCAGGTGACCACCGCGCGCGTCACGCCGCAGAACGTGCAGGTCTACCGCTCGGGCATCGGCACCGTCGCCTCGATGGCCACGGTCACCGTCAAGGCGCGCATCGACGGGCAGCTCGACAAGGTCGGCTTCACCGAAGGGCAGGACGTGAAGGCCGGCCAGCTGCTCGCGCAGCTCGACCCACGCACGCTGCAGGCACAGCTCGCGCAGGCCCAGGCCACCAAGGCGAAAGACGAAGCCCAGCTTGCCAATGCGCGCGCAGACCTGGCGCGCTACACCACGCTGATCGCGCAGGACGCAGCCACGCAGCAGCAGGTCGATACGCAGAAGGCGCTGGTCAACCAGCTCGCCGCCACAGTGCAGACCGACGCCGCACAGGTGCAGTACGCCGAGGTGCAGCTGAGCTTCACCCGCATCGTCTCTCCGATGAACGGGCGCGTGGGCGCGCGGCTGGTGGACCCCGGCAACATCGTCCATGCGGCCGACACCAACGGCCTGGTCGTCATCAACCAGATCGACCCCATCGCCGTGCAGTTCACGCTGCCTGAAGACGCTGTGCAGGACATCAACCGCGTGCAGCAGCAAAGCACGCAGCCGCTTTCGGTGGTGGCCTACGACCGCGCCGGCAACCGGATGCTGGGCACCGGCAAGCTCATCTTGCTGAACAACCAGATCGACACCGCCAACGGCACCGTGCAGCTCAAGGGCAGCTTCGCCAACCCGCAGCACACGCTGTGGCCGGGCCAGTACGTCAACGTGCAACTGCAGCTCGACCGCCGGCAGGGCGCGCTCACCGTGCCCGCCGCCGCCGTGCAGCGCGGACAGGACGGCACCTACGCCTGGGTCGTCGATGCACAGAACAAGGCCAGCAATGTGCAGGTGCATGTGCTGCAGATCGCCGACGGCGTGGCCGTGATCGACAAGGGCCTGGCCGCCGACCAGCGCGTCGTGGTCGATGGCCAGTACAAGCTGCGCGAGGGCGCCACCATCGTCGAGCCGCCAGCTGTCGCCAAGACCGGCAACGCGGCGCAAGTCGCGACCACCACCGGGAGCGGCAATTGAGCATTTCCGCCGGATTCATCAAGCGCCCCATCGGCACCACGCTGCTCGCACTGGCCATCCTTTTGGTCGGTGCGGCGGTGTTTCCGCTGCTGCCGGTGGCGCCGCTGCCGCAGGTCGACTTTCCGACGATCCAGGTGTCGGCCAACCTGCCGGGCGCAAGCCCGGAGACCATGGCCTCCAACGTGGCGCAGCCGCTAGAGCGGCAGTTCTCGCTGATCGCCGGCCTGTCGCAGATGACATCGACCAGCGGCCTGGGCTCCACGCAGATCACGCTGCAGTTCGACCTGGACCGCAACATCGACGCCGCCGCGCTCGACGTGCAGGCGGCCATTACCGCCTCCACCGGCCAGCTGCCCGCCAACCTGCCGAGCCCGCCGAGCTTTCGCAAGGTGAACCCGGCCGACTCGCCGATCCTGATTCTCTCGGTGCAGTCGAAGACGCTGCCGCTCACCGAGGTGAACGACTACGCCGACAACATCCTTGCGCAGCAGATCTCGCAGATCGCGGGCGTGGGCCTCGTCAACATCGGCGGTGCGCAGAAGCCCGCGGTTCGCGTGCAGCTCGACCCGGCCAAGCTCGCCGCGCTCGGGCTGAGCCTGGAAGACGTGCGCACGGTCCTTTCGTCGGCCACGGTCAACGCGCCCAAGGGCACCATCGACGGGCCGAACCAGAGCTTTACCGTGTACACCAACGACCAGTTGCTCAAGGCGCAGCCGTGGAACGACGTGATCCTGGCCTACCGCAACGGCGCGCCGATCCGCGTGCGCGACCTGGGCGTGGCCATCGACGGACCCGAGAACGCGAAGATCGCCGGCTGGGCCTATGCGGGCGCCGCCGCACCTGAAGGCAACACCATCCAGAACGGCCGCTCCATCGTGCTGGCCATCACCAAGCAGCCCGGCGCGAACGTGATCGAGACGGTGGACCGCATCAACGCCGCGATGCCGCGCCTGAAGGCCTCGATTCCGCCGACCGTCGAAGTCAATGCGCTGGTCGACCGCACGCAGACCATCCGCGCCTCGGTGCTCGACGTGGAGTTCACGCTGCTGCTGACCATCGCGCTGGTGGTGGCGGTGATCTTCGTGTTCCTGCGCAACGTGCCGGCCACGCTGATCCCGAGCGTGACCGTGCCGCTCGCGCTGCTGGGCACCGTGGCTGTGATGTACCTGCTTGGCTACAGCCTGGACAACCTTTCGCTCATGGCGCTCACCATTGCGGTCGGGTTCGTGGTGGACGACGCCATCGTGATGCTGGAGAACATCTACCGCTACGTCGAAGAGGGCATGTCGCCGCTGGAGGCCGCGTACAAGGGCGCGGGTGAGATCGGCTTCACCATCATCTCGATCTCGGTGTCGCTGATCGCGGTGTTCATTCCGCTGCTGCTCATGGGCGGCATCGTGGGGCGGCTGTTCCGCGAGTTCGCGGTGACGGTCACGCTGACCATCGTGGTGTCGGTGGTCATCTCGCTCACGCTCACGCCGATGCTGTGCTCGCGCTTTTTGAAGAACGAGCATGCGCGCAAGCACGGCCGGCTGTACCTGCTGTTCGAGCGCGGCTTCGACGCGATGCTCAACGGCTACAAGCGCGGCCTGCATGTGGTGCTCGACCACCAGTTCATCACGCTGATGGTCTTCATCGCCACGGTGGCGGCCACGGGCTTTTTGTTCATGGTCATTCCCAAGGGCTTCTTCCCGCAGCAGGACACGGGCTTCATCTCGGGCTTTGCCGAGTCGGCGCAGGACGCTTCCTTCGCCTCGATGAATGCGCGCATGCTGGAACTGGCCGATGTGGTGCGCAAGGATCCGGACGTCTCGGCCTTCGGCATGAACGGCAGTTCATCGACCTTCAACACCGGCAACTTCTACATCAACCTCAAGCCCAAGGACGAGGGCCGCACCGCGAGCGCCGACGAGATCATCACGCGCCTGCGCCCGCAACTGGCCAAGGTGCAGGGCGTGAACCTGTTCCTGCAGGCGGGGCAGGACATCCGCGTGGGCGGCCGTTCGTCGCGCACGCAGTACCAGTACACGGTGACCGACTCGAACCTGGACGAGCTCAACACCTGGGCGCCCAAGCTGCTCGCGCGCTTCCGGCAGATTCCGGAGATCACCGACCTGGCCTCCGACCAGCAGAACGCCGCCGCCTCGGCCGTGCTGACCATCGACCGCGACCGCGCGTCCAGCTTCGGCATCTCGCCCGCGACCATCGACGCGACGCTGTACGACGCCATCGGCCAGCGCCAGGTGGCGCAGTACTTCACGCAGCTCAACAGCTACCACGTGGTGCTGGAGGTGACGCCCGAACTGCAGCAGGACCCGGCGCTCTTCAGCAAGCTCTACCTCACCTCGCCGCTCACCGGCCAGCAGGTGCCGCTCTCCACCTTCGTGAAGGTGGACACGAGCAAGACCGCGTACCTCTCGATCAGCCACCAGGGGCAGTTTCCGGCGGTGACGATCTCGTTCAATCTTGCGCCGGGCCATGCGCTGGGGGATGCGGTCAATGCCATCAACAAGGCGCAGGCCGACATGGGCATTCCGCAGTCGCTCAGCGGTTCATTCCAGGGCACGGCGCAGGCCTTCCAGGATTCGCTGTCCTCGCAGCCCTACCTGATCGCCGCGGCGCTGGTGGCGGTGTACATCGTGCTGGGCCTCTTGTACGAGAGCTACATCCATCCGCTCACGATTCTCTCGACGCTGCCATCGGCGGGCGTGGGGGCGCTGCTGATATTGATGGCGGGGGGCTACGACCTGAGCGTGATCGCGCTGATCGGCATCATCCTGCTCATCGGCATCGTGAAGAAGAACGGCATCATGATGATCGACTTCGCGCTCAAGGCCGAACGCGAGCAGGGCATGGCGCCGCAGGAGGCGATCTACCAGGCGTGCCTGCTGCGCTTCCGCCCGATCATGATGACGACGATGTGCGCATTGCTCTCGGGCCTGCCGCTGATGCTGGGCCACGGCTCGGGCTCCGAACTGCGCCGGCCGCTGGGCTACGCGATGGTCGGCGGGCTGATACTCTCGCAGGCGCTCACCCTGTTCACCACGCCGGTGGTCTACCTGTACCTGGACCGCGCGCACTACTGGTACCTGCGCCGCAAGGAAGCGCGCAAAGCCCGCAAGGCTGCAAGGAACGGTGAAGAGACCCCGCCGGTGGCCGAAGCGCACGGTTAGGTGCCCGCCGAATGGAGCGAGACAAAAGCATGAAGATCCTGATTGTCGAAGACGAGCTGAGAACCGCGGACTACCTCTCCAAAGGCCTGACCGAGCAGGGCTGCGCGGTCGACATGGCGCACAACGGCATCGACGGCCAGCATCTCGCGCTCACCCACGACTACGACGTGATCGTGCTCGACGTCATGCTGCCGGGGCAGGACGGCTTTGCGGTGCTGCGCGCACTGCGGGCCGTCAAGGAAACGCCGGTCATCATGCTCACCGCACGCGACCGCGTCGAAGACCGCATCAAGGGCCTGCACGAAGGCGCGGACGACTACCTCATCAAGCCCTTCTCGTTCCTCGAACTGCTGGCCCGCCTGCAGGCGCTCAACCGGCGCGGGCGGAAGCAAGAGCCGGTGCAACTGCGCATCGCCAACCTGCAGATCGACCTGCTCGCGCGCAAGGCCACGCGCGGCGGCACGCGCATCGACCTCACGGCCAAGGAGTTCGCGCTGCTTGCGGTGCTCGCGCGCCGGCAGGGAGAAATCCTCTCGAAGACCGCCATCGCCGAGCTGGTGTGGGACATGAACTTCGACAGCAACACCAACGTGGTCGAGGTCGCGATCAAGCGGCTGCGCGACAAGATCGACGCGCCCTTCAGCCCCAAGCTCCTGCACACCATCCGCGGCATGGGCTACGTGATGGAACTGAGAGACGCGGAGAACGAAGCCCAGGGGGAGGGCGGCGCCCTGTGAAACTCATGAGGGGCTCCATCACCGCGCGGCTGGTGGCGATGTTCGCGATGGCGGCGCTCGCCACCTTCGCGCTCATCGGCGCCGCGCTGCACGGCGTGCTCGCGCGTGAACTGGAGCGCCATCAGTACGAAGAACTGGACACCACCCTCAAGAGCCTGCAGTACTGGATAGGCGCCATCGGCACCGCCGATCGCTGGCCGCGCGTGCAGACCCGCATGGATGCGCTCACGCCCGAAGACGGCAGCGTGCGCTTCTGGGTGCTCAGCGACGACCCGCGCTTCCAGTACGGAAAAGGCCTGGCGGACATCGACGGCCTCACGCGCGAGGCGACCGGCCGCAGCAGCAACATCCTGCTGCCGGGGCAGGAGCGGCCGTTCCGCACGCTGTCGGTCCATATTCCGCCCTTCGAAGACCGGCCGGCGGTGCGGCTCATCGTCGGGCGCAACGGCGAGCCTTACGAACGCACCCGCAAGACCTTCCTGACGGCGCTGCTGGCCCTGGGGCTCGGCGGGGTGCTGGTGGTGGCGCTGGCCGGCTACTGGATTGCGCGGCTCGGCCTGCGTCCGTTGGAGCGCCTGTCGGGCGAGGCGCAGGCGCTGCGGCCCAAGACGCTGTCGCAGCGCCTGCAGGCCGAGGCACTGCCGGTCGAACTCTCGGCGCTCGCCGACGCCTTCAACGGCGCGTTGAGCCGGCTCGAAGAGGCCTGGCGCCAGCTCGAGGCCTTCAACGCCGACGTGGCGCACGAGCTGCGCACGCCGCTGGCCAACCTCATCGGCAGCACGCAGGTCGCGCTCTCGCGCCAGCGCAGCGCGGGCGATTTCGAAGAAGTGCTGCAGGCCAACCTCGAAGACCTGGAGCGGTTGCGCTCCATCGTCAACGACATGCTCTTCCTGGCCCGCGCCGACCGCGGCGAAGTGGCCACCGGCCTGATGCTCACGCCCGTGGCGCAGGAGGTGCGCAAGACCATCGACTTCTTCGAGTTCGTGCTCGACGAAAGCGGCTCGCAGGTCGGCATCGCGGGCGACGTGCAGGCCGAGGCGCGGCTGGAGAGCGCGCTGTTCCGCCGCGCCATGTCGAACCTGCTGCAGAACGCCATCGAGCATTCGCCGCCGGGCGCGCAGATCACCGTGACGCTGCGCGAAGCACCCGGCGCGACGTGGATCGCCGTGTCGAACCCCGGCGCGCCCATCGGCGTGGAGCACCTGCAGCATCTGTTCGATCGCTTCTACCGCGTGGATGCGGCCCGCAACGACGGCGGCGAGCACCACGGCCACGGGCTGGGGCTGGCCATCGTGAAAGCGGTGGCCAGCATGCACGGCGGGCAAGTGAGCGCAGTGAGCGAGGGCGGGTTGAACACCTTCGCCTTCAGCGTGTCCAGGGCCGGCTGAATGGCCGACTGAGGGGCGTTCTCGAATGGCCTGCGCCCGGTACGTTCTTGGGCCATGGCAGACAATTGCGGTTCGCATGAACCCCCACCCCGCACCTCCGTTGTTGTTCCCCGCATCGACCGAAAGGCTGGCATGGCACAGCTGATGTCCTTGCTGGTGCAGAACGCGATTCTGGTGGTGTTCGTCGCGAGCTTTGCCGCGCGGCTCGGCCTGCCGGTGCCGGCTGCCGGGGTGCTGGTGGTGACCGGTGCGCTGCTGGCAGCGGGCGACGTGTCGGTGGTGGGCGTGGTGCTCGCCGCGGTCCTTGCCAACCTTTTGGGCGACGGCGCATGGTTCTATGCCGGCCGGCGCTTCGGCTACCGCTTCATGCGCCTGTTGTGCCGCATCTCGCTGGCGCCCGACTCCTGCGTGCGGCGCGGCGAATCGCTGATCACCGAGTGGGGCGGCATGTCGCTCATCGCCGCCAAGTTCGTGCCCGGCGTGTCGGTGGTGGCACCGCCGATGGCCGGGGCGCTGGGCATGTCGGTGCGGCGATTCATCGGCTTCGACCTGGGCGCCGCCCTCATCTGGACCGGCCTGTTCCTCGGCCTGGGCTGGGCCTTCAGGGACCAGATCCAGGAAGTGCTCGCCGTGCTGGCCCAGGCCGGCGGCATCGCGACCGCTGCCGTGGCGGTGCTGCTGCTGGTCATTCTGGCCGTGCGCTACTGGCGCCGCCGCGCCTTCATGCGGCTCAATGGCATGCCCCGCATCACCGTCGATGAGCTGCACGAACTGCTCAGCGGCGAAGAGCCGCCGCTCATCATCGACGTGCGCGGCAAGGCCGGCGTGCAGGTCGATCCGCGTCGCATCCCGGGTGCGCTGCCGTACACCCTCAAGGCGCTGCAGCACCGGCACCTGGACCTGCAGATCGACGCGAACCGCGACGTGGTGCTGTATTGCAACTGCCCCAACGAGGTGTCGGCCGCGCAGGCGGCACGCGTGATGCTGGCGCGCGGGGCTCGGCGTGCACTGCCGCTCACCGGCGGGCTCGATGCCTGGGTGGCCTCGGGGCGGCCTACCAGTTTGCATTGAGGGCGGCTCGGTGCCGCTGACTGCCGGGGCTTGTGCGTGGCGGTAGCAGCAGTCAGTCCAGTCGGGTCATCGGGCAGGAAAGGATCTGTCGTTCGGTGAGAGACGAATTGCTCCAGCCGGGCAGAGCGCGCTTCCGATAAGACGCCAGCGACTGATAGCCACGCACGTCCCAGCCGTAAGTGCCGACCTGTTCGGCCTCGATCACTTCATACAGGCACTGCCGGCTGCGGGTCTTGAAGCGAAAGACGATCCTGCCGTGGTCTTTGCGCAGATCCTTTTCCAGTACGTCGTAGCGAGCGGGCCTGCAAACGCTGAAGCTCGAGTTCCATTCGATGGTCTGGGTTCGCACGAAGAGGCCGCCAGAGCATGCACGGCCGGTTCCGCTGAATTTTCCGGTGAATGGTGTCTCGGCGGTCGCTGTGCAGGGGCCCGCCAAAACAAGGCCGGCCAGCGCGACAACCTTTGCTATCTGCACACCGCCTCCGTAGCCTTGCGGACGGCGAGCAGCGCATGGTCCATCTTTTGGGCGTACCTGGGGTCGCCAACGTTGTAGCGCGCGCCAGTGCTTCGCATTTAGTTCTCCCCGTGTTGTGACCCTGGCTTTGTATGCCGATCAGGCAGAGCACACTGTTGTCTAACGTCATCCGCATGGAATTTTTCCGCGAACCGGCGGGCTGAATCCCCCACCGGCGCCCCAGTGGTAGCCTCCCCACCCCATGAACCTCCGCACCAAGATCGTCGCGCTGGCCGTGGCTCCTTTGCTCGTCGCACTGGTGCTCGTGGCCCTGGCGGTGCGCCATCAGGAGCACGACCTCGCGCAGCGCGAGCGCGCCCTCATCGAGCGCAGCTACATGGCGCAGCGCCGCAGCGAGCTGCGCAGCTATGTCGAGCTGGCGGTGAGCAACCTGCGGCCGCTGTACGAATCGGGCCAGGACGACGAAGCCACCCGCGCCGAGGCCCTGCGCCGCCTGGCCGCGCTCGACTACGGCGACGACGGCTACTTCTTCGTGTACGACCTGCAGGGCAACTCGCTCATGCATTCGCGCCAGCCCGAGCTGGTCGGCCAAAACCTGTGGGAGCTGCGCGATTCGAACGGCCGCCTCACCATTCAAGACCTCGTGAAGGGCGCCAGCCAAAGCGGCGGCGGCTACGTCGAATACCAGTGGCGCAAGCCCTCCAGCGCGCAGACTGCGCCCAAGCTCGGCTATGTGACCTCGCTGCCGCGCTGGAACTGGATGGTCGGCACGGGCCTGTACCTGGACGACATCGAGTCCACCATGGACGCGCTGGACAAGCAGATGAACGCCAACGTCACCGCCACGCTGCTGTGGATCGCCGGCATCGCCGCGCTGTGCCTGGGCGTGGTCAGCGCGACGGGCTTGTTGTTGAACCTCAGCGAACACCGCGTCGCCGAAGCCAAGCTGCGCCTCCTGGCGCGGCGCGTGGTGCAGTCGCAGGAAGAAGAGCGCGGCCACCTCGCGCGCGAGCTGCACGACGGCACCAGCCAGACGCTGGTGTCGGCCAAGCTGTTGATCGAATCGGCCGTGGACGCGCTGGCCCGCGAACAGCAACCCACGCCGCCCGCCCTCGGCAAGGCGCTGCAGCGGCTGAACGATTCGCTCATCGAAGTGCGCCGCATCTCGCACCGCCTGCGTCCCGCGCTGCTCGACACGCTGGGCCTGCCCGCCGCGCTGGAGCGCCTGGGCCACGAGTTCGGCGAAGAGGGCGGCAGCGATGCGTCCATCATGGTTGAGGGCGAGCCCTTCGAGCTTTCGCAAGAGGCCAAGACCGCGCTCTTTCGCGTGACCCAAGAGGCGCTCACCAACGTGCGCAAGCACGCACAGGCGCAGCGCGTTCACATCTCGCTGGGCTTTACCGACGATGCAGTGCGGCTGGAGGTGAGCGACGACGGCGTGGGCTTCGACGTCGAGGCCATGCAGCTGGACCCGCACCACGGCATCGGCCTGCGCAACATGCGCGAGCGCATCGACGCGATCGGCGGGCGGCTGAACATCCGCTCCGGCCGCGGCCATACATCCATCGTGGCCGAGGTTCCGGCCCGCAGCGCAAGGCCGGAATGACATCGAGCACACCGCAAACAGCAGAAGAAGCAACGCCTGCGGCAGCGTCCAGGCCCATTCGCCTTTTCCTCGTGGACGACCACCCGCTGGTGCGCGACGGCCTGCGCGCCCGCCTGGGTGCCATGCCCCACCTGGAGATCGTGGGCGAGGCCGGCAGCGGCGCCGAGGCGCTCGCGCTGCTCGATGCGGTGCGGTGCGACCTGATGCTGGTCGACGTCGGCATGAAGGACATCAACGGCATCGACCTGGCCGAGATGGTGCTGCAGCGCCATCATCCTCATCATCAACCCGGGCAAGCGGCACCGCACATCGTGATGCTCAGCATGTACGACAACCCCGAGTACGTGCAGAAGGCCCTGCAAGTGGGCGCGCGCGGCTATGTGCTGAAAGACGCGCCCGCGGCCGAGATCGTGGCCGCCATCGAGGCCGTGTCGGCGGGCGGCACCTTCCTGAGCCCGGCCGTGTCGAAAAAATTATTTCGCAACCAGGCGCCCAGGCCGCTGCTCACGCCACGCGAGAGCCAGATCCTCACCGCGCTCGGCCGGGGCGAATCGAGCAAGCAGATTGCGCGCGACCTGGGCCTGAGCGTGCGCACGGTGGAGGCGCACCGGCAGAGCATCAAGCGGCGGCTGGGGATCGAAGGGCAGGCGGAGCTCATCAAGTATGCGGTGGAGCATGCGCGGGAGTTTGGGCAGGGGTGAGCGATGCATGCACTGAGCGTGAGCTTCGGCGGGTGAATGCGAGGGCTTTGTTTTGCTACCGCGGTGTGGTGATTGGCTGCGCAATTCGCGGTTGGTCAGTGGCCTGGAGGTCGGCTCAAGACTGGTTGCAGACGATCGTCGTCTGCAAACGTGTGACCGCTTCCGGCGCAAGCGGTCAGCGTGGATTGGCCTTCGGTCGCCTGCTAAACGCGGAGGTCTCCGCCAAGAGCGGACTCTGAGAAGGCAATGCAGTGGATGAACACCCGCTGTCTCAGGCGACGCGCAGATGATTTGCGAGGGTCTTAGCTGCTAGATATGCCCACCGGTTCTGGCTTTTAGCGACCAGTCAGCTTCGAAACAGTCTCTTGCGGTCCCTACGTGAGCTTCGACCAGCCGGCGACGCATGTCGGGATCGTCGTGAAAGGCCGCGATCCAGATGCTGAAAAACCCGGACTCCCTAGCCAGACTGACAATGACTTCTCGGAAATCGATACTGTCGTTTCTTGTCAGCTTCATGCGCATAAGTGCAGCAAGCTGCCACTTCTCCTCCCGCTGTAAATAGCGCTTATCCCGATCATTCGGCTGCTTGGCTGGAGGTTGGCCAGGGTGGCGATCCAATCCTACGAGCTCTATCAAGGCAGTCGCTTTGGGGGCAATGGCAGGGTCCAGCGTTGGCGAAGGCTGCACTAATCCGCCCGCCTTGTATTCGATGGCACTTAGGGTGTTGTCTTTGTCTGGCCAAAGAAAGTCTTGGTCGTTCGTTGGCGTGTCGCCCTTAACCGAATTGCAGTTAACGCAACCGAGAAGAAAATTGGTCCAGTCGGTCCTGCGAGCGCGATCAGAGATCTTTGGAGAAACATGCTCTACAGCTAGCAATGCAGGAAAACGGCGCTCACAATAACTGCAATAGTGGCCAAAGCAGGCTTCCAAATCGCCAATAGCATCCTGATACTTTGCGTAGGCTGCTGGAGCTCCGCTCCTAGTAACCGGTCTCATTGTTTGCCCTCCATCGTCATGACATCTAGCAAGGCATGCACTGCGGGATCTGATGAAAATGGCTCGCTGGCCTCCCTATAGGAGCGCTCCGCAGCGCGGAGTTTGGAGGCAGTAACTTTCCTCGGATTGACCACTCGCATCTCAAGGAGCTCGAAATATTGCTTCGCTGCAGCGTTTAGCTTCTCAGCCCGAATACTGCGTTGAGGAACGGGAATGCCCTGAATTTCCTCGGCGATATCTTCAATGCTGTTGCCACCACTCATATCCACCGTCAAAGAATTTTTCTCGATAGAGGTGATCTGCTGGCGACGGGTCGCCTGAATTACAAATGGAGAGTGAGTCGTGGCGATAAATTGACAATCTGAAAATAGCTCCTCCAATGCAGGAACAATACGGCGTTGCCACTTAGGGTGAAGGTGAACGTCGATTTCATCGATAAGAACGATCGCACCACTTTGACTCTTTTCATCCTTTTTGTCGTTGATCGATAGCTGCCTTGCAATATCGACAAATAATGAAAAAAGCCGCTGCTCACCATCAGAAAGTTGGCTAAGGTTGAACGTGCCAATCTTGCGCTGAATCATGATTCGCGGCGTTAGGCTTACCTCCAGCGAACAGGATAGTAACAATTTTCGATCGGCGGGGCCGATCCGCATGCCTTCCCAAATCTCGCGAATATCTGGCAGATTTCTATCACCACGCTTAGGCTCTCGAGCATTCGGTGCAAGGGCGATTTTTTCTTGATCTGGCCAATCAATAGGCCTTTTGCGCCGTATTGACCACTCCGCAAACCAGCGCATTGCAAAAGCTCGGGCTTGCTTTTGTAATTCTGCAGTCAGCGGCGTTCTTTCTGCATTTTCGGGAAGGACTATCGAACAGTCATAGGGTTCAAAGCGCCAAAAAAACTCACCCATATCGGGAGAAAATGTGAGTAGCACTTTCTTGACAAATTTTCTCACGGACTGGCTACTTCCAAATTGACGTCCTGCTACTGCCGGTGCAGCCTCTCTAGAAAAATTCCTTTCAGATGCGTAGAGAAACTCCTCATTTTGCCGAACCGAAGCGCTATAAAAATCCCCGATCCGCTTAGCAGGCTTAGCCTTCATTGCTGAACAGGTTGCTTCATTCGATGAATAAAGTAGAATCAACGGAGAACCCGCCCGATTAGCAGAACGAGTCGCAGGCTTCCAAAGCGCTTTTCGAAACTGAAATTCTTCAAATGCGTCGTTCACATGGCAAACTATTGCGCTAATTTCTGCGAAATCGGTGCGCAACCGTATGTCATTGTCTTCTAGCCTAGGACGCCTCCCCATTTGCTGTGCGCTTCCCAATGCTGCGAGCATTCCGCGAAGGATCGTCGTCTTGCCAGCTCCATTCTCACCAACCAGCAAGTTAAAGCCGGGTTGGAATTTAAAAAAGCGTTGGTCGAATTGGCGGACATTGGTCAATGTCAAGCTGTGCAGATGCATAGGTGTAATGAGGTAAGAGTCGCAACGTCGAAGTACTGTAACTCTATTAGTTGTGGCTTCGAGAATTGAAAAACGGGGCTAGGCAGTCGAGCCGGCAACAACCGTTTTGTTCTGTCGGTTCCTCGGATTTAATTTGCGTAAGTGTCTTTCAGGCCATCTGACGTGCGCCCGCTGATCTTCACTCATCCCGCGATCGCCGGCTCAACAGCCACATGGTGCCAGTCAGCGTGTGTTCGCAGTTCGAACGCGAGCGGTGGCAGTCGCTGCGTAGGCGCCCTTTGGATACGCCCGCTCCAGACTGTTTGCAGTCTGTCAATACCGGCTTTGCGGACGACTGCTGACATTGCTTTGCAGTCGTCGATTGACCGGTTCTCGGTGAACGTCGTTAGAACATGCCTTGTGCTCGACGGGTCAAAACAGTAAGTCAATGGCGCAATCAAGACCGGCGTAGTCTCTATAAGTGTTCGCATGGTGTTGGTCTTAAAGTGCCCGTGACCACGGTCTCGCCGAAACGGTCGAAGGTGCTCGTTCTGTGCAGCGTCCGCACCTGCCAGAGGTAGAACGTCCTGTTCCTGTTGGAACCTGCAGCACGCGACACAAGCGCTGTACCGCAGTTACCTCCCAGCCTCCCGGGACGCGCCGGCCCCCAGCCCGCGTTCCAATAGGAAAACTCGGCGACCACATGTTTCTGGACTTTGACATCGAGTCCGCCGCCGTGGGCTTCAAGTTCGGCCGTGCCGATACCGGGCAGCGTCGGAAGATAGATTCGCGACGGATACAGGTCGAGCTGCAGGTAGCCCAGCCGATCGAGGTCGAGCGGCGCAGCCAATGGCCACGCTTTGGCGTCGTCGTTCATCAGTTCTTCGAGAGGCAATGGTGTCAAAACCGTAGTCGTGCTGAGCGGATCGTCAGTCTCGCTGTCCACCGACCACTCGCCATTCCAGAAGTCGCTCAAGTAGTCTGCGAGGGCACTATCGCTGACCTGAGCACCTGGTGCTTGCGACCAACGAACCAGCGTCACCTCAACGCAGCGCTCCATCGACATCAAGACGGGTGAGCTGAATGCGAGAAGCTCGCGATCGGGATGCGCAGTCTTGACGCGCGCAATCAGGGCTTGAATCGAAGCCTCGATCGTCGCAGCGTCACCCTCGAAGTCTGCGCTGTCCGGCAACCAATCGGGGCGCCGAGGCGTCAGGAAGGCCAGCGTTGGGTGGACGGGCAGGGCCAGGAGCGCCTCCGAGTACGCCAGCACGGACGGCATCTTCCAAAACTTCTCCGCGACGGCGAGCGTGCGCAGATAGGCAGAGATGGACCTCAGTGCAGATCGAGCCGAGGTCTGGCCGCTGAACCCGTCACCGAGCGGACGAGTGAAGTGCCAAGGGTCCCCTTGGTAGGGCGTCTCGGGGTAGGCCGCCCGGTTTTGCGTCCACTCAAAGGCCATCTGACGCAAAAAGGGCAGCCCAGTTTGCTTCACAAGTCGGTTCAAGTTCGTCCTGAAAATTCGGGGCAGGTCGATGCCTTGCACGCCTTCGAAGTCGTCCGGAATCTCGAAGTCTTTGGGCGTCACCATGAGGCCGGCGTCTATTTGCGGCACTGGCAGGCCGAGGTAGTCCAAGAACAGGTTTGAGAGCAACGACGGCTTCGAAAGACTTCCGGCCAACTCTGCGGGGGGCGTGTAGCCGTGTCCTCGAGCGGCCATCCAGAAGACGCACAGCGTCTCGGTGACCTCCGCCTCCAGTCTGCGAGAGCGAAGTTGCTCGAGTAGCGCGACTTCAGTTGCCTCCTTCTTGGACGGGTCGCCCAGGCGAGACGCGAGTTCTTGCATGGTCCACCAGCGAGCCGAGACGGTTGGCCAGCCAAGACGCGCGATGAGAATCGGAAGGTCGTCCATCAAGCGGCCGGCGTGACAGGACCTACCAATTCGGCCGCCCAGCGAGGCGGCGCAAGCGGCAAGGTGCGCGTGTCCTCGATGACACAATTAACCATGGTTTCAGCGAATTTGACGGCTTCGGGGATGCGTCTTTGCTGCGCGTAGAAATACACCATGACCTCGGCAGGCGCGATGCGCTCAGGTGGCTCGCCGAACATGCTGTAGGCCGTAGCGGTTACGAATTCGTCGCAGCGGCCGGCGTAATGCTTGACCACCAGGTCGAGCCTGGCGCGAGTCTTCGCCTGACTTTCAGCGAAGTTGCCTATCCAGCCACCCCGATAGATCTGCGCATTGACAAGATATTTCCAGGCGGCCTTTAGCCCGCTGAGCTTGCGGCGGGTCTCGAACGCTAGGTCAGACAAGATCAATACGTCCCGTTGCCGTCCCGCCTCGGACAGGAGCAGCGCGTCCAGCGCATGGAGCAGACGTTTCCCATGGCCGCTGGTGTCCCAGTGCTCGTACCAATCACGAAGCCGATGATCGCGCTCATCGTAGCTGTCTGACAGGTCGTCCAACAACGCCTGCAACTGCTCGGGCTCGAACGTCTTAACTTCGCCTGCGTACGGCTTGCTTTTGATGCTGCCTGACGCGTGCGACTCCTTATGGAGCAGTCCCATCTCCCACCCGTTGTGCCCGTCGAGCGCCCGTAGCGTCTCTCCGGCGCGCACGTTCCCACTGTTGGCGAGGCGAACCAGCGCATCACGGATCTCCGCTTGCATGCCCGTGCGCATCAGGGCGTCAAGCGGCCAGCCATCTTTCACCCCCTGCTCCACATAGGTCTGCAGGCTGTCTTCTGCTTCCGACCAGTCGCCGGCGTCGGTGTGCTCTAAGTACTTGACCACCAACGCGGACGGGCGCAGCTTGGCCAGCAGTTCGTCGGCCTCGGACAGGACGTACCGGGTACCCTTGCCATCGGTGTAATCGAGGACGCGGTGGACTTGCGGTGCGATTCGCGCCAGCAGGCGGCGTGCATCATCAGGCGCGGCCTCGACCAGGTAGCTAATTGCCTGAACGGTTTTCCCAAGCGTCGGGTCCTTGCGGTGCGAGTACCCAGTAGTGAGTTCCCAGGTCTGCCTGCAGAGCTCGCGCGCTGCCGGCGTCAGGCCGTGTGCGAGGGCGATCGCGCACAGTTGCAGCGGCGTTTGCAGATGGACGCTGGTCTCGTGCTGGACGTCGGCATCAAGGCGCGCCCGCTGGATGTGGATGAATGCCTCTGCCGCATCGTTGGCCATTGGCGTCAAGGAGCCGGCGGCATACCGTTCTCGGAACAGATCGCTGTCAAACCAGGTGTGGCTGGTGGCCTGCGCCATAGTTTCGGCCGACAACGAGACGTCTTGGAAGTTGTCCAGCAGAATGCTGCCCAGGCGAATGTCGCAGGCGATGCGATGCAGGCCGCCACGGAAGTCTTCGGAAGACGAGGTCCAGTCATGGCTCTGCCGAAACCGAAAGGTCGGCACGGGTGCAAGCAACTCGTAGAGCTCGTGGAAGTCCACGAACTCCCCGCGCCACCAGCGGTGTGCGACCTGGGCAGCGATGCCGGACAGCGCGTCAAGGAAAGTGGTGATGTTTTCCCTGTCCTTGTAGGCAGGGGCTTTGGGGAACTCGAACTCGGTCTTGCCCTCGGCGGCCATGGACAGCCCCAGGTGCACGGCTCTGAAGAACCATTGGTGCATGAGTGCTGCCAGGTCTTCCTTTCGCTGGTAGTAGTCGCCCTTGAGCCAGTCGATCGGGAGCTCACAGGTCAGCGACTTCGACACTCGAGTGTGTGCCGCCTCGACCGCAGCGACGAATGGGGTCCGGGCCAGCGAGCCGAAATCCGGACGAGCGGCGATGCTGACACTGGCCGTCGCGGCCGCGCGTATGCACGCATTGCTGATAGTGTTCTTGCGTTTGCCGTCGGGCAGCGATGCGGCAATCGCCATCAGGTCGTCAAGATTGCCCTCGTTGACGAGCATCTGGACGCGAGGCGGCCACGCCGCCGAGTTGAGGATCACCGACTGGGTGAGTTCGTCGGCGGTCCTGGCGATGACACCCAACTGAGCGAATACAGTGGCCAGGAACTTCAACCCGCCCCTGCCGCCGTACCCCCGGGAGAACCGGCTCTGGCCTTGATATCTTCGAAAGGCCTCTTCCCCGCACATCTCGGCCTCAAGCTTGTTGCCACGGGCATTCAGGGCGAGCCCCAAGGCAGCGACCTTCAAGATGTCCGTCTCGTGCCGCGAGGCGATGGCCTCCTTCACGACGCCCTCATCCGCAGCTAGTGTCAGTGTGAACGCGACGAGCCTGGCCATGTCGTCGTCTTCCATCTGGAACTGGCTGCCACCAACCATGCGCGACCCTAGGTGCGCCAAGCGGTAAGCGTCGGCGAATGCGCCAGTGTCCAGCGCTGCCGCAAGGGATTCCGTGAGCAGGGTTTCGAAGAGCGACTCCGGGTACCCCTCCTCAAGACGCTGCATGATCCAGTCGCGAGTCAGCCCCGAAATGAGGTTCTGCGGCGCGCCCAGCCTCGCCTGAACCGTCCAGAGCCAGTTCACGCGCAGCGCGGTCGGCGCCGACGTCTCCAGCCACTGGGCGACTTCGGGCGTCAGTTGCCTGATGCGTTCCTCGTAGTTGTCGGTCGCGCGCACGTACACTGCGAGGCTTTCGTGGAAGACCTTCAGGCCAGCCGCAGACGAATGGAGCAGGTGCTGAACCATCTGGACTTCGGGCAACGCGTTCTTGGTCGCCTCCGCGATCTGGCCGAAGGCGGAACTGGGCCAGAAAAAGGGAAACGCGCACACCAGACGGAGCGCGTCCTTCAGACTTTGGGGCAGGGTCACCCACAGTGACCCATAGTAAGTTTTTGCGTCGGCGGTGAGGTCTCCCCTGAGTTGCTCGACCTTCCACTGGGAGAGCACACGGTCTCCATGCTCGAGCTCGGCGGTCGCGTAGATGACGTGCAGGGGATGGCCATTGGTCCGAGCACGGAGCTCGGTGGCTGCACGTTGCACCTCTTCGTCCACGCCGGCGGCCGAGTTCGCGCCGTTGGTCGAAAGCCGCCCCTCGTCGATCGCCTTCCGAAGGTAGCTCAGCACAGCGTCCTCGGACATGGCAGGCAGCTCGCGCCACTGGCTCTTCGGGGCCGCGACCAGAAGGTCATTGGGCAACTGCACGTCGTCCACGGGCTGGGTGCCCACCAGCAGCACCAAGTTGTCCGGGCAGGGGAGTACCTGGGAGAACAAGTCGTCCAGCGGGCGCTTGTCCCCCGCGTTAACACGCCAGACGTGGTCCAGACCGTCGAGGATGAGAACAAAAGGTTTGTCGAGTTTCTTGTAGTGGGCGGCGCATGCTTCCAGCAACGCGCGCAGCCCACCGCCCATGTTCGGAACCTCGGGGTGGAGGTCCTTGACCTGCGCCTGGATGGACTGCTCGACGACGTAGCTATGGACGCGGTCACGACCGCGCTCAGTTGTGGAAAGGAAGTAGTGGTGGCGGACGGTCGGGATGTCGCGCTCTGCCAGGTTCTCGCGCAGCGCGCTCAGGTAGGTGCTCTTGCCACGGCCTGGCGGGCCCTTAAGGACAAGTGGCTTGCCGGTGGAGGCGATGGCGTCCTCAAGAAATTTCGCGTGGAACGTCGCGTCAGGCACCTCGTAGCCAGCGGGGACGTCGAAGTCCTCAAGCAGCGGCGTCGGCGGCGTCGCATGGAGGATCGCGCGAACGACGTCCAACGTAATCCAACCATCCGGGGCGGGATGCTTTTTCTGCGTCGCCCAGTTCAAGGCCACGTTCTTCAAAATAGCGATGCCCTCGGCTGTGCCATGCGCACGAAGACGGGCGTCGACCTCGTGCTCCAGCCGCTCGTAGCCCTTGTCGCTGTGGCGGATGTTGAGCACGCTGAAGAATTGGTCGCAGTCTTGCTCGGAGCCGAGTTCGGCGATCACTTTGGTGCGCCAGCCTGTGGCGACCTTGGCGAACAGAATCTTTCCTGCTTTCAGGCAGCCCTCGAAGTCCTCATCCGGCCGGCGGTTGGTAACAAGGGAAACCTCGCCGACATGAACAGGATCCAGTTTTTTGTAAGCATCAAACCACTTGCGTAGCATCGACCGCGATCGGGGCGTCTTGCCGGTCTTTTCGAGCAGCCACTCCCAGCACAACGGGTGAGCGTCGGGGTCGGGCGTGAACTTCACCTGTTGGAGGTCGACCGAGGCATCGCTTCGCTCCGCGACGATGTCGTCCAGGCCCTTGGGCGCATCGGCCTCGTCGTCGCATTCGAACTTGACTCGCGCGTAACGGCTCGGCGCGTCGAGCCACTCGCACAGGACGAGCAAGCCCTGGCGGGTCTGGTAGACGTAGCCGGCCGCAGGGATTGCGGTGTTCTTAATGTTTTCGGACATGGTTTGCGTCGTCGCTTGCTCGTTGCAGAGCAAAAGCCAGTACGGCCGAGACAATCCAGCAGAGGGGATTAGCAGTGGCCAGACGGGCAAGCTCCTGTTCGATGGACTATAGCGATGGGGCCTCATAGAAAGAAGCCACAGCCAAAGGATAGCCCTATGTAAATTGGCGGCAGATCCTGCCGAGCATTGCATATCGAATGTCGGCTTTGCGACCGCCCATCAGGTCTGGACAAAATCCAGATTCTGGCGCGAAGCAGTCTCTCAACGATCTTTGGCCAGCGACCGCAACCGCTGCATAGCAGCCACCAGCAGACCAACGTCGAACGCGGAGGCTCTAGTGTCCTGTCCCGTTAATTCGTAGGCACGAGAACTGCTTGTGGTGAGGCATCCTTGGAGATGCTGCCATGCCCAACGCCCACGTACGCACTG
>NZ_JBEPKK010000026.1:0-22187 GCF_040544675.1 Variovorax boronicumulans
TGAAGGGCGAGATCGCCACGGGCCTGGGCACGCTGCAGCCGTACGGCCGCTTCAACCTCTACAAGGCCAGCGGCGGTGCCGATGTGGCCCGCTTCGTCGGAGCAGCCGGCAGCACCGACATCACGGGCCGCACGGGTTCGACCACGGCCGAGCTGGCCGGCGGCCTCACGCTGGCGCTGAGCGAGACGACCAGCGTCTACGGCGAGATCGGCAAGCTGTGGGCCGCGGGCGGCGCGACGGATGTGAAGTCGTCCGTGCAGGGCTCGATCGGGTTGCGCATGAAGTGGTGAGAGCCCGCCGCGCCATCCATTGATTCTTGACGCGGCGCGGTGTCGGGCTGACGGCCGCTCGCTGATGAAGAAGTGATGCCCTTTTGCGGATGTCCTCATGGCGCTGACGAGGCGTGATTTGCGAACATCGAAACAATCTGGGTCTGTTGGGCAAGGACTGGTTCACCAACCTTCGATGCCCACAGCCATCAACTTCAGGGAGCTGCTTCACCCGCCGTATCCGCATTGGTTGAACTGCGGCTGCCCTTCAGATAAAGCTCCACATCGGCCGCCTTGTCGCCGACCTTCGCGATCGCTTGCGACAGCTGCTCGTCGGTAACGTCGAATTCCCTCGTATAGCGCGCGACGTCAGCGGCATTGTTCTGATCGATACGGGGTGTGGATGCATCGGATGTGTTGGCCATGTTTTTCCTTGGTTGAGAGATGCCGGTGTCAGGTTCGCGCGACCCTCGGAACGTCGAGCTTGATCCAGGCCGGCGCATGGTCGCTGGCCCCGGTACGCCCACGCACGTTCCGGTCGACGCCAGCGCTGCGCAGCAGCGGCGAGAGTTCGGCGTTCAGCAGCAGGTGATCGATGCGAAGCCCGGCATCGCGCGGATAGCGATTGCGCCAGTACGTCCAGAAGGTGAAGGGCGCACGCTCGGGATGGCAGGCGCGCATCGCATCGGTCCAGCCTTGCGTCAGCAGTTGCGCGAAGGCCGCACGGCTGTCGGGTTGCAGGAGCGCATCGTCGCGCCACGACGCCGGGTTGTAGATGTCGGCATCGGTCGGCACGACGTTGTAGTCGCCCGCCAGCACCACCGGCATGCCGCTCGCAAAGAGCCTCTTCGCATGCTTGTTGAAGGCGTCGAACCACTGCAGCTTGTAGTCGAACTTCGGCCCGGGCTGCGGATTGCCGTTCGGCAGGTAGAGGCAGCCCACCACGACCCCGCCGACGACCGCTTCGAGATAGCGGCTTTGCGTGTCGCCCTCCATGCCCGGCAGGCCGCGCCCCGTTTCGATCGGCTCGCGGCCGCGCGCAAGAATGGCCACGCCGTTCCAGGCGCGCTGCCCGTGCGCGACAACGCCGTAGCCCGCGCCGCGGATGGCATCGAGCGGCAGCTTGGCGTCCGGAGACTTGAGCTCCTGCAGGCAGGCCACGTCGGGCTTCGACTCGGAAAGCCATTCGAGCAGGCGGTCCAGCCGGCTGTTGATGCCGTTGACGTTGAATGTGGCGATCTTCATGTCGGGCATGCCATCAGCCGTCGCTCTTGCCCATGTCCTGGGTTTCGTGTCCGCGCCTGCGGCGTTCGGCGCGGGTCCGTTCGAGCGCGGCGTGGCTCGTCCTGGCCGCTGCTTCGCAGCGCTCGTGCAGCGCAATCAGTTCATGGTCGGTGAGCTTCTCGATGCCCATGAATTCGTCATGTGCGTTGGAGGAGCGGATCAATTCGTCCAGCTTCGTCTGCAGCGCCGTACCGTCGCGGTTCTGGGTGTTCTGGATCAGGAACACCATGAGAAAGGTGACGATGGTGGTGCCCGTATTGATCACCAGCTGCCAGGTTTCCGAGAAGCCGAAGAAGGGCCCGGCCACTGCCCATGCGATGACCACGGCCACGCACACCAGGAAGGTAAAGGGGCTTCCCGCGACATGCGCCATCTTGTTGGCGAAGGAGGCGAACAGGCGATCCATGAATGAACTGCTCCGCGCGGCTCGGCGGTATCAGGCGTCTTCGTCGTCCTCGCGGTCCGCGCCGCTGTCGTCCGCAAGCTTTGCGGCGTCGGCTGCGTCGGGATCATCGACGGCGGTGGACGCCTCATGCGCCGCGTCCGGAAACACGCCGACGCGATCAGGAAGGATGTCCGAATCGTTGGGCTCCTCGATCCCTGCCTCCGCGGATGCGCGGTCGGTGCCCGTGCCTGCGGCATCGCTGCCGCTGTCGCTGGAATCGCTGGGTCCGAGGCTCTCTTCATCGGTCCCCTTGGGGTCGATCGGCGGGCGTGCGCCGCCCAGGATGCTGCTGGTTGCCATGCTTGTGTCCTTGCGTCTGAAAATTGCGGGAATGAGGGCGAGGCCTACTGAGGGGGCGGCTTGGCTGGCGCGCTCCCGCCTTGGCCTCCGGCGCTGTTCCTGGACCGCGTCGACGCTTTGCCAGAAGACGACCGCGCCGGGCCTACGTTGGTGGGAGAGTTCGTCGTCTGTGAGCGGCTGTTCACCGTGTCCTTGTCGGTCACGATTTTTCCGCTGTCTCCGAATCCCGCGGTGGGCGGGCGGGACGCAGGTGCCTTCTGCGCATCGCTTGTTGGTGGCGGTACGGAACCCTTGGGGTTGCCCGCTGACTGTGCGGCCGCCGCGAATGCGAGGCCCGCCGCGAAGACGAAAAGGGCGGCGTTACGGCCTGTCCTGAGCTGGAGCGATGGGATGTTCATGAAGGAACATTTGATCCAACAGCTTCGCTCTCGCGTAGGAGCAATTCAGCATTGGCTGTATGCGCATGGAGCAGTTGCCATTTCGGCGCCTCGGCCGCCTGCGATCAATCCGCCTTGAAGCCCGTCGCCGCAACCACCTTGCCCCAGCTCACCGTGTCCGCGGCGATCACGCGGGCGAACTCCTGCGACGTGGTGCCGGTGACACCGAAGCCGGCATCCTCCAGCTTGGCCTTGCCCTCTGCCGACTGCACGGCCTTGCGAATGTCGGCCTCCAGCCGGGCGATGACCTCGGGCGGCGTGCGGGCCGGCGCGACGATGCCGAACCACGAGTTGAAGGCCAGCTGCGGGTAGCCCTGCTCCTTGAAGGTCGGCACGTCGGGCAGGCTGGCGCTGCGCTTCTCGCCGCTGGAGGCCAGCGCCAGCAGCTTGCCCCCTTTGACGTTGGCGGCCGACAGGCCCACGCTCGCGAAGCTGCCCGCCACGTCGCCGCTGAACAAACCGCCCAGTGCATCGCCGGTGGTCTTGTAGTGCACCGGTTCCGGCTTGAGGCCGATGGCGTCGCCGAAGAGGAAGGCTCCGAAGTGACCCGGCGTGCCCGCGCCGAAGGTGCCCATGAACAAGCCCTTTTGCGCCCGGCTCCATTCCACGAACTGCTTCACGTCACGCGCCGGCACCTTCGCGGGGTTGACCACCAGCATGAAGTCGGAGGTGACCACCTGGCTCACCGGAATGAAGTCCTTCTTCGGGTCGTAGGACAGCTTGTTGTAGCTGCTGGGCGCAATGGCCAGCTGGCCAGTCTCGCCGAGCATGATCGTGTAGCCGTCGGGCTGGGCGCGCGCCACTTCCGCTGCGGCGATCAGCCCCGCGGCGCCGGGCTTGTTGTCGACGATGACGCCCAGGTTGCCCCACCCCTCGGACAGCTTCTGCGCCAGCAGGCGCGCCACGATGTCCGGGCCGCTGCCGGCCGGAAACCCGACGACCATGCGCACAGGCCGGTTGGGGTACGCGGAGGAGGCCGCCTGGGCGAGCGCTTGCGATGCCCAGGACATGCTCCAGAGGCCGATCAGCGTGGTGGTGGTGGCGGCGATGAGCGCGCGGCGGCGCGCACCGGTGGCGATGGCGGTCGTCATGAAGGTCTCCTGCTTGTGTTGAAACGGGGCACGGCGCTGGCGCCATCGATGATCACTGCAGCGCGAAGAAGCGCATCACGACCTGCGTGGGGTGGCGCACGCCGACCCCCACGAACAGTCGCTCGGTGATCCATTGCAGGGCCGGGCTGCGCGTCTCGAAGGAGGGCGCGCAACGAAAGTAAACCTGCGCCGGGTCGACGGGGACGCCGCGCATCAGTTGCGCCATCACCTCGGCGGGCGCGGTGCGCATCGCACGGTTGCGCACGTAGATGCGGTCGCCCGCATCGGTCTCCAGGCCGTAGCGGGCGTCGAGCTCCGAAACCGTGTCGCTGGCGATGCGCTGAAAATCGGCGCCCCCTGGCAGCACGCGCCCGGTCCAGCCGTCGCCCGTGGCATGGCCGCCCACGATGGGCACCACGCGGCGCAGCCCCTGTGCGCCTTCGCCCAGCACCAGCGGCTCGCCGACTTCGACCGACACATCGGCAAACCACACCAGGCGGGGCGCGGCAAGCGGATCGTTGTTCTCTGGGAGGTGGGAAGCCATGGCCTAGCGTAAGTCCGGTGGCAGCGCAGCACTGTCATCCCGGAAGATGACGGGATTCCCCGTATTGCCCCATGCGCACCTGGATTCCCGATCTGCCCGCCCCGAATGCCGATGCGCCCTTGGCGCAGTGCCTGCCGGCGGTGGTGCGTGCGCTCGGCGAGCCGGCCTTCGGCGTTCGGCTGCTGGAGGCCATGGCGTCGGCATTGCCGGTGGGATCGTTCTCGGTGTACCGCACGGGCGCGCGGCCTGCCATTTTTCTGAGCGGCAGCCGCGGCATGCCCGATACCACCCGGGACTGCTGGCGCGCTTACCTCTCAGGCCCGATCCGAAGCGACCGCACCTTGCGCGAGGCGAGCGCGCCGCAGCTGCGCGTGTGCCACATCACCGCGCACGAGGTGCCGCCGGAGCACCGTGCCAAGGTGTACGACGCCCATGGCGTGATGGAGCGAGTGTCGGTGGTCGAAGAGGAGCCCTCTGCCTGCGACGACGCGCTGTTCGCGGTCAATTTCTACAGGCACACCCATCAGCGGGCCTTGAGCGATGCGCAACTGGCCGACTTCGGCTCCGCCGGGCGCCTGCTGATGGCGCTGGCGCGCAAGCATGTGGCGCTCACGAACGCGGACATGGCCGACGACCTGGGCTCCCGGCTGCTGGCGTGCTGCCCGGCGCTGACCGCGCAGGAACTCAACGTCTGCCTTCGGCTGCTGCGCGGCATGACCCAGGATGGCATCGCCGCGGACATGGGCCTCGCGCTGCCCACCGTCAAGACCTACAGGAACCGCGCTTTCGGGCGGCTCGGGATTCACTTTCGCAGTGAGTTGTTTGCGCTCATGTTGCCGGAGCGTCAGGCCCCGGCCTGCTGATCCCGGAGCGACGGTCTATTTCCGCTTCGGCTTCGAGCCAGTCTTCGGCCTCGTGCCCGGACACGCTGCCCCGACGCTCGTAGGCCTCGTACGCCGCGCGGCGAATCTTCTCTTCGCGTGACGCGGTGTCCTGTGCAGTCGCCTGGTCGGCGAGGTCGCGGTTGGTTTCGGGTGTCAGGTCTTCGGTGAGGCCGAATGCGGCGGAATCGTCTTGCGCGGTGCTCTCCACGCTTTTTTGCCGATCCTGCATGCGCTCGCCGGGCGCGGGGCCGGACACGTCGGCGCCCGCCGCGTTCTTCTTGCCGGTGAAGCTTTCGCCTCCGCCGATGTTGTCCACACCGCCGCTGGTGGTCGGACGGGTTCCGTCGCCGGAACGGCTAGCTTGTCTGTCGCTCATTTCATGCTCCTTGGTCAGAGGGTCTGGCTTTGGGTTGGGCTTGCTGACCCGGCGATCAGACTCGGTTCAGGATGGCTCGCACAACGTAGGAGCATTTCCGCATCGGCTGTCTGTGGATGGAGCGGGCAGGGCGGCTCGGCAGCACCCATACCGGGTGCGCAAGAAGGCGACCGTTCCGCCGGTTTCCTTTGGCCTACAAAAGATGCCCATCCCACCCGACACCGCGATCAGGCGCGGCGCTTCCAAATGTCTGTTTGATGCGGCGAATAAGTGATCGTGCAAGCCGCAAGCCGCAAGCCGATCAACCAGGCAAACGCGCGCCGGCCTTCCTGCAGGAACAAGAAAATGACCGACATCCTCACGCCCAAGCAAAGACTGGCCGCGTCCCGCGCCGCGCTTCTGGTCGCCATGGGCTACAAGCCCGTCGGCACCGTGCCCCGTACCTTCGAACAGGCGGATGAGCGTGTAGAGAAACGCGCGACGGTGCTCGACAGGGCGGAGAGCAGGATCGGCCGAAGCGTGGTCGGCCGCTGGTGGCGCCGCAGCCACTTGAGTACGGTCGCCGAAATCGGGCATCCGTTTCTTCAGAACTACGCCGCCAGCCACCCGGTCAAGCTGGTCGCCTATGCCGCGGGCACCGGGTCGCTGATCGTGCTGGTCAGGCCCTGGCGGCTGCTGTCGCTCGGAATGGTCGCCGGCTTGCTGATGCGAAGCACGGACATCTCCGGCTTTCTGTCCGACTGCCTGGTCCCCGAGCTGGGCGACACCGACGGTCCGCGCGACGATTTTCTGGACACACCGCTCAGATAGGAAGGAGACCGCGATGCAAGCAATGAAGCCCATGAAGGGCATGGCGCCGATGACCCCTATGACCCCTATGAGCGAGCCCGACCGGAGCTGGTGGCCCAGCGGGCTGTCCAACCCCTCGAGCACCGGCGGCCAGAACGGCGTGCGGTACGCCTTTTTCCCCGATCAACGCCGGCTGGTGGTGGAGCAGGACGGCAAGGTGCGGCAGTACGACACCGGCACCCATCGGATTTCGGGCGTGAGCCAGCAACAGCAGAACGCGGAGGGCGGTGCGCCCACGTTCGCGAGCCAGGACGGGCCTGTGAATCTGTCCTCGCTCAAGCAGGTCGGCTGAGCGAGGCTACCGGCAACTCAAGGTGCTGCGCGGCAAGACAGCGCGCGGCCGCTGGTCATTCGCTCGCCGCTCCGTCCAACCGATGCGCCAGGAAGAAGCGAAGCATCTCGCGGCTGGCATCGACACCGTCCGGTTGCGTGTAGCTGCCTTGCGCGCTGCCGCCCGACCATGCGTGGCCGGCCGAATGAAGGCGCCAGTGCTCGGCATCGGCGTGGCCCGCGGACGCCGGATACAGCGTTCGCGTGAAGCGACGGCCCGAGGAAGACCGGCCTTCGCTGGCTTGCCCTGGCGTGGCGCCCGCCAGGATCGCCAGACCGTTGCTGACATGGACGGTGGTGTCCGCGTCCCCATGAAAAACAATGGTGGGCCGCGAGAGCGCCCCAGCCTCCGCACGCGCGGCCGGTGCCCCGGTTCGCATCGCGTTCAGCGCCGACATCATGTCGTGCGCCGCGCCATGCGCAAGGCCGGAATGAACGCCGATCGCCGCGTAGATGTCCGGATAGCAGTGGCCCAGCACGTCCGCCATCGCACCGCCCGCCGACAGGCCCGCCGCATACACGCGTTGAAGGTCGGCTTGCTGTTGCGCGGCGATGTGCTGGGTGAGGGCGGCCAGCAGCGCCGGCTCGCCGCGCCCGCGTTGCTGATGCTGCGTCTTGAACCAGTTCCAGCATTTCTGGCCGTTCGCCCTCTGCGCCTGTTCAGGGTAGAGAACGATCGCCCCGTGCTCGCGCGCGAGTTTGTTCATGCGCGTGCCGGTCGCGAAGTCCGCTGCGCCCTGGGTGCAGCCGTGCAGCATCACGACCAGCGGCCTCGGGGTTGCCGGCTGTCCGGTTGCAGCTGCCGGCACGAAGAGCCTGTAGTCGAGCGTGCGGCCCTGGTGGGTGAATGTGCCTTGGGTCCACTGCTCGGCTGTTTGCGGCTCGGTCGTGTCCGATTGGCGTGGCGAGGGCGCCGCGCGTTCGACCTCGATCACCTGGGCTTCGACGTCGATCACGTCGATCGCATCGGCTCCGGCCATCGGCGATGCAGGGGTTACAGGCGCGCCCGGCCATTGCCCGGCCCCACCTTGCAGTGCGCGCTGGATCGCTTCGGTGGCTTCGGCCAGGCGGCCGTGGCGCGTGAGTTGGGCGGCTTCGTTCATCAGGCCGGAAAAAAGTGGATTCATTGGGTGCTTCAGGTGGTGCAGCAGTGCTAGCGGATGCGTCCCGCGAGCGCGGCCTTGACGGCCGGCGAGGCGTGGAGGGCCCCGAGCACGGTCACCGATTCGATGACCGCGCTGGCGAGGGACGGCGTGACGTCGGGCGCGATGACCGCCAGGCCCAGCACGCGGATCTGCAGCGTCTGGCCCGCGGCGCGCACGGCCTCCAGGTCGGCAGCCGAAAAGCTCTGCAATCCGAGCACGAGCATCTTGCGCGACGCGGCCTGGCGCAGCACCTCGGTGTGCGACGCCAGGTGCGTGCGGACGGCGGTGCGGATGAAGTCCGTGCGGTTCGAATAGAAGCCCTCGGCCACCAGCAGGTCGATGTGGCCCAGGTCGACGAAGCCCATGTTGATGGTGATCTTCTCGGACTCCGGGGTCTTGGCAGCAGCAGGCGGGGGAGGGGATTTGGCTGGCATGGGCCATCCTATCACCATCCGTATGGATGGTATAGAGATGGTTATTGGATGGTTTTTACTGGACCGAAGTGTGGAAGGCGATGCGCAAAACGCGCCGCGCTCAGCCCCGCTCCGGCCACCGATGCCGCGTCCCGCCCGCGCGCCGGTCGGCCTTTTCCACGACCGCGCCCTGAGCGATCAGTTCGCTCCCGCGATGCTCCAGGTGCTGCAGGCACTGCAGAAAAATCTCGATATGCGCCGGCGGAAGGCCCGCCAGCAGGTCGGTGTTCAACCCTGCAATGCGCGGAAACAGCTTGCCGAAGAGTTGCACGCCCGAGGCGCTCAGGCGCACATGCACCTCGCGCCGGTCGAGTGAATCCTGGCGGCGCTCCACCAGCTGTTTCTCGACCAGGCTGCGCAGTCCGCGCGAGGTGCGCACGCGGTCCAGGTGCAGATGCAGGGCCAGCGTCGAGGACGTGATCTCGCCCTCCTGCGCGAGCGTGGCGATCATTCCCCACTCGCGGCGCGTGATGCCGAAACCGCCCTCGACCATGCGTGTCGCCATGCCGTTGCCGGCGCGCATGGCGCGCGACAGGCGGTACATCAGCAGGTCGTTGAGGGAGCTTGGCGCGCGCAGTGCGTCTGCGTCGGGAAAGGCTTGCATACGAATGGATTAACCGGGGGCGGGAGTGTGGCCCGCTCGCCTCGGCAGGCGGGTGATGGATTAGATCAATCGTTGGCGCGTCCGTATAACCCGGTAACAAATTTGCACGAAAAGCAACAACTGCACGGCGGCCGATTCTCGCCGTGGAATCGTCGCGCGTGCCGTTCCGCACAACGCCCGCAGGAGATCCCATGTCCGCATTTTTTTACCGGCGAAAGCTCATGGCCTGGGGTCTCGCCCTGGCCGCTTGCGCTCCCTTGCTGCACACCGCCGCCCACGCCCAGGCGCCCGCACTGGACGGCCCGCTCACGCTCGTGGTCGGCTACGCGCCTGGCGGCAGCACCGACCGCATGGCGCGCCTGATCGCCGAGCGCCTCAGTCCCCGGCTCGGCGTGCCGGTCACTGTTGAAAACCGTGTCGGCGAAGGCGGCCGGCTGGCAGCCAAGCAGATCAAGCGTGCCGCGCCCGGCGAGAACGTGCTGATGCTCGGCAACCCGGCCGTGATGGTGATCGCGCCGCTGGTGATCAAGGACGCCGGCTACGACCCCGAAAAGGATTTCGTGCCGGTCGCGCAGGTCAGCAGCTACGACTTTGCGCTGGCCGTCGGCAACAAGCTGCAGCTGGACCGCGCGATGTTTTTGGTGGGCCGGCTCTGGGCGCATCCGGAAGAGGCGGTCTTCGGCGTGCCCGCCACCGGCAGCCTGCCTCACTTCTTCGGGCTGATGGTGGGCGATGCACTGAGCGTGCAGCCGCAGATCAAGGGCTACGGCGGCTCGGCGCCGCTCGCGGCGGACCTGAGCGGCGGCTCGCTGCCGATTGCGATCGACACGCTGGACTCGCTGTACGCCCAGCACCTGGCCGGCAAGATCCGCATCCTGGCCGTCTCGGGCAAGAAGCGCGTGGGCTTCGCGCCCTCGCTGCCCACCTTCCGTGAGGCCGGCATGAAGATCGATGCCGACGGCTGGAACACCTTCTTCGCGCCGAGCACCATGCCGCAGCCCAAGGTGCAGTTGCTGGCCGGCAAGATCCACGAGGTCATGCAGGACCCGGGGCTGCAGAAGGCCGCCAATGCGCTCTACATCACCCCGGTCGCCAGCACCGCCGCGGAGACGGCGCAGATGCTCAAGGCCTATCGCCAGCAGTGGGAGCCGGTGGTGCGCCGCTCGGGCTTCGCGCCCTGAGCTGAACACCTCCGCCTGCCCGGCCGCGCGACGGTATTGCCAGCTAGCTGGCGCGCTGCTGGCGCCGGCCCAGTGCGAACACCGAGTTCGGCGCATCGACCACGAAGGGCTTGCGCGCGGGCGTTCCCACGACGGTGGCCCGGCGGCTGGCGGCCGCGCTGGTCGATGGCTGCACGCCCTTGGCCTTCTGCTCGTCGACCAGGCTTTGCAGAGAGATCGATTTCAGGAACTCGACGGCCCGCAGGTTGACCGAGGCCCAGAGCTCGTCGACCTCGCAGCGGCCGCTGTCGTCCGCACCGTCGCCGGCGCGGCGGCGGGTGGTTTCGGTGCCGTGGTCCTCGATGGACAGAACGATGTCCGCCACGCTGATGAGCGCGGCCTTGCGGCTGAGCGAATAGCCGCCGCCCGGACCGCGCGTGGATTCGACCAGGTCGTTGCGGCGCAGCTTGGCGAACAGCAGTTCCAGGTACGACAGCGAGACCCGCTGGCGCAGGCTGATCGAGGCCAGCGTGACCGGGCCCGAGCGGCCGTGCAGTGCGATGTCGATCATCGCGGTGACCGCGAAGCGGCCCTTGGTGGTGAGGCGCATGGAAAGATTCCCTTCGTAAGCGTTACTCGTCCTTGCCGCCGCCCATGCCCAGGAGGGCCAGGAGCGCCTGGAACACGTTGTAGATGCTGAGGTAGACGCCCAGCGTGGCGGAGATGTAGTTGGTCTCCAGGCCGTCCCTCACGCGCTTGAGGTCGTGCAGGATGAAGGCCGAGAAGATGCCGATGGCCGCAACCGCCAGCGTCATCATCAGCGCGCTCGACTGGATGAAGAAGTTGGCGATGCCGGCCACCAGCAGCAGGATGGCGCCGATGAAGAGCCACTTGCCCATGGCCGACAGGTCGCGCTTGATGACCGACGACAGCGTCGCCATGCCCAGGAAGATCGCGCCGGTGCCGGCGAAGGCCGTCATCACCAGGTTCGCGCCGTTCGACAGACCCAGCACCGAGCCCACGAGGCGCGAGAGCATCAGCCCCATGAAGAAGGTGAAGGCCAGCAGCACCGGCACGCCGGCCGCCGAGTTCTTGGTCTTCTCGATGGCGTACATGAAGCCGAAGGCGCCGCCGAGGAACACCATGAGGCCGATGCCCGGCGACATGGCGCGCGCCAGGCCCGTGGACACGCCGATCCAGGCGCCGAGCACGGTGGGCACCATCGACAGCGCGAGCAGCCAGTAGGTGTTGCGAAGAACGCGGTTGCGTTCCTGGGCCGACGCGATCGGTGCGTCGAAGCCGGGGTGGTAGGTGGGTTGACCGTTGTTCATTCTGATTCCTTGATCGAGCATCCCGATGCAGTCGGGACGCGGTATTTGTGGGGGGGTGCGGTGAGTTCGCGATGCGCGCGGATGCCGGAATGCGGCGATCCGACAGGATCGGCGAAGGCGGAAGCCGCAAGGCTCCGCGTCGAGGCGGAGCCTCAGGCGACCAGGGCGGAGCCGCGTGGTGGCCGCTTGGGCCGATCGAGGAGCGGTGAGAGCGCCGGCGTCAGCGCAAGGCCGCGCGGCTGTTGTGCGAGCAGCAGTTGAGCCGCCACGGGGTGCCGGGCATCGAGCAGTTCGACATGTTCGGAGCCGGCTTCGTCATGCGAAGGCAGTTCGTCCGCCAGGTTCATGGCGTCGCTCACGAATGCATCGGAGAACGACATGCTGGCTGTGGTGCAGGTTTGCGCTTCGGCGACCGCGTGTGCGGTGTGACCCGCATGTCCAGCGCCCATCAGGCCCTGCGCGAACACGGCAAGGCCGTAGCAGGACAACATGAGGGTGAGGACGGTAGCGGCGAACCAGCGTGACATGAAGTCGCGATTTTACCCGGCGCGCCCCGGCCGGTTTCCGAATGGGGCGCATTGCCCTGTAGGAGGGCCGGACGTTTCAGCTTTACAGAGCCACGGCCGCCGCATCGTCCCCGGGCTGCAGCCACTCGCGTGCATGCTCGCGCAGGGCGTCGATCTGCAGCCAGACCAGGGCCAGTTCGGTGTGGAAGGTGCGCTCCTGCGCGCCCGCGTCGCCGGGCGGCGCCAAGGCCTCGGCCAAGGCCGCGCGCACGGCGGGTTCCGAGGCGGCCTCGCCCGCGATCGCGCCGCTTTCCAGCCCGCCCGCCAGCGATTCGAGCGCCGCCGCCGCGCCTTCGGCCGCGTCGCGCAGCACCGCCAGGTGCGGCGACTCGGGCAGCGCGGCGCGATGCGCGCCCAGCGCCGACAGGTAACTCAGCAACGTGTGCGAGCGGATCAGAAAGCGCAGCGCGATGCCCGCGCGAGGCCGCACATAGCCCGGCTCGCGGAACATGTCCGACACCGCCGTGGAAAGCGCGGCATCGGCGTTGTGGTCGTTGCGCCGCGCCAGCCGGTAGTCCAGGTGGTCGCGCGGCCCGGTGCGGTACTGCTCCACGATCCTGCGCAGGTAGCCCGCATGGCCGCGCATGGCCGTGGCCGCCAGGTCGTTGATGCGGCGCGCCTGCCAGTGCGGCAGCACCAGCAGCACGGCCAGGCCTGCAATGGCGCTGCCGATGGCGGTGTCGACCAGCCGCGGCACCAGTAGGAGGCCGCTGTCGCCCACCTGGTTGAAGCACATCAGCACCAGCAGGGTCATCGCCGCCGTCGCGAGCAGGTAGCGGGTGGCGCGGGTCGCGAAGAACAGCACGCCCGCCGCCACCGCGATCACCGACTGCACCAGCGGCTGCGGAAACAGCTGCAGCAGCGCCCAGCCCGCGACCACGCCCAGGGCGGTGCCGGCCACGCGCTGGCCCATGCGGGAGATGGTGTCGCCGTAGGTCTGCTGGCAGACGAACAGCGTGGTCAGCAGGATCCAGTAGCCCTGCGCGGGGTGGATGGCCTGCATCACGCCGTAGCCCGCGGCCAGCGCGATCGCCAGCCGCAGCGCATGGCGAAAGAGCGGCGAGCGCGGCGTGAGCTGCCGCCGCACGCGCTCGACCGCATCCCGCCACGAGCGCGGCGAGCGATTGAACAGGCCCATCTCGGTACGGCCTGCGCGCGCCGACGGCTGGCTCGCACCGGCCAGCTGGCCGTCCAGCTGCGCGAGGTTGCGCGCCAGCGCCTCCACCGAAGCCAGCAGTGCCAGCCGGTGCGGCGTGGCCGCGCGCGCCCGTTCGTGTTCGATGGCGCCGCGCAGGTCGGCGAGCGCCTGCACGGTTTCCTCGCCGACCTCGAAGGGCTCGCGCCGCGCGATGGAGCCGGCCAGCCGCTGGCAGGCCAGGCCCTGCAGGCCCAGCACGCGCTGGCAGCGGTACAGCAGGTCGCTGTGGAAGAAGGCGTCGGCCAGCGCGTTGTAGTCGTCGTGCGAGGAGCTCGCGCGTTCGTGCACGTCCTGCGCGATCAGGTAGAGCCCGCGGTAGCGCGAGATGCGCCCCGTCGGCGCCCGCGCGCCGATGCGGCGGAAGATGCTTTCCTTGGCCGCATTCAGTTCGGTCACCACCTCGGCGTTGAGCTGCGCGAGCGACAGGCGCTTCTGTTCGATGTCGATGCCCCGCAGCGGCTCGAACAGCGATGCCTTGAAGCGCACGAAGTTGCCAAGCACGGAGAACAGCGTGACCAGCCGCGCCTGCACCGGCTGCGCCGGAAAGGCCGCGCACCAGAGCACCGAGAACACGCCGTACCACGCCGCACCGGCCAGCAGCAGCAGGGGCTCGCGTCCGCGCGCCGCAGCCAGCGCGCCCGGGCCGTGGCTGTGCGCCGCCTGGTTCTCGATGCCGAGCGTGGCGTACATCGCCAGGATCAGCGTCGCATAGGCGATGGCCTTGTAGCGCGCTTCCACCGCCCCCAGCATCGTGAGCCAGAACGCGGCAAAGGCCAGTCCCGCGATGAACAGCACCTGCCGGCCGAACAGCGCCTCGACCGAGAACGACATCGCCGCGAAGCACGCGAGCGTGACCAGCTGCGCGCGCAAGCGCCCGCGCCAGCTGTCGTCGGTTTCGGCCAGCGCGCTGGCAATCGCGCCCAGGAACAGCGGGATCACCGCATCGGGATGCCCCGTGTAGCCGCACACCGCCATCAGGCTGCCGAGGGTGAGAAGAATGCGCAGCGGCTGGGCGCGGGAAGCAAAGGACTGCAGGTGCTGGCGCAGCGAATCGGGAGACAGGGGAAGCATGCGGGCAATCTTGCACGATGCATGCCACGGCCATCGCGCATGTCCGGCGGCCGGGTTCAGGCCGGCGCGGGCGCCTCCCACGCAAACCCCACCCCGTACACCGAGCGGATCCAGTCGTGCGAAGGCGTCACCGCGCCCAGCTTGCGGCGCAGGTTCTTCACGTGGCTGTCGATGGCGCGCTCGGTCACGTCCACCGTGTCGTCGTAGGCCAGCTCGAGCAGGCGGGCGCGCGAGAAGATGCGCCCCGGGTGCCGCGACAGCACCTGGAGCAGCCCGAACTCGCGGCGTGTCAGGTTCAGCGGCGTGCCTTCGAGCGAGGCGCGCCAGTGCACGTCGTCCAGCAGCAGGCCCGGCATGCCGCCGGACGCATCCGGGCGCGGGGCCTGCCCCGGCACGCTGCCCGGCACCGTGCGCCTGAGCACGGCGCGCACCCGCGCCACCAGCTCCCGCGGCGAAAAAGGCTTGCACACGTAGTCGTCGGCGCCCAGCTCCAGGCCGAGCAGCCGGTCGACCTCTTCGATGCGCGCGGTCAGCATGATGATCGGATGCGCGGTGTGCTCGCGCGCGCGGCGCAGCACCTCGATGCCGTCCATGCGCGGCAGCATGATGTCCAGCAGCGTCAGGTCGGGCGGGGAGGCGAGGATGCTTTCGAGCGCGCTCTGGCCGTCGGTGAAGTGTTCGGTTTCGTAGCCCGTGTGGCGCAGGTAGTCCTGGACCACGGAGGCGATGTCGAGTTCGTCCTCGACGACGACGATGCGTGTCATGCGGATGCTGCCAAGGGAAGGGTGATGGTCATGCGCAACCCGCCCAGCGGCGAGGGCGCGGCTTCGATGCTGCCGCCGTGCGCTTCGATGGAGGCCCGGCAGATCGACAGGCCCAGCCCCGAGCCGCCGAGTGCGCGGCTGCGCGAGCTGTCGCCGCGGAACAGGCGGTCGAAGAGGCGCGGCAGTTCTTCTTCGGACACGCCGGGCGCGCTGTCGTCGAACACCAGCGTGAGGCAGTTGCCGGTCCATGCGCCTTCCACCGCCACCTCGATGCGCAACGCGCCGCCTGCATCGGTGTAGGCCAGGGTGTTCTCCAGCAGGTTCATGAAGACCTGGTGCAGCCGGTGCGCGTCGCCGTCCACCACCGGCTGCGCCGCGGCGCCGACCCCGTCGACGGCGCGGCGGTCCACCGCGATGCCGCGCTGCGCAAAGCGGTCGCGCGTGTGGTCCAGCGCCTCCTTGAGGAGCGACAGCGGAAACACCGTGGCCGTGACCCCGTCGTTCTGGGGCTCGCGCATGCTGCTGCGCAGGTCGTCCACCAGCTGGCCGAGCCGGATCACCTGCCGGTGCATGCGCATCGCGGTGCGCTCGTCGAAAGTGCGCACGCCGTCCTGCAGCGCCTCGATCTCCGCGCGCATGGCCGCCAGCGGCGTGCGCAGTTCGTGCGCCGCATCGGCCAGCCACGCGCGCCGCGAGGCCTCGACCTTGTCCAGGCGCTGCGCCATGTCGTTGAAGGTCTTGCCCAGCAGGGCGAGCTCGTCCGAACCCTCAACCACCACGCGCGTGGACAGCCGACCGCGCGCCACGTCCTGCGCGGCCTGCGTGAGTTCGTCGATGGGCTTGAACCAGCGGCGCGCCAGCAGCCACGACAGCACCAGCGCAAAGGCCAGTCCGCACAGGCCGGTGAGGGCGATCACGCCGGACTGGCGTGCCAGGAAGGCGCGGTCGGCCTCGCTCTCCAGGCCTTCCACCGGCGCCAGCGCCAGATAGCCGACGACGACGCGCCCGCGCCGTATCGGCAGGCGCGCGGCGTTCTCCCGGTCGATGTTGGCCCCGACCACCAGTTGGCCCTGCGCGTCGAGCACGGCCAGGCGCCGGTAGATCGAATCGGGCGCGCCGCGCGGATCGGGAAAGAACCAGGGCGACGGCGGCAGGCCGAAGCGCCGCGGCAGCAGGTCGAGCTGCTGCGATGGAAAGGAGGGTGACGAGAACTGCGAGGAAGCCGGCGCCGATGGCATCGCGCCGCCGTCGGAGCCGGCAGCGGCGCCGGCGCCGCCAGCGCCACCAGCACCGCCATCGGCTCGGCCGTTGTCCTCGGCTCTGCCGTTGCCTTCGGGGCGACGCTCATACCAGGGCGGCAGCCGCCGGTCATCGGGGCTGGACGCGCCGTCCAGCACGATCGCCATCTGGCCCATCTGCAGCCGGTGCCATGCCTCGTCGTTGTCGCGCAGCTTCTTCCAGTCGCCGTTGGCGGCGTAGTGCTTGAGCAGCAGTTGCGCGAGCCAGTCCATGCGCCGGATCTCGATCTCGGCCACGTAGGCGCCCAGTCCCCGCTGCAGCGCAACGATGGAGAAGCCCGCAAAACTGAGCAGCAGCACGATCAGCAAGGCGGCCAGCGCCAGGAAGATCTTGCGGGAGAGGGTCAGACGCGGCATGGGCTCGGGGCAGGCATGGCCGCATTCTGCGACATGCGTTTCGGGCAGGCGGGCGTCATAGGCAGCCTCCGATCATGGCGGCGAAATGTGGAGGAATCTGGGAGGAAATTGGCGGGGCGGCCCTCCGCCGCGCCCGTTTCGGGTTCTTCGGGTTTCTCCATCATTTCTCCCGATTCGGATCGCACGATGCACGCCATGAAACCGGCCACGCATCGACCCTCCAGAAAAGTGTTCCACGTCGTCGCGGCCGCTGCGCTCGCATGGGCGAGCCCCGGGTATTGCGCGCCCGCGCTGTCGGTGTGGTCGTGGATGGACCTGCAGTCCGACGCCGGCGTCGACATGCTGCTGATGCTGCTGACGGCGCTGTTCTGGGTGGTCACGCATGTCTGGACGCTGCTGGTGGTCTGGGCCGAGGCGCGCGCGACCCGTGCGGCCCGTGCGTCCCATGCGGTGCAGGGCGCACCCGACGCGGAGGGCTGATCTTGCGGTTCGCGCGGCCCATGCGCTTCATCACGCAGCCTCGCCCCGCGGCATGGATGCTCCACGAGACGAGCCGCCCACGTGCCGCCAGGCGTTCGCGGGGGCAGTGCCTCATGGGGCTCCTGGCCTTTGGCGGATTGGCGCTCGGCATCCTCATCGCCGTCCGTAATCCCGGCGCCGAAGGCCATGGCGGCGCGATGCGCAGCGCGGGCCTCTCCACCCTCGCGCCGATCATGGACACCGGCGGCCCGCCTCAGTCCGGACGTTCCGAAAAGCTGAAGCCCACGCCGTAGATCGAACGAATCCAGTCGTGCGCGGGCGATGCGGCCGAGAGTTTCCGTCGCAGGTTCTTGATGTGCCCGTCGACCGCGCGCTCGTTCACCTCCAGCGCTTCGGGGAACGCCACTTCGAGCAGTCTGGATCGCGCGAACACCCGGCCCGGCTCGCGCGAAAGCGCGCGCAGCAGCAGGAGTTCGCGGCGGGTGAGCGCCAGTGCGTGCCCGTCCAGGCTCGCACCGCCGTAGGCGTCGGCGAAAGCCACGCAAGCCGAAGGCGATGTCGACGCCCCTTCGCGCTGCGCGTGGCGCCGCAGCACCGTGTGCACGCGCGCCACCACCTCGCGCGGCGAGAAGGGCTTGCACACATAGTCGTCGGCCCCCAGGTCAAGGGCCTGTTCACACTATGCAAGGGGTCGCGTTGCTTCGCAAAGGGGCTGACTGCAAGGCGACCGTGCGCAGCAAGGCTGGAGCCTTGCAAGCGCGGGCAACGCCGCAGACGGCCCCTTTGCGAAGCAACCCGAAGGGAAGCTCGCTAAAGCGCGCCCCTCGGCGTTGCGCTCCTTGTGCGTGCGGGCGCACGCACGGCGTCACGCGCATTGATGGGCGCGCTTTAGCGAGCTTCGCGACCCCTTGCATAGTGTGAACAGGCCCTCGCCCCCGCAGCCGGTCGGTCTCGTGCGAGCGCGCCGTCAGCATGATGATCGGATGGTCGCTGTGCGCGCGCACCTTCTCCAGCACCTGGAGCCCGTCGATCTGCGGCAGCACCACGTCCAGCAGGGTGAGCGCCGGCGGCGAACTCAGAATGCGGTCGATCGCCGCCGCGCCGTCCTCGATCTGCTCCACCTCGTGGCCGGCGTTGCGCAGATGGACCAGCAGCACCGAGGCGATGTCGCGCCCGTCTTCGACCAGAAGAATGCGGCTCATGGCGTGGGCTCGCCGGTCAAAAGGACGTGCCGATCTGAAACTGGAAGCGCTGCGTGCGGTCCGCCGCGATGCCGTTGGCGGTGTCTTCCTTCTGGTAGGCGAGCGGCACCGCATAGGCCAGCCGCAGCGGCCCCAGCGGCGAGATCCAGCTGATGCCGAGGCCCGCCGATGCACGCAGTCGGTTCTGGGCCTTCCATTGCGCGTCGGTCATGCTGGCCGTGCGCTCGGAAAACACGTTGCCCGCATCCAGAAAGCTGTAGAGCCGAAGCGACCGGTCGTTGCCCGCGCCCGGAAAGGGCGTGCTGAACTCCATGTTGAAGATCGCGCGGCGTGTGCCGCCCAGCGCGCCGCCGGTGACCGCGTCGACCGGTCCGAGCGAGTTCTGCTCGAAGCCGCGTATCGAGCCCAGCCCGCCCGCATAGAAGTTCTTGAAGATCGGATAGGCCGTGCCGCCCAGCGCCTTCGCATAGCCGAGCTGGCCGTTGATGGCCAGCGTGTACTGCTTGGACAGCGCGAAGTACTGCTGGTACTGGTAGTCGGACTTCAGATAGCGCAGCGTGCTGCCCACGCCCACTTCGAGGTTCGCGCGCTGCAGGCGGCCGGTGGTCGGCACCAGCGCGCTGTCGCGGTCGTCGCGGGACCACCCCACCGTTGCGGGAATGCCCACCACGTTCCTGCCCGCGCACACCACGCTGGGCGCGGTGCCGGTGCACTGGAAGTAGTCCAGGTAGGCCTGCGGCGTGGCGGTGTACACGTAGGAGCCGTCGACCAGCGTGTACGAGCCGTTGGTGCCGGGCGTGAACGAATAGCGCTCCACCCCCAGGCCCAGGAACACGGTGTCCAGCTCGCCCAGCGGCAGGCCGAAGCGCACCGAGCCGCCGTCGCTCGCGAGCTTGTAGTTGCCGTCGGCCTCGTAGTAGGGCCGCGTCGTGGTGTGGAACACGTTGATCGTGCGCGAGATGCCGTCCTTGGTGAAGTACGGGTCGGTGGCGGTGAGCGAGATCGAGCGGTTGTACGAGCTGGTGTTCACCTGCAGCCCGAGGTAGTTGCCCGAGCCGAACACGTTCTCCTGCGTGATGCCGAAGGACAGCGAGATCTTGTCGGTCGACGAATAGCCCGCACCCAGTTGCAGCGAACCGGTGGGCTTTTCGGCCACGTTCACGTTCAGGTCGATCTGGTCGTTGGAGCCGGGAACTTCGACGGTCTCCACGTTCACCTCGGTAAAGAAGCCCAGCCGGTCGACGCGGTCGCGCGAGAGCCTGATCTTGTTGCCGTCGTACCAGGCACCTTCGTACTGCCGGAACTCGCGGCGGATGACTTCGTCGCGCGTTCTCGCATTGCCGCCGATGTTCAGGCGCCGCACATAGACGCGCCGTGCGGGCTCCGCCTTCAGCACCATCGCGACGCGGTTGTGGGCGCGGTCGATTTCAGGCTCGGCCTTCACGCGTGCGAACGCATGGCCGAAGGTGCCGAAATAGTCGGTGAAGGCCTTGGTGGTCGCCGTCACGTCGTCGCCGTTGTAGGGCGCGCCGGGGCGGATCGTCACCAGGGTCTTGAACTCGTCCTCGCGGCCGAAGTAGTTGCCTTCGAGCCTCACGCCGGAGACGGCGAATTTCTCGCCCTCGGTGATGTTGACGGTGAGCTCCAGCTGTTGCCGGTCGGGCGAGATGGCGACCTGCGTGGAGTCGATCCGAAATTCGAGGTAGCCGCGCGTGAGGTAGTAGGCGCGCAGCGTCTCCAGGTCGGCGTTTAGCTTGCTGCGCGAATACTGGTTCGACTTGGTGTACCAGGCGAGCCAGCCGCCGCTGTCCTGGTCGAAGAGGTCGAGCAGGGTGCTCTCGCTGTAGGCCTTGTTGCCGACCACGCGCACGCGCTCGATGCGCGCCGGCTCGCCCTCGGTCACGGTGAAGCTGAGGTTGACGCGGTTGCTCTCCAGCGGCGTGACGGTGGTGACCACCTGCGCGTTGTAGAGGCTGCGGCTCACGTACTGACGCTTGAGCTCCTGCTCGGCGCGGTCGGCCAGCGCCTTGTCGTAGGGCCGGCCTTCGGCCAGGCCGATTTCGCGCAGTGCTTTTTGCAACGCGGCCTTGTCGAATTCTTTTGTGCCGACGAAATCGACGTCCGCAACGGTCGGTCGCTCTTCGACGATGACCACGAGCACATCGCCGTTGACGTCCAGGCGCACGTCCTTGAAGAGGCCGAGCTCGAACAGCGCGCGGATGGCGGCGCTGCCGCGGTCGTCGCTGTAGCTGTCGCCGGCCCTGATGCCCAGGGTCGAGAAGATGGTGCCGGGCTCGACGCGTTGCAGCCCTTCGAGCCGGATGTCTCGGACGGTGAACGGGTCGGCGGCCCGTGCCGGCAGAGCAGCCATCGAGAGGAGCAATGCAGCGATGGCCGCAAGAGACTTCGGAGGGATCATTTCTGCATGGTCCCTTGCAATGTCGGAGAAATATGGGACGCCCTGTGGCTCTCTCCGCCATGCAACCTGTTTGCGTTATTGCATTCCCGGCACCCCCACGGCGCCCGTCGCACCCATGACATCCAGGCCGCCCGCCGCGGGCCAGCCCAGGGGGGCGCGTTCGCTTCTGTCGCGGCAGTTCTGCAGATGCGTTTCGATGGACAGGTCGCCCTGGATGTCGAGCAGGCGTTGCACGGTGCGATCGACCGCTTGGGCATCGAGCAGCGGATAGTTGCGTGCGGTGCGCCCGTTGTTGCGCACCAGCCTTGCGATGTAGGGCAGGTCTTGCTGCGTGATGACCGCGGCGGGCATGACACCCTCCAGTTCCACGCCTTCGCAGGGCAGCAGAACGAAGTACTGCAGGCGCAGGTCGTCCAGCAGCAGGGCGCGCAGCTGCGTGGTCTTGCGGCCGCCTTGCCAGGCGGGGTCTTTCACTTCGCGCGCCCTCGTGCATCCGTTCAGGCGCAGGAACCAGCGCGGAGGGGCTTCGGCAAATTTCTTCCTGTAGACGAAGGCGTTGCGCCACGCCTTGATCTCGAAAAGATAGACGCCGGTTTCGCACACGATCACCGCGTCGATGCGTGCGGTGGGCACTGCGCATCCGGGGGGCATGGGAATGATGAGATTGCGAAGAATGCGCAGGTGTGAAAACGCCGGGGTGAATGCAGTGGCCAGCTGTTGCACACCCAGGGATGTGGCGACTGTGCTTTGCAAAACGATGGTCATGTCGTACTCCTTCGGATAACGGGAGCATTGCTTGGCTTTTGGGAGACTTTTAGTACGGGCTTGTGGCGCGTGCTCTTTGGTGAGGGCACCCGGTATGCGGTGGGGGCCGGCGAGCCCTGCTGTGCCGGCCCTTCGGGCTTCCCTGCGGTGCTCGCGGTTCGCGGGGTCTCGCAGAACTCGCTTCGCTCAGACAGCTGCGAGCCCTGATCCGCGAACCGCTGCGCTCCTCGGCGGCACAGAAGGGCTCGCCGGCCCCCACCGCATACCGGGCGCCGTCGTGGCGTTGATGTTGTCGGCTTCGCTCCCGACCCTCTTCCAAAGGAAGAGAGTGAACGACAAGCCGCGGGCCTCAACGAAGTGTGATCAACGACTGCTCTGACCACGGTGATGGGGGTTGTGGTTTCGGGTGGCCGTTGAGGCACCGCCGAGCAGCGCAGCGACGGGCGGATCAGGGCTCGCAGCTGTTTGAGGTTCTATGTTTTTTGCAAGTCGCTTTTAGGCATCAACCGGGCAGGATCAAACGACTGCGTGCCCTTCCAGACGGC
>NZ_JBEPKK010000027.1:0-19821 GCF_040544675.1 Variovorax boronicumulans
AACTCGCTTCGCTCAAACAGCTGCGAGCCCTGATCCGCGAAACGCTGCGCTCCTCGGCGGCCCAGAGGGGGCGCCCGCCCCGCACCGCACACCGGGCTTGGGGGTGTAGTGATCGCTCTGTGCGTACCCACGGCGTTGGGGCCCCTGCCCCGGGTGGGCCGTTGAGGCACCGCCGAGCAGCGCAGCGACGGGCGGATCAGGGCTCGCAGCTGTTTGAGCGAAGCGAGTTCTGCGAGACCCCGCCCGTCGCGAGCAGCGCAGGGCAGCCCGAAGGGCCGGTGACGTCGGCCCGCCCGGGGCAGGGGCCCCAACGCCGTTCCCCGCCCTCAGGAGCACCCGCATGAGCGACGTCGTTCTGCAACTGCTCAACGTCGAAAGCGCCTACGGCCCCATCAAGGCCATCCGCGGCGTGAGCCTCAAAGTCAAACAGGGCGAGATCGCCACCGTGCTGGGTTCGAACGGCGCCGGCAAGACAACGATCCTCAAGACCATCTCCGGAATCATCGACCCGAGAAAAGGCAGCATCGAATTCCAGGGCAAGGACATCACCGCCAAGGACCCCGCCTTCATCGTGCAGCAGGGCCTGAGCCACGTACCTGAGGGCCGCGAGGTGTTTCCGCTGCTGTCGGTGAAGGACAACCTGCTGATGGGCGCCTACACCCGCAATGATCGCGACGGCGTTGCGCGTGACATGGAGACCGTCTACACGTACTTCCCCATCCTCCGCGAGCGGGCCACGCAGGATGCTGGCCTCCTCTCCGGCGGGCAGCAGCAGATGCTTGCGATTTCGCGCGCCATCATGGCCGCGCCGCACCTCATTCTTCTGGACGAACCCAGCCTCGGCTTGAGCCCCAAGCTCACCAAGGAGATCTTCGAGATCGTCGTGCGCATCAACCGCGAGCGCGGCACCACCATCCTCTTGGTGGAGCAGAACGCCAACATGGCGCTCAACGCCGCCGACCATGGCTACGTGCTGGAGAACGGGCGCATCGTCATGGAGGATTCCTGCGACCGCCTGCGCGAGAAGGAAGACATCAAGGAGTTCTACCTCGGCGTAAAGGACGACGGCGTGCGCGGCGAGCGGCGCTGGAAAAAGAAGAAGAACTGGAGATGACCCCATGAGCACACTGGCCCTGCGCGCTCCTGCCGGTCTCTGGGACCTGGCGCATCTTCAACCTCGGCTCGACGTCGTCGTGCCCGGCGAGACCGTGCCCGCGGTGTTCTGGAATGCCGTGGAGATGCGCGACGACAAGGTGTGGATGCGGCAAAAGGAGTTCGGCATCTGGCGCACCTGGACCTGGCGGCAAACGGCCGAAGCGGTGCGGGAGATTGCGGGCGGCCTGCTGGCGCTGGGCTTCAAGCACGGCGACTGCTCCTCGATCCTCTCCAACACCGTCATCGAATGGGTGCTGTGCGACCTTGCGGTGCTCAGTTGCGGTGGCGTGTCGAACGGGATCTATCCGACCGATGCGGCCTCGCAGGTCGCGTACCTTTGCGAAGACTCGCGCACCACGGTGCTCTTCGTGGAAGACGACGAGCAACTGGACAAGGCCCTCGAAGTGCGCGCGCAGCTGCCGTTGTTGCGCAAGGTGATCGTGTTCGACATGGAAGGCCTGCGCGACCTGGACGACCCCGGCGTCATCAGCCTCGATGCGCTGCGCGCGCTGGGCCGCGAGTACCTGCAGGCCCAGCCGCAGGCGCTGACGGAGCGCATCGCCGCCTGCCGGCCCGAGGACCTCGCCATCCTGGTCTACACATCGGGCACCACCGGCAAGCCCAAGGGCGCCATGCACAGCCACCACGGGCTGGTCTACACCATGCGCGGCTACAACACGCTGCTCGCGCAGGGCGAGACGGACGAGCGCATGTGCTTCCTGCCGCTGTGCCACATCGCCGAGCGCATGGGCGGCGAGTATTTCGCGATGTACACCGGCTCGATCCTCAACTTCGTGGAGAACCCCGAGACGGTGCCCGAGAACGTCCGCGAGATTGCGCCCACGGTGTTCACCGCCGTGCCGCGCGTGTGGGAGAAGTTCTATTCGGGCGTGATGATCGCGCTGAAGGAAGCGAGCCGCGTGCAGCAGGCCGCCTACGGCTGGAGCATCGGTGTCGGCCAGCAGATTGCCGACCGCGTGCTGCAGGGCCAGCCTATCGGTGCCGGGCTGCGCCTGAAGTTCCGCATTGCGCGCTGGCTCGCGCTCAACAACGTGCGCAAGCTCATCGGCATTCACCGCGCGCGCTTTCTGGTGACCGGCGCGGCGCCGATCTCGCCCGACCTCGTGCGCTGGTACCTCGCGCTCGGCGTGCCGATGCTGGAGGTGTGGGGCATGACCGAGTCGTGCGGCGCCTCCACCGGCGTGCCGCCCTCGCGCATCGCGCCGGGCTCCATCGGCCCGGCCACCAGCTACAACGAAGTGCGGCTGGACCCCGAGACCGGCGAGATCCTGGTGCGCGGCCCCAATGTCTTCATGGGGTACCTCAACCTGCCCGAGAAGACGGCGGAGACCATCGACGCCGACGGCTGGCTGCACACCGGCGACGTCGGGCTGGTCGACGCGGAAGGGTATTTCCGCATCACCGACCGCATGAAGGACATCATCATCACGGCAGGTGGAAAGAACATCACGCCGAGCGAGCTGGAGAACGAACTCAAGTTCAGCCCCTACGTCACCGACGCGGTGGTGATCGGCGACAAGAAACCCTACCTGACGGTGATCGTGATGATCGATCAGGAGAACGTCGAGAAGTTTGCGCAGGACAACGACGTGCCGTTCAGCAACTACGAGAGCCTGACGCGCGCGCAGGAGGTGCTGGACCTGATCCAGGGCGAGGTCGACCGCGTCAACGCGAAGTTCGCGCGCGTGGAGCAGATCAAGAAGTTCTTCCTGCTCGAGACGCAGTTGAGCGCCGAGGACGAGGAGCTGACGCCGACGATGAAGCTCAAGCGCAAGCTGGTGCAGACCAAGTACGCGGAGCGCATCGAGGCCATGTACCGCTGACCGGCGGGCGAAGGTTTTTAGTGTCAACCCGAGGAAACATCCCATGAAGCCCAAGACAGTGACAAAAGTGACGACTCTGGCCGTGCTGGGCCTCGCGGCGACGCTCGCGTCCGCGCAGCAGCAAGGCGTGAGCAAGGACGAGATTCGGATCGGCACGATCCAGGATCTGTCGGGGCCGCTCGCGGGCTTCGGCAAGCAGGCGCGCAACGGCATGCAGCTGCGCGTGGACGAACTCAACGAGCAGGGCAGCGTCAACGGCCGCAAGCTCAGGCTCTACGTCGAGGACTCGGGCTACGACCCGAAGAAGGCCGTGCTGGCGGCGCAGAAGCTGGTGAACCAGGAAAAGATCTTCATCATGGCCGGCCACATCGGCACGGCGCAGAACATGGCGGCGATGCCGGTGCAGTTCGACAAGAACATCGTCAATTTCATGCCCATCACGGCGGCGCGCGAAATGTACGAGCCGCTGAACCGGCTGAAGTATTCGTTCGCGGCCACCTACTACGACCAGATCCGCCTGGCGCTGCCCAAGATGGTCAAGGACAAGAGCGCCAAGAAGGTCTGCACCATCTACCAGGACGACGAATTCGGGCTCGAAGTGCAACGCGGCGCCGAAGCGGGGCTCAAGACCATGGGCATGGAGCTGGCCGAGAAAACCTCGTTCAAGCGCGGCGCCACCGACTTCAGCTCGCAGGTCGCCAAGATGAAGGCCGCCAACTGCGACCTGGTGGTGCTGGGCACCATCATCCGCGAGACCATCGGCACCGTGGGCGAGTCGCGCAAGACCGGCTTCAACCCGACCTTCCTGGGTTCGAGCGCGGCCTACACCGACCTGATCCACAAGCTCGGCGGCAAGGCGATGGACGGCGTCTACGCGACCATGACGGTGCAGAACCCCTACACCGACGAGCAGTCGCAGCCGCTGCGCTTCTGGGCCAACAAGTACAAGACCAAGTTCAACGAAGACCCGACGGTGTTCTCGGTGTACGGCTACGTGATCGTCGATTCGTTCATCAAGGCGGCGACCAAGGCCGGCCCGAACCTCACGACCGACAGCTTCATCAAGGCCATGGACAGCATGACCTTCGAGCCCGACATGTTCGGCAGCCCGAAGAGCAGCTACACCGCCACCAAGCGACTGGGCAATGAACAGTCGCGGCTGTCGCAGATCAAGGACGGCAAGTGGGTGGTGGTGTCGGACTACGTGACGCCGTAAGGCCAGTCCGCCAGTACCGGGGCGGGCGGCTATATTTCGTCGCCGAACCCTTCGCGAGAGCGCCATGCCCCAGTACTGGTTGATGAAATCCGAGCCCGACGAAGTCTCCATCGACGACGCGCTCGCCGCGCCCGATGCCACCGTGGCGTGGACCGGCGTGCGCAACTACCAGGCGCGCAACTTCATGCGCGACGGCATGACGGTCGGCGACGGCGTGCTGTTCTATCACTCGAGCTGCCCGGAGCCGGGCATCGCCGGTATCGCGCGCGTGGCCTCGGGCATCAAGCCCGATCCGACGCAGTTCGATGTGAAGGCGCCGTACTACGACGCGGCCTCGAAGAAGGACGACCCGCGCTGGCTGCTGGTCGATGTGCAAGCGTTGCGCAAGACCCGGCTGCTGGCCCTGCCAGAGCTGCGCGCCAAGCCCGAGCTGGCTGAACTGGTCGTGCTGCGCAAGGGCAACCGGCTGTCGATCACGCCGGTGGAGCCGGCGCACTGGAAGATCATCGAGAAGATGCTGGCCTGAACAGGCCGGACGTAAACAGCCGGCGCCGTCAGGCCGCCCTGGACAGGATCGGGAACAGCTTGCCGAGCCCGTCCGCCATCACTTCGACGGCCAGCGCGGCGAGGATGAGGCCCATCAGCCGCGTCATGATGTTGATGCCCGTCTTGCCCAACACGCGCGCGATCGGCTGCGCGAGCGAAAACGCCAGCGCGGTCGCCAGCGCCACCACCACGCCATAGCCCACGAGCACCGCAAGCTCCCAGAGGTGCTGCGCCTTGTCGGCGTAGATCACCACGGTGGAAATGGTGGCAGGGCCGGTGAGCAGTGGAATGGTGAGCGGCACGACCGCAATGGAGGCGCCCATCGAGGCCTTGACCTCGGTGGCCCGCAGCTCCTCGACGTTGGTCTTGCTCTCGGCCGGCTGCGCATTCAGCATCGACAGCGAACTCATGAGCAGCAGCAATCCGCCGCCGACCTGGAAGCTCGCGATCGAAATGCCGAAGAACGACAGCAACTGCAAGCCCAGCAGCGCGCTCACCGCGATGACCACGAACGCACTGAATGCCGACATGCGCACCGTGTGCCGGCGCTGCGCATCGGAGTACCCCTGCGTGTAGTGAATGAAGAAGGGCACGATGGCCAGCGGGTTGACGATGGCCACCAGCGTGACCAGCGGCTTGATGAGGTCCATCGAGGTGCTCATGGCGCTCACCTACCTTCCGCCGGTCACGTCGAGCAGGGCCATGGTGGTGTAGCTCGCCTCGTCCGACAGCAGCCAGAGGATCGCGCCCGCGATTTCCTCGGGGCTGCCGGTGCGCTTCATCGGCACGGAGGGCGCGAGTTCGACGGCGCGGTTGGGCATGCCGCCGGAGGCGTGGATCTCGGTGTCGATGAGGCCGGGGCGCACCGCATTCACGCGGATGCCTTCGTCGCCCACTTCCTTGGCCAGGCCGATGGTGAAGGTGTCGATGGCCGCCTTGCTGGCCGCATAGTCGACGTACTGGCCCGGCGAGCCGAGCCGCGCGGCGCCGCTGGAGATGTTGACGATGGCGCCGCCCGCGCCGCCGTGCTTCGTGCTCATGCGGCGCACCGCTTCGCGCGCGCAGACGAAGCTGCCGATCACGTTGATGCGGAACATGCGCTCCATGCGCGCCACGCTCATCTCGTCGACGCGGGCCTGTACATCGACCACCCCGGCGTTGTTGACGAGGGCGGTCAGACGGCCGAGCTTGGCGTCGACCTTCTCGAACATCGCGATCACCTGGGCTTCGTCGCCCACGTCGGCCTGCACCGCGATGGCGGTGCCGCCGCCCGCGCGGATGGTGCGCACCACTTCGTCGGCCGCCAGCGAGTTGCTGGCGTAGTTGACGGCCACCGCGTAGCCGCGCCGCGCTGCGAGGAGGGCGGTGGCGGCGCCGATGCCGCGTCCGCCGCCGGTGATCAATAGCACTGGGTTCAAGACCTGCCTCCTGCAGAGAAACTGTGTGTCAGTTAAAACCGTCGGGCTGGATTACATCATTCGAGGGGCAGCGTATGAGCAAAACGATCGACTACTACTTTGCACCCCAGAGTCCGTGGACCTATCTGGGTCATACCCGCTTCGAGGCGATTGCCGCCGCCGCGGGCGCCACGGTGCGCGTTCGGCCCATCGACCTGGGGAGCGTGTTTCCGGTGTCGGGCGGGCTGCCGCTGGGCAAGCGGGCGCCGCAGCGGCAGGCCTACCGGCTGGTCGAGCTGGCGCGGTTCTCGCAGCACCTGGGCCTGCCGATGAACCCCAAGCCCAAGTTCTTTCCGGTGGCCAGCGACGACGCGGCGCGGCTGATCATCGCGGTCGACATCCACGACGGCACGCAGGCCGCAATGCGGATGTGCGCCGCGGTGTTCGCGGCGGTCTGGGTGCAGGAGCGGAACATCGGCGACCCGAAGGTGCTCGAAGCCCTGGTCGCCGAATGCGGGCTGCCGGCCAAGCGCGCGGAGCAGTCGCAAAGCCAGGCGGTGCAGGAGCGCTTCGAGGCGTACACGCAGGAGGCCATCGACATCCAGGTGTTCGGCGCGCCCAGCTATGTGATCGACGGCGAGATCTTCTGGGGGCAGGACCGGCTCGATTTCGTCGAGCGGGCGCTGCGCCGGTGACGACGGCTTTCCACTTTCATTCATCGTTCATTCAATCGCTATCAGGAGCATGACAACCATGGGTCAATTCATCGATCTCACCGCCAAAGACGGCTTCAGCTTTCCCGCCTACGTGGCCGAGCCCGCGGGCAAGCCGCGCGGCGCGGTGGTCGTGGTGCAGGAGATCTTCGGCGTGAATTCGCACATCCGCTCGGTGGCCGACGGCTATGCGGCCGAGGGCTACCTGGCGGTTGCGCCGGCCACCTTCCAGCGCGTGAAGCCCGGCGTGGAACTCGGCTATACCGATGACGAGATGAAGGAGGGCTTCGGCCTCAAGACCGCGGTCGAGGCGTTGCCCGAGCCCGGCGTGCTGCAGGACATCGAGGCCGCCATCGCCTATGCATCAAAGGCGGGCAAGGTCGGCATCGTGGGCTACTGCTGGGGCGGGCTGCTGACCTGGCGCGCCGCCGCACTGCTGCCGGGCCTGGCGGCTGCGGCGCCGTACTACGGCGGCGGCATGACCTCGCCCGAAGAAACCGCGCGCCAGCCCAAGGTGCCGGTGCTGGCGCACTTCGGCAACCAGGACCACTGGATTCCGCTGGACACCATCGAGGCGTTCAAGAAGGCGCACCCCGAGGTGGAAGTGCATGTGTACCCGGTGGGCCACGGCTTCAATTGCGACCAGCGCGGCTCTTACGACGCGGACGCCGCCAAGCTGGCGCGCGAACGCACGCTCGCTTTTTTTGCCAAGCACGTCGGCTGAGTCGTTGCCCTGAGCAGCCAGAGGCCCGGCCAGCGCCGGGCTTTTTCATTTCTTGAGGCCGGGTGCGTCGCCCACGCGGGTCTGCAGAAAGTCGAGCAGCGCGCGCAGGGCTGCGCTGTTGTGGCGCCGCTGGAGGTACGCGGCCGAGAGCCACATGTCCTTGCGCGTGAAGTCCTGCAGCACCGGCACGAGTTCGCCGTGGTCGATGTGCGATTGCACGAGGATCGACGGCAGGTAGATCACGCCGAAGCCGCGCATCGCCACCCGGATCAGCGGCGCGCCCTCGGTGCAGTCCATGCGGCTCTTGACCGGCACGTCGAGCGGCTCGCCGCCCTCGTCGAAGCGCCAGCCCGGCTGGGCGCCGAGCAGCGAATGGGTGAGCGCGTCGTGCCCGGCCAGCTCGCGCGGGTGCGCGGGCTTGCCGTGCTTCTTCCAGTAGACCGGCGAGGCGCAGACCACCATGTTCATGAGCCGGAGCTTGCGCACGATCAGGTTGGCGTCTTCCACGGGGCCGCTGCGGATGTCGACGTCGATGCCTTCTTCGGCGAGATCGACCGCGCGGTTGGTCAGCTGCAGGCTGATGCTCACGTCGGGGTAGTAGCGCATGAAGTCGGCCAGCAGGTTGGGAAACTCGCCGTTGCCTATGCCGTGCGGCGCCGAAATGCGCAGCCGCCCGGCGGGCTGGCTGGCGCGGTCCTGCAGTTCGGCCTGGGTCAGCTCCACCATCTCGAGCACCGGGGTGCTGCGATCGAGCAGCAGCTGCCCGGCGTCGGTGAGGCTCACCGAGCGCGTGGAGCGGTTGAGAAGTCGCACGCCGAATCGGGTTTCCAGCTCGGCCACGTACTTGCTGACGGTGGCTTTCGACATGTCGAGCTTCTTGGCTGCCTGCGAAAAGCTGCCGTGAGAGGCGACTTCGCGAAAGGTTCTGATCAGATCGAGACTGTCCATGTCGGTGGGTCCATTGTTTCCGTTCGAAGAACGCCGTGGTTCGATTCTGCGGCGCTTTTCTTAGGCGACCTGCATCACACTTGGGCGATGCGCCGAAGGAGCCGAACCATGAACATCCCGAACATCATCGCCGTTGCCGCCCTGTCCATGCTGACGGCCGCCGGCGCGCACGCGCAGGGCTTCGAGCCCGTGCAGCCGCTCAAGATCGCCGCCAGCCGCGCCCAACTGCAAGCCGAAGGCGCGGCCGCCGCGCGCGGCGGCAATGTCTACGGCGATGTGGTGGCATCGCCCCTGACAACGCAGCCCAGCCGCCTCGATCGCGCGTCGGTCCGCGCAGAGGCCGTTGCCGCGGCCCACTCGCCCAACCAGAACGTGGACCGCCGCGCATTCGCGAACAGCGAATTGCCGCCGCAGTTCGAAAAGAATCCCCAGCGCCCGGACCGCTGATTCCGCAGGCATCCATTCCAGAAGGCCGGGTCCGTGCAAGCGGTCCCGGCCTTTTTTGATGTGTGCATGCATAGGGGGCGCATTGTTTCAATAGAGGAAACACCGTGTCTCTGATTCACGCGATTTCCGCACTGAATTTCGTCTGAAACTCGCCGCACAGGCAAGCGAACGAGCAAGCCTGGTGGACAAACCATCCGACTGAACACAAGGAATTGACATGAAGACCTCGCACATCCTCGCCGCTGCCGCCCTGACCCTCCTGGCCGCCACCGGCGCCCAAGCCGAAACCTACGAAGGCGTGAACACCGCCGTCTCGACCAAGAGCCGCGACGAAGTCAACGCCGAAGCCGTGCGCACCGCATCGGCTCCGAACCAGAACGTGACCCGCGGTTCGCGCGGCCCGGAAACGGTCGCCGTGTCGAAGGACCGCGCGATCGTCCAAGCCGAAGCCGTTCGCACCGCCTACGCTCCGGACCAGAACGTGACCTCGGGCTCGCGCGTCAACAGCAAGGTCGTCTCGACGATGGTCAACCCGATGGACGCACGCGTTCAGGCCCAGCAAGGCTCGGGCGCTACCGCCAAGTAAATAAGAGCCTGCCCTTCGGGGCAGCTCGGCAAAAAGGCCACGCGAATGCGTGGCCTTTTGCATTGGGCGGGCGGTCAGCGTGTTCGGGCGAGATAGCGCTTGCGCCAGAAGACCAGCACCAGCAGCACCGCGATGACGAGCATGGCCGTCATCGCGATCCAGAAGCCGTCGGCCTTGTGCACCAGCGGAATGAAGTCGAAGTTCATGCCGAAGATGCCCGCGATCAGGTTCAGCGGCAGGAAGATGGCGGTCAGCACGGTGAGCACCCGCATGATGTCGTTGGCGCGGTGGCCCTGGACGCTGAAGTGCATCTGCACGGCGGTCTCGGCGTTCTGTTCGAGCCTGCGCACGTGGTGCACCACCCGCTCGATGTGTTCCAGCACGTCGCGGCTCCTGATCATGATGAGCTCCCGCTCGCGCTGCTCCGCCTCGCTCGTGGCTGGCGGCAGGGTTTCGAGCGTGTCGATCCAGTCCTGCATCGCGGCGCGCTGGTCTTCGCAGATTTCGTCCAGGTGGTGCAGCGACTGCCGTGCCTCCATCAGCGCGCCCCAGTTGGTGAAACGGCTGCGCGGATCGATGAGTTCGGTCTGCCAGTGGTCCAGCTGCCGGGTGAGTTCGCGGCGCAGGTCGAGGTAGCCGTCGACGATCTGGTTGACGATGCGCAGCATCAGGTCTGAAGGCCCGGTGGGCACGCGCGTGGAGGTGGCGCGCGCATCCAATGCCGGGGCGCCGCGGCCGTCGGGCGAACCGGCCGCCAGCAGCCGGGCGGCGAAGGCGTCGCGCATCGCGCCGTCCTCCGGATGCACCGACAGCAACACCCGGTCGAAGACAGCAAAACCCACGGGGCGGGTGTCGACGCGGCGCAGCACCGGCGGGCCGCCGCGTGGCTTGGCGGGTGCCGCCGGCGCAGCAGGAACAGGCGCCGCGGCATTGCCGTCGCCCTTTCCATTGCCCGGCGCCGCCTGCCCCTGGGCGGTGGCCAGGCGCCGGAACACCAGCACGTCGTACTGCGAGGTGTAGTCGCTGTGGGAAGGAAGCTGGTCGTTCAGGAGGTCGGCCACATGCAGGTCGACGAGCTGGGTCTGGCAGAGCGTTTGCAGGATCTGCTGGATTTCGGGAAGCGAGGCGCGGAATTCCTCCCGCGTGAGCGAGATCCAGAGGTACCCGCCGGCGGCGCAGGCCCCAGGCACGGCCAGCGGCATGAGCGCATGGTGCTCGCTGACCAGCGAGCGGTTGACTTCGAAGATGCGCATGGCTTTGCCTTGCTGTGCTTTTTTCAGTTGCCCGCCTCGCCCATGGGCGCATGGGCGGCGCTTGGAACGCTATTGTTTTTGCAGCAGCCGTGCGGCGTCGAGTGCAAAGTAGGTCAGCACGCCATCGGCGCCGGCGCGCTTGAAGGCCAGGAGGCTCTCGAGCACCACCGCGTCGTGGTCGAGCCAACCGTTCTGGGCGGCGGCCTTGAGCATCGCGTACTCGCCGCTCACCTGGTAGGCGAAGGTCGGCACATGGAACTGGTCCTTCACGCGGCGCACGATGTCCAGGTAAGGCATGCCGGGCTTGACCATCACCATGTCGGCGCCTTCGGCGATGTCCAGCGCCACTTCGCGCAGCGCCTCGTCGCTGTTGCCGGGGTCCATCTGGTAGACCTTCTTGTTGCTCTTGCCGAGCGTGGCGGACGAGCCGACCGCGTCGCGGAACGGGCCGTAGAAGGCGCTGGCGTACTTGGCGCTGTAGGCCATGATGCGCGTGTGAATGTCGCCGCGGGCTTCGAGCGCGGCGCGGACGGCCCCGATGCGGCCGTCCATCATGTCACTGGGCGCAACAATGTCCACGCCGGCTTGCGATTGTGTGAGCGCCTGCTTCACGAGCACTTCGACGGTGGCATCGTTGACGATGTAGCCGTTGTCGTCCAGCAGGCCGTCCTGCCCGTGGCTGGTGTAGGGGTCCAGCGCCACATCGGTCATCACGCCGAGTTCCGGAAAGCGCGACTTGAGCGCGGCCACCACGCGCGGGATCAATCCGTCGGGGTTGAAGGCTTCATCGCCCGCCGGCGTCTTGAGGCCGGCGTCGATCACCGGAAACAGCGCCATCACGGGAATGCCGGCCGCCACGCACTGCTCGGCCACGGGCAGCAGCAGGTCGAGGCTCAGGCGGTCCACGCCGGGCATGGAAGCGACGGCATCGCGGCGCTTCTCGCCTTCCTGCACGAACACCGGATAGATCAGGTCATGGGCAGTGAGCGCATGCTCTCGCACCAGGTTGCGGGTGAATTCGTCACGGCGCAGGCGCCGCGGCCGCCCTGCGGGAAACATGGCCAGGGGGGAAGTGGAAGACGTCATATGCCCAAAATTGTGCCTGAAGCTACATTTCGCGGTGCTTTGTTCAGGCGTCCAGTTGTCCTACAACCAAGGAAATTCGTAGCACCAAGGTTCTCGTTTTTTTGTTTGGAATGTTAAAGAAAATACGTCATTCGCTTGAAACCTTGTTTCGTCTTTGTTAAATTCTCCAGCGGGCGGCTTGCCGCTCCCCGCTTTTCCTCCCTGAGCGGGTGCCTTGATGTGTGACAGCAAAAGGGCTTCCCAGCCCGACGTGAAGACGTCGGGCTTTTTTTTGGGCCGAGGCTTTTTGGCCCGATGCGCTGGCCCCGTGCGCAGATCTGGCGGCAGTGAAGCGGCGCGCCACTAAACTGGCCCTCATGCTCTGGGTCAAATCTCTTCACATCGTGTTCATCGCGAGCTGGTTCGCGGGCTTGTTCTACCTGCCGCGGATCTTCGTCAATCTGGCGATGGTGCCACCCGAATCGGTGGCCGAGCGCGAGCGCCTGCTGCTGATGGCGCGCAAGCTGATGCGGTTCACGACCTTCCTGGCCGTGCCCGCCCTGGGCTTCGGGTTGTGGCTCTGGCTGGGCTACGGCATCGGACGCGGACCGGGCAACGGCTGGATGCACGCCAAGCTGGCACTCGTGCTGGTGGCCATCGGCTATCACCATGGCTGCGGCGTGCTGCTGCGGCGCTTTGCGTCCGGCGGCAACCGGCGCGGCGATCGGTGGTACCGCTGGTTCAACGAGCTGCCGGTGCTGCTGCTGACCGGGATCGTGATCCTGGTCGTCGTCAAGCCGTTCTGAAGCCGATGCACACGGTGGAGAGGCCGCACAAGTCCGCCGCGCTCCCCCTGGCGCTCGCCTATGCGGCGCTGATCGTCTACGCCAGCCTCTATCCGTTTTCGGATTGGCGCGACCAAGGGATTGCGCCCTGGGCCTACCTCTGGGCGCCATGGCCCAAGTACTGGACCGGTTTCGATTTCGCGGTCAACGTGGCGGGCTACGTGCCTTTCGGTTTCCTGTGCGCCCTGGCGGTGCTGCGCACGCGGCAAGGTGTCGCCGTCTGGCGCGCCGTGCTGCGCGCCACCGTGGCCGGCGCGTCGATTGCCTTTGCGATGGAGACGCTACAGAGCTATCTGCCGGTGCGCATTCCCTCGAATGTCGACCTGGGGCTCAACACCACCGGCGCGGTGCTGGGCGCGGTGCTCGCAGTGGCGCTGGAGCGGCTGGGGGCGGTCGCCCATTGGGGGCGCACCCGCTCGCAGTGGTTCATCGAGGATGCCCGCGGCGCACTGGTGCTGCTGGCGCTGTGGCCCTTTGCGCTGCTGTTTCCCGCGGCCGTGACCTTCGGGCTGGGCCAGGTGTTCGAGCGGCTCGAAGTGGCGATCTCCGAGTGGCTGCTCGACACCCCCTTCATCGACTGGTTGCCCGTGCGCCAGTTCGAGCTCGAGCCGCTGGTGCCTGCAGTGGAGCTGCTTTGCGTGATGCTCGGCGCCCTGGTGCCGTGCCTGCTGGGCTATCTGGTGGCGCGCACGGTCGCCCGGCGGGCCGTTCTGCTTCCGTTGATCTTTCTGTCGGGCGTGGCCGCCTCGGCGTTGTCCGCAGCGCTGAGCTACGGGCCCGAACATGCGTGGGCCTGGCTCGACCTGCCGGTCCAGGTCGGCATGGCCGCGGCGCTTGTCGCCGGTGTGCTGCTGCTGTTCGCGCCGCGCCGGCTGTGCGGTGCATTGCTGCTAATGGGGCTCGTGCTGCAGCTGGCGCTGCTGAATCAGGCGCCCGAGAGCGCCTACTTCGCGCAGACCCTGGCCACCTGGGAGCAGGGGCGCTTCATTCGCTTCCATGGGCTGGCGCAGTGGCTGGGATGGATCTGGCCGTTCGCGGTGATGGGGTATGTGGTGGCCGCGCTGTCGCGCAGGGGGCGTCCGGCGCAGTAGCGGGGTGCCCGGAGCAGCCGTCACTAAAATCGGCCGATGCCCAGCTCCACGCCTGCCGCGACCAGCGGCTACTACGGTCGCCACATTTTCTTTTGCCTCAACGAGCGCAAGAACGGCGAAGACTCCTGCGCCATGCACAACGCACAGGAGGGCTTCGATCGCTGCAAGGCGAAGGTCAAGGAGGCGGGGCTGTCCGGGCCGGGCAAGGTGCGCGTCAATAAGGCCGGGTGCCTGGACCGCTGCGCCGGCGGCCCGGTGGCGGTGGTGTATCCGGAAGCCGTCTGGTACACCTTCGTCGACGCTGAAGACATCGACGAGATCGTCGAGTCGCACCTGAAGAACGGCCAGGTCGTCGAGCGGCTCGTGCTGCCCGCCGATGTCGGGCGCTGAACTTTTTCGATCGAGCGCTCACTCACAGCGACATGAATTCCCAGACTGAAAAGATCAGCCTTCAGGGTGCCGCCGGCGCGATCGAAGTGCAGCGCGACCAGCCGGCCGACGCCGCGCGCGGCATCGCGGTGATCGCTCATCCGCATCCGCTGTTCGGCGGCACCATGGACAACAAGGTGGTGCAGACCTTGGCGCGCGCTTTCGTGGCCTGCGGCTGGACCACCGTGCGCTTCAACTTTCGCGGCGTGGGAGCCAGCGAGGGCGTGCACGACGAAGGGCGCGGTGAACTCGAAGACATGCTGAATGTCGTGGCCCAGCTCGCGCCCGAAGGCCCGCTGGCCATTGCCGGTTTTTCGTTCGGCGCCTTTGTCGCGAGCGGCGCGGCCGAAAAGCTCTGGGCTGCGCGCGACGTCAGGCAGGTCGTGCTGGTCGGTACGGCCGCCGCTCGCAACACCGTGGCCACCTTGCCCGTCGAGGCCCACGAGCGCATGCTGGTGGTTCACGGCGAAGCGGACGACACCGTGCCCCTCGCGGCGGTGATGGACTGGGCGCGGCCGCAGTCACTTCCTGTCACGGTTATTCCCGGGGGCGGCCATTTCTTTCACGGACAATTGCCGCTGCTCAAAAGTCTGGTTGCCCGCCACCTCCGCGCGGGCATTGAATGAAAGCCTCCTCGGGCTTGTTTTCGTCTCTTTCCATCCTCCCCATGAATCGTTTTTTCAATGCGCTCCGCGCACTGTTGCTGACCGCCGCCGCGTCGGCCAGCCTGATCGCCGCCGCCCAGGTGCCGGCGCCGCCCGAGATCGCCGCGCGCAGCTATCTGCTGCTGGATGTGACCGCGAACCAGATCCTCGCGCAGAAGGACATCGACAGCCCGGTCGAGCCGGCTTCGCTCACCAAGCTGATGTCGGCGTACATCGTGTTCGACGCGCTGCGCGCCAAGAAGATCACGCTGACGCAGACCTTCCCGGTGAGCCCGCGCGCCTGGAAGATGCCCGGCTCGCGCATGTTCATCGACCCCAAGATGCAGGTGCCGGTCGAAGACCTGATCAAGGGGCTGATCGTGCAGTCGGGCAACGACGCCACCGTGGCGCTGGCCGAAGGCGTGGGCGGGACGGTGGAGCATTTCGTCGAACTCATGAACGCCCAGGCCAAGGCGTTGGGCATGAAGAACACGACCTACAAGAACCCCGAAGGGCTCACCGTGCCTGGCCACACGACAACGGCCCGCGACCTGAGCATCCTGGCGACCCGACTGGTGCGCGACTTCCCGGAAGAAGCCAAGTACTACGCCATCAAGAAGTACCGCTACCCGGGCACGCCCTCCACCAACGACACCAACCGCAACCTGCTGCTGTTCCGCGACCCCACCGTCGACGGCCTGAAGACCGGCTATACCGAGGCCGCCGGCTACTGCATGATCGCCACCGCCAAGCGCGATTTCCCGAACCTGACCGGCGGCCGCCGCCTGCTGTCGATCGTGCTGGGCACTTCGGGCGAGACCGTTCGCGCCAACGAATCGCAGAAGCTGCTGAACTGGGGCTACACGGCCTATGACGCCGTGCGCCTCTTCGACGCCGGCCAGCCTGCCGCGACCCCCGCGGTCTGGAAGGGCAAGGCGAACGTCCTCAAGCTCGGCCGCCCCGAGGCCATCGTGGTGGCGGTGCCTGCCGGCAGCGCCAGCAAGATCAAGACCCAGGTGGCGCGCCCCGATCCGCTGGTGGCGCCTTTCACCAAGTACCAGCCCGTGGGCTCGCTCAAGGTGACCCTGGACGACCAGCAGGTGGCCGATGTTCCCTTGGTGGCGCTGGAAGCCGTCGAGCAGGCCGGCATCTTCGGCCGCGCCTGGGACGCCGTGCGCCTCTGGATCAAGTAGCGCGGCAGGGCGGCCGAGGCCGCCCCGGCCCGCTCCGATGCTGCGGACATTGCCGTTTCAGGCGCGTTTGCTATACTCGTGGGCTTTTCGGAATTTTCCGAAGGGTTTCACGTTTTCGTTATTCCCGGCTTCCTTGAGTCACGACCAAGGGCGGTTCTGCAACCAAAGCCGGGTTGTTTTGGGACTAATTCATTCATGCCAACCATCAATCAACTGGTGCGTCAGGGTCGAACGGTCGAAAAGATCAATTCGAAGAGCCCTGCCATGCAGAACTCGCCGCAACGTCGCGGTGTCTGCACCCGCGTCTACACCACGACGCCAAAGAAGCCCAACTCGGCGCTTCGTAAAGTTGCCAAGGTCCGCCTGACCAACGGCTTCGAAGTCATCTCCTACATCGGCGGCGAAGGCCACAACCTGCAGGAACACAGCGTCGTGCTGGTTCGCGGCGGTCGTGTCAAGGACTTGCCCGGTGTTCGCTACCACATCGTGCGCGGTTCGCTCGACCTGCAAGGCGTGAAAGACCGCAAGCAGTCGCGTTCCAAGTACGGCGCAAAGCGCCCCAAGAAGGCTTAAGCCTTCTTGTCGTCAGAAAACAAGCGGTGTTCGGTTGCCTTGGCGGGCACATCGAACGAAGTGACCCAATGTCGGGTCGAGTAAGTGAGAGTCCTGACTGGCTCTCGCGGTACCGGAAGCGGTGCCAACTGAAGCAAAGAGGTTAAAAAATGCCACGTCGTCGCGAAGTCCCCAAACGTGAAATCCTGCCGGATCCCAAGTACGGCAATGTCGAGCTGTCGAAGTTCATGAACGTGATCATGGAAGGCGGCAAGAAGGCTGTTGCCGAACGCATCATCTACGGTGCGCTCGAATTCATCGAAAAGAAGAACCCTGACAAGGACCCGCTCGAAGCTTTCACCGTTGCCATCAACAACGTGAAGCCGATGGTCGAAGTCAAGTCGCGCCGCGTCGGCGGTGCGAACTACCAGGTGCCGGTCGAAGTCCGCCCTGTCCGTCGCCTCGCCCTGTCGATGCGCTGGATCAAGGAAGCCGCTCGCAAGCGCGGCGAGAAGTCGATGGCCCTGCGTCTGGCCAACGAGCTGATGGAAGCCACGGAAGGCCGTGGCGGCGCCATGAAGAAGCGCGACGAAGTGCACCGCATGGCAGAAGCCAACCGCGCTTTCAGCCACTTCCGCTTCTAAAAATCAAACTTCGCTTGGGCGTTGGGTGCTGAGTGCCGGGCGATGTCGCCAGGGCTCAGGACCCAGCGCTCAACGCATTTAACCCGAAAGTAAATCATGTCCCGCAAGACCCCCATCGAGCGCTACCGCAACATCGGCATCTCGGCGCACATCGACGCCGGCAAGACCACGACGACCGAGCGCATCCTGTTCTACACCGGCGTGAACCACAAGATCGGTGAAGTGCACGACGGTGCCGCCACGATGGACTGGATGGAGCAAGAGCAAGAGCGCGGCATCACGATCACCTCTGCTGCCACCACCTGCTTCTGGAAGGGCATGGCCGGCAAGTTCGAAGAACACCGCATCAACATCATCGACACCCCCGGCCACGTGGACTTCACCATTGAAGTCGAGCGCTCGATGCGCGTGCTGGACGGTGCCGTCATGGTGTACGACGCGGTCGGCGGCGTGCAACCCCAGTCCGAAACCGTCTGGCGCCAGGCCAACAAGTACCGGGTTCCGCGCCTCGCGTTCGTCAACAAGATGGACCGCACCGGCGCCGACTTCCTGCGCGTGCGCCAGATGATGGTGGACCGCCTGAAGGCCAACCCCGTCGTGATCCAGATCCCGATCGGTGCCGAAGAGCACTTCCAGGGCATCGTCGACCTCGTGAAGATGAAGGCGATCATCTGGGACGAAGACAAGGGCGTGACCTTCACCTACGGTGAAATCCCCGCGAACCTGGCCGACGTGTGCGCCGAGTACCGCGAAAAGCTCGTCGAAGCCGCTGCAGAAGCGAGCGAAGAGCTCATGAACAAGTACCTCGAAGGCAACGAGCTGACCGAGGAAGAAATCAAGGCCGCGATCCGCCAGCGCACCATCGCCGGCGAAATCCAGCCGATGCTGTGCGGCTCGGCCTTCAAGAACAAGGGCGTGCAGGCCATGCTCGACGCCGTCGTCGAATACATGCCCGCACCGACCGACATTCCCCCGGTCACCGGTACCGACGAAGACGAAGCCCCTGTCACCCGCAAGGCTGACGACGGCGAGAAGTTCTCGGCGCTCGCATTCAAGTTGATGACCGACCCGTTCGTGGGCCAGCTGACCTTCGTGCGCGTCTACTCGGGCGTGCTGACCAAGGGTGACAGCGTCTACAACCCGGTGCGCGGCAAGAAGGAACGCATCGGCCGTATCGTGCAGATGCACGCGAACAACCGCGAAGAAGTCAACGAAATCCGCGCCGGCGACATCGCCGCCTGCGTGGGCCTGAAGGAAGTCACCACGGGCGAAACCCTGTGCGACCCGGCAGCCGTCGTGACGCTCGAGCGCATGGTGTTCCCGGAATCGGTGATCTCGCAGGCCGTCGAGCCCAAGACCAAGGCCGACCAGGAAAAGATGGGCATCGCCCTGCAGCGTCTCGCTCAGGAAGACCCGTCGTTCCGCGTCAAGACCGACGAAGAATCGGGCCAGACCATCATCGCCGGCATGGGCGAGCTCCACCTTGAAATCATCGTGGACCGCATGAAGCGCGAATTCGGCGTGGAAGCCAACGTGGGCAAGCCGCAAGTGGCTTACCGCGAAACGATCCGCAAGACCGTCGAAGATGCCGAAGGCAAGTTCGTTCGCCAGTCGGGCGGCAAGGGCCAGTACGGTCACGTGATCCTGAAGCTCGAGCCGCAGGAAGCCGGCAAGGGCTTCGAGTTCGTCGACGCCATCAAGGGCGGTGTGGTTCCTCGCGAATACATCCCCGCAGTGGAAAAGGGCGTTGTGGAAGCGCTGACCCAAGGCGTGCTGGCGGGCTACCCCGTCGTGGACGTCAAGGTCACGCTGCACTTCGGTTCGTACCACGATGTGGACTCGAACGAAATGGCGTTCAAGATGGCCGCGATCTTCGGTTTCAAGGAAGGCGCCCGCAAGGCCAGCCCCGTGATCCTGGAGCCCATGATGGCCGTGGAAGTCGAAACGCCTGAAGACTACGCCGGCAACGTGATGGGCGACCTGTCCTCACGCCGCGGCATGGTGCAGGGCATGGACGACATGATCGGTGGCGGCAAGTCCATCAAGGCCGAAGTGCCGCTGTCGGAAATGTTCGGCTACTCGACCACGCTGCGTTCGATGTCGCAAGGCCGTGCCACGTACACGATGGAGTTCAAGCACTACGCTGAAGCTCCCCGTAACGTTGCCGAAGCCATCGTGGCTGCTCGCGCAAAGTAATGTCTTTGCGGGACAGACCAAGATTTGCGCAGCAAATTTGCTCTGTCCCCAACTGATTCAAAAGAATGCAGGGTCACGCAGTGCGTGGCCTTCGTTGTCTGCGATCCGGTGCCGCCACGTTCCCGTGCGAGGCGAACCAGCAATCGGGTGCAGACATAAAACCAATACACGGGAATGCTCTTTCAAGGATTGAAAAATGGCAAAAGGTAAGTTCACCCGCACCAAGCCCCACGTCAACGTGGGCACGATCGGTCACGTCGACCATGGCAAGACCACGCTGACGGCTGCAATCGCAACCGTTCTGTCGGCCAAGTTCGGCGGCGAAGCCAAGGC
>NZ_JBEPKK010000028.1:0-15958 GCF_040544675.1 Variovorax boronicumulans
GTGCGTACGTGGGCGTTGGGCATGGCAGCATCTCCAAGGATGCCTCACCACAAGCAGTTCTCGTGCCTACGAATTAACGGGACAGGACACTAGCAAAGTACCGCCAGTTGATGAGCGCGGTGATAGCCGCTAGCCAGCGCGAGTCGGAGGCACAAACCCGCTTGATCAAGTCGCAGTCCGATCGGACGGACAAGTTGACCGACCTTTTGAAGCGCTGAAGTCGGGGACAAAAGTCAGGGACGAAAGTGGGCCGGATAGGAGCACAGCGGGGTATGACCCCTTCCCTTGCTACAGGGGCGTGGGCCTCATCAGCGCGTACGTCCAGCAGGCCGTTGAGGTGGCGCGTCTGTCGCTCGGGGTCATCGTTGCTGCCATCGCTTTTTGCGCCCGCGTCGTAGACCAACTCGTCCTCGATGCCCTGCCGGCGGACCAGTATGTGCTCGGGCGAGGCCTGGGAATTGAGGCTTGGTGAGACGCTGCGCTTCGATTCCATGGTGCCTTCGACAGGAATCGAACCTGTATCTGAGTCTTAGGAGGACCCCGTTCTATCCATTGAACTACGAAGACATTCGGCGCGATGGGCTGGGTACCCTGCCGGCGGGTGGCTGCCGGTGCGCCGTGCGATTTTATAGGCCTTCGCGCGCGGTTCGCGCACACGCCCCGCGCCGGTGCAAAAACCCGGGCAGCGCGGGCTAACCCGCATACGAAATCTCCAAGAAGTTGACCTCGGTCAAGTCGGCTTTCCGGCAGCAGCGCGCAACATCCGCCCTGTTCGTATCTCCGCTCAGATCCAAGAAGAACAACGGGCGCACCTTACACAGTCTGGAGACAAACATGACGATGAAGAACATCGCTTCGCACGCCGGCGCTGCCACCAGTGCCATCACCCGAAGCTTGCGCGCCAAAGCCGTTGGCGCAGCCGTCCTGGCGATGGCCGCCATCACCGCCACGGTCCCGGCGCACGCCTGGGAGCCGACCAAACCCGTGGAGTTCGTGATTCCCGCCGGCACCGGCGGCGGTGCCGACCAGATGGCGCGGCTGCTGCAGGGCATCGTCATCAAGTACAAGCTCATGAAAGAGCCGCTCATCGTGGTCAACAAGTCGGGCGGCGCGGGCGCCGAAGGCTTCCTGGCGGTGAAGGAGGCCAAGGGCGATCCGCACAAGATCATCATCTCGCTGTCGAACCTGTTCACCACGCCCATGGCCACCGGCGTGCCCTTCAACTGGAAGGACATGACGCCCGTCGCGATGATGGCGCTCGACCAGTTCGTGCTGTGGACCAACGTCGACGCGCCCTACAAGACGGCCGGCGAATACGTCGCCGCCGCCAAGGCCGCGGGGCCCAGCAAGTTCAAGATGGCCGGCACCGGCTCCAAGCAGGAAGACCAGATCATCACCGTGGCGCTCGAGAAGGCCACGGGCACCAAGTTCATCTACGTGCCCTTCAAGGGCGGCGGCGAGGTGGCGGTGCAGCTGGTGGGCGGCCATGTGCACTCCACGGTCAACAACCCGATCGAGGCCGTGGCGCAGTGGCGTGCCGGCAAGCTGCGCGCGCTGTGCGTGTTCGACGACCAGCGCATGGCCTTCAAGACCAAGGTGACCGACACGCAGTCGTGGAACGACGTGCCCACCTGCAAGGAAGCGGGCGTGCCCACCAACTACACGATGCTGCGCGGCATCTTCATGCCCGCCGGCGTCACGCCCGACCAGCTCGCGTTCTACGTGGACCTGCTGACCAAGGTGGCGGCCACGCCGGAGTGGAAGGAATACATGGAGAAGGGCGCCTTCAACCCGACCTTCATGACCGGCAAGCCCTTTGCCGACTGGCTCACCACGGCCGAAGCCACACACCGCACGCTGATGTCGGAAGCGGGCTTCCTGGCGGCCAACAAGTAAGCAGGCCGGCAACCCGGTCATCGCCGGCACCGTGCGCTGGCCGGCCGGTGGATCGCCACGCAGCGCACGGCCCGCCATCCGGTTCGGCCCGGGCTGCTGCATTTCACTCACTCTCATTGACGACGGGGGCTCCATGGAGCACGAAGAAATTTCCGACGGACAGGCGCGCTCGGGCGTTGCCACCTATGTGGTTGAAGCGGTGGTGGCGGTGGTGCTGCTGGTCATCGGCCTGGTGGTGGTGTTCGAGGCCCGCAAGCTGGGCGCGGGCTGGACGACGGACGGGCCGGGGTCGGGGTACTTTCCCTTCTTCATCGGCGTGATCATCACCATCTCGGGCGCCGGCATCCTCTACCAGTCGCTGCTGGGCAAGAAGCGCAACACCGAGGTGTTCGTCGACTCGGTGCAGCTCAAGCGCGTGCTCTCGGTGCTGCTGCCGGCCACGGTGTATGTGCTGGCCATCACCTTCGTGGGGCTGTATGTCGCATCGGCGGTGTACATCGCGCTCTTCATGATCCTGCTGGGCAAGTACTCGTGGGTCAAGAGCGTCATCGCCGCCCTGGCGGTGAACACGGTTTTCTTCTGCATGTTCGAGGTGTGGTTCAAGGTGCCGCTGTTCAAAGGCGCGCTCGACCCCCTCCGGTTCCTCGGCTACTGAACCCACTGAATACGGAGCACAAGCGAAATGGAAGAAATCAGCGCCCTGATGCAGGGCTTTGCAGTGATCCTCACGCCGACGAACATCGGCCTGATGTTCATCGGGATCATCCTGGGGGTGCTCATCGGCGTGCTGCCGGGGCTGGGCGGCGCCAACGGGGTGGCGATTCTGCTGCCCCTGACCTTCACGATGTCGCCGACCTCGGCCATCATCATGTTGTCGTGCATCTACTGGGGCGCGTTGTTCGGCGGGGCGATCACCTCGATCCTGTTCAACATCCCGGGCGAGCCCTGGTCGGTGGCCACCACCTTCGACGGCTATCCGATGGCGCAGCAGGGCAATGCAGGCGCGGCGCTGACCACGGCGTTCACCTCGTCCTTCGTGGGCGCCTTCATCGCGGTGGTGATGATCACCTTCCTTGCGCCGCTGGTGGCCAAGTTTGCGCTCAAGTTCGGGTCACCTGAATTCTTCGCGGTGTACCTGCTCACCTTTTGCAGCTTCGTGGGCATGGGCAAGGGCTCGCCCTTCAAGATCCTCGCGTCCATGGCGCTGGGCTTCGCGTTGGCCTCGGTGGGCATGGACACGGTCACCGGCCAGCTGCGGCTGACCTTCGGCCAGCCCGAGCTGATGCGCGGCTTCGACTTCCTGATCGCGGTGATCGGTCTCTTCGGCATCGGCGAAATTTTGCTGTCGATGGAGGAGGGCCTCAAGTTCTCGGGCAAGAGCGCCAAGATCGACCCCAAGGTGGTGCTGCAAACCTGGAAGCAGCTGCCGCAGTACTGGGTGACCTCGCTGCGCAGCTCGCTCATCGGGATCTGGATGGGCATCACCCCGGGCGGTGCCACGCCGGCTTCGTTCATGGCCTACGGCCTGGCCAAGAAGATGTCCAAGCGCGGCTCCAAGTTCGGCACCGGCCAGATGGAAGGCGTGGTCGCACCCGAGACCGCGGCGCATGCCGCGGGCACCAGCGCGCTGCTGCCGATGCTGGCGCTGGGCATTCCCGGATCGCCCACCGCTGCCGTGCTGCTGGGCGGCCTGCTGATCTGGGGCCTGCAGCCCGGGCCGCTGCTGTTCACCGAGCAGAAGGACTTTGTCTGGGGCCTCATCGCCAGCATGTACCTGGGCAACATCGTGGGCCTGATCGTGGTGCTGAGCACGGTGCCGCTGTTCGCCTCGATCCTGCGCATTCCGTTCTCGATCATCGCGCCGGTGATCATCGTGATCTGCGCCATCGGTGCGTACACCGTGCACAACGCGATGCTCGACATCTGGTTCATGCTGGGCTTCGGCGTCATCGGCTACCTGTTCAAGAAGCTGGACTTTCCGCTGGCGCCGCTGGTGCTTGCCCTGGTGCTGGGGGACAAGGCGGAAGACTCGTTCAGGCAGGCCATGCTGGTCTCGCAAGGCGACGTGATGATCATGTTCGCGAACCCGCTGGTCGGCGGCATCACGACGCTGGCCCTGGTGCTGCTGTTCTGGCCGCTGATCTCCAAGGTGCTGGCCATGATCAAGCCGCCGAAGAAGCCCGACGAGTTCGCCGTCGAACGGCCGGTCGATTGAGCGGGAACAAGGAGCACACACATGCCAGTCATCGCACTGACCCAGGAGATGGGTTCCCTCGCCAAGGATGTGTCGGTCAAGCTCGCGGAAGCGCTCTCGCTCGCCGTGATGCGCCACGAGGTCATCGACCATGTGGCTGAAAAAATGCAGGTGCCCAAGAGCCTGATCGGCCGGCTGCGCGGCGGCAAGGCCGGCCTCTTCGAGCGGCTGAAAACCGACCAGCGCAGCGTGGCGCTCTACACGGCCGACGAACTGTTCGCGCTGGCCGATCGTGGCAACGTGGTGCTGCGCGGCTGGGGCGCCACCTGTTTGCTGCGGCCTGTGCCGCATGTGGTGTGCGTGCGCATCACGCGGTCGATGGACAAGCGCGTCGAATGGCTGATGGGCGATCTTGAAACGGACGACGCTGCCTTCGCGGAAGCGGAGATCCGACGCAGCGACCAGGCGCATGCCGCGCGCATGCATGCGCAATTCGGCGTGACCTGGGGCGACCCGGTGCTCTACGACCTGGTGCTCAACACCGATCGCATGACGGTCGACAGTTGCGTCGAGCAGATCCGCCAGCTGGTGGCGCGGCCCGAGTTCGCGGAAACGCCGGCATCGCGCGCGCTGCTGAAGAACATGGCGCTGGAGGCGCGGGTGAAGGCGGCGCTGAAAGAGCAGGCTGAGACCAGCGACATACGCGTCACGGTCAATGCGAACCAGGGAGAGGTGATCCTGCGCGGGATCGTCCTGAACTCGCAGGAGCGGGAGCAGACGGAGGCTGTGGTCGCGACCGTGGCCGGTGTGACGGGGGTGCACAACCAGCTGCGGTTGATGGCAACGTCTCGTCGCTTTGCATCCGCCAAACAGACCTGAGCCTTGTATTTCTCCCCCCCTCTGGGGGAGGGCTGGGGTGGGGGCACGACGGCTTTCATCGAAGCGCGGCCAGCAATTCCAACGCCGCGTGCCCCCACCCCCACCCTCCCCCGGAAGGGGAGGGAGTAAACGCCAGCGCCTAGATTTTTCCGCGCTTCCTCAACCGGCTCAGCGTCTCCGCCGACAGATTGAGATAAGAAGCCAGCTCCTTGCTGGGAATCCGGTCTTCCAGCTCCGGATGCTTCCTCATGAACCGATGCACCCGCCCCGGCGCATCCAGCAGGTGCAGCGTGATGGTGTGCGCCATGATTTCGCTCATTCCCTTCATCACCAGGTACTCGAAGAGTTCCTTGGTCTGCGCGTGCTTGTCCAGGAAGGTGATCCATTCCTTCAGCGGCAGGCTCGCCACGCGGGCCTTGGTGACGCACACGATGCCGTAGGGCGTCGGCGTGCCCAGGCGCAGGGCCGCGTAGCTGGTTTCCATGTCGTGCTCGTCGGCGAAGCGAAGGATCATTTCCTTGCCCTCCGGGTTGCTCACCACGCGCTTGAGGATGCCGTCCAGGATGAAGTACTGCTCCATCTCGCGCACGCCCTGGTGCAAAAGGAAGTCGCCCTTGTTGCCGTCCACGATGACCAGATGGGCTTCGAGCTCGGCGCGGTCGCTCTCGCTCAGGTCCTTGAGCAACACGTTCTGCCGTAGCTGCGCGCGAATGATGTTTTTTTCCGGGTGGTTTTCCAACAACGTCATGGGTCCCGTCTTGTTCGAACTCGCAACAACAACTTCAGGTTCCGGCCTGGGGTTCAGGCCGGTGCCGTTTTCCGGAAAGTTGACCGAGGTCAACGTTCGAAAGCATGCCCCCGAATCATAGTCCCGGCTCGGGCCTCGGCCATTCACCAAAGCACAAGGAGAGACATGTCTTCAGTAAGAACGGACAAAGAGGCATCCACCACGCTGGACGACGCCCTCAAGCCCACCGGCCGGGCCGCGGACGGCGATGCGGCGGTCGTGCGCGCCCTCAAGCCGGTGGCCGAAGGCGACGCGGCCGCGACGGCGGAAACCATCGACGGCTTTCACCTGGTCATCGATGCGCTGAAGCTGAACGACATCGACACCATCTTCGGCCTGCCCGGCATTCCCATCACCGACCTCACGCGCATGGCGCAGGCCGAGGGCCTTCGGGTCATTTCGTTCCGCCACGAACAGCACGCGGGCAACGCGGCTGCGGCTGCGGGCTTTCTCACGCAGAAGCCCGGCATCTGCCTCACGGTGTCGGCGCCCGGCTTTCTCAACGGCCTGACCGCACTGGCCAACGCGACCACCAACTGCTTCCCGATGATCCTCATCAGCGGATCGAGCGAACGCGAAATCGTCGACCTGCAGCAGGGCGACTACGAAGAGATGGACCAGCTGGCCATCGCCAAGCCGCTGTGCAAGGCCGCCTTCCGCGTGCTGCATGCCGAAGACATCGGCGTGGGCATCGCCCGCGCCATCCGCTCGGCGCTGTCGGGCCGCCCGGGCGGCGTGTACCTCGATCTGCCGGCCAAGCTCTTCGCCCAGACCATGGACGCGGCCAAGGGCAAGGCCTCGCTCATCAAGGTGATCGACCCCGCGCCGCGCCAGATCCCCGCGCCCGACGCCGTCAAGCGCGCGCTCGACCTGCTCAAGGGCGCGAAGAAGCCGCTCATCCTGCTGGGCAAGGGCGCCGCGTATGCGCAGGCCGATGCCGACATTCGCGCGCTGGTCGAGAAAACGGGCATTCCCTATCTGCCGATGTCGATGGCCAAGGGCCTGCTGCCCGACACGCACGAACAGTCCGCTGCCGCCGCACGCTCCTATGTGCTGCAGGAGGCCGACGTGGTCATGCTCATCGGCGCGCGCCTGAACTGGCTGCTCTCGCACGGCAAGGGCAAGACCTGGGCGCAGGACAAGGGCGCCAAGCAGTTCATCCAGATCGACATCGCACCGACCGAGATCGACAGCAACGTGGCCATCGCCGCACCGGTCATCGGCGACATCGGCTCCTGCGTGGCCGCGCTGCTGGGCGGCATCGATGCCAAGTGGGCCAAGCCGCCGACCGAATGGACCGGTGCCATCGCCGAGCGCAAGGACAAGAACCTCTCCAAGATGGCCGCCACGCTCGCCGCGCGTCCGTCGCCGATGAACTTCCACAGCGCGCTCAGCGTGATCCGCGACCAGGTCAAGGCACGGCCCGATGCCATCGTGGTGAACGAAGGCGCCAACACGCTGGACTTCGCGCGCAGCATCGTGGACATGTACGAGCCGCGCAAGCGCCTGGACGTGGGCACCTGGGGAATCATGGGCATCGGCATGGGCTTTGCCGTTGCGGCCGCCGTGGTCACCGACAAGCCGGTGATCGCCATCGAGGGCGACAGCGCCTTCGGCTTCAGCGGCATGGAGGTGGAGACCATCTGCCGCTACAACCTGCCGATCTGCATCATCGTCTTCAACAACAACGGCGTGTACCGCGGCACCGACGTGAACACCAGCGGCACCGCCGACGTGGCGCCCACCGTGTTCGTGAAGAACGCGCGCTACGACAAGCTGATGGAGGCCTTCGGCGGCGTGGGCGTCAACGCCACCACCGCCGACGAACTGCAAGCAGCCCTGGCCGAAGCCGTCGCCTCGCGCCGCCCGACCCTCATCAACGCCGTGATCGACGAGACCGCCGGCACCGAAAGCGGCCGCATCACCAGCCTGAACCCCAGCACGGCAAAGAAGAAGTAGTCCCTCGTTTTTCAGCATCCAGCATCCAGGAGAAATCACATGAGCAACAAACCCCTCAACGGCATCAAGATCATCGACTTCACGCACGTGCAAGCCGGTCCCGCCTGCACGCAGATGCTGGCCTGGTTCGGCGCCGACGTCATCAAGGTCGAGCGCCCCGGCGCCGGCGACGTCACGCGCTCGCAGCTGCGCGACATTCCCGATGTGGACGCGCTCTACTTCACCATGCTCAACAGCAACAAGCGCTCGCTCACGCTGGACACCAAGCAGCCCGAAGGCAAGGTGGTGCTGGAAAAGCTCATCAAGGAATCGGACGTGCTGGTCGAGAACTTCGGCCCCGGCGCGCTGGACCGCATGGGCTTCACCTGGGAACGCATCCAGGAGCTGAACCCCAAGATGATCGTCGCCTCGGTCAAGGGCTTCAGCGACGGCCACCACTACGACGACCTGAAGGTGTACGAGAACGTCGCGCAGTGCGCGGGCGGCGCCGCGTCGACCACCGGCTTCTGGGACGGCCCGCCGACCGTGAGCGCGGCGGCTCTTGGCGACAGCAACACCGGCATGCACCTGGCCATCGGCATCCTCACGGCCATCATCGGCCGCCAGCAGACCGGCAAGGGCCAGCGCGTGGCCTGCGCCATGCAGGACGCCGTGCTCAACCTTTGCCGCGTGAAGATGCGCGACCAGCTGCGCCTGGACAAGCTCGGCTACCTGGAGGAATACCCGCAGTACCCGCACGGCACCTTCAGCGACGTGGTGCCGCGCGGCGGCAATGCCGGCGGCGGCGGCCAGCCGGGCTGGGTGCTCAAGTGCAAGGGTTGGCAGACCGACCCGAACGCCTACATCTACTTCACGGTGCAGGGCCATGCATGGGCGCCGATCTGCGACGCCATCGGCAAGCCCGAGTGGAAGACCGACCCCGACTACATGACGCCCAAGGCGCGTCAGCCGCACATCATGGACATCTTCGCCACCATCGAGGGCTGGCTGGCCGACAAGACCAAGTTCGAGGCGGTCGACATCCTGCGCAAGTTCGACATTCCCTGCGCGCCGGTGCTGACGATGAAGGAACTGCTGCACGACCCGTCACTGCGCGCCAGCGGCTCCATCGTCGAAGTGCCGCACAAGGAGCGCGGCAGCTACTTCACCGTGGGCAGCCCGATCAAGTTCTCGGACCTCAAGCCCGAGATCACCGGCTCGCCGCTCCTGGGCGAGCACACCGACGAAGTGTTGTCCGAGCTGGGCTATTCGAAGGCACAGATCGACAACCTGCGCGAAGCCAAGGCGGTCTGAGGCCGCAGCCAGAAGAGAAAGCGGGAGCGCACCTTGTCCGAACCGACCATCGATTTCGAGCAACTCGTCGCCGGGGCCGGCGACGCCATCATGGTCTGCAACGCCAAGGGTGCGATCACGTTCTGGAACAAGGCTGCCGAGCGCATCTTCGGGTTCACCGAAGCCGAGGCGCTCGGCCAGTCGCTGGACATCATCATCCCGGTGCGGCAACGCCAGCGGCACTGGGACGGCTACAACAAGACGATGGAGACGGCGGTCACCAAGTACGGTGCCGACGTGCTGCGCGTGCCCGCCCTGCACAAGGACGGCGACACGCTCTCCATCGCGTTCACGGTGTCGATGCTGTTCTCGCAGGATCAACAGGTTTCAGGCATCGTCGCCATCGTGCGCGACGAGACCGCCCGCTTTGCCGAGGAGCGCAAATTGCGCGCCCGTCTGGTAGAAGTCGAAGCCGCAGCGATCAGATAAAAACCGAGACAAATCCGAAAGACACACGATGAGCAAGGCACTTGAAGGCGTCCGCATTCTCGACTTCACCCATGTGCAGTCGGGCCCCACCTGCACGCAGCTCCTGGCGTGGTTCGGCGCCGACGTCATCAAGGTCGAGCGTGCCGGCGAAGGCGACGCCACGCGCGGCCAGCTGCGCGACATCCAGGGCACGGACAGCCTCTACTTCACGATGCTGAACCACAACAAGCGCTCGATCACGCTGGACACCAAGAACCCCAAGGGCAAGCAGGTGCTGGACACGCTGATCAAGACCTGCGACGTGCTGGTGGAGAACTTCGCGCCCGGCGCGCTCGACCGCATGGGCATCACCTGGGCGCACATCCAGAAGCTCAACCCCAGGATGATCGTCGCCTCGGTCAAGGGCTTCGGTCCCGGCAAGTACGAGCATTGCAAGGTTTATGAGAACGTGGCCCAGTGCGCCGGCGGCGCCGCATCGACCACCGGCTTCGACGACGGCCCGCCCGTGGTCACCGGCGCGCAGATCGGCGACAGCGGCACCGGCCTGCACCTGGCGCTGGGCATCCTGGCCGCGCTGTTCCAGCGCAACAGCACCGGCCGCGGCCAGCAGGTGCTGGCCCCCATGCAGGACGCCGTGCTCAACCTGTGCCGGGTGAAGATGCGCGACCAGCAGCGCCTGGAGCGCACAGGCACGCTGCACGAATACCCGCAGTACCCCGACGGCAAGTTCGGCGACGCGGTGCCGCGCGCGGGCAACGCGTCGGGCGGCGGGCAGCCGGGCTCCATCCTGAAGTGCAAGGGCTGGGAGACCGACCCCAACGCCTACATCTACTTCATCACGCAGGGCGCGGTGTGGCCCGCGGTGTGCAAGGTGATCGGCGAAGAGGGCTGGATCACCGACGAGGCCTACGCCACGCCGGCCGCGCGCTTGCTGCACCTGAAGCCCATCTTCGCGCGCATCGAGCAATGGACCATGACCAAGACCAAGTTCGAGGCCATGGACATCCTCAACGAGTTCGACATTCCGTGCGGCCCGATCCTGTCGATGAAGGAAATCGCGGCCGACGAATCGCTGCGCGAGACCGGGACCATCGTGGAGGTGGACCACCCCACGCGCGGCAGGTACCTGACGGTGGGCAACCCCATCAAGATGTCCGACAGCCCGACCGAGGTGACCCGGGCGCCCTTGCTGGGCGAGCACACCGAAGAAGTGCTCCGGCAATTGGGCTATGGAGTGGACGAAATCGCCATGCTGCGCACCGAGCGCGTGATTTGAAGAATTAGCAGCACGCGCTGATCGATCGACAGACGAATTGGTTTGCAAATGGCGAAAGCCATTTGCAATGGATTGGTGTGCCTGTTTTTGGAAATTAACACATAACGCATTGCAAATGCATTCAATAAAATAGTTTAACTATTATTTATCGATCATCGAACCTACATTTTGATCATGCCGACCCGCCACCCATTTGTTGCCCGGCATTCAATTTCCAGGAGAAATTTCATGATGATCGAAGATGCGCCCATTCAATACTGGAGCTCCGAGACCGAGCGCAACGCTTACAACGCCGCTTTCTACGAGCTGGGTCTGCGCTGGCACTGGGACCGTGAAACCTATTGCCAATTGCTGCGCCAGAGCCAGGACGGCGGCGAGCGGGTTCGCCATTATTTGAATACCCATCAGCCGCATCTGCTGCGCGCCTATGACGCCAAATTCCTGGCCGAGGCCATCGAGCAAAAGAAAGAAGAGCACCAGCAGCGCGAATTGAGCGCTGGCCTCGGCACCCGGCGCTATTTCAATTGGGCCGAGAGCCACGGCGCGGAAATCGGCGCCTGAAGCCATCGCCGACATGAATATCCACGAATACCAGGGCAAGGACGTATTGCGCAAATACGGCGTGCCCACGCCCCGTGGATTTGCCTGCGCCTCGGCCGACGAAGCCGCGGCCGCCGCCACCCGCCTGGGCGGCCGTGCGTGGGTGGTGAAGGCGCAGATCCACGCCGGCGGCCGCGGCAAGGGCGGCGGCGTCAAGCTCGCCTGGTCGGTCGAGGAAGTGCGGCGCCACGCCACCCAGATGCTCGGCATGACCCTGAAGACCCACCAGACCGGCCCCGAGGGCCGGGTGGTGAAGCGCCTGCTGGTGGAAGAGGGCATCGAGGTCGACAAGGCGCTCTACCTGGCCCTGGTGGTCGACCGCGACAGCGGCCGCGTTGCGCTGATGGCGTCCAGCGAAGGCGGCATGGACATTGAAGAGGTCGCCGCCCGCACGCCCGCCAGCATCCACAAGATCTTCATCGACCCCGCCACCGGCCTCAAAGGCACCGAGGCCGACATCGTGGCGCGCGGCATCGGCCTGTCGGGCAAGTCGGTGGTGCAGGCGCGCACGCTGATGCAGAACCTCTACCAGGCCTTCGACGCCAGCGATGCCTCGCTCGCCGAAATCAACCCGCTGGTGGTCACGCGCGACGGCCGGATCTTCGCGCTGGACGCCAGGTTCAGCTTCGACCCCAACGCGCTCTATCGCCAGCCGGAGATCGCCGCGATGCGCGACTTCGACGAGGAAGACGCGGCCGAACTGGAAGCCTCGCGTTTCGACCTGTCGTACGTCGCGCTCGAGGGCGACATCGGTTGCCTGGTCAACGGTGCGGGCCTTGCGATGGCGACGATGGATGTGATCAAGCTCTACGGCGGTTCGCCCGCCAACTTCCTGGATGTGGGCGGCGGTGCCACGGCCGAGAAGGTGACGCAGGCGTTCAAGCTGATGCTGCGCAACCCGAACCTGCGCGCCATCTTGGTCCACATCTTCGGCGGCATCATGAAGTGCGACGTGATCGCCCGCGGCATCGTCGCCGCCGCGCGAGAGGTCGAACTGTCGGTGCCGCTCGTGGTCCGCATGAAGGGCACCAACGAGAGCCTGGGCCGGACAGTGCTTGCGCAGTCGGGGCTGAAGCTCATCACGGCCGACGACATGGCGGAGGCTGCGGAACTGGTCGTAGCCGCGGCTCGGCGGGGGCATTGAGATGAAGGCTTGTTCTTCGATTCGTCGACGCATGGGTCATTCGGGGCGCGATCACGCCGACGGGGTACCTTGCTCCGCGAATGTCCCCCGCCCTTCGGGCTCCTCCTTTATTTCGCTGCGCAAGGCACCCCATCGGCGTGACCGTTATTCGGAGCCGTTGTTGATCAGCGAAGCACCGGCAGCGTGCCCAGGTGCGCGGAGCACCGGGTGCTCCCCGCAGCGAAATCAAGGAGGAGGGCGAAGCCCGGGGGACATTCGCGGAGGGGAGTACCCGGTGATCTGCGCACGCGCCCCGAACAGCAGCGCCCAGAACAAAAACAGGACGAGGAGGTGAACTGAAATGTCGATCCTCATCAACAAACACACCCGCGTCATCACGCAGGGCATCACCGGCAAGACAGGCCAGTTCCACACCGCCATGTGCCGCGACTACGGCAACGGCCAGAAGTGCTTTGTCGCCGGCGTCAACCCGCACAAGGCCGGCAAGTCTTTCGACGGCATTCCCGTGTTCGGCACCGTGAAAGACGCCAAGGCCGAAACAGGCGCGACCGTCTCCGTCATCTACGTGCCGCCGCCGTTCGCCGCTGCCGCCATCGACGAAGCAGTCGATGCGGGCATGGAGCTCGTCATCTGCATCACCGAAGGCATTCCGGTGCGCGACATGATCCGCACCCGCCATCGCATGGAAGGCAGCAAGACACTGCTGCTCGGGCCCAACTGCCCCGGCCTCATCACGCCCGACGAAATCAAGATCGGGATCATGCCCGGGCATATCCACCAGCGCGGGCGCATCGGCATCGTGTCGCGCTCGGGCACGCTGACCTACGAGGCCGCGAGCCAGTTGAAGCGCTACGGCATCGGGCAGTCGACGGTGGTGGGCATCGGCGGTGACCCGGTCGGCGGGCTCAAGCACATCGACGTGCTCAAGATGTTCAACGACGACCCGCGCACCGACGCCGTGATCATGGTCGGCGAAATCGGCGGCAACGAAGAAGAGATCTGCGCGCACTGGATCAAGGACCACATGACCAAGCCGGTGGTCGGCTTCATCGCCGGCGCCACCGCACCGCCCGGCAAACGCATGGGCCACGCGGGCGCCATCGTCTCGGGCGGGTGCGGCACCGCGCAGCACAAGCTCGCGGTGATGAAGGCGTGCGGCATCCACGTGACCGGCAATCCGGCCGAGATGGGGAAGCTGCTCGCGTCGCTCGTTGTTCCCGACTACCTGCCGTTCGACTGAATTGTCCGTAGCAAAGAAAGCACACACGACAAATGAAAAAGCAGCAATGGGTCCGCTTCGAAGACGCCGGCAAGGCCGCTTTCGGCACCGTCGAGGGCGATGCGGTGCACGAGCACCAGGGCGACATGTACGGGCGCTCGGAACCCACGGGCCGCGTGTTCGTGCTGGCCGGGCTGAAGCTGCTCACGCCGTCCGAACCCACGAAGGTCATCGCGCTGTGGAACAACTTCCACGCGCTCGGCGCGAAGCTGGGCCTGCCGGTTCCCGCCGAGCCGCTGTACCTGCTGAAGGCGCCCAATTCCTTCGCGGCCCACGGCGATGCGATCAGGAAGCCCCTGTGCGAGGGCAAGGTGGTGTTCGAAGGCGAGCTGGGCATCGTCATCGGCAAGACCTGCACGGCCGTGGCCGAAGCCGATGCGCTGGACCACGTGTTCGGCTACACCTGCGCCAACGACGTGACGGTGGCCGACATCCTGAACCGAGACGCTTCGTTCGCGCAGTGGGTGCGCGCCAAGGGCTTCGACACCTTCTGCCCGATGGGCCCGGTGGTCGCCACCGGCCTGGACCCCACGACGCTGGTCGTCACCACAGTGCTCAACGGCGAAGAGCGGCAGAACTACCCGATCAGCGACATGCGCTTTTCCGTGCAGCAGCTGGTCAGCCTGATCTCGCAGGACATGACGCTGCACCCCGGCGACGTGATCCTGTGCGGCACCTCGGTGGGCGTGGGCTCGATGAAGCCGGGCAGCCAGGTCGAGATCGGCATCGAGGGCATCGGCACGCTCTGCAACCGCTTCGGTTGAAACGATGAGCCCACCCCCGAACCTCCGCGCACTTCGTGTCGCTTCGGATCCCCCCTCAAGGGGGCGCACCCGATGGCCCGGCGAATCCGGTTCCATGGGTGCCCTGGCATGGCCTTTCGATTTGGGAGGCGCGCTGCGTTTCATCCGGTGCGTGTCGTGGACAGCGCCGCGCAAAGAATTCAACTCTTGGGGATCGACAACATGAAGATTGCAGTCATCGGCGCAGGCGCCATCGGCGGCCTGGTGGGCGCGAAACTCGCGCTGGCCGGCGAGGACGTGACGTTCATCGTGCGAGGGGCCAACCTCGCGGCCATCCAGGCGGACGGCTTCAAGCTGGTCTCGGCCGAAGGGCAGGAGCAGGTGGCGCGCAACGTGAAGGCCACCGACAGCTATGACGAAGCCGGGCCGCAGGACATCGTCATCCTCGCGATGAAGGCACACCAGGTCGAAGCGGTGGCGAACGACGTGCCCAAGCTCTTCGGCCCCGAGACAGTGGTCGTGACCATGCAGAACGGCATTCCGTACTGGTACTTCCACAAGCACGGCGGCGCGTTCGAGGGCACGCCGGTGCGCAGCGTCGATGCGACGGGGCTGGTGAGCGCGAAGATCCCGGCCGAGCGGGTGATCGGGTGCGTGGTGTATCCCGCCTCGGAGCTCATCGCGCCGGGTGTGGTGAAGCACATCGAGGGCGATCGCTTCCCGGTCGGCGAGCTCGACGGCTCTTCGACCGATCGGGTGAACCGCGTCTCGGCCTGCTTCACCGGCGCGGGCTTCAAGGCGCCGGTGCTGGACGACATCCGCGCCGAGATCTGGCTCAAGCTCTGGGGCAACCTCACCTTCAACCCGATCAGCAGCCTCTCGCATTCGACACTCGTGGACATCTGCCAGTACCCGCCGTCGCGCGACCTGGCCGCCGCGATGATGCGCGAGGCCCAGGCCGTGGCGCACAAGCTGGGCATCGAGTTCCGCGTGACGCTGGACAAGCGCATCGCCGGCGCCGAAAAAGTGGGCAAGCACAAGACCTCGATGCTGCAGGATGTCGAAGCCGGCCGCGCGCCGGAGATCGACGCGCTGGTGGGCGCGGTGGTCGAGCTGGCGCGGCTCACCGACACATCGACGCCGCACATCGACACGGTGTACACGCTGGTGAAGCTGCTGGCGCGGACGATGGAAGAGCAACGCGGGCGCGTGAAGCTGCATGAGGTTGCGGCATGACGCCGTGTCTTTCTCCCTCCCCCGCTGGGGGAGGGCCGGGGTGGGGGCACCGGGCCTTTCCATCGCTGAGACCGTATCCACCGCCCCGGGGGGGGGGGGGGGGGGGGGGGGGGGGGGGGGGGGGGGGGGGGGGGGGGCGGGGGGGGGGGCGGGGGGGGGGGGGGGGGGGGGGGGGGGGGGGCCCCCCCCCCCCGCACCCAAGAG
>NZ_JBEPKK010000029.1:0-15034 GCF_040544675.1 Variovorax boronicumulans
CGCGCGCCGGCCGCGCCGAGGGCCGAAGCCAGAGCAAAGCCGATGCCTTTGCTGGAGCCGGTGATGAGGGCAATGCGCCCTGACAGATCGAACAGTTTCAAGAGAAGCTCCTTGGGTGGACGCGGATTCGGGCTGCCGGTGCGGCAACTCAGTTAAGTTACCGGTATCTTATCCAACGGTCAACAAGGTGAAGCCCGGGTTGCGGCTTTTCCCGCTAGCGATTAAAGTTACCGGTACCTTATTTGTTGATCGCACCTCGCAGGAGAACCGTTTGACCGCTGCCCCTACATCCCCGCATGTGCTGATGCCCGGCCCCTACCCGGAATGGGACATGACCCCCATGCAGTCCCAGTACACCCTGCACCGCCTGTGGGAGGCACCCGACCGGCAGGCTTTCATCGCCGAGCACGCGCCGCACATCCGCGCGGTGGCCACACGCGGCGAACTGGGCGCGAACGCCGAGCTCATCGCCGCCCTGCCCGCCTTGGAGTTGATCGCCTGCTACGGCGTGGGCACCGACGGCATCGACCTGGCAGCCTGCCGCGCACGCGGCATCCGCGTCACCAACACACCCGACGTGCTCAACGGCGACGTGGCCGATCTGGCCGTGGGCCTCACGCTCGCATTGCAACGGCGCATTCCGGCCGGCGACGCCTTCGTGCGCAGCGGCGCCTGGGCCAACGGCGGCATGCCGCTGACCACGCGCGTCTTCGGCCAGCGCATCGGCATCGCGGGCTTCGGGCGAATCGGCAGCGCCATCGCGCGTCGACTGTCGGGCTTCGATGTCGAGCTGGGATATTTCAGCCGCACGCCGAAGGCCGACAGCCCGCACCGCCACTTCGCCAGCCTGCCGGCCATGGCCGACTGGTGCGACGTGCTCATCGTCATCCTGCCCGGCGGCGAGGCCACGCGGGGCATCGTCGATGCGCAAGTGCTGAGCGCACTCGGTCCGCGCGGCTGGCTCGTGAATGTCTCGCGCGGCACCACGGTGGACGAGGACGCGCTGCTGCAGGCGCTTAAGGACAAAGCCATTGCCGGCGCGGCGCTCGATGTGTTCCAGAACGAGCCGCGCATCGACCCGCGCTTCGCGGCGCTGGACAACGTGGTGCTGCATCCCCACCATGGCAGCGGCACCGAAGCGACGCGCCGCGCCATGGGCGATCTGGTGCGCCGCAACCTGCAGGCGCATTTCGCGGGCCTGCCGCTCATCACTCCCGTAGCCTGAAGAAAGAAGAACCTCATCATGCGTATGCGTTGCATGTGCCTTGTCATCCACGCCCCGGACGACCTGCGCCTCGATGAACAAGACGCCGGCGAGATCGGCCCGGGCCAGGTGCTGGTGAAGGTCGGCATGGGCGGCATCTGCGGCTCCGACCTGCACTACTTTCACAACGGCGGCTTCGGCACGGTGCGCATCAAGGAGCCGATGGTGCTGGGCCATGAAGTGGCGGGCACCGTGGTCGCGGTGGCGCCGGGCGTGGAGAGCGTGCGCATCGGCGACAAGGTGGCCGTCAACCCCAGCCGGCCCTGCGGCGCCTGCAAGTTCTGCCTGGAAGGCCTGCCCAACCAGTGCCTGGAGATGCGCTTCTACGGCAGCGCGATGCGCACGCCGCACGTGCAGGGCGCCTTTCGCAACATGCTGCTGTGCGAGGCCACGCAATGCGTGAAGGTGGCCGACCATGTGCCGCTGCGCCTGGCCGCGCTCGCCGAGCCGTTTTCGGTGGGGCTGCATGCGGTGTCGCGGGCGGGTTCATTGCTGGGCAAGCGCGTGCTGGTGTCGGGCTGCGGCCCCATCGGGGTGCTGGCGATTGCGGCGGCGCGTGTGCACGGCGCGGCCGAGATCGTGGCGACCGATGTGGTCGACGAACCGCTCGCGATTGCGCGCGCCATCGGCGCCGACAGCACCGTCAACGTCGCGCAGGACAAGACCTGGGTCTCGCGCTACTCGGCCGACAAGGGCACTTTCGATGTGATGCTCGAATGCTCGGGCAACGAGCGCGCCCTGCGCGACGGGCTGGAGGTGATGCGCCCGCGCGGCATCGTCGTGCAACTGGGCCTGGGCGGCGATGTGAGCATTCCGCAGAACATGGTGGTGGCCAAGGAACTGAGCATTTGCGGCTCGTTCCGCTTCCATGCCGAGTTCGCGCTGGCGGTGCGGCTCATCAACGAAGGGCGGGTGGATCTGTCGCCGGTGGTGTCCCATACCTTCCCGATGCTGCAGGCGCGCGAGGCCTTCGAGCTGGCCAGCGACCGTCGGCAGGCGATGAAGGTGCTGATCGATTTCGCGGACGTCGGCGACGTTGCCAGGGTCGAGGCGACCGCCTGAGCTTGCCCGGGAGCGGCCTCAGGAACTCTCGCGCTGGGTGATCTGGAAGGGGATCATCACCGTCTCCGGTGGCGGGCGATGGCCGTCGACGGTGCCATCCATCACGCGCAGCAGCAACTCGCCGGCCGCCTTGCCCAGGCCCACGCAATCCACGGCCACGGTGGTGATGCGCGGGTGGCAGGCGCGCGCCACCTCGAAGTCGCCGAAGCCCGCGATCGCGATGCGGCCCGGCACATTCCAGCCTCGGCGCTGGCATTCCATCAAGGCGCCGAACGCCGAGAGGTCGGACACGCACAGCACTGCGTCCACGTCGGGCCACTGCCGGATCAGTTGCGCCACCGCTTCGCCGCCCTGCGCCATCGAGATCGGCGGCTGGCCGAAGCTGATCACGCGCCCGTCGGGCAGGCCCAGCTCGCGGATCGCCTGTGCATAGCCGCGCTGCCGGTCGGCACCGCGCGTGTCGCGGTTCGAGGTGCCGCCGATGAAGGCGATGCGCCTGTAGCCCTGGCCGTGCAGGTGCCGCACCATGGCGCCGGCCGCCTCCGCATTGGAGAAGCCGACCGTGTGCTCCACCGGTTTGTCGGGCAGGTCCCAGGTCTCGACCACCGGTACGCCAGCCGCTTGCAGCATCGCACGCGCGGCGGGCGTGTGGACGCCGCCGGTGAGGATCACGCCTTCGGGCCGGCGCGCGAGCATCGCGCGCAGCAGGCGTTCTTCGTTCTCCACGCGGTAGTCGGTGTAGCCCAGCAGCAGCTGCAGGCCGCGCGCTTCCACCGCTGCGGTGATGCCCTGCGCGGTTTCGGAAAAATTGGAGTTGTTCAGTGACGGAATCAGCACCGCCACGAAGCCCGAGCGCTTGCTGGAGAAGGTGCGCGCCGTCTGGTCGATGACGTAGCCCATCTCCTCGCAGGCCTGCAGGATGCGCTGGCGCAGCGCCTCGGAGGTCACCCGGTCGCTGCCCGTGCTGCGGTTGAGCGCCCGCGAGACGGTCATCTTGGAGACGCCCACGCGCGCGGCCACGTCGGCCATCGTGGCCGGGCGGGAAAGAAGCGCAGGTTTTTTTTTCACGGGCAAGTGGCTCTCTCTGGAATGCGGCCTCGAAGATACGCGAGGACTGCTTGATACAGATAACTTTTTTATTGGTTTTTCAGCGCATGCCGAAATCGACTCGTGTTGTAAAAATTCTAAATACCAAGCGTATTTCTTTGAGTGCGGGAAAAGCCTAGGTTACCGGTACCACATCCAATGCCAGACTGCGGCATGACCATCGGAGCGACATGCCAATGAACGCGCCCCTGCTGCAATTCCAATCCATCTGCACGTGCAGGGCTGGCAGATCGTCGACGAACTCAACCGCGCCTTCGCCAAGGAGAAGTGGGTGTGGGGCAAATAGATCGTGACCGAGTGGTTGCTTGCCCCGCTCAGCGGTTCCGCGGTTCATGAGCTTGCGCCTTGGGCCTATTGGCATGCGCGGCTCATGGTGTTGAGCTGGGGGGTGCTGCTCCCGTTGGGCGCGTTGCTGGCGCGCTTCTGCAAGGTGCTGCCCTCGCAGGATTGGCCGCGTGCGCTGGACAACCCCTTCTGGTGGCATGCGCATCGGCTGCTTCAATGCAGCGGGGTTCTGGCAATGACAGTGGGGGTCGCCGTGGCCTGGCTCGGCGCCCAGGGCGCCGGCGGGCTTGCGCGCATTCATGCCGCGGCCGGCTGGGCGTTGTGCCTGGCGGGGTGGGCGCAAGTGGTGGGTGCGCTGCTGCGCGGAACCAAGGGCGGGCCCACCGACCGGGAGATGCGCGGCGACCACTACGACATGACGCCCTGGCGCCTTGTGTTCGAGCGGGTCCACAAGACGCTGGGGTGGCTCTCGCTGGTGGCCGCCATCGCCGTCACCGCGCTAGGCCTGGTGGTGGCCGATGCGCCGCGCTGGATGCCGATTGTTCTTTGCCTCTGGTGGATGGCGCTGGGCGGCGCGTTCGTGGCGCTGCAGAGACGCGGATGCTGCATCGATACCTACCAGGCGATCTGGGGGCCCGATGCCATTCATCCGGGCAATCGGATGCCTCCGGTCGGATGGGGCGTGCGTCGGCCATTTCATTGAATCCAAAAGTCATCACGGGAGAGTGCTTGTGGCCGGTCTGGAATTGAACAACGTTGCCAAGCGGTTCGGAGACGTCACCGTCGTGGAGCAACTCGATCTCGCTGTGCGCGAGGGAGAGTTCGTCGTGCTGCTGGGCGAATCGGGCTGCGGCAAGAGCACCACGCTGCGCATGGTGGCGGGCCTGGAGACGGTGAGCGAAGGACAGATCCGCATCGGCGGACGCGACGTCACCGAGTTGCCCCCGATGTCGAGGGACATCGCCATGGTGTTCCAGAACTACGCCCTTTATCCGCACATGGACGTGGCGCAGAACATGAGCTTTGCGCTCAGCCTGGCGGGGCGGCCGGTCGCCGAAGTCAAAGCCAAGGTGGCCGCCGCCGCCAAGGTGCTGAACATAGAGCACCTGCTCAGTCGCAGGCCCAAAGAACTCTCGGGCGGGCAACGCCAGCGCGTGGCCATCGGGCGCGCCATCGTGCGCGAGCCCAAGGTGTTTCTGTTCGATGAGCCGTTGTCAAACCTTGATGCCAAATTGCGCGGACACATGCGTGCCGAACTGGCTTTGTTGCACGAACGACTGGCCAAGACCACGGTGTATGTCACCCACGACCAGGTCGAGGCGATGACGCTGGCAGACCGCATCGTCATCTTCGACAAGGGCCGCATCCAGCAGGTCGGCACACCCGGCGAGGTGTTCAATCGCCCCGCGACGCTGTTCGTCGCCGCCTTCATCGGCATGCCCGGCATGAACCTGCTGCCGGTGCGCTTTGCCGACCAGCCGGCGGGAAACGGCCTGCTGCGTGGCGACGGCTTCGAACTCCCCGCACCCGGCTGGCTGCGCGCACGCGTCCAGGCCGAGGACCGGCCGCTCGTGGTGGGAATCCGCCCGCAGTCGCTGCGCATCGCCACAGGCGTCGGGCCGCTGAACCTCCGGGTCGACGTGGTCGAGTACCTGGGCACCGAGAGCCAGGTGGTCGGCCATCTCGCCGCACCCGGCAGCGCTCGCATTACAGCCACGGTGCAGGGAGACGCACACAGCTTGCTGCACGCCGCAGTGGCCTTCACGGCCGATCCAGAAGACATGCACGTGTTCGACGCGGCCAGCGGTCAATCGCTGCGGCCCTGACAGTTTTTCTTTTTTTCAAGGAGAGGTTCATGCAACGCAGAGATGTCTTAAAGGGCGCAGCCATCACCGTGTTCGGCGCAGGCCTGCCGTTCAGCGGTGCCATTGCGCAAAACCGCCATGCCAAGTACGCGGGTCAGACAGTGACCGTCAACGTGCCCTCCCATCCGCACTACGACGCGATGGCCAAGCTGCTGCCCGAATTCACGCGGGAGACCGGCATCAAGGTGGAGATCGACAAGCTCGCCATGGCGCGCCTGAAGGACAAGCAACTTTTGGAAATGGCCAAGCCCCAAGGCGACTACGACCTGGTGAGCTACGTCGTGATGTGGAAGGGCGAGTACGTTGCTAAAAACCTGATCCGGCCGCTGCAGCCGTACCTGGACAACGCTGCGCTCGCGGACCCCGCCTACGACATCAAGGACATCATTCCCATCTATCTGGAGAACCTCGGCCTGGTCGGCGGCCCGAAGGGCTACCTGCCCGGCACCGGCGCCAACCTCTACGGCCTGCCCTATGGCGCCGAAACCTCGGTGTTGGCCTACCGGCGCGACATCTTCGCCAAACACGGACTGCAGCCTCCGGAGAACTACGAGCAGTTCGCAAAATTGCTGCGCCTGCTCAAGGACAAGGAAGGCATCGGCGCGCTCGCTTCGCGCGGGCAGGCCGGGCACCAGTGCGTGCATGCGTGGCTGCTGCATCTCAACCCGATGGGCGGCGCGGTCTTCGACGACAAGTGGAAGCCGCGCTTCAACGACCCTGCCGGCGTGGCCGCGCTCAAGTTCCTGCAGGAGGTGGTGGCGACCGGCCCGGCCGGCATTCCGGGCTACGGACAGGGAGAGAGCAACACCGCGTTCCTGCAAGGCCAGGCTTCGATGTACCTCGACTCGACATTGCTCTCGGGCCAGGTCAACGACCCGGCCCGCAGTCGCGTCGCGGGCAAGGTCAGTTGGGCGCTGCACCCCGCGGGCACGCGGCGCTCGTCGCAGTCCGGCGGGCTGGGCCTTGCAATTCCCAGAAATGCAAAGAACGGCGACGCGGGCTTCCTTTTGATGCAGTGGCTCACCTCGAAGGCCCAGGACAAGGCCGTCGCGCGCGCGGGCGGCGTGCCCAGCCGCAATTCAACGATGCTCGATGCCGACCTCGTGCGCCAGTACCCTGAGTACATCGTCTTTCGCGAGGCGCTCAAATACTCCAATCCCGACTGGCGCCCGATCATCCCGGCCTGGGACAAGATCAATGTGCAGGCGCTGGGCGTTGGCATCTCCGAGGCGCTGATCGGCAAGAAGACCGCCCAGGCCGCGCTCGACGAACTGGTGGCTCCGGTCACGCAGATCATGCGCGAGTCGGGCTACGCGGTCTGAGGCCCTGGAGCCGCACCGAAGTTTGCAATGCGCAGATCCGCCTGGCTTCCCGCCTTCTACGTAGGCCCCGCCGTGCTCGTCATGGCGGCAGCCTGTCTCTATCCGGTCGTCACTGCCATTCAGCTCGGCTTTTTCGACTGGAGCATGGGTACGCCCTGGTCCGAAGCGCGCTGGGTCGGCTGGGGCAATTTCGTCTCTGCGTTCTCCAATCCGCGCGTGTGGTCGTCGCTATGGACCACGCTGATGTTCGCCGTGGTCTGCGTCGGGGCGGAGATGGTGCTGGGCATCGCGCTGGCGCTGGCGCTGGAGCACCCCGTGCGCGGAACCGCGTTCTTTCGCACGCTGTTCATCCTGCCGATGATGATCGCCCCCATCGCGGTGGGCCTGGCGTGGCGCTACATCTTCGATGCGCAGTTCGGCCTGCTCAATGCATTGCTCGGACTCATCGGCGTGGCGCCCAAGGGCTGGCTGGCCGACCCGACGCTGGCCTTCATGGCCATCGTCGTGGCCGACATCTGGCAGTGGACGCCCTTCGTCTTCATCATGATGGTGGCGGCGCTCGCGAACGTCGACGGTGCGGTGATCGAAGCCTCGCGCATCGACGGCGCGCGCTGGTGGCAGATGACCTTCCGCGTCAAGCTGCCGATGGTCATGAACGTCATCGCCATCACGCTGATGATGCGGCTCATCGACGCCTTCCGCGTGCTGGAGGTGATCTATGTGCTGACCTTCGGCGGACCGGGCGACAGCACCGAGATCCTGTCGCTGCACATCTACAAGACGGCCTTCGTCGGCCAGCAGTTGGGGGTGGCTGCCGCAGTGTCGGTGCTGCTGCTGGCGGTGGTGGCGGTGTTGTCCTGGGGCGCGCTGCGCCTTTCCAATCCGATGAAGGACGAGCGATGAAGCGCCCGCCGTACCTGGTCTTTGCGCACTACGCGATGCTCACCTTGCTCGCACTGCTGTGCGTGGCGCCCATCGCGCTGATCTTTGCCACCAGCCTGCGCCAGCAGGTGCAGATTTTTGCGGAGCCTCTGAACTTCCTCTTCATGCCCACGCTGGAGAACTACCGCGCGGTGCTCACCGAAGACAACCTGGGCCGCTACCTCGGCAACAGCCTGTTCGTCGGCACGATCTCCACCGCCATCACGCTGCTGCTGGGCTGCATGGCGGCCTACGGGCTCGCGCGCTTTCGCTTTCCGGGGCGCGTCGCCGTGGGTTACGCCACGTTGCTGCTGCGAACCGTGCCGCTGGCGGTGATGGCAATTCCGGTGTTCATGATCTGGAGCCAATGGCAACTGGTCAACAGCCTGTGGGGGCTGATCCTGCTGTACGTGGCGGTGAACCTGCCGTTCACCATCTGGCTGCTCTATGGCTTCGTGCTGCAGGTTCCGGTCGAGCTCGAAGAGGCGGCCGCCATCGACGGCTGCGGACCGATCCGCGTCTTCACCAAGGTCCTGCTGCCGCTGATGGGGCCGGGCTTGGCCGCGGCATCGATCTTCACTTTTCGCATTGCCTGGAACGAGTTCATCCTGGCGCTGGTGCTCACCGACCGGCAGACCCGCACGCTGCCGGTGGCCGCGTCGCTCTTCGTCACCGACATGGGAGTGGACTGGGGCAAGGTGATGGCGATGGGGAGCCTTATCGCGATACCGCCGCTGATCTTCACCTTCATTGCCGCGAGGCAAATCATCACGGGCCTGACCGCCGGTGCGGTGAAAGGCTGAGGCGAAGCAGCACGCACCCCGTCGCGCGGAAATCCCGCAAGCTTTCTCCCGGCTTTCTTTCTAACCACCTTGGCTCTGTGTCAGCGTTGCACGCCGGGGGTCTGCCCTTCCCGAGGACGACATCCCCGCAGTAGCCCTGCGCGTGCAACGCCACGTGGCGACGTCGATCACGACCCTGCGCCATCAGCTGATCGTGCGTCTCGGGCAGCACCCCTGTTGCGGAAGGGCAAGCGTAAAGCTACTTTTGTGACACGGTAAGGCTAGAGCGTGATGCGAGTGGCAAATGCGCGAGGCAGCAGCCAGGCTCTGGCGATGCAACTCAATCATTCGTACCCGCTTTCGCTGCGCGAATGGATGGCTAGGCAACGCCGGCAAGCGATCCTGCGTGGCAGGCAACGCCGATCAAGCGTGCGTCGCGGACCAGTGTGGCATCTATCTCCATTTGAGGTAGCGATTGTTCAGCCTGGCGAACATTCGAGGAATGGTCCACCTGGCTACTCTGGCCACCATCAAGTAGAAACTTCGCAAAGTAAACTGAACGTGCTCCCATCTTGTCGGCTGGTACGACATGAAGAAAATTTCCGCCGCTCTCTCCAATTCAACAAGAGCCTTGCACTCTTCAAGAGTGAGTTCAGGGTGAGTGAAATTGATAACGAGGACGAATCGATGCCGCTCGCTGTAGTTCCATACTTCATGCGGGAACATGTGATCAAAGAACAAGACCTTTCCCTCTTGCCATGAGCCCGTCTTGCCCCCTACCTTGATCCCGCATTTCTCGGGGACGATGAGGCCCAGGTGCGCAGTAATCTGGCGATTGGTCACGTCCGTATGGGGAAGGACGGCGCCACCAGGAGCCAGCGCAAGAAGCTCGACCTGACCAAAAGGCGCCAACGCTGGCTTCAAACATTGAATAAGCTTCTTTGTTTCCGGAAAGTAGTCGCAAATCTCTTCATTGAAAGTATCGCGATCCAGAAACAAGAGCTGTGACCATTCATTTTTTTCCAGCGCGTCAGCCTCTCCTGCGCTGCGTTCCCGATAGCGGTACTTGTTGAAGTGAACGCGGCGCTCCTCGTGCTGCAAGAAAGCCTCCAGCTCCCCGCGAACAAGAGGATATGAGCTTTCAAGAAGCCGAGCCCATTCGGTGAGCGCGGAAGAATCACTGGCGTCATAGAAGGCGGAACGCGTCAGGCCCGGGTATGTCGAATAGATATGGTCCATTCCCTTGATAAAACGCCTGAACCGGACCATTGTCTGAGGAGGGAACTTGCTGGCAATCAGCTCCGCCCGTTCATACAGCTCTTTGCGCATAGTCATATCAAAAATTATGATCTTTTCACCAGCGCAGCATCGGAAGCATCCTTGCCCAAAAGTGCCATCGCGGTGCTCGAGCGCGTCATCGAACATCTGGTCCGCGAAACACCGGTGCATCACTCTCCCACGCTGCCACAATCGAGGCTTCGTTGAGACAGAGAAGGCCTGCAACCATGTTTCGCACCCTGCTGAAATCCAAGATTCACCGCGTTGCCGTGACGCATTGCGAGTTGCATTACGAAGGCTCCTGCGCCATCGACGAGAACCTGCTTGAAGCGGCGAACATTGCCGAGAACGAGCAAGTCCATATCTGGAACATCAACAACGGCGAGCGCTTCATCACCTACGCCATCAAGGGCCAGCGCGGCACCGGCATGATTTCGGTGAACGGTTCGGCCGCGCGACGGGCCGCGGTCGGCGACCTCGTCATCATCGCTTCCTTTGCCCAGGTGCATGAGGACCAGCTCGCGGGGCACAAGCCGCAGCTGGTGTTTGTGGACGAGGCGAATCGGCAGATCGATGCGCGCACGTTCGTGCCGACGCAGCAGCTCTAGAGTTTGTGGGATGGTGGCGTCGCCGTTGAGCGCCGCCGTGTGGGCACCTTCCCTTCGAGGGTGCGCAGCGCGTGCCATTCGTGCATGCAAATGAAGTTGCACGAAGGGCATCCGCCTCATCGCCATTGCTCGCACGACAGAGGCCTGGCTCCGCACACCGGCACCCTGGAGTGCGACACCCGAACGTGAACCACAAGTCGCCTGCAGGCAAGTCTCCGGCGCGCGCGGTCCATACGCCTTCGGGCTGGGCAGGCAAAGTGGCTGGTCCGCTTTCGTTCGGAGATTCCATGAGCGTCGTTCAGCCTCCACCCCTTCAAGGCATCTCGCCCGCCGCACTGCTGGGAGAGAACGTGCTCGGCATCGACCACGTGGCGGTTGCCGTCGCCGATCTTGCTGGTGCCGTCGAATGGGCAGTCGGGAAGCTCGGTTGCGTGCTCTTGGAAGAGCGCGAGACCCAGGGAAAATTCTCCGGCATGAAGAGCGCGGTGCTGAAGCTCGGCGGCTTCGTCGTTGTTCTGGTGCAGGGCACAAGCAGCGAATCGCAGGTCACCCAGTTCGTCGCGCACCACGGGCCGGGAGTGCAGCACATCGCGCTTCGGGTGCAGGACGTCGCGCAGGCAGCCACCACGCTCGAATCCCGCGGCATGACGTTCAGCACGCCCAAGCTCGATGGCGAGAATCTCTCGCAGATTTTTTCTCTGCGCGATCCGGTCACAGGTTTGATGATCGAGCTCATCGAGCGGCGCAACGGCTACACCGGATTCTCCGACGAGAACGTCAGCCGCCTGTTCCGCTCCCTCGAGCAGCGCCAGATCTTCTGACACTGAGGAGCAAGCCCTTGCCCATCGCTCTGGAACTGCGCGCCGAACGACTGAATCCGGCGCTCGCCGATCCCGGACTGGAAGTAATGAACTTCCTCAACGAAGTGGCGATGCGCTTTCCGCAGGCCATTTCGTTTGCGCCGGGGCGACCGCAGGAGCAGCATTTCGAACTGGCCGCCGCCTTGCCATACATCGAGCGGTTCATTCGCGAAGCCGACCTGCGGCCGTTGCACAGGGCCGATCGTCACGGTATCGATGCCCTGGGACAGTACGGGCGCACCAACGGCATCATTGGCTCCCTGATCGCGCGCCTGCTGCAGCGCGATGACAACATCGTCGCTGGCGAGTCGGACATCGTCGTGACGGTGGGAGCGCAGGAGGGCATGTGCCTGTGCCTGAGCACGCTGTGTGGCGGCCCGAACGACGTCGCCCTCACCATCGATCCGGCCTACATCGGCATTTCTGGTGCCGCCAAGCTGCTCGGCGTCCGGGTCGCGGGTGTGCCCTGCTCGACGACCGGCGTGGATCTCGACGCCCTTGGCAACACCGTTGCAGAGCTGGCCCGCCGCGATCTCCGCGCACGGGTGCTCTATATCTGCAGCGATCACGCAAACCCGACTGGCCTCACGCTGAGCATGCAGGAGCGAGCGCGGCTCTTGCAAGCAGCCGCCGACCTCGACCTGATCGTGATCGAGGACGGTGCCTACAGCTACTTCTGCTACGACGGGAAGCCGCTGCCGCCGCTGAAGTCGATGCCTGGCGGCGAGCGCGTCGTGTATCTCGGCAGCTTTGCCAAAAGCATATTCCCCGGGCTTCGCTTGGGCTTCGTCGTCGCAGACCAGACTGTCGTACGGGCCAACGGACAAACCTGCACTTTGGCCGACGAGATGTCCAAGGCCAAAAGCCTGTTGACGGTGAACACCTCACCGATCATGCAGGCGCTCGTAGGCGGCCTGCTGCTGGCACATGACTGCACTCTGCGCGAGTTCGTGCAGCCCCGGGTGCGGGCCATCCAGGCCAGCCGCGACGCCATGTTGGCCGCGCTCGAAGCCCGCATCCCGCGTGACCCGGAGGGCCACCGCGCAATCTCCTGGGGCCACCCAAGTGGTGGATTCTTCCTCGCCATCACAATGCCACGCCCGATCGGCAATGATGACCTGCTTGCCTGTGCAAGTCGCTATGGCGTCACCTGGACGCCGATGAGCTACTTCCGGCTCGATGCCTTGCCCTCGCGGCAGATCCGCCTTTCTTTCAGCTATGTCACACCCAGCGAAGCGACAGAGGGAGTCGATCGGCTGGCAAGGTGGACGCAATCGGCGTTCGGCTGAATGCAGGCTGCCCTGGCGAGAGCGTCGCAGGCTCGTCCCGTGCAAGTGCCACTGGACCGGGTGCTGCATCCGGAGCAAGGCTACGTGACGGCGGCTTGCCGCGCCCTGGGAATCGGCATCAGCGCCTGGCGTCATCCGCAGGCCACCTCCACTTGCGTTGAAAAGGCTGACTTGCTCGGCTGGCCGCAACATCGAATCGTGAAAGCGCTGTACCTCGCGGACGCAAGCTGCTTCGTCGGTATTGTTCTTCCGGAGTTGGGATATCGGCTGGATGCCGTATCGCTTCTGACGCAAACTTGTTCTCTGTCGCGCAAGCGGGCGCGGGCGTTCCGCATGAACCGGTGCCCGGAAGGCATGGAGTCGGGAACCTGCACGCCCTTCCCTCTGCTGCGCACCATGGACATGGTTGAGCGGCTCATCGTGCATCGGGCTCCTGCACTGGAGAACACCGTTGTCGATATTTCCCTGGGCGGTTCCGGTCCCATGGCGCACCACGTCTCTTGCCATCTGCGCTACGGTGATCTGTGCGCCATCGTCCGCCATACCTTCGGTGAACGTGTCCTGGAGATTGACCTGGATCCCTATTTGCTCAGTTCCTCCGAGGCAGGACTCCAGCGGGTCGAATTGGCATAGAGCTCGCATTGCGCGGAAGTCGGATCGGCCATTCCGCATGGTCGCCTCCCTGCTCCTCCCTTCCATGCACGCGTGTGCGGAGGATCTGCTGCAGGTGTACGACGCAGCGCGGGCTCGGGCCCCGGCGTTACGCGCAAGAGCAGGCTGGTAGATGGCGCCGCCTTCGGGGGCCGAAGGCGGCTTCAACACGAACATCGACCCCGCCTACAACTTGACCACCATTTCGTGTGACGGCGGCGCTGCCAAGCCGTCGGCAGCGCTCTGCAGGGCGAGCAGCTTGTTCATGCGGATACGGCGTGCGAGCGCAGCGAACTGGGGGGCGTCGAAGAGCTGGCGCACAGAGACTTCGGCGCCGAACACGGCGTGCATGCGCGAGATGAGCTGAACCGCCAGCAGCGAGTGCCCGCCCAGGGCGAAGAAGTCGTCGGCGCGGCCGATGCGCTCGCGCCCGAGCAGCTCCTGCCAGATTTCAGCGAGGGCCTCCTCAATGGCCCCTTGCGGCGGCTCGAACTCGCGGGTGCCGTAGGCCGCATCGCCCGGCGCGGGCAGCGCGCGGCGGTCCAGCTTGCCGTTGGGCGTGAGCGGCAGCGCCTCGAGCTGCACGTAGGCCGCTGGCACCATGTACTCGGGCAGCCGGCTGGCCAGCTGCTCGCGCAGGACCACTGCCTGTACGTCTTCACCCGTGACGTAGGCCACCAGCTGCTTGTCGGCGCCCTCGCCACGTGCCAGCACGACGGCCTCGCGCACGCCCGGGCAAGCTGACAGCGCCGCCTCGATCTCGCCCAGCTCGATCCGGAACCCCCGCACCTTGACCTGGTGGTCGTTGCGCCCCAGGTACTCCAGCGTGCCATCGCCATCGTGGCCGATGCGCCAGCGCGCCAGGTCGCCGCTTCTGTACATGCGCGAGCCCGGCGCGCCGAACGGATCGGGCACGAAGCGCTCGGCGGTGAGATCGGGGCGGTTCAGGTAGCCGCGTGTGACACCCGCGCCGGCGACCACCATCTCGCCGGCCACCCCCAGGGGCTGGGGCTGGCCGAACGCGTCGAGCACGTAGACGCACAGATCCGCCAGCGGCACGCCGATCGGGCTCACGCCCGCGTGCTGCGCATCCTCGGGGGCCAGCGCGAGCTCCGTCACGTGCACGGTCGTCTCGGTGATGCCGTACATGTTGACCAGCCTGGTGCGCTCGCCGTTGTGCGCGTACCAAGGCGCAAGCGTCGAGGGCTCAAGCGCCTCGCCGCCGAAGATCACCAGGCGCAGCTGGTGCTGCAGGGGGCTTTGCTGCTGGGCGGCCATCAGCTGGCGGAAGGCGCTGGGCGTCTGGTTGAGCACCGTCACGCCCTGGTTGCACAGCAGTTCGTAGAACTCCGACGGCGAGCGTGCTGTCAGGGCCGGCACCACGACCAGGCGGGCGCCGCACAGCAGCGCGCCCCAGGTCTCCCAGACCGAGAAGTCGAAGGCGAAGGAGTGGAACAGCGTCCAGACATCCGCGGCGTTGAAGTCGAAGCCGGGCGTGGCGTACAACAGGCGCACCACGTGCGCGTGCTCGACCATCACGCCCTTGGGCTGACCGGTGGAGCCGGAGGTGTAGATGACGTAGGCCAGGTGCCCGGGCGTCAAGCCCGCCACCGCAGGCGCCGTGCCTGGCAGCGCAAGCCAGGGCGCGGCCGGATCGTCCAGCCGGCACACCGGCAGATCGGCGGGCAGCGCCAGCGCGCCGGCGCAGCCAGCCTCGGTGAGCAGCACCACCGGCTTGCA
>NZ_JBEPKK010000030.1:0-12122 GCF_040544675.1 Variovorax boronicumulans
GCTGCCCGAGTACATGGTGCCGGCCGCCTACGTGCATCTGGAAGCGCTGCCGCTCACGCCCAACGGCAAGCTGGACCGCCGTGCGCTGCCCGCGCTGGGCGATGCGGCCTACGCCACGCGCGAGTTCGAGCCGCCCATCGGCCCGGTGGAGCAGACACTGGCCCGGCTGTGGTCGGAACTGCTGGGCGTGCCGCGCGTAGGTCGCCAGGACGATTTCTTCGAACTCGGCGGCCATTCGCTGCTCGCCATCACGTTGCTGGAGCGCATGAGCGCCGAGGGCCTGCCCGCTGAAGTGCGTGCGTTGTTCGAGGCGCCCACGCTGGCCGCGCTGGCCGCCATGCTGATCGAGGAGGGTGCGGTCACGGCCGGGGTGGCGGTGCCGCCGAACCTCATTACGCCGCAGACCACCGTCATCACGCCCGAGATGGTTCCGCTGGCCACGCTGTCGCAGGACAGCATCGACCGCATTGTTGCCGGCGTTCCCGGCGGGGTCGCCGGGGTGCAGGACATCTACGCGCTGTCCCCGTTGCAGGAGGGCATCCTCTTCCACCATCTGCTCGATGCGCAGACGGATCCGTATGCAATTTCGTACCAGATGGTCATGGCTGACCGTTCGCAGGTCGACCGCTACCTGGCGGCGCTGCAGGCGACGATCGACCGCCATGACATCCTGCGCTCCGCGGTCGTGTGGGACGGCCTGGAGGAGCCGGTCCAGGTGGTGTGGCGCCACGCTCAGCTGCCGGTGTCCGAGATCGAGCTCGATCCGGCCGCAGGCCCGGCCCACGAACAACTCGCTCTTCGCTACGCCCCGCGCAGCTGGCGCATGAAGCTCGCGCAGGCGCCGCTGCTCCACGTCGTCGTCGCGCGCGATCCTTCGACCGGCCGCTGGTGGTTTCGCGTGCTCTGGCACCACCTCATCGGCGACCACTCTTCGATCGAGCTGCTGCAACTGGAGGTCCAGGCGCAACTCGCCGGCCGCCAGCAGGCCCTCCCCCCCGTGCAGCCGTTCCGCAATCTCATGGCCGAGGTGCGCCTGGGCAACTCTGCGGAGGAGCAGACACGCTACTTCCGCGAAGTGCTCGGCGACGTCAGCGAGCCGTGCGCCCCCTTCGACCTGCTCGATGCGCAGGGCGACGGGAGCGCCACCGCGGAGGCTCAACAACCGCTCGACGACAACCTTTCGACGCGGCTGCGTCTGCTGGCGCGCGGTCACGGCGTCACCGTCGCCACGCTGTGCCATCTCGCGTGGGCGCAGGTCGTGGCACGCACCAGCCGCAGCGGCGATGCCGTCTTCGGAACCGTGCTGTTCGGCCGCATGCACCCGGCCAAGGGAGCCGGGCGAACGATCGGCATGCTGATCAACACCCTGCCGATGCGCGTGCGCGTCGACGGGACACCGGTCGCCGAGGCCCTGCTGGGAGTGCACCGGCAGCTTTCGATGCTGCTGCGCCATGAACATGCATCGCTGGTGCTGGCGCAGCGCGCAAGCGCGGTACCGGCACCGGCGCCGCTGTTCACCTCGCTGCTGAACTACCGCCACCAGACGTCATCGCCGGCTACCGACGAGTCCTTCATGCGCGGCACGATGGAGACGTTGCACGCCGACCGCTCGCTCGACGGCATCGAGGATATCGGCGGTGAAGAGCGCACGAACTATCCCATCGGCTTGTCGGTCGAGGACTTCGGCGACCAACTCTCCCTCAGCGTCCAGACCACCGCGCCGGTGGCGCCGCAACGAGTTGGCGCGCTGATGAAGCGCGCACTCGAAGTGTTGGCCGACGCCCTGGAGCATGCGCCGCACACGCCGCTGCGCGACCTCGACATCGTGCCGGAGTCCGAGCGCAGCGCGTGCCAGGCCTGGAACGCGACCGAGCGGCCGTTTGCGCAACAGCGCTGCCTGCACGAGCTGTTCGAAGCCCAGGCAGCGGCCACCCCACAGGCGGTTGCCCTCGTCTGCGGCGCGCAGCGCCTGAGTTATGAAGAATTGAACCGACGCGCCAACCAGCTGGCGCACCATCTGCGCACGCTGGGCGTCGGCCCGCACCGGCGCGTAGCGATCTGCGCGCAGCGCGGCGTGCCGCTCCTCGTGGCCGTCCTGGGCACGTTGAAGGCGGGCGGCGCGTACGTGCCTCTGGACCCGGCGTATCCGCCGGAAAGGCTAGGGTTCATGCTCGCCGATTCGACGCCGGTCGCGCTGCTTGCCGAGGCCGCCTGCGCGCCTCGGCTACCTGTACCCGAGGCGCTGCCGATCTGCCTGCTCGACGCCGGCGAAGCGCTGTGGTCGGGCCTGCCAACAGAAGACATCGCGCCGCGCGACATCGGGCTTGAGGCCGGACATCCGGCCTACGTGATCTACACCTCCGGGTCGACGGGAACGCCCAAAGGCGTCCTCGCCACACACAGGGGACTGTGCAACCTCGCTCAGGCACAGATCGCGAGCTTCTGCGTGACGCCTCAGAGTCGCGTGCTGCAGTTCGCGTCGTTCAGCTTCGATGCCTGCATCTCGGAGATCGCGATGGCCCTGTCCAGCGGCGCTGAACTGCACCTGCCGGCGAGCCAGGGTGCGCTGGCCGGCGATGCCCTTGTCGAGGCCATCGAGTCGGCCGGCATCACGCACGTCACGCTGCCGCCCGCGGTACTCGCCGCGCTGGATGAAGCGGAACTCGCGTGCGTGCAGTCGCTGATCTGCGCTGGCGAGGCGCTGCCAGCGGCGCTGGCCCGACGCTGGGCCGCGGGACGCCGCCTCTTCAACGCCTACGGCCCGACCGAGGCAACGGTGTGCACCTCGATACAGCAAGGCGCCCCGGGCAGCGGCGACTCCGTGCCCATCGGCAGGCCGATGGACAACATGCGCATCCACGTGCTGGACGCGCGCGGTCGGCCGGTGCCGGTGGGTGCGTCAGGCGAGATCCACATCAGCGGCGCCGGCGTCGCGCTGGGCTATCTGGGCCGCCCCGACCTCACCGCCGAACGCTTCATCCCGGATCCTTACTCGGGCGTGGCGGGTGCGCGCATGTACCGCAGCGGCGACTCCGGCCGCTGGCGCGAGGACGGCTCGGTGGACTTCCTCGGCCGTGTGGACCGCCAACTGAAGCTGCGCGGTTTCCGAATCGAACCGGGCGAGATCGAGGCGGCGCTGTGCACCGTGCCGGGCGTGCGCGAGGCGGCCGTCCTCGCCTCGGCACGCGAGGCCAGCGACCAAACGCTCCTTGCATTCATGGTTGTGCAGCCGGGCGCCGCGGTGCCTGAACCGGCCGCTGTGCGCGCCCACTTGGCACTCCGGCTTCCCGAGCACATGGTGCCCGCGATCTTCGTGCCGATAGACGCCCTGCCGCTCACGCCCAACGGCAAGCTCGACACCCGTTCCCTGCTCGCAAGTCATGGCGGCACCGCCGCCCAGGCGCGACACGAGCTGCCGAGCGGAGAGATCGAGACGCTGCTCGCGGACATCTGGGCCGATCTGCTCGACCTGCGCCGCGTCGGGCGCAACGACAACTTCTTCGAGAGCGGAGGGCATTCACTGCTCGGTGTGCGACTGGTGAGCCGTGTGCGAGCGCGCGGATTCGACATGACTCTGCAGGATCTCTACACCAATCCCACGCCGCAGTTGCTCGCCGACTGCCTGAGCGGCGCAACCGGCCGCCCTTACGGCAGCTACGCGGTCGCCGTGCGGCCGCAGGGCGCGGCAGCGCCGTTGTTCATCGTCCCGTCGGGCTTGGGCAACGTGGCCTACGCCTACACGATGGCCGCCCATGTCGACGCCAACGTGCCCATCTACGGTCTGCCGTGGCCCCAACAGCTGCCCGCGTCGATGGAGGCGCTTGCCGCGCACGCCGTCGCGCTGATGAAGTCGGTACGTCCCGAGGGCCCCTACCGCCTGCTTGGCGTGAGTGCCGGCGCAACGCTGGCCTATGCCATCGCACAGCACCTCGCGCAGCTGGACGAGGGCGTGGAGTTCGTCGGGCTCATCGATGCCGACTACACCGAGAATCCGCCGCTCGACGAGGCGATGCGCGCCACGCTGACTGCCGATCTGCTGGCTATTGATTTGCGCCGAATGCACGGCGCGGAACGCTACGCCGAGCTGGCAGCGGACCTCGAAGAAGCCATCGCGACCGTCGACGCCCTCCAGACATGCGGCTCGGTGACGCTGTTGCACGAACGAGTCGCCGCACTGCCCGCCCTGCAGCGCATCGGCGCGCAGATCCACATGTCACTTCCCGAGCGACTGTCGGCGTACGCGCGCATTGTGCATTTCGACGGGTTGAGGCGGCTCTACGTTGCGCAACCCCTGCCGCAGTGCCTGCACCTGCTGGAATCGACGGAAAGCGCCGTTCCGCTCGGCACGCTGGGCTGGGAACGGGCCATGCCTCAGGACCGCATCGTGATCCACCCGATGCCGGTGGCGCATGCCACGCTGTTCACGCCACGCCACCTGGGGGCGCTGGCACAGACGCTGCACACGGCGCTGGCCGCGCCGCGTGCAGCTGCGCAGGCCGAACCGACGCTGGCATTCCCTCTGCATCGCGGCAATGCCGAAGCGCCGCTTGTCGTTTGTGTGCCCGGCGCCGGCGCCACCGTCACGAGCTTCCTCGAGCTCGCTGCCGCCCTCGGAGAGGGTGTGGAGGTCATGGCGATGCAGCCGCGCGGGATCGACGGAGCCGCGCCGGCCTTCGGCAGCGTCGAACTGGCGGCGCAGCGCTATCTGGAGGCGCTGCGCGCCAGCACAGGGCCGCGCCGCCAGGTGCACCTGCTCGGGCACTCGTTCGGCGGTTGGGCCGTGTTCGAGATGGCCCAGCGGCTGGCCGTTGCTGGAACGCCGGCCGCGTCGGTGACCATCGTCGACAGCAGCGCGCCGGACCGCGAACCCGAAGCGGTCGACCTGTCGCGCGCGGAGATCCTGGAGCGCTTTCTGGAAGTCGTGGCGATGCAAGCACCACGCGCGATGCCGCTCGACCTTGCGGCGCTGGATCGGTTGAACTTCGCCGAACTGCTCGACGCCCTGCACCGCCTGTTCGTGCAGCTCGACCTCATGCCCCCGCGCTCGCGCGCGGAGGCGCTGCGCGGATCGCTTGCCACTTTTGCCACCGCGTGCCGCACCGCCTACCGGCCCGATCTCACGTACACCGGTCCCGTCCACCTGGCGCTCGTCGACGACACGCGGCTCGACCGCGACGCCAATGAAGCGCAGTTCCTGCAGTGCCGGCAGGGCTGGGAGCACCTGGCGCCAGACCTTCACACATGGCACGGGCCCGGCAACCACATGACGGTGCTGCAGCGACCGCATGTGCAGGCGCTGATGGCCTGGTGGCGCGCATGTACAAAGGCCTGACCCATGCAAGCAAGATGCCGTCGACCCCGCGGTCATACTGGCCGCCAGTACTCCAACTCTGCACTGCCTCGTCCTTGTCATGATGCAAACGTCCACTCGACTTTCCGACCGCGTGCGGTTGCTGCCGCGGGTCAACGGGTGGTTCGCGCACCCCTACTTGCTGTCTCCGCTCACATTCGGGCTCTTCACGAAGCATTCGCATCTGTCGATGCTCGACTCTTTTGTCGAAGATCCGGAGCTGCACCGCTCCTCGGTCCGCGTGCCCGATCTGCGCGGCGGCCCGTTCATTGACTACGACGGCGACGCCGCGGATATCCGCCGCTTCCGCGACGAGACGCGTCAACGCTGCGCGGTGCAACTGCGCTACGCCGACGCCATCAACGCGCTGTACGAACTGCTGCAGACGCAAGCGCGCGGACAAGGCCTAGGGGCGCTCTACGGCCAGATCGACGAGTCCATCCGGCATATGCTCGAGATCTCCTATGACGTCTCCAAGCAGCCGGGGGCGCGCTTCATCGAACGCCTGTTCTATGAGAGCCCGGCGTACGACACGTCGCTGCAGACCTGCCTGCTCGAACCAGTGAGCATGCAAGCGCGGCCCTTTGCGCTCAGCACACCGCAGATTCGGCGCACGCCGGGCTCGGTACAGATCGCCGTGCCGTTCCAGGACCCGCTGTGGGACCATCTTTGCGCCGGCGTCGGCTCTGGCACCGACCTGGTCGAAATGCTGCGCCCGCACGTTGTCGACGGCTCGTCCGACGACGTCGCGGCGCTGCGCGCGCTGCTCACCGACCAGCCACGACCCGAGCACAGTGCGCCCCCGGCCGAGGAAGTGCGCGTGCGCTATTTCGGCCACGCCTGCGTGCTGATCGAAGGCTACGGCACCAGCATCCTCATCGATCCCCTGCTCAGCTATCCGGGCGAGTGCAGCATTGACCACTACACGTTCGACGATCTCCCGCCGCAGATCGACTATGTGCTGATCACGCATCCGCACCAGGACCACATCGTCATGGAGTCGCTGCTGCGCATACGCCACCGCGTACGCCACGTCGTCGTCGGGCGCTCCGGGGGAGGCGCTCTGCAGGACATTTCGCTGAAGATGTTCTTCACCCGCCTCGGCTTTCCGTCCGTCGTCGAACTCGCGGATTTCGACGAAATCTCCTTGCCGCACGGTCGCATCGTTGGCGCGCCGTTCTTTGGCGAGCACGCTGACCTGGATGTCCGGTCCAAGGTCGTGCATGCCGTCGAGCTCGGGGGCAAGGTGTTCATCATGTTCGCCGACTCGAATCCGCCCTGCGTCGAACAGTACGAATGGCTGCGCCGCATGTTCCCCAAGGTGCACTGCCTCTTCCTGGGCATGGAATGCGTAGGCGCACCCGCAACGTGGCTCTACGGTGCGCTGCTGCAGAAGATGCTCACGCGCGGCGAAGACCAGTCGCGCCGGCTCGACGGCTGCGACCTCGACAAGGCGCTGCAGCTGCGCGCGTACTTCGAGCCCGAGATGCTCTACATCTACGCAATGGGTGCCGAGCCCTGGATCAGCCATATCACCAGCATCGTGTACTCCGAGGATCTGCCGCAGTTCCAGGCAGCCCGCGGACTCGAGGCGGCGGCCCGCGACGGCGGCTTCCACGCCGAGCTGCTGTACGGCAAGAAGGAGCTGCATCTTTGATGCCGAAAGATGTCCTTGGCATGCGAGCGCCCGACGCACCCGAAGGATGGGCGCCGGTGCCCGAGGACCGCGCTCGCCTGTGCGCACTTCCCGCGGCTGCCGTGCGCGATCCGGCCGATCTCGTCGCTGCGCTGCGCCGCGACGAGGTCGTGCTGGTGCAGGGCATTTCCGACCAGGCCCATGCCGACCTCGTCCTGGCTGACGCCACCATGGCGCTCGGACTCCTGGAGCGCCTCAAAGTGCAAGCCGGTTACGCGTCCCTGCATGGGCATCGCACCTCCGTCGGGCGCTACTTCATGACCGTCAACCGGCGCGACGACTACCACTTCATTCCGCCACACTCCGAAGGCACGCCGAACGCGGACATCCAGCTCGGCTCCCTCTACTGCCACCACAACACGACAGACGGCGGCGACAACTTCCTTTTCAACACCGACACCGCGAGTCCGGCCTGGAGCCGTCTGCGCGAAGTCACCACCAAGGTCGACCTTTGCGGCCGCCAACTTGGGCGGCGTGACGCGGCGATGCTGAAGATCGTTCACGGCGTCAGCCTGCCGGGCGACGTTCTCGCCCCGGGCTCGGAGATCCTCGAAGAGCTGCCGGCACCGCTGCCGGGCATCCGGCTCTACAACGTACTCGCGCCCGTGCGGCCGGTGCGCTCGCGACTGCTCGACCGTGACGTGCGCGTGCTGTGGGACAACGTGGCCACGATGGACTTCGACTGCGCGGCCGAATTCATGCGGCTGCTGCAGGGCACAGGCCTTCTGAGGCAACCGCCGGGCGGAGCCGACATCGCTGCGCTCGACGGCGCCCACGCCAGACACGTCTGGCGCTCGGGCGTGCGTTTCGACCAGTTGTTCAGGGCCCGCATCACGCACAGGCTTCTCGCCGGTGAGCTGCTGCTCTTCAACAACCTGACCTGGGCGCATTCCACGAGCAACTGGACCCCGCAATCCGGCTCGCGCCAGGTCGTCGCCGCATTCGCCTGAGTGCAACGGCGCCGCTCCATGCTCCTTCCACTCGCCGCCCTGTGACAAAACTCTATCTGCGCCCGAACGCAGTCGCGCGACCGCTGCTCAACCACTGGATCCTGTGGGACATGCTGCTGCCGCCGGCGCAGGCGGCCCTGATCATCGCGCGCAACCACCTCCCGATCATGGAGTCCTATTTGCGCGCGCCCCAGCAGCACGCGGACGCGGCAAGCACGCCTGCGCTGATGGGCGGCCCATGGATGAACTACCCGACGCCGCGCGTCGACGAGATCCGCGATCTGCTGAACCGGACGCGAAAGGTGCAAGGCGAGATGCTCGCCCTGGCCGGCGCGATCGCCGCACTCGACGACCTGCTGCGCCGCCACGCCAAGGGTGAATCCCTCGAACCGCTGTACAGCCAGATTCCCGCACCGCTGCGGGGCTATGTCGAACTGGTCTACGACCTGGACGACCATCCTGGCATGCGGCTGTTCGAGGGCATGCTCTATCGCAGCCGCTACTGCGGCCGCGCACTCCAGCACTTCGCTGTCGACCTCGTCGAGCGCGACTGGCTACCTTACGAGCGCAGCACGCCGGTGCTCGACGACGGCCGACGCGCCATGCTCGCGTTGCCCTGGAACGACGCGCGGCTCGACGCGCTGTTCGCCGCAGAGCACACGCCCGTGGACATCGATGAGATGGGCGAGCGCCTGGGCCTCGACGCCGCGCGCACCCCTGCCTGGCGCGACCTTTTCACAGACGTTCCTCCGCTGCGCCGGCATGCGCCCCCGTCGCAAGGCGTGCGCGTGCGCTACTTCGGCCACGCGTGCGTGCTCATCGAGTCACCCGAAACAAGCATCCTGACCGACCCGTTCGTCTCGTACGAATACCCCACGGACCTGCCGCGCTACACCTTCGAAGACCTCCCGCAGCGCATCGACTACCTGGTCATCACGCACGGCCACAGCGACCATATCCGGCCTGAAGTGCTGCTGCGCCTGCGGCACCGCACCGGCACGGTCGTCGTGCCGCACTGCGCAGGCCGCCGGCTGCAGGACCCGTCGCTGAAACTGATGCTGCAGGAGCTGGGCTTCGCCAACGTCGTCGAGATGCGCGAACTCGATTCCATCTCACTGCCCGGCGGCGGTGCCCTTACCGCAGTGCCCTTCGTCGGCGAACACAGCGACCTCGACATCCAGGGCAAGAGCGGTTATCACGTTCAGCTGCATGGCCGCTCAGTGGCCTGCCTGGCCGATTCCTGCAGCCTGGACCCGATGATGTACAGGCACATTGCCGCCGAACTGGGCCCGGTCGACCTGCTGTTCCTCGGCATGGAGTGCGAGGGCTCGCCCATGAGCTGGGGCTACGGCCACCTTCTCATGCGCAAGCCCAACCACAAGGCCGATCAGTCTCGCCGCGACCGCGGCTCCAACGCCGCCGAGGCGAAAGCACTGATTGAAGCCTGGCCGGCGGCACAGGCATACGTCTACGCCATGGGACAGGAGCCTTGGCTCAACCACGTCCTCGCGATCGACCAGAGCGGTGGGCACCTTGGCATCAGCGAATCCGACGACTTTTTGGCGCACTGCCGCAGTCGGGGCATCGATGGCGAGCGCCTCTACGGCTGCAAGGAAATCGTCCTTCCGGCCCGCTGAAGAACAGGCCCGCGATGACGAAGTGATGCGCTCCAGCGCGGCGCGCTTTCCGACTTCAGCCCGAGAAGGCTCTGCGGCAAGAGTGAGGCAGCATTTTTTCGCCTGTCACTGCCAGGCAAGCCTTGAAACGAGTTCAAGCATAAAAATCCAGTCGCGGAACCACATGGACGTCATGGCAAGAAGTGGTTGGGGCAAAAGCTGATCAACATTTTCGATGCGCGTGCCCATGAGCAGGTGCAAGTCTTTTCAATTCCTTCTAGATGCGGTTTGGAGTTTCCGTGGCACATGCTCAGCTAACGTTCCAGACACCCTTGATCCAGAAACTCCAGCGAAGGCACTTCATCCTGTTTGGCGTGGCTCCGTTGATCGCGGTCCTGGCTACTCCGTTGTACTGGGAAAGCCTCTACCACGGCCCCTTTGAACTTTTGCTTTTCTTCGGGCTTTGGATCGTGACGGGATTGGGGATAACGGTGGGGTATCACCGGCTTTTCACCCATAGATCATTCCAAACTTCAGCACCGGTTCAGACCCTATTGGCCGTGCTCGGTTCGATGGCGGCGCAGGGGGGCGTCACATCATGGGTGGCTATCCATCGGTTGCATCACGAGCGCAGCGATACCGAGGAAGATTTGCATTCCCCGAACACCCACGGACATGGCATCGTCAACCGGCTGCGCGGCCTGCTGCACTCTCATTTTCTATGGATGAGGAAGCACCCGTTTCCAAACGTGCTGCGGTACGCACCCGATCTCTTGCGCAATAACCATGTGAGCATGGTCGATCGGCACTATTACAAGATAGTCCTGTCAGGGCTGATGCTTCCTGCCGTGGCCGGCTACTTGTATCGTGGGGACTTGAACGGCGCCATCTCGGGTCTGTATTGGGGCGGCGTGCTGCGGATCTTCGTTCTTGAGCACATCATCTGGTCCATCAACTCGCTCCTGCACGTCTTGGGGCGCCGCGACTATCACACGAAGGATTCGAGCCGCAATATCGGCGTGCTCGGGCTTGTGACCTTGGGTGAGTCCTGGCATAACAATCATCACCGGTTTGCGAACTCGCCGAGTTTTGGGTTGAAGTGGTTCCGCCTGGACCCAGGCTTCTGGACTATCAAGGCGCTTGAGAAAGCAGGTGTTGCCTGGGATCTTCGAATGCCCGACAAGTCGGAGATCGACGCACGCCGCATTGGCAGCTAGCCGGTTCGCGCCTCTTCGAGCATGTGGCGAACGTTCAAGATCGTCGTCTCATCGGGAATCGATTCGCTCGGCTTCAGTGCCGCGAAGCTCCGCCGAGAGACCCGCGCGACCGAACCCATAGCGATCGTCCGTCGAACTCACTTTCGGCGGTAGTCGTCTTCTCGTTGATGCCTGATGGCAGACACCGCGATCTCTCGTTCGCTGACGATAGTTGCGCACTCCGGACAGCTGGCCGGTCCGCAGCATCTTGAACATCACCGCAGGGTCGAGCGCCGGGGGTGCCGTTGTCGTCCCCGTACAGGTGCGCAACCTTGGCGCGCATGAACTGGAAAGCGACCACCGCTTCGCTCTTGCGCAGCAGTTGTTCCTGGGGAACGAGCATCTCGAGCGTCACCATCTCGAGTTCTTGTTCTGCGGACAAAGGCCTCTTGGGCATTCCGCGATTCAGAACACAAAGCCCAAAACACAAAGCCGCCGAAGGCGGCGAGGGCTTTGTGTTCTTCCACAATCTGGCGGCCCCGACGGGGTTGCCAGATCTTTCGGCCCTCACTTGCCCCACACCGCCTTGTATTGCGTGCGATACCCGTTGTCCGGATCGAACACGTTCTTCGGCCCGCCGTCCTTGCCCACGTTGCCCGCGGTCACCAGGTGCACCTTGGGCACGTAGCCGGACCACTTCTCCTTGGCGAAGGCGCGGTTGAGTTCGTCCACGATCTGCCAGCCCTGCATGTTCAGCGGCTCGGGCACCGTGCCGGCCTGGTAGCGCTGCGTGCGGATGCGCTGGTAGGCGGCCTCCGAGCCGTCGCCCGCCGACACCGCCTTGGGCGCCCCGTCGCCCTTCTTGCCCGCCGCGCTGAGCGAGGGACCCATGAAGTCGAAGTAAAGGTCGTTGATGGCCAGCGAGTGCGTCCACTTGGCGCCGAAGCGCTGCAGCAGCGACGTGGTGAGCTGCGGCATGCGGGTGGAGCTTTCGGCGATCGGGCTGTCCTCGAAGCTCAGCACCGTGCAGCCGCCGCACTTCTTGATGACCGCCTCCATCGCGCGGGCCTTGTAGAGCGCAATGGCGTACTGCGAGTCGGTGAAGATCACCACGCCGGCCTTGCCGCCCGAATCGGCCACCACCCACGAGGCAGCCACATCGGACACGTCGTCGGTCACCGTGGTCACGTTGGCATAGAGGCCGGCCTTGTCGTTCGGCCCGGGCTGCTCGCCCGAGTGCCAGCCCACCAGCGGAATGCCGGACTTGGCCGCGCCCGAGAAGGCGGCCTTCTGCTCCGTCGTGTCGAAGCCGCC
>NZ_JBEPKK010000031.1:0-11307 GCF_040544675.1 Variovorax boronicumulans
CTCTGGGGCGCAGTCCTGCAGCATGAAGGCCAGCCGCTCGGTCGGGTAGGCCGGGTCCAGCGGCACGTAGGCGCCGCCGGCCTTCAGCGTGGCCAACAGCGCCACGACCATGGACACGCCGCGCTCGAGCAGCAGCGCCACGCGCGCGTCCGGGCCCACGCCCAACGATTGCAGGTGGTGCGCCAGCCGGTTGGCCCGTGCGTCCAGCTCGGCGTAGCTGAGCGACTCGTCCTCGAACACCAGCGCCACAGCGTCCGGTGTGCGCTCGACCTGATCCTCGAACAGCGCGTGGATGCAGCCATCGGCGGGGAACTCGCGCGCGGTGTCGTTCCAGTCGAGCAGCTGCCGGTGATCGGCTTGGGCCAGCAGCGGCAGTTGCCCAACGGGATGGGAGTCGTCCCTGACCATGGCGAGCAGCAGGACCTGCCACCTCGCCAGGAGCGCCTCGCCAATGCCGAACCCCAAGCGTGCGGCGTCGAAGCGAAACACGGCTCCCAGTCCGCTCGCGAGCACGGCGACTTCGAGGGACAAGTCGAACTGCGAGGCGCCTCTCGCCGCGTTCAACGGGTAAGGCGACAGTCGCAGCCCGCCCCATGCAAAGGACTCCTGTGGGTCGGCGTCGATGAGACCCAACATGTGACGCCCGCCGCGCGGTACCTGCATCGTGAACAGGGCGCGGAACGGTGAGTTGCCGCTGGCCGAGTGGCCCGGGCGAAGTCTCGAAACCAGTTCGCTGACAGGATAGTCCTGGTGAACCATCGCTCGCTGCACCGTGCCACGCAGCGACTGCAAAAGATCGCTGACGCTCGCGCCTCTGGGGAAACTTGCGCCGAGGGTCACAAGGTTGGCAAAAAGGCCCGCCGTGTCGTCCCACTCGCCGCCCCCTCGCGCCGCGAGCGGCGAGGTGACTGCGACCTGCTCTTGGCCACTCATGCGATGGAGCAAGGTGAGATAGCTTGCCAGCAACACGGTGTAGATGGTCGTCCGGTGGCGCTTGGCAAGCATGCCGAGTTGCGCCACAAGATCGCCGCCGAGGATCACGCTCGCCGCTGCAGGTTCCGGCTCACGGCCGGTAGCGGGTGCCAGGGCAAGGTCAATGGCGCCGAGTCCATCGTTCAGTTCTCGACGCCAGTACTCGAGCTGGCGGGCCGCCCGCGGCCCTCGCAGCCATCGCTCCTGTTCGCGAACGTAGGCGAGATAGTCCGGCGGCGGCGGGGCCACGCAGCGGCCGCCCGCGCTGATGGACGAGCCCAACTCGTCCACGAGACGCCAGAACGACCAGTCATCGCAGGCGAGATGATCGAAGACGATCAGGAGGATCGCTTCTTCGTCGTCAGTCTGATAGACGCTTGCACGCACCAGCCAGCCACATGCGAGATCGAAGGGCTGGACGAAGTCGGCGTTGATGATCGAATTCAGGTGGTGCGGATCGAAGCCGCGCGCATCATGCCACTGGATGGGAGCGACGATCTCTGCCTGAACCTGCTGCATCGGCTGGCCGTCGTGCACGGCGATCCGGGTGCGCAGAATCGGGTGCCGCGACACCAGGCTGACAAGGGCTCGGCGCAGGCAGGCCGGGTCCAATTGGCCGTGCGCGCGGGTAATGAAGGGGATGTTGTGCGTGCCACGCAGCCGGGGCCAGCGCTGATAGGCCAGCCATAAGTCGCGCTGTTGTGGCGACAGCGGGGCCCATGCTTCGCCGGGGCAGCCCAACGGCGTCATCAGGACCCGGCCTTGTCGCTCGCGTGCCTCACGCCCGCATCGCCCACCGGCGTTTCGGCGTGGGAACTGCGCTCATCGAGCTTGAGCTGATCGAGCCGCGCCGCCAGAGTCTCGATGGACGTGAAGTCCAACAGCAGCATCGGGTCAAGCTCCATGCCCAGGCGCTCCTCGAGCGCCGCGAGAAGACGAATGCCGGACAAGGAGTCAAGACCGAGTTCGTAGAACGGCGTCTCCACGGCCAGCGACGTTCTGGGCACGCGGAGCTGTCCCGCCACTATGTCGACAATGATTTCTTGGGTCACATTGGTCACGAGAGTCTCCGGTGGTGCTGCGCTGTTGTATTGGGTGCTGTTCAGCCGCGGCATCCTGGCCGGTCCTTCACCCTCTTTTCGTTTATAGGCATCGCCCACCGCGTGGTCTTGCCTCCGCGCGACAGCAGCTTGTCAAACACTGAACGGTCGAGCCTGCCGCAAAACCGCAAGTGCGCTGCGTTTACCGCGGCGTCGACAGCTCCGGCCAATGCACGCTCTCCCAGCGCCGCCATCGCTCGACCGCGAGCCGGATAAAGTCGGTCTCGCCGAGGCGGGCGATCACGCCTTCGTTGATCTCGTTCAGTGGCGGCGGCAACGGACGGGTGAAATCGACGAAAAGCACGACACGACTCTCGTCGCTGTGGTTCCAGGCCCGGTGGGAAATCGAGTCGTCGAAGATCAGGCTCTTGCCTTCGGACCAGTGACGCACGTCACCGCCGACCTCGATGCCGCACAGCGTCTCGGGCTGCGGCACTTTGAGGCCGAGATGGTAGCGAAGCACGCCCTTGTAGGGGCCTTCGTGAGGCGGGACCTCCTTGCGGGCACGAAAGATCGAGAACATCGCGGCCTGCAGCCCCGGGATCAACCTGAGCGCCTCCACGGTATGTGGGCAGCGATGGGCGGGGTATGCGGTCCAGGTCCCGTAGGCGTAGAACGGGAATATCTTCCATCGCCGATCGGTGCCGAGCGTCTCCTGCTCGACCTGGATCTCCTCGAAGGCGGGCAGCGAGTCGATGTTCTGGAGCAGGCCGTCCAGCTCGGTGCGGATGGCTCTCCAGTGCGATTCCACCTTTGCCGTCCAGGGGAAGGCCTCGGTATCGAAGAAAGTCCTCATGCCTTCGGGCGTTCCGGCGATGGAGCGCGCGACAAAGTCCTTCAGCTCATTCATTGTGCAATCCACGGGGTGTATGAGGGATGGGCCATCTTCGGTGCTTCCGCGCGCCGGCGCCTTGCCCATCCGCGACGCAGCCTTGTTCACGAGGGGCGCAGACGCCGCAAACCGCGGCCTCTGGGTACAAGGCGGGGCGCGGACGGACAAGTCCGCAATCGCCACGGGCCCTATCCTGTGCAAAACCGAGTACTGCAACCTGCTCGATCTACCGCCGGAGAAACGCGAGATGCCAGAAACAAGCGCCGAATGCGGCGATGGTCGAACGAAACCCACCGCACATGGAATGCAGGGCTTTCAGGTGAGCGCAGAAGCGACTTCCTGCGCGGGGCATTCAACAGGCGAATCGCCCCGCTGGTTTCCCGAGTTGCTGGCGCAGCGCGCGCGGACGGACACCGATCGACTGGTCTACCGGTTCTTCCAGGGTTCGATGCCACCACGGACGCTGACGTTCGGCGAGTTGTGGCGCGACGCCGCGTCGCTCGCACATGAACTGGTTGATCGTGGATGGGCCGGCGAGCGGGCCTTGCTCGTGTGCAACAGCGAGCACCATTTCGTCGTGGCGTTTCACGCCTGCCTGCTGGCGGGCGTCATCGTGGTGCCGACTGCACCGCCTCGGCGACAGACATTGCACCAGCGCTTCCAGTTGCTGGCGGATGATTCCGGGGCGGTGGCCATCCTCTGCGACTACGACGACGCCGCTCAAACCGCTTCCAGGGCCGAAAGACGCCCACTGGCCGTGCTGGACCTTCGCACGATGCAACCCGCGGCGGGCGCCGCGGCGGCATTCCGGCCGGTTCCGCGAAACGGCTCCGATCTGGCTTTCCTGCAATACACCTCGGGCTCCACAGGCGAGCCCAAAGGCGTCGCGATCAGCCACGCCAACCTGATTGCCAACAGCGAGCGGATACGGCAAGCCATGGCGCTGACGCCCTCATCGTCGGTGCTCATCGGACTGCCCCTGTTTCACGACATGGGACTGGTGGGCGGCGTGTTGCAGGCTGTGTACGTCGGTTTTTCCTGCGGCTTCATGTCGCCAGCCGAACTCGTTCAGCATCCGAAGCGCTGGCTGCAGTTGGTCTCGACGTTCCGCATCACGACGATCGGTGGCCCGAACTTCATTTACGAACTGGCGGCCAGCGTCATCCGGGATGAGGATCTGCAAGGATTGGATCTGTCGTCCTGTCAGGTCGCGTTTTGCGGTGCCGAACCGATCCGCGCCTCCACGATGTCGCGCTTCATGCGACGGTTCGCGCCTGCCGGCTTCGAGCCCGCGGCCTTCTTTCCCTGTTATGGGATGGCAGAGGCCACGCTCTTCATTGCCGGAGGACCTGCAGGACGCCACCCCGATGTGGTTCGGCGCGACCGCTCCGAGGTGGTCTGCTGCGGCGAGCCCGCATCGGGCCATCGGGTTCGGATCGTCGATCCCCGAACCCGTCGAGCCCTGGCCGAGGGCGAAGTCGGCGAGATCTGGGTGCACGGGGACAGCGTCGCACAAGGCTACTGGGGCCGTACAGCTGCGACCGAGGAGACCTTTCGCGCCCGCGTGCTCGACGACACCTCGCACGACGATGGCCTCGCCTACCTGCGAACCGGCGACCTTGGTTGGCTCCAGGACGGCCGCCTGTACGTCAGCGGTCGGCTCAAGGACATCATCATCGTCAACGGTCGCAAGTACGCTCCGCACGACCTGGAGGAGGCGGTCGAACAGGCGTGCGCGGGTGTGCGCAGCGGAGGCGTCATCGCCTTCGGCGTGCAGAGTACGGAGGCGCCTGACCGCCTGGTTGTCGTGGTCGAACTGGAGCGGCAGGCGCTGCGCCAGACTTCGGAGTGGGGCCGGCTCGCGTCGTCCATCCGCTCGGCCGTCCATGCAGCGCAGGGGTTGACGGTGGCCGACGTGGTCTTCCTCAAGCCGGGCGGTTTACCGCGCACCTCCAGCGGCAAGATCCGCCGATCGCAGTGCCGCGACGACTACCTGGCCGGACGTTTCGAAGCCCCGCCGTTGACGGCCTGAAGAACCTGGCTCGCGTTGCCGATGGATGGTGGAAGTCCGCGGCGTCATGAGGCCGCCTCGGGCAAACCCGGCAGGGTCGTGACGCTATGCACGACAGCCCCCTCAAGCCCGAAGTACGTGGAGCACGTCTGGACGACGCGGGCCAGATCTCCGCCCGGGCGCGCCCGGAAGTCGAGCCGCCGATCAGCCCAGTCTGACGCAATGAGCTCGGCCTCCATGAAGTCGAAGAAGTGCCCGACGAGCGGCGCCGCGGCTTTGTAGATCGACTCCTTGGCGGAGAACATCAGAGTGGCGCGAAACTCGTCACTGCCGCAGCCGTCGAGCAGCCGCCATTCGGGCTCGCGCATGCACATGTGCCGTATCGGCCATACAAGCGTGTCATCAACCACCAATTCCGCATCGATGCCGATGCCGCGCCACCGCTCCCGGGGGGCGACAGCGGCATAGGCGACCTCCGCCGTATGCGCAATGGCGCCGCACCAGCCGCGCGGCCACACCGGCTCGCCGGACTGGTGACGTCCGATCGTCGCAGCAGCCGCATGCCCGGCCTGTGCCAGCGCATGGCGGGCACAAAGACGGCCGGCGACGAAACTGCGCTGGCGAATCGGGACCGAGCGACGCACGTCATCAGGCAGCACCGCCAACAGAACATTCGGCAGCGGGACGGGCAGCACGTCAATGGGCAGAGCCACGCAGCTCACCTGCATGGGGCACCGCTGCGGGCCGGGAAAGAAAGCGCTGCACAGGTCGACATAAAGGTCGCTCCAGGCGCCCTCCCCGTTCCATGCACGATTGAGCACTGCTTCCGGTGCCGCCGATGAGATCGCTCCAAACATGCGCAAGCCTCCTGAGTCCGTGAGTGCATTCTCATCAGGCAATGCCCCGGCGCACCGCCGGTGATCACCGTCAGGCAAGCCCTCATGCGACTGGCACTCTCAGGCAATCCCTGCCACGGAGGCGCCGCCCTCGGCAAGCCTGACCCCGCTAAACAATGGGCGGGCGCGCGCGGGCAAGCCGCCGCCACGTGACGCCGACGACGATCAACCGCGACGCGAACCCTGCGCAGTCGTATGTCGCATGCAAGAGATGAAGACTGCGTCGACGCACGATCGCCGTATCGCCGGACGGGGTGCGAACACTCGGGACCGCAGACGGAGCAAGAACTGGATGGCATGTGCTCAAGCTCGGCAGAGGAGCGAAGCGCACTCGAAACAAGGCGATGACGAAACGCGATGAGCACAACCCCTGCAGACCTTGAGCGGCTCAGTGACGAAGAGCTTGACTGCCTGCTCGAAAAGCTGGGCGGCGACACCATCGTTCGCACGGCAACTCCGGGGGGTGTCATTCCGAGCCGCAACCCGTCCGCGGCGATCGAACCGTCCTACGCCCAGCAGCGGTTGTGGTTTCTCGAGCAGTTCTCGGGCCCGAGCGCCAACTATGTCGTCAGCCATGCCTGGCGAATGCAGGGCAACCTTGATCGCAGGACGCTGGAGCGCGCGCTGCTTGCGGTGGTGAGCCGCCATGAATCGCTGCGCAGCACGTTCGTCGCCGTCGATGGCCAGCCGGTGGTGCGCCTGCTGGAGCCGTCGCAAGCTCTGTCCATGCACTACGAGGATCTCGATACAGGCCTCGACACCGGCGGCATGCTGCAGCAGCGCCTCGCCGATGAAGCGTTCACGCCGTTCGACATTGCGCAGGGGCCGGTCGTGCGCGCACGGCTGCTGCGCCTGGCGGCACTGGACCATGTGCTGCTCATCTCGATGCACCACATCGTCTGCGACGGCTGGTCCGGCGACGTACTGGTCGGCGAACTGACGGCGCTCTACACGGCGCTCGCCGCCGGGCGGCCCGACCCGCTGCCGCCTCTGCCCACGCAGTACCCCGACTACGCCGCCTGGCAGCGCCAGTGGCTCAGCGGGGAACGGCTGCAGCGACAGAGGGACTACTGGCACGACACGCTGGCTGGTGCTCCCATGCTTCTGGAGCTGCCCACGGACCGTCCGCGCCCTGCGGTGCAAGACGCCTCCGGCGCCCAGGTGGACTTTGAACTCGACCCCGCGCTCAGCGCCGCGGTGCGGCAGCTGAGCCGGCGCCACGGCTGCACGCTGTTCATGACGTTGTTGGCCGCCTGGGCGGCCGTGCTGTCGCGCAGCAGCGGCCAGCCGGAAGTGCTGGTCGGCACTCCGGTAGCCGGCCGCGTGCTGCCCGAATTGGAGCCTCTCGTGGGGCTGTTCCTCAACACCCTCGCGCTGCGCGTTCGCGTCGCCGGCATGACCGGCACACAACTTCTGCAGCAGGTGCGTCAGATCGCACTCGAGGGGCACGATCACCAGGACCTGCCGTTCGATCAGGTGATCGAACTGCTGCAGCCTCCGCGCGCACTCGCCCACTCTCCGCTGTTCCAGGTCCTGTTCACATGGCATGAGCAGGCGCCGTTGCACGCGGCGGCAACCGATGCCGGCCTCGGCTTCTCGCGCCTGAGCCTGGAAGTGCCGACGGTGAAGGTCGACCTCGGGCTGTCGATGCTGTGGCAGGGTGAGCAGCTTGCCGGCAGCCTGCAATACGCGACGGCACTGTTCGATCGCTCGACCATCGAGCGCCACCTCGCGCACCTCAAGACGCTGCTGCAGGCGCTGGTGGCCGATGAGACGCGGCCGGTGGCCGAGTTGCCGCTGCTCGACGCGGAGCAGCACGGCGAGCTCGAGCGCTTCAACGCGACCGACACGGTGTACCCGCAAGACCAGTGCATCCACGCGCTGTTCGAGGATCAGGCGCAGCGCGCGCCGGACGCTGTGGCGCTGGTCTTCGAAGACGAGTCGCTCAGCTACGCCGAGCTGGACGCACGGGCCAACCGGCTGGCGCATCACCTGCAGTCCTTGGGCGTGGGCCCGGACGCACGCGTGGCGCTGCTGCTCGAGCGCGGCGTCTCCATGGTCGTGGCGCTGCTGGCCACGCTCAAGGCCGGCGGCGCCTACGTGCCGCTGGACCCGAGCCACCCCGCCGAGCGGCTGGCCTTCATGCTCGAAGACTGCAAGCCGGTGGTGCTGCTCACCGAGGCTGGCTGCGCCGGCGCGCTGGCGCTGCCCGCCGATCTGCCGGTGTGCCGGCTGGACGATCCGGCCGCCCCCTGGCTCGCGCTGCCGGGCACGGCGCCTGAGGTGGCGGGCCTGACGCCCGGGCACCTGGCCTACGTCATCTACACCTCCGGCTCCACCGGCCGTCCCAAGGGCGTGCAGGTGCCGCACCAGGGGGTGCTCAACTTCATGGCCGCGATGCAGGCGCATGTGGGCCTCACACCCCAGGACCGGCTGCTGGCGGTGACGACGCTGGGCTTCGACATCGCGGGCCTGGAGATCTTCCTGCCGCTGCTGCACGGCGCCACGGTGGTGCTGGCCTCGATGGCGGCCGCAGCCGACGCGCTGCACTGGCAGGCGCTGCTGCAGCGGCATGCGATCACGGTGCTGCAGGCCACGCCGGCGTTCTGGCGAATGCTGCTGGATGCGGGCTGGGCGGGTCAGCCCGGGCTCAAGGCGCTGTGCGGCGGCGAGGCGATGCCGGCAGCGCTGACGCAGCAGCTGCTCGCGCGCACGGACGTGCTGTGGAACGTCTATGGACCCACCGAGGCCACCATCTGGGCCACCGTGCAGCCGCTGCACGCGGCCGGCACGCAGCCGGTCGAGCCGATCGGGCGGCCGCTCGCCAACACGCGCGCGCATGTCGTCGACGCGCTCGGGCAAGCCTGCCCGATCGGCGTCGCCGGCGAGCTGTGCCTGGCCGGGGTGCAGCTGGCACGCGGCTACCTGAACCGCCCCGATCTCACCGCCGAGCGCTTCGTGCCCGATCCGTTCGGCGCGCCGGGCTCGCGCATGTACCGAACCGGTGACCTCGCGCGCTGGCGCATCGGCCACGATGGCGACGGCACGCTGGAGTACCTGGGCCGCAACGACCACCAGGTCAAGGTGCGGGGGTTCCGGATCGAGCTGGGCGAGATCGAGGCCGCCCTGCAAGCTTGCCCGGGCGTGCACGAGGCCGTCGTGCTGGCGCGCGAGGTCGTGCCAGGCGATACAAGGCTGGTCGCCTATGTCGTGCCCGACGCGGCGACCCAGCAGGATGCACCGACATTCAGTCTCTTCTACTTCGGCGCCGACTCCTACGACGAGCGCAACAAGTATGAGCTGTACCTGCAGGCCGCGCGCTTTGCCGACGAGCATGACTTCGAGGCCATCTGGACACCCGAAAGACACTTCGACCGCGTCGGCAGCCTCTATCCCAACCCCTCTGTGCTCAACGCTGCTCTGGCCACTGTCACCAAGTCGGTGCAGTTGCGTGCCGGCAGCGTCGTCCTGTCGCTGCACGATCCGATTCGAGTCGCCGAAGAGTGGGCGGTGGTGGACAACCTGTCGGGCGGCCGGGTGGGCCTGGCCATCGCGACGGGCTGGCACTCCAGGGACTTCGTGCTCGCCCCACAGAACTTCTCGTCGCGCCGCCAGGTCGTCGAGGAAGGCATCCGTACGCTGCAGCAGTTGTGGCGCGGCGAATCCGTCTCCCGGCTGAACGGGGCGGGCACGCACTCGGAGGTGCGCGTCTATCCGCGCCCGCTACAGCCGCAGCTTCCGCTGTGGATCACGGCCGCCGGAAATCCCGAGACCTTTGCCTTCGCCGGGCGCATCGGCGCCCATGTCCTGACTCACCTGCTCGGCCAGACTATCGAGCAGGTGGCCAAGAACATCGCCATCTACCGCGCGGCGCGCGCCGAGCACGGCCATGACCGCGACGCCGGTCAGGTGACCTTGATGATCCATGCCTTCGTCGGCGAGGACTACGACACGACCATGGCGCGCGCCAAGGCGCCATTCATGAACTACATGCGTGCCCACGTCGGGCTGCAGCTTCCGCTTCTGCAGAGCCTGGGCATCGAAGAGAGCGAGGCTTCCGAGCAGCGCATCGAACAAGTGGTCGAGTTCGCCTACGAGCGCTATACCAGGACCGCGTCGTTCATCGGCACCCCGCAATCGTGCCTGCCGGTGATGGCCGCGCTGCGCGACGCCGGGGTCGACGAGTTCGCCTGCCTGCTCGACTGGATTTCGGCGCCCGATGCATTGCAGGCGCTGCCGGCACTGGACCGGCTGCGCGCGCTGGCGCGCCGGATCCCGCCCAGCGCGAGCGCGCTGCGCCAGCAATCGGCTCGCACGCTGCCCGAGTACATGCTGCCCGCGCACTTCGTCTTCCTCGAGGGGCTGCCGCTCACACCCAACGGCAAGCTGGACCGCCGCGCGCTGCCCGACCCGGGCGATGCGGCCCACGACAGCGACGAGTTCGAACCGCCGCAAGGGCCCATCGAGGAGGCCCTGGCGGCGATCTGGGCCGAGCTGCTCGGGCGCGAGCGCATCGGCCGCGCGGATAGCTTCTTCACGCTCGGCGGGCACTCGCTGCTGGCGGTGCGGCTCGTCTCGCGGGTGCGCGCGCAGCTCGGCCTGGAAGTGGCAATCGCCGAGCTGTTCTCCCACCCGACGTTGTCGGCGTTCGCCGGGAAGCTGGCGGTGGCAGAGGTCAGCGAGCTGCCGGCCATCACGCCGGCCGACCGCAGCGCACCGCTGCCGCTGTCTTTCGCGCAGCAGCGGCTGTGGTTCCTGGACCAGCTTGACGAGCGCGCGGCGCTGGCCTACCTCGTGCCCGCGAGCATGCGGCTCACCGGGCGTCTTGACGAGCAAGCATTGGTACGGGCGCTTGATCGCATCGTCGCGCGCCACGAAGTGCTGCGCACGAGCCTGATCCGCCAAGCAGACGGCAGCGCGGCGCAGTCGATCGCAGCTGACGACATCGGGCTGCAGCTGCGGCGCGTGGATCTCACCGGCTCGGTTGACGCCGAAGCCGAAACCCGCCGCCATGCCGAGCAGGAAATGGCCAAGCCGTTCGATCTGTCGCGCGGGCCGCTCGTCCGCGCCCGGCTGCTGAAACTCGCCGAGCACGAGCATGTGCTGCTGATGACGATGCATCACGTCGTGACCGACGGCGGCTGGTCGAATGGCTTGCTCGTCAACGAGCTGAGCGCGCTGTACGGCGCCTATGTGAAAGGGCTGCCCGACCCGCTGCCGCCACTGGCCATCCAGTACGCCGACTACGCCGCCTGGCAGCGCCAGTGGATCAGCGGCCAGCGGCTTCAGCAGCAGCTTGCCTACTGGCGCAGTCACCTGGAGGGGGCCCCGGCGCTGCTGGAGCTGCCCACAGACCACGCGCGCCCGGCGGTGCAGGACTTCACCGGCGCGAGCATCGACTTCGCGCTCGACCGAGCCGACAGCGCCGCGCTGCAGGCGCTGGCCGCACGCCACGGGGCAACGCTGCACATGGTGCTGCTGGCCGCTTGGGCGGCG
>NZ_JBEPKK010000032.1:0-11234 GCF_040544675.1 Variovorax boronicumulans
AGTGCGTACGTGGGCGTTGGGCATGGCAGCATCTCCAAGGATGCCTCACCACAAGCAGTTCTCGTGCCTACGAATTAACGGGACAGGACACTAGAAGCCCAAAGGCGCCGGCGCAACCGGCTCAGTCCACCTGGATCTTGTTGTCCTTCGCGAGCCGGGTCCACTTGGCGATCTCGGCGCGGCGGAAGCTGTCGAGTTCGGCCGGGCTGGAGCCGATCACCTCGGCACCCAGCGCTTCGAGCCGCGTGCGCACCTCGGGCTCCCTGAGCGTGGCCGCGACTTCCTTCGACAGGCGCTCCACCACCGGCGCGGGCGTCCCGGCGGGCACGAACACCGCATTCCACTCATAGACCTCGTAGCCCGGCAAACCGGCTTCCGAGACGGTCGGCAATTGCGGCAGCGCGGGCGAGCGCGCCTTGCCGGTGACCGCCAGCGCCCGCAGCTTGCCGCCCTGGATGAAGGGCAGGCTCGACGCCAGGCTGGCGAAAAACACCGGCACATGGCCCGACATGACATCGGTGAGCGCGGGGCCGCCGCCCTTGTAGGCCACGTGCGTGATCTGGACGCCCGCCATCGAGGCGAACAGCTCGCCCGCCAGATGCTGCGCCGAACCGTTGCCGGACGATGCGTAGTTGATGCCACCCGGTTTCGCCTTGGCCTGGGCGATCAGGTCCGGCACGCTTTTGATCGGCGCCGACGGGTTCACGACCAGCACGTTGGGCACCCTGACCAGCAGCGAGACCGGCGCCAGGTCGCGCAGCGTGTCGAAAGGCATCTTGCGCAGTGCCGGGTTTTGCGCATGGTTGGAGGCATCGAGCATCACGGTGTAGCCGTCGGGCGCGCTCTTGGCGACCAGGTCGCCCCCGATGGCGCCACCGGCGCCGCCGCGGTTGTCGATCACCACCGGCTGGCCCAGCCTGGCCGACAGCCGTGGCGCGATGATGCGCGCCACCGCGTCGACCGTGCCGCCCGGCGGATAGCTCACGACCATCCGCACGGGCTTGGACGGCCACGCATCGGCATGGGCGGGCGACCCGGCGAGCAGCAGCGCCGCGCCCGCGAGGGCCAGTGGGATGACGCGGATCAGGCGTGGGCGCGGGCGCGAGATTTCATTGGTCATGGTTGTCTCCTGTTTTGAACTTGAACAAACGGGCCGGCGTGTCGACCAGGATCTGGCGACGCGCGTCGGCATCGGGCACCCAGTCGGCCAACGCCGCGTGGGCGGCGGTGTAGTCGACCAACTCGCGGTGCTGGGTGTGCGGCCAGTCGCTCCCCCACACGAGGCGCGCGGGCCCGAGGGCTTCCAGCAGCGCCTGGGCGGCGTCGCGTGCCGGCGCGGGCAAGGCCGGGGACCAGTTGCGGTAGGCGGCCGAGAGCTTCACCCAGAGGCGCCGGCTGCCCGCAGCGCGAAGCAGCCACGCGAAGCCTTCATCGGAAGCAATGTCCGGCGATGAAGGCCGGCCGAAGTGGTCCACCACCAGCGCGCAACCGGCGTCGAGAACGGGTTGTGCGGCCAGGCACAGGTCGCGCGATTCGCGATGCAGCTCCACATGCCAGTCGAGCGCCTTGACGCGGGCGAACAGTTGTTGCCACTCGGGCCGCGAGAAGTCGGGCAGCGGCATGCCCACGAGGTTGAGGCGGATGCCGCAGACACCGGCTTCGGCCATGGCGTGCAGCAGCGCGTCGTCCGCGGTCGCGGGGTCGACCACGGCGATGCCGCGCAGCCGCGCGGGACAGGCGCGCAGCGCGTCGAGCAGAAAGCGGTTGTCGGTGCCCAGGAAGCTGGGCTGCACCAGCACGCCATGCGAGATGCCGTGCGCATCGAGCAGCCCGAGGTACTCGGCCAGCGTGGCGTCGTGGTCGGGGGCGTGCCGGCGCACCGCCGCCAAGGGCAGGCCACGCGCAAACACGTGGGCGTGGCTGTCGATGGCGGCAATGGCGGTGGTGGCGGCGAGGGGCACGGCGTTGTCTCGGTCGGAATCGTTGTGCGTCCGCAAGGTGCGAACGTGGGCGAGTATCCGCAGGGCAACACCTGATGGGAATGCGTCTCCTGGTTGCTTTTAGATAAGCGCGGCTTATGACGCTCAGTTCGCCGGCGGCAGCCTGACCGGTACCGGCCGCGTCAGCAGGTCGACGAAAAGGTTGAAAAAGCGCGCGTTGTCGAAGCCCTGAACCACCGTCATCTTCTGCAGCGTCGGGCCTGCCGGCTGCGACGCGTAGCCGATGGAGCGGCCGTTGTCCGCCGCACCTGGCTTGGCGACCACGTCGACATAGCGCTCCACCGTCTTGGTGGCGTAGCTGGGGTCGATCAGGTAAGCAAGCGTGAGGGTGTCCCAGATGTTCTGGGTGTAGTCGGGGTTGTTCTCGAAGCCGTTGGTGCCGCTGAAGCCGTAGCCGTTGAGCTTGCGGAACACCTCCGTTACCGCGGTCGGCTTGGCCGGGTGGGCGATGCGGTCGTAGATCGGCTTGGTGAGGAACACGGTGTCGGTCACGTCCAGCGGCACGATCACCTGCGGGATCGGCAGGCGCACCACGAACTGCGCGGCGTCGGGGTCGAACCACCAGTTGAACTCGGCGGTCTTGGTGGTGTTGCCCGGCACGTCGATGGCGCCGCCCATGTAGATGATCTTCTTGATCAGCGGCACGATCTCGGGGCTCTTCTTCACCGCCAGCGCGATGTTGGTGAGCGGGCCTATCGCGAGGATGGTGATCTCGTTCGGGTTGGCCTTGACCGTGTCGATGATGAAATCGACCGCGCTCTTGCGCTGCACCAGCGTGCGGGTGGCAAAGCCGTCGGGCGAGGGCTTGAGGTCGGCGTCGCTTTTGGGCTCGGGGCCGCTCCAGGCGCCCAGGTAGCCGTCGCCGCCCGCACCGGCGGCCATTTCGGCTTCGACATCGGCAAAGGTATGGTTGAGCGCGTAGTTCGCGCCGGCGTACACGCCGATGCGGTCGCCCACGCCGAGCCGCTCGACCGACATCAGCGCATCGGCCACGCCCTGCCTGAGCCACTGGTTGCCCGAGACCACGCTGATGCCCATGACCTGGACCTTGCCCTCGGCCTGCAGCTGCGCGGCCATGACGCCGAGCTGGCCGTCGTCGCTCATGGTGTTGTAGTCGCTGTCGATGATGATCTTCTGCGCGGGCGCAGGGGCGGCGCCATAACCGGGGGCGAGTCCGAAGCCGTCGTTGCCACCGCCGCCTCCGCCGCAGCCCGCCACGACGGTCACGACGACGAGGGCGAGCACCGCCCCTGTCCATTTGCGCATCTTCTGCATCTGCTGCTCCTAGTTATTTGGTTCTCAGGCGAAAACGCCGAAATACAAACGTTTGCGCAAAGCTTTGCGCAAACGTTTCCCAAACAACTTTAAGGGTCAAGCCATGCGCATGGCAAGCGCTGGCGCTAGGTGTTTTCCGCGAAGCCCCGCGGGCGCGGGCAGCCTCAGCCGTCGCTGGATGGAGGCTCGATCAGGCGGTTCTCGCGCAAGGGCGAGCGGTTGAGCAAGGCGGGCTGCTCCGCATCCTCGGGCGCGGGCTGCCCGGCCTTGTCGAGGCCGATGCCCGCTGTGGCCTTGGACGACGACGCCGCCGCAGGGCATGCGCCGGAGCTGCGCAGCGTGAGCGCCGCGGCCAGCCGCGCCTCGGCGGGGTCGCCAAGCTGGTGGCCGAAGTCGTCGGCCACGGCGCAGGTGGGCGCGAAGCCGTCGCCGTAGTCGCCGAAACCCGCCTGGTTCACGCCCTTGAACTGGATCGCGAAGTAGGTCGTGCCGCAGTTGTCCTGCGGAAGGAAGCCGTAGGGCTTGCCGCAGGTGGTGCCACCGACGATATTGACGGTGACGCCGATGCCGCGCAGGCTGTTGATCACCGACTCGCTGGCCGAGCAGGTGTCGGGGCTGGTCAGCACGGTCACGCGCGAGAGGCCGAGCGTGGGCAGCGGCTGGCTGGCCCGGCTGGTGCTGAGGAAGGGGGTGAGGTTCTGCACCAGCGTGCGGCGGAACGGATTCTTGTCGTTGAAGGCCAGCAGCTCGAAGGTCTTGCCGGAGGTCGCGGCCGGCCCCGCCACCATGTAGGCCAGTCGGCTCGCGATGTTGAGTTGGCCGCCGCCGTTGTAGCGCATGTCGAGCACCAGGTCCTGGATGCCATCGCCCTTGAGCTTGTTCACCGCCGCGATGAGCTGCGCCTCGGAGGTGGCGATGTGGTCGTTGAACAGCAGGTACCCGACGCGGCTGCCCGCGTCGTCGATGAACTTGACGTTCTGCACCGGCGTGCGGGTCACCAAGGCAGCCGTGAGGGTGAGGGTTCGCGTCGAACTGCCTTCCTGCAACTTGAAGGTGTGCGTCTCGCCCGCCGCCTGCGGCGAGATGCCGCGGTTGATGACCGCCGTGTTCGTGCCGTTGAGCACGTCGACGCCGTCGATCTCGAGAATCTTCGCACCGCGCGCGATGTCCTGGGCCGCGGCGGGCGAGCTGGAATGCGGCTCGACAAAGGCCACGCGCAGGTCGCGGTTCGGCCGTGAACTGCGCACGAACGCGAACTCGATCCCGTACCCCGCCGAGATGCCGGCGTTGGACAACTGCCGGTACACCTCGGTGTCGTAGATGAAATGGAAGCGGTCCTTGGCGCGGCCCGAAGGCGTGGTGGCCGGCGTCTTGAGCACGTTGAAGAAGGCGACGGGCGTTGCGTAGTCGGCCGCCTTCAGCGTGGTGGGCACTTCGTTGTACCAAAGGTAGGTTTCGTCGATCCAGCTGCGCACCCACTTCTTCTCGTCGCCGAGCGAGCCGGCGCTGTCCGGAAAGCGGATGCCGGTGGCGGGATTGATGCCGCTGCGCGGCGCGGCGCACAGGCCCTCCACTGTCGAGGAGGCAACGATTTCCGCGTCCGTGCCGCCATCGCCGCCTCCGCCTCCGGGCGGGTTGGTGCCGGTGGGCGGCGCGACGATCGGAAAACCGCCGCCGCCTCCTCCGCCCCCACCGCCGCCACCGCAACCGGCCAGCAGAACTGCTGCCGCTGCGAGTGCCGCCGCGGCAGCCCATGTGCCGGGACGCGGCGGTTGCCGCAGGTCTGGTGTGCGAATGGCCATGGGGTCCTCCTCGTGTCCGTGCCTGCGGCCACGTTTTCTTGTGGATCGTTACTGAACGAAGCCCATGCCGCGCGACTCGCGCACCTCGGGCTTGATGCGGTGCTCGGCTTCGAGCTGGTCTAGAAACTCCACCGCCGAAAATTCGACCGCGAGGATATCGGTCTGCCGTTTCACGGCGGCGAAATCTCCGGGGCACAGCTGTGACAGTTGGGCGAGCCGCGCCTTCACCGGGCCGGTCATCAAAGCCGCATCGCCCGCCAACGCCTCGGTCACGAACATGCGCTCGCGCTGCATGGCCGTGAGCGGCATGAACTTGATCTTGAAGGTGAAGCGCCTGAGCGCCGCCTGGTCGAGGCGGTCGAGCAGGTTGGTGGTGCAGATGAACACGCCGTTGAAGCGCTCCATGCCCTGCAGCATCTCGTTGACCTCGGTCACCTCGTAGGTGCGCTGCGCGCCGCGCCGGTCCTGCAGGAAGGAGTCGGCCTCGTCGAGCAGCAGCACCGCCTTTTCGGCCTCGGCCTCCTTGAACATGGCGGCCATGTTCTGCTCGGTCTCGCCCACGTACTTGCTCATGAGGTCGCTGGCCTGCTTGATGATCAACGGGCGGCCGATGGCCTGGGCGATGTGCTCGGCCAGCGCGGTCTTGCCGGTGCCGGGCGCGCCGTAGAAGCACAGCGTGCCGTGGCCGCGCGCCTTGATCGCCTGCACGATGCGCGGGATCTCGAAACGGGTCTCCACGTTGAGCATGTCCAGGTCGTAGGTGGTGACGCTGCGGCGCTCGCCGCGGCCGGTGTCCAGCGTGCCCAGGGCCATGTCGGCATTGCGCAACTGCCGCTCGATGAGGGCTTCGACCGAGGCATCGTCGGTCCTGGCCAGCCCCGCGAAACGCACCGCCGTGCGGATCTGCGCGGGCGTCAGGCCCTTGCGTTCGGCAAGCTTGGCGGTGAAGGCCTCGGACACGACCACGCCTTCGAGCGTCTTCTTCACGAGCTGCTCGCGCGCGCCGGGCGGCGGCGACTTGAGTTCGAGGTGGTATGCAAAGCGGCGCCTGAAGGCCGGGTCGATCTGCTCGATGCGGTTGGTGACCCACAACGTGGGCACGGGGTTGGCTTCCAGGATTTGGTTGACCCAGGCCTTGCCGCTGACGCTGCCGCTGGTGGCTGCCGGAATCTGCTCGGCGCGCGCCATGAACTGCGCGGCTTCGGTGCTGATGGGCGGGAACACGTCCTCGACCTCGTCGAACAGCAAGGCCGCCTGCGCGCTGCCCTTGAGGAACACCTGCGCGATCTGCAGCGAGCGGTAGCGGTCGCGGCCGCTCAATGAATTGCCGTCGCGGTCGGCGTATTCGACTTCGAAGAGTTCGAGTCCGGCGGCCTGCGCCACCACCTTGGCGAGTTCGGTCTTGCCGGTGCCGGGCGGTCCGTACAGCAGCACGTTGACGCCGGGCTCCTTGCGCGCGACGGCGGCGCGCAGCAGCGTGACCAGCATCTGCGCGTCTTCCTCGACAAAAGAAAAATCGTGGGGCGTGAGCGCGCTCTTGGCCGAGGGCCGGGTGAACACGGCCATCAGCTCGTTCTGGTCGCGGTATTCGCGCATCAGCACCGGCGGCAGTTTCTCGCTCACCTTCATGAGGTCGGCAAGGTCGGTGATGTTGTGCTCGGAGATCAGGTTCTCGACCAGGCCGATGCGCTCCAGCCGCGAGCCGGCGCGCAGCGCCTCGCCCACCTCGGTCGCGTTGACGCCGGCGATGTCGGCGATGGCCGCATAGGCTTCGGGCGCGTTGTTGACCTTGAACTCGACCAGCAGCGAGCGCAGATCCCGCTGGTAGCGTGCGAGCGTGCCGTAGAGCAACAGCGCACGCTCGGCCTTGTTGAGCTGCAGGAGGCCGGCGAGCGCGTCGATGTTCTTCTCGACCAGGGTCGACTGCTTGCGCAATGCATGCGTGAGCCAGTCGCGCGTGACGGCGAGCACCGAGAGCAGGTCCTTGGGCTGGTCCTTCGCGTATTCGTCCAGGTAGAAGAAGAGCGTGCCTTCTTCATACGGGCCACGCCAGACGCCGTGGCGTTCGAGCAGCGTGCGGCCGTCGAAATCCTCGACGCCCTTCCACGCTTCGTTACCCGCGCAGCGCCGGCCGAGGAACTCGCGCAAGCGCTGCAACACCGGAGCAGGCCATACCAGGTGACGCCCGGTGAGCGAGAGCAATCCGTTGATGTCGCGCCGCACATTGAAGCGCGGCCCCTGCTTGGCGGCGAGCGTGAGCACGAAGTGCGAGCACATGAGCTCGAGCACCGGCGCTTCCTTGAGGCCGGGCGAAGGCAATGCCTGCCCGCGTACCGCAGCAGCCACTACATCGACACCCGCACGCTTGACCATCAGGCAACCTCCGATGAGGAAATTCGTGGAGGAACCATAACGCAGACTTTTGGCTTCGGGAAGACGCCGAAAGGGTAAAAACCCTGATCCGGCGATTCCAGCCACAATGCGCGCCATGGTTGGAATCCAAGAAATCGAGCGCGCCGCGACGCGCCTGCAGGGCCAGGTGCTCAATACGCCCTGTGTCGAGTCGCGCACGCTTTCGGAAATCGTCGGCGCGCAGGTGTTCCTGAAATTCGAGAACCTGCAGTTCACATCGTCGTTCAAGGAACGGGGAGCGTGCAACAAGCTGGTCGATCTTTCCGCGAACGGCACCCTCGGCGTGATCGCCATGTCGGCCGGCAACCATGCACAGGGTGTGGCCTATCACGCCCAACGCCTGGGCCTGCGCGCACTGATCGTGATGCCGCGCTTCACGCCGGGCGTGAAGATCGAGCGCACCCGCGGCTTCGGCGCCGAGGTGGTGCTGCACGGCGACACGCTCGATGCGGCCCGCGCGCACGCATTGGAGCTTGCCGAACGCGAGGGCCTGACCTTCGTGCATCCCTATGACGACGAAGCCATCATTGCCGGGCAAGGCACGGTGGCACTCGAAATGCTCGACGCGGTGCCCGACCTCGACACGCTGGTCGTGGCGGTCGGCGGCGGCGGGCTGATCGCGGGCATGGCCATCGCCGCGCGCGACCGCAAGCCCGGCATCGAGATCGTCGGCGTGCAGACCACGCGCTTCCCGGGCATGGTGAACGCCATCAAGGGCACGAAGCACGCGCAGGGCAAGAGCACGATCGCCGAAGGCATCGCGGTCGGCACGCCCGGCGTGCTGACGCAGGAAATCATCGCGAGCAAGGTCGACGACCTCGTCCTGGTGGACGAAGGCGACATCGAACAGGGCGTGCTGATGCTGCTGGAGATCGAAAAGACCCTGGTGGAGGGCGCGGGCGCGGCCGGGCTGGCGGCGCTGATCCGGCATCCGGAGCGCTTCAAGGGCAAGCGCGTGGGGCTGGTGCTTTCGGGCGGCAACATCGATCCGCTGCTGCTCGCGGCCATCATCGAACGCGGCATGGTGCGGGCCGGACGGCTGGCGAGGGTGCGGGTGAGCGCGCGGGACGTGCCGGGCTCACTGGCCGAGATCACGGCCACTGTGGCGGAAGCGGGCGCTAACGTCGATGAGGTTCATCATCAACGGGCGTTCACGATGCTGGCGGCGCAGAACGTCGACATCGAGCTGGTGCTGCAGACCCGCGGCCGGGCGCACCTTGCCAGCGTACTGACCGCCCTGAAGGACGCAGGGTTCGAGGCCGAAGAGCAACACTGAGGGGCTCGCAAGCCCCTAGACCGGACAGCGAGGCCTCGCCGGTAAAATGTCCGCAGTTTTGTCATTTGTGTATTCGAGGTACTTCCCGATGTCCAACCCCACTCCCGTCGAGCCCGGTCACGCTGCAGTCGTCGAAAAAGACGCCGTCGAATCGGTCGTTCACCTGATGCCCATCGTGCTCCCGCTCGCAGGCGGCGTGCTGATGCTCCTCTTGGCATCCATCGCTGTCTACATGGCCTGACAGCCGCTTGCGAAGTCGTCCGTGGGCGGTGGGGCCCGCGCTGACGCAATCTCCATCCAGCAATCTTCCTGGGCGAAACGTTTTCTCAAACGGACCTCCGTGGCTTCGCGGCACGGCGTCCCGTTCGGAAAGACGATTTTTCAACTTAGGAGATTTCCGATGAACGCACCCACGATGAAGGGCCTCACCATTCAGGCGCCCTCATACGTCAAGAACGCAAAACTGATTGCCTGGGTGGCCGATATGGCCGCGCTGTGCAAACCCGAGGCCGTCTATTGGTGCGACGGCAGCAAGGAAGAGTACGACCGGCTTTGCCAGCAACTGGTCGATGCCGGCACCTTCAAGAAGCTCAACCCCGCCAAGCGGCCCGGCTCGTTCCTCGCGGTGTCCGACCCCACCGACGTCGCACGCGTCGAAGACCGCACCTTCATCTGCTCCAACGAAAAGGAAAACGCAGGTCCCACCAACAACTGGATGGCACCCGCGCAGATGCGTGCGACGCTGCAGCCCCTTTTCGACGGCTGCATGAAAGGCCGCACGATGTACGTGGTGCCCTTCAGCATGGGCCCGCTGGGCTCGCCGATCGCACACATCGGCATCGAACTTTCTGACAGCCCCTACGTGGCGGTCAACATGCGCATCATGACCCGCATGGGCCAGGCGGTGTACGAGGTGCTGGGCACCGAAGGCGAGTTCGTGCCTTGCGTGCACACGGTGGGCGCGCCGCTCGAAGCCGGGCAGAAGGACGTGTCCTGGCCCTGCAACAAAACCAAGTACATCGTTCACTATCCCGAGACGCGCGAAATCTGGAGCTACGGCTCGGGCTACGGCGGCAACGCGCTGCTGGGCAAGAAGTGCTTTGCCTTGCGCATCGCCTCGAACATGGGCCGGGACGAGGGTTGGCTGGCCGAGCACATGCTCATCCTGGGCGTGACGAATCCCGAAGGCAAGAAGTACCACGTGGCGGCCGCCTTCCCGAGCGCCTGCGGCAAGACCAACTTCTCGATGCTGGTTCCACCCGCCGGCTTCGAAGGCTGGAAGGTCACGACCATCGGCGACGACATCGCCTGGATCAAGCCCGGCAAGGATGGCCGCCTGTACGCGATCAACCCCGAAGCCGGCTATTTCGGCGTGGCGCCGGGCACCAACATGCTGACCAACCCGAACTGCATGAACAGCCTGAATCACGACGTGATCTTTACGAATGTGGCGCTGACCGACGACGGCGACGTCTGGTGGGAAGGCATGGAGCAGGACACCAAGACCCTGCCCGAGCACCTGACCGACTGGCAAGGCAACGACTGGACGCCGCAGATCGCCAAGAAAACCGGCGCCAAAGCGGCGCATCCGAACTCGAGATTCACCGTGGCCGCCACCAACAATCCGGCGCTCGACGACGCCTGGGACGATCCGAAGGGCGTGGCCATCGATGCTTTCATCTTCGGCGGCCGCCGCTCGACCACCGTTCCGCTGGTGACCGAGGCCCGCAACTGGGTCGAAGGCGTCTACATGGCGGCGACCATGGGCTCTGAAACCACCGCCGCGGCCGGCGGCCAGCAGGGCGTGGTGCGCCGCGATCCGTTCGCGATGCTGCCGTTTGCGGGCTACAACATGGCGGACTACTTCCAGCACTGGCTCGACCTGGGCAAGAAACTCGAGGCTTCGGGCGCCAAGCTGCCGAAGATCTATACGACCAACTGGTTCCGCAAGGGTGCCGACGGCAAGTTCGTCTGGCCTGGCTATGGCGAGAACATGCGCGTGCTGAAGTGGATGATCGATCGTGTCGAAGGCAAGAAGACCGAAGGCGTCGAGCACATCACCGGGGTGAGCCCGCGCTATGAAGATCTCAATTGGACGGGGTTGGAATTCAGCGCCGAGCAGTTCGCCACGGTAACCAGCATCGACAAGGCGGCATGGCAGGCGGAACTGAAGCTGCACGCCGAACTGTTTCAGCAGCTGTCGCATCATCTGCCGAAGGAGCTGCCGGAAACCAAGGCAGCGATCGAGCAGCGGCTGGCAGCCTGATCTTCGACAGCTTCTTCAAATAGCAAAAGCCCGGTGGATTGCTCCATCGGGCTTTTTTATTGTCCGAGTATTCCGGGGCTGCTGCTTGCTTGATTTCTCGCGGCGTAAAAACCGTCCACGCAAAGCAAAAAACCCCAGTCAGTGTTGACTGGGGTTTTCTGGGCTGTAAGAGCCTGACGATGACCTACTTTCACACGGGAACC
>NZ_JBEPKK010000033.1:0-9863 GCF_040544675.1 Variovorax boronicumulans
ACGGGGCTGGAAGACAGCAGCATTCCCATCGGGCAACCCATCGCCAACACGCGCATCCATGTGCTGGATGCGCACGGCCAGCTTGCTCCGGCGGGCGTGGCCGGTGAGCTGCACATCGCCGGCGTGCAGCTGGCACGCGGCTACCTGAACCGCCCCGATCTCACTGCCGAGCGCTTCGTGCCCGATCCGTTCGGCGCGCCGGGCTCGCGCATGTACAGAAGCGGCGACCTGGCGCGCTGGCGCATCGGCAACGATGGCGATGGCACGCTGGAGTACTTGGGCCGCAACGACCACCAGGTCAAGGTGCGGGGGTTCCGGATCGAGCTGGGCGAGATCGAGGCGGCGCTGTCAGCCTGTGCCGGGGTGCGTGAGGCCGTCGTGCTGGCGCGCGGCGAGGGCGCCGACAAGCAGCTGGTGGCCTACGTCACTGGCGATGTTCCTGGCGGAGAAGACGTACAGGCACAGGCGCTGCGCGAGCAGCTGGCCAGCCGGCTGCCCGAGTACATGGTGCCGGCCGCCTACGTGCAGCTGCAGGCGCTGCCGCTCACGCCCAACGGCAAGCTGGACCGCCGCGCGCTGCCCGCGCCGGGCGATGCGGCCTACGGCACGCGCGCGTTCGAGCCGCCGCTAGGGCCTATCGAGGAGACCCTCGCTGAAATCTGGCAGGACCTGCTTGGATTGGAGCGCATCGGCCGCGCCGACAACTTCTATCACAAGGGCGGCCAATCGTTGCTCGCGATGCAAGTGGTGTCACGCGTGCGGCGGGACCTCGGCGTCGAGGTCCGCCTCGGCGAACTGTTCGAGCACCCGACGCTGGTCGCCTTCGCGACCCGCGTGGCTGCTGCGAAGACCACGGAAATGCGTGCCATCGCGCGCGCCGACCGTTCGAAGCCACTACCGCTGTCATTCGCACAACAGCGCCTTTGGTTTCTTGGGCAGCTCGACGAACGGGCAGCTGCTGCCTACGTCATGGCCAACGGCGTGCGCCTGCACGGACCGATCAAGGTGGAGGCGCTGCAGCGCGCGCTGGACCGCATCGTCGAGCGCCACGAAGTGCTGCGCACCTGCATCACTGTCGAAGGCGGCGAGCCGCAGCAACTGGTGCGCGAGCAGGCGCCGTTCCAGCTCGCCCGCATTTCACTGGCCGGCGAGGACGATGCCCAGGCGCGGCTGCAAGCGCTCATCGAACACGAAGGCAGCCGCCCATTCGACCTTGAACACGGGCCGCTGATCCGCGGCTGCCTCGTTCACCTTGCCGATGACGATCATGCGCTGCTCGTCGCGATGCACCACATCGTCTCCGACGGCTGGTCCTTCGGGCTGCTGCTCAACGAGCTGACCGGCCTCTACGCCGCCTTCGTTCAGAGCAGGCCGGACCCCTTGCCGCCCCTGGCGTTGCAGTATGCAGACCATGCGGCCTGGCAGCGCCAATGGCTGTCGGACGAGCGCCTGAAGCCCCAGATCGATTTCTGGGCGACACAACTCGATGGCGTACCGACGCTGCTTGGCCTGGCCACCGACCACCCCCGCCCGGCGCTGCAGCAGTACGACGGCGATCGCGTGGCCGTCGAGCTCGACGCCGAGCTCGTCGCCCGGCTGCGCGCTCTCGGCGAGCGCCAGGGCACCACGTTGTTCATGACGGTGCTTGCCGCCTGGACCACGCTGCTGTCGCGCCTGTCCGGCCAGACCGATCTCGTGATCGGCACGCCGGCGGCCGGTCGTACCCGCAGCGAGACGGAGCCGCTGATCGGCCTGTTCGTCAACACGCTGGCACTGCGCCTGGACACGTCCGGCACACCCACCGTGGCCGAATTGCTGGCCCGCGTGCGCGCCACCGTGCTGGCCGCGCAAGACCACCAGGACCTGCCGTTCGAGCAGGTGATCGAAGCAGCCCATCCCGAGCGCAGCCTCGCCCACACCCCGCTGTTCCAGGTGATGTTCTCGTGGACGAACACACCGCGGGAGTCGCTCGTGATGCCCGGGCTGCAGCTCGCTGCGCTGCCGGCCCCGGCGGCGACAGCGCCGTTCGACCTGTCGCTCGACCTGCAGGAGGCGGGCAATGTCATCGTCGGCAACCTCACCTATGCCACGGCGCTCTTCGAGCGCCCCACCATCGAGCGCCAGCTCGACGCCCTGGTCGTGCTGCTGCGTGCGTTTGCAGACGCCGACGCGCAGGGCATCGGCCGCCTGCCGCTGGTTGCGCCAGCCGAGCAGCAGCGCCTGGCAACCCTGTACGCCACCGCACGGCCGCTGCCCCTGCGCGGCTGCGTGCATGAGCTCTTTGCCGAGCAGGCAGTCGCCACGCCCGACGCGATAGCGGTGATCGATGGCCAGCGCGAGTTGACCTATGCCGAGCTGGCCGCGCACGCCGCCGTACTGGCGGCCCGACTGCGCTCGTGCGGCGTCGGCCGCGGCTCGTTCGTTGCGACGCTGCTGCCGCGCAGCGCCGAGCTGATCGTTGCGCAGCTCGCTGTCCTGCAGGCCGAGGCCGCCTACGTGCCGCTCGACCCGCAAGCGCCCGCGGTCCGCCATGCGCAGCTGGCCGCTGCTTGCGACGCCATCGTGGTGCTGCATGCCGACGGCGCGGCGCCGGATTGGACCGAGCGGCCCTGCCTGGCCGTGACCCTGGGCGGAGAGGAAGCCCTCCCCGCCACGGCACTGCCGGCGGCGACCTCGCGCGCCCTGGCGCCTGCCTGCGCGATCTACACCTCGGGCTCCACCGGGGTGCCCAAGGCGGTGCTGATACCGCACCAGGCCATCGTCAACTTCGTCTTCGGCGGCGAGCACGCGGACCTGACGGCCTTCGACCGTGTCGCTTTCCTCGCCAATCCCGCCTTCGACGCCAGCACATACGAAGTGTGGGCACCGCTGGTCCATGGCGCGGCAGTGGTCGTTGTCGATCACGCCACGCTGCTGGACCCGACGGCGCTGGCCGCTCTGCTGGCGGCGCGCCGGGTGAGTGTGTTGCACCTGACTGCCGGGCTGCTGAATTCGCACCGCCGCGCATTGGCGCCCGTGCTCCGCACGCTGCGCTGCCTGCTGACTGGCGGCGACCGGGTCGATCCGGCCGCGGTCGCGGCCATCCTCGCCGACAGCGCGCCGCAGCGTCTGCTGCACTGCTACGGGCCCACCGAGACGACCACCTTCGCCCTTGCGCACGCGGTCACGGAGAAGGCCGCACTGCAAGCGCTGCTGCCCATGGGCACGCCGCTGGCGAACATGCAAATCCACGTGCTCGATCCGCACGCGCAGCCGCTGCCGCAAGGCGCGACCGGCGAGATCCATATCGGCGGCCTCGGCGTCGCGCTCGGCTACCTGCATGCCCCCGCGCTGACCGCAGAACGGTTCGTCCCCGACCCGTTCGCCGACGCTCCCGGCAGGCGCCTGTACAAGACCGGCGACCTTGGCCGCTGGCGCAGCGACGGGACTCTCGAGTTCCTGGGCCGCGCCGACGAGCAGGTCAAGATCCGCGGATTCCGGATCGAACTCGGTGAAGTCGAGTTTGCGCTGCGCGGCTGCGCCGGCGTGCGCGATGCGGTGGCCGTGATGCGCGGCCGCAGCGCCGCCGACAAGCACATCGTCGCCTACGTCACCGGCGACGGCCTGCGTCCGGACGCTTTGCGCGAGCAGCTCGCGGCGCGCCTGCCCGACGTGATGGTGCCTGCCGCCTTCGTCGAGCTCACGGCGCTGCCGCTGACGCGCAACGGCAAGGTGGACCGGGCGGCGCTTCCTGAGGCGCCGGGCCAAGTTGCCGCCGCGCCGGCCTACGAAGCGCCCATCGGGCCGGTCGAGGAAACGCTGGCGCGGCTGTGGGCCGAGCTGCTGGCTGTGCCGCGCGTCGGCCGCCAGGACAACTTCTTTGCCCTCGGCGGCCACTCGATGCTGGCGATTCCGCTGCTCGAGCGCATGCGCGCCGAAGGGTTGCCGGCCGAAGTGCGCGCCATGTTCGCCGCGCCCACATTGGCTGCGCTCGCGGCCCTGATTTCGGAAGGCCACAGCGCGCCAACCCACGTGGTACCGCCCAACCTGCTGACCCCGGAGACCACCGCCATCACGCCGGAAATGCTGCCGCTGGCGACGCTTTCGCAGGCGAGCATCGACCGCATCGTCGCCGCAGTGCCCGGCGGCGTCGCCAACGTGCAGGACATCTACGGCCTATCACCGCTGCAGGAAGGCATCCTCTTCCACCACCTGCTTGACCGCGAAGCCGACCCCTACCTCACGTCGTTCCAGCTCGGTTTCAATAGCCGCGCGAGCCTGGATCGCTACCTCGGCGCGATGCAGGCGGCAAGTGAACGCCACGACATCCTGCGCACGGCACTGTCCTGGCAGGGCATCGAGGAGCCTGTGCAGGTGGTGTGGCGCCAGGCGCCGCTGCGTGTCACGCAGGTCGAACTCGACGCCGAAGCCGGGCCGGCCTTGCCGCAGCTCGAGCAGTGGTGCGAGAAGCACGCCGGCGTGTTCGATGTCACGCAAGCGCCATTGTTCGGCTGCTTCGTGGCGCGCGATCCGGCGAGCAACGGCTGGTTGCTGCGCATCGTGCTGCACCATCTGGCCGGCGACCACACGACGATGGAGGTCATCAGCGCCGAAATCGCCGAAACGCTGGCCGGGCGCACGTCGCCCGCGCCTGCGGTGCCGTTCCGCAACCTCGTGGCTCACGCACGGCTCAGCGCCGGCACCGCGGCGCATGAGCCGTTCTTCGCGCGGATGCTGGGCGACATCCGCACAACCTGCGCTCCGTTCGGCCTCCTGCAGGCACCACGCCAGGCGCAAGACATCCGTCACACCCACGAGAGGCTGTCCGCCGAGCTCGTGCTGCGCGTGCGCCAAGCAGCGCGCAGCGCCGGTGTGTCGGTGGCCACGCTGGCCCATGTCGCGTGGGCGCTCGTCGTCTCGCGGACCAGCGGACAGCGCGAAGCGGTCTTCGGCACTGTGCTGTTCGGTCGCATGCACGGCGCCGCCGGCATCGAACGCAGCGTAGGCCTCTTCATGAACACGCTGCCACTGCGGCTCACGGTGGACCGCACGCCGGTGGCGCTGGCCGTCGCGCGCGCCCATGCCTTGCTTGCCGAGTTGCTCGACCACGAGCACGCGCCGCTGGCGCTGGCGCAGCGTGTCAGCGGCGTCACGCCGCCGGCACCGCTGTTTACCTCGCTGCTGAACTACCGGCACAACGCCGACACGCCCCAAGCTGTGGCTGACGCGCCCTCGGATTTCCAGTTCATCGGCAGCGAAGACCGCACGAGCTACCCGCTGGCGCTGGCCATCGAGGACTTCGGGCACGACCTGGGCCTCACCGTGCACACGCCCCCGGCGCTTGCGCCGCAGCGCGTCTGCGCGCTGATGCGCACGGCGCTCGAAGCGCTTTGCGCGGCCCTGGAACACACTCCGGATCACGCGCTCGACTCGCTTGATGTCATGGCGCCGGCGGAACTCGATGAGCGGCGGCTCGCCTGCCAGGCCGCCGAGCGCGAGCTCGCCCCGCACTGCGTGCACACGCTGTTCGAGCAGCGCGTCGCGCAAACGCCGAATGCCCCGGCGGTGGCCGCGGCCGGCGTTGCTTACACGTATGCACAGCTCAATGCGCGGGCGAACCGCCTGGCCCGCCACCTGCTCGATCTGGGCGTCGGCCCCGAAGTTCGCGTCGCGCTGTGCGTGCAGCGCGGCGCGCAAGCTGTGGTCGCGATGCTTGCTGTGCTGAAGGCCGGCGGTGCGTTCGTGCCGCTCGATCCTGCGCACCCGCAGGCGCGGCTGCTTTCGACACTCGAAGACTGCGCGCCGCACCTGCTGCTGGCCGATGCGGCGGGCGTCGCCGCGCTGCCGGACGCCGTCCAGCCCGCCGTATGCCGCGTCGACGACGACGTCGCCTGGTCACGGCGCCACGCCGGCAACCTCGACCTGCGCACGACCCGCGCCCGGCCGCGCCGTCTTGCCTACCTGATCTATACCTCCGGTTCGACAGGGCTGCCGAAGGCGGCGATGCTCGAGCACCAGGCCTTGTGCAATCTCGCCAGCGCGCAGCAGCGCGGCTTCGCCGTCTCGCCCGACAGCCGGGTGCTGCAGTTCGCCTCCCTGGCCTTCGACGCCAGCGTCTCGGAAATCTTCGTTACGCTGCTGGCCGGGGCCACGCTGGTGGTGCCTCCAGCGGCGCCGGCGCTGATCGGCGACGCCCTTCACGCCTACCTCGAGGAACACGCCATCACGCACGTGACGCTTCCGCCCGCGGTGTTGGCCGACATACCGGCGGACCCGAAGCCGGCCTCGTTGCAGACGCTCGTTACCGCAGGCGAGGCGCTGCCCGAGGCGCTGGCTCGCCGCTGGGCCGGCGCGCTGCACCTGGTCAACGCCTACGGCCCGACCGAGACGACCGTCTGCGCGACGATGCAGTCGCTCGGCGTCGACGATCGCGGCACGCCGCGCATCGGCCGCGCCATCGACAACACCCACATCCACATCCTCGACGCCCGCGGCCGGCCGGTGCCGGTCCATGTCGCCGGCGAGATCCACGTTGGCGGCATCGCGGTCGCCCGCGGCTACCTGAATCGCCCCGACCTCACCGCCGAGCGATTCGTACCCGACCCGTACGCGAGCGAACCCGGGGCACGCCTCTATCGGACTGGCGACCTCGGTCGCTGGCACGATGACGGCACGATCGAGTTCCTCGGCCGCACCGATGACCAGCTCAAGCTGCGCGGCCACCGTATCGAGCCCGCCGAGGTCGAGACCGCGATCGCCGCGCTGCCCGGCGTGCACGCGGCGGCCGTGCGGGCCGATGCCGAGGCGGCCCAGCTCGTCGCCTATGTCGTTGCCAAAGCGGGCAGCAGCGTGTCGCTGTGGCCCTCGGTGGCCGAGTTCTTCGTCTACGACGAGCTGCTTTACCACGCGATGACGCACGACGAGCGGCGCAACGCGGCCTACCTCGAGGCGCTGCGCGCGCAGGTGCAGGGCAAGGTCGTGCTCGACATCGGCACCGGCCAGGACGCGATCCTTGCTCGCCTGGCCGTGCAGGCCGGAGCGCGCAAGGTGTACGCCGTCGAGTTGCTCCAGCGCTCTTACGACAAGGCGCGCAGCACCATCGACTCGCTCGGCCTGGCCGATCGAATCGAGCTGATCCACGGCAACGTGCTGGACGTGCAGCTCCCCGAGCCAGTCGACGTCTGCGTCTCCGAGATAGTCGGTGCGATCGGCGGCTCCGAGGGGGCCGCGGTGCTGCTCGACGATGCGCGGCGCTTCCTCAAGCCCGGCGGAGCGATGATTCCGTCGCGCAGCCTGACGATGATCGGCGCCGTGGCACTGCCGGAGTCGCTGGTGGACGAACCGCACTTCACCGGCACCGCGCGCCACTACGTACAGACGATCTTCGAGCAGGTGGGCTACCCGTTCGACCTGCGCTTGTCGGTCAAGGGGCTCACGCCGGCCGACCTCGTCTCCGACGTCGACGTATTCGAGGATCTGCCCTTCGACCACGGCCCCGTGGGCTCGGCGTATTCGCGCAGCATCCGGCTCACCATGCAGCGCAGCGCCCGCCTCGGCGGACTGCTGCTGTGGCTGCGCCTCGAAACGATGCCCGGCGTGTCGATCGACGCGCTGGCGCATGAACACTGCTGGCTGCCGGTGTACCTGCCGGCGTTCGAGCCGCCGCTTCAGGTGGCACCCGGCGACGTGATCGAAGCCGAGATCATCGGCGAGCTCTGCCACAACGGGCTCAACCCCGACTACCACGTGCGCGGCGAACTGCGCACGCGCGACGGCGCCTTTCCCATCAGCTACAGCAGCTTCCACGACCGCCGGACCTTCCGCAGCAACCCGTTCTACGCCCGGCTGTTCGACGCCGATGGATCGATGGCCCGCGACGTTGCGCCACAACGCATCTCGGCGCAGGACTTGCGCCGCGACCTTGGCGCCCGGCTGCCCGCATACATGATGCCGTCACGCTTCGTGTTCCTCGAGTCACTGCCGCTGACACCGAACGGCAAGGTCGACCGGCGCGCGTTGCCGCTGCACGCGGACGCCGCCTATGCGACGCAGGCGTACGAGGCGCCGCAGCCCGGTGTCGAGGAAGCCATGGCCGAGCTTTGGTCGCAGCTGCTCGGCGCGCGGCGCATCGGGCGCCGGGACAACTTCTTCGAGCTCGGCGGTCACTCGCTGCTGGCTGTCCAGCTGATCTCACGCTTGCGCACCGCTTTCGACGTCGAGGTGGCGCTTGCCGACGTGTTCGCGCAGCCCACGCTGTTGCAGTTGGCGCAGCATGTCTTGCAGGCCGCGCCGAGCGAGACGACGCGGATCGACCTTGCCGACCGCGGTGCCCCGCTGCCGTTGTCGTTCGCGCAGCAGCGGCTGTGGTTCCTGGAGCAGCTCGACGAACACGCACGGCTGGCCTACCTCATGCCTTCGGGCTTGCGGCTCGTGGGGCCGCTGGACGAGTCGGCCCTGGTGCGTGCGCTCGATCGCATCCTTGCGCGCCATGAAGTGCTGCGCACGGGCTTCGTGCGCCAGGGCGATGGCAGCACGGCGCAGGTGATTGCGCCCGAGGATGTGGGGCTGCCGCTGCTGCGTGCGGACCTCACAGCGTCGGCAGACCCCCAGGCCGAGGCCCGCCGCCACGCGCAGGAAGAAGCCGCCACCGCGTTCGACCTGTCGCGCGGCCCTCTCATTCGCGCCCGGCTGCTGAAGCTGGCCGAGCAGGAACACGTGCTGCTGTTGACGATGCACCACATCGTCTCGGACGGCTGGTCGATGGGTGTGCTGATCAACGAGTTCAGCGCCTTGTACGCCGCCTTCTCGCAGGCACAGCCCGATCCGCTGCCCGCGCTGCCCATCCAGTACGCCGACTACGCCGTGTGGCAGCGCCGCTGGCTCGCCGGCGACGTGCTGCATCGCCAGCTGGACTTCTGGCGCGATCACTTGCAGGGCGCCCCGGCGCTGCTGGAGCTGCCCACCGACCGGCCCCGCCCGCCGGTGCAGGACTTCACCGGCGCGAGCATCGGCTTCGAGCTCGACCAAGCCGACAGCGCCGCGCTGCAGGCGCTGGCCGCGCGCCACGGGGCGACGCTGCACATGGTGCTGCTGGCCGCTTGGGCAGTGCTGCTCGCGCGCCTGTCCGGGCAGGCCGATGTGGTCATCGGCACGCCGGTGGCCAACCGCACGCGCGCCGAGGTCGAGCCGCTGATCGGCTTCTTCGTCAACACGCTGGCGCTGCGCGTGGACCTCTCGGGGCACCCGACAGTGGCGCAGCTGGTCGAACAGGTCAAGGCAAGCGCACTGGCCGCGCAGGCGCACCAGGACGTGCCGTTCGAGCAGGTCATCGAGGCGCTCAACCCCGAGCGCAGCATGGTGCACAGCGCCTTGTTCCAGGTCATTTTCACGTGGCAGAACGCTCCGGAGGGCGCGCTGGAGCTGCCGGGGCTGGCACTGCAGGGATTCGGCACGCCAGGCAACGCCGTCAAGTTCGACCTCGACATCACCATGCATCAAGCCGGGACCTCCATCGGCGGCAGCATCGGCTACGCCACGGCGCTGTTCGAGAGGCCGACCATCGAGCGCTGGGCCCGGCACTTCGAGGTGCTGCTGCAGGCGCTGGTGGCCGACGAGGCGCGGCCGGTGGCCGAGCTGCCGCTGCTCGACGCAGAGCAGCACGGCGAACTCGAGCGCTTCAACGCGACCGATACGGCGTACCCGCAAGAGCAGTGCATCCACGCGCTGTTCGAAGCGCAGGCGCAGCGCACGCCGGACGCTGTGGCGCTGGTCTTCGAGGACGAGTCGCTGAGCTACGCCGAGCTGGACGCACGGGCCAACCGGCTGGCGCACCACCTGCAGTCCTTGGGCGTGGGCCCGGACGCACGCGTGGCGCTGCTGCTCGA
>NZ_JBEPKK010000034.1:0-9513 GCF_040544675.1 Variovorax boronicumulans
GCTACCGGGGTGACAGTGCCCAGGGCTTCGAGCTGCACCGGAATGTCGGCCTGGCGCGCGGTGGCGACGCCGACCGTGCTGGAAGCCGCGCCACCACCGCCGCCCCCTCTTCCGCCGGGGCCGGCCACCGGGGTCTTGGAGCGCTGGACCAGGTACCAAGCGCCGCCTCCCAGCGCCGCGAGCAGCAGCAGGCTTAGCAACCACCCCATCCACCGGCGCCTGCGTGCCGGTGGATGCGTGGGCGACACGGTGGACGGCAGGGGCTCGGGGGGAGTTTGGGGGTCCATGGGGGATGCGTGCGAAGGGTGCAGAGGTGCGGCCTGGAGTCGTATCGCGGCAGTTCGTTCGGATGCTGGTCGGAGCCGAAGGGATCGGTGAGGATGCTGGCATCGGCGGACTTGATGCGCAGGAAGGCATGTCCGAAGTGGCGGACACGAACGCTGCCGTGCGGCGGTACGCGTGGTGCCTGAAACCAGATGCTCTTTTTCGGCTGCGCGGCGTCTCGTCTACGTCCTCGAACCAGATGAAAAGTCTCCGCACCGGCGCCGATATTCACCGCTCCGGATCACGTGCACGCTCGCCGCAGGCGAGATGCTGCTGCTCAACACCTGACGTGCATGCACGCCACGGCGAACTGGACGCCGCGTTCCGGTTCACGCGAGGTGCTTGCCAAAGATGGGCGGGGGGCCGGGCTCAGCGCCAACCTACCGCCCTCCTCTGTTCAGTGCAGATGTCCGGCGTCGGACTCGCGCAGACTCTTGGGCCGCATGTCGGTCCAGTTGGCCTTCACGTACTCGAGGCAGGGCGACTTGGTATCCGGACCGAACACCACCGTCCAACCCTGCGGCACCGGGGAGTAGTCCGGCCACAGCGAGTATTGTTCCTCGTGGTTGATTACCACCACGTAGCGCTGGTCTTGATCGTCGTCTTGGTTGGCCATGTGCTCTCTCTTTCAGTTGAGTGTCGGCGGCAGCTGTTATTCGCACCGATTGCGGTGTGGGGGCGCCAGCCGCGCGTAAGAGCGCCCGCGTTGAAAAAATCCGATGTCGTGCGCGCTATGCATTGCTTGCCAACGCTCCAAGGTGTGCAGCGTCGGGAGCCTCATGCAGGCGACCGCAGTCCAGGGTGACGATGCGGTCGGCGCAGTGCCAGTAGCGGTCGTCGTGGGTCACGACGATCAAGGTCTTGCCCCGGCGCTTGAGCTGCGGCAGCAGTTCAAGGTAGAACTTTTCTCGGAAGCCGCGGTCCTGATCGGCCGTGATCTCATCCAGGATCAGGATGTCGCGGTCATCGAGGCAAGACTGCAGAAAGGCGAGCCTCTTGCGCTGGCCTTGGGACAGATCGATCGATGAGAGGACCCCATCGCGGTAATCGACCTTGGCATCCAGCTCCACCTTGCGAAGCCAGCGCACTACATCCGCCGGATCGGCCTGCCGGCCCTGGTCGTCGATGACATGCGAGAACAGCATGAAGTCGAAAAATACCGCAGAGAAGCGACTGCGATGACGCTCCAGCTCGTCTCGGCCAACCGGCAGTCCATCGACGCTGATCGTGCCGGAGGCCGGCAACATCAGACCGCACAAAAGCAGAAGCAGCGTCGATTTGCCACTGCCGTTTCCGCCGCTGATGAACAGAGTCTGGCCGCGCGCTATCTGCAGATCGATAGGGCCTAGCTGGTAGCCGGTGGTCGCCGCATCTGGATAGGCATAGGTCACGCCCTCAAGCGCCATGCTCTGCCAGTTGTCCGGCGTCGCCGTGGTTTTCGGCGGCGATGGATCGAGGCCGCGTTCGAGGTCGAGCCCGAGGCTTTCGAGGTGTCGCATGCTCGACGTCCCGCTGCTGAACTGCGCGCCCAGATCGAAGATCGACTGGATCGGTCCGCTGAGAAACAGTCCCGCGATCACGAACTGCAGAATCAAGGTCTGGCTTTCGCCGAGCCACCAGCCGCCGGCCAGGATGGCGGCAAGAACCCAGCCGTGAGCGATCACATCGCCGAATGCATTGATGATGCCCCAGATGAGCCCGGTCCTGTAGTGCGCCTCACGCGAACATTCGATCGCGGGCGCCAACTGCACCGTCGAGAAGTGCGAGGCGCGCGGCTGGATCAGCGTGAGTTCTTTTTTCCCCTCCACCAGCGTACGCATCAGTTTGTACAGCGACTCGTCGGCGCTGCGCATCTTGTCGAAGGATTTGTTCGTCAGGCGCTGCGTGATATAGAACAACGTGCCGGACAACGCAATGAAGGGGGCGACGACGGCGAACATCGCTGGCGAGAGATGAATCAGGTAGCCCATGCCGAGGACGGCGAGCAGCACATTGCTCAGCAGCGAGGGCGCGACCTGTACCAGCGGTGCAAGGCGAGCGATGTCGCCGATCAGCGCACCGAAGATGGCGTGCTTGCGCTGGAGCAGGTGCTCGGGGTCCAGGGCCAGGAAGCGCTGACTCAGATCGTGGCGAAGTTCGGCCATCAGGCGGCTCCCGAACGCAGCGACGACACGTGCGCTCAGCGACCGCACGAGCAGCATGGCGAGCAGCAGGCCGCAACCCTGAAGTGCGACCTCGGCCCCGGCGCCCCGCGTGGCTTCGCCGGCGCGCTCGTTGAGGAACCTGAGCAGCAGGATCGAGATTCCCGCCGTCAGGCCCGAGAGGGCCGACAGCAGGACGAGAGTTCTCGCATGCGCGCGAATGTAGCGTCTGATCAGCATCGTCTAGCACCTGCGCTGCACAGCTGCCGCAGCATGTTGTCTATGGCTGCGCTCGTCGTCCTCATGCGCAAACCCTGGCATCGCGCAGGAAACAGGCGAGACGCGCCGCGCCTTCGTCAATCTGCGCATCGGTGAGATAGCTGCAGGACAGGCGAAGCTCGTGCTGTCCGCCACCGCCCAGGTAGAACAGGGACATCGGTGTCCACAGTACGCCGTACTCGCGGGCGGACACCTCGAGCAGAGCCGCATCCACGACCGCGGGCACGCGCACGCGCACGAAGAATCCGCCGCTGGGGTGGTTCCACGATGGCGCGCCTTCACGGCGGTCTCCCACGTGACGCGTCAGCGCAGCAAGCAACGTATCGAGACGTGCCCGGTAGTAGCTGCCCTTGGCGCGACCCAGATTGCTCAGCGAAACGCCGTGCTTGAGCAGCATGCCCCCGACGATCGCCTGGCACACCGGGGACGTGTTGACCGTGGTCATGCTCTTCAAGGTGGCCAGCGCATCCGCCAGCAAGGTCCCGCCTTCCACGCGCTGGTCGGCGACCACGAAGCCGACCCTCACGCCCGGCATCGCGATCTTCGCGAAGGTTCCCATGTGGAGCACCCTGCCAGCCCGGTCGAGGGCCTTCAGCGTGGGCACCGTCTCTTCGTCCTCTGCGGTGAAGCCGTAGGTGGCGTCCTCGAACAGGAACAGATCCTGCTCGGCGGCCAGGGCAAGCAGGGCCTCGCGCCGTGCCCGCGTCATCAGCGCGCCTGAGGGGTTGGCATGGTCGGGCGCGACATATACCGCGCGTACGCGCTGGCCCGCGAGGCGAAGACGGGTACAGAGCGCGCGCAATTCGGTCACGTCGAGACCTTCACCATCCTCATCGACGGGATGCACATCGATCCCGAGCACGCGCGCCGCACCAACCGCCCCCGCAAAGCACGGCTGCGCGACGACCAGGACGTCGGCGGGACTGCTGTAGATGGCCCGCAGGGCCAGCAGCATTGCTTCCTGGAAACCGACAGTCACCACAATGGCGGCGGGCGGGACTTCGATGCCCTGATCGCGCGCCAGCGCATCGGCGATCAAGCCATTGATGATGCCCCGAGAGGGCCCGTACTGAAACAGCCGCCGGCGCACCTGCGCCACGGACAGTCCTTCGACGCTGCACAGGTGCGCAACATAGGTTTCGAGATCGGCCGCGACGTCGATCGGCTCGAGCAGCGCAGGCGCCGGCGCTCCCGGCGCGAACGAAATTGCCTCGGGGAAACGGTCGATGATTTCGTTGAGGAAGTTGATCGCACCGAGGACGGGCTCACCCAGCGATGGATGAAGGGCACTGCGAGCAAGCTCGTGCGTTGGCATGACCGGGGCCGGATCACGTTCGGCGGCCTTCATGAGCGTCGTTTCAGGCATAGCGCGCGTGCAGCCGCGAGAGCACGTCGGGAGCATGGATGCGGCGAGCCTGCTCGAGTGCGAACTCTGCCATGTACGCGCGGAACTGATCGAGTGACTCCTCGGCCATTCGCAGCATGCGCCGGTTCGGCACGATTGCATCGCTGCGCATCTGCTTCGCGGCGGCGGTGATGGCGGCTTCCATGTGGGCTTCTTCGACGACCTCATCCACGAGCAGCGCCGCATCCGGCTCTTCCGCGTGCACGACGCGTCCGCGCAGGATCATGTCGCGCGCCAGCCGATTGCCAGCACGCATCGGAAGGCGCAAGTTGGCCAGGCCGGGGATGATGCCTTCGTTGGCGGCGGGCAGCACGAAATGTGTGCCGCGGCTGGCCACGACGTGGTCGAAAACCAGCATCAACTGCAGCCCGCCTCCAATGGCGAACGAATCAACCGCGGCGATCCATGGCTTCTCGACTGTCGTCCCGCCGGCGGAGTCGTGCGCCGCGAGGCCGCGTAGCCCATGACGAATCTTGTTCACGTAGCCGAACTCGCGCCCCAGCAGAAAATCGATGTATGAAATTCGGCCGGCGTACAGGTGCTTGAGATTGATGCCCGAACAGAACACGCGCCTGCCGCGATACTTGGGATGCGACATGACTCCGCCGCGCACGACTCCCACACGTACCTCGGCGTCGAGCAGTGCGAGGTCGACGCATACCTCCAGGCCGACTGCAAGCTCGTTGTCTTCGGCGTTCAGATGGGCGTCGTTGCATACGGTCAGGTGCGCCACTTCGCCGCGGCGCTCGATGTGAACCGGCCCGACTTCGGCACGGCCGCTCTGGCGGAACGACGTCAGCAACTCGAGCGAGCGTGGCAGCGGATGCAGCATGCTCTCCACGAGATGCGCGCCACAGCGTGCGTCGCGCAGCACGCCTTGCACGAAGATGCCCTGCTCGATTTCCCAGCCTTCCTTTTGCGCTTGCAGGCGGCCGGACTCCGCGGCCCATTGCGCCGGTGTAGCGAACAAGGCTGGGGTATGTTCGGCGGCCGCGCGAACGAGTTCCGCCAGCCGAAGCGGCACGGTGCAGTCGACAGTCAACTGATCGTAGAGCCACGCACCGTGTCGCGCCATGAATGCCGTTCGGGCTGCTCGGCAGCGGGCATGCGAAGAGGCGGAAATCTTGTGTTGCTCGGTGTCTCGCTCGATCGGCGGAGGCAGCGCGGCGAGGAATGCCTGCTCGGCGAGGACCACTTCGGCGAGCTCTTGCAACGCATCCTGCGGAATGGTTGCGACGCGCGCCTCGTGCATGTGGGTTGGGGCTCGAATCATGCCGCTGCCCGCTTGCTCGATGACTCCCCGGAGCCTTCGGCACGATTGCCGGCAGCCGCGCGGCGGCGCAGTTCTACGTCACAAGCAGCCAGATGCGATCCGAGCACCTCTTCATACGTCCCTTGCTGACTCTCCGCAATCAGCAAGCGGCGTGCGGGCACGGCCGCGAAATCGAAACCCCGCAATCCTTCGATGAACACATCGGCGGCCTCGTCCGCATTTGCGGCAACTTCATCGATGACGCCGAGTTGCAGGGCTTGCGCCGCTTGGAGCGGCGCCGGGAAGACGAAGAGCCGTCTTGCGGCGCAAGGCCCCTGGCGATGCACCAGGCGGTGCAGCGCCATGCCCGGCCAACTGGCGCCTGCCGCACACAGGCGGTCGAGCCTGAAATCATGTGCCGCGATGCGGTGATCCGCAGCCGTCAACAGTTCGAGAGCCAAGCCGCCACATCCGCCTGAGACGACTGCGACGCTGACGCCGGCAAGACGGCTCAAGCGATTCATGGCCTGTTCCCACCGGTTCACCTGGTTCACGCGCACGTCGCCCGGCCAGGCCACAGTGGCATCGGTACCGCGGATGCGAATGAGGAGTACGGCAGGCGACGGGCCGTCGTCGACGTCATCGCAAGCAGCACGCACGGCACTTGCGAGATCGTCCGAAAGCGGCAACCCGCTGTCGATGTCAAGGTGGACTAGGCGCAGTGCCAACGTCGGAGCAAGATTCACTGCAGAACCCCTGGAGCCAAGAATTGATGCTTCATATGTTTCGCGTCACCACTGGATCAATGCTGTTTCGATCGACGATCCAGGCCCCATGGTCATCAGCACGCCATGATCGCCTTGCTGCACCCGCCCCTCCTGTAGCAGCCTCGAATAGGAAAAAAGGAACGAGCCGCTCGAGAGATTTCCGTGGTCGCGCAGCACGCTCAACGTATGCCTCATGTCAAACGAGGTGAGCTGCAGGTTCGCTTTGATCGCGTCGATTACTTTTTTTCCGCCGGAATGGACAATCCAGTGCGCCACGTCCCGCTGGTTCACGGAGGTGCCTTCGAGCAGCCGCCCAACGACTTCAGGCACATGAGACCCGACCACATAGGGCACGTCACGATCAAGCCGAAACCGGAACTTGCCGTGGTCCGGGTCCCATTCGAAGCGCATGGCATCCAGCGCTTCGGGGATGACCGAACACGCGAACTTGCGCAGCACCGGACCCGTGTCCTCCGCATTGCCGGCGCGGATGGCCACTGCCGCCGAGCCATCGCCGAAGAGACTGTTCACGACCGCCGTCTCGGTGGTGTCGCCATTCACGTACGCAGCCGAACAGACCTCGATGCACACCAGCACAGCCAGTTGCCCGGGGTTGGCTCGGGCCCACGCGGATGCCGCGCTGAGCGCGTTGATGCCGGCGTTGCACCCCATGCCGACGACGTCCAGCCGTGCGCAATCGCGCCGCAGGCCCAGCCGATGGATGAGCAGTGAACTGAATCCGGGCGTCAGCAATCCCGTGGTGGTCACGCAGCAAAGATGGCGAATGTCCTGCAGCGCAAACCCGCCCGCCTCGAGGCACGCCCGCAGGGACTGTTCGCCAATCTCCAAGCCAACCTTGGAGTGCTTGTCGAGCAGTTGGGCTTGCGTCTCGTCGCGCACGGCGCCGCTCTCGTCGAGCGACGGCAGGACCAAGTTGCGGCGCTCGATGGCATTGTTCAGGAAGATGTGTGCTTTGCGGCGATCGTTGTTGCCGAAACGGTCCAACACTTCCTGTTGGGTATGCACGGCGTCGGGCCCTGCTGTTCCGACGGCGAGCATGCGTGCCTCGGGGCGCGGAGTGGAATTGGCACCGACAGGGTGCCAGGACGGATTGGACAAAGGCTGCTCTCCATCTGTTTGCGCGCGATGCACTCAGGTTCGCAGCGGTTCACCGGGGTGAGCGCTGCGTTCCATTTGATGCCTGCAAGAATGCACGGGGTGCCGCATCGCCTCTTGCTCGGACGGGACTTTGGATTGCCTCGGTGCGCCAGCGGGTCTGCGACCGTCCAGGGGTTGCTTTCGCGTGGTACGCGGCATGCAGGCGACGCGCTCGGCAAGAGTCATTGCGCAGACCACTCAAGTAGCGAATGTCGGAGCAAGCGGGAGAGATCACCGCGGGTTGTACTCGTCATGCGCAGCATTGCCGAGGCTGGCCGCCGATGTCGCCCGCTGACGCCTGGAGTCAAGCGCCAGTCGTCTCAAATCAAGATCGCTGGCCGATGCCGAAGGAGCATGGAAACATTGATCTACTCCAGACGGCTGTGGATCAATGCTTCCGGGTGGCGCATGGGGTTCTGTTGACCGGGGCTTGCAGCACCAACAAGGTTTTCAGCGAAGGGGAATGGATTGTGTTGGAACCTGACCAGAAACAGCCGAAAGTTATCTACGATCGACAGGGCCGTGTGGCGCGCATCACGATCAACCGTCCCGAGGTTTTGAATGCAATGGATCTCGCCACGCACGAGGCGCTGAGTGCCGCCCTGGACGACTTTGAGCGGGACGATGGGCTCTGGGTGGCCGTGCTGAGCGGCGCGGGCGACCGCGCGTTTTCCGCGGGTCAGGACCTGAAGGAGTTGAAGCGCCGTCAGGAAACCGGCGTTGCACCTACAAGTTTCGGCAGCCGAGGTCTACCTGGATGGCCCCGCCTGACAGAGCGCTTCGGATTGGCAAAGCCTGTGGTCGCCCGTGTCAACGGATTGGCACTGGGAGGGGGATTCGAGTTGGCACTGGCCTGCGACATTGTGGTCGCGGCCTCACACGCCGAGTTTGCACTGCCGGAGGCACGCCTGGGTCTTATTCCGGGCGCGGGAGGCGTATTCCGGTTGAGCCGCCAGCTGCCTTATCGGACCGCCATGGGCTACCTTATGACGGGTCGGCGCTTGAGCGCCGATCGTGCTTACGAACTTGGCCTCGTCAATGCGGTCGTGCCTGCGACCGAGCTAGACGCCTGCGTGCAGCAATGGGTCGACGAACTGTTGAGCTGCGCGCCATTGTCTCTGCGAGCCATCAAGGAGGCTGCAGCCCGCTCGGCAACGATGCCATTGGCCGATGCCTTTGTAGCTCGCTACGAATGGGAGGAGCGGCGCCGTGCGAGTCGCGACTGTCAGGAAGGACCTGCCGCGTTCGTCGAGAAGCGCCCCCCGCGATGGTCGGGTGAATGATCGGCGTCATGTGATTCTGATTGCATGTCGATCTTCACCGACTGGAGTCGGCGTGCAGTTCATCGCCAGCGGTTCACGCGGTTCGCCTGGCGGTTGAAGACGGTGAGTCAGGGCGGCCATTGTGCCGGGGGCCGTCGCCGCATGCGCTCGAAGCGCGTCAATACCCGCTCGCGCCTTCACGCCTTGGGGAGCGCGAACTCCTCGGCGCTGAAAACCGTATGGAACACGCTGCCGTCGAACATCTCCAGCAGGCCCTTGGACACCTCGCGGCTCTCGTAGCGAACGGGTGAATCGAGCGCGCGTGCGATGTCTTCGCGCGTGGCATAGCGAATCGCCAGCACCATCGCGAGCTCCGGGTCGGCGACATCGCTTTCCAGCTGGCGCAGCACGCGCACCTCGAGTGCACCGGGAAAGCGGGTCCACAGCGGCACGAGCTTGTCGTGCACGTAGCGGGTAAAGGCCTCTTCCAGGCCGGGTTTGACCTGTCCTTTGAAAAACGCGCAGCGAATGAACATGGATTCCTTTTTGTGTGGTGTTCGGTCGGGGGGAGCGTGAATCGGTGCGCGTTCAGTCGCGGGCATAGCCGTTGAACTGCCGCATCATGGCCGCGGTGTCTTCGGCGCCCAGCCCGGCCGCCACCAGCGTGCGATGCAGCTCCGAGACCGCACCGGTCAGCGGCAGCGGCAGGCGCTGGCCCTGCGCAAAACCCTGCACCGCTTCGAGGTCCTTGAGCATGTTGTCGATGCGGCCCGTGGGCGTGTAGTCGCGCGCGGCCATCTTGGGTCCGAACTCGCGCAGGATCTGGCTGTCGGCCCGGCCGCCGGCAAGGGCCGCAGGCAGCTTCGATGCGTCGACGCCGCCGGCTTCGGCCAGGCGCACCGCCTCGGCCACGGCCTGGAAGCCG
>NZ_JBEPKK010000035.1:0-9164 GCF_040544675.1 Variovorax boronicumulans
GCCGACGAGCCGGTCAGCGCGCTCGATGTGTCGGTGCAGGCGCAGGTGCTCAACCTCATGCAGGACCTGCAGCAGCAGTTCGGCATCAGCTACCTTCTGATCAGCCATGACCTGGCGGTGGTCAACCACCTGTGCGACGACGTGGCCGTGGTCTTCAAGGGCCAGATCGTGGAGCAGGGCGCGCCGGGCCACCTGTTCCGCCACGCGCAGCACCCCTACACGCGCACGCTGCTGTCCGCCGTCCTTCAGACCCCCGCGCGCTAGACGCCGACCGACCGCGCAAAGCCGCACCCCTTACTTCCAGGAGCTATCTCGAATGTTGAAGCGACGCACCCTCATGGGCACCGCCATGGCCGCAGCGATCCCGGGCGCCTTTGTCCCGCTGGCACGGGCGCAGACCGGCAAGAACATGCTGAACATCGGCATGCCGCTGGAACCGCCGGGCCTGGACCCGACCACCGGCGCCGCATCGGCGATTGCGGAAATCGCGCAGTACAACATCTTCGAGACGCTCACCAAGGTCAACGCCGACGGCAGCGTGACGCCGATGCTGGCCGAGAGCTGGTCGTCGTCGCCCGACATGAAGACCTTCGTCTTCAAGCTGCGCCGCGGCGTGCGCTTCGAGAACGGGCAGCCGTTCAATGCCGCCACGGTCAAGTTCTCGTTCGACCGCGCGGGCGGCGCCAAGAGCACCAACAAGGACAAGCGCTTCTTCAGCGAGATCGGCACTGTGGCGCTCGACGAGTACACGGTGGGCGTCAACAGCCCGCTGTCGAATCCCGACCTGCCGTTCATGCTGGGCCAGTCCACCGCCTGCATCGTCGAGCCCAAAAGCGCCGACACCAACGCGACCGCGCCCGTCGGCACCGGCCCCTACAAGCTGAGTGCCTGGCAGCGCGGCGCCTCGTGCACGCTGGTCAAGTCGCCCACGTACCGCGACCCGGGCCTCGCGAAGATCCCGAAGTTCGTCTTCCGCTTCATGTCCGACAGCGCCGCGCAGACTGCCGCACTGATGGCGAACGACATCGACATCTTCCCGCGCGCGGGCACCCGCTCGGTGGCGCAGTTCAAGAGCAACCCGCGCTTCCAGGTGCTGGAAGTGGGCACGCGCGGCAAGGTGATCCTCACCATCAACAACCGCAAGAAGCCGCTGGACGACGTGCGGGTGCGCCGCGCAATCCTGGCCGCGCTGGACCGCAACACGATCATCCAGGGCGCGGCCGACGGCTTCGGCAAACCCATCGGCAGCCACTACGCGATGGGCGCGCCGGGCTACATCGACACCACCGCGATGAACCCGCACGACATCGAAAAGGCCAAGCGCCTGCTGGCCGAAGCCGGCGTGAAGACGCCGCTCGAACTGCGCCTGACGCTGCCGCCGCCTTCGTACGCACGGCAGGGCGGGGAGGTCATCGCCGCGCAGCTGGCGCAGATCGGCATCCAGGTGAAGATCCAGAACGTCGAGTGGGCGCAGTGGTTGAGCGGCACCTTCGGCGGCGCGCACGATTTCGACCTCACGATGGTCGCGCACGTCGAGCCCTTCGACCTGGTGAAGTACACCGAGCCCGACTACTACTGGGGCTACGACTCGAAGAAGTTCCGCGACACATTCAGCGCGATCCAGAACGAAGAAAACAAGAAGCGCCGCGCCGATCTGCTGGCCGACGCGCAACGCCAGCTCGCGACCGATGCGGTCAACGGCTTTCTCTACCAGGCGGTGTTTCCCACCGTCGCACGCAAGGAGGTCAAGGGCCTGTGGGCCAGCATGCCGATCGTGGTGAACGACCTGGCCGCCATTTCGTGGAGCTGATGCGATGACCCAGCCTTTGTATTCGCTGAGTGCGGCCGAGATGGTCGCGGCCTACCGCAGCAAGGAGCTCTCGCCGGTCGAGGTGGTCCGTGCGGTCAATGCGCGCATCGAAGCGCTGGAGCCGAAGCTGCATGCGACCTGGCTCTTCCGCCCCGAGTTCGCGCTGGAGCAGGCGCGCGCGTCGGAAGCGCGCTGGCTGGCCGGCACGCCGCGCGGCGCGCTCGACGGCGTGCCGGTGACCATCAAGGACAACCTCGCGACCGCCGGCGACCCGATGCCGCTGGGCACCGCGGCCTACGACCTCGTGCCTGTCGCCGACGATTCGCCGCCGGCCGCACGCCTGAAGGAAGACGGCGCCGTGCTCGTCGCCAAGACCACGATGCCCGACGTCGGCATGTTGTCGTCCGGCCTCTCGACCTTCCATGAACTTTCGCGCAACCCGTGGGACCTGTCGCGCACGCCCGGCGGCTCCAGCGCGGGCGCCGGTGCGGCGGCTGCCGCGGGCTACGGCCCGCTGCATGCGGGCACCGACATCGGCGGCTCGCTGCGCCTGCCCGCGAGCTGGTGCGGCATCTTCACGCTCAAGCCCAGCTTCGGCCGCATCCCGCTGAGCACGCCCTACATGGGCCGCTGCGCCGGACCGATGACACGCACCGTGGAAGACGCCGCGCTGATGATGCGGTCCGTCGCCCAGCCCGACAGCCGCGACTACTCGGAGCTGCCGCCGCCCGTCATCGACTGGCTGGCCTTCGACGTCGATGCCTCTTTTCTCGCGGGCAAGCGCGTGGGCCTGCTGATGGACGCGGGCTGCGGCCTTTCGCTCGATCCGCAGATCCGCGAGGCGGTGCTCAACGCCGCGAAGAAGATCGAAGCAGCCGGCGCACACGTCGAGGAGATGAAGCCCTTCATGACGCCGAAGATGCTGCAGGGCATGGACCACTTCTGGCGCATGCGCTCGCTGACCGACCTGCGCGCCATGACGCCCGAGCGCCGCGCGAAGATGCTGCCCTACATCGACACCTGGGCCGAGAGCGCGGCCGGCTTCTCGGGCGAGCACATCTTCGACGCCTACAGCCAGTTCATTGCCACGCGCGCCGCCACCATCGCGGCGACCCTGGGTTTCGACTTCGTGATCTCGCCGGTGTCGCCCAACATGCCCGCGCCCGCGGAGCACGCCTCGCCGACGAACGACCCGCTGCGCTCGCTGGAGCACATCGGCTTCACGGTGCCCTACAACATGTCGGAGCAGCCGGCCTCATCGGTCAACTGCGGCTACTCCGATGCGGGCCTGCCCATCGGGCTGCAGATTGCGGGTCGGCGCTTCGACGACCTGGGCGTGCTGCAGTTCAGCCGCGCCTTCGAGCGGATCCGCGATGCGCAGAAGCCCTGGCCCGAACTCCAGTGAACCCCATCCAAAGAGAGACCAGATGACAGCAGCCACCCACTACATCGACGGCGACCGCGTGGCCTCGCAGGGCCTGGAGACCATCGCCGTGATCGACCCGAGCGACGGCCAGCGCTTCGGCGAGATCGCACGCGGCAATGCTGCGGATGTGGACGCCGCAGTCCGCGCCGCACGCCGCGCCATGGGCGAGAACTTCGACGGCCCCTGGGGCGCGATGACCGCCCTCGAACGGGGGCGCCTGCTCGCGAAGCTCGGCGCCGCGGTGCTGCAGCACCACGAAGAACTCGCGCAGCTTGAAGCCCGCGACACCGGCAAGGCGCTGCGCGTGGCGCGCAACGACGCCACCGCGCTCGCGCGCTACTTCGAGTACTACGCCGGCGCCTGCGACAAGCTGCACGGCGACACGCTGCCCTACGAGCGCGGCTACACGGTGCTCACCGTGCGCATGCCGCACGGCGTGACCGGCCACATCATTCCTTGGAACTACCCGATGCAGATCGCGGGCCGCAGCGTGGGCGCATCGCTCGCGGCGGGCAACGCCTGCGTGGTCAAGCCGGCCGAGGACGCGAGCCTCTCGTTGTTGCGCCTCGCGGAGATCGCGACCGAGGTGGGCTTTCCCGCCGGCGCGCTGAACGTGGTGACCGGCTATGGCAAGGAGGCGGGTGCGGCGCTGTGTGCGCATCCGGGCATCGATCACATCTCGTTCACGGGTTCGACCATCACCGGCCGCAGCGTCGGCCTCGCTGCGGCCGAGCGGCATTGCCCCGTCACGCTGGAGCTGGGTGGCAAGTCGCCGCAGCTGGTGTTCGCCGATGCGGACCTCGATGCGGCCGTGCCCGTGCTGCTGAACGCGATCATCCAGAACGCCGGCCAGACCTGCTCGGCCGGCAGCCGCGTGCTGGTCGAGCAATCGGTGTACGAAGAGGTGGTGAAGCGGCTGGCCGAGCGCTTCTCGGCCGTGCGCTCGGGCCCGCCGGCCGACGACCTCGACATGGGCCCGCTCATCAACGAGAAGCAGTTCCGCCAGGTGCGCGACATGGTCGCGACCGCCGAGGCGAACGGCCTGAAGGTGGCGGCGCGCGGCACGGTGTCGCCGAACGCATCGGCCAGCGGCTACTACCAGGAGGCCGTGCTGTTCCGCGACGTGCCTGCAGGCAGCGAGCTCGCGCAGCGCGAAGTCTTCGGCCCCGTGCTGGCCGTGACGCCCTTCGCCGACGAGGCCGAGGCCATTCGCCTCGCCAACGGCACCGACTTCGGCCTGGTGGCCGGCGTCTGGACCCGCGACGGCGCCCGGCAACTGCGCATGGCCCACAAGCTGCATTGCGGCCAGGTCTTCATCAACAACTACGGCGCGGCGGGCGGCGTGGAACTGCCGTTCGGCGGCGTCAAGGCCAGTGGCTTCGGACGCGAGAAGGGTTTCGAAGCCCTGCTAGGCTTCACGACCCTCAAGACCATCGCCATCAAACACGGATGAACGAACCCATGAACACGAACGCACAAGAAGCACAGGAACCCCGGCGCGTCGGCCTGGTCGGTGTCGGCCTGATGGGCAGCGGCATCGCCCAGAACATCGTCAAGCACGGCCACCAACTGACCATCCTCGACCACCCCGGCAACCAGCCTGTGGGCGCGCTGCTCGCGGCCGGCGCCACGGCCGTGTCGGATGTGACGGCGCTGGCGGCGGAGGTCGATGTGCTGATCCTCTGCGTTACCGGCACGCCGCAGGTCGAGGCCGTGATGCTCGGTGACAAGGGCGCGCTCGCGAGCCTGCGCCCCGGCACCGTGGTGATCGACTGCTCGACCGCCGTGCCCGACTCCACCACCAAGGTCGCACAAGCGGTGCTGGCCAAGGGCGGTAAGTTCCTCGATGCGCCGATGACCCGCACCGCCAAGGAAGCCGCCGAAGGCCGGCTCAACCTGCTGGTCGGCGGCGATGCCGACGTGCTGGCCTCGTGCCTGCCGCTGCTGCGTTGCTTTGCGGAGAACATCACGCATGTCGGCGGCATCGGCGCGGGACATGCAATGAAGTTGCTGCACAACTTCGTCTCGCTGGGCACCGTGGCGCTGCTCTGCGAAGCGGCGGCCTGCGCGGAGCGCGCGGGCGTGGCACCCGAGGTGTTCGTCGACGTGCTCGCCAAGGGCGGCGGCAACGGCGTGGCGCTGGACCGCGTCAAGCCCAAGCTGCTGACGGGCAGCACCGATTCGCTGAAGTTCTCGATGGCGAATGCGAAGAAGGACCTGGGGTACTACAACGACATGGCGGAGCAGTCTGCATCTGGCCACGGCATTGCGCTGGCTGTGGATGCGCTATTGACTCAGGGCGTGGAGAAGTTCGGGCCTGATCGCATGGTGCTTGATCTGGTCGAGGCGCTGCGCTGAGTTTTTTTGTGTTTTAGGCGCCGCTGTTTTTCAGGGCGTGTGCGCAGGACGCCGGGTACTCCCCTCCGCGAATGTCCCCCGCCTTCGGCTCCTCCTTTATTTCGCTGCGGGGAGCACCCGACGCCCTGTGCACGATGAGTGCGGCTGTGGCGTTGGCGGTTCGACTGATGTGGCGAATTGCAGAGTGTGGATAGGCGCGGGCGCGCCGCTGGGCTTTCGCGTGAGACGGGCACGGGCAACCGGGATTCGGAAAGGCTGGCATCGGCCGCAGTCGAGATTGGCGTGGCTGCGTTCAATGTCTGCTTCAGACGGGTTGTAGTCTTCAGGGCGTGTTGGGTGACGGTCTCATTCGGGCCCGTTCACGACAGCAACGTGACCGGCTACAGTCGGCCGATTGTGTTGAAAAACTCCGCCGTTACTGCGCTCGGTTCCTCGCGAGAAAAATCGACCTCTCAGATCGCTCCAGGATCGACGATCGTGATGTGGTCAAGGGTTCGAGTACCCCTGAAAACGCGCTTGAAATGTCATGAGCGAGTTTTTCAACACAATCGGCCAAGAGCGGTCATTCGATGCAAACACTCGCTACATAAGGAGACCTCGTGTCCTGGGATGTCGGTCTTTTTAAATTCAGCCGTCGCTACACCGACGTCTCAGAGATGCCCCGCGATGAACAACCCAGTCCGCTCGGCACGTTAAGCGTCGTTCAGCACACCGTAACGGCCGTCTTTCCTGGGACAGACTGGACCGATCCTTCATGGGGAATATTCGGAAGTGAGCTTGGCTCCATCGAATTCAATGTCGGAAAGGACGATCCGGTTACGTCTGTGGCACTACACGTGCGTGCTGGCGATGCCATCGTAGAAGGCATCTTGCTTCTCTGCGAGAAACTTGACTGTCAAGCGATTGACTACAGCGACGGTGGCTTTCTTGAGCAGTCCGCCCATCCCGCACAGAATCTGCAGAAGTGGCGAGAGTATCGGGATCAAATTGTCGCTGGCGGAAACTGATGCTCGGAGCCGCATCGCATACGCCGGGATTCGGCCAGAAGCTGCCGCTCGACCGCGCGATCCAGTTCGCTCGGAAGCAGACAGTCGGTGCGCTTGCACATCATCCATTTCACTGAAATAAGACATGCCCGATCGTGACGATACATGGCCCTTCGAGGACGCGCCGAACCTCGCTTGCTTCACCGTGAGGTCCATCATGAATGGGACTGCGCCAATCCTCTATGTCTCCCACGACGATGATGATGGCGCTTGGCAGATGCTCACGAGCGACGCCGCTGATATGTCCCAAGCGATGATCGTGACGCTTGTGCAGTTGATAGAGCGCGACCGCACGCTGATTGAACTAGCGGACATGCCACTCGGGTGGTCTGCTTCGCGTGAGGATGCGAACTCGCCATGGATACGCCGGGCTAAGTCAGAATCAGCGGTCGACTGAAGCAGCGGCATTCGGCCAAGAGCAGCCATACGCATAGGATTCCCAGTGCCTCGGAAAATAACGACCATAGCCCGCGACATTGCCAGGTTTGCCCCCGATGAGGATGGTGACTGGCGCCGTCTAGACGTGCTGCTTGATGAACTTTGGCAGACGGGCGCTCCAGAACAGGCAATCCTCGAAATGCTGAGCGTCTTTGAGCGGTATCCCGAGGAAGACGGACACGGGGTGATGTGGAGCCTCGTTCACGGGTTGGAAAAGCTTCCGAACTACGAGTCCGCGCTTCTTTCTTCCCTGGCACGCCAGCCAAGTGAACTCGGGATAGTCATGGTCGGTCGCATGTTGAACTCCGGCGTTACAGCGGTCGATGGCGTTTCTCTGCTACTCAAACTGCAGGAAATCGCTGGCACCGCGACCTCTGCGCATATCAAGGAAACAGCGCGAAGCTTTGTGTCACGGCCACGTTGATATTCGCACCGCCCCACCCCCTTCGCGACGGCGGTTTGTCCGGCTACAGTCGGCCAGAACCAGACGTCCAAGCCTTATCCCACTCGTCCTTCAAATGAGTTCTTATCTCTTCGCGCCTGAGCAGTTTCAGAAGAGGCCGGCGGTGGCGCAAGTAGACGTCGATTTACGAAAGTGGCTCCGAGATATTTCCCCGGAAAAGCGGTTGGCATTCATCCGTGCACTCTGGCCGCTGAACGACAGATACAGCATGTCGCTGGCAAGATCGTCGCAACTCCCAAATAGCTTAGTTGAGGCGTTGCTTGTGGAATGGCTTCGCGCTGGTCAGGTCAACACTGTCAATGAGCTGGTTGCGCTGGAACCTCTTCTTGGAAAAGTAAGCTTCTGGAAGCTCGTAGATTCCACGGACCTATCGCCGGCAATGAAAAACTTTTTTTCTCTCTACCGAAAAAGCTATCGTCGATACGACGGGGCCACTGGCCCCTAGCGGCCAAAACCGGACCTCCCGTGCCGCCTCTGAAATCTTCAAGGAACCCGAATGCTGCCCTCGCAGAAGCTGATTCACGTGGTCTTGGCATTGGCAAAAGCGGGAGACCTTGACTTATTGAAGAGCGGCAAGGTTCTCTCGACTGCGAAGGAGCAATCCGCTGCAGAAGCGTTGGCCGACATGCTGCGCCGTTATGACTACCTTTCGTCAAAGCAGTTCGAAGACGTTTCGGCCGTCAAGTCGGAGGCCGTTGTCGAAGCTATGCGCCGGGGACTTTCGACACCTGAGAAGCAGCGCCAGAAGCTCATGGAACTCTATGATGCCGTCCGGCAGTTGATGGACTCTGACCAGATCTACGACTTACTCCCAAGGTCGAGCCAAGCCCTCGTCACGTCATCGCGAATCGCCCTTGGTGCCTTGGACGAGCGACGGAGCTGACGACTGTCGGCCAGAAGCAGACCTTCGACGGCGTCGCAAAAATTTCGCCCAGACCATGTTCTTGATTCTGCGGCGACCAGGATCAAGCATCATCGGTAGCCGTGCGATTTTTTGGAGGTGAGAGGATGGGATTCTCAAGTTATGTCTACGGCTACATCGCTGAAGCGAATCAAAATCCTTCTGGCGCTGATGTACCGTTTGAAGAGCAAGTTCTGGCTCTTCAAAAATACAACGAGATGGTCATTGATAGCCTGCCCGCCCAAGATGATTGGCCGCCCCTCAGCCGAAGAATGATCGGACTAGCCCCCTCAGGGGAGCCCATGATCGCTTACTGGGGCAGGCCCATTCACTTTGCTGCAGGTCTGAAAGAAATTGACTTAGACATCGGAAAATGGCTCGACAAGTTCGAGAACCTGCTTCGTCGCCTCTACTGGGATAGGGTTCAGCTTCACATTGAGTTCGGCTTGAGTCCTGCCCGCAGCATGACTTGGGAGATCAAGCGTGGCTACGTGCATGTGTTCAAAGGCGGACCGCCCGCTCCAGTCGAATCGACTCTTCAAACTTCTATGGAACCCGAGGAGCTTGAATATCGGTGGCCTACGCATCCACGGGGAAGGTCATAGTTCGGCCAGAAGCGGAAGTTCATGCACGACGGCTTTCAGGTAGGCTATCCAGAGGACCTCCTTACCAATCGTGAAGACTGACAATGGAATCCTATTCAACGCGCTGCCTCTTCGAGT
>NZ_JBEPKK010000036.1:0-8988 GCF_040544675.1 Variovorax boronicumulans
GGTGCAGCCGTGGCGCTCGCCCAGCGCGCGCAGCGCCTGCGAGAGCGCTGGATCGAGCGTGATGGGCACGCTGTCGCCGGCGTAGTCCTGCGTGCTCGGGCGCGCATGGTCGCAGGGCAGCTCCAGCAGCGCCGGGGCGCCTTGCAGGTGCTCGCGCCAGAACCCCAGCTGGCGCTGCAGCAGCGCTCCGCTGATCCAGCGGTGCTGCCACACCGCATGGTCGGCGTACTGGATCTGTAGCGCGGGAAGTGGGTCTGGCTCGCCTTGCACGAACGCCGTATACAGCGCGCTGAGTTCATTGATGAACACGCCCATCGACCAACCGTCCGAGACGATGTGGTGCATCGTCACCAGCAGCACGTGCTCCCGCTCGGCCAGCTTCAGCAGTCGGGCGCGGATGAGCGGGCCGTGCGACAGGTCGAACGCGGTGGCGGCTTCTTCCTGTGAGTGGCGGCGGGCCTCGCCCTGGGGGTCGGCCGACGCTGTGAGGTCCGCACGCATCAGCGGCAGCCTCACATCCTCGGGCGCAATCACCTGCGCCGTGCTGCCATCGTCCTGGCGCACGAAGCCCGTGCGCAGCACTTCATGGCGCGCAAGGATGCGATCGAGCGCACGCACCAGGGCCGACTCGTCCAGCGGCCCCACGAGCCGCAGGCCCGAAGGCATGAGGTAGGCCAGCCGTGCGTGTGCGTCGAGCTGCTCCAGGAACCACAGCCGCTGCTGCGCGAACGACAGCGGCAGCGGCGCGCCGCGCCCGGCCGGCGTGACTGCCGGCAGCTCGCTGGCCGTGGCCTCGCCGACGCGCTGGGCGAAGCCGGCCAGCGTGGGCTGGGCGAACAGCTCGGCGATCGCCACTTCCGAGCCCAGCCGCAACCGGATGCGCGAGACCAGCTGCACGGCCAGCAGCGAGTGCCCGCCGAGCTCGAAGAAGTTGTCGGCGCGGCCAACGCGCTCCAATCCCAGCAGGTCCTGCCAGATGTGCGCCAGCTCTTCTTCGATCTCGCCTTGCGGCGGCTCGAACTCGCGCGTGCCGTAGGCCGCATCGCCCGGCGCGGGCAGCGCACGGCGGTCCAGCTTGCCGTTGGGCGTGAGCGGCAGCGCCTCGAGCTGCACGTAGGCCGCTGGCACCATGTACTCGGGCAGCCGGCTGGCCAGCTGCTCGCGCAGGACCACTGCCTGTACGTCTTCACCCGTGACGTAGGCCACCAGCTGCTTGTCGGCGCCCTCGCCGCGCGCCAGCACGACGGCTTCGCGCACGCCCGGGCAAGCTTGCAGCGCCGCCTCGATCTCGCCCAGCTCGATCCGAAAGCCCCGCACCTTCACCTGGTGGTCGTTGCGGCCCAGGTACTCGATGGTGCCGTCGGCGCGCCATCGCGCCAGGTCGCCGCTTCTGTACATGCGCGAGCCCGGCGCGCCGAACGGATCGGGCACGAAGCGCTCTGCGGTGAGATCGGGGCGGTTCAGGTAGCCGCGCGCCAGACCTGCACCCGCGATGTGCAACTCGCCGGCCACCCCCACCGGCACGAGCTGGCCGAGCGCGTCCAGCACGTAAACCGATGTGTTGCCGATCGGTTGGCCGAGCGGGACCGAGCGGGCCGAGGCGTCGAGTCGGCGCACCTCATGGGTAGTCGCGAATGTCGTTGTCTCGGTCGGACCATAGCCGTTGAGCAGGTGCTTCGGCGGGTTGTCGCGCAGCACCCCACGGATGATCGCCGGGTCCAGGGCGTCGCCTCCGACGATGAGGTAGCGCAGCTTCAGCGCGACGGCGCGAAGATCTTGCGCGTACTGGTTGAACAGGCCCACCGAGAGCCACAGCACGTTGACGGCGTGGCGCTGCAGGGCGAGCGCAAACTGCTGCGGCGCGAGCAGCGTCTCCTGCGCGATCACGACCAGGGTGCCGCCATTCAGCAGCGGCGCCCACAGCTCAAGCGTGCTGGCATCAAATGCCGGACTGGCCGCGAAGGCCACCCGGTCCGTGGGCGCGAACTCGGCAAAGCGGTTGTTGATGACGAGTCGGACCACCGCCTGTTGTGTCGCCATCACGCCCTTGGGCACGCCGGTAGAGCCGGAGGTGTAGATCACGTAGGCCAGGTGCTCGGGACGCAGCTCAGGGACCTCGGGGGCAGTGGCTGGCAGCGTGTGCCAGGGGGCGGAAGGGGCGTCGAGGCGCACCACGCGCAGCGCCGGCAGGCCGGCGGGCAGTTGTGATTCCAGCTGCGCGTCGGTCAACACGACGCGCGCGCGGCTGTCGCGCAGCATGAACGCGAGCCGCTCGGTGGGGTAGGCCGGGTCCAGCGGCACGTAGGCGCCGCCGGCCTTGAGCGTGGCCAGCAGCGCCACGACCATAGGCAGGCCGCGCTCGAGCAGCAGCGCCACGCGTGCGTCCGGCCCCACGCCCAGCGCGCGCAGGTGGTGGGCCAGCCGGTTCGCCTGGGCGTCCAGCTCGCCGTAGCTGAGCGACTCGTCCTCGAAGACCAGCGCCACCGCCTCGGGTGAGCGTCGAACCTGCGCTTCGAACAGCTCGTGGATGCACTGGACTTGCGGATACGCCGTGGCCGTGTCGTTCCACTTTTGCAGCACTTGCTCGCGCTCGCCTGGCGGCAGTAGCGTCAGGCTGGCCACCCTGCCGCCGTCTTCGGCCACCATCGCGTGCAGCAGCGTTTTGAGACAGGCGATGTGGCGCTCGACAGTAGGCACGTCAAAGAGCGCCTGGGCGTAACGGATGCGGCCTGCAATCAGCTCGCCGCTGTCGTCCTTGTGCTCTCGCAGCTCCAGCGAAAGGTCGAATTGGGCCGTGTCGGACTGTCCCTGCAGCGACTGCAGTTCGATGCCGGGCAGCTCCAGCACACCTTCGGGCGCGTTTTGCCAGGCAAACACGACCTGAAACACCGGGCTGTGGGCCATGCTGCGCGCGGGCTGCAGCGCTTCGACGACTTGCTCGACGGGGAGATCCTGGTGCGCCTGCGCGGCCAGCGTGTTGGCGCGTACCTGCGCCAGCAACTCGCCCACAGTGGGGTTGGCCGTGAGGTCAATGCGTAGCGCCAGCGTGTTGACGAAAAAGCCGATCAGCGGCTCCAGTTCGGCGCGCGCGCGGTTGGCCACCGGGGTGCCTATGACGACCTCACATTGCCCTGACAGCCGCGCCAGCAAGGTGGCCCAGCCCGCCAGCAGCGTCATGAACAGCGTCGTGCCATGGCGCTGCGACAACGCCTTGAGCTGCGCCGAGAGGGCGGCATCGAACTCGAAGCCGATTGTCTGGCCGGCGTAGTCCTGCACCGGCGGGCGAGGCCGGTCGCTGGGCAGCTCCAGCAGCGCCGGGGCGCCCTGCAGGTGCTCCCGCCAGAACTCGAGCTGGCGCTGCAAGACCTTGCCTTGCAGGTAGCTGCGCTGCCACACGGCATAGTCGGCGTACTGGATCGCAAGCGTCGGCAGCGGATCCGCCTGGCCTTGGCTGAAAGCGGCATAGAGCGCTGTGAACTCTTTGATCAAAACGCCCATCGACCAGCCGTCGCTGACGATGTGGTGCATGCTCACCAGCAGTACATGCTCTGCTTCCTGGCCTTGCCCACCCAAGCTCAGCAGTTGCCCGCGGGTGAGCGGTCCGCGCACCAGGTCGAACGGGATACGGGCTTCTTCGTCGGCGACACGCAGGACTTCAGCGTCCACTTCGGCGTGCGCCGACAAGTCTTGATAGCGCAGCGCAAAGCCGCTTGGCGCTGGGTCGATGATTTGCACCGGCACGCCATCGATCGTGTCGAAACGCGTGCGCAGCGCTTCGTGGCGCGCAACGATGGTGTCCAGCGCGCGCTGCAGCGCGCTGCGCTCGAGCGGTCCGATCAGGCGCACGCCGCCGGGGATGTTGTACGCCGCGCCGGCGCGCGCGTCCATCTGCGCGAGGAACCACAGCCGCTGCTGCGCGAACGACAGCGGCAGCGGCGCGCCGCGCCCGGCCGGCGTGACCGCCGGCAGTTCGCTGGCCGCCGCCGTCGCCAGCCGCGCCGCGAAGGCAGCGAGCGTGGGCTGTGCGAACAGCTCGGCGATCGCCATTTCCAGGCCGAGCCGCAACCGGATGCGTGAGACCAGCTGCACCGCAAGCAGCGAGTGCCCGCCCAGCGCGAAGAAGCTGTCCGCGCGGCCGATGCGCTCGCGCCCGAGCAGCTCCTGCCAGATTTCAGCCAGGGCCTCCTCGATGGGCCCTTGCGGCGGCTCGAACTCGCGCGTGCCGTAGGCTGCATCGCCCGGCGCGGGCAGCGCGCGGCGGTCCAGCTTGCCGTTGGGCGTGAGCGGCAGCGCTTCCAGTTGCACGTAGGCCGCTGGCACCATGTACTCGGGCAGCCGGGTGGCCAACTGCTCGCGCAGGTGCGCCACGGCTGCAGTGGGCGCGATTTTCTCCTGTGGAATGCCGTTCCCGGCAAAGAGCCGCTGATAGAAGGGGCTCGCCCGGTGGTGCCGCGCGTCACGTTGCGACACATGGTGGAACCTTTCGACGATTTCGCCTTGGCGAATCAGGCTTCCTTGCAGCGCGTACTCGGGATTCACGCCGTTGTCGCAGAGCGTGATATGGCAGCGCATGGCGATGGCATCGCCCGCCAGCACTTCAAGGCCCGGTTCGAAGATGGGCAAGTACACCGGGAACCAGGTGTAGCGGTGGTCCAGGACGTCGGCAATTTCCTCGGCGTCGAGATACAGGTTCATCCACACCAAGAAGCCGTCGAAGCGCCCCGGCCGGTGAAAGCTGAGCGTCATGTCGTGGTGCTGCTCCACGTCCATGGGCGCGGTGAAATCGAGATCCTCCAACACGGCCTCGGTCGACAGGATGGCCTCACGCGGGAAGTTCTTGATCGCCAGGCGCAAGTCAAACGGTCCACCGGCTGCATCGAAGATGCGCTGGACGTAGTGTGCGGAGATGGCGGTAAAGGCCGGTTGCTCAGCGATCTCGGGCGGAAGAGCGACCGCGGCGATCTTGGTGAGCGCTCGCTGCGGGATCATGGGGGCATCGGGCTCGAGCAGCCGGCGCGCGTGATTGATGAGCACCGCCGCGCCCTCCTCGCCCCCGATCGAATCGACCAACGCGGCCACGCACACCTGCGCACGTTCGGGCAGTTCGATGGTGCGCACGTCACCGTGGATCACGTGCAGTCGATCTTCGAGCTGGAGCTCGGCCACGAGTCGCCTTGCCGCCTCGTAGGCGCTGTCGAGGATCTCGACTGCATAGACCCGCTTGGCGCCGAGGTCCAGGCACATGCGCGCGAGGACCGCGTCCTTGCCGGTGCCAAGGTCGAGCACCACGCGGTCCTTCACGACCTTGCGCAGCGCGTCGCGGTACTTGTCCAATCTTGGGCGGTCACCGCTCAGTCCGTAGTACAGCAGCTCGTCGTAAATGAGGTAACCACCAAGTGCGGGCCACAGCTGCACACGATCGTCGCGATCGCGCATCAGGGGATCGAGGCGGCTCGGTGACCGCGTGTAGTAAGCCACCAGGCGCTTGTCGGCCGGCGCGTCCTCGCGGGCGAGCACAACCGCTTCGCGCACGCCTTCGCAACCTTGCAGAGCCGTCTCGATCTCGCCCAGCTCGATGCGAAAGCCGCGGATCTTGACCTGGTGGTCGTTGCGGCCCAGGAACTCCAGCGTGCCATCGGCGCGCCAGCGCGCGAGGTCGCCGGTTCGGTACATACGCGCACCTGGCTTGCCGAACGGATCGGGCACGAAGCGCTCGGCGGTGAGATCGGGGCGGTTCAAGTAGCCCTGCGCGAGCTGTACGCCCGCGATATGCAGTTCGCCCGCGATGCCGATCGGGCAGCGCTGACCGCGTGCGTCGAGCACGTGCACGCGGGTGTTCGGGTTCGGGCGCCCGATCGGGATGCGAGAGCGCGCCTCGGGCGCCTCCTCGAGCATCAGCGTGGTGGCGAACTGGGTTGTCTCGGTGGGCCCGTAGGTCTGCAGCACGCGCTGCAGACCGCCTCGCATCAGCAATGCGATGGCCTGCGCGTCGGCCACGTCGCCTCCGGTCACGAGCATCCTCAGCGTATCCAGGTGCCCGGCGAGCAACGGCGCGTACGCGCGCAGCACCCCCGCCACCAGGATGAGCACGGTGATGCGATCGCGCTGCACTTGCTCAGCGAGCTGGCGAGCGTCGCGCAGCACCTGCGGCGGCACGACGACCACCGCCGCGCCGCGCAGCAGGGCGCCCCACACCTCGAGCGTCGAGGAGTCGAATGCAGGATTGGACGCGAAGCCTACCCGGTCGTCGGGACGCAGCGCGTGCAGCCGTGCGCCCAGCACGAACTGGGTCACCGCCCGGTGCGCCACCACCACGCCCTTGGGGCTGCCGGTGGAGCCCGACGTGTACATGACGTAGGCCGCAGCCAGCGGGTGTGCCGATACCGGACGCGGCTTGCGGCGGCACGGTTTGAGCGATTGCAGGCCCGTGAGCTCCAGACGGTGCACCGCGTCGGCGCGCAGCTCGCACTGCGGCTGGCACACCAGCACCCGTGCACCGCTGTCCGCGAGAATCAGCGCCAGCCGCTCGCTCGGGTGCTCCAGGTCCAGCGGCACGTATGCCGCCCCGCAGTGCAGCACTGCCAGCTCGGCCACCACCAGTTCGCCCGAGCGCGGCAGCGCCAGCGCCACGCGCTCGCCCGGCTGCACGCCCAGCGCTTGGAGCCGCTCGGCCAGCGCCCACGCCATGCGCTGCAGTTGGGCATAGCTCAGCGTCTCGGTCTCGCAGACCAATGCCACCGCCTTCGGTGTGCGCTGCGCCTGCGCTTCGAACAGCGCGTGGATACAGCCGTCCTGCGGGAGCTCCGTGTCGGTCGCGTTGAAGCCCTCGAGTTCGGTGCGCTGGAGCGCGTCGAGCAGCGGTACCTCGGCCACCGATTGGTTCTCATCGGCTATCCATGATTGCAACAGCACGACAAAGTGCCGTACCCAGCGCTCGATGGTCGAGTGCACGAACAGCGCTCTGGGGTAAGTGACGCTGCCGTTGATGCACGGCCCGACTTGCTGCATCACGATGTCGAGGTCGAACTTGACGGTGTTGGAGCGAACGCCGAATCCCTGCAGTGCCAGCCCCGGCAGCTCCAAAGCTCCCCCGGGCATGTTCTGCCAGGCGAACATGACCTGGAACAGCGCGCTGTGCGCGAGGCTGCGCTCGGGGTTGAGCGCCTCGATGACCTGCTCGAAGGGCACGTCCTGGTGCGCTTGCGCGCCCAGCGCGCTCGCTTTCACCTGCTCGACGAGCTGCGCGACCGTCGGATGTCCCGAGAGGTCCACGCGCAGCGCCAGCGTGTTGACGAAGGGACCGATCACCGACTCGACCTCGGCGCGCGTGCGGTTGGCCACCGGCGTGCCGATGACCACATCGGCCTGCCCGGACAGGCGCACGAGCAGCGCCGCCCAAGCGGCCAACAGCACCATGTGAAGCGTCGCCCCGTGGCGCGCGGCCAGCGCCTGCAGCGCGGCGCTGTCGGCTCGGTCGAGCTCGAAGCCGATGCTCGCGCCGGTGAAGTCCTGCACCGCCGGGCGCGCGTGGTCGGTGGGCAGCTCCAGCAGCGCCGGGGCACCCTCCAGGTGACTGCGCCAGTAGGCGAGCTGCTGCTGAAGCCGCTGGCCGCTGATCCACTGGCGCTGCCAGGCGGCGTAGTCGGCGTACTGGATGGCCAGCGGCGACAGCGGGTCCTCGTGCCCTTGCACATAGGCGCCGTACAGCGAGCCCAGCTCGCGCACCAGCAAGCCCATCGACCAGCCGTCGCTCACGAGGTGGTGCATCGTCACCAGCAGCACGTGCTCCCGCTCAGCCAGCTTCAGCAGCCGGGCGCGAATGAGCGGCCCCTGCGCGAGGTCAAACAGCGTGGCCGCCTCCTCTTCGGCGTTGCGCGTCGTCTCGGTGTCGGCATCGGCGGAGCCGGTGAGGTCCACATGCAGCAGCGGCAGCCCCACATCCTCGGGCGCAATCACCTGCACCGTGCTGCCATCGTCTTGGCGCACGAAGCCCGTGCGCAGCACCTCATGGCGCGCGACGATGGTGTCCAGCGCGCGCTGCAGCGCGCCGCGCTCGAGCGCGCCGCTCAGGCGCACGCCCCCGGGGATGTGGTACGCCGCGCTCGCGCGCTCGTCCATCTGCGCGAGGAACCACAGCCGCTGCTGGGCGAACGACAGCGGCAGCGGCGCGCTGCGGTCCGCCGGCGTGACCGCCGGCAGTTCGCTGGCCGCGGCGGCTGCGACGCGCTGGGCGAAGCCGGCCAGCGTGGGCTGGGCGAACAGCTCGGCGATCGCCACTTCCGAGCCCAGCCGCAACCGGATGCGCGAGACCAGCTGCACAGCCAGCAGCGAGTGGCCGCCCAGGGCAAAGAAGTTGTCCGCGCGGCCAACGCGCTCGCGCCCGAGCAGCTCGGCCCAGATCGCCGCCAGCTCTTCTTCGATCTCGCCTTGCGGGGGCTCGAACGCGCGCGTGCCGTAGGCCGCATCGCCCGGCGCGGGCAGCGCGCGGCGGTCCAGCTTTCCGTTGGGCGTGAGCGGCAGCGCCTCCAGCTGCACGTAGGCCGCCGGCACCATGTACTCGGGCAGCCGGCTGGCCAGTTGCTCGCGCAGCGCCTGCGCTTGTATGTCTTCTCCGCCAGGAACCTCGCCAGTGACGTAGGCCACCAGCTGCTTGTCGGCACCTTCGCCGCGCGCCAGCACGACGGCTTCGCGCACCCCGGCGCAGGCTGACAGCGCCGCCTCGATCTCGCCCAGCTCGATCCGAAAGCCCCGCACCTTGACCTGGTGGTCGTTGCGGCCCAAGTACTCCAGCGTGCCATCGGCGCGCCAACGCGCCAGGTCGCCGCTTCTGTACATGCGCGAGCCCGGCGCGCCGAACGGATCGGGTACGAAGCGCTCGGCGGTGAGATCGGGGCGGTTCAGGTAGCCGCGTGCCAGCTGCACCCCGGCGATGTGCAGCTCACCGGCCACGCCCGCCGGAGCAAGCTGGCCGTGCGCATCCAGCACGTG
>NZ_JBEPKK010000037.1:0-7378 GCF_040544675.1 Variovorax boronicumulans
AGGGGTCGCAGACAGTGGGGTCGCCTTTCTTTTGCCTACGTTTCTTTGGCGAAGCAAAGAAAAGTAGGTCGGCCGCCGGGCCGAGACCCGGCCTCGGACCTCAACAGAGAGCAGTGAGATGAACCTCTCACGCCCCTTCGTCCGCCGCCCCATAGGCACAGTCCTCCTGACGATAGGCATAGCCCTCGCAGGCATAGCCGCGTTCTTCGTCCTCCCGGTCTCGCCATTACCGCAACTCGACTTCCCCGTCATCTCGGTAAGAGCCTCAATCCCCGGAGCAAGCCCCGAAACAATGGCAACCAGCGTGGCGACGCCTCTAGAGCGCCACCTGGGCACCATCGCAGGCGTCAACGAAATGACGTCCACCAGCTCGGCAGGCTCAGCCCAAGTCACCCTGCAGTTCGACCTCAGCCGCAACATCGACGGCGCCGCTCGCGAAGTCCAGGCCGCCATCAACGCCAGCCGCGTCGACCTTCCCGCCACGCTGCGCAGCAACCCCACATACCAGAAGGCCAACCCCGCCGCATCGCCGGTCATCATCCTGGCCCTCACCTCGAAGACGAAGACCCCAGGCCAGATCTACGGCGCCGTATCGAACATCGTCAGCCAGCGCCTCTTGCAAGTCGACGGCGTGGGCGACGTGGAAATCGGCGGCGGTTCGCTCCCGGCCGTACGCATCGAGCTGCTGCCTTTTGCGCTCAATCGCTACGGCATCAGCACCGAAGACGTGCGCGCCGCGATCCAGGCGTCGAACGCCAATCGCCCCAAGGGCATGGTGCAGGGCGACGGCCGCAAGCTGCAGATCTACACGCAGACCCCGGCGCTGCGCGCGAGCGACTACGCGCCGATGGTGATCGCCTGGCGCAACGGCTCGGCCGTGCGGCTGCAGGACGTGGCCGAGGTGATCGACGGCGTGGAAGACACGCGCACGCTCGGCCTGTTCAACGGCGAGCCCGCGATCATCGTGCTCATCACGCGGCAGCCTTCGGCCAACATCATCGAGACCGTCGACAGCGTGCGCGCGCTGCTGCCCGAGTTGCAGGCGCAGCTGCCGCCCGATGTGGTGCTGCAGGTGGCTTCGGACAGCACCAACTCGGTCCGCGCCTCGCTCAAGGAGGCCATGCTCACGCTGGTCATTTCGGTGCTGCTGGTGGTGCTGGTGGTCAGCCTGTTCCTGCGCAGCGTGCGCGCCACCGTCGTGCCTGCGGTGGCCACGGTGGTGGCGCTGCTCGGCACTTTCGGGGTGATGCACCTGCTGGGCTTCAGCCTCAACAACCTGAGCCTGATGGCGCTCACGGTGGCGACCGGCTTCGTGGTGGACGACGCCATCGTGGTGCTGGAGAACACCAGCCGGCACATCGAGGCCGGCATGTCGCGCATGAAGGCGGCGCTGCTGGGCGCCAAGGAAGTGGGCTTTACCGTGCTGTCGATCAGCGTGTCGCTGGTGGCGGTGTTCATCCCTCTGCTGTTCATGGGCGGGCAGGCGGGGCGGTTGTTCCGCGAATTCGCGATCACGCTGTCGGCGGCGGTGATGATCTCGCTGGTCATCTCGCTCACCACCACGCCCATGATGTGCGCGTGGATGCTCAAGCCGGGCGGCGAGCACGACAAGAGCAAGCCGCAAGGCCGCATGGCACGCATGGCACGCATGGCCGCACGCAGCTACGACTGGGTGCTCAAGCGCTATGAAACCAGCCTGGACTGGGCGCTCGACAGCAAGGCGCTGGTCATGATCGTGCTGCTGGCGGTGGTGGGGCTCAACGTCTACCTGTTCAGCGCCGTACCCCAGGGTTTCTTTCCGCAACAGGACAGCAGCCAGATCGACGGCGGCCTGCGCGCCGACCAGAGCATTTCGTCGCAGGCGCTGGCCGACAAGCTGCGGCAAGTGGTGGACATCATCCGCAAGGACCCGGCTGTCGACACGGTGATCGGTTTCACCGGCGGCTCGCGCGCGGGAGGCGGCTTCATATTCGTCAACCTGAAACCGGCCAACCAGCGCACCGAAAGCGGCCTGGCCGTCATTGCGCGGCTGCGACCGCAGCTCAACGAGGTGACCGGGCTGCGCGTGTTCCTCGGCGCGATGCAGGATGTGCGCTCGGGCGGGCGCGCGAGCAATTCGACCTACCAGTACACGCTCAAGAGCGACAACCAGGCCGACCTGCGCACCTGGGCGATCAAGCTGTCCGACGAGCTGAAGCTCAATCCGCTGCTGACCGACATCGACACCGACCAGGACGAAAACGGCGTGGAGACGGTGGCCAAGGTGGACCCCGACAGCGCGCGCCGGCTGGGCCTGACCTCCAGCGCCATCGACAACGCGCTCTACAACGCCTTCGGCCAGCGGCAGGTGGCAACCATCTACACCGAGCTCAACCAGTACCACGTGGTGATGGAATGGGCACCGCGCTACACGCGCAGCCCCAACGCGCTGAACGACGTGTACGTGCCGGCGACCCGGACCTCCGTGGTGGCGGGGCAGACGGTGACCACGCAGGTGGCGGCGTCGACGGGCACCACCACGGGTACAGGCACAGGGACTGGCACGGCATCGACCGCTTCGAGCACCACGGTGCCGGTTTCGGCCAACGCGGGCCTGCGCGGCGCTTCCACCGGCAACGTGCTGAGCAATACGCCCACCACGCTGGTGCCGCTGTCTGCGGTGGCCAAGTTCGAGGAGCAGTCGGTCGCCACGTCGGTGAGCCACGACGACGGCGAGCTCGCGACCACGGTCTCGTTCAACCTTGCCGAGGGCGCGAACCTGGGCGATGCGCGCGAGGCCATCGCCAAGGCCGAGGCCAACATCGCGATGCCCACCAATGTGCGCGGCGCCTTCGCCGGCACGGCGGCCAGCGCGCAGCAGTCGCAGAGCCAGCAGTTCCTGCTGATCCTGGCCGCGCTGATCGTGATCTACATCGTGCTGGGCATCCTCTACGAAAGCCTGGTGCATCCGATCACCGTGCTATCGACGCTGCCTTCGGCGGGCGTGGGCGCGGTGGTGGCGCTGCTGATGTTCCGCATGGAGTTCTCGATCATTGCGCTGATCGGCGTGTTCCTCTTGATCGGCATCGTGAAGAAGAACGCCATCCTGATCATCGACTTTGCGCTCGAGGCCGAGCGCTCGCGGGGGCTCACGCCGCTCGAAGCGGTGCGCGAAGCCTGCCTGTTGCGATTCAGGCCGATCCTGATGACCACGTTGGCTGCCGCGCTCGGTGCGCTGCCGCTGGCCATCGGCTTCGGCGAAGGCGCCGAGCTGCGCCGGCCGCTGGGCGTGGCCATCATCGGCGGGCTCATTGCCAGCCAGCTGCTCACGCTGCTCACCACGCCGGTGGTCTACCTGCTGATGGACAAGCTGCGCCGCCGGGGCGCCGATGAGAGCCATCTGAGCCGTGCAACACCTGCCTGAGAACACCGCCATGAACGCACGGTTGCCATCCGTACCGAGCCCTCGCCCGAACCGCCCGCTGCTGTTCAGGCTCTCTGTGCTCGCACTGGCCGCCACGCTCGCGGGCTGTGCCATCGGCCCAGCCTACAACGTGCCGGAATTGGCGGCGCCGGGCGGCTGGAAGGAGCAGAAGGCGGCCGACGGCTGGCTGCCCGCCGCGCCCGCCGATGCGCTGGACCGTGGCGAATGGTGGAAGCTCTTCGGCGACCCCGTGCTCGATGATCTGGCGGCGCGTGTGCAAGTGTCGAACCAGAACGTCGCCGCGGCGGTGGCCAACTACACGCAAGCTCAGGCGCTGGTGCGGGGATCGCAGGCTGCGCTGTTCCCGTCGGTGTCGCTGAGCGGCTCCGGCCGGCGCGGGGCCGCGTCCGCCTCCAATGCCAGCGGCACGCGCGACGTCAATCCGGCGAACAGCTTCTCGGGTGCGCTCAGCGTCGACTGGTCGCCCGACGTCTGGGGCCGGCTGCGCGAGTCGGTCAACAGCGCGCAGGCCGATGCGCAGGCGAGCGAGGCAGACCTGGCGTCGGCGCGGCTGTCGGCGGTCGGCGACCTCGCGACCCACTACTTCTCATTGCGCGAAGCCGATGCCGAGATCGGCTTGCTCGACGAGACCATCGTGGGCTACCAGCGCGCCTTCGACATCACGAGCAATCGCCATGCCGCCGGCATCGCCGCGCAGACCGACGTGCTGCAGGCGCAGACCCAGCTCGTCAATGCCAAGGCCGACCGCGTGGGCATGCAGCGCACCCGCGATACGCTCGAGCACGCGATCGCGACGCTGACGGGCGTGGCGCCGGCCGACTTCAGCCTGCCGGCCGCGAAATGGACGCGCACGGTGCCGGGCGTCCCGACCGGCGTGCCGTCGACGCTGCTGCAACGCCGTCCCGACATCGCGGCGGCGGGGCGCGCGATGGCTTCGGCGAACTCGCAGATCGGCATCGCGCGCTCGGCCTACTTTCCGAACCTCGGGCTCAGCGCCTCGACGACCGGTGCCGCGAGCCGCGTGAAGGACCTGTTCAATGCTTCGAACACGCTCTGGTCGGTCGGCTTCTCGGTGGCGCAGGTGGTGTTCGACGCGGGTGCGATCGGCGCCGGCGTCGAGGCCGCCAAGGCTGGCCACGCGTCCAGCGTGGCACGCTACCGGCAGACCGTGCTCGCGGCCTTCCAGTCGGTGGAAGACCAGTTGACGACGGGTGCCACGCTCGCGCAGCAGGAAGGCCTGCGGCGCGAGGCTTCGGCCGCGGCCGACAAGACCGAGCAGCAGTTGCTCAACCGCTACCGCGCGGCGCAGGTGAGCTACACCGACGTGGTGACGGCACAGGCGGCCGCGCTCAATGCGCGGCGCACGCTGGTGCAGTTGCAGGTCAACCGCCAGATCTCGGCCATCGCACTCATCCAGGCGATGGGCGGCGGCTGGCAGGCCGACTGGGGGAACAGCAACGGCACCGCGGCCACGGCTCAACAACCACAGTGACTCGATCCTGCCGTGCCGGAAGGATCGCCGCAGACGACCAGCATGCGGCCAATCAGGCGCCCACTTGCCGGAAGCGCAAAGGCGTGACGCCGATGTGTTGCTTGAACCGACGACTGAAGTGCGCGCTGCTGCTGAATCCGAACGAGTAGGCTATCTCCGTCACCGTCTGCCGCCGGCCGGGACAGGCAGAACTGCGCAACTCGGCGGCGCACCGTTCGATTCGGCGTCGCCACAGATAGCGGTTAACGCTTTCGTCGCCGCTCCCACTGTCGAAGGCCCGATGCAGCGTCCGCTTGCTGCATCCTAGCGCCCGGGCAATGCGCTCCGGCGAAAGCTCCGAGTCATGCAGGTTGTCCTCGATGTAACGCACGATGCGATCACGAGACAGCTTGGCGAGAAAGGCGGGCCGCTGCGCCGCATCCGGCTCCCATAGCGACTGAGCCAACAGCCAGGAAATGGTCGGCGCCAAGAAGTCATTGCTGGCATTTACGTGGGCCGGCATTTCCGCAAGCAGTGTTTCAACCAGCGATCGCAACAAGCCCTGAATCGAGGTCAGTCCTGTCATGTGACGCATCTTCGTGACGTCTGGGGTTTGCTCTCCGACTTCCTTTTGCGGCGCTGTCCCCCACAGAATGTATTGCTCGATGTACTGCTCGCTGACCAGAGTCAGAGGCTCATTGAGCGGCGCGACGGCAATCTCACCAGCTCCGACTTGGATCGTCTCGTTATCGCGACCCAACGTGCAAGAGCCCTTTCGCTGCAAGACCACCAGCAAAGGGGGCGCACTGCCACTCCAGCATGTCGGCTCGACTCTCAGGCTGTGGCTTCCCGCCGCAATGCGCGACAGGCGCCAGTTGCCCACGGTGATGTAGTCGATCTGGCCCATGAAGCCGTCATCAAGCGGCTTGAACAAGATGCCTCTGTCCTGGTCCGCGAGCCGCGAAATCGCGTCCTCCCACATCTGGATGCGTTCAGAAGGGTGCAGTTGGCCGGTATAGATCGAGTCCAGGACCGTAGCGGCACCGCTGCCCGCAAAACGTGCGAGCCCTGTGGAAGTCGGCGAGATGGTCTGCATCACTTGTTCCTTTACATCGTGTCGGCTGCTTGCCAACTCATTTGTTCGTGGTCTTGACGCTCTGCACACGACATCGTCATGCTCGTTAGCGTAATGTTAACGGTAACACGTAATCCTGACAGGAAAATGACAGGAATGTTGCAAGCCCCTTGCGTCAGATTGCCCGCTCCTGTCAAGGGCAAGTTCCAGTTTTGATCTAGACCCTCTCTCGCTCTGATGGCCATGACGGCCCGTTCAACGCCACGCGCAACAGCATCTAAACTCCTGCCGGCATCACTTTTTTCTACCCCCTGCGCTGCCGAATTTCCAGCACCGGCATCAGTGAATATTAGATACCGGTAAACTTAAACTGCAAAATTGTAATCTTAGGCCTCGCTTGGACCCAGTGTCCCGGCCTTGCTGCACTTGGAGGAGCGCGCAAGCATCTGCACGAATATCCGGAACTTCCGGCGAAATTGGTTTCGTGAAGCGCGGCTCCATGGGGTGTGCGCGTATTGCAGGCGACATGGGCTAGCGGTCAAGCAAGGCCCGGGCCGCCATGGTTTGTGAACATGACCAGGATTGAATTCTCATGAACAGTGTTCTCGTCTCCTACTTGTCAAAAGAGGCCTTCGTCGACGACAGGTTCTGCCAGTGCATTGCAATTGCCCACGAGACTGGTCTGGAGCTCACAGATGCGGTGCAACTCCTTCACGCGGCCATTGGCCCGCCTCCGCGCATGGACTGGGGCCTTCTCGGTCACCCTTCCGTGAATCAGTGCGTGTTGCTGGCCGTGGTGGTCGAAGAAGTCGCCGCGGCGTTTGCAGACCCTTCCGCTGCCCCGGTATCCGCTTCGCTTCTGCCGGAGCGAGCGCGTGAGGCGCTGTCGAGGTGGCCGAACCTGCTATCCGTTGCACTATTCCATGCGGTGCTCCCCTGCGACGCGGAGAGCCTGTTGCGCTTGATGAGCACGGAGCAGTTGATCGCGCGGCTTCGAGCCTTTGCCCTGCTGCTGCGCAGCGCATCTCGTATCGGTTAGCCCCGCTCTTTTCGCCGCAATGCGGGCGGGCTTTGCGGACGATGTGGGACCTCCGCCTCTGGCTTGCAAGGGGCGCCTCCATACCCTCTTGGCGGAGCTTGCCGCCTTCAGCGACGACCTATGCCCTTTGACATCACCAATGATTTCGTGTGCGCGTAGACCACCTCGATAGCCATGTATTTCCCACCAGAATTTGCCGGCAATAGTTTCCATTGCCCCCTTTGTCGGGCCTACTGATCGTTATCTGTCTGCGGAGCGACCTGCCCATGAACACGAACCCGCCCCTGCTGCAATTCCAGTCTGTCTGCAAGCGCTTCGGCGGCACGCAGGCGGTGGACAAGGTGACGCTGGACGTGCGCGCCGGAGAGA
>NZ_JBEPKK010000038.1:0-7259 GCF_040544675.1 Variovorax boronicumulans
CTGGCGCGCGGCTACCTGAACCGCCCCGATCTCACCGCCGAGCGCTTCGTGCCCGATCCGTTCGGCGCGCCGGGCTCGCGCATGTACAGAAGCGGTGACCTGGCGCGCTGGCGCATCGGCCACGATGGCGACGGCACGCTGGAGTACCTGGGGCGCAACGACCACCAGGTCAAGGTGCGGGGGTTCCGGATCGAGCTGGGCGAGATCGAGGCCGCCCTGTCAGCCTGTGCCGGGGTGCGCGAGGCCGTCGTGCTGGCGCGCGGCGAGGGTGCCGACAAGCAGCTGGCGGCCTACGTCACTGGAGAAGACGTACAAGCAGTGGTCCTGCGCGAGCACCTGGCCAGCCGGCTGCCCGAGTACATGGTGCCGGCGGCCTACGTGCAACTGGAGGCGCTGCCGCTCACGCCCAACGGCAAGCTGGACCGCCGTGCGCTGCCCGCGCCGGGCGATGCGGCCTACGGCACCCGCGAGTTCGAGCCGCCGCAAGGCGAGATCGAAGAAGAGCTGGCGCACATCTGGCAAGCGCTTCTGAAAATCCAACGTCTTGGCCGCCACGACGACTTCTTCGCGCTAGGCGGCCATTCGCTGCTCGTCGTGCAAATGGTCTCGCAGATCCGACGCCAACTGGATGTCGATCTCGGCATCCGCGACGTCTTCAATTCACCAACCCTTGCACAGCTCGCCGATCGCATCGTCGAAGCGCAGCTGGCGCTCTACGATGCCGATGAACTCGCGATTCTTGCGCGGGGCTCGAGCGTCGACACCCTTGATCCAGAGAGGCAAGTTCTGTCGTGAACCAAATGACCGCAATCGAGCGCCGTGAGCTGCTCCAACTCGCCAAACAGGCCAAGCTTTCTCGCAAGCAATCGAGCGACGAACCGCTGCCCACGCCGGGCACGCCACGACCGGCCGAGTTGCCGCTGTCGTACGCCCAGCAACGGCTGTGGTTCCTGGAACAACTCTCCGGGCCGAGCCCGACTTACCTGGTCAGCGATGCCTGGCGGCTGCGCGGCCGACTGGACCGCGCCGTGCTGGAGAGCGCATTGCAGGCACTGACAACGCGTCACGAGTCGCTGCGCAGCACCTTCGTCGAAGTCGACGGCACACCCCAGTTGCGGCTGCTCGACGCTGCCCACCGTGTGCCGCTTGCCTACGAGGATCTGAGCGACCGCCACGACGGCCCATCCGCGCTGCGCGAGCGGCTCGCCGCGGAAGCCATGACGCCGTTCGACTTGGCACGCGGTCCGCTGCTGCGCGCGCGGCTGCTGCGCCTCGGCGAAAACGAGCACGTACTCGCCCTCACCTTGCACCACATCGTGTATGACGGCTGGTCAGCCAACGTGCTCGCGCAAGACTTGCAGGCGCTGTACGCAGCCTGCCTCACCGGACGCGCCGACTCGCTGCCGCAGCTGCCGCTGCAGTACCCGGACTACGCCGCCTGGCAGCGCCGCTGGCTCAGCGGCGAGCGGCTGCAGGAGCAGGCGGCCTACTGGCAGCGTACGCTCGCCGGGGCACCCCTGGTGCTGGATCTGCCGACCGACAGGCCTCGCCCGGCACAGCAGGATTTCGCTGGCGACTGCGTCGCGTTCCAGATCGACCAAGACCTGGCCCAGGCGCTGCGCCGCCTCGGCCAACGCCATGGCTGCACTCTGTACATGACGGTGCTTGCCGCCTGGGCGGCAGTGCTCGCGCGCTGCAGCGGCCAGCGCGAGGTGTTGATCGGCACGCCGGTCGCTGGCCGCGTGCGTCCCGAGCTCGAGTCGCTGATCGGGCTCTTCGTCAACACGCTCGTGCTGCGTGTCGGGGTCGGCGGCAACGGCTCTGATCTGCTGCTGCGGGTGCGCCGCGCCGCCATCGAGGCGCAGCAACACCAGGACCTGCCGTTCGAGCAGGTCGTCGAACTTCTGAAGCCACCGCGCATGCTCGGGCACTCACCGCTGTTCCAGGCGATGTACTCGCTGGTGCAGGAGGCGGAGACGCCCGCGCCGGACGAGTCACGGCCGCTGCACATTGAGCAAATGTCCGGTGGCGTGCCGGTCGCGCGCTTTGATATTTCGCTGCTGATCGTCGCCGCCGGCGATCGCCTCGCCGGCTCCATCACCTACGCCACGGCGCTCTTCGATCGCGCCACGATCGAGAACCACATCGAGCACCTGCGCGCCGTGCTGCAGGCTCTCGCCGAGGACGAAAGCCAGCCAGTGCGCCGGGTGCCTTTGCAAGGCATGGTCGAACGGCAGCAGATTGCCGAGTGGAACCGCACCGAGGCGGCGCTGCCGGCGGTGCCTCTGATTCATCGGCAGTTCGACCTGCGCGCTGCGCAGACCCCCGACGCGGTGGCGGTGGTGGACGGCCAAACGGAGCTCAGCTACTCGGCTCTGCAAGCGCAGTCGCTCGCGCTGGCCGCGCAATTGCGCCGGCTCGGGGCCGGGCCAGGCCGCCTGGTGGTCCTGCTGCTGCCCCGCAGCGCCGCGCTCGTCGTCGCCGAGCTGGCCGTGCTGTACAGCGGTGCCGCGTATGTGCCGCTGGACCCGGAGCTGCCGGCGCAGCGCCTCGCGCTGTTGGCAGCCGACAGCGGCGCACCCGTGCTGTTGCACGCACAAGGCGAGCGCCCCGCTTGGGCGACGCAGGCCTGCCTGGAAGTGACGGCCAGCGCGGAGGTCCCTGCCGACGTGGCCGCTGCAGCCGCCGCGTTCGCCGCCGAAGCCGGTGCCGATGGCCACCCCCTGGCCCCCGCCTACGTGATGTACACCTCCGGCTCTACGGGGGCACCGAAGGGCGTCATGGTCTCGCACCGCGGGGTCTGCAACTTCGCGCGCAATGACCGCTCGGTGCAACTGAGGGCCGACGACGTGGTGGCCTTCGCCTCCAATCCGTCTTTCGACTCCAGCACGCTGGAGGTCTGGGGCACGTTGCTCGCGGGCGCCCGGATCGTCGTCGTACCGCAAGCCACCTTGCTCGAGCCGGCGGCGCTGGCGCAGTGCGCGCGCACGCAGGGCATCACGGCGCTGATTCTCGTCGCCGGGCTGCTCAGGGCCTACGCCGAGACCCTGGCGCACGCCTTCCCACGGCTGCGTTGGCTCATCACCGGCGGCGACGTCGCCGACGGTGCAGCCATCGCCACGGTGCTGCGCCACAACCCGCCCGAAACGCTGCTGCAGACCTACGGGCCGACCGAAACGACGCAGTTTGTCACGACGCTGGCGATCGACGAGCTGCCCGCGCCGGGCAGCCGCGTGCCGATCGGCCGTCCGATCGCCAACAGCCGCATCCACGTGCTCGACAACCATCTCCAGCCGGTGCCGCGCGGCGTCATCGGCGAGATCTGCATCGCAGGCGAAGGCCTGGCATTGGGCTACCTGGGGCGCACCGAGCTCACGGCCGAGCGCTTCGTGCCCGATCCGCACGGCGCGCCGGGCGCGCGCATGTACCGAACCGGCGACACGGGCCGCTGGCTGCCCGAAGGTCGCCTGGAGTTCACCGGCCGCAATGACGAACAGGCGAAGGTGCGCGGCTTCCGCATCGAACCCGGCGAGATCGAGGCCGCGCTGCAGGCGTGCCCCGGCGTACACCGTGTGGTGGTCGTGGCCCGCCAGGACGGCCCCGGCGAGAAGCGCCTGGTGGCCTACTACACCACCCGCCCCGATGCGGACGCCCCCCAACCGGCAGACCTGCGTGCACTGCTGGTGCAGCGGCTGCCCGACTACATGGTGCCGGCGGCTTTCGTGCAGCTCGCGGCGCTGCCGCTGACGGCCACCGGCAAGATCGACCGCCTGGGGCTGCCAGTGCCCGACCTTGCGGCTCTGGCGCGTGCGCCGCGAGAGAGGCCGCGTGAAGGCGTCGAGCAGGCGCTCGCCGCGCTGTGGTCCGAGGTGCTCGGCGAGCCGGACGTGGGACGCGACGACGACTTCTTCGAGCTCGGCGGCCACTCACTGGCCGCGGTGCAGTTGGTCTCTCGGGTGAATGCGCGTCTGGGCCTCGAGGCCACCGTGGCCCAGTTGTTCCGTTACCCGACACTGGCCGCGTTCGCGGCCGCACTCGGCAACGCAGCGGCCGAGCCGACGGCCATTGAGCCGGCCGAACGCAACGCACCGTTGCCGCTCGGGTTCGCGCAGCAGCGACTGTGGTTCCTGGCACGCCTTGACCAGCAGGCCAACGCCGCGTACGCGCTTGTCGAAGCCCTGCGGCTGCACGGCGCGCTCGATGTGGTGGCGTTGCAGGCCGCGCTGGACCGCATCGTCGCGCGCCACGAGATCCTGCGCACGCGAATCACGCTGCTCGATGGCGTGCCGGCGCAATGCGTCGACTCACCAGCGGCTTTTGCGCTGCGCCATGAAGCACTGGCCGAGGGCGGCGACACCGCCCAGGCGGTGCGCGAACGCGCCAGCGCTTTTGCGGCCGAACCGTTCGACATGGCCACCGGCCCTCTTGCGCGCGGATTGCTGCTGCGCTGTGCAGACCACGAGCACGTGCTGCTCGTGGCAATGCACCACGTCGTCTCCGACGGTTGGTCGATGGCCTTGCTCGTGCACGAGCTGAACATGCTCTACGCTGCATTCGCTCGCGGCGCAGAGGATCCGCTCCCTCCGCTGCGCCTGCAGTACGCGGACTTCACAGCCTGGCAGCGCCACCACCTCGCCGGCGAGCGCCTCGAACGCCAGCTGAGCTACTGGAAAGCGCACCTCGCCGGCGCACCGGCTCTGCTCACGTTGCCCACCGACCGGCCCCGCCCGCCGGTGCAGAGCTTCGCCGGCTCCAGCATTGGCTTCGAACTCGATGCCGAGCTTACGGCTGCATTGCACGAACTCTCCCGGCGACACGGAGCCACGCTTTTCATGACGTTGCTGGCGGCGTGGGCAGCGCTGTTGTCACGCCTGTCGGCCCAGCAAAGCGTGGTCATCGGCACGCCGCTGGCCGGCCGCACCCGGCCGGAGTTCGAAGCGCTTGTCGGCTGCTTCGTCAATACGCTGGCGCTGCACATCGACCTCTCGGCCTCGCCGTCGGTGGAAGAGCTTCTGCAGCGCGTGCGCACGCTCACGCTCGAGGCCCAGGACCACCAGGATTTGCCCTTCGAGCAGATCATCGACGCCGTGCAACCGGTGCGCAGCCTCGCGTACAACCCGCTGTTGCAGGTTTGGTTTGTGTGGCAGAACGCTCCTTCGACAGAGCTGGAGTTGCCAGGCTTGCAATGGCAGATGGTGCCGCTGGATGCGACAAGCGTCCAATTCGAACTCGCGCTCGACATGCGGGCGGTCGGCGACCGCATCGGCGGCACGCTGAGCTACGCCACCGCCCTGTTCGACCGCGCCACCATCGAGCGCCACGTGCGCCGTTTCATCACGCTGCTGCAGGGCATGGTGGCCGGGGACGGTGCCACGGTGGCCAGGCTGCCGCTGCTGGCGGCCGGCGAGTCCGCTAGCCTGCTTGCGCTCGGAGGCGGCACGCCTGCGCGCCGCACCGAGGCGAATTCGGTCCACGCCCTGTTCGCGGCGCAGGTCCTGCGCACGCCGCAGGCCGCCGCGCTCACCGGCGATGGCGAGTGCCTGAGCTATGCCGAACTCGACGCGCGGGCGAACCGCCTGGCGCACCACCTGCGTGCCAGCGGCGTCGGCGCCGGCGCACGCGTCGCCTTGTGCCTCGAGCGCGGGGTGCCGATGGTCATATCGCTCCTGGGCGTGCTGAAGGCGGGCGCTGCGTACGTACCGCTCGATCCTGCCTACCCGGCCGAGCGGCTCGCCTACATGATTCAGGACAGCGCCGCTTGCATGATCCTCTCCGACCCCGCCACGGCCACGCTGGCGGCGCGGATCGCGCCGGAGCTGCCCTGCCTCGACCTCATCGCCGATTCCTGGCGCTGGGCCGGTGCTCCAGAAGACGAGCCCCACCACGAAGGCCTTGCGGCAGCACCGGCCTACGTGATCTACACCTCCGGGTCCACGGGCCGACCCAAGGGCGTGCTGGTTTCTCATGACAACCTGATGGCCTACACGGGCGCGGCGCTGCTCGCCTACGGCCTGATCGCAGGCGATCGTGTCTTGCAGTGCAATTCCATCGGCTTTGACGTCGCAGCCGACGAAATCTTTCCGACGCTGCTGGGCGGCGCCACCTTGGTACTGATGCCGTGGCAGCGCCTGCCGGCCGTCAGCGAACTGTGCGACTTCGCCGATCGCGAGCGGCTGAGCGTATTGAACCTGCCCACGGGCTACTGGCACGAGTGGGCGCAGACGCTCGAACTCCGGCGCGCACCGCCACCGCCCTCGCTGCGGCTGCTCATCATCGGCGGCGATGCCGCCTCGCCCGCACGCCTGGCGCAGTGGCATCGCCTGGCGCGGCCCGGGGTCAGGCTGGTCAACAGCTACGGTCCGACCGAAACGACGGTCGGCATCACCTTCGGCACGCTGAGCGACGACCAAGTGCACGTCGGGGCACCCGGCGCCGGCAGCCGGCTCTACCTGCTCGACGAACACGGGCAGCTCGTGCCGCCGGGCTGCGTCGGCGAGTTGTTCATCGGCGGCCCGCAAGTGGCCCACGGCTACCTCAACGCGCCCGAGCTCACGGCCGAACGCTTCATGCCCGACCCCCACGCGGCGGCCGCTGGCACGCCGGGTGCGCGCATGTATCGCAGCGGTGACCTTGCGCGCTGGCGCAGCGACGGCATGCTCGATTTCATCGGCCGCAACGACACCCAGCTCAAGCTGCGCGGCTACCGCATCGAGCTCGGCGAGATCGAGGCCGCCCTCGCCCGCGTACCCGGCGTGCGCGAGGCCGCGGTTCTGGCCCGCGACCACCTCGCGGGGCCCCGCCTCGTCGCCTACCTGGCGGTGCCCGACGACGCGCGGCCCACGCCGGCGGCGCTGCGTGAGCAGCTTGCCGCCACGCTGCCGGAGCACATGCTGCCGGCCGCCTATGTGATGCTGCCGGCGCTGCCGCGCGGCGCTCACGGCAAGCTCGATCTGCGCGCACTGCCCGAGCCCGCCGACGACCAGGCGGGCACGCCCGACGGCGAGGCATCGGACGCCGATGCACCCCAGGGTGCCATCGAGGCCGCGCTGGCCGCCATGTGGACCGAGCTGCTGGGTGCGCCACGCGTCGGTCGCCACGACAATTTCTTCGAACTGGGCGGGCACTCGCTGCTGGCCATCACGCTGATCGAACGCATGCGCCAGCTCGACTGGGAGCTGCCGGTGCGCGCCCTGTTCACCGCGCCCACACTGGCGGCATTGGCCGAGCAGGTCCGGCGCGCCGGTGGCGTGGTGGTGCCG
>NZ_JBEPKK010000039.1:0-5849 GCF_040544675.1 Variovorax boronicumulans
CTCAGGACGACCAACGGCGCGCAGTCGCGCAGCATGAAGGCCAGCCGCTCGGCGGGGTGGCTCGGGTCCAGCGGCACGTAGGCGCCGCCGGCCTTGAGCGTGGCCAGCAGCGCCACGACCATGGACACGCCGCGCTCGAGCAGCAGCGCCACGCGCGCGTCCGGGCCCACGCCCAAGGATCGCAGGTGGTGCGCCAGCCGGTTGGCCCGTGCGTCCAGCTCGGCGTAGCTCAGCGACTCGTCTTCGAAGACCAGCGCCACAGCGTCCGGCGCGCGCTGCGCCTGCGCTTCGAACAACTCGTGGATGCAGCACTCGGTGGGGAACTCGCGCGCGGTGTCGTTCCACTCCACCAGCAGCTGCCGCTGCTCCGCATCCGACAGCAGTTGCAACCCGTCATGCGAGGCCTGCACGTCGTCGGCCATCGATTGCAGCACCGCGAGGTAGTAGCCGCGCATGCGCGCCACCTGCGCCGACGAGAGCCGGCCCGGACCGACCTTGAGGTCGAACGTCAGATGGTCGGACGTGTCGGAGAAGGTGATCATCAAGGCGAACTCGGTCGCCTCGAAGCTTCGGGACGCCGCGACGTCGAAACGCTCGCCGCGATCGAGCTGCTCGTACACGTGGAAATTGACATAGTTGAACGCCGTCTCGTACAGCGGCGTTCGACCGTTATCGAGGTAGAGCTGGAAGTACGGGTACTGCCGATGCCGCAGCACCTCCAGTTCCGTCTCGAAGGTCTTGCGGATCAGGTCCGACCAGCGCCCGCTCGCCAACGCCTGCCGGAACGGCAGCGTGTTGAGGAACAGGCCCAGCACCTTGTCGCCGTCGGCCTGCTCCAGCCGCACGTTCGACACCAGCCCGGTCGTCACGTTGTCGCGGCCGGACAAGAGCGCCAGCACGCGCAGGTGGGCGCACAGCAGCACGCTTCGCATCGGCACGCCCAGGCGTTCGGCGACGCCCCGCAGGCGGTTGCGTACCGGCTCGGCCACGACCACCGGCAGATCATCGACACTGCCCGCCGATCCGTCATGCGCCGGCAAGCCGGTGAACACATGGCCGTCCAGCATGCGGCTCCAGAACTGCCGGTGCGCCGCCGACGCGAGCGCGCTGCGCTCGCGCGCGACGACGGCTTTCGGCGTCACTGCGAGCGGCTGGACCTCCTGCGCCCCCGGATCGCCGTCCAGCAGGCCGAGGTAGCGCTCGAACAGTTCCGTCTGCAAGGCCGCGACGCTCCAGCCGTCGAGGATCGCATGGTGAAAGCTGAGCGTGTAGTGGATCGAGTCGGCGCCGCACAGATGGACGAACATCCGCAACAGCGGCGCCGCTTCAAGCACGAAATCGCGGCGGCGCTCGGTGTCGAGGAACTCAGCGAGCACGCGCTGCCGACACGCTTCGTCATGCGCGGACAGGTCGACCACCTCCAACGGAATGCGCACCTCGCGATGCACCAGCTGCAGCGGCTCGCTGTAGCCGTGGAAGCGCAACGAGGTGCGCAGCACCGGATGCCGGCGCGCCATCGCGGCCAGCGCAGCGCGAAACGCCGCTTCATCCCAGCGCGGCAAGGTCAGCCGGTAGCCGAACACGTCGTGGTACTGCGCCGCATCGCCGGACAGCTGGTGATGAAACACCATTCCCGTCTGCAGCATCGTGATGCCGTAGGCGTCCTCGACGCCGGACGGCAGCGCCTCAAGGTCGGCCGCGGCCAGCAGCGGCGCCTCGTCCAGCGGCGTCTCGCCAGCGATGCCGGCCTCCAGCGAGCGGGCGAGCTGCTCGATCGTCGGATGGCGGAACAGATCGATCAGCGCGAACGACAGCCCCCGCTCCCGAGCCTTCGACAGCACCGCGATCGCGCGAATCGAGTCGCCGCCGACGGCGAAGAAGTTGTCGTCGATGCCGACCTGCGCCAGCCCCAGCGTGTCGCTCCAGACCGATGCCAGCGCGGCCTCGGTCGGCGTGCGCGGCGCCGCCGCATCGGACCGCACACCGGCGCCGTCCGGGGCCGGCAGTGCGCGTCGGTCCAGCTTGCCGTTCGGCGTGAGCGGGATTCGCTCGAGCGCGACGACATGCGCCGGCAGCATGAATTCGGGCAGGCGCTGCGACAGGGCAGCGCGCAGCGCGGCCGTGCCGGGAGGCGGTCGCTCCGGGTCGAAGACCACGTACGCGGCGAGCCGCTTCCGGCCGGGCTCGCCCTCGTGCGCGATGACCACCGCCTCGCGGATCTCCGGCTGCGCCAGCAGCGCGGCTTGGATCTCGCCGAGCTCGATGCGAAAACCGCGGATCTTCACTTGCTCGTCGTTGCGGCCAAGGAACTCGAGGCTGCCGTCGTCGAGCCGGCGCGCCAGGTCGCCGGTCTTGTACATCCGCGCGCCGGCCTGCGCTTCGAACGGGTCGCCGACGAAGCGCTCGGCCGTCAGCGCCGGCCGGTTCAGGTAGCCGCGCGCGACACCGGCGCCGCCGACATACATCTCACCCGGCACTCCGATCGGCGCCGGCCGGCGCCGGGCGTCCAGCACATAGATGCGCAGGTCCGGGATCTGCACGCCGATCGGGCTCGCTGCGCCTGCCTGCTCGCAGTCCGCGGCCGCGAGCGGCCGGTAGCTGACGTGCACCGTCGTTTCGGTGATGCCGTACATGTTGACCAGGCGCGTGTCGCGGTTCTCCACGCGCCGGTACCAGGGCTTCAGCGTCGCGACTTCCAGCGCCTCGCCGCCGAAGACCACGCAGCGCAGCCGATGCGCCAGCTGCGGCGCGTCGCCCTGCGCCGCGATGAACTGGCGGAAGGCGCTGGGCGTCTGGTTCAGCACCGTGACGCCCCGGCTGCACACGAGGGCATGGAAGTCCTGCGGCGAGCGGCTCGTCAGGTACGGCACGACCACCAGCCGGCCGCCGTGGATCAGAGCGCCCCACAGCTCCCAGACCGAGAAATCGAACGCGAACGAATGGAAGAGCGTCCAGACGTCGTTCTCGTCGAAGCCGAACTGCGGCTGCGTCGCCGAGAAGAGGCGCATGAGGTTGGCGTGCGCCACCATCACGCCCTTGGGCTGGCCGGTCGAACCCGAGGTGTAGATCACATAGGCCAGGTGCGAAGGGTGCAGGCCGGTCTCGCCGGCCGCCAAGTCCGCGGCATCCTCGGCAGCCCAGCTGTCGGCGTGCGTGTCCAGCTCGACCACCGCGGCGCCGCCGCGCAGCGCGTCGCGCAGCGGCTCGAGCACCGGCAGGCCGCCCTGCGCCAGCAACACCGACGCACCACAGTCCCGCACCATGTAGACGAGCCGGTCGACCGGATACGCCGGATCGAGCGGCACGTAGGCCCCTCCGGCCTTCAGGATCGCGAGCAGGCCGACGACCATCTCGATCCCCCGCTCGACGCAGATCGCCACCTGCGTGTCCGGACCCACGCCGTGCCGGCGCAGGTGGCGTGCGAGCCGGTTCGCACGCGCGTTGAGCTCGCCATAGCCGAGCCGCTCGTCCTGCCACAGCAGCGCGGTCGCGTCGGGCCGGCGCGCGGCCTGCGCCTCGAACAGCTGGTGGATGCAGCGCTCGTCGGCCGCCGGCGCCTCGCCGGCGTTCCATGCGAGCAGCCGCTGCCGCTCGGCCTGCGGCAGCACGTCGATCTGCCGCAGCGGCATCGCCGGCGCCTGCTCCAGCGCGTCCGCCAGCCGCTCCAGCGCGGTATGCATGAAGTCGCAGACGCGGCCCGGATCGACCGTGGCGCGCACCTGCGCGGTGACCGTGAAGCCGTCCCCAAAGTCGTCGATCGACAGCGTCAGCGGGTAGTTGGTCCGTTCCTCCTCGGCCAGCTGCTTCACGCCCTGCAAGGCCGGCACGGCCTGAGCCGGGCCGGCACTGTGCCGGTAGTTCAGCAGCGACGTGAACAGTGGCGTGGGCGCCGGCACGCCACTGCATCGCTGCGCGTGCGCGAGCGATGCGTGCTCGTGACGCATCAGCCGGCCCAGCGTTTCGTGAGCTCGCCGTACGGCAAGCTCGGCGCCGCAGGCCTCGCCGACGCGCACGCGCAGCGGCAGCGTGTTGATGAAGAGGCCGAGCATCCGGTCGGCGCCGTCGCCGCCTTGCATCCGGCCAAACAGCACGCTGCCGAAGACCACGTCCTCGCGGCCGCTGACACGCGCCAGCACCAGCGCCCAGGCGACATGCATCAGGCTGGCCGCGCTGATGCGCAGCGCACGCGCCCGCTCGCGCAGCCGCTGCGCGAGCACTGCGTCCACCGGCCGCTGTGCCTCTGCGATCGTGTCGCCCGGCCCTTGCACGTCGGCCAGGCCGAAGGGCAGCGTCGGCTCATCGACATCGCCCAGCATGTCCCGAAAGAAGGCCTCGTGCTCCTCGCGGGAAACGCCTCCAAGAGCCTGCGCGACGAAATTGCGGAACGGCAGCGCCCGCGGCAGCCGGTGCTGCTCGCCGAGCAGGTGCGCCTGAATCTCCTGCAGCACGACCTCGAGCGTCGTGTGGTCGATCGCCAGGTGGTGGAACAACAGCAGCAAGGCCCAGCGCCCGTTCGCCGCATCGTGCGCGATGCCGCCGCCGATCAGCGGGGCGCGCGCCAGGTCGATGCCCATCTGTCGCGGGGCGAAGCGCTCGCGCAGGCGCTCGCAGACGTCGACGCCCGCCAGGTCGGTCTCCTCGAGCTGCAGCGGCGCGCGGCGCCACACCACCTGCACCGGCTCCGCCAGCCCGTCCCAGACGATGGCGGTGCGCAGGATGTCGTGCCGGTCGATCACCGCCTGCAGCGCGCCGATGAAGCGGTCGAGCCGCTCGCGCGTGTCGAACGCCAGCAGCGTATTCAGAAGGTACGGGTCGGCTTCGCTGCTGGCCAGGTGATGGAACAGGATGCCCTGCTGCAGCGGGGCGAGCGCGTAGATGTCCTGTACGTTGGCGACCCCGCCGTCCACGCCGGCCGCGATGGTGTCGATCTCCTGCTGGGTCAGGGTGGCCAGCGGCAGCATCTCGGGCGTGATGCGCTCGCAGCCCGCGGCGATGAGGTTGGGCGGCACCACCACGCCACCGGCGCGACGGACCTGCTCGGCCAATGCCGCCAGTGTGGGCGCGGTGAACAGGGCGCGCACCGGCAGCTCCCAGTCGATCCGGCGCATGCGCTCGATCAGTTGCACGGCCAGCAGCGAATGCCCACCCAGGGCAAAGAAGTTGTCGGCGCGGCCGATGCGCTCCAATCCAAGCAGGTCCTGCCAGATCTGCGCCAGCTCTTCTTCGATCTCGCCTTGCGGCGGCTCGAACGCGCGGGTGCCGTAGGCCGCATCGCCCGGCGCGGGCAGCGCGCGGCGGTCCAGCTTGCCGTTGGGCGTGAGCGGCAGCGCTTCCAGCTGCACGTAGGCGGCCGGCACCATGTACTCGGGCAGCCGGGTGGCCAGGTGCTCGCGCAGGACCACTGCTTGTACGTCTTCTCCAGTGACGTAGGCCACCAGCTGCTTGTCGGCACCCTCGCCGCGCGCCAGCACGACGGCCTCGCGCACGCCGGCACAGGCTGACAGCGCCGCCTCGATCTCGCCCAGCTCGATCCGGAACCCCCGCACCTTGACCTGGTGGTCGTTGCGGCCCAGGTACTCGATGGTGCCGTCGCCGCCCTGGCCGATGCGCCAGCGCGCCAGGTCGCCGCTTCTGTACATGCGACTGCCCGGCGCGCCGAACGGATCGGGCACGAAGCGCTCGGCAGTGAGATCGGGGCGGTTCAGGTAGCCACGCGCCAGCTGCACGCCGGCGATGTGCAGCTCACCGGCCACTCCCGCCGGAGCAAGCTGGCCGTGCGCATCCAGCACATGGATGCGCGTGTTGGCGATGGGTTGCCCGATGGGAATGCTGCTGTCTTCCAGCCCCGT
>NZ_JBEPKK010000040.1:0-5742 GCF_040544675.1 Variovorax boronicumulans
AAACCGTCCACGCAAAGCAAAAAACCCCAGTCAGTGTTGACTGGGGTTTTCTGGGCTGTAAGAGCCTGACGATGACCTACTTTCACACGGGAACCCGCACTATCATCGGCGCTGAGTCGTTTCACTGTCCTGTTCGGGATGGGAAGGAGTGGTACCAACTCGCTATGGTCATCAGGCATAAAGGGTTGCTTGACTGATCACATGATCAATCAAGCGAATTCATAGAGTTTGGAATCAGCGTGCAACTGTCTTGCACTTGCTTGAATGTATTTTGAATGCGTCAACTTGGCATAACACCTTGATCTGATGATCAAAGTTATAGGGTCAAGCCTCACGAGCAATTAGTATCAGTTAGCTTAACGCATTACTGCGCTTCCACACCTGACCTATCAACGTCCTGGTCTTGAACGACTCTTTAGGGGGCTCAAGGCCCCGGCAGATCTCATCTTGAAACGAGTTTCCCGCTTAGATGCTTTCAGCGGTTATCTCTTCCACACTTAGCTACTCGGCAATGCCACTGGCGTGACAACCGATACACCAGAGGTGTGTCCACTCCGGTCCTCTCGTACTAGGAGCAGGCTTCCTCAAATCTGCAGCGCCCACGGAAGATAGGGACCAAACTGTCTCACGACGTTTTAAACCCAGCTCACGTACCTCTTTAAATGGCGAACAGCCATACCCTTGGGACCGGCTACAGCCCCAGGATGAGATGAGCCGACATCGAGGTGCCAAACACCGCCGTCGATATGAACTCTTGGGCGGTATCAGCCTGTTATCCCCAGAGTACCTTTTATCCGTTGAGCGATGGCCCTTCCATACAGAACCACCGGATCACTATGTCCTGCTTTCGCATCTGCTCGACTTGTCAGTCTCGCAGTTAAGCACGCTTATGCCATTGCACTATCGTCACGATGTCCGACCGTAACTAGCGTACCTTCGAACTCCTCCGTTACGCTTTGGGAGGAGACCGCCCCAGTCAAACTGCCTACCATGCACTGTCCCCGATCCAGATAATGGACCTAGGTTAGAACCTCAAACACACCAGGGTGGTATTTCAACGTTGGCTCCACAAGATCTAGCGACCCTGCTTCAAAGCCTCCCACCTATCCTACACAGATCTGTTCAAAGTCCAATACAAAGCTACAGTAAAGGTTCATGGGGTCTTTCCGTCTTTCCGCGGGGAGATTGCATCATCACAAACATTTCAACTTCGCTGAGTCTCAGGAGGAGACAGTGTGGCCATCGTTACGCCATTCGTGCAGGTCGGAACTTACCCGACAAGGAATTTCGCTACCTTAGGACCGTTATAGTTACGGCCGCCGTTTACTGGGACTTCAATCAAGAGCTTGCACCCCATCATTTAATCTTCCAGCACCGGGCAGGCGTCACACCCTATACGTCCACTTTCGTGTTTGCAGAGTGCTGTGTTTTTAATAAACAGTCGCAGCCACCGATTTTTTGCAACCCATTCATGCTTCGTTGTTCACTACACACTAATAGGGCACACCTTCTTCCGAAGTTACGGTGTCAATTTGCCGAGTTCCTTCTCCTGAGTTCTCTCAAGCGCCTTAGAATACTCATCTCGCGCACCAGTGTCGGTTTGCGGTACGGTCGTATATAGCTGAAGCTTAGTGGCTTTTCCTGGAACCTCGTTCAGTCACTTCACGGACAAGTCCGCTCGATCGTTGGCCTCGGTATATGTGCACCGGATTTGCCTAATGCACGCCTACATCCAACTAAACCAGAATAATCCAATAACTGGATGACCTATTAAGATCCGTCCCCACATCGCACTATATAACGGTACAGGAATATTGACCTGTTTCCCATCAGCTACGCATCTCTGCCTCGCCTTAGGGGCCGACTCACTCTACGCCGATGAACGTTGCGTAGAAAACCTTGCGCTTACGGCGAGGGGGCTTTTCACCCCCTTTAACGCTACTCATGTCAGCATTCGCACTTCTGATACCTCCAGCACGCTTTACAACGCACCTTCACAGGCTTACAGAACGCTCTCCTACCACTTGCAATAAATTGCAAATCCGCAGCTTCGGTAACTGGCTTAGCCCCGTTACATCTTCCGCGCAGGACGACTCGATCAGTGAGCTATTACGCTTTCTTTAAATGATGGCTGCTTCTAAGCCAACATCCTGACTGTTTTAGCCTTCCCACTTCGTTTCCCACTTAGCCAATTTTAGGGACCTTAGCTGGCGGTCTGGGTTGTTTCCCTCTTGAGTCCGGACGTTAGCACCCGGTGCTCTGTCTCCCAAGCTGTACTCATCGGTATTCGGAGTTTGCCTTGGTTTGGTAAGTCGCCATGACCCCCTAGCCAAAACAGTGCTCTACCCCCGATGGTAATACTTGAGGCACTACCTAAATAGTTTTCGGAGAGAACCAGCTATTTCCAAGTTTGTTTAGCCTTTCACCCCTATCCACAGCTCATCCGCTAGTTTTGCAACACTAGTCGGTTCGGACCTCCAGTACCTGTTACGGCACCTTCATCCTGGCCATGGATAGATCACTTGGTTTCGGGTCTACACCCAGCGACTGATCGCCCTATTCGGACTCGATTTCTCTACGGCTTCCCTATTCGGTTAACCTTGCCACTGAATGTAAGTCGCTGACCCATTATACAAAAGGTACGCAGTCACCCCTTACGAGGCTCCTACTTTTTGTAAGCACGCGGTTTCAGGATCTATTTCACTCCCCTCCCGGGGTTCTTTTCGCCTTTCCCTCACGGTACTAGTTCACTATCGGTCAATGATGAGTATTTAGCCTTGGAGGATGGTCCCCCCATATTCAGACAGGATTTCTCGTGTCCCGCCCTACTTGTCGTTAGCTTAGTACCACACAGGTCATTTCACGTACGGGGCTATCACCCGCTATGGCCAGTCTTTCCAAACTGTTCCGTTATGTCTTGTGCTATCACTAACAGGCTCTTCCGATTTCGCTCGCCACTACTTTCGGAATCTCGGTTGATGTCTTTTCCTCGAGCTACTGAGATGTTTCAGTTCACCCGGTTCGCCTCGCATAGCTATGTATTCACTATGCGATACCTTTCGGTGGGTTTCCCCATTCGGAAATCTCCGGATCAAAGCTAATTTGCCAGCTCCCCGAAGCTTATCGCAGGCTATCACGTCCTTCGTCGCCTATCATTGCCAAGGCATCCACCACGTGCTCTTATTCACTTGACCCTATAACTTTGACGTCTCACAGGATTTCTCCAGCAAAACACAAAATCATTTCAAGGAATATGTCAGGTCTTTCACCTGACGCGTTATGCCGTTACATTCAAAATTCGATTTGACTCGAAATTGAAGTTTCTTTTGACGCAATCAAAAATTCTATGTTGCTGATGGCACGGTCTGCACTAAACCTTTACGAATGTGCAGTTTCCATCAGCAACGCTGATTCGACTCTATGAATTTTTAAAGAACAGCCGATTGATCAAGAGATCTCGATCAACAACAAAGAAGCCTCATGCTCACGCACAAAGCCGCTTTGGTGTTGAATTTAAGTATCGATTTATTGGTGGAGGATGACGGGATCGAACCGACGACCCCCTGCTTGCAAAGCAGGTGCTCTCCCAGCTGAGCTAATCCCCCAAAACTCTCACACGAGAAATCAGAAGATTTGGTGGGTCTAGTTGGGCTCGAACCAACGACCCCCGCCTTATCAAGACGGTGCTCTAACCAGCTGAGCTACAGACCCAATCGAGAATCAATGAAGATTTCGACTTCTTCCAACAACCGATAAGTGTGGGCGTTTAAATTAAATTGCTTGTTTCCAGAAAGGAGGTGATCCAGCCGCACCTTCCGATACGGCTACCTTGTTACGACTTCACCCCAGTCACGAACCCTGCCGTGGTAATCGCCCTCCTTGCGGTTAAGCTAACTACTTCTGGCAGAACCCGCTCCCATGGTGTGACGGGCGGTGTGTACAAGACCCGGGAACGTATTCACCGTGACATTCTGATCCACGATTACTAGCGATTCCGACTTCACGCAGTCGAGTTGCAGACTGCGATCCGGACTACGACTGGTTTTATGGGATTAGCTCCCCCTCGCGGGTTGGCAACCCTTTGTACCAGCCATTGTATGACGTGTGTAGCCCCACCTATAAGGGCCATGAGGACTTGACGTCATCCCCACCTTCCTCCGGTTTGTCACCGGCAGTCTCATTAGAGTGCCCAACTGAATGTAGCAACTAATGACAAGGGTTGCGCTCGTTGCGGGACTTAACCCAACATCTCACGACACGAGCTGACGACAGCCATGCAGCACCTGTGTTACGGTTCTCTTTCGAGCACTAAGCCATCTCTGGCGAATTCCGTACATGTCAAAGGTGGGTAAGGTTTTTCGCGTTGCATCGAATTAAACCACATCATCCACCGCTTGTGCGGGTCCCCGTCAATTCCTTTGAGTTTCAACCTTGCGGCCGTACTCCCCAGGCGGTCAACTTCACGCGTTAGCTTCGTTACTGAGTCAGTGAAGACCCAACAACCAGTTGACATCGTTTAGGGCGTGGACTACCAGGGTATCTAATCCTGTTTGCTCCCCACGCTTTCGTGCATGAGCGTCAGTACAGGTCCAGGGGATTGCCTTCGCCATCGGTGTTCCTCCGCATATCTACGCATTTCACTGCTACACGCGGAATTCCATCCCCCTCTACCGTACTCTAGCTATGCAGTCACAGATGCAGTTCCCAGGTTGAGCCCGGGGATTTCACAACTGTCTTACATAACCGCCTGCGCACGCTTTACGCCCAGTAATTCCGATTAACGCTTGCACCCTACGTATTACCGCGGCTGCTGGCACGTAGTTAGCCGGTGCTTATTCTTACGGTACCGTCATTAGCCTTCTGTATTAGAAAAGACCGTTTCGTTCCGTACAAAAGCAGTTTACAACCCGAAGGCCTTCATCCTGCACGCGGCATGGCTGGATCAGGCTTTCGCCCATTGTCCAAAATTCCCCACTGCTGCCTCCCGTAGGAGTCTGGGCCGTGTCTCAGTCCCAGTGTGGCTGGTCGTCCTCTCAGACCAGCTACAGATCGAAGGCTTGGTGAGCCTTTACCTCACCAACTACCTAATCTGCCATCGGCCGCTCCATTCGCGCAAGGTCTTGCGATCCCCTGCTTTCATCCGTAGATCTTATGCGGTATTAGCACAGCTTTCGCTGCGTTATCCCCCACGATTGGGCACGTTCCGATGTATTACTCACCCGTTCGCCACTCGCCGCCAGGATTGCTCCCGCGCTGCCGTTCGACTTGCATGTGTAAGGCATGCCGCCAGCGTTCAATCTGAGCCAGGATCAAACTCTATAGTTCGATCTTGATTTTTGCGCCTGACCTCGCGGCCAGGCAAAACTCATAAAAAAAGAATTAAAGTGAACTTCACTTCTATCTCATGAGCGTTTTTAAGTCTTGCGACTTGTTCCGAAGAACTTACGCAATTACCTTCAAACGCCCACGCTTATCGGCTGTAAATTTTTAACGAACAACAAAGCAACTTATCGTTTACTTCGTTTGACTTGCTGCGATCAGCGAAGCCTTGTAGTCTATCACGGTTTTTTAAGTACCGTCAAACTTTTTTCGCTTTCAACATCTTCTTTTGTCGCATCCCGCAACCTTCGCCGCAAGACGCTGAAGCTGTTTCAGCGCAGCCTTCGATTATGCACCGTTTTTTGCAATCCGGTCAACTTCGAAGGAAGTTTTTTCAACCAACCCGTTCAAGCAATCAGCCCC
>NZ_JBEPKK010000041.1:0-5188 GCF_040544675.1 Variovorax boronicumulans
GCGGCTCCCCTGCGGTGCTCGCATTTCGCGGGGTCTCGCAGAACTCGCTTCGCTCAAACAGCTGCGAGCCCTGATCCGCGAAACGCTGCGCTCCTCGGCGGCACAGAGGGGCCGGCTGCGCCGCACCGCGTACCGGGCGCTTGCTGTGGAGTTGACGCTGTATGCCCTCACCCCTGCCCTCTCCCAGAGGGAGAGGGAGCAAGACACAAAGCGGGCTCCAAGAGGAAGTGATCAACAACCGCGTTGACTGCGGCGATGGGTGCTGTGCCCTTGGGCGGCCGTTGAGGCACCGCCGAGCAGCGCAGCGACGGGCGGATCAGGGCTCGCAGCTGTTTGAGCGGAACGCAGTGGAGCGAGTTCTGCGAGACCCCGCCCGTCGCGAGCAGCGCAGGGAAGCCCGAAGGGCCGGTGACGTCGGCCACCCAAGGGCACAGCACCCATCGCCGCAAACCCCAAGAGTCAAACCACCAGCCGATACCCCACAGCAGTCTCAGTCAACAGATGCCGAGGCTGTGCAGGATCGCTTTCAAGCTTCTGCCGCAGATGCCCCATGTAGATGCGCAGGTAATGGCTCTGGTCCGTGTGCGAAGGCCCCCACACCTCGCGCAGCAATTGGCGCTGCGTGAGCACACGCCCCGCATTGGCGACCAGTACCGAGAGCAGGCGGTATTCGGTCGGCGTCAGGTGTACCTCGGTGCCGGCTCGCCGCACGATCCGCGCGGCGCGATCCAGTTCGATCTCGCCGAAACGGAAGACAGCTTCGGCGGGCTCGTCGCTGCCACCACCGGCTGCGCGCGGACGGCGCAGATTGGCGCGCACACGGGCCAGCAGCTCGCCAGTGCCGAAGGGCTTCGTGAGGTAGTCATCCGCACCGGCATCGAGCGCGGCGATCTTGTCGGCCTCGTCGGTGCGGGCCGACAGCACGATGATCGGCACGGCCGACCAGCCGCGCACATCGCGAATCAGCGAGACGCCATCGCCATCCGGCAACCCGAGGTCGAGCACCAGCAGGTCAGGCTGCCGCGTGCCGGCCGCGGCCAATCCATCGCGCAGCGTGCCGGCCTCGTGCACCAGCCAGCCTTCGGCTTCGAGCGCGCCGCGCACGAAACGGCGGATCTGCGGCTCGTCCTCGATCACGATGGCGGTGGGGGCTGGCATGGCTTCAGAGTTGGGCTTCGGCTGTTTCGGGCGCCTCCCGGCGCGGCAGGGTGACGGTGAATTCTGCACCTCCGTCGCGCGCATTGGCCGCCGTGACTTCTCCGCCGTGCGCGCTCACCACCGCCCGGCAGATCGCCAGGCCCAGCCCGACGCCGGGCGTGGCCGACTCGGCCTCGCCGCGCGTGAACTTGTCGAACAGCTTCTGCTCATGGCCCAAGAGCGCGGCGGGCAAGCCGGGGCCATGGTCGCGCACGGTGAGCACCAGCGTGCCGGACTCGGCCCGGGCACCGACCACGATAGGTGGCGCGCCGTACTTGGTGGCGTTCTCCAGCAGGTTGACCAGCACGCGCTCGATCAGCACCGCATCGAACTCGACCAGCGGCAGATCGGCGTCGAGCGCGGTCTGCACGACGGTGTCGCCCAGCGACGTGCGCGCCGCGCGGATCGCGGAACCGACCACCTCCTCCACCGACTGCCAGTCGCGCCGCAGGTTCACCGCACCACCGGCAATTCCGCTCTCGAGCCGCGCCATGTCGAGCAGGTTGTTGACCAGCGCGTTCAGCTCGTGCGCCTGCGCGACGATGGCGCGCGCCGCATCGCCGTGCTGTTCGGGGGGCAGCGTCTGCAGCGATTCGGCCAATGCGATCAGCGCGGTGAGCGGCGTGCGCACGTCGTGCGAGATGGCGCCGAGCAGGGCATTGCGCAGGCGCTCCGACTCCATCTCGACCACCGCCTGCTGCGCCACCTCGACGTAGTGCACGCGCTCCAGCGCGATCGCGATCTGGCGGGCCAGCGTGTCCAGTTGCTGCGCCTGTTCGGGAATCAGCAGCCAGCGCGGCTGCGCGGGCGACAGCGCCAGCACGCCGCGCACGCGCATCGGCGCCTTCAGCGGCACGTAGTGCCAGGGCTGCGCGGCCAGCGTGGCGGTGGCAAGGCCCGCGGGTTGCCCATGGCGGAACGCCCAGTCGGCCACCTGCCCGTCGAAGCCTTCCGGCGGATTGGCGGGCAGCACGAGCGCATCGGCCGCATCGGTCACCAGCACCAGCGCATGGCCGCCGAAGTGCCCCTGCACCGCCGCGGCGCCCAGCGACACGACCTGCGTGCTCTCCAGCGCGGCCGAGAGTTCGCGCGTGAGTTCGAACAGCGAGCGTGCGCGCCGCTCGCGGCTGGTGGACACGCCCGCCGCAAAGCGCAGCCCCGCCGTGAGCTGCCCCACCAGCAGGCCGACGCCGAGCATGATCGCGAAGGTCAGCACGTACTGCACGTCGCTCACCGCGAACGAAAGTCGCGGGGGCACGAAGAAATAGTCGAAGGCCGCGACGTTGAGCAAGGCGGCCAGCGCCGACGGCCCGCGTCCGAAGCGCATCGCCACCCCGACCACGCCGAGCAGAAACAGCATCACGATGTTCGACAGCTCGAGCACGTTGGTCAGCGGGGCGCACACCAGAGTGAGCGCAACGCTGGTGGCGGTGGCCCACGCATAGGCGGGCCAGTGGACCGGCGCCTTCTCGTGGCCTTCGTCGTCGGCGCGCAGGCCGTCGACGGCGGTGCGCGAGAGGCGCCGCGAGCTGTCGGCGCGGCCCACTTCCATGATGTCCAGCGCCGGCGCGCGTTGGGCGAGCGCGCGCGGCAACGGCGTTTGCCCGGCCGGCCACCAGCGGCGCCAGCCCGCCACCGGCTCCGAGCGCCCCAGCACCAGCGTGGCGCAGTTGAGCCGGCGCGCCTGTTCGGCCAGTTGCTCGGCCACGTCGGCGCCGGTGAGCACCGCCGTGGCCGCGCCCAGTTCCTCGGCGAGCTTGAGCACCGCGAGCGTGCGATCGCGCTCCTCCGCGGCGAGCCGCTGCAGGCGCGGTGTTTCCACATACGCCGCATGCCAGCGCACATTGAGCTGGCCCGCGAGCCGCGCCGCGGTGCGCACCGTCTGCGCCGCGCCTTCGTGCGGCCCCACGCAGGCGAGGATCGCGCCCGAGGTGTTCCAGGCCTGCAGCTCGCTGCCCGGCCCTTCCTTGCCGTTGCGGCCCGCGGCGCCCGACTGCTCCACACGCCAGCCGCGCACATCGTCTTCCACATGCTCGGCAGTGCGGCGCAGGGCGATCTCGCGCAGCGCGATCAGGTTGCCCTTGCGAAAGAAATTCTGCGCCGCCCGCTCGGCCTGCTGCGGCAGGTACACCTTGCCGGCCGCGAGCCGCGCGGTGAGCTCGTCGGGCGTGACATCGACCAGCACCACCTCGTCGGCCTCGTCGAGCACGGTGTCGGGCACCGTCTCGTGCACCCGCACGCCGGTGATGGCGCCGACGGTGCCGTTGAGGCTTTCCAGGTGCTGAACGTTGAGGGCCGACCACACCTCGATGCCCGCGGCCAGCAGTTCCTGCACGTCCTGCCAGCGCTTGGCGTGGCGCGAACCGGGGGCGTTGGTGTGAGCCAGTTCGTCGACCAGCAGCACGGCGGGCTTGCGCGCGAGCGCGGCGTCCAGGTCGAACTCGGCGAGCGTGCGGCCGCGGTAGTCCAGCGCGCGCAGCGGCAGCGTGTCCAGACCCGCGAGCAGCGCGGCGGTTTCGCTGCGGCCGTGGGTCTCGACCACGCCGATCAGCACATCGCGGCCCGCCGCGCGCTCGCGCTGGGCGGCGCTGAGCATCGCCCAGGTCTTGCCGACGCCGGCGCTGGCGCCGAAGTAGATGCGCAGCTTGCCGCGCAGGGCGCGCGCCTCGTCGTTGCGCAGCTGCGCGATCAGGGCGTCGGGGTCGGGGCGGGTGTCAGGGCGGTTGTCGGGCATGGCGGTCGGTGGCTGCGCAGGTTATCGCATCGGACCGCCTTTGTTGCGCCGCTTGGTGTCGTGCCGCCGCGCGGTGCGCGACAGCACGAGCCAGGCAAAGCCCAGCGGCACGAACAGCGCCGCGAGCGCCAGCAGCACATGCAACAGGTCAGCGACCATCGCGCAGGCCGCAGCGGGCCAGGTGCTCGCGCCAGCTCACGAGCCGGCCGATTTCGCCCGAGGGCACGCATTCGATCAGGCGGTGCAGCACGTCGGCGTAGCTGGTCAGCGGAAGGCGGACCATCAGCCGGACGCAGGGCGCATCGCTTTCCTGCGAGCACAGGGCATGCAGCAGCGGCTCGCAGCGCACCACGCCCGCATCGGGGGAGCCCGCGATGCTGCGGCGCACGCGCAAGGCGTCGGCGCAGCAGACGGTGACGTCGAGCACGTAGAACTGGCTGGCGGCGGTCACGGGCGCGTGGGTGCGTCCGGCCACCCCGTCGATGAGGGACGGCGAAGCACACGAAGCGGCAAGCCGGTGGGCAGGCCGTTCGGTGCCGGGATGTTCGCGGTAGGCGGCATAGGCCATGTTGTTCTCCTCAACGCGCGGTCGTCGAAGCCGAGGCGTCGAGCGCGAGATTCAGTGCAAGCACGTTGACGCGCGATTCACCCAGCAAGCCCCACAGCGGAGCCTGCGTGTTCTTGGCGATCAGCGCGTTGACCTGTTCGACCGGGACGCCGCGCACGCGCGCCACGCGCGCCGCCTGGTACTGCGCGGCGGCCGGGCTGATGTCCGGATCGAGCCCGCTGGCGGACGCCGTGACCAGGTCCACGGGCACGGGTGCGGTGTTGCCGGGGTCCACGGCGCGCAGGGCTTCGACGCGCGCCTTCACCGCGTCGGTCAGGGCCGGGTTGAGCGGCCCCTGGTTGGAGCCGCTCGAGGCGCTGGCGTTGTAGGGCTGCGGTGCCGTGGCCGACGGGCGGCCCCAGAAATGCTTCGGGTCGCTGAAGTTCTGGCCGATCAGCTTCGATCCGACAGGCACGCCGTCGATCACGACCAGGCTGCCCGCCGCCTGCGACGGAAACACCGCTTTCGCGGCGCCGGTCACGGCCACCGGATAGATCACGCCGGTGAGCGCGCTCAGCAGTGCGAAGAGCACGAGCGCGGGACGAATGATGCTGTTGCTGTTGCTGTTGCTGTTGCTGTTGCTGTTGCTGTTGCTGTTGCTGTTGCTGTTGCTGTTGCTGTTGCTGTTGCTGTTGCTGTTGCTGTTGCTG
>NZ_JBEPKK010000042.1:0-4374 GCF_040544675.1 Variovorax boronicumulans
CGCTGCAAGCTTGCCCGGGCGTGCGCGAAGCCGTCGTGCTGGCGCGCGGCGAGGGCGCCGACAAGCAGCTGGTGGCCTACGTCACGGGTGAAGACATACAGGCACAAGCGCTGCGCGAGCAACTGGCCACCCGGCTGCCCGAGTACATGGTGCCAGCGGCCTACGTGCAACTGGAGGCGCTGCCGCTCACGCCCAACGGCAAGCTGGACCGCCGCGCGCTGCCCGCGCCGGGCGATGCGGCCTACGGCACGCGCGAGTTCGAGCCGCCGCAAGGCGAGATCGAAGAAGAGCTGGCGCAGATCTGGCAGGACCTGCTTGGATTGGAGCGCGTTGGCCGCGCCGACAACTTCTTTGCCCTGGGCGGGCACTCGCTGCTGGCCGTGCAGCTGATCGAGCGCATGCGCCGGATCGACTGGGAGCTGCCGGTGCGCGCCCTGTTCACCGCGCCCACACTGGCGGCATTGGCCGAGCAGGTCCGGCGCGCCGGTGGCGTGGTGGTGCCGCCCAACCTCATCGCCGCGGGCTGCGAGCGCATCACGCCCGAGATGCTGCCGCTGGCCACCCTGACCCAGCAGGAGATCGACACCATCGCGGCCGGCGTGGACGGCGGCGTGGCCAACGTGCAGGACATCTACGCGCTCGCCCCGCTGCAGCAGGGCATCCTGTTCCATCACCTGGCCAGCAGCGAAGCCGACCCGTACCTTCTGAATACGCTGCTGGCGTTCGACACGCGCGAGCAGCTGGACGCGTTCGTCGCCGCAATGGACCGCGTCATCGCGCGGCATGACATCCTGCGCACCGCTTTTGTCTGGCGCGGCTTGAGCGAGGCGGTGCAGGTGGTGTGGCGCCACGCAGCGCTGCCGGTGGTGCAGCTGCAGCTCGAACAGGAAGACGCCGCCGCCGAGCTGCTGCAGCGGCCGGACCTGCGGCACACGCGCATCGACGTGCAGCGCGCGCCGCTGCTGCATGCCCACGTGGCGCACGACCGGGCGCAAGGGCGCTGGCTGCTGAAGCTGCTGCACCACCATCTGGTGATGGACCACACCACGCTGGAGCTTCTGGTCGAGGAGGTGCAGGCGCACCTGGGCGGGCGCGAGCGCGAGCTGCCCGCGCCGCTGGCGTTTCGCAACTTCGTGGCGCAGGCGCGGCTCGGGCTGAGCCCGAAGGAGCACGAGGCCTACTTCAGCGCCCAGCTGGGCGACGTGGACGAGACCACCGCGCCGTACGGGCTGCTCGACGTGCGCGGGGACGGCAACGACGTGCGCGAAGTGCGCCTGGCGCTGCCGCCCGAACTGTCGCAATCGATCCGGCAGCAGGCAAAGACACTGGGCGTGAGCGCGGCCAGCTTCTTCCACCTGGCCTTCGCGCTGGCGCTCGCGAGCACCAGCGGCCGCAACGACGTGGTCTTCGCCACCACGCTGTTCGGCCGCATGATGGGCGGCGAGGGTGCGCAGCGCGCGCTGGGGCTGTTCCTGAACACGCTGCCGCTGCGGGTGAAGATCGACCGCCGCGGCGTGCGCGAGGCACTCGTGCACACCCACGCGGCCCTGGCCGAGCTGCTGGAGCATGAGCATGCACCGCTCGCGCTGGCGCAAAGGGCAAGCGGCATTGCGCATCCGGCGCCGCTGTTCACTGCGATGCTGAACTACCGCCACGCCGGCGGTGCCGAGCAGCTCGCAGTCGACGAAATCGCCCAAGCGCGGGCCTGGGAAGGCACCCGGGTGCTGCACGAGCACGAGCGCACCAACTACCCGCTGGTGCTATCGGTCAACGACGAGCATGCAGCCGGCTTCTCGCTGGACGTGCAAATGCACGCATCGATCGAACCCGAGCGGATGGCGCGACAGATGGCTGGCGCCGTCGAGCAACTGGTGCAGGCGTTGCGCGAGCTGCCCGCCACGCCGCTCGCTGCGCTGCGGACGCTGCCACCGTCGGAGCTGGAGGAACTTCGGCGCTTCAACGCCACCGACACGGCGTACCCGCAGGACCAGTGCATCCACGCGCTGTTCGAAGCGCAGGCGCAGCGCGCGCCGGACGCTGTGGCGCTGGTCTTCGAAGACGAGTCGCTCAGCTACGCCGAGCTGGACGCACGGGCCAACCGGCTGGCGCACCACCTGCAATCCTTGGGCGTGGGCCCGGACGCACGCGTGGCGCTGCTGCTCGAGCGCGGCGTGTCCATGGTCGTGGCGCTGCTGGCCACGCTCAAGGCCGGCGGCGCCTACGTGCCGCTGGACCCGAGCCACCCCGCCGAGAGGCTGGCCTTCATGCTTGAGGACTGCGCGCCGTTGGTCGTGCTGAGCGATGCCGCCTGCCTGCGCGCGCTGGCGCTGCCCGAGCAGCTGCCGGTGTGCCGGCTGGACGATCCGGCCGCGCCCTGGCTCGCGCTGCCGGGCACGGCGCCTGCGGCGGCGGGCTTGACGCCCGGGCAACCGGCTTACGTCATCTACACCTCGGGCTCCACCGGCACGCCCAAGGGCGTATTGGTGTCGCACCGCGCAGTGGTGAAGCTCATCATCAACAACGGCTACGCCGCGTTCGAGGCGACCGATCGCATCGCCTTTGTCGCCAATCCCGCCTTCGATGCGAGCACGCTGGAGGTATGGGCCCCCTTGCTGCATGGTGCCGCGGTCGTGGTGGTGGACACCGCCACCTTGCTGCAGCCGCACAGGCTCGCCGCCTACCTGACGGCCCACGATGTGAACGTATTGCATCTGACGGCTGGCTTGCTGGAGCCATATCGGCAAGCACTGGCGCCGGTGCTGCGCCGCTTGCGCTATTTTCTGACCGGTGGCGACCGCGTGAGCGTCGCGGCAGTGGCTGCGATCCTGGCCGACAGTCCCCCACGGCAGCTGATCCACTGCTACGGCCCGACCGAAACGACCACCTTTGCCAGCACGCACATCGTGCGCGAAGTACGCGAGGGTGCGCATTCGATTCCGCTCGGCCGGCCCATCGCCAACACGTGCATCCACATCCTTGGCGCGTGCGGCGAGCCGGTCCCGATCGGCGTCAGCGGTGAAATTCACGTGGGCGGTGCCGGGGTGGCCGATGGCTACCTGAACCGGCCGGAGCTGACGGCCGAGCGGTTTGTGCCCGATCCCTTTGCCGCAATACCAGGCGCGCGGATGTACCGCACCGGGGACGTGGGCCGCTGGTTGCCGGACGGCACGATCGAGTTCCTCGGCCGCAACGACCACCAGGTCAAGATCCGGGGTTTTCGCGTCGAGCTGGGCGAGATCGAGGCTGCGCTGCAAGCTTGCCCGGGCGTGCGCGAGGCCGTCGTGCTGGCGCGCGGCGAGGGCGCCGACAAGCAACTGGTGGCCTACGTCACTGGCGATGTTCCTGGCGGTGAAGACGTACAGGCACAGGCGCTGCGCGAGCAACTGGCCAGCCGGCTGCCCGAGTACATGGTGCCGGCGGCCTACGTGCAGCTGGAAGCGCTGCCGCTCACGCCCAACGGCAAGCTGGACCGCCGCGCGCTGCCCGCGCCGGGCGATGCGGCCTACGGCACCCGCGAGTTCAAGCCGCCGCAAGGGCCCATCGAGGAGACCCTCGCTGAAATCTGGCAGGACCTGCTTGGATTGGAGCGCATCGGCCGCGCGGACAACTTCTTCGAGCTCGGCGGGCACTCGCTGCTGGCGGTGCAACTGGCCTCCCGCATCCGGTCGCGGCTCGGCCTGGAAATGGCGATCGCCGAGCTGTTCGCGCAGCCCACGCTCGCTGCCTTCGCGGCGCGGCTGGCGACGGCGGCAGCCAGCGACCTGCCGGCGGTCACGCCGGCCGGGCGCGGCGCGCCGCTGCCGCTGTCGTTCGCGCAGCAGCGGCTGTGGTTCCTGGAGCAGCTCGACGAACACGCACGGCTGGCCTACCTCATGCCTTCGGGCCTGCGGCTCGTGGGGCCGCTGGACGAGTCGGCCCTGGTGCGTGCGCTCGATCGCATCCTTGCGCGCCATGAAGTGCTGCGCACGTGCTTCGTGCGCCAGGACGATGGCAGCACGGCGCAGGTGATTGCGACCGAGGATGTGGGGCTGCCGTTGCTGCGCGTGGACCTCACAGCATCGGCCGACCCCCAGGCCGAGGCCCGGCGCCACGCGCAGGAAGAAGCCGCCACCGCGTTCGACCTGTCGCGCGGCCCGCTCATCCGCGCCCGACTGCTCAAGCTGGCCGAGCAGGAGCACGTGCTGCTGGTGACGATGCACCACATCGTCTCGGACGGCTGGTCGATGGGGGTGCTGATCAACGAGTTCAGCGCCCTGTACGCCGCCTTCTCGCAGGGAAGGCCCGATCCGCTGCCCGCGCTGCCCATCCAGTACGCCGACTACGCCGTGTGGCAGCGCCGCTGGCTCGCCGGCGACGTGCTGCATCGCCAGCTGG
>NZ_JBEPKK010000043.1:0-3487 GCF_040544675.1 Variovorax boronicumulans
GCTGGCGGGGCTGGCGGGGCTGGCGGAGCTGGCGGAGCGGGGGCATGCGTCGAGCGAGGTTGATCGCCACGCGCAGGAGGAAGCAGCCGCGCCGTTCGATCTGGCGCACGGCCCGCTCATCCGCGGCCGCCTGCTGAAGCTGGCCGAGCAGGAGCACGTGCTGCTGGTGACGATGCACCACATCGTCTCGGACGGCTGGTCGATGGGGCTGCTCATCGACGAGCTGAGCGCGCTGTACGGAGCGTATGTGCAAGGGCTGCCCGACCCGCTGGCGCCGCTGGCGGTGCAGTACGCCGACCATGCGGTGTGGCAGCACCGCTGGATCAGCGGAGCGCTGCTGCAGCGCCAGCTGGGCTTCTGGCGCGAGCACCTGCAAGGCGCCCCTGCGCTGCTGGAGTTGCCCTGCGACCATGCGCGCCCGGGCACGCAGGACTACGCCGGCGACAGCGTGCCCATCACGCTCGATCCGGCGCTCTCGCAGGCGCTGCGCGCGCTGGGCGAGCGCCACGGCTGCACCCCGTACATGACGCTGCTGGCGGCCTGGGCGGTGTTGCTGGCGCGCCTGAGCGGCCAGGGCGATGTGGTCATCGGCTCGCCCAGCGCCAACCGCGGGCGCGCCGAGATCGAGCCGGTGATCGGCTTCTTCGTGAACACCCTGGCGCTGCGCATCGAGCTGTCGGGCAACCCCTCGGTGGGCGAGCTGCTGGCCCAGGTCAGGGCCACCACGCTGGCCGCGCAGGCGCACCAGGACGTGCCCTTCGAGCAGGTCATCGAGGCGCTCAACCCGGTGCGCAGCATGGCCCATCAGCCGCTGTTCCAGGTCTGGTTCGGCTGGCAGAACACGCCGGGCGGATCGCTCGTCATGCCCGGCTTGCAGTTGCAGGCCATCGAGCGCGCCCGGCGCGCCGCGCAGTTCGATCTCGCGCTCGACCTGGGCGACTCGGGCGGCGTGATCGGCGGTGCGCTGAGCTACGCCACGGCGCTGTTCGAGCGCGCCAGTGTCGAGCGCTTCGTCGCCCACCTGCACACCCTGCTGCAGGGCTTCGTGGCGGGCGACGCGATGCGCGACGAGACGCGCGTGGCGCAGTTGCCGCTGCTGGCCCAGGCCGAACGCCGGCAGCTGCTGGTGGACTGGAACGACACCGCGCGCGAGTTCGCCGCCGATGGCTGCATCCACGCGCTGTTCGAGGATCAGGTCGAGCGCACGCCGGACGCTGTGGCGCTGGTCTTCGAAGACGAGTCGCTCAGCTACGCCGAGCTGGACGCACGGGCGAACCGGCTGGCGCACCACCTGCGATCCTTGGGCGTGGGCCCGGACGCACGCGTGGCGCTGCTGCTCGAGCGCGGCGTGTCCATGGTCGTGGCGCTGCTGGCCACGCTCAAGGCCGGCGGCGCCTACGTGCCGCTGGACCCGGCCTACCCGACCGAGCGGCTGGCCTTCATGCTGCGCGACTGCCGCGCGCGCTGCGTGTTGACCGAGTCGCGCCTGGAGTCGAACCTGCCCGCGGGCATGCCGGCGCTGCGCGTGCTGCTGCTGGACGACGCCCAGGCACCCTGGCTCGCGCTGCCGGGAACATCTGCGGCGTCTGCGGCGCCCACGGCGCCTGCGGTGCCGGGCCTGGCGCCCGGGCACCTGGCCTACGTCATCTACACCTCCGGCTCCACCGGCCGCCCCAAGGGCGTGATGGTGGCGCACGCGGCGGCGCTGAACTACCTGCAGTGGGCCTGCGGCCGTTACGCACCCGCCGCGGGTTCAGTGGTGTCGTCGTCGCTGGCCTTCGACGCCACGCTCACCAGCCTGCTGGTGCCGCTTCTGTGCGGGGCCCCGGTGCTGCTGCTGCCCGAGCACCAGGAGCTGCAGGCCCTGCAGCACCGGCTGCAGCAGCCCGCCCCGCTCGGGCTGGTGAAGATCACCCCGGCGCACCTGGAGGTGCTGGGGCAGGCGCTGGCCGGCCAAGGCGCGCCCTGCGCCGCCCAGCTCTTCGTGGTCGGCGGCGAGGCGCTGCCGGCGGCCACCGTGGCGCTGTGGCGCGAGCATGCGCCCCAGGTGCGGCTGGTCAACGAGTACGGGCCCACCGAGACGACGGTGGGCTGCGTCGTGCACGACGTGTCGGCGCACCACGCGGGCCACATGGTGCCCATCGGGCAACCCATCGCCAACATGCGCATCCACGTGCTGGATGCGCACGGCCAGCTTGCTCCGGCGGGCGTGGCCGGCGAGCTGCACATCGCCGGGGTGCAACTGGCACGCGGCTACCTGAACCGCCCCGATCTCACCGCCGAGCGCTTCGTGCCCGATCCGTTCGGCGCGCCGGGCTCGCGCATGTACAGAAGCGGCGACCTGGCGCGTTGGCGCGCCGATGGCACGCTCGAGTACCTGGGGCGCAACGACCACCAGGTGAAGGTGCGGGGGTTTCGGATCGAGCTGGGCGAGATCGAGGCGGCGCTGTCAGCCTGTGCCGGGGTGCGCGAGGCCGTCGTGCTGGCACGTGGCGAGGGTGCCGACCGCCAATTGGTGGCCTACCTCACCGGTGAGGACGTACAGGCAGTGGCGCTGCGCGAGCAGCTGGCCACCCGGCTGCCCGAGTACATGGTGCCGGCCGCCTACGTGCATCTGGAAGCGCTGCCGCTCACGCCCAACGGCAAGCTGGACCGCCGTGCGCTGCCCGCGCCGGGCGATGCGGCCTACGGCACGCGCGCGTTCGAGCCGCCGCAAGGCGAGATCGAAGAAGAGCTGGCGGCGATCTGGCAGGACCTGCTTGGATTGGAGCGCATCGGCCGCGCCGACAACTTCTTCGAGCTCGGCGGGCACTCGCTGCTGGCCGTGCAGCTGGTCTCCCGCGTGCGCGCCCGGCTCGGCCTGGAAGTGGCGCTGACGGACGTGTTCAGCCATTCGACGCTCGACGCCTTCGCCCATCGGGTCGCCGCCGCAGAAAGCTGTGTGGCGGCGCCCATCCTGCCCCTGGACCGCAGCGCGTACCGCAAGCGTGTGGGCATTCCTCTTACATAAACCGACTTGCCGAATGAATGCAGTAGATCGAGCGATAAAAGACGAAGTCATTGCGGTGCCGCTTTCGTTCGCGCAGCAGCGACTCTGGTTCCTGGCGCAGCTGGATCCGCGCGCGGCGGCCGCCTACGTCATACCCGGTGGCGTGCGCCTGCGCGGGGCGCTGCACGTCGCCGCGCTGCAAGCAGCCCTGGACTGCATCGTCGCGCGCCATGAGGCGCTGCGCACCTCGTTCGCCTTGATCGAGGACGAGCCCATGCAAATCATTGCGGAGCCGGACGCGGGTCTTGCGCTGACACAGGTCGATCTGTCCGGGCATGCTGCGCCCGAAGCGGTGCTCAAGAGTCTCGCCGCCGAGGAGGCAGGTGCGCCGTTCGACCTGTCTCGCGGCCCGCTCATCCGCGCCCGACTGCTCAAGCTGGCCGAGCAGGAGCACGTGCTGCTGGTGACGATGCACCACATCGTCTCGGACGGCTGGTC
>NZ_JBEPKK010000044.1:0-3454 GCF_040544675.1 Variovorax boronicumulans
AGGTAGCTGATGCCGAACTGCTGCTGCAGGTCCTGCATGAGGTTGAGCACCTGCGCCTGCACCGACACATCGAGCGCGCTGACCGGCTCGTCGGCGACGATCAGCTTCGGGCGCGTGATGAGAGCGCGCGCAATGGCGATGCGCTGGCGCTGGCCGCCCGAGAACTCGTGCGGGTACTTGTCCATGTCCGTCGTGCGCAGGCCCACTGCCGCCAGCGACTCGGCGGCACGCTCGCGTTGCTCCTTGCGCGAAGTCTCGGCCAAGGCTTCGAGCGGCTCTGCAACGATGCGTGCGACGGTCTGGCGCGGGTCCAACGAGCCGTAGGGGTCCTGGAACACCATCTGGAAGTCGCGCCGTGCCGCGCGCAGCTCGCTGCGGGGCAGCGTGTGCAGCTCACGCCCCAGCAGCTTCACGCTGCCCGAGGTGGGCGTGTCCAGCGCCATCACCAGGCGCGCGATGGTCGACTTGCCCGAGCCCGATTCGCCCACGATGCCCAGGCTGCGCCCGGCCTCGACCTGGAAGCTCACGCCGTTGAGCGCCTTGACCGTCGGCGGCGGGCCGAAGAGTTTTTCTCGCGGCAGGTCGTAGTGGCGCACGAGGTCGGTGACCTGCAGCAGCGGATGTTGGTCGGGTGAATGATTGGATGCACTCATGCGGCGGCGGTCTCCGGGAGCGCGGCAATCTCTTCCAGCCGGATGCACCGCACCGCATGGTCGTTCGCCAGCACCGTGGGCGGCGGCCGCGTACTCTGGCAGGCGTCCACGGTGTAGCCGCAGCGGCCCGCAAAGGGACAGCCCCGGGGCAGGTCCACCAGCTCGGGCACGCTGCCCCGGATGGTGGCCAGGCGCACCCCGCGCGGCGCGCCCAGCACCGGGCGTGCGGCGAACAGGCCCTGGGTGTAGGGATGGGCGCGGCGCGCGAACACCGCCTCGGTCGGTCCGCTCTCCACCACGCTGCCGCCGTACATCACCAGCATCCGCGAGACGGTCTGCGCGATCACGCCCAGGTCGTGCGAGATCAGGATCAGCGCCATGCCGCGCTCCTGCACCAGGCCCTGGATGAGCTCCAGGATCTGCTTCTGGATGGTCACGTCCAGCGCGGTGGTGGGCTCGTCGGCAATGAGCAGGTCGGGCCCGCAGGCCAGCGCCATCGCGATGCCGATGCGCTGGCGCTGGCCGCCCGAGAACTGGTGCGGGTACGCATCCAGCCGGGAGGCGGCATCGGGAATGCCCACGCGCTCGAGCAGCGCCAGCACCTCCTTGCGCGCCTGGGCCTTGGACAGGCCCCGGTGCAGCCGCAGCGGCTCGCCGACCTGGCGCGCGATGGTGTGCACCGGGTTCAGCGCCGTCATCGGCTCCTGGAAGATCATGCCGATGCGGTTGCCTCGGATCTGGCACATGGCCTTCTCGTCGCGTCCCACGAGCTCGGTGCCGTCGAAGCGGATGCTGCCGGTGACCTTGGCGCTGGAGGGCAGCAGGCCCATGAGCGACATCACCGTGATCGACTTGCCGCAGCCCGACTCGCCCACGATGCCCAGGGTCTGGCCGCGCTCCAGCGAGAAGGAGATGCCGCGCACCGCCTCGGCCGGGCCGCGCTGGGTCTGCAGGCCGATGTGCAGGTCGTTGACTTCGAGAAGGGGCATATCGCTTACCTGGCGCGGGCGAGGCGAGGATCGAGCAGGTCGCGCAGCCCGTCGCCCAGCAGGTTCAGGCCCAGCACCGCCAGCGCGATCGCCATGCCGGGGAAGACCGCCAGCAAGGGCTGCTGGAACATGAGCGTCTGCGCCTCGCTGAGCATGCGGCCCCACGAGGGCTGCGGCGGCTGCGTGCCCAGGCCCAGGTACGACAGCGCCGCTTCCGCCAGGATCGCGATGGCAAAGCGGATGGTGATCTGCACGATCAGCACGGCCGAGATGTTGGGCAGCACATGCTGCATCGTGATTGAGAACGAGCCCTTGCCGCAGGCGCGCGCGGCGGCAATGTACTCGCGCGACCAGACCGCGTTGGCCGAGGCGCGCGTGATGCGCGCGAAGGTGGGGATGTTGTAGATGCCGATCGCCACGATGGCGTTGACGATGCCTGGGCCGAACACTGCGGTCATCATGATGGCCGAGAGGATGGCGGGGAAGGCGAGCGAGAAGTCGGCCATGCGCATGATGGCCTCCTCGACCCAGCCGCGCCTGGCCGCGGCCAGCAGGCCCAGCGCGGTGCCGACCACGAGGCCGATGCCCACGGCGATGAGGCCCACCAGGATGGACGCACGCGCGCCCACCAGCAGCAGCGAGGCAACGTCCCGTCCGAAGGCGTCGGTGCCCAGCCAGTGCGCGGCCGAGGGCGCCTGCATCTTGTTGGGCATGTCCATCTCGTAGGGCGACCAGGGGGTCCACACGAAGGAGACGAGGGCGGCAAGGAGCAGAAGCAAGGCGAGGACGCCGCCGATGACGAAGCTGCGGTGGTGCAGCGCGCGGCGCCAGAAGCCGGGCACCTTGAGTGCGGCAGCATTGGGAGCAACGATGGCGTTCATATGTCGCTGGCCTTGATGCGCGGGTCGATCACGGCGTAGAGCACGTCGACCACGAAGTTCACGATGACCACCAGCGCCGCCAGCAGCATCACGCAGTTGCGCACCACGATCAGGTCGCGGTTGCTGATGGCCTGGAAGATCAGGCGGCCCAGGCCGGGCAGATAGAACACGTTCTCCACCACGATGGTGCCGGCCAGCAGCTCGGAGAACTGCATGCCCATGACGGTGATGACGGGGATCATGGCGTTGCGCAGCACGTGGGTCCACAGCACCATGCGCTGGGAGACGCCCTTGGCGCGCGCGGTGCGCACGAAGTCCTCGCGCATCACTTCGAGCACGGCCGAGCGCGTGATGCGCGCCAGGATCGCCGCCTGCACCACGGCCAGCGACAAGGCGGGCAGCAGCAGCGACTTCAGGCCCGCGAAGATGCCCTCGCCCCAGCCCTCGAAGCCGCCGGCGGAGAACCACTGCAACTGCACCGAGAACACCAGGATCAGCATGATCGCGAACCAGAAGTTCGGGATGGCGATGCCCACCTGGGCAAGGCCCATGAGGCCCACGTCGCCCAGCTTGTTGTGGCGCGCGGCGGCGGTCACGCCCACCAGCAGCGCGATGACCACGGTGAAGCTCATGGCCAGCAGCGCCAGCGGCACGGTGAGGGCCAGGCGTTCGAGGATGAGGTCCAGCACGGGCGAGCTGTAGGCGTAGCTGTCGCCCAGGTTGCCGGTGAGAAGGCCGGCGATCCAGTGCCAGTAGCGGGTCCATGCGGGCTGGTCCAGGCCCAGCTTGGTGGCCAGGGCCGCCACGGCATCGGGCGAGGCATCCGGGCCCATCAGCATCTGCGCGGCGTTGCCCGGCAGGATCTCCAGCACCAGGAACACGATGATCGACGCGCCGATCAGGGTGCCGATCAGCGTGGCGAGGCGCTTGA
>NZ_JBEPKK010000045.1:0-3100 GCF_040544675.1 Variovorax boronicumulans
CCGGGCTGCTCGCCCGAGTGCCAGCCCACCAGCGGAATGCCGGACTTGGCCGCGCCCGAGAAGGCGGCCTTCTGCTCCGTCGTGTCGAAGCCGCCCACCACGATGCCCGCGGGCTTGACGGCCAGCGCCTGGTTGAGCGCCGCGGTGCGCCCGCTGACCGTGCCCTGCCCGTCGATGACGCGCACGGTCCAGCCGATGGCGCGGGCCGCCTCCTCCACGCCCTTGCTGACGCCCACGATGCCGCCGTTCTTCATGTCGCCCGCGACGAAGACGATGGTCTTGCCCGCCGCGGCCTTGGGGCCGGTGGTGGGGCCGTCCCATTTTTCCTTGGTCATGGTGGCGAGCTCGACCTTCTTCTTCGCGGCATCCAGGAAGTCGTCGGCCATGGCTTGGTGCGCAGCCGTGGCAGCGCACAGCGCCAGCACGGCGGCGGCGATGGTGCGTGCAGGAACAACACTCTTCTTTTTCATGCTTGTCTCCAGTCGTTTGCGATGAACCGTCAGTTCGACGGTGTTGAGGGAACCGGTTGTTGCGCGTGGTCGAGCTGGCGCTCGGCAATGCGCCGCTTGATCGAGCGGTTGCGCCGCTGCTGCGCCCAGCCCGCGATGCCGATGGACACCAGCAGCGTCAGGCCGTTGAAGAGCGGCTCCACATAGAAGGCGCCGCCGAACTGCTGGATGCCCGAGATGCCGATGGCCAGAATCGCCACGCCCACCAGCGTGCCCCACACGTTCACCCGGCCCGGCCGGATGGTGGTGGAGCCGAGGAAGGCGCCGACCAGCGCCGGCAGCAGGAACTCCAGCCCCACGCTGGCCTGTCCGATCTGCAGGCGCGAGGCGAGCAGCACGCCCGCAAAGCCCGACAGCAGGCCCGATGCCACGAAGGCGCCCATCACATGCTTGCGCACCGCAATGCCGTTGAGCTGCGCCGCCTTGGGGTTGGCGCCGATCACGTACAGCGCACGGCCCAGCGGCGTGAACTCGGTGACGACCCACAGCGTGACGCTCACCGCGAGCACGTAGAAGGCGCCGATGGGCAGGCCCAGCAGATTGCCGCCCGCAATGCCGACGAAACCGTCGGGCAGGTCGCCCACCACCTGCCGCCCGCCGCTGTGCCACATCGCGACCGCATAGATCACGGTGCCGGTGCCCAGGGTGGCAATGAAGGAATCGATCTGCGCGAGCTCCACCAGCAAGCCGTTGAGCACGCCGAAGAGCGCCGCGCAGGCCAGCACCACCAGCACGGCCGCCGGCCAGGGCAGGCCGAAGGTGGTCTGCAGGCTGATCGCCAGGATGTGCCACAGCACGATGCCGTAGCCCACGGTGAGGTCGATCTTGCCGGTGATCATCGGAATGGTCGCGGCCAGCGCGAGCAGCGCGATCACCGACTTGTCGGCCAGGATCGCGCGCAGGTTGAACAGGGTCGGAAAGGTGTCGGGCAGCAGCAGCGAGAACAGCAACGCGAGCGCAACCATCAGCGCCACGAGGCCGTAGACCGGCATGGCGCGGCCGATGCGCTGCAAAAAGGAGACGGCCTCGCCGTCGAGCGACTTGTCGGGCTCCAGCGCGGTGGATTTGATCGAACTGCTCATGCGGATATTTCCTCGCGCGATACCGCGCCTGCGGCCAAGGCCAAAAGTTTTTCTACAGTGATCGCCTCGCCCTTGAGCTCGGCGGCGATCAGCCCGTCGCGGAACACGAGCACGCGGGTGCAGACGGTCGCGATTTCCTCGAAGTCGGTGGAGACCACCACCAGCGCGGTGCCGGCCTCCGCGCGTTCGCGCAGCACGCCGTAGATCTGCCGCTTGGCGCCCACGTCCACGCCGGCGGTGGGCTCTTCGAGCACCACGAGCGGCTTGTCCAGGTGGAACCAGCGCGCCAGCACCACCTTCTGCTGGTTGCCGCCCGAGAGCTGCTGCACCTCGGCCGAGGGCGCGGGCGGGTTGATGTCGAAGCGGCGGATGAGCGCGAGCGCGTTGTCGTGCTCGCGGCGCGGGCGGTCGAAGGCCAGGCCGCGGTCGCCGTGCAGCGCGGCGTTGGGGAACAGGTTCTCCAGCACGCTCATCGAGCCGGCAAGGTTTTCTTCAAGGCGTTCGCCGGCGACATACGCCACGCCCGCGCGAATGGCATCGGCGGGGCAGGTGAACGCGCAGTCGTTGTCCAGGAGCCGCATGCGGCCGGCGGACAAGGGCTCGCGGCCAAAGATGGCACGGCTGATGGCCTCGTGCCCCGCGCCGCGCAGGCCGACGAGGCCCAGCACTTCGCCGCGGTGCACAGAGAGGCTCAGCGGGCCGGCGTTGCCGCTGGCCGCAGCGTCCAGCTGCAGCACCGGCTCGCTGTGCGCCGGCGCGCTCGCCTTGGGCACCGAGGCCGACAGGGCCTTGCCGACGATCAGGCCGACCAGCTCGCCTTCGTTGGTGTGCGCCGTGGTCTTCACGGCCACCAGCTTGCCGTCGCGCATGACGGCCGCGCGGTCGGAGATGGCCATCACTTCGTCCAGGCGGTGCGACACGTAGAGCATCGCCATGCCCTGCCGGCGCAGTTCGCGCAGCACGCCGAACATGCGCTCCACGTCGCTCATCGGCAGGCTGGCCGAGGGCTCGTCGAGCACCAGCAAACGCGCCTTGACCTCGAGCGCGCGGCCGATGGCGAGCAACGATTTTTCGGCACGGGTGAGCGAGAACACGCGGCGGCCGGGATCGATGTCGCAGCCCACGCGCGCCATCACGCGGCGCGCGGTGTCGTTGGCGGCAGACCAGTCGATGAGACCGAAGCGGCGCGGGTAGCCGGTGCCCAGGCCCACGTTTTCTGCAACGGTCATCCACTCGACGAGGCCCAGGTCCTGGTGGATGAAGGCAACGGGTTGCTCGCGGCGGTCGGTGCGCCGCCAGGTCGCCTGCGGCTGGCCCTCGAAGAGGATCTCGCCCTGGTCCGCGGGATAGATGCCGGCCAGCAGCTTGATGAGCGTGGACTTGCCCGCGCCGTTCTCGCCGAGCAGCGCAAGGATCTCTCCGGCGCGCACGTCCAGCGTCACCTTGTCCACCGCCTGCGTGCCGCCGAAGCGCTTGCAGACAGACTGGAATTGCAGCAGGGGCGGGTTC
>NZ_JBEPKK010000046.1:0-3021 GCF_040544675.1 Variovorax boronicumulans
GCCACTTCCGAACCCAGCCGCAGCCGGATGCGGGAGACCAGCTGCACCGCCAGCAGCGAGTGGCCGCCCAGGGTAAAGAAGTTGTCGGCGCGGCCGACGCGCTCCAATCCCAGCAGGTCCTGCCAGATGTGCGCCAGCTCTTCTTCGATCTCGCCTTGCGGCGGCTCGAACGCGCGCGTGCCGTAGGCCGCATCGCCCGGCGCGGGCAGCGCACGGCGGTCCAGCTTGCCGTTGGGCGTGAGCGGCAGCGCTTCCAGCTGCACGTAGGCCGCCGGCACCATGTACTCGGGCAGCCGGGTGGCCAGGTGCTCGCGCAGGACCACTGCCTGCACGTCTTCACCCGTGACGTAGGCCACCAGCTGCTTGTCGGCGCCCTCGCCGCGCGCCAGCACGACGGCCTCGCGCACGCCCGGGCAACCTTGCAGCGCCGCCTCGATCTCGCCCAGCTCGATCCGGAACCCCCGCACCTTGACCTGGTGGTCGTTGCGCCCCAGGTACTCGAGCGTGCCATCGGCGCGCCAACGCGCCAGGTCGCCGCTTCTGTACATGCGCGAGCCCGGCGCGCCGAACGGATCGGGCACGAAGCGCTCGGCGGTGAGATCGGGGCGGTTCAGGTAGCCGCGTGCCACTCCGGCGCCGCTGATAAAGAGTTCGCCAGCCACCCCGATGGGCACCGGCTGGCCATGCGCGTCCAAAACGTAGGCGCAGGTGTTAGGCAACGGGGTGCCGAGCGGCGGCGAACCTGGAAAGTCGGCACGACCCTCCCACAACAGCGCGTTGATGACGGTTTCGGTAGGCCCATAGATGTTAAAAAATCGCGCGGGCAGCAACGCCAGGCAGCGGCGCAAGATGGCGGCGGACAGCGCCTCGCCCCCGCAAAGTATCACGCGCAGAGAGTGACACTCAGCCAGAGCCGGCGAGTGCAGAAGCTGCTCCAGCAGCGCCGGTACGAAATTGGCCACGGTCACGCGCGCGCTGGCCATCAAGGCAACCAAGTGGCCGGTGTCGAAGTGCCGGCCCGCATGGGGCAGCACGAGGGTGGCTCCAGACGTCAAGGTCCACAAGATTTCCTGGACCGCAACATCGAAACTGATTGACGTGCGCTGCAGGAACCGGTCCTGCGGTGTCAGCGGGATGGTCTGTTGCATACCGGTCAAGCGCATCACGATGCCCGCATGCGCCACCATCACGCCCTTGGGCTGACCGGTGGAGCCGGAGGTGTAGATGACGTAGGCCAGGTGCTCGCCGCGCAGGCCCGGCACCGCAGGCGCCGTGCCCGGCAGCGCGAGCCAGGGTGCGGCCGGATCGTCCAGGCGGCACACCGGCAGATCGGCGGGCAGCGCCAGCGCGCGCAGGCAGGCGGCATCGCTCAGCACGACCAACGGCGCGCAGTCCTGCAGCATGAAGGCCAGCCGCTCGGTCGGGTAGGCCGGGTCCAGCGGCACATAGGCGCCGCCGGCCTTGAGCGTAGCCAGCAGCGCCACGACCATGGACACGCCGCGCTCGAGCAGCAGCGCCACGCGTGCGTCCGGACCCACGCCCAAGGATTGCAGATGGTGCGCCAGCCGGTTGGCCCGTGCGTCCAGCTCGGCGTAGCTCAGCGACTCGTCTTCGAAGACCAGCGCCACAGCGTCCGGCGTGCGCTCGACCTGATCCTCGAACAGCGCGTGGATGCAGCCATCGGCGGGGAACTCGCGCGCGGTGTCGTTCCACTCCACCAGCAGCTGCCGGCGTTCGGCCTGGGCCAGCAGCGGCAACTGCGCCACGCGCGCCGAGTCGCGCACTGTGTCGCCCGCCACGAAGCCCTGCAGCAGGGTGTACAGGTGAGCAACGAAGCGCTCGACACTGGCGCGCTCGAACAGCGCCGTGGCGTAGCTCAGCGTGCCGCCGATCACCCCGCCCGACTCGCCCAGCGCCAGCGTGAGGTCGAACTTGGCCGTGAGATCGGAGCCGCTCAGGCTCTGCAGCTTCAAGCCCGGCAGCTCCAGCGTGCCCTCGGGCGCGTTCTGCCAGGCGAACATGACCTGGAACAGCGGCTGGTGGGCCATGCTGCGCACCGGGTTGAGCGCCTCGATGACCTGCTCGAAGGGCACGTCCTGGTGCGCCTGCGCGGCCAGCGTGGTGGCCTTGACCTGGGCCAGCAGCTCGCCCACCGAGGGGTTGCCCGACAGCTCGATGCGCAGCGCCAGCGTGTTCACGAAGAAGCCGATCACCGGCTCGATCTCCGCGCGCCCGCGGTTGGCGATCGGGGTGCCGACGACCACATCGCTTTGCCCGCTCAGGCGCGACAGCAGCGCGCCCCACGCGGCCAGAAGCACCATGTGCAGCGTCGCGCCGTGGCGTGCGGCCAGCGCCCTCAGCCCCTGGCTCGTGACCTCGTCGATCTCGATCGCCACGCTCGTACCGCTGTAGTCTTGCACCCCTGATCGCGGATGGTCGGTCGGCAACTCCAGCAGCGCCGGGGCGCCTTGCAGGTGCTCGCGCCAGAAGCTTAGTTGACGGTGCAGTAGCTCGCCCGTGATCCGCTGGCGCTGCCAGGCGGCGTAGTCGACGTACTGGATCTGTAGCGCCGGGAGTGGGTCTGGCTCGCCTTGCACGAACGCCGTATAAAGCGCGCTCAGCTCATTGATGAGCACGCCCATCGACCAGCCGTCGCTGGCGATGTGGTGCATCGTCACGAGCAGTGCGTGTTCTTCCTCATCGAGCTTGAGCAGGCGGCCGCGGATGAGCGGTGCTCGGGTCAGATCGAACGGCGTGCTCGCTTCGGCTTCGGCGTGGTTGCGCAGCTCGGCTTCGCGATCGGCGCAACCGCTCAGATCCTTCAGCAGCAGCGGCAGCCCGATGTCTTCGGCGGCGATGAGCTGCACCGTGCTGCCATCGTCCTGGCGCACGAAGCCCGTGCGCAGCACCTCGTGGCGCGCAACGCTGGTGTCCAGCGCGCGCTGCAGCGCGCCGCACTGGAGCACACCGCTCAGGCGGACGCCGCCGGGGATGTGGTACGCCGCGCTCGCGCGCTCGTCC
>NZ_JBEPKK010000047.1:0-2296 GCF_040544675.1 Variovorax boronicumulans
ACGCCACTGGATGCATCCGAGCGCGCCAGCGGACCCGTCTCGCTCTTCGAGTCGCGGGTGGTGGTCACCACGTTGATGTCGCGCCCCGCGATGGCCGTGAGGCTCTTGCTTGCATCGACCACGGCGCCGATGACATTGATGTCGGTCCTGGCGGTCAGGGTGACGTCTTCGCCAGTGATGCGCGCTGCGCGGCTCACTCTTTTCCAAATGGATCAAATAAGACACTCTTTTTTTGGAGCTTGGCGTCGCGAATAAAACTCACCATCAAGTCAACAAGACTCGAGGCAGAAGGGTCAATATTCAGAACTTCGATCAACTCGCCAGCAAGAGAGTCAAGCTGAAAACCAGAAAACAGATCATGGTCATCAAAACTCAAGCTGGAAAGAATTGGGAACCCAGCGGAAGGCAATTGAAATAAGAGTCGAGCAAAATCCAATGGAATTGACATTTTTTTTAGACTGCCATTTCCGCCGGCCGCTGCCAGTTCTGTATCCCAAACAATCAGGTTGTACATGATTTAGAAGGTTTTTCCTGGAAATGTGTTGATCAAATTTCCCTTTGAGTCCGTAATAACTGTCATGAAACTTGTGGGTTGCCCCCCCGTCTTGGCGTCGATTCCTATCGGATATCCCATGTCGACAGTTCTGATAAAGTTTCCGGAAGTCGGCGATTGATAGGCTGGCGTATTGACAACCAATGGATCTTGTAAAGCGATTTTTAGCTCATCTTTTGATATCGTGAATGCTGATTTATTGGGTCCCCACGCACCGCCATGTTTTTTCCAGGCATATTCAATTCCGCTGCCTGTTGTATTTGCATCGCCTGTTCGCACATTTACCCGTGATGCAATAACTCCTGCGGCCGCAGTGGGTCCATTACCTGCCCCGGACGCGGCGTTTTGATTGGACTGGCCATCAGGGGTGCTAGGTACTTGAACAACGTTGCTTTTGGCTCCACCCAGCTTAGTGCCAAGCATGCTGCCAACACCCGGCCCCACCATTGGCAACGCACCGGCGATTGCCGTCCTCAACAGATCAGCAAAGCCTGCCGAAGCTTGCTGTTTTGCCAAAGCTTCATACATCTCGCTCATATCCGTCAGCTGACGACTGATCAGATCGTCCATCAACGCCCTCTTTTCGGGCGTATTGGCATAGAAAGACGCCTCGATGAGATTGTTCAACGTCAAGTTCGCGCTGTTGGCGAGCGCCGTGCAGTTATCGAGGCTTCCCGAACTACTGCAAGCGCTCTTGATGCGTGCAGTTTGCTTGTCGGTATCGCGTGTCATCTCCTCGCGCAACTTGTCGACATCGCAGCTCTTGTCTGTTCCGCTCGAACACGCACGCAGATCGCTCTTGAGCTTCGTCGAACCGCGCATGCTCAGGGCATTGTTGATCGCGGCATTGGCACTGGAGGCTGCAGCGATGTAGATGCCATTGGCATCGAGTCCTGCGACTGCGCCTGCGATGACTGCGAGCACTTGGGTCATCTCGACCGCACCAGGGAGCACATTGCCGTACTCGTCGCGACCGAGCGTGCTGGCCGTGAGTTCGCCGATGACAGCACCGAGCGCACCTGCACCGCATCCGCTTGCTTTGTCCGCACGCACCGCGCCAACCGCGCATCCTGCGATGGCGTGCAGGACGTTCTGCGTGAAGGCGTTGATGTCGCCGCTGTCCTTCAATCCACCAATGCCGTAAGCGCTCTGCGCTGCCACGGTGTTCAGCAGGGCGCCTGTCAGCCCGGCGCGCAGTTCGTCCTCCAAGCTGGTGCCATTGATCGCACTGCGCACCACCGCCTTGGCAGCACCGTCGATCAACTGGCGCTGCAACTGATCGGAGAACTTCGCCGAGCCGTTGGTCGCGTTGGCAAGGTTCTCCGGCAGCACATCGCTCACCCCCTGGAGCACACCTGCCGTGACCATGGCCGTGGCGAGGTTCTTGATGCTCTCGCTACTGCCCATCTCCTTGAGCACCTTCCCGATGTCGCCGTCGTTGTTGACGAAGCTCACCGCGGCCTGACTGGCAAGGGCGGTGACGCCGATTTGAACTGCACTGCCCACGCCGGCCGAGATGGTCGTCCCCAGGCCCGCACTCGCCGCAGCGCCGCTCGCGCCAGTTCCTGCCTGGGCAGCCACGGGACCCACGGCCATCCCCACCACCACGCTGACCACGATGGCCGCCACCGGCCCCAGGCTCGTCTGGCTCTCGGCCCACTTCTTGTGCTCTTCCTGCACCCGCTGCCACTCGATGCTGTTCGCGAAGGCCGGGTCGTTCGCCAGTTGATTCACCCAGGCCAT
>NZ_JBEPKK010000048.1:0-2117 GCF_040544675.1 Variovorax boronicumulans
CACCGCGCCGAGGTCGAGTCGCTGATCGGCTTTTTCGTGAACACCCAGGCGCTGCGCATCGACCTGTCCGGCTCGCCCACGGTGGCCCAGCTGCTGGCCCAGGTTCGCGCCACCGCCCTGGCCGCCCAGGCGCACCAGGACCTGCCCTTCGAGCAGGTGGTCGAGGCGCTGCAGCCCCAGCGCAGCCTGGCCCACAGCCCGGTGTTCCAGGTCATGTTCGTCTGGCAGAACGCGCCCGAGGGCATGCTGGAGATGCCGGGCTTGCAGCTGCAACCGGTCGGCGCCGATGCGCCGAGCGTCAAGTTCGACCTGGAGCTGTCGCTGCAGGACGACGGCCCATGCATCTCCGGGCACATCGGCTATGCCTGCGCGCTGTTTGACCGCGCCAGCATCGAGCGCCATCTGGCCCATTGGCAGACCCTGCTGCGCGCGCTGGTGGCCGATGACCAGGCAAGCCTGGCGCGGGTGCCGCTGCTGTCGGCCGAGGAGCGCCTTGAGCTGCTGCACGGCTTGAACGACACCGCAGCGCCCTGGCCCGCCGAGCGCTGCATCCACGCGCTGTTCGAGGACCAGGTCCAGCGCACGCCAGAGGCCCCCGCGCTGGTGGCCGATGACATTTCGTTCAGCTACGCCGCGCTGAACGCGCAGGCCAACCGTCTGGCGCATCACCTCATCGCACAGGGCGTGAGGCCGGATGCACGCGTGGCCGTCGCCTTGCCCCGCGGCGCCGATCTGGTGGTCGCTTTGCTGGCCACGCTGAAGGCGGGCGCCGCCTACGTGCCGCTGGACCCCAGCTACCCCATGGAACGCTTGGGTTTCATGCTGCAGGACAGCGCGCCCCACACCTTGCTGACCCATGCGGGCCTCCATGCGCGGCTGCTTCCGGCACTCGGTACCCTGGCGCCCTCGCTGGCCGTGCTCGAACTCGATTCGACGGCGCGTGCGTGGGACAGCAGGCCCGCGCACAACCCGCCACCGCGGCTGCAGGCGCTCACGACGGCTCACCTGGCCTACGTGATCTACACCTCTGGTTCGACCGGCACGCCCAAGGGCGTGGCCAATTCGATCGCCGGCCTGGGCAATCGCCTGCACTGGTTCATTCGCGACGTGCTGGACGTGCTGGAGCACCCGCCGGTCACGGCCTTCAAGACGAGCATCGGGTTCGTGGACTCGGTCACCGAGATGCTGCAAACGCTGCTGGCCGGCGGCACGCTCGTGGCAGTGGATCACGAGACGGCACACGATCCGCAACGCCTGGGGCAGCAGATCGTGCGCCAGCGTGTGAACACGCTCGTGCTGGTGCCCTCGCTGCTGCGCAGTCTGGCAGCCTCGCAGCCCCAGGTCCTGGACAGTCTGCGCACGCTCGTGTGCAGCGGCGAGCGGCTGGCGCCGGAGCTGGCACGCAGCATCGTTCAAGCGCATCCGCAGCTGCGCCTGTACAACCTTTACGGAAGCTCCGAGGTCAACGGCGAAGCGACATTCATGCGCTACACCGCACAGGCGCTGCAGGGGCGGCAGGGCTCGCTCATCGGGCGGCCCATTGCCAACACCCGCGTGTACCTGCTCGACGACGCACTGGCGCCGGTGCCCAAGGGGGCTGCAGGAGAGCTGTACGTGGGCGGCATGCCCCTGGCTCGCGGGTACTTGAATCAGCCCGGGACCACCGCCGAGCGGTTCGTGCCCGATCCTTTCGGTGCGCCGGGCGCACGGCTTTACAGGACCGGGGATCTGGCGCGGTGGGTGGGGGATGCGAACGGCCAGCTCGAATACCTCGGACGCACGGACTTCCAGGTCAAGGTACGCGGTCACCGCGTGGAGCTGGGCGAGATCGAGGCCAAGCTACTGGCGCACCCCGGTGTGCGCGAAGCGGTGGTGCTTGCCCGCGAGGACGAGCCCGGCCACCCGCGGCTGGTCGCCTATGTCCTGGCTCACGAGAAGCAGCCGCAGGCGCAGCCCGAGGCGCTGCGCGCGCACCTGGCCACCCGGCTGCCCGAGTACATGGTGCCGGCGGCCTACGTGCAGCTGGAGGCGCTGCCGCTCACGCCCAACGGCAAGCTGGACCGCCGCGCGCTGCCCGCGCCGGGCGATGCGGCCTACGGCACGCGCGAGTTCGAGCC
>NZ_JBEPKK010000049.1:0-2080 GCF_040544675.1 Variovorax boronicumulans
AGCGCGGACGGCGCCGCGGCCACCTTTGCGCCACTCTCCCTGGGCGGATTCCAGACGCTGCAGAGCAACGCCGGGATTTGGTCCTTCAACGTGGCGCTGGCGCCCGCAGGCATCACCAGCACCGCAGTCAACGGCGGCACCCTGATCCTAGGGGCCAACAACAGCGCCTACACCGGCAGCATGACCGTCGCCTCGGGCGGCGTGCTGCAAAGCAGCGCGCAGTTCGCGCCGGCCGCGATCACCGACAACGGCCTGGTGCGCTTCGCCCAGCCTGACAACGCGACCTATGCAGGCCTGGTGAGCGGCACCGGCGGCATCGAGAAGACCGGCGCGGGCACGCTCACGCTGACGCAGGACCAGGCCTTCAGCGGCCTCACCACCATCACCGCCGGCACACTGCAACTGGGCAACGGCGGCACCACCGGCAGCGTCCTGGGCGACGTCCTGAACAACGCGACGCTGGCCATCAATCGCTCGGACGCGCTCACCGTCTCGGGCACCATCAGCGGCAGCGGCTCGCTCGTCAAGGAAGGCGCCGGCACCACCACGCTCACCGCCGCCAACAGCTACGCCGGCGGCACCGCGCTCAAGCAGGGCCGGCTGGACGTGGGCCACAACCTCGCGCTGGGCACCGGCACGCTGGCCATGGACGACGGCACCACGCTGGGCTTTGCGGCCGACGGCCTTAACCTGGCCAACGCCATCGTGCTCACCGGCAACAACGACCCGGTCATCGACACCGGCAGCTTCGGCGCCACGCTCAGCGGCAACATCACCGGCGGCGGCTTCATCACCAAGGTCGGCAGCGGCACCCTCACGCTGTCGGGCGCCAACAGCTACACCGGCGCGACCGACGTGGCCCAAGGCACCCTGAAGGCCGGCGTCGCCAGCACCTTCAGCCCGGCCTCGGCCCACACCGTGCAAAGCGGTGCAACGCTGGACCTGGCGGGCTTCAGCCAGACGGTGGCGTCCCTCGCCAACAGCGGCACCGTCTCGCTCGTGGGCACCGCACCGGGCACCACCCTCACCGTCAACGGCGCCTACGCCGGCAACAACGGCGTGCTGCGGCTGGGCACCTTCCTGGGCGACAGCACCAGCGTGAGCGACCGGCTGGTGCTCAACGGCGCGAGCGCCTCGGCCAGCGGCCGCACCAGCGTGCAGATCACCCAGCTGGGCGGCCTCGGTGCGCTGACCACGGGCAACGGCATCGAGGTGGTCTCCGCGCTCAACGGCGCCACCACCACCGCGCAGACCACCAGGGATGCCTTCGCGCTCACCGGCGGCCACGTCGATGCGGGCGCCTACGAGTACCGCCTGTATGCCGCGGACGCGAGCGGGGCCGGTGAGAACTGGTACCTGCGATCGACCACCACGGCGACCACAACGCCTGGCACGAGCGGATCTACAGGCACGGGCACCGTGCAAGTGCCCACCTACCGCGCCGAAGTCCCGCTGCTCTCCGCGCTGCCCAGCCAGGTGCGCCAGATGGACCTGGCCATGATCGGCAACCTGCACCAGCGCATCGGCGACGACGATGTCAAGGCCGGCGCCGCCGCATCGACCGGCACCGGCCGCCGCGCCTGGGGCCGCGTGATCGCCACCGACCTCGACATCCGCCAGCAGGGCACGGTGAACCCGCACAGCAAGGGCAGCGTCAAGGGCTTCCAGGCCGGCACCGACCTGTGGGCCACACCGAACTGGCGTGCCGGCGTGTACGTCGGCCAACTGGACGGCAACATCAAGGCCAGCGGCTTTGCGAGCGGCATCGCCAACCTGGGCGTCGGCTCCAACGACCTGCGCAGCCAGTACCTGGGCGCCTACGGCACCTGGACCGCCGATTCGGGCTTCTATGCCGATGCCGTGTTGCAGGCGGGGCGCCACCGCTACACCGTCGAGCCGATGTCGGCCCCGCGCAGCGGGGGCAAGGGCGACAGCCTGATGGCATCCATCGAAGTGGGGCAGGCCTTCGCGATGGGCGAGAGCGGCTGGAAGATCGAGCCGCAGCTGCAGCTGATCCACCAGCACCTGGGGCTGGACGACATCGCGATCTCCGGCGCGCGCGTGCGCCAGGACAGCGACG
>NZ_JBEPKK010000050.1:0-1993 GCF_040544675.1 Variovorax boronicumulans
CTGTTCGATCTGTCAGGGCGCATTGCCCTCATCACCGGCTCCAGCAAAGGCATCGGCTTTGCTCTGGCTTCGGCCCTCGGCGCGGCCGGCGCGCGCGTGGTTCTGAATGCGCGCGATGCCGCTTCGCTCACCGCGGCCCGCGATGCACTGCGCGCCCAGGGCGTGGCGGCCGAGGCCGTGTCCTTCGACGTCACCGACGCCGCTGCCGTGGAAGCAGGCGTGGCCCGCATCGAAGCGGAGATCGGCCCGATCGAGATCCTGGTCAACAACGCCGGCATGCAGCACCGCGGCCCCTTCGCGGAGTTTCCGATCGATGCCTGGCACAAGATCACCACCACCAACATCGACAGCGTGTTCTTCGTGGGCCGCTTCGTGGCGCAACGCATGATCGAGCGCAAGCGCGGCAAGATCATCAACGTGTGCTCGGTGCAGAGCGAACTGGGCCGGCCCAACATCGCGCCCTACGCCGCCACCAAGGGTGCGGTGAAGATGCTCACCAAGGGCATGGCCATCGACCTGGGCAAGTACGGCATTCAGGTCAACGCCCTGGGGCCGGGCTACTTCAAGACCGAACTCACGGAAGCGCTGGTGAACGACGAAGCCTTCACCGCCTGGCTCTCGGGCCGCACGCCGGCCGGCCGCTGGGGCGATGTGCAGGAGCTGGGCGGCGCGGCCATCTTCCTGGCCTCGGATGCATCGAGCTTCGTCAACGGACACATCCTCTACGTGGATGGCGGCATCACCGCGAGCCTCTGACGCCATGCCCGGGCAGCAAGAGCAAACACAGCAAACACAGCAGGGGCAGCGGCGGCTGGCCGTGGTGGTGATGGGCGTGTCGGGCTGCGGCAAGAGCAGCGTGGCCGCGGGCCTGGCCGACAGGCTGGGCGTGCCGTGGATCGATGGCGACGACCTGCATGCGCCCGAGGCCGTGGTGCGCATGCGCGGCGGGCAGCCGCTGACCGACGAGGACCGATGGCCCTGGCTCGCGCGCATCGGCGCGTGCCTGGCCGACCCGCACGCCGCACCCCGCGGCGTGGTGGTGGCCTGCTCCGCGCTGAAGCGCGCCTACCGCGACCGCCTGCGCATGGCGGCACCGGGCCTGAGTTTTGTGTTTCTCGACGGCGCGGATGCGCTGATCCAGCGGCGGTTGCAGGAGCGGCGCGGCCACTACATGCCGCCGGCACTGCTCCAGAGTCAGTTGCGCACGCTGGAGAAGCCCGGGGCGGGAGAGCCCGATGTGCTGCACATCGACATCGACCAGCCGATTGCCTCGATCGTCGCCGGCATCGCGGCCCGCTTGCTCGACGGCACGACGAATCCATCTCCACAGAAAGTTTCTGCATGACATTCCCAAGCCAGCGTGTGGCCGTGATCGGCGTCGGCATCATGGGCTCGGCCATTGCGCGCCGTTTGCTCGAATGCGGCCACGCGGTGAGCGTGTTCGACCCGGACGCGGCCAAGGTCGCCGCACTGACGCAGCAAGGCGCGCAGGCCGCCGGCACCGCGGCCGTGGCGGCAGCGGCCAGCGACTTCGTGATCACCAGCCTCAACGCGGCCGCCGTGGTGGAGCGCGCGATCTTCGGCGAAGCGGGCGTGGCGGCAGCACCGCCCGATGCGCAACGCCTGCTGATCGACATGTCGTCCATCGATCCGCCTTCCACGCGCCGCCTCGCGCAGACGCTGCGCGAGCGCACCGGCATGGGCTTCGTGGATGCGCCGCTGTCGGGTGGCGCACCCAAGGCGCTGATCGGGCAACTCACGGTGATGGCGGGCGGCAGTGCCGGCGACGTGGCGCGTGCGCGCGCCGTCATGGACAGCCTGTGCGCCAACTACACCCACATGGGCGAGAACGGCGCGGGCCAGACCACCAAACTGGTCAACCAGTTGCTCTGCGCCATCGGCTTCCAGGCCGTGGCCGAGGCGGTGCGCCTGGCCGAAGCCGGCGGCGTCGACGCATCGAAGCTGCCTGCGGCCCTTGCCGGCGGCCGGGCCG
>NZ_JBEPKK010000051.1:0-1252 GCF_040544675.1 Variovorax boronicumulans
CGCGCGCCGGCCGCGCCGAGGGCCGAAGCCAGAGCAAAGCCGATGCCTTTGCTGGAGCCGGTGATGAGGGCAATGCGCCCTGACAGATCGAACAGCTTCAAGAAGGACTCCTTGCTTCGTGGAACTGATAAGTTACAGGTATCTTATTTTGCAGTCAAACGGAGAAGTCACGCACAGATAAATCTCCGGGAAAAGCCTAAGTTACCGGTATCTTTATTGATGCCAGACTTGGGTCATGCCCATCGAAGTCCTGGATACCCGCTTTGCATCCGTTGCCCGCGATGCCGGCCCGTTGGAGCGCCTGTGCACCGGCGCCGCCTGGAGCGAAGGCCCCGTGTGGATGCGTGAAGACGGTGCCGTGCTGTGGAGCGACATTCCCAACAACCGCATGCTGCGCTGGCACCCCGACACCGGCATGACCGTGTGGCGCGATGCCGTGGAATTCACCAACGGCCATGCGCGCGAAGCCGATGGCGCCTTGCTGCATTGCTCGCACGGCCTGCGCGCCATCGTGCGTACGCACTTCGGTGCCGGCCTCGTGCCGCTCGCCGACGAGGTGCTGGTCGATCGCTACCGGGGCCGCCGGCTCAACTCGCCCAACGACGTGGTCGTCAAGCGCGACGGCAGCATCTGGTTCACCGATCCGCCCTACGGCATCGTGTCCGACCATGAAGGCCACAAGGCCCAAAGCGAACTGGGCCGCAACCATGTCTTTCGATTCGACCCGGCGAGCGGCGCACTGCGTTCGGTGAGCGACTTCGTCGAGGAGCCGAACGGCCTGGCGTTCTCGCCCGATGAAAGCATCCTCTATGTGAGCGACACCTCGGCTGCGCTGCGCACCGACGGCAGCGGGCATCACCACATCGTCGCGTTCGATGTGATCCACGGCGAGAGCCTCGCCAACCCCCGCGTGTTCGCGGTGGTGAATCCGGGTCTGGCCGACGGCTTTCGGGTCGACGTGCACGGCTTCGTCTACACCAGCAGCGCCGACAGCGTGCAGGTCTTTCACCCCGACGGCACGCGCATGGCGCGCATCGCCGTGCCGGAGAAGGTGGGCAACCTGTGCTTCGGCGGGATCGACGGCAACGAGCTCTATGTGTGCGCCTCCACCTCGCTCTACCGCATCCGCCTCGGCACGCGGGGAGCGACATGCGCATGAACCCGCCCCTGCTGCAATTCCAGTCTGTCTGCAAGCGCTTCGGCGGCACGCAGGCGGTGGACAAGGTGACGCTGGACGTGCGCGCCGGAGAGA
>NZ_JBEPKK010000052.1:0-1209 GCF_040544675.1 Variovorax boronicumulans
AGGGCTCGCAGCTGTTTGAGGTTCTATGTTTTTTGCAAGTCGCTTTTAGGCATCAACCGGGCAGGATCAAACGACTGCGTGCCCTTCCAGACGGCAAACGCCACGCGCAGCAGCTTGCGCCCCAGAATGATGAAGGCCGCAGTGGTTGCAAAGCCCTTGGCCCGAATGGCCTCGTACAACGGCTTGAGCGCCTTGCTATGACTCGCAGCAAAACCCACCAGGTAGATCTGTCGACGCAACAGCGCCGGCCCCTTCTTGCTCAAGCGACGTCGCCCGTGCCAGGCACCCGAATCGTTGGGCCTCGGATCAAGCCCGCAGTACGCCACCAAAGCGTCGGCATTGGTGAAGTCGAAGCGACTGAACAGCGTCGCCAGCAGTACCGAGGTCTGCGGCCCTACACCAGTGATCGTGAGCAATCTCTGGCAGCCAGTGGACATCAGCGCATCGCTGGCAACCAGCTCCTGGAGCCTGCTGTCCATTGCCTTCAGAAGGGTATCAAAGGCCTTCTGCAGACCGCTGGTGTCTATATCGCTCGCATCAACACCCGCCACGATCTGCTTGATGGCCGAGCGTTGCGTGGCCAATTGCGCCCGACGCGTAAGCAGATCCTGCAGCCGCTGCTGCACAGGGCTGCGCGGCTGCCAGGGGTGCAGATGCCCGTGGTGCTCAGCCAGGTAGCGGGCGATGACCCGGGCATCCACGCCATCCGTCTTGGCCCTGGCCCCCAAGGCTTGGGCGTAGAAGTACACGTCGCGTGCATTGAGCACGAACACCTTCAGGCCGGCCTGGCTTGCAAGGTGCGCCAACAGGCCGTGGTACCGGCCAGTGGATTCCATGGCGATCAGGGCATGAGGCGGCACTTCCCGCAGCCAATCGGCGATGCTCGCCGCATCGTTGACCACGCTGCGAGGTCGGCGCTCAGGCCCCAGCGAAATGACCAGTTCGGCCTTGGATACATCCACGCCGATGAACAGGGTTGGTTCTTGCATGCCGGCACCTCCAGTTGGACAATTTGCCAAGCTGGGGTGCAGCCCACCAACCACGTTTGCTTGCGTCTAGATCGGCGCTCGTTCCGTCCCAAACGGAACTGCGCTCAGTTCCTAATCGACGTTGGAAGGTGGGGCGGGAGAAATCTCAAAACTGTCGGTCCGCTGCCGCGGCCGAATGCGAAACGAGTCCCTCCACCCCAGCGCCTCAACCATACAAGCG
>NZ_JBEPKK010000053.1:0-1157 GCF_040544675.1 Variovorax boronicumulans
CTGTCCCGTTAATTCGTAGGCACGAGAACTGCTTGTGGTGAGGCATCCTTGGAGATGCTGCCATGCCCAACGCCCACGTACGCACTGAGATCACATTGACGGATGAAGAGCGCGCCGAGTTGACCTCGATGGCGCGCTCTCGTTCGCTGCCTGCTGCATTGGCATTGAGGGCGCGGGTGGTGCTGGCATGCGAGGGCGTAGACAAGAGCAGCACCGACGTGTCGCACGCACTGGGGATCAATCGCAGCACGGTCACGAAGTGGCGAACGCGCTATGCGCGCGAGCGCATCACAGGGCTCTATGACGAGCTGCGCCCCGGGCGCCCGCGCACTGTTGACGATGAGCGCGTGGCCGGATTGATCAACAAGACATTGCACACCAAGCCGGCTGGCGGCGCGACGCATTGGAGCACGCGCGGCCTGGCGGGAGAAACCGGGATCAGCAAGACGACGGTGGCGCGCTATCTGAAGGCGTTCCAACTCAAGCCGCACCGTGTGGAGAGCTTCAAGCTCTCGACCGATCCGCTGTTCATCGAGAAGCTGCGAGACGTCGTCGGGCTGTACCTGAATCCCCCTGAGAACGCGCTGGTCCTGTGCGTTGACGAGAAGAGCCAGTGCCAGGCACTGGAGCGCACACAGCCGATGCTGCCGATGGGATTGGGCTATGTCGAAGGCGTCACGCATGACTACGTCCGTCATGGCACGACCACCTTGTTTGCTGCGCTGAACGTGCTCAATGGCACGGTGCTGGCCAGTTGCAAGCCACGTCATCGGCACCAGGAGTTCCTGGCATTCCTGCGCGAGATCGACAAGTCCGTGCCGCTGGAGCTGGACGTGCACTGTATCGTGGACAACTATGCCAGCCACAAGCACCCGAAGGTGCGCGCCTGGCTTGCACAACGGCCGCGCTGGCATATGCACTTCGTGCCAACCTATTCAAGCTGGCTCAATCAGGTCGAGCGCTTCTTCGGGATCATCACGGACAAGGCCATACGGCGCGGTTCGTTCAAAAGCGTCAAGGAACTGACGAACAAAATCAACGCGTTCGTCAGTCACTACAACGAGAACTGCAAGCCGTTCACATGGACAGCAACGGCCAATTCGATCCTCGAAAAACTCACCCGCCTATGCGGGCGAATTAACGGGACAGGACACTAG
>NZ_JBEPKK010000054.1:0-1153 GCF_040544675.1 Variovorax boronicumulans
GTGGGCACGATCGGTCACGTCGACCATGGCAAGACCACGCTGACGGCTGCAATCGCAACCGTTCTGTCGGCCAAGTTCGGCGGCGAAGCCAAGGCTTACGACCAGATCGACGCAGCGCCCGAAGAAAAGGCCCGCGGCATCACGATCAACACCGCGCACGTCGAGTACGAAACGGCCAACCGCCACTACGCACACGTCGACTGCCCCGGCCACGCCGACTATGTGAAGAACATGATCACGGGCGCCGCTCAGATGGACGGCGCCATCCTGGTGTGCTCGGCCGCTGACGGCCCGATGCCCCAGACCCGTGAACACATCCTGCTGGCTCGCCAGGTGGGTGTGGGCTACATCATCGTTTTCCTGAACAAGTGCGACATGGTCGACGACGCCGAACTGCTCGAGCTGGTCGAAATGGAAGTGCGCGAGCTCCTGGACAAGTACGAGTTCCCTGGCGACGACACCCCCATCATCCACGGCTCGGCCAAGCTCGCTCTCGAAGGCGACAAGGGCAAGCTGGGTGAAGAAGCCATCATGAAGCTGGCTGAAGCCCTGGACACCTACATCCCGACGCCCGAGCGCGCCGTGGACGGTACGTTCCTGATGCCTGTCGAAGACGTGTTCTCGATCTCGGGTCGCGGCACCGTGGTGACCGGCGCTGTCGAGCGTGGCGTGATCAAGGTCGGCGAAGAAATCGAGATCGTCGGCATCCGTCCGACCGTCAAGACCACCTGCACCGGCGTGGAAATGTTCCGCAAGCTGCTGGACCAGGGCCAGGCTGGCGACAACGTCGGCGTGCTGCTGCGCGGCACCAAGCGCGAAGAAGTCGAGCGCGGCCAAGTGCTGTGCAAGCCCGGTTCGATCAAGCCGCACACGCACTTCACCGCCGAGGTGTATGTGCTGTCCAAGGACGAAGGCGGCCGTCACACGCCGTTCTTCAACAACTACCGCCCGCAGTTCTACTTCCGCACGACGGACGTGACCGGCGCGATCGAGTTGCCCGCGGACAAGGAAATGGTCATGCCTGGCGACAACGTCAGCATCACCGTGAAGCTGATCAACCCGATCGCGATGGAAGAAGGCCTGCGCTTCGCCATCCGTGAAGGCGGCCGCACCGTGGGTTCGGGCGTCGTGGCAAAGATCCTCGACATCTAAG
>NZ_JBEPKK010000055.1:0-1132 GCF_040544675.1 Variovorax boronicumulans
TGATGGTCTCCACCGCCCCGCCGGTGATCGTGCGCGTCTCCCCGCTGCTCACCGTCTCGGTGGCACCGCCGGTCACCGTGCGCGTCTCGCCCCCGTCGATGGTCTCCACCGCCCCGCCGGTGATGTGCCGCTCTTCACCCGCCTCGTAGGTGGCCGACTCGTGCCCCTTGATCAGCGTGGTGCGCGTCTTGTCGGTGGTGTGCGTCTCGTCGCCCTCCACCTCCACATCCAGGTTGCGCTCGGCATGCACCAGGATCTGCTCGGCGCCCATCCTGTCCTCGAACACGAACGCATTGGCCGTGGCCTGCGAGCCGCCCTTGGACGAGCGCGTGACGATGCCGCTCTTGGTGGCCTCCCCCGGCAACGCGAAAGGCGGCATCTGGTCGGCGTTGTACACGCGGCCCACGATCACCGGACGGTCGGGCCGACCGCCGATGAAGTCCACGATCACCTCCTGCCCGATGCGCGGCGTGAACACCCCGCCGAAGCGCTCGCCCGCCCAGATGTGCGACACCCGCACGAAGCGCGAGCTGTTCTCGTTGCGCTGGCCGTAGCGGTCCCAGTGGAACTGCACCTTCACCCGGCCGTACTGGTCGGTCCAGATCTCCTCGCCCTCGGGGCCCACCACCGTCGCGGTCTGCGGCCCGCTGGTGCGCGGCGGCGGCGTGTTGCGCGGCGACCTGAACGCGAGCGAGGTGGGCTGCGCCGTGAAGTCGAAGTCGTACTCGCCCGCCTCGGTGCCCGAGGCATAGCCGCCTTCGCGCAGCGCATACGACACGGCCGCCACCAGGTACTCGCGGTTGTCGTCCGAGCGCGGCGAGTTGCGCATCGTGAAGGTGTAGCCCGGCGCCATGCCGCGCACGGTGGCCTGGCCCGCGCTGCGCTGCGCCAGCGCCTGCGACTCTTCCAGCCGCACACGGGCGTAGTGCTCGCCGTCGCCGGCCGCCGGGTAGTCGCCCAGCCACTCGTACATCTCGTAGCTGGCGTTGTCCCCGCCCAGCGGCTGGCTGCGCACGTTCATCAGGTCGCCGCGGGGCGTGGTGAAGTTGAAGTCGTCCACCGTGTAGCTGCCCGAGCGAAGCTCCTCGCTGGGCTGCCAATCGCGGATGACTTCCAGGTCTTCGCTGATCGC